>CAWJMD010000004.1:0-356889 GCA_963843835.1 uncultured Actinomycetota bacterium
GCCCGGGCGTCGAGGCCGAGCCTCACCTCGAGGGCGAAGCCTCCCTTGAGCACCCAGCCGTCATCTGCGGACAGTCGAACCAGGATTCGCTGAAAAACGAAGTGGCGCCGGATGCGGTCGGGAGCGACCTGCCGCTCGGCGGCGAGGTTTGCCAGGCGGTGGTTGATGCTGTCGCGGAGTGCTCGGTTGACGGTCATGTTGTCGTTGCCCCGAGCGCCCGCTCGATCCGGAGTGCCGCCCGGTCGCCGGCCTCGTCGGAGCGGCTGCGGATCCGGCGTGCGGTCGTCAGGCCGCTGGTCGAGCGCAGCGGCGACGGCAGCGCTCGAGTTGCTCCTGCGTGGTGTCAGCGCCCGCGAGGTCGAGCAGCGTACGCAGCGGAGTGGTCACCCTGCCAGGCTCCCTGGTCGAGGACGTCCGTCGCAGGTAGGCTCGCTCACATGCGTCACGACCGCCGGGTCGACGGCCCGGAACCCGGAGGGGAACGGACAGGTGCACATGGCGAGGATCGAGCTCGCCGAGGTCGTGGACGAGCGCGGCCGAGTCGTGGGACACGACGCCTCGGCCCTCGCTCCACAGCGTCCAGCGCACCCACTGGTCCTCCGGAGCGGAGGGCCAGTCGGGAAGCCGGAACAGGCCGCGGTCGACACGCAGCCAGTTGCCACTATCGACGTGGTACTTCTGTGCCTGGTAGCTGTACCCGAGCTCGAGAGCCTGGGCGGCGGTGAAGTAGCCAGACTGGCTGAAGGCTAGGCGTTGCAGCGCCAGCCGCAGGTCCTGTCGTGTGCCCGCCATGGCGTCAGCATAGCGATATCTCGAAGTCAATATAAACTTTAGTTCTGTGTGAGTCAACTGTCGCCAAAATAAAACTCACGCTGAGTACAGCCAGCCCTGGAGCTCGCTGATGGCTTGGCGCCAGCCTTCGACGCCGCCGAAGTGTCGTGCCGCTTCGACCGGTGAGCCGAAGTTGCTGAGCGGCGGCACCTGGAAGGCATAGACGTGAGTCATCTCCTCGACGCCGTACTCCTCGTAGCGGTCGAGGAGGGCGGAGATGATCTCGCGAGCGGTCGGCACCAGCGCCTCGAGGTCGTTCGCGTGGTCCTCGCGCACCAGCCGAGCGCGTTCCGCCCTGGTCCGTTGAGGGATGTTCCACGCCGCGTATGCGAGCACGTCGAAAGGGTCCGTGTCGGGCGCAAGTTCGAGGCGCCTCGACATCTCCTCGATGGAGACGCCGCGGGAGGCGAGGCCCTCCTCCAGAACCGCACGTAGCTGGGGATCGGCCCAGCGTGCGCGAAGGTCATCGATGGTCGGACACAGCACGCGGACCTGGCCCGCCAGGTAGTCCGCGTACTCCACCAGGCGGAGGGCGCCCGTGCTGGTGTCGGCGACGTAGTAGGCCTCGGCGGTGACCGTGACTTCCGTGCCGTCGACGTAGTACTTCCGCGCTGGCGGCTGGTCGAGTTCTCCCTCGGACTGGGTGCGGTCGAAGTCGGGCTCCGGTTCGCCGAGCGACGGCATCGAGGGGGTGACGTCCCCGGCGTCGCTCTCGACGATCTCTCCGGACTCGTCGATGCGCTCGGTCCGGATGCGCACCGGCTCACCGTCGAAGCCTGGATCGGAGAAGAGGACCGACGCGCCGACGTAGTCCACGATCTCGAAGGAGTACTTGTCGTTGTCGGGGTAGAGACGCGACCCTCGCCCGACGATCTGCTTGAACTCGACCATCGAGCCGATCGGGCGGAACAGGACGACGTACTTCAGGTCCTGGATGTCGATGCCGGTGGACAGCATCCGTGATGTCGTGGCGACCACGGGTGACGACGACTCCGGGTCGCAGAATCGGTCGAGCTGCCGCCGGCCGGTCTCGCCTTCGGCACTGACGATCCGGACCACCCAGAATGGATCGGCCTCCACGGCTGCCCGGTTGTGCGCCACCAGCGCCATGCGCATCTGTTCCGCGTGCTCTGAGTCGACGCAGAAGATGACGGCGCGTCCGGGGCGGTCCTGGAACACCTGGGTGAGGTGACGAGCTGCCGCGTCCGTTCGGCGCAGGAGCGACACGAGGCGCTCGAAGTCACGGGTCGTGTAGAGCCCGTCGGGGATGTCTCGCCCGAAGGTGTCGACCTCGCCGGGATCCGGCCGCCAGCCCTCGGCATCGGGAGTGAGCACGACGCGCCGCACGGTGTAAGGGGCGAGGTAGCCGTCCTCGATGCCCTGGCGCAGGGAGTACTCGAACACCGGCTCGCCGAAGTAGTCGTAGGTGTCGACGTTGTCCTCGCGCTTTGGCGTGGCGGTCAGGCCGAGGTGGACTGCGGACGTGAAGCGATCGAGCACTGCACGCCAGGAGGACCCGGGCACGGAGCCGCGGTGGCACTCGTCGACGATCACCACGTCGAAGAAGTCCGGCGGGTAGCCCTCGAACGTCGACTCGGCGTCTTGACTGTTCTTCAGCGACTGGTAGGTGGCGAAGTAGATCTCTCGGCCCATGACGGCGTGCCCCTGGATGCGCGTCGCGCCCTCACCGAACACGGGTCGGAAGTAGCCATTGAGCGGGGACTTGATGAGCGCGTCGCGGTCAGCGACGTAGAGGATTCGTCGGGGTCGCTCGGCATCGACAGCCCGCCAGTACGACAGGAGCTTCCAGCAGAGCTGTAGTGCGGTGAGGGTCTTGCCCGAGCCCGTGGCCATCAGCAGCAGCACACGAGGCTCGCCGGCGAGGATGGCACGCAGGACGCGGTTGATCGCGACCACTTGGTAGTAGCGCAACTGCCGTATGGATCCGTCGGCGTTCGTCAGGGTCTGCGAGAGGGGCTGGGAGAGCGCCGACCGCGCCTCCTCATCCAAGTGGTGGTGGCGCGCGTACCGGTCCCACAGCTCGGGCGGGGTCGGGAAAGCGTCCAGGTGCCGCTCGGTCCCTGTCGACAGGTCGCGCTCGATGATGGCGTGACCGTCCGAGGCGATCGCGGTCGGAAGGTCGAGGGCGACGGCGTACTCGATGGCCTGCTGGAGACCCTGTCCCGGGCTCGAGTACTCGCGCTTCGCCTCGACCACGCCGACGGGCAGGCCCGGCACGATCTCAAGCAGGTAGTCGACCCGGCCATCGCCGCCGAGGGTGGTGTTGGTGGCAAGGTCCGAGCGGACCACGTACTCGGTGCGGAAGCTGTCCTCCCAGCCGGACTCCACCAATCTCGGAACGACGAACTCGCGGCAGGTGTCCCGCTCGTTTCGCCCCGTCATGCTCAAAGGCTAAGGGGACGCGCAGTGGGGCCGCCGGAACTTGGCGTCCAAGAGGGCCGGAACGCAGCACGGAAGCACGCGCGCTGTCGGAGGCCTGTGGAACTCTTGCGGCGTGAGCGACAGAGAAGCGATGACGGTGTGGGAACTCCTCCGGGATTACGCCGCGACCCAGTCCGGGGCCTTCACCTCGCAAGAGGCGCTCTCGTGGTTCCGCCGCCACGCGCCCGACAAGGCCAACGAGCGGACCATCCGCACTCACATCCGCGGCGCCTCCTGGAACGTGGATAACCGCTCCCAGTTCTCGTCCAAGGAGCCGTTCCTGACCAAGCTCGACCGAGGTCTGTTCCGGCGAGCGCGCCCCGAGGAGATCGAAGGCTGGCGGGCAGATGTCCCCGCTCCAGCGATTGCACCGATGCCGGCTGCCCCGGCCGAGGGGGACCCGGCGTCCGAGTGGCACACGGAGGAGAACACCCAGCGCCTTCTCGTTGAATGGCTCGCTGGTGAGGGATGGACCATCGTCCGAACGGCGAACACGGCGACGCGCGAGCACGGCCTCGATGTCGTTGCCGAGCGCGACGGTCAGCGCCTCGGGGTTGAGGTGAAGGGCTACCCGTCTCGCTTCTATGTCACCGGTCCGAAGAAGGGCCAGGTGAAGACCAGCACGCCCAAGGAGCAGGCGAAGAAGTGGTACGCGCACGCGCTGGTGCCGGCCATGCGCCTTCGGACACGAGAGCCCGACTCGCTGTCGGTGATGTGCTTCCCCGACTTCCCTGTGTACCGCGAGCTGTACGCGGACACAGCGCTGTCGTTGCGCGCAGCGGCTATCGAGGTCTGGGTGGTCTCGCAGGATGGCGGAGTCGAGCGCCTCGGCTAATCCTCGCTGCGGAGAGCGGCTCGACGGATCCTGCGCGGCCGACGCCGTCTGGGTGAGTACGTCACGCCAGCCCACCTGGCATGGGTCGGTCGTCCCGCTGCCGGCGGGTGCTAGTCGGCTGGTTGGGCTGACGACTCGTGCGCCATGAGACTACGTACGCTGTAGCAAGGATCGGCGCTGAGTATCTCCCGCACGGCGGACCTGGCCAGTTCCAGGTCCTGGTCGGTCTCCTCCGCAGCCTGTGTGACCTCTGAGAGCGCCGTCGCCAGCGCACGGCGCACTCGCACATCAGGGTCGACGGCGAGCCGCCCGCCAACCGGCGCAGGACGGGTTGTCTTCACCCACTGAAGGGCAGCGAGCGAGCGAAGCGCCCATCCTTGACCGCTCAGGAAACCGACGTCCGCGGCCAGTGCCTCTCCAAGTCGCTGGAAAGCACGTGTCACCCAGTACTCGTTCACGCTCTCGTCGCCCACAAGCGCCAGAACCGAGTCTCGGACCATTGCCTGTTCCTCTGGCGATCTTGCGAGCGTGGCAGCCAGGTGGGCAGCCTGGGCGCGCGCGTCCTGAGTGCGTCCCATGCGCATTGCGCCCAGCGGGTGGGAGAACTGCTCGTTCATCGCGTCAGCCAGCGATGCCGACGGTTGCGAGACCAGGGTTAGCGCCCGCTCCAGAAACGTCGCTCGGACATCGTCGGCCAGGCCATCTACGAGGTTCGAGGCCGCCACGAGATACGAGGCTCGTTCAGTGCTCCCTACACGAGGATGGTCTGCGCGCTCGAGAAGTTGATCAATCGCCGCGCTCCGCTCCTGCGCTCCCTGCCCCATGGCCACGACCGAGTCCGCGACTGCCTGACCCCCACCGCCGCCGCTCCAGACACCTTCGACGTGCTTCAGCGGGCGCACCAGACGCTCTAATGCCTGGGCTGCCTCGAGCGGATCCACCGCTGTGGGCTCCTGGCTGGCCATCAGCTCTCGCGCCCAGGCATTGCTACCGGCGCGCAGCGGCTCGAGGTAGGGACGCGCTTCTTCGAAGAAGTCAGTCACGGGGCGCAACGTCGTGGCGTTGCGTGATCCGTCGGCCCTGGCGAGCAATGCCACCAAGTGCTCCAGAGCCCGAGCCCTCAACGCCGGCTGAGTCGAGGCGATGCCCGCAATGGCGAGCGCCTCACTGTCGTCGTGGTAACGGTAGTGACCAGGGTCGATGTCGCCTTGGGTTTCGAAGAACTCTAGCGCGGTCTCTGCTTGCGACTGGTTGAGCCTCGTTGCGAGTCCAGCCAGTGCGCCGACCGCGCCGAGGAAGCGCGAGCCCGCAAAGCCGATCAGATCCACGAGTGTTCCCGCGCGCGCGTTCTCAAGGACAGCGAGCGCTGGTGCCACGACGTCATCGACCTTCTCGTCAGGAACCAGATCCGCCTGGCTCGCGATCAGCCGATAGGCCGTACCAGCGATCCAGTAACTCGTCGCCGACAAGTCCTCGATGACATCGAGGAAGACCTTGTTGTTGGATTCTGCGAGTGCCTCAATGGCCTTGATCTCACCTGCCCTGACGAGGTGGTGAGCCGCGAGCCCGGGCTCCTCCGAGGCGCCGAGGATGTCGGCCAAAAGTCGACGAGCCCGACGCTCACCCTCCCAGTCGCTCAGGGTGATGGCATCTCGGAGTGCACGCTGCGCTGCGATTGCGGCCGCCCTGAGACCACCATCTGACCGCCGTGCGTAGGCGTACTCGAGAGCGTCCTCGTCGCGAGTCAGCACCGTCTGGGCCGGCCCGCGGGCCTTCAACGATGCCTGTAGCGGGAGGAGCTCGTCACTGGTGAACGGGTTCCACCTGACGCGGAACGCTCGGCGGCTGAAGGTCCAGTTGGCAGCGTCTGTCCAGCGCTGCGCCAGGCAGGCCGCGCCAGCGGCCTCGTCCCACGCTGCGTCTGCTTCCTGGAACCGATGGTGCAGAGCCAGATGCCGGGCGTAGCGCGCGTTCACCAGGCCAGCCAGGTCATGTCCTTGGCGGGCAACACGGGCATCGCCGAGCACCTGCACCCAGTCGCCCGTGCCCTCCGCCGCGAGTATCTGAAGGCAGACGCGCAATTTCGGCTCGGTGACCTCAGCAGCGGCCGACAGCAGACTCTGCGCGTTCTCTGACAGCCAGTCGAAGCGGTCGGCGGCCAGCGCCGTCTCCCCGGCGAGGATCAGGAGCCGAGCATTGTCAGACGCATGGGCGCCGGGAGTGTCCTCGACCCGTGGTAGCGATGCCGCGGGATTGGCCGCCAGACGCAGCGCCGAGTCGGCGCACTCGAGAAGACGCGCCGCCGTAGGATCACTCGTCTGCTGGGCGATCTTCTCAAGATCGCTCCGCGCGCGTTGAGCCTGCCCCATCAGCCCCTGGTCGATCGCCACCCAGAAGTCGTCGAGTCGTCTCCGAGACGCTTCGACACCCCGGTCGAGCGCCAGCAGCAGCGACGTCCGACGACCCTCGTGCTGCGCCGCGTGGGCGTCAAAGCCCCCTTCGGACAGAGCCCGTTGGGCCTGTCCCAGCATCTCGAGGGCTGCGGATGCCTGCCCCTCGCCCTCGAGGCGCTCGACCTCCGCCAGGAGTGCACCAGCGCCCGTCGTGACCTCAGGGGTCCGGGCCAACGCCTGCTGAACAGCGACCGCATTCTGGGGCGGAACCTTCTGAGCATCGATCGTGAACGGCGTGCAGAAGCGCTCTGCGATGTCCAGTCCGAAGTACTCGATGACGATCAAAGGCGCGTTCTTGAGCCTCATCGAGAGCTCGCGCTGGTCCCAGAGCTCCAGCCTGACAGGCAGCATCTCTGCGCGGAGTTTGGCGAGCATCTTCAGGGACCGGTCTGAGCGCACCTCGCGGCTGACGCCGATGATGAAGGTGGAGACATCGAAGGGGTGCGTCGAGTCGCGGAACTTGTTGACCGCAGCCTCGATCTTCTTGGGTCCGAACTGCTTGAGCCGCTTGCTTTGCAGAGCGACACCAGAGCCATCAACGGCTTGGGCAATGACGTCGAGACCCAGTTGCTCCTGCCCCGGCGTGCCGTACATCTGGGGATCGCGAAGGCCGAGAACGTCGCGCATCAACCGCCACTGGATGCTCTCGAAGTCCGGCCACGGGAGCACGTCAAGCGGGAGGAGCTCCATGAGCGCCCGATGGGGCACAGCAGGCGGCGGCCCGGGAGGGCGGTGCAGCGGCGAGTCGAGGCTCGGACGGTGCCACGAATCCTGACCCGGCACTACTCACACCTCGCTAGGCATCTGACGGCGGCATACAAGCTGGGCAGGTGCGACGTACCTCGCTCGATCTTGGCGCGACCATCCCGTCCTCCACCCCGAGCCTACGTGGCACAGCCGGTGGGTGCTGCGACGATCGAGAAGGCCGAGCAGGTCGCCCGGGGCTGTTCGACGCCGCCCTCGCCGGAGGGCTCTCGACGGCCACCGGTCCGCAAACAGTCCGCAAGAAGTCCGGCCGGGACCGACGATCGCCGACGACGTCCAACGGTCCCGAGAACGCGTTTCCGCAGGTCAGACCGTGTTTTCCGGCCTCAGTCGGCGATGACCAACGACCACCGAAACCCCGCGTGATCGTTCCGCTTCAACGTGTGAGTCGGCGTGCTTGCGCAGGTCAGAGTAGGCCTACGGGACGTCCGTTGCGGGCGACTGCGCCACAGGAGCTTCGGCATGTGGGGCTGGTCGGACGATGATCGTGGGACTCAACGTGCTGCTACCGAGATGCGGGCGTCCTGTGGGGTGCTCAGGTTTCTGACTGCGCGTGCTGTCATCGGCAGCGCGCTCGCGGCCATGCCGACTGCTCCGAGCCCTACGCCGAATCTGGGGCCGGCAGCGCTTCCGACGAGGCCCGCGAGCAGTGCCCCTAGGGGGATCGATCCGTACATGACCTGGGTGTAAGCGCCGGCCGATCGGGTCAGGATGTGTTCTGGGATCGCGATCTGTCGCAGTGTGAGGGAGTACACGTTCGCATTACCGAGACCGATTCCTCCGATCAGGCTGACCACCGCGATGAGGGCAGCGAGCCCGATGCCTCTCAGGTCGAACAGGCCGGTGAGGAGGGGTGCGCCGCAGGAGAGCGCCAGCGAGATGAGGAACGCCCGGCCCAGACCGAGGCGGTCCATCAGGCGTAGGGCCACCAGCGTGCCGATGAGTCCACCGATGCCTCCGGCGGAGAGCGCAAGTCCGTAGGCTGCCGGGTTGACCTCCTGTCCGCGGACCGCCCACAGCACAAGGTTGATCAGGTAGATCGCCTCGGCCAGGTTGAAAGTGGCCGCGTGCACGGTGAGCGCGCGCAGATAGGGGTTGGTGAACAGCGCGCGAAGTCCGTCGAAGACACCGGCACGCTCTCGGGTCTCTGCTGCGTCCCCGCGGGGATCGGGTCGGGGTCGGGGTCGGGAGTGCGCGATCCCGAAAGCGGATGCGAGGTAGCTGACCGCGTCGACGGCGATCGCGAGTGGAGCTCCCAGGGCACCCACCAGTATCCCGGCGAAACCTGGGCCGGAGATCTCACTGACGGTGCGCGCACCCTGCGCCGCCCGGTTCGCGGAGGTGAGCTCCGCCGGGCTCACGAGGCGTGGCACGTAGGCGAAGGCCGAGACCCCGAATGTCAGCGCACCACAGCCGGAAATGAAGGCGATCACGACCAGCAACGGCACCGAGAGCCATCCTCCGAGCCATCCCAGCGGGATCAGCGACAGAGTGAGGAACTGTACGAGGTCAGCCGGGATCATCACCCGCTTGTGTGGGCGGCCCTCCAGCCAGTGTCCAGCCAGCAGCGAGAAGAGCAGGTACGGGGCGGTTCCAGCCGCGGCCACGATCCCGACCTCTCCGGGTGTCGCGTCCAGGGTCAGCGCTGTGACCAGCGGCAGGGCGAAGACGGTGATCTCGCTGCCGAACGCCGAGACCGACTGTCCGAACCAGTAGGACCGGTAACTGGGGTCGGAGCGAAGCAGCTGCAGACTGGGGTCCATGTCAGAGTCCTCATGGGTGAATCACACATTGACCATGATTCGACCATAGAAGGCCTCTCATGGTCTACCCTCGAATCACCCATGAGGGAGAAGAGATGGCGCCGCGTTTCTCACATGTGTCGGGCTCGCCGGTGCTCGACCTGGTCAACACGATCCACTGGCGACTCGATCCAGCCCGTCGCTTCGACGAGCTCAAGACCTACACCGACGTGCTCGACTGGTGTGCTGAGTCACTCCTGATCGCCGGTGCAGAGCTGCGCGCCCTTCGCGAACAGGTGAAGACGTACCCACCGCACGAGGTGGCATCGGAGCACGCGTCGGTGATCAGCGCCAGGGAGTCGCTCTACGGGGCGTTGTTCGAGGACCGCGCCGACGCCCTCGCCCACCTCGCCGCACTTCACCGCGACGCGATCGCAGGAGCGGCCCTGCGCAAGGACGGCGACACGTTCCTTTGGTCAGACCTCGACCTGACCCTTGCCACCCCCCGGCACCGAATCGTCCGGGGGCTGGTGGACCTCCTGACCCGCAACGAACTCACCCGGCTGCACCAGTGCGAAGACCGAGCGTGCGGGTGGGTCTTCCTCGACACCTCCCCACGTCGCAACCGGCGCTGGTGCGTCGCCGCGGACTGTGGCGACCGCAATCGAGCACGCGCGTACTACGCCCGGAACAGGGCCGCGCCTGCGCTGTGACTCCTTCCCGGCCCGGCCCGGGCCGAGCTCCGAGCATTCCGACCTGGCCGGGCGGCGCCACGCCACGGGTACCCCACGCGAATCACAGACCTCCACCCCAACGACCACCAGCGAGGCGACCTCGATGACACCAGCCAGAGCCCTCCACCTCGTGGGAGCCGCCACCAGCGCAGGCGCATACGGTCCCGGCCAGGAGAAGGCACCCGCGACCTTTCGCCGCCACGGCCTGGCGAAGGCGCTCGAGACCACCGGTCGCACCGTGATCGACATCGGCGACGTCGCTCATGCGACGTTTCGCCGGGACCCTGTCCACCCCGACGCAGCCAACGTCGAGACCGTCGCAGAGGTGTGCCGTGCCGTCGCCCGCCCCGTCGCCCAAGCCCTCGCCCAAGGAGCCCTCGTGCTCGTCATCGGCGGCGACTGCACCGTCGCGCTAGGCGCTCTGGCTGGCGCACTGGAAGGGTCCGACAGCGTCGGGATGATCTACATCGACGGCGACACCGACCTCAACACCCCGGAAACGGGCGACGGCATCCTTGACTGGATGGGCGCAGGACACATCCTGGGACTCCCAGGCGCGGAGCACACCCTGAGCACCTTGGCCCGCAGGTCGCCGATGCTGCAGCCCACCGCACTCCGATTCGTGGCCGCCGACAACGCCAACGACGCCGAACAACGCGTGATCGACGAGCTCGATCTCCACCGGCACCCTCTGGCCGCATGCCTGGCCGACCCCCAAGGCGTCCTCGGATCGCTCAGCGACTGGGCCCGAGACTACGACCGGGTCCTCGTTCACGTCGACATCGACGTGCTCGCCGGCGCGGAGTTCCCCATCGCAGACAACACCCGGAGGGTCCCCGGCCTCACCGTCCCCGTTCTGGAGGAGCTTCTCGACGGACTCTGTCACCTACCGAACTTCGTGGCGCTCACACTCTGCGAGGTGAACCCGGACCACGCCCAGGATGAAGCCGCGCAGATGGCCGACCTGATCACCACCCTTGCCACCGCGTTCCGTTAGCCGTTCCCCGGCCCGGTGATCCGCAGCCCTCGACATCGTTGCTTGGTGTCCGCAGCAGGCCGCTCCCGCGGTGGCTCGTCGCACGGCTCGAACGTGGGTCTGGGCCGACCAGGACGGTGTCGTCGGGGGCTACAACGCGCTGGCGGCTCACAAGGCGGCGCGCTCGACATCGGCGGTCTGCGCGACAGCGACCACTGGCCCGGCGACCCACCACTCGGCATCGGCAGACCAGCAGACAGATAGGCGCGGGTTCCGGTTCGCGCGGCGACGGCAGGTCTGCACTTCGCCGACACTTCGCCATGCGCGGTTCCCAGAGCGTGACCAGGTCGTCCCGTTCCTCGACAACGACCGCGTCGTACCGCCGCCAGACGATGACGTCGGTTCCGTCAGGCGTACGTGCGATAGCAACCAAGTGGCCCGGCGAAACGCGCTCGGTGCGCGGCGCCGGGAAGTGTCTGGCGTAGCGGACCAAGCACCGGTCGCCGTCGATCGAGATCTCACACTGATGCTCCTGCACACGGAGCACCATGCCGCGACGTAGTCGCGTTCGGGCAACGTGATCCTCTGTGGCAACGGGCAAATCCGCGACAGGCGAACTGGCCTTGTTCTGGCTTGACATCGTGGGCCACCTCTCTGAGGGCGGCACCTACGGCTGAGCTTCGTCAGTCAGTACCAGGAGATGCACATACGGTGATCGACACGGGTGTGGCACCTCCTCTTGATCCAGCTCGGAACCGTCACACTGCCAGAGGGCAGCTGCGCTCCGGAAGAGCTCGCTTCTGGGCCGGTCAGGCCGGCTCAGCTTGGGGCCGTCGTCCCCGAGACGCTGGCGCGGGCCGGCGTGAACCGGCTCCGGCCGGGCAGGAGGGGACGGCCACCACATCGTCGGCAGTCACGGACAGCAGCAGGACCCCGAGCGGCACCAAGCACGGGCGGCATGACGTGTTCTTCCTCAGGGCCCCATCGGCACTGGGTGACCCAGAGCTCCGCCACTTCAGCCTGTCGATCGGCCATTCCGTCTCACTCGACTGTTCGACGTGGACCATCGTGGCCGACGCGCTCCGGCCCGCCGGGGCCGTTCTGGGACGACCTGACGACCTGGACCGGGAGCGTGGTAAGGGATTGACTCGCCGTCGCGCCCCTTCATGTCTCCAGCAAGGGCGTTCTCGTACTCAGTGGGGTGATCGGGGTCTCGCTGAAGTCGAGGCCCAGACCGGTCACGATGAGCCACAACGGTCCGAGCAGTGCCGGCACGCCGGGCAGTCCGAGTCCGGCGACCATCAGGGTCGTCTGGAGCACCGGCAGCAACGCGAGCGCTCCGATGCGGCGCGAGACGGCGCCTTCACCTAGGCCCATAACAGCGATGGCGCCGGCAGCGATGACGACTCCGAGCCAACCGATCCAGGCGCCGAAGTCGTTGAGCACGTAGTAGAGGTAGAGGCCAGCGTCGTCGAACGCCCTCGGCTCGAACGATCCGGGTAGGTAGTTGCCCAGGGCGCCTTTCCAGCCGTAGCCGTAGGTCAGTCCCGCCGCGGAGGACACGAGCCCCAGAGGAACCAGGTGAGCTGCAGTCGAGTCCGGCAGGCGGGGCTCGACCCGTTGCCGCCACGTCGCCGCGAGGACGAGTAGCAGGACGACGGTCACGAACCCGAGGACCATGCTGAGACGGAACGTCAGCGGGTCGAGGTCGACGAAGAGCTGATGGTCGAGGGACGCGCCCTGGTCGACAGTGCGGCCGTCGAGAACCAGGGTGGCCGCGAAGCCGGTGACTCCGGCTGCGGTCGCCAGCAGGGGCCAGCGCTGACGACGCCGCCGCGACGGGGGGTGACGCCGGTGACGGGGGTGTGGAGCTGGGTCATGGCACGTTCTCCTGTGCGAGGTGGGGGCTTGCGGTGGATGAGGTCGGGGATACGCCGTCGGCGACCTACGGCGGGTCCCCCGGGCAGCCGCCTGGGTGTCCGCGAAGTCGCCTGACCGGGGAGGCAGTTCTGGTTCATCCCCCAAGCCTGGGCGCCCGATCTTGGGCCCCACCTGTGCGCCGCTTGTGAAGGGGGGAGGCAACGACAGCGGCCTCGGCCAGACGCTGGGTGTACCGCACGGCGAGGTGTGGACGCCCTTGTCGCTGTGGTGGGTGAGCCGGTTGAATCCCGTCGCGTGAGCCTCGCCGGGCCTGCGTTCCACGGGGCGTCGAGGGCGCCGGTGGCCAGGTCGAGTTCGAGCAGTTCCGGGCACACCGTCTGGGACGAGCCAGGTGGCTTGGCCAATCGGTCCGGCGCGGGGGACCTGGACGTGGTGATCTACTCGGCACGCAAGTGGTGCCGCCTCGCCTTCGCAGGCAGTCCCACCGTGCTGCTTGCCCTCTCGTCCCGGACGAGGAGGTGGTGTACCGGGACCACGCCGGCGCCGAGCTCGTGGACAACGCCCACCGGTTCGTGTCGACCCTGGCTGCCGCGCGCTTCATCGGCTACCTGCGCTCGCAGGAGGCGGCGATGACCGGCGAGGTGGGAGCGCACACCAACAGGCCGGAGCTGGTCGCGGCCCACGGCTACGACACCAAGTTCGCCATGCACGCCCTGCGACTCGGCGCGCAGGGAGTCGAGCTGCTCACCACTGGGCGCATCACACTGCCCGTGCCCGAGCCCACCTGAGCTATCTGCGTCAGGTTCCGCGGGGTGACGTGGCGCTCGATGACGTGGTTGCGGAGGTCGAGGCCGCCGAAGCCCGGCTGGTCGCTCTTCGCCATGGCTCGGAGCTACCCGACCAACCGGACCGCCGATGGGTGGACGACTGGCTCCACCGGTCCCATGTGTCCTACTTGAGCCGACGGGCCACGCATCCGGTCTGATGACGGACGCTGGGTGTCGACGTCCCAGTGCCGGATCTCCCGCATGCACCGGGCCACCGGTAGACGTGGCGCGGACCGGACACGCGCTCCCGGACTCGCGCGGTCGTGACCCTGGACGGTCACCAGCACGTGGCGGATGAGACCGACCCCGAGATGTTCGCCGGCGTGGTGCTCGGCTTCCTGCGCGACCAGCTCGCCGTCTCTCACGGGGACTGGCGGACCCCGAAGGTGGCGTTGGCCTTCAGCTGCTCGACGAGGATGTCTCCGTGTCCGACGTGACGGGCGAGCTCGGCGATCATGTGCCCGTAGATGAACCGCAGAGTGACCGGGCCATGGTGCCAGGGGAAGCTCTCGTCGAGGTCGTGTGCCGCAGCCACCTCGCGCGAGCGCCGGCACGCGGCCAGGAAGTCGCTGCACACCGAGCCGACGGTGTCGTCAGGCTCCAGCACGAAGCTCGCGTCGATGGTGTCCGGCAGGCCGAGCTCGGCGCGTGGAACGCCCGCGACCCGCGAGTGGAACCACACCTTCTCCACGAAGATCGCGTGCTTGACCAGCCCCATCGGAGTGGTCAGCGACGGGACGAGGCGCTCCCGGGCCGCGTCGTCCCCGACGTCCGCGAGAAGGCGAGCCATCTCCTCCCGCTGGACGTCGAGCATGCTCTCGAGCATCTGTCGCTCGCCGGCGAGGTAGGCCTTCACGGGTGCCACGTTAGGTCCTCCCGTCGAGGTGGAGGCGACCGCGCCGAGCTGCCCCTTGCGGTGGCAGTCCCGACGTCCGACGTGGTGGGATCTCAGGGCGTCCACTCAGACACCGCCTGGGGGTGAGGCTCATGCTCGAGCTCCGCGACGAGTGGGTGTGGGACTCGTGGGCCATCGACGACGAGCACGGGCGCCATCACCTGTTCTTCCTCAAGGCTCCACGGGAGCTGGGTGACCCCGACCTGCGCCACTTCAGCCCGGCGATCGGCCATGCCGTGTCGGACGACTGGTCGACCTGGACCGTCCTGGCCGACGCGATCCGACCCGCCGAGCGGCCGTCCTGGGACGACCTGACGACCTGGACCGGGAGCGTGGTGCGTGGCCCGTCCGGTCGGTTCCACCTGTTCTACACGGGAGCCAGCACGAGGGAGCGAGGGCTCGTGCAGCGGGTGGGCCGCGCCGACTCCGACGACCTGGTGACGTGGACGCGCTTCGGCGACTCACCCCTGGTCGAGGCGGATCCCCGCTGGTACGAGCGGCTGTCGTCGGGCGCGTGGCACGACGAGGCGTGGCGGGACCCCTTCGTCCTCGCCGACCCCGAGGGCGACGGGTGGCACATGCTGCTGACCGCCCGGGTGGAGGACGGCCCTCCCTGGTCGAGAGGGGTCGTCGGGCACGCGCGGAGCCACGACCTCGACTCGTGGGAGGTCCAGCCACCGCTGTCCACCCCCGCTGGGTTCGGGCAGATGGAGGTGCCCCAGGTGCTGCACGTCGACGGCCGGCCCTTCCTGCTGTTCTCGTGCGAGGCGTCCGAGCTCGACTCGGCCCACCACGGGCCAGGAGCCGTGGGAGGCGTCTGGGCGGTGCCGGGGGAGACCCTGCTCGGGCCCTGGGACGTCTCCGCGAGCCGGCGCGTCGACCATCCCTCGCTCTACGCCGCCCGGGCCGTCCCCACCGAGCAGGGATGGTGCCTGCTGGGCTTCGAGAACAGGGTCAACGGCGCCTTCGTCGGACGGGTTCTCGACCCGGTGCCCGTCGTCGCGCGCGACGGCGGCCTGCAGCCCAGGTGAGCCTCGCTCGCTACGGCTGCTGCGACGGGTCGATCTGCTGACCGAGGTACTGGGCGATCCCGACCCTCTGGATCGCGTCCAGCTGGGTCTCGAACCAGTCCACGTGACGCTCCTCGTCGCGGACCATCTCCTCGAACACCGCGGCGGTGCCGTGGTCGCCGAGCGCGTGGCACTCGTTGGCCGCTGCGTTGAACTGCTCGACGGCCCCGAGCTCACCCGCGAGCCCGAGGCGCAGCATCTCCTCCGGGTCCTCCCCGGTCTGGATCTGGCCGAGCCGCTGCACGTTGGGGTGGCCCTCGAAGAAGAGGATGCGGTTGATGAGCTCGTCCGCGTCCTTCATCTCGCCGATCGACAGGTCGTAGAAGACCCTGCCCAGCCGGTGCAGTCCCCAGTTGTCCAACATGCGGGCGTTGAGGAAGTAGGCGTTCGTGACCGTGAGCTCGAGGGTCAGCGCCTCGTTCAGCATCTCCACCACGCGGGGGCTAACGGGCTGCAACGGGGACCTCCGGGGTGAGGGCGGAGCGGGCGACACGATGCTCGCACAGCAGAGCCTTGACGGCGAAGACGCACGTGCCGCAGTCCGTTCCCGCGCCGGTCGCCTGGCAGACCTTGGCCAGCGTGGTCGCGCCGGCGTCGACCGCCCCGGTGACGGCGGAGTCGTTCACGACGCGGCAGTGGCAGACGATCACGCGAGTCCCCCCGTTCAGCGGCTGCCTGTCGATAAGGTCAGGCTTACCTAAGCACAGTGAGGTAAGGATCACCTAATCCAGGGTGGGCCCGGCGTACCCTGCGTGCTAGCGTCCGATGTCGATGCCACTTCAGGCAGACCCCGGACGAGACGCGCCGTACCCGGACCTGCACGACGACGCTCTAAGGAGTAGTCGTGTCCACGATCGTCCAGCTGTTCGGTGCAGCGCTCGTCCTCCTGGCCTTCGGCCTCGGCCAGCTCGGCGTCCTGCGTCCGACCTCCTGGCCCAGCCTGTGGCTCAACACCGTGGGTGCCGGCATCCTCGCCGTGCTCGCGTACCTCGAGTCGCAGTGGGGGTTCCTCGCCCTCGAGGCGACCTGGTCACTCGTCGCGGCGGGAGGTCTCGTTGCCCGGTTCCGGGCACCGGAAAACGTTCTGAGAGAGGACAATTCGTGATCACCACGACCGCGCGCCATCTCGTCGAGGGCCGACCGGTTCTCGTGGTCATCGACATCCAGGGCGGCGGGTCGCCCGACGCCGGGGAGACGTCGATCCCGTTCATGCCCGGCTACCAGGACGCGATGGACCGCGTGCCGGCCCTGGTCGAGAAGGCCAGAGAGTGCGGGGTCCCGGTCGTCTTCTTCCAGGAGGCGCACCGTCGCGACCTGGTCGACTTCGGTCGCGAGCTCGACGGTGCCGAGGGTGTCCACCTGATCGAGGGGGACCCCGGTACCGACATCGCTCAGAACCTCGGTGTGCGTCCTGACGACTACGTCATCCGCAAGCGTCGCTACTCGTGCTTCTTCGGCACCGAGCTGGAGATCCTGCTGAAGGGCCTTCGCGCCGACACGCTCCTGCTCGTCGGCGGCCACACCGACGTGTGCGTGCACTACACGTTCGTGGACGCGCACCAGCACGACTACTTCTGCCGTGTGGTCGAGGACTGCGTCGCGGGTTCGGACGTCGAGGCGCACGAGGCCTCGCTGCGCGCCATGGAGTACCTCCAGACGGGAGCCCGTCGCACGTCCCAGGAGGTCGTCGACGCCTTCGAGGCGCTCCCGCGCTGACCGCGAGACGGGAGAAGTGGGGCAGCGCGGTGACGTCGCTGCCCCACTTCTCCGGTCCGGTGCCGGCTACGGGCGTGTACGTCACGCCGTCCGCGACCTCGACGACCTGCTCGCGGGTCAAGGCCTGTGGAGCCTGGACGGAGTAGCGCTGTCCCTGCGGCGTGAGCGCGACCAGCACCCAGCCCTCGCCGGTGCGGCCCACCTGGGCCTGCCTGCCGTGCACCTGGGCCGTGGTCACGTCGGTCGCACCGTAGGAGCCTGCGAGGTCCGGGTCCGGGTCCCCCACGAGGCTCACCGTCAGGTCGTCGCCCGACGGGTCCCCGCCCGGGGTGAACCGCACCACCCGGTCCTCCTTGTAGGCGGCGACGAGCCAGCCCTCCGGAGCCACGGTGAGGGCTAGGCGCGCCTGCTGGGGAACGGCTCGCAGGGACTCCGCGAACGACTCGACGCTGGCGGCGTCGGCGTAGGAGCCGCTCCCGCCCACCCGGGTCCAGTCGCCGTCCTCCTCCTGCCAGAGGACCGCCACGGTCGCGAAGCCCGCGGTCGTGCCGTCACGGGCCGTCGCCGAGTACAGCCGGCCCGGGCGTCCGGCGACGGCGACGGTGGCGGCGTCGCCCGGGACGTCCCAGAAGCCGACGCTGTCGACGCCCGTCGTGACTGTCAGGCCGTCACGTGCGGTGCCGTACTGAGCGCGCATGACGCCGGAGTCCATCTCGAAGACGGGGCGCCCGAGGCCGTCCGGGACCCGGTCGGGGCTGAGCGGGAAGGTGAGCGGGTCGACGGCAGCCAGCGCGACCGCATCCGAACCGTCGAGGTGCAGCAGGGACGGCGTGACGACGGCGGTGGCGGCGGCGACGCAGGCGGCGACCAGCCCGACGGCGATCCGGCGCCGGCGGCCAGGACGCCCCGGCGCGAGAGGGGTCACGGCGACTGCCCGAAGGTCGCGCGTGCCGCCCGTCCGGTCGATCTCGTCGACCAGCGCGGTGCGTGCTCGGGCGAGGACGTCGTCGTGGAGCGGGGTAGCGGCGGGGCCGTGGGTGTCGAGCAGGTCGAGGTCGTTCATCGGGACTCCCGGTGGGGTGCGGTCGTGGTGAGGTGTGCCAGGCGCTCGGTGAGCTGTCGGCGGGCCCGGTGCAGACGCGACCGGACGGTGCCCAGGGGGATCCCCAGCGCCGATGCCACCTCGGCGTGGCTGAGGTGGCCCCAGGCGAGCAGGAGCAGGACGTCGCGGTCGCGGGCGTCCAGGTCGGCGAGGGCTGCGGCGAGCAGCGGGCGCATGCGCTCCGCGTCCACCCGGTCGACGGCGAGGTCCAGCTCCTCGGCGGATCCGAGGCCGGCGGGAGACCTGCTCGCGGAGGACCGCGCGAGCCCGCGGTACCTGACCACCTCGTCGCGCCGGTGCCGGAGCACGAGGTTCGCGGCGATGCCGTACAGCCACGGGCGCACGTCGACCCGGTCGGGGCGGTACTCGCCCCGCTTGCGGAACGCGGTCAGGAAGGTCTCGCTGAGCAGGTCGTCGGCCACCGCCCCCACCCGTCGGCTGAGGTAGCCGTGGATCGCGGGGGCGTGCCGGTCGAAGATCGCGGCGAACGCCTCAGGACGGTGCAGGGACTCCCGCACGAGGTCGTGGTCGGTGTCGGCCCCCGGCGGTGCGTCGGGGGAGGTCGGTGCATCTCGGATCGCTCTCACATCCCCCTATCGCGCTCCGCGCCGATCGCGTTCACGCCGCGCTCCCGGCGGCAGCCGTCGTCAGCATGCCCGGCGACTGCGCGCAGGCCACCCGCGGGAGGCTTCGTCGTCGATCCGGCACCTCGCCGAACGATCTCCGGCCTCTGGGAGGACACGTGTCGGTCTCATCTCGATAACGCCCCCTACTACCTCCTTGCGTCACCTGTCCCACTGGTGTTCGGTGAGGCTCGACCCAGGCACGTCCGGCACGGGCAGCAACCCTGCCCGTGCTGCCCGCGGCCGTCAGGCACCACATGCGGGCAGTGCCCCCAACCCGAGGAGGAACCTCACCTTGAGCACATCGCGCAAGGGCGCCAAGATCCTGGCGCTGCTGGCCGGCGGCTCGATCGCCCTGGCCGCCTGCAGCACCGGCGGTAGCACCCCGGAAGAGTCCGACAGTGCTCCGGCGACGGAGACCAAGGACATCACCATCACCGTGGCGCACGAACAGGAGTTCAACGCCTACAACAACGGCACGGGCACCGACAACGCGGTGAAGAACACCGTGGTGCTCAACCAGGTCCTCCGTGGCTTCTACCTGTTCGGCGCTGACGGTTCCGTCACCCCGGACACGGAGTTCGGCACGTACGAGAAGACCAGTGACGACCCGCTGACCGTCGACTACAAGATCAACCCCGACGCGAAGTGGTCGGACGGCGACCCGATCGACTGCGACGACGTGATGCTGCTCTGGGCCTCCAACTCGGGCGCCTACGACGAGGGCGACACCGTCCTCTTCGACACGGCGGGCACCACCGGCTACGACCAGATGAAGAAGCCCGACTGCGCCGACGGCGACAAGGACTTCACCATCGAGTACGAGACCCCCTTCGCCGACTGGGTCGCGGGCATCGGCTCGTTCCTTCCCGCGCACATCGCCGAGAAGCAGGCCGGGGTCGAGGACATCATCGAGGCCGTCAAGAACGACGACACGGCCGCCATGGCCAAGGTCGCCGAGTTCTGGAACAACGGCTGGCGCTTCGACCCGGGCGCGATCGACGAGACCATCACCCCCTCCGCCGGGCCGTACAGCCTGGGCGCGTGGGAGCCGGGCCAGTCGATCACCCTGACCGCCAACCCCGAGTGGTGGGGCACCCCGGCGGTGGCCAAGAACGTGGTCATCCGCTTCATCGAGCAGGAGGCGCAGGCGCAGGCCCTGCAGAACGGCGACATCCAGATCGCCGAGCCGCAGCCGAACCCCGACGTGATCGCCCAGCTGACCGCGGTCGGCGACCAGATCACGGTGGAGCAGGGTGACGAGTTCACCTACGAGCACTTCGACTTCAACTTCGAGACGGTCATGAAGGACCCGAACCTTCGCAAGGCGTTCGCTCTGTGCGCCCCGCGTGACCAGATCGTCGAGAACCTGATCAAGCCGGTCAACGCCAACGCCGAGGTCGTGGAGTCGCGGTTCTACCTGCCGTTCCAGCCCCAGTACGCGGACGTGGCCAGCGCGATCCAGAACGGCGAGTACGACACGCCGGACATCGCGGCCGCCAAGGCTCTGATCGACGCTGCCGGCGCCGCCGGCACCGAGGTCCGGATCGGTTACCAGACCCCGAACCAGCGCCGTACCAACGAGGTCGACCTGGTCCGCGCGTCCTGCGAGCAGGCCGGGTTCAAGATCACCGACGCCGGTCAGGCCGACTTCTTCGAGGCGGGTCTGTCGGGCGGTAACTTCGACGTGGCGCTGTTCGCCTGGGCGGGTTCCCCGCTGGTCTCCGGCAACAGCTCGACCTACGTCACCGGTGGCGGCAACAACAACGGCAAGTACTCCAACACCGAGGTCGACGGGCTCCTGACCGAGCTCAACACCACGACGGACCAGGACAAGCAGGTCGAGCTCATCAAGCAGATCGAGACGATCCTGTGGAGCGACCTGGCGACGGTCCCGATCTTCGCCTTCCCGGGTGTCGTGGCCTACGAGAACAACGTGGAGAACGTCACGTTCCAGCCTTCCCAGACCCAGGTCACCTGGAACATGGAGAAGTGGGACGTCAAGTCCTGACGGACACCGTTCGCCATCCGGGGCGCGCTGACCGCTAGCCGGACAGCACGCCTCGGGGAGGGGTCGGGAGCCTTGGCTCCCGGCCCCTTCTCGCGAGCGACCACATCGTGACCCGCCCGATCGGTCGGTTACTGTGTCGCCGCGCCGAACCGCGCACTAGTGTCATCCCGCGATCACGCACGAAGGTGTGCGAGATTCCGACAGCCCCCGTCGCTCCGATCAGGGCCGCACCCGGCCCCGAGAGATCCCGAGAGGTGAGACGTGCTCGTCTTCATCATCCGCCGGCTGATCGTGTCGGTCTTCGTCCTCCTCGCAGCCACCCTGATCGTCTACGTGCTGACGGCGAACTCGGGTGACCCGATCTTCGACCTGCGCGAGGACCGCACGCCGAGCCGCGACGCGAAGATCGCCCAGCGTCGGGAGAACCTCCAGCTCGACACGCCCGTGCCCCTGCGCTACCTGGGCTGGCTGAAGGGCATCGGCGGGTGCGTGCTGCCGATCACCAAGTGCGACCTCGGGACCAACCGCATCGGCCAGAGCGTGAACTCGCTGCTCGGGCTCGCGTTCGCCTCGACGATGCGGCTCGTCGTCACCGCCGCCATCGTGGCCATCATCCTCGGCATCGCCGTCGGCATCATCTCGGCGCTGCGCCAGTACAGCGGCTTCGACTACACGATCACCTTCGCGTCGTTCCTCTTCTTCTCCCTCCCGTCCTTCTGGGTGGCGGTGCTGCTCAAGCAGTACGGCGCGATCAAGTTCAACGACTGGCTGGGTGACCCCGTGATCGCCCCGCTGGTCGTGGTGGCGCTCGCGGTGCTGTCGGGGCTGTTCTGGATGGCGGTCATCGGGGGCAAGCTCATGCGCCGGCTGATCGTGTTCGGGTCCGCGACGCTCGCCACGGCCGCCGTCCTGGCGTACCTGTCGATCACCCGCTGGTTCGAGACCCCGGGGCTCGGTCTCGGCATGATCCTCGTGAGCTCGCTGGCGATCGCCGTCGGCGTCACCGTGCTCGTGTCCGGCCTGAGCAAGCGCCGGGTGCTCTACGCGTCGCTCCTGGCCGCGGTGGGCGCGACCATCAGCTACGTCGCCACCGGCCCGGTGCTGATCAACCCCAACTGGTGGATCATCCTGGGGCTCGTCGCCATGACGATCGCCGTCTGCGCGGCCATCGGCTACGCGGTCGGTGACATCGAGCGGTCCGCCGCGATCCGTGCCGCCGTCCTGACCGGCGTGCTTTCGGCCATGCTGATCTTCGCCGACAAGGTGATGTCGGAGCTGCCGCGGTACAGCAGCCGGGTGAGCGGTCGCGTCGTGTCCACGATCGGCTCGGACACCCCGAACTTCAGCGGTGACTTCTGGCAGATCTTCATCGACAAGCAGACCCACCTGGTCCTGCCGACCCTCGCCCTGATCCTCATCTCGTTCGCCACCTACACCCGCTACACGCGGTCGAGCATGCTCGAGGTGATGAACCAAGACTACGTCCGCACCGCTCGCTCCAAGGGCCTGACCGAGCGCACCGTGGTGATGCGGCACGCCTTCCGCAACGCGCTGATCCCGGTGACGACCCTGATGGCCTTCGACTTCGCCGGCATCGTCGGCGGGGCGATCATCACCGAGAAGGTGTTCGGCTGGAAGGGCATGGGCAGCCTCTTCAACGAGGGCCTGCGGACGGTCGACCCGAACCCGGTGATGGCCTTCTTCATCGTGACCGGCGGGGCGATCGTCGTCTTCAACATGATCGCCGACATCATGTACGCCTACCTGGACCCGCGGATCCGGCTGTCGTGACCCCGGTTGGCCCTCCCGACGCGCGCGAGGGTGATGGAATGCAGGTGCGGTACCGACGAGGACGGGACTGATGACCCAGACACCACCAGAGGGACCCACCCCCGCAAAGGGTGACCCGCAGATCAAGACCGAGGGGCAGGAGCCGTTCGACACCGACTCCTCCGAGGAGACCGGCTCGGACCAGCGCCAGCCGACGGACACGTCGACGACGGCCCAGGGCATGACGATCAAGGCCCGCAGCCAGGGTGAGCTCGTCCGTCTGCGCTTCTTCCGTCACCGCGGTGCGCTCGCCGGCATGGCCGTGCTGGTGTTCGTGATCCTGCTGGCCTTCACGTCCATCGGGTACGCCGGTCTCCCGGGCTGGTGGGGCAAGACCTACACGGCCACCGCGAGCGTGATCAACGGGGGCCGTCCCACGCTCGACGTGATCCCGTGGCTCGACGGGGACTTCCTGAGCATCGGGGAGAACCCCTTCGGGCAGGACAACGTCGGCAAGGACTACTTCGCTCTGACGATGCGCGGGGCGCAGATCTCGATCATCATCGCGTTCGTCGTCGGCTTCGTGTCCACCACCGTGGGCACCGTCGTCGGTGCCGTCTCCGGCTACTTCCGGGGCTGGATCGAGTCCGTGCTGATGCGGTTCACCGACGTCATGATCACCATCCCCGTGCTGGTGATCGCCGCCGTGCTCGGGCGCAAGTTCGGCGAGTTCGGCGTGATCCCGCTCGCCATCGTCCTCGGCCTGGTGACGTGGACGGGTCTGGCCCGCCTGGTCCGTGGTGAGTTCCTGTCGCTGCGCGAGAAGGAGTTCGTCGAGGCGGCTCAGGCGATGGGAGCCAGCAGCGCGCGGATCATCTTCCGGCACATCCTGCCCAACGTGCTCGGCATCATCATCGTGTCGGCCACCCTGGCGATCGCGTCGGCGATCCTGCTCGAGACGGCCCTGAGCTTCCTCGGCTTCGGCGTCAAGCCGCCGGACACCTCGCTCGGTGCGCTGATCAGCGAGTACCAGAGCGCGTTCCTGACGCGACCCTGGCTCTTCTGGTGGCCGGGCCTGTTCATCATCGCCATCGCACTCGCCGTCAACTTCATCGGTGACGGCCTGCGAGATGCCTACGATCCGCGACAGACGAGGGTGCGTGCCTGATGACCGAGCTTCCCACCCCCCAGGGCGGCGAGACCCCGCCCACCACTGCCGCCGTCGCGGCCCAGCAGGCGATGCACGCGACCCACGGCTGGGGCACCGGCGCCGAGGCGCCGGTGCAGGGCGAGGAGATCCTGCGCGTCGAGGACCTCACCGTCGGCTTCCCGACAGAGGACGGTGTCGTGCAGGCCGTGCGCGGCGTGAGCTACTCGCTGCGCGAGCGCGAGGTGCTCGGCATCGTGGGCGAGTCCGGCTCGGGCAAGTCCGTGTCCTCGATGGCCGTGATGGGCCTGCTCCCGCCGTCCGCCCGCATCACGGGATCCATCGAGTACCGGGGCAAGGACGTCCTGACGATGTCGGCCAAGGAGCAGCGCGGTCTGAGGGGTCGCAAGATCGCGATGATCTTCCAGGACCCGATGACGGCGCTGAACCCCGTCTACTCCATCGGCGACCAGCTTGCCGAGGCCGTGCGGTCCCACGAGTCCGTCTCGCGCTCGGTGGCGATGAAGCGCGCCGAGGAGATGCTCGACCTCGTCGGCATCCCGCAGCCCTCGCAGCGCATCAAGAACTACCCGCACGAGTTCTCCGGTGGTATGCGGCAGCGCGCGATGATCGCCATGGCAGTCATCAACAACCCGGACATCATCATCGCCGACGAGCCGACCACGGCCCTGGACGTGACGGTGCAGGCGCAGATCCTCGAGAAGCTGATCGAGGTCAAGGACGCCGTGAACGCGGCCATCATCCTCATCACGCACGACCTCGGCGTGGTCGCCGGCATGGCGCACCGCGTGCTCGTGATGTACGCGGGTCGGCCGGTCGAGATCGGCGGCACCGACGACGTGTTCTACCGTCCTCGGATGCCCTACACCGCTGGGCTGCTGGGCTCGATGCCGAGCCTGGACGGCAAGGACTCGCGGCTCCGGCCGATCGCGGGGGCGCCGCCGTCGCTGATCAACATGCCGAAGGGCTGCCCCTTCAACCCACGGTGCCCGCTGTCGACGTCCGTGTGCACCGACAAGGAACCGCAGCTGACCCTCACCGACGACCACGACCACTACGCCGCCTGTCACCACTGGCAGCAGATGGCCGAGGTCGACGACCCGACCGCCTTCTTCCGCGCTGAGAGCGAGGTGACTCGGTGACCCAGGTGTCCCACACCCCGGCCCACGAGTCCGGAGCCCCGTCGAGCCAGACGTCGCCCCAGGCCGCCTACGAGGAGTCCGACCACGGGCACCACCTGCTCGAGGTCAAGGACCTCGTGATGAACTTCCCCGTCAAGGGCGGTGGGCTCCTGCGCAGCGTGGTCGGTCAGGTGCAGGCCGTCTCCGGCGTCTCGTTCCACATCGACGCGGGCGAGACCCTCGGCGTGGTGGGTGAGTCGGGCTGCGGGAAGTCCACCACCGGGCGCGCGATCCTCCAGCTGCACACGCCGACGTCGGGCTCCGTGCGCTTCGACGGCAAGGAGCTGACCGAGCTGTCGGGGTCCGACATGCGCGCCGTGCGCCGCGAGCTGCAGATCGTCTTCCAGGATCCCTACGCGTCGCTGAACCCGAAGATGCCTGTCAACGACATCGTGGGCGAGCCGCTGAAGGTCCACGGCATGTGGAAGAACGAGAAGACCGGCAAGGCGCGCGTCGCGGAGCTGCTCAAGCTCGTCGGTCTCAACCCGGAGCACGGGAACAGGTACCCGCACGAGTTCTCCGGCGGACAGCGCCAGCGCGTCGGCATCGCCCGGGCGCTCGCCCTGGAGCCGAAGATGCTGGTGCTCGACGAGCCGGTCTCCGCGCTCGACGTCTCCGTCCAGGCGGGCGTCGTCAACCTGTTCGAGGACCTGCAGGACCGTCTCGGGCTGGCCTACATGTTCATCGCCCACGACCTCTCGGTGGTGCGGCACATCAGCGACCGCGTGGTCGTGATGTACCTGGGCAAGGTCGTGGAGATCGCGCACAAGGACGAGCTGTACGAGCGTCCCATGCACCCCTACACGCAGGCCCTGATGTCGGCGGCACCGTCCGCGAACCCGGAGGTCGAGCGCAAGCGCGAGCGGGTCATCCTCACCGGCGACGTGCCGAGCCCGCTGAACCCGCCCTCGGGGTGCCGCTTCCGCACGCGCTGCTGGAAGGCCCAGGACATCTGTGCCACCGAGGAGCCGCCCCTGGTGCGGCACGAGGGCGGGAGCGAGGGCCATGCGGCCGCCTGCCACTTCGCCGAGGTGAACGCGAAGATCATCCTCTGAGGGCTCGCCCCTCAAACCCACCCGCCTCCCGCGACGCCGACTGGTCGCAGATGGTGCGACACGCCGGGCGTGTCGCACCAGCTGCGACCAGTCGGCGTCCTGGGTGAGAGGTGGGTTGCTACTCCGCGCAGACGCAGAGCTCGTTGCCCTCGGCGTCCGCGAGCACCCACCAGGCGGGGGCGTGGGAGTCGTCGGCGAGGCGGCCGCCGGCCTCGATCACGGCCTGCACGCGGGCGGGCGCCTCGTCCCGGGGGACGTAGACGTCGACGTGGGTACGGCTGCGCTCGTGCCGCGGCGGGTCCATCTGCTGGAACCAGATCGTGGGGACCCGGCCCTGCGGGTCCCTGAGCGCGGGGTGGTCCCCCGACCTCCCGCGGACCAGGCCGAGCCCGGCCTCCCAGAAGGCGATCACCGCGTCGGAGTCGGTGGCGTCGATGGCGATCTCCGTCGTCGTGGGGACGTCGGGCATCGTCCGTGCGCCGGCCACCTTGGCGTGCTCCGCGATGCGGTGGGCGAGCTCGACGTCGAGCTGCGTCACGCCTCCCTCCGAGTGCGTCGACAGGTCGAAGCGCACCCGCTTCCAGCGGATGTCGATGTCGGGGTGATGGTTCATCTGGTCAGCCGTGCGCGCCACCTCGTCGACGAGAGCGACCGCTGACGCGAAGTCCGGCGCGTCGTAGCGCGCGGACAGCGTGCGGACCAGCAGGCGCCAGCCCGGCAGGTCGTCCAGCTGGCGGGTGATCTCGTCCACGTCCAGGAGTCGGCTCATGTGCCGACCCTGCCGAGGACTCCGGCGGCGGTCAACCGGGGGCGGACGGCCCGTGGCACAGTGACCGGCGTGGAGCCGGTACGCGTCGTGGGGGCAGCCGTCGTCGACGACCTCGCGACCCCGACGAGGCTGCTGGCGGCACGCCGCAGCGCCCCTCCGCGGCTGGCCGGACGGTGGGAGCTGCCGGGAGGCAAGGTGGAGCCCGGGGAGACGCCCGAGCAGGCCCTCCATCGCGAGCTGGCGGAGGAGCTCGGGGTCCGCGTCGAGCTCGGGACCCGATTGCCGGGGCCGGGCGAGGCAGGCGGGGCCGTCGTGCCGGACGGCTGGTGGCCCCTGGGGCCCGGCTCGGTGATCGCGGTCTGGTGGGCCCGGGTCGTGTCGGGCGTCCCGGAGCCCCTGGAGGACCACGACGAGCTGCGCTGGCTGCCCTCCGGCCGCTGGCTCGAGGTGGACTGGCTGCCGGGCGACGTGCCGGTCGTGCAGGCCCTCGCGGCGACGCTCCTCTGACCGCTCCCTCAGGGCGCTCCACCCGCCGCTGGTCGGCCGCCATCGCTGCCGCACCTACCATGGGGTGACACACCTTCGACCGGAACGAGCGCTCCTTCATGCCCACCCGCACCCGCGACGACATCCGCAACGTCGCCATCGTGGCCCATGTGGACCACGGCAAGACCACGCTCGTCGACGCCATGCTGTGGCAGTCAGGTGCCTTCGGCGCGCACCAGCACGTCGACGAGAGGGCGATGGACTCCGGCGACCTGGAGCGCGAGAAGGGCATCACGATCCTCGCGAAGAACACGGGGGTCCGGTACACCGGGCCGGCGGCTCCCGAGGGCGGCGTGACGATCAACATCATCGACACCCCGGGGCACGCAGACTTCGGTGGTGAGGTCGAGCGCGGCCTGTCGATGGTCGATGCCGTGTGCCTGCTGATCGACGCCAGCGAGGGTCCGCTCCCGCAGACGCGCTTCGTGCTGCGCAAGGCGCTGGCGGCCCGCCTGCCCGTGGTGCTCGTGGTGAACAAGGTCGACCGTCCGGACGCCCGCATCGCCGAGGTCGTCGACGAGACCTACGAGCTCTTCATGGACCTGGACGCGACCGAGGACCAGATCGAGTTCCCGATCGTCTACGCGAGCGCGCGCGCGGGCCGTGCGTCCCTGGAGCGACCCGAGAACGGAGGGCTCCCCGACAGCCCCGACCTGGAGCCGCTGTTCAGGACGATCATGGACACGGTGCCGGCGCCGGTCTACGACGACGAGCACCCGCTCCAGGCCCACGTCACGAACCTCGACGCCTCCCCGTTCCTCGGCCGCCTGGCGCTCTGCCGCGTGCACCAGGGCACGCTGCGCAAGGGCCAGAACGTGATGTGGTGCAAGGCCGACGGTACGCAGAGCCGCGTGAAGATCACCGAGCTGCTGATGACCGAGGCGCTCGACCGCGTCACCGCCGAGAAGGCCGGTCCCGGGGACATCGTCGCCATCGCCGGCATCGCCGAGATCACCATCGGCGAGACCCTGGCGGACGCCGACGACCCGAGGCCCCTGCCGCCGATCACGGTCGACGAGCCCGCCATCTCGATGACGATCGGCACCAACTCGTCGCCGCTGGCCGGCAAGGTCAAGGGCGCCAAGGTCACCGCCCGTCTGGTCAAGGACCGGCTCGACCGCGAGCTCGTCGGCAACGTGTCCCTGCGCGTGCTGCCGACCGAGCGCCCCGACACCTGGGAGGTGCAGGGTCGAGGCGAGCTGGCCCTGGCGATCCTCGTCGAGCAGATGCGCCGCGAGGGCTTCGAGCTCACCGTCGGCAAGCCACAGGTGGTCACCCGCGAGATCGACGGCAAGGTCCACGAGCCCGTCGAGCGGCTCACGATCGACTCGCCGGAGGAGTACCTCGGCGCGATCACGCAGCTGCTCGCCGTCCGCAAGGGCCGCATGGAGCAGATGACGAACCACGGCACGGGCTGGGTGCGGATGGAGTTCCTCGTCCCCTCGCGCGGCCTGATCGGGTTCCGCACCGAGTTCCTGACCGAGACGCGGGGCACGGGCATCGCCCACCACGTCTTCGAGGACTACGAGCCCTGGTTCGGTGACCTGCGTACCCGGCCGTCGGGATCGCTCGTCGCGGACCGGACCGGGGTCGCGACGGGCTACGCCATCGCCAACCTGCAGGAGCGCGGGACGCTGTTCGTGTCGCCGACGACCGAGGTGTACGAGGGCATGATCGTCGGCGAGAACTCGCGCGCGGACGACATGGACGTCAACATCACCAAGGAGAAGAAGCTCACGAACGTGCGGTCGAACGCGGACGAGCTCGAGCGGCTCGTGCCCGCCCGGGTGCTGTCGCTGGAGCAGTCGCTGGAGTTCTGCCGGGAGGACGAGTGCGTCGAGGTCACTGCGGGTGCCGTGCGCATCCGCAAGCTCGTCCTCGACCAGAACGACCGCGCGAAGACCGCCTCCCGGGCGCGTCGCGGCTGAGGCCGCGACCCGAGGACGCCTCGTGACCGACACCAGCACCCACCCGGCCGACCGCCGACTGCTGTTCGTCCACGCGCACCCGGACGACGAGACGATCACCACCGGGGCCACGATGGCGCGCTACGCGGCCGAGGGGTCGACGGTCGCGCTCGTGACCTGCACCCGGGGCGAGCTGGGCGAGGTGATCGGTGACGAGCTGTCGCACCTGGCCGGGGACGGCGCAGCCCTCGCCTGCCACCGGGAGGTCGAGCTGCGGACCGCCATGGCCGCCCTCGGGGTGCAGGACCACCGCTTCCTCGGCGAGGGCGCGACCGGGGCCGACGGCCACCCCGTGAGGTACGTGGACTCCGGGATGGTGTGGGGGCCGGACGGCCTCGCGGTCGCCCCGCCCGACATGGCTCGGAACGCCTTCGCCGCGGTGCCGGTCGACGAGGCGGCCACGCACCTCGCGCGCGTGCTGCGCGACGTGCGCCCGCAGGTCGTCGTGACGTACGAGCCGGGCGGAGGCTACGGCCACCCGGACCACGTGCAGGCCCACGAGGTCACGATGCGCGCGGTCGAGCTGGCGGCGGACAAGGGGCTGGAGCTGCCCGGGCGGCACGGACACCTGGCCTGGCAGGTCGCCAAGGTCTACTGGGTGGTGGCACCCCGGGTGGTCCACGCCAGGGCCGTCGACAGCCTGGCCGCCCGCGGGTTCACCGTGCGCGACCCGGACGCCGGCGGCATGACGATGCTCGTCCCGGACGAGCAGGTCACGTGCCGGATCGACGCCGAGGTCTACCGGAGCGGCAAGGTCGCAGCGCTGAGGGCCCACGCCACCCAGGTGGTCGTCTCGGACGACGAGAGCGCCTTCGCCCTGAGCAACGGCGTCTGGCAACCGTTGTCGGGGACGGAGTACTTCCAGCTCGCCCTCGGACGGCCCGCCCCCGGCCAGGGCGTCCTCAGGGAGGACGACCTCTTCGGCGGCGCAGCAGGGGATCACCGGGACACGGTGCTGAGGACCCCGCTCGTCCCGGCCCCGGTGCGCCGCCCCCCGATGCGGGTGCTGGGCCTCGGCGTGCTGGCCGCCCTGGCGGCCGGCGTCGTGGCGGGCGTGAGCGGACTCGTCTGGCACCACGTGCCCCTGATCCTGCCTTCCGGTCGGCTCCCTCTGGGACTGATGGTCACCGTGGCCCTCCTCTGCGCCGTCTCGCTCACGGTCGGACTGGCCTCCCGCCGGAGCCGGCTGCCCCTGATCGCGCTCCTGCTGGGGTGGGCCGCGGCCGTCGGTGTCGGTGGGCTGCCCGGTCCGGGTGCGGACCAGCTCATCACGACCGACGCATACGGCCTCGGGTACCTGGTGGCGTCGGCGCTGGCGATCCTGGCCGGAGGGGTCCTCCTACCCCGGTTCTGGGACCGCGCCGCCCGCCGTCGCTCGTCGGGGCGGGCACGGCCGTCGGGCACCCCGTGACGGAGCACCTCGCCGACGACGTGGCGTTCCGGCGCGCGGTCAGCCGGTTCGCGACGGGGGTCTGCGCCGTGACGAGCCTGCTCGACGGGCGCGACCACGCGATGACCGCCAACGCGTTCGCCTCGGTCTCGCTGGAACCGCTCCTGGTCGTCGTCTCCGTCGCCGAGGACACCCGCTTCCTCGAGGCCGTGCTGGGGTCGGGCGTCTGGGGCGTGAGCGTGCTGCCGGGCACAGCCCGCGACACGGCGGACTGGCTGGCGTCGTCGGGTCGTCCCCTGATCGGGCAGCTCGACCGCGTGCCCCACCACCGCGGCACCGAGACGGGTGTCGCGTTGATGGACGGCGCCCTGGCCACGCTCGAGTGCCGCACCACGGCCGTCCACCCGGCCGGCGACCACCGGCTGGTGCTGGGCGAGGTCGTGGGGATCGAGCTGGCGGAGGTTCCCGCCGCGCCCCTGCTCTACCACCAGGGCCGGTACCGGGTGCTCGGTTCGGGCTGAGACGCAGGGTGCACGGCGCCGCAGCCATGTCGGACTTGTCTGGGCCGACCGAGGACGCGGTGATCGACTGATCGGGTGAGCATCCCGGCAGCGCGGGTGACGGCGCTCCGTAGGGGGTTGGCTCGGCCCTGTGCGGGGCATCCCTTGGGTGTGAGATGCGTGTGACACGTCCAGGAGGGGAGCCCACCGTGGCGCGAGGTGCCGTCCGTCCGACCGGATCGCCGAGGGTGGTTCGCGACAGCGCCGACGTGGGTCGCACGCGCGAGCGGGCCCGGCAGCGGCGCCTGTTGCGACTGGGTCTGCTCCTCCTCCCGGTGGCGGTCTTCCTGTGGCTGCGCCTCCTGGCGGGTGAGCCAGTGGGCTGGCCCGGCGTGCCGGCGATCGACCCGCTGTACCTGATGGCGGGACTCTTCTTCCTCGTGCTGATCGTCGTGATGCTCGGCACGACCGTCGTGGCCGGACGCTCGCCGCACGTGACCTACCGCCCCGAGCAGATCCCCGTCCGGATGGACGACGTCAAGGGCCTGGCTCCGATCAAGGAGGACGTGGGCCGCTCGCTCGACCTGTTCCTCGCCGGCCGCACGTTCCGTCGCGAGATGGGTGGCGCCCCGCGCCGCGGACTGCTGTTCGAGGGCGCACCCGGCACCGGCAAGACGCACATGGCGCAGGCGATGGCGGCTGAGGCGGGCGTCCCGTTCCTCTTCGTGTCGGGCACGTCGTTCCAGTCGATGTACTACGGCGCGACCGCGCGCAAGATCCGCGCCTACTTCAAGGCGCTGCGCAAGGCCGCCCGCGCCGAGGGAGGCGCGATCGGGTTCATCGAGGAGATCGACGCGATCGCCACGGTGCGTGGGGGGATGAGCGCCACGCCGGCTCCCGCCGGTCTGGCGCCGGCATCCGGCCTGACCTGCTGCGGTGGCCTCGTGGGGCTTCCGACGGTCGGCGGCACGATGGCCGGCCCCGTGGTCGCCGGCGCGGGGACGGTCACGCGGTCCGTCACCTCGGAGGGGGTCGGTGGTGTGGTGAACGAGCTGCTGGTGCAGATGCAGTCGTTCGACGAGCCGACCGGCTGGCAGAAGGCGGCCGGCAAGGTGACCGACGGCCTGAACCTCTTCCTCCCGGCGAACCGGCAGATCCCGCGGCCCCGCCCCGAGCCGGTCGACGTTCTCCTGATCGCGGCCACGAACCGCGCGGACAACCTCGACCCCGCCCTGCTGCGCCCCGGCCGCTTCGACCGCCGGCTCACCTTCGACCTGCCCGACAAGGCGGGCCGTCGCGAGCTGGTCGACCACTTCCTCGACCGCAAGTCCCACGACCCCGAGCTCGACGACCCGGAGCGCCGCGACGCCCTGGCCGGCGTCACGCAGGGCTACAGCCCGGTGATGATCGAGCACCTGATGGACGAGGCGCTGGTGAACGCCGTTCGTCGCTCCGCTCCCGGCATGAGCTGGCGCGACCTGGAGCAGGCACGCCTGGTCGTCGAGGTCGGTCTGGGTGCTCCCGTGGGCTACACCGTCCACGAGAAGCGGCTGATCGCCACGCACGAGGCCGGTCACGCCACGGTCGCGTACCTGATCGCACCCCACCGGCGGCTCGAGATCCTCACCATCGTCAAGCGCGCCGGTGCGCTCGGGCTGCTGGCCCACGGCGACGCCGACGACGTGTACACGCGGTCCCGTTCCGAGCTGACGGCCCTGATCGGCATCGCGCTGGGCGGCCAGGTCGCCGAGGAGCTGTTCTTCGGAGACGTCTCCACAGGCCCGAGCGGCGACCTGCACTACGCGACCGGCGTGGCCGCCCAGATGGTGGGCGCCGCGGGGATGAGCGACACGCTGATCTCGTTCGCGGCGATCCAGGGCTCGACCTTCACCGGCGAGAACCTGGTCGGCCGGGTGCTCGGTGACACGGAGGGACGCCGCATGGTGGAGGACCTCCTGCGTGACCGCAAGCACTTCGTCACCGGGTTGCTGGCTCACAACCGGCACCTGGTCGAGGCGTTGCGTGACGCCCTGCTCGAGCGGCACGAGCTGATCGGGCACGAGATCACGGACGTCCTGGAGCAGGCCGGGCCGCGGACGATCGACGTCGCCGCGGCCGAGCGTGGCGACTGGACGGGCGCGTCCCCGTTGCCCCGACGCCCGCGGCGGTCGCTCGCTGAGGACGTGGACGGCCCTCCCGCCTCCTAGGATGGCCCGAGCGCCTCGCCGACCGGTGGGGGAGCGGGTGACGGGGCGTGGAGGGCACGTGGTCGCGATCAACCGAATGCTGGCCGGGACGAGGCGGCTGATCTGGGTACCCGTGGTGGTCGCGCTGACCCTGGGTACGGCCTACTCCCTGGTGGCGTGGTGGTCATCGACCCGGGTCCCGTCCGGGGTGACCGTGGCGGACGTCGAGATCGGCGGCCGGTCGGAGCGCGCGGCGGCGCGGGCCCTCCAGGACGGACTGACCGACGCCGCGTCACGCCCGGTCACGGTGGTCGTCGACGGGGCGGAGAAGACGATCGACCCGGGGGCTTCCGGTCTGGCGGTCGACGTGCCGGCGACGGTGGACGAGGTCGTCGGCTTCAGCTGGGACCCGCGCGTGGTCTGGCGCCAGTTCTCGGGTGAGGAGCAGGTCGCGCCCGTGCGCACCGTCGACACCGACGCCCTGGAGGCAGCCGTCCAGGGCGTCGCCGACGAGGTCGACACCGAGCCCGCCGACGGCACGATCACCTTCTCCGACGGCGCTCCGGTCGCCACCCCGGCCGTCAGGGGAGTCGCGGTCGACGTGCCCGCTGCGACGCGGACCGTGGCCGAGGAGTGGCTGACCGGCAAGCCGTCGATCCAGCTGCCGGCGGACGTGACCCCGCCCGCGATCGAGCAGAGCGAGGTCGACGAGGTGATGGAGTCCTTCGCCGTGCCCGCGACCTCGGGTCCGGTCACCGTCGCGGTGGGCCAGAGGACGGTCGTGCTGGAGCCCGCGCAGCTGGCCACCGCGCTCGCCGTCACGGCCACCGACGGTGAGCTGGTGCCGAGCGTCGTGCCCGACCTGGCGCTCGCAGCGCTCGTCGCCGCCGACCCGTCCGTGCAGACGGTCCCGACCGACGCGACGGTGACCCTGCGCAAGGGCAGGCCCGTCGTGGTGCCCGCGGTCACCGGGCTCACCGTCGACCCGGCTGCGCTGTCCGAGGCGTTGCGCGCCGCCATCGACACGCCCGAGCGTGCCGCCACGGTCGATGCCGTGGCCGCCGAGCCCGAGGTCACCACCGCCGAGGCGGAGGCCCTGGGCATCAAGGAGGTGGTCTCGCAGTTCTCCACGAACCTGACCGCCGACTCGGGCCGGACGGAGAACATCGCGATCGCGGCCCGCACGGTCAACGGCACACTGCTGCTGCCGGGGGAGACGTTCAGCCTCAACGAGACCCTCGGAGAGCGGACGGCTGCCAAGGGTTACAACGAGGCCCCGGTGATCATGAACGGCAAGCTCACCAAGGGGACCGGGGGCGGGGTCTCGCAGGTCGCCACCACGCTGTTCAACGGCATGTTCTTCGCGGGGCTGAAGGACGTCGAGCACAAGCCCCACTCGTTCTACATCTCCCGCTACCCCGAGGGGCGCGAGGCCACGGTGAACTACCCGACGGTGGACCTGAAGTTCACCAACGACTCGGGCTACGGGGTGCTGATCGAGATGAACGTGTCCGGAGGCAAGGTGAACACCCGCTTCTGGAGCACCAAGGTCTGGGAGATCGAGGCGACCAAGGGCCCGCGTACCAACGTCAAGGCGCCCGGTGTCGACACCGGCTCGGGTCCCGGCTGCGTGGCGCAGTCGCCGCAGTCGGGGTTCGACGTCAGCGTGAAGCGCATCTTCTCCCGCCGCGGGACGGTCGCCAGGACCGAGACGTTCAAGACCCGCTACATCCCCGAGGACAAGATCACCTGCACGCCCTGACGTGCTTCGTCACGCTCGGTCCGTGGCAGTCCGGTAGTGGTAGCGGTGGTGGACCATGAAGCCGGCCGAGCGGTAGAGGGCCACGGCGGGCGCGTTGGCCTCGAACACCTGCAGGTAGCCGAAGCGTGCGCCGTGGCGTGCACCGAGACCGAGCAGCTCCTCCAGCAGGAACCGACCCAGACCGCGTCGCCGGTGCCCGTCGTCGACCTGCATCGCCGTGACTCCGGCCCATCCCTCGGCGACGGCGAGGCGCGCGACGGCGACGGTCTCCCCGTCCGCGGACCGCAGCGACGCGAACCGCTGCCACCCCGCTGCGGTCAGCACCGCGCGGGCGACGGGAGGCAGTCCGCCCCCGCGGTACCGGTAGAGGGCCATCCACGCCTCGTCCGGCTCGGCGGCAACATCCAGCTCCAGCCCCGGCCCGTCCGAGGCAGGTGCGGCGGGGCCGGTGTCCCTCCTCCGCAGGTCGACGGTCATCAGCAGGGTCGGCGGGTCGCAGGTCCAGCCGCGCTCGGCGAGCTCGGTGTCCAGCCCAGGGGCGGGGTCGTCGTCACCGGCCACCGCGAAGGGCACCTGGACGCGCGGCGGGAGCCCGCGCTCGGCGTAGAACCGGCCCACGGTCCCGAGGGCCGCGTCGACCGGCACCCCCGGGTCACCCACGGCGAGAACGGAGTTGGCGCGTCCGGTGAACCCACCGGAGGCTCGCATCACCCAGCCACCGAGCCGGCGGCGTTCGAGCCCGGGCCAGCCGAGGTCGGCCGCGCGCTGCACCGCCTCCGCGCTGGATGTCTGCCTCACGGCGCGCGGCGGAACCACCTTGGCCGCGACGACGGCCTCCTCGGCCACGAGGCGCGACGGCCCGTCGTCCGGCTGCACCGCGAGCACGGCACCGACGTCGCTGAGCTCGCCGAGGACGTCGGTCGCGGAGCCGTCGTCCAGCAGATAGCGGACCACGACGCGGCGCCCGACGTCACCTGGGGTGAACCACCTGCTCGACACGTCCCACCCCTGCGCGACAGCCCGACCCGACGTCCGCGATACTAATCCCGACCGAGCAGCACCAGCCCCGCCCGGGGCGTAGGAGGCACCCGCCGTGACGTACGTGATCGCCCAGCCCTGTGTGGACCTGAAGGACAAGGCCTGCATCGAGGAGTGCCCGGTCGACTGCATCTACGAAGGCCAGCGGTCGCTGTACATCCACCCCGACGAGTGCGTCGACTGCGGCGCGTGCGAGCCGGTGTGCCCCGTCGAGGCGATCTACTACGAGGACGACACCCCCGAGCAGTGGGCCGACTACTACAAGGCGAACGTCGAGTTCTTCGACGACCTCGGCTCGCCCGGCGGAGCCGCGAAGCTCGGTCTGATCCCCAAGGACCACCCGATCATCGCGGCCCTGCCTCCCCAGGAGCAGGAGAGCTGACGGCCGGCTCCGGGGGCGCGGCCGTGGCTGCCGGGCACGCCGGTCGGCTGCCTGACTTCCCCTGGGACACGCTGGCCCCCTACCAGGCGAGGGCGGCCGCGCACGACGGTGGCATCGTCGACCTGTCGGTCGGCACGCCCGTCGACCCCACACCCGGCCTGCTGCGCGAGGCCCTGGCCGCTGCGTCCGACGCGCCCGGGTACCCGGCGACCCACGGCACCGCTGCCCTGCGTGAGGCCGCGGCCGGGTGGTTCGCCCGGCGCCGGGGCGTGCCCCACGTCGACCCCGACGCCGTGCTGCCGACGATCGGCTCGAAGGAGCTGGTGACCTGGCTCCCCACGCTGCTCGGCCTGGGCCCGGGGAACACGGTGGTGATCCCGGAGATCGCCTACCCCAGCTATGACGTGGGGGCCCGGCTGGCCGGCTGCGAGATCCGTGTGGCGGACGGTACCGCGCAGCTCGGACCCGGATCCGTGGACCTGGTGTGGGTCAACTCCCCGTCCAACCCGACCGGGCGTGTGCTCGGCACCGAACACCTGGCCAAGGTCGTCGCCTGGGCCCGGCAGCGGGGCGCGGTGGTGGCGAGCGACGAGTGCTACGCGGAGCTGGGCTGGGGCGGGGGGAGCGTACCGAGCATCCTCGACCCCGCCGTGTGCGGTGACAGCCACACGGGCCTGCTCGCGGTGTACTCGCTGAGCAAGCAGTCGAACCTGGCCGGCTACCGCGCGGGCCTCGTCGCCGGCGACCCGGCGCTGGTGGCAGGGCTGCTGGAGGTACGCAAGCACGTCGGCATGATCGTGCCCGCCCCCGTGCAGGAGGCCATGCGCGTGGCCCTCGGGGACGACGCGCACGTGAGTGCCCAGAAGGAGAGGTACCGGGCCCGGCGGGACATCCTGCTGCGGGCCCTCGCCGGGGTCGGCCTGCGCGTCGACCCACCCGACTCGGAGGCGGGCCTCTACCTGTGGGCGACGCGCGGCGAGGACTGCTGGGACACGGTCGCCGACCTCGCCGACCGGGGCGTCCTGGTGGCGCCGGGCTCGTTCTACGGAGCGGCAGGACGGCGTCACGTGCGGGTGGCACTGACGGCGCCCGACGAGCGCGTCGCGGCTGCGCTGTCGAGACTCGCCGGTTGAGACACCTCACGCGGGTGGTCCCAGCACGTGACGTCCCTCTCGGTGGATCCGTCGCACGGTGGGACGGGTTGGCGGCGGCGCGGTACCGGACGGTAGTTTCGACCTTTACGGACCAGCGTCCTGACCGGGACGACAGCGATGGCTCGCACCTGGGTACGGATCGTGCCGGGTGCAGACCGGACAGGAGCACGACGTGAGTGACACCACCAAGACCGAGGCCGGACACGACCTGCAGGTGAGCACCGACGACGCGTCAGGGCCTCTGCGGCTGAACCACCCCGGCGGCACCCTCGAGCTGCCGCTGGTGAAGGCGACCGACGGCAACGACGGCGTCGACGTGTCGAGCTTGATGAAGACGACAGGACTGGTCACGCTCGACGTCGGCTTCGTCAACACGGCGTCATGCGAGTCGGCCATCACCTACATCGACGGCGACGAGGGCATCCTGCGCTACCGCGGGTACCCGATCGAGCAGCTGGCCGAGAAGTCGACCTTCGTCGAGGTCAGCTACCTGCTGATCTACGGCGAGCTCCCCACCGCGGAGCAGCTGGAGGACTTCGACCAGCGCATCCGCCGGCACACGATGCTGCACGAGGACCTCAAGGGCTTCTTCCAGGGCTTCCCGCGCGACGCGCACCCGATGCCGGTGCTGTCGAGCGCGGTGTCGGCGCTGTCGACCTTCTACCAGGACAGCCTCAACCCGTTCGACGCCGAGCAGGTCGAGATCTCGACCGTCCGGCTGCTGGCGAAGCTGCCCACGATCGCGGCCTACGCGTACAAGAAGTCCGTCGGCCAGCCGCTGCTGTACCCGGACAACGAGCACAGCCTGATCGAGAACTTCCTGCGCATGACGTTCGGGTTCCCGGCCGAGCCGTACGCCATCGACGACGACATGGTGAAGGCGCTCGACCTGCTCTTCGTCCTGCACGCCGACCACGAGCAGAACTGCTCGACGTCGACGGTCCGCATGGTCGGCTCCAGCCAGGCCAACCTGTTCGCCTCGGTGTCGGCCGGCATCAACGCGCTGTTCGGCCCGCTGCACGGCGGCGCCAACCAGGCCGTGCTGGAGATGCTCGACACGATCCAGGACAGCGACGACGACGTCGACACGTTCATGACGAAGGTGAAGAACAAGGAGGACGGCGTCCGCCTGATGGGCTTCGGGCACCGGGTCTACAAGAACTACGACCCGCGCGCGGCCATCATCAAGAAGACCGCCGACGAGATCCTCGGCAAGCTCGGCAAGGTCGACGAGCGCCTCGAGATCGCTCTGCGGCTCGAGGAGATCGCGCTGAACGACGACTACTTCATCGAGCGCAAGCTCTACCCGAACGTCGACTTCTACACCGGCCTGATCTACAAGGCCATGGGCTTCCCGACGCGGATGTTCACCGTCCTCTTCGCACTCGGCCGCCTCCCGGGCTGGATCGCCCAGTGGCGCGAGATGATCGAGGACCCGCAGACCAAGATCGGTCGCCCGCGGCAGATCTACACCGGAGCCACCGAGCGCGACTACACCGGCATCTCGGAGCGCTGACCGTCGGGTCTGGGCTGCGGTCAGCCCTGGTCGCCATTGGCGACCGTGACGGTGACGGTGCCGGGGTCGGCGCCGGCGCCGTCCTCGACGGGCACCCAGGCGCTGTCGGGTCCCCGCTCCCAGCGCTGGGAGTCGGTGGCGACGGACACGACGTCGAGGTCGTCGGCGCTGGCCACCGCCCATTGGGCAAGGGCCCAGCCCCGTCGGGTGCTCTCCCCACCATCGAGGACGAAGCGGACGGTCGCGCCTCCCTCGGCGCCCACGTCAGCGGGCAGGTCGCCGAACGCGCGCTCGGCGGCGGTGAGCACCGCGCCGGCCCTGGGCGTCAGCCCGTTCGCCGCGGGCTCCTCGACACCGGTCCCTGCGGACGGGCGGAGCCGGCACGTGAGCGTCGCCGGGGAGTTGCCGGTCAGGGCGGAGGCGAAGGCGCGGCCCTCTGGCTCGTGGTCGGCGTACGCCTCCGGGAACCCCGACCGCTGGACGCGCTGCGCGGCCTGCGTGATCTCCATCGACTCGTACCCTTCGATCTTCGCCAGCGCGTCGTAGAACGCGTTGGTGGAGTAGACGGGGTCGAGGATCTGCTCGCGGGTGCCCCAGCCCTGGGAGGGGCGTTGCTGGAAGAGCCCCAGCGAGTCGCGGTCCCCGTAGTCGATGTTGCGCAGCTTCGACTCCTGGATCGACGTCGCGATCGCGATCGTCGCCGCCCTGGCGGGCATGCCGCGACGCACCGCCACCCCGGTGATCAGGGCGGCGTTGCCGGCCTGGTCCGGGGCGAGGGCGTGGGTGGTCCCGTTGACGGTCACGCTGCAGCTCTCGCTGATCAGTGCGGGTCGGCGGTCGTTGGAGAGGGCCACGACGACACCGGTCACCACGACGACCAGGGCCGCGGCGGTGACCCAGGCCGTGCGGCGGCTCGCCCCGCTTCGGTGTGCCATCGGTGCGCGGGTCAGTTGGCGTGCAGGGCCGCGTTGAGCTCGACGGCGCCCGCGGTCCCGGCACGGGGCAGCACCTCGACGGCGCCCGTGATGGAGTTGCGGCGCAGGAGCATCCCGCTGCGACCCGACAGCTCCGACGCCTTCACGACCTGGACGTCGGCGTCGCCGGCACCCGCGTCCTGCCCCAGCACGCGCACCTTGGTGCCGGCGGTGACGTAGAGCCCGGCCTCGACCACGCAGTCGTCCCCGAGGCTGATCCCGATGCCGGCCTCGGCCCCGATCAGGCACCGCTCGCCGACGGAGATGACCGCGGTGCCCCCGCCGGACAGGGTGCCCATGATCGACGCGCCACCGCCGACGTCGGACCCGTCGCCGATCACGACCCCGGCCGAGACGCGGCCCTCGACCATGGCGTGCCCGAGCGTCCCGGCGTTGAAGTTGACGAACCCCTCGTGCATGACGGTCGTGCCCTCGGCGAGGTGGGCGCCGAGGCGGACGCGGTCCGCGTCGGCGATGCGGACCCCGGCGGGTACGACGTAGTCCGTCATCCGCGGGAACTTGTCGACGCCCTGCACCTGCACGGCGCCGTGGGCGGCGCGCAGCCGGGCGCGCGTCTGCTCGAACCCCTCGACGGCGCAGGGTCCGGCGCTGGTCCACACCACGTTCGGCAGCGCGCCGAAGACACCGTCGAGGTTCAGGCCGTGCGGCCGGACGATCCGGTGGGACAACAGGTGCAGGCGCAGGTACGCGTCCTCCACGTCGTGCGGCGGGGTGTCGAGGTCGACGACGGTGAGCACCACCTCGGTGCGCACGCCGCGCACCGCGTCGGAGCCGGCGAGCGAGGTCAGCTCCGTGGGCGCCTCGGCCCCGTCGGGTGGCGACCCCAGCCGGGGCGACGGGAACCAGGTGTCGAGCACGCGCCGGCTGCCGCCGTCGTCAAGGGCTGACGTCACGACGGTCGCCAGGCCGTGCGCCCAGGCGGTGCGGGAGGTGGTCTCGGTCATGGGTCCAGCCTAGGTGGACGTCCGCTCCGTCCCCGTTAGGGTGGGTGAGCGTGACCACCTCCTCCACCGCCCTGCCTCCTGCCGTCCTCGACCTCCACTCCGACGTGGTGGACCTGACCCGCGCGATCTGCGACATCGAGTCGGTCAGTGGCGACGAGCGCTCGCTCGCCGACGCCATCGAGAGGGCCCTACGCGACTGCGGGCACCTCGAGGTGCTGCGGGACGGTGACGCCGTCCTGGCCCGCACCGGCCTCGGCCGCGCCGAGCGGGTCGTCGTCGCGGGGCACCTCGACACGGTGCCGCTGCGGCGCCCCGAGCCCAACCTGCCGGTGACCGTGCAGGGGGAGGACCACCGCGCCAGTGGGGGCACGGACGACCGCGTGCTCTTCGGACGAGGGACCGCCGACATGAAGTCCGGCGTCGCCGTGCAGCTCTCGGTGGCAGCCGAGGTGTCGGAGCCGGTGCGCGACGTGACGTGGGTCTTCTACGACCACGAGGAGGTCGAGGCGACGAAGAACGGCCTCGGACGCGTCGCGCGCAACCACCCCGAGTGGCTCGCCGGGGACTTCGCCGTGCTGTGCGAGCCGTCGAGCGCCGTGGTCGAGGGCGGCTGCAACGGCACGATCCGGGTCGAGGTGACCGTCCCCGGTGTCGCCGCTCACTCCGCGCGGGCCTGGATGGGGCACAACGCGATCCACGCCGCCGGGGACGTTCTGTCGCGGCTGAACGCGTACGAGGCAGCCGAGGTCGAGGTCGACGGGCTGGTCTACCGCGAGTGCCTCAACGCGGTCGGCATCCGCGGGGGAGTGGCGGGCAACGTCATCCCCGACGAGTGCGTGGTCACCGTGAACTACCGCTTCGCACCCTCCCGATCGCTCGCCGAGGCGGAGCAGCACCTGCGGTCGCTGTTCGAGGGTTTCGAGGTCCGGGTCACGGACGGCAGCGAGGGTGCACGCCCCGGGCTCGACCACCCGGCCGCCGCGGCGTTCGTCGAGGCGATCGGTGGCGAGCCGCGGCCCAAGTACGGCTGGACCGACGTGGCACGCTTCTCCGCGCTCGGCGTGCCCGCCGTCAACTTCGGGCCGGCCGAGCCGTCGCTCTCGCACACCGACGACGAGCACTGCCCGGCCGAGGCGATCACCCGTTGTCGCGAGGCGCTCGCCGCCTGGCTGCGGGGCTGAGGCGGCCGCGGGTCCGGGCGGGACCGCCCGCGAGCCGTGGCTAGGGTGACGCCATGACCGAGATGACGCACGCGGGGGGCGACCCGCAGGGCGATCCCGATGACTCCTCCGACGGCTACCAGATGGGTCCGGTCACGCTCCGTCGCAACCAGGTGCCGGGCTCGACCACCGACCAGCGCCTGCTCGACAGCCGTGGCCCGACCGACTGGGTGCACACGGACCCGTGGCGGGTGCTGCGCATCCAGAGCGAGTTCGTCGAGGGCTTCGGGGCCCTCGCCGAGCTCGGTCCCGCGATCAGCGTCTTCGGCTCCGCGCGCACCCCGGTCGACACGCCCGGCTACGCCGTCGCGGAGAGGGTCGGACAGCTGCTGGCCGAGGCCGGCTACGCCGTGATCACCGGCGGCGGTCCCGGGGCGATGGAGGCGGCCAACAAGGGCGCCTGCGAGGCCGGTGGCGTCTCCGTCGGCCTGGGGATCGAGCTGCCCTTCGAGCAGGGCATGAACCGGTGGGTCGACCTCGGGGTCAACTTCCGCTACTTCTTCGCCCGCAAGACGATGTTCGTCAAGTACTCGCGCGGGTTCGTCGTCCTGCCCGGCGGTTTCGGCACGTTCGACGAGCTGTTCGAGGCGCTGACCCTGGTCCAGACGCGCAAGATCACCGACTTCCCGCTGGTCCTCGTCGGCGTGGACTACTGGCGGGGGCTGGTCGACTGGCTGCGGGACACCGTGCTGGAGTGGGGCGCCATCCACGAGGCCGACCTCGGGCGCCTGCGGCTCACGGACGACCCGGAGGAGGCCGTCCGGATGGTGTCCGGGCACTAGGGGCGTTCCGACGGCGACAGGGACCATGAGCAGCGTCTGGCCCGTGTCGGACGGACCGGGGGCGTCAGCTCCTGAAGCCCGGCCGGTTCTGGGGCAGCACGAGGTCCGCGACGACCCCGTAGTGGTCGCTGGCCCACACGCCGTCCACGGGCTGGTCCAGCACTCGTCGACAGTCGGCCACCTGCAGGGTCGGACCGTGCAGGCCGCTGCGCACGAGGATGTGGTCGATCTTGCGTGACACCGCGGTGGCGACCTCTCCCTCGGTCACCAGCGGGTTCTCGAGGTCGAAGGTGAACCCTGCCTCGTGCGGGTGGGCGTACTCCCACGCGTCCTGGTAGCACACGCTCGTTCCGTGCGAGGGACGCCGGCCCCGCCAGAACTGCATGCTGGCGGAGTCGGGTGTGGCGTCGAAGTCACCGAGCACGATGGTGTGGAGATCGTCCCGGTCGCCGACGTGCCCCTCGAGGGCGCGGGCGACGAGTAGCGCCTGCTGCTCCCGCTCGAGCTCGAAAGGGAAGGGCCAGGTCGGCTTGTGGTGCGCGACGATCAGGGGTCCGACGGGCGAGTCGAGCTCGACGACCGCCGCAGCGCACCACGACAACGTGGGTCGGCAGCGGTCGCTGATGCGCAGGTCGATCTCCTCCAGGACCCGGTGCGGCCATCGGGTCGCCAGCGTGCCCGCGACGCCGTCCGCCGACGGACAGGAGAAGTGGGTGAGGTGGTGGGCCGTCCCCAGCAGGCCGGCCAGAGTGTCAGCCGAGTCGACGGGCACCTCCTGCAGGGCGATCACGTCGGGATCCAGGACCCGGATCGTCTCGCCGACGAGCCGGTGTCGTCGGTGCCAGTCCGGGTTGTCCGGCCCGTAGACGTTCATCGTGAGGACGCGGACCGCGTTCCCCGTCTCCGATCTCGGCACATCTCCCATTCCCCCATGATTCCAGCCATCCCTCTCGTCGCATGCCGGGGAAGGTGTGGTGGACGCCAGCCCCGCGCCACCGCAGACTGACGTGATGGCAGTGACGCCGGTCCCCGAGCACGGGGGAGTCGTCCTGGGCCGTGACAGGCCGGGACGGGCCCTGCGTGTCTCGGCGCACCCCGAGCTCGGGCGCGTGGTGCTCAGCCTCTGGGACGGCGCCCGCTGCATCGGGACCTTGCGGGTGGCACCCGAGGACGTGCCCGACATGGTGAGGACGCTCACCGGCGCCGCGGTCAACGCTGCAGGACGGCCGCAGCCGCCGCCCACCGGGGACGCCCCGCGCCTGGTCGTCGTCCCCCCGCCGGACTGACCCGTCCGGCGGCCGGGTGCGCGTTCCTGTCAGGATGCATCGGTGGCCGTGATCTGCGTGTTCTGCTCGAGCTCCCTGCACATCGACGGCGTCCACCTCGACCTGGCGGGCCGTCTCGGGACAGTGATCGCCGCCCGCGGGCACAGCCTGGTCTCGGGGGGCGGGCGCGTGTCGATGATGGGCGCCGTGGCTGCGGCGGCCCGGGCGGGCGGCGCGCACACGCTGGGCGTGATCCCCCACGCGCTGCACGGCCGCGAGGTGGCCGACCACGAGGCCGACGAGCTGCTGGTGACGCCCGGCATGCGTGAGCGCAAGGCGCTGATGGACAGCCGGTCGGACGCCTTCGTGGTGCTCCCCGGCGGTATCGGGACGTTGGAGGAGCTGCTCGAGATGTGGGTCTCGCGCTCCTTGGGGATGCACGACAAGCCGATCATCCTGTGCGACCCCACCGGCCTGTACGCCCGGCTGCACGACCTGGTCGACCACCTGACGGGCGCCGGCTTCGTGCGGCCGGAGGCCGCGGGTCTGCTGCATTGGACGTCCTCCGCGGACGAGGCCGTCGCCGCGGTGGAGACGGCGCTCGCCCCGCCCCCAGGGCCGACCGTCGTCGAGGTCGTCGAGTGATCGTCGCGGCGGCGCTGGTGCCCCAGGCGCCGTTGCTGCTGCCGGGACTGAGCGGACGGGGGCACCCGGTGGCCTCCGTGGGCTCGGCCGCCGCGCGGGTCGTCGCCGAGCTGGTCGAGGCGGCGCCCGACGAGATCGTGCTGGTCGCGTCGGGCGACGTCACCTCCACGCCCCCTGTGCGAGGCGACCTGGGCCTGCACCGCTGGGGAGTGGGTCGAGGCACGCCTACCCGGCCGTCCGCGGACGGGGCGCCTCACCCGGTGCCGCTGCCTTTCGCGGTCGGCGCCACGCTGCTCGCCTCCGCCGGGTGGCAGGGGCCGTGCCGGTGGGAGCAGGTCGGCTGGTCGGACGCCGGCACGGCGGCGGCCGGCGTCGGCTCCCGGCTGGCGGCGGGCACGGACCGGACCGGTCTCCTCGTGCTGGGAGACGGTGGCGCGCGCCGGACCGTGAAGGCGCCCGGTCATCTCGACGAACGGGCCGCAGCGTTCGACGACTCGCTCGTCGACGCGCTCACGACACAGCCGGCACGGCTGGTCGACGTCGACGCGGCCGTCGCGGCGGAGCTGATGGTGTCGGGACTGCCCGCGTGGCAGGCGCTCGCGGGCGCCCTCGGCGCGCCAACGAGCTCGGGGGAGGCCACCACGTCCCGGCGGACGGTCGACCTACGCTCTGTCGCAGACCCTTTCGGCGTCCTCTACGTGGTCGGCTGGGTCGGCCCAGGCTGAGTCGTGGCCCGGGGAGAGCGGCAACCACTCAGGCCAGGCCACGCACCGTCAGCGCCGGCGGGAGGTCGCCGTGGATCACCGCGACCATGTCGAGCACGTCCCGCGTCTGCGCCACCTCGTGCGCGCGGAACACCATGGCTCCCTGCCAGGCGCTGACGGCGGTAGCCGCCAGCGTGCCGGTGAGCCGCTCGTCCAAGGGGCGTCCGAGGGCCTCGCCGACGAAGTCCTTGTTGGACAACGACACCAGCACGGGCCACCCGGTGGCGACGAGCTCGCTGAGGCGCCTGGTCACCTCCAGCGAGTGCCAGGTGTTCTTGCCGAAGTCGTGCGCCGGGTCGATCAGCAGCCGCGAGGGATCCACCCCGGCTCCGACGGCGCGCGTGGCCAGGTCGGTGGTGCGGGCGACGACGTCGGCGACGACGTCGTCGTAGCCGACCCGGTGCGGGCGGGTGCGCGCGACGGCTCCGCCCGCGTGCGCGCAGACGAGCCCGGCGCCGAACTCCGCTGCCACGGCGGCGACCTGGGCGTCGACACCACCCCAGGTGTCGTTCACCAGGTCGGCTCCCTCGGCACACACCGCCCTCGCCACCTCGTGCCGGTAGGTGTCGACGCTGATCAGCAGGTCGGGGTACCTGGCCCGCACGGTCCCCACGAACGGCGCGGTGCGCTCGATCTCCTCGGCCAACGTCACCTCGCCGCCCGGTGCCGCCTTCACGCCCCCGATGTCGACGATGTCGGCGCCCTCTGCGACGACCTGGTCGACCCGGGCGAGGGCTGCGTCCACGGCGTACGTGGCTCCGCGGTCGTAGAACGAGTCGGGGGTGCGGTTGACGATGGCCATCACGAGCCGGCGGTCGCGGCCGAACTCCTGACGGCCGAGCCGCAACGGCGTCAGGCCGGCCTCGTCCACGTCTCGCAGCGTAGCCACCGGACCGCGCCGCCCGAGCGCCGCCCGGGCCGTGCCACCGCCGGGCGGCCCGCACGTGGCACGATGCCTCGCATGGACCTCGCGCTGCTCCTGCTGGCCGTCGGCCTCGTCGGCGTGGTCGCGGCGGTGGCGACCGGACGGATCCGAGGCGGCCTCGACGAGCCGGTGCGGGGCCGGCCCGACCGGGCGCTGCCCGACGGGCCCCTGACGGGACGCGACATCGAGCGTGTCCGCTTCAACCTGGCGGCGCGGGGCTACCGCATGGACGAGGTCGACGAGGCGCTCGACCGCCTGCGCGCGGAGCTCGACGACCGTGACGCCCGCATCGCACAGCTGAGCGAGCGCGTGGGGGAGCCCGAGCGCGACCCCGATGTCGGGTCACAGGGCGGGACGGTCGAGCTCGCCAAGGACCCACGGTCCGCGGACGCCGCGACGTGAGCATCGACATCCGGGTCGAGACGCCACTGTCGCCCGAGCAGGCCTGGCGGGCGGTCACGGAGTGGACCGCCCACACCCGTCACGTCCCCTTCACCAGCGTCGTCGTGACGCGCGACGTGGGCGGCCTCGGGGACGAGTTCGTGGCGGTGACGCGTCTGGGTCCGCTCGTGCTGGAGGACCCGATGGTCGTGACCGGCTGGGTGCCGGTCTCGGGCGACGCTCCCGGGACGTGCGAGATCACGAAGACGGGACGCCGGGTGCTCGGCGGTGCACGCATCACCGTCAGTGCCCATCCCGGTGGCGCGGTGGTCGACTGGCACGAGGAGATCACCCTGACCCCCTCGGCGGTGGAGGTCGTCAGCCGGCCCGGGGTCGGGATCGCCGGACGCTTCGTCTTCGGGCGCGCTGTCCGCCGGCTGCTGGCCGACGCCGAGCGGGCCGAGGGGCGTGCCGGTGGCTGAGGGGTCCGACATGCCCCTGCCCGTCACGGGTCTGGTCACGGGGGGCGACGGGTTCGACCGGTGCGGCTGGGCCGGGTCGACCCCGGACTACCTCACGTACCACGACGAGGAGTGGGGCCGCCCGGTCCACGGCGAGCAGCGGCTGTACGAGCGCCTCAGCCTGGAGGCCTTCCAGTCCGGGCTCTCGTGGCTCACCATCCTGCGCAAGCGCGAGGCGTTCCGCGCGGCGTTCGACGGCTTCGACCCCGAGCGGGTGGTGCGCTACGACGACGACGACCGCCGGCGCCTGCTGGCGGACGCGGGCATCGTCCGCAACCGCGCCAAGGTCGACGCCACGATCACGAACGCGCGGGCCGTCCTCGACCTGCGTGACCGGGTACCCGGCGGCCTCGACGCACTGGTCTGGTCGTTCGCCCCCGATCCCGACCGCCGGCCCGCCCCGCGTCACCTCACCGACGTCCCGGCGACCACCCCGGAGTCGGTCGCCCTGGCGAAGGCGTTGAAGCGCAACGGCTTCGTGTTCGTCGGACCCACGACGGCGTACGCGGCGATGCAGGCCTGCGGTCTGGTCGACGACCACCTGGTCGGTTGCGTGGCCCGCTCGTGAGCGAGGGCACCACCGTCACCCAGGAGAGCCCGCCCCGAGGTGCCGTCGCGCAGGCCGTCGCGCAGGCCCTCGCGCGGGCGGGAGCGCTGCCGGGCTGGGTGCTCGCGCTGGGGGTCTACCTGCTGACCCGGGTCGTGGTGCTGGCCTTCACCCTGGTCGCCGCGAGGACGCAGGCTCGCGAACCTGTGGACGCCCGGCTCGCCCGGCTACCTCGACTTCGTGTCGATGTGGGACGGGGACCGCTACCGCGTGATCTCCGAGCAGGGCTACCCGCTGCCGCTGCCCGTCGACGGGCTCGGCGCCCCCACGCAGAGCGAGTGGGCGTTCTACCCGGCCTACCCCGCTGTCGTGAGGCTCGTGCGCGAGCTGACGGGGCTCGGGTTCGAGACGGTCGCCTCCGGGCTCAGCCTCGTGCTCGGTGCTGTCGCAGCGGTCGTCGTCCACCAGCTCTTCCGGACGCGGGCGTCTCGCACCGACGCGCTCGTAGGGGTCGCCGTGGTCGGCGTCTTCCCCTCGGCGGCGGTGCTGCAGTACGCGTACAGCGAGGCCCTGTGCCTGCTCGCCCTCGCGGTGGGCCTGCTGCTGGTCACGCGCCGCCGCTACCTGGCGGCGATGGCGCCCGTGGTCGTGCTGGGCCTGGCCAGGCCGGCGGGCGTGCCCTTCGTGCTCGTCGTGCTGGTGCACCTCGCGCTGCGGTGGCGCGACCGTGGTGTCGACCGCTTCGACCTCGGGGAGCGCCTGCGCCTGATGGGACTGCTGGCCGTCACGGGGGTCTCCGCGCTGGCCTGGCCCGCGGCCACGGCTTTCGCGGGAGGGCGCGTCGACGCCTACACGGCCGTGCAGGTGGCGTGGCGGGTGTCCGACCGGATGGAGTACTTCACGCCCTGGGTGTGGATCTCTCGGTACCTCTTCGACGGGCGGGGACCCGTGCTGCTGCTGGCGCTGGTGGTCGGCGTGGTGGCGCTGCTGGTGGCGCCCGTCACGCGCAGCCTCGGACCCGAGATGTGGACGTGGTGCGCGGGCTACGTGCTGTACCTGGCGGCCGTGCTCGACCCGTTCACGTCCGTGTTCCGCTTTCTGCTTCTCCTGTTCCCGCTCGCTCTCGTCGTGGTGTGGGCCCTGCGCGCGGTCTGGGCGAGGTCGGCGTGGATCGCGGCGTCGCTGGTCGCCCAGTGGTGGTGGATCAGCGTGCTGTGGGTGTTCAGCCCGCCGAGCGACTACCCGCCGTGACCCCGATGCGCGCGAGGGGTTTCAGCGTCCGCTGAACCGGGGTGCGCGCTTGGCGAGGAAGGCCTCGACGGCTTCCGCGTGGTCGGCGGTCGCTCCGGTGCGGGCCATCCACTCCCCCTCGAGGTCGAGGGACTCGTCGAGGTCGTGCGTGAGGGAGAAGCGGGTGACCTCACGCAGGGCGGCGTAGGCGACCGTCGGGCCCGCCGCGAGCTCCGCGGCCACGGCGCGGGCGCGGTCGGCGAGGTCGGCGTCCGGCACGACCTCGGACGCCAGGCCGAGGGACAGCGCCTCGGCCGACCCGACGGTGCGGGGTCGGAGCAGGAGGTCGCGGGCGCGGCCCAGGCCGATCAGCCGGGGCAGGTACCAGGAAGCCCCGGTGTCGGCGGAGAGGGCGATGCCGGCGAAGGCCAGGTTGAACCCGGCCGACTCGGCCACGATCCGCAGGTCGGCGGCCATCGCCAGCGATGCGCCCGCACCGGCGGCGACGCCGTTGAGGCCGGCCACCACGGGCTTCGGCATCGTGGCGAGCGCGCGCGCGATCGGGTTGTAGTGCTCAGGCACGGTGTGCCACAGCGACTCGTCGGCACTCGTCAGCAGCCGGACGTGCTCGCGCAGGTCCTGTCCCACGCAGAACGCACGGCCCGTGCCGGTCAGCAGCAGGCATCGCACCGCCTCGTCCTCCGCGGCGGCCGTGACGGCCTCCAGGAGCGCCACCTTCGTGGGGGTGTCGAGGGCGTTCATCTGCTCGGGGCGGTCGAACGTGATGGTGCCCACCGCGTCCGCGACCTCGTAGCGGACGGTTCCCCGCGGGGTCGGCGAGGACTCTGCGGGGGCGGACGGCTGGTTCACGTGACCTCCAGGAGCGCGGGGACGAGGGGCCGATCGGGTCGCCGTGAGCGGGTGTGGTTTCGCGGACCGGCCCCGTCACGGGATAATGGCGCAGATCACGCTGCGAACACCGGTTCCGTCCTGCGCGGACCGGCGACCCAGGTGTCGCGCGGCGACCGTAACAGGAAGGGGTACCGCTGATGGCGGCCATGAAGCCGAGGACGGGTGACGGGCCTCTCGAGGTCACCAAGGAGGGGCGCGGCATCGTCATGCGGATGCCTCTGGAGGGCGGTGGCCGGCTCGTGGTGGAGATGACACCGGACGAGGCGACCTCTCTCGGCGACGCGCTGAAGTCGGCCGTCGGCTGACGCAGCCGACGCCCGCCGACACGACGAGGCCCGGTGCTGGGGAGGTGCTCCCCGGCGCCGGGCCTCGTCGTACCCGCCGCGGGGCGGCAGGGAAGGGAGGCCGGGACACGGGGCCGTCCGGTCTGGGTAGGTTGGCCCCGTGGCTGCCAAGAACACCCGCCCAGAGGGAACAGACCGCCCCGCCGACACCGTGCTGACCGAGCGGGAGATGCCGCGGCTCCACGCCGTCCGGTCGGGCGCACTGAGCCGGTCCCGGGGGGCGGACGTCCTCGCCGTTCCCGTCGGGCCACCCTCCTCCTCCGGTGAGGTGCCAGAGCCCGGACCGGGGACCCGGCTCGCTCTGGACGCCGCTGGGCTGGACCTCGCCGAGGTCAGCTCACAGGCCCGGTTCACCGGCGGGGCGGGGTCGCTCGTCGCCTTCCCCGTCGCCCGGCTGGCAGAGGGCGCTGGTTCCGGGGAGCCCGGCGGTGGGGACCAGCAGCCGTACCCGGGTCGTCTCGTCCTGGTGGGCACCGGTGACGGCTCGGCGACCGCGCTCCGTCGCGCGGGCGCGGCCCTCGCCCGTTCGTGCACCGGGGCGTCACGCCTGTCGACCACCGTGGCGTCGGGGCTGGGTGCCTCGCCGGCCCAGGCGTTCGCGGAGGGCCTCCTGCTCGGCGCCTACACGCCCCCGCGCTCGGGGTCCGGCGACGGCCCGCCCTCCGCCGTCGGCGAGGTCGACCTGCTGGGGCTTCGCCACGACGGAGCGGTCGCCGGCGCCACCGAGGCGGCCCGGGCGACGTGGCTGTCCCGCGATCTGGCCGCCACCCCGTCGTCGACGAAGAACCCCGCCTGGGTCGCGCGCACCGCGAGGGCGCTGGCGGCCGAGGTGCCCGGGCTCGAGGTCGAGGTGCTGCAGGGGGGCGAGCTGGAGGAGCAGGGTTTCGGCGGCATCGTCGCCGTCGGTCGCGGTTCGGTCAGCCCACCCGCCCTCGTGCGCGTCACGTGGCCCGGGGTCAAGGGCGCCAGGGCCGAGTCGCGGCACGTGGTGATGGTCGGCAAGGGCATCACGTTCGACTCCGGCGGCCTGTCGATCAAGCCCCGCGAGCCGATGATCCCGATGAAGACCGACATGAGCGGGGCAGGAGTCGTGCTCGCCGCCGTGCTGGCCGCCGCACGTCGCGGGGTGCCGTACCGGGTCACGGCCGTGCTGGCGCTCGCTGAGAACGCGGTCGGTGGGTCGGCGTACCGCCCCGGGGACGTCGTCACCGTCTGGGGCGGCACCACCGTCGAGGTCGCCAACACCGACGCGGAGGGCCGCATGGTGCTGGCCGACGCCCTCGCGTGGGCCGACGCCACCCTCGACCCCGACGTGCTGGTCGACGTGGCCACTCTGACCGGCGCGGCCTCCCAGGGCCTCGGCCGACGGCACGCGGCCCTGTACACCGCGGACGAGCGGCTCGCGTCGAGCCTCGTCTCGGCCGGCGAGGGCACCGGCGAGCGGGTCTGGAGGATGCCGCTGGTGGAGGACTACCGACCGGTGCTGGAGTCCGAGGTCGCGGACCTGCGCCACGTGCCCGCCGACTCGCGCTTCGGTGGCGGGGGCTCCATCACGGCGGCGCTGTTCCTGCGCGAGTTCGTCGGCCACCGGCGCTGGGCGCACCTCGACGTCGCCGGCCCCTCCAGGGCGGACCGGGACGAGTACGAGGTCTGCAAGGGCGCCACGGGCTATGGCGCCCGCCTCCTGCTGCGCTGGCTGTCGTCGCAGCGCTGACGCCCGGTCCACCGGGCGCCGGTCGACGCGCGAGCGACGTCAGCGCTTGACGGCGACCAGCAGGCCGTCGCCGACCGGGAGCAGGGTCGAGACCAGCCCCTCGTCGCCGCGAACCCGCTTGCCCAGCTCGCGGATCGAGGTGGTCGACTCGTCGCGCTGCGCGGGGTCGGCCACCTTCCCCTTCCACAGGGTGTTGTCGACCGCCAGCACCCCGCCCGGCCGCAGCAGGCGCAGCGCCTGCTCGAGGTAGGCGTCGAGGTCGGTCTTGTCCGCGTCCACCAGGACCAGGTCGTAGACCCCGTCCGTCAGGCGAGGCATCACGTCGAGGGCCCGGCCGGTGATCAGTCGGGTGCGCTGCGGGCGCACGCCTGCCTCGGCGAACGCGTCCTTCGCCGCTCGCTGGTGCTCCGCCTCGATGTCGATGCTGGTGAGGACCCCGGCGTCGCCCATCCCCTCCAGCAGGTAGAGCCCCGAGACGCCGGCCCCGGTGCCGACCTCGACGACGGACCGCGCGGCTATCGCGGCGGCGAGCATCCGCAGGGCCGAACCGCCCCCGGCGCCGATCGGCGGGCAACCGAGCTCCTCTGCGCGTGCGCGTGCGCGCTCGTGCACCTCCGACTCGGGGACGAAGTGCTCTGCGTAGGCCCAGCTGGCGGGCGATGCGGCGCTGATGACGGCCTCCTGGCGACGCTGGACGGGGGTGCCGGGGTCCGTGCGGACACGACCTCGGCACCGTACGAGCGCCAGCGTAGCGGCGGACGGCCCGGGGACTCCCAGGCTGTTCCCAGCCAGCAGGGGAACCCTGGGAGCCCTCTGGTGGTTGAGACGGAAGAGGTGGGCGACATGGAACGGACGGCACAGCAGGTGCCCCCGCCGCCCATCCGCGGCAGCCGCCGTGACGAACAGGACGTGATGACGGACGTGAGCCCGACCTTCGCCGAACCCGCGGTCGCGGGGGCCGACACCTGGACCCCTCCGACGTGGGAGGAGATCGTGCGCGACCACTCCGCGCGCGTCTACCGGCTCGCCTACCGACTGACCGGCAACCAGCACGACGCGGAGGACCTCACGCAGGAGGTCTTCGTCCGGGTCTTCCGGTCGCTCGACACCTACCGCCCAGGCACCTTCGAGGGCTGGCTGCACCGGATCACCACGAACCTGTTCCTCGACCAGGTCAGGCGCAAGGCGCGGATCCGGTTCGACGCGCTGCCCGACGACTCGGGCGACCGGCTGGCGGGTCGCGAACCCGGACCGGAGCGCGCGTTCGAGCACCTCAACCTCGACCTGGACGTGCAGGCGGCGCTCGACCAGCTGCCACCCCAGTTCCGCGCGGCGGTCGTGCTCTGCGACATCGAGGGCCTGTCCTACGAGGAGATCGCGGACGCCCTGGACATCAAGCTGGGCACCGTCAGGTCCCGCATCCACCGCGCCCGGGCCATGCTGCGCGAGTCGTTGGCCGACCGTGCCCCGGGAGTCAGGGCCCCGATGCCACACGCCACCCAGGCCGATCCGCCGGAGAGGCGCCGGCGGCTCACGCCCCGCGTCCCGCGGCTCTCCCGGGGCACCGCATGAGGGGCCGGTCGTCCACCACCGTCGCGGGTCGCCGGCGATGACCCTGCTCGGTCACGGGCCGCACATCGGCCCTCGCGCCACCGACCTCCTCGACGGACGCCTCTCCGGTGCCGAGGAGGTCGCGCTGAGACAGCACATCGGTGGCTGCCGCGACTGCGCCCGGGCGGTGCACCGCGAGCAGCAGGTTCGCGGCGCGCTGCGCGCCGCCGGCACCGTGCAGCCCCGACCGACCCGCGACCTGATGGCGGGACTGCTGGCGCTGCCGGACGTCCACCGCTCCGGCCCGTTCGCCGCCGCATGGGGACCCGACCGCGGGGTCGGCGACGTGCCGAGGCCGTCGACGCGCCTGGGCTCGTCCGTGCTGATGGGGGCGGCCGTGCTCGGCACGGTGTCCCTCGCCTCCGCCGGGGTGCTGGGCAGCCCGGCACTGCCCGGCCCCGGGACCGCGGCGGTGCGATGGGGCGAGGCCGCGTCGTCGAGCCTCTCGACGACGACCACCCCCGCCGTGCAGTCGGCCGGGTCGTTCGTGCGGACCGGGGTCGGGGCCGTCGTGCTGACCGGGGCCGGGATCGACCGTGGAGCGGTTCGCGGCGCTCCCTGACGGTTCGGGGCCGCTGCCTGCCCGGCAGTTCGGACACCGGGTGGGCGGTGGTGATCCGGGTGGGGCAGGCTGGGGCCGACCGCGAGGGCACGCAGGACGGGGACCGTGGCGCACAGGAGGAGCGATGAGCCAGGAACCGGGTAGCGGGACCGACCGTCCCGACGAGACCCAGCCCGTCGACGCACCCTCGGCCGCCGGGGCCGGCGAGCAGGCCCAGACGCGTTCCGGCTGGCACGACACCGCGCCGCTGCCGGCGCGCCACGACACGACGCCCGTTCCACGTGCTCCCGACGACGGCGAGCGGGCCGCGGCCCACGACCTGGGATCGTTCGGGTCGCCCGCAGGCCCGGACCCCGAGCCCGGCGAGGCGACCGGCGAGCCGGCGGCGCGGACCGGGTGGGGCGGCGCGGCCGGGCCGGAGCCCCTGACCTCGACGCCCCCGGGCCAGGAGCCCCTCGACCTCTTCGACGACGGCCCCTCGCGCCCGTCCTGGGGGCCGCCGACGGGGCCCGCTGCCGCCTACCCGCCCCCGCCGGGCTGGGTGCCTCGACCCGAGGGACGGCGCATCGGTCGCGGTCGCCGAGCACTCGGGGTGGTCGCCCTGATCGCGGCCGCCCTCGTGGCCGGGGTCGTGGGTGGCACGGCCGGCGTCTCCCTCGTCGACCGCGTCGGCGGTCAGGACATCAGCATCCCGGTGCCGACCGGTACGACGTTCCGCAGCGACGACAGCGTCGCCGGCGTGGCCGCCCGCGTGCTGCCGAGCACCGTGTCGATCGAGGTGAGCACGCCCGGCCTGCAGGGCTCCGGCTCGGGCTTCGTGCTGCGCGAGGACGGCCTGATCGTCACGAACAACCACGTCGTCGCCGACGCCGCCGACGGAGGCGAGATCCGGGTGGTCTTCTCGGACGGGTCCCAGGAGGAGGCCGAGGTGGTCGGGCGCACGGCCGACTACGACCTCGCGGTGCTGCGTGTCAGCCGCGACGGGCTGACCCCGCTGCCGTTCGGCGACTCCGACTCCGTCGTCGTCGGCGACCCGGTGATCGCGATCGGCGCACCGCTCGGCCTGGAGGCCACCGTCACCACCGGAATCGTCAGCGCGCTCAACCGTCCCGTCGTCGCGGGGGACAGCAACGAGAACGCCTTCATCAACGCGATCCAGACGGACGCGGCGATCAACCCGGGCAACTCGGGCGGACCGCTGGTCAACAGCGTGGGCGAGGTGATCGGCGTGAACTCGGCCATCGCCCGCAACCCCGGCACGGGCAACGGCCCCTCCGGGAGCATCGGTCTGGGGTTCGCGATCCCGTCGCGACAGGTGGCGCGTACGGTGGAACAGCTGATCGAGACCGGCACGGCGACGTACCCGGTGATCGGCGTCCTGCTGGACCGTACGTACACCGGCGAGGGGGTGAAGGTGGCGGAGACCGCCGACCAGCCCACCGTCGTGCCCGACGGACCCGCCGACGAGGCCGGCATCCTCGCCGGGGACGTCATCACGGCCTTCAACGGCCGTCCGGTGACCGAGCCCGACGAGCTGATCGTCGGCATCCGCGCGCAGGTTCCCGGTGACACCGTGACGCTGACCGTGCGCACCGGCGACGCCGAGCGCCAGGTGGACGTCGTGCTCGACGAGGCGGACAGCAATTGATGGGCGTCAACGGGGGCGAGCTCCTCGTCATCGCCGTCCTCGCACTGCTGGTCATCGGCCCCGAGCGGCTTCCGCAGTACGCCGCCCAGTTCGGGCGGCTGGTCCGCGAGGTGCGCCGGATGGCGGTCGGCGCGCGCGACCAGGTGCGGGCCGAGCTCGGACCGGAGTTCGACGACGTCGACTGGCAGAAGCTCGACCCCCGGCAGTACGACCCGCGGCGCATCGTCAAGGACGCGCTGACCGATGCGTGGGGGGACGACGACGACACCGGCTTCGGAGCGGCGCGTTCGGCTGCCGGCAACGGCTCGGGGCCCGACCTGATGAAGCCGGCCGGCCGACCCGGCGCCCGGCCCGGTGGCGGCGCCTCACGTCCGGGTGACGCGACCGGACCGCCGCCCTTCGACTCCGAGGCGACCTGACCGAAGTCCAGTGCCGGTACCGAAGCGCGAGAACCGGACGAGCGGGCGTCGAGTCGACACCTCGAGCCGGGTGCGTTGATCGTGGGCTGTCACCGAGTCGATGAGGGCATCAGAGCCACCCACACTCCGGAATCATCGGACTCCGGGACGGCGATCGTCCTGCTCCTTGCAGAGCGGGCACGTCAACGTCGACGTGGGGCCATCCGCCCCTAGGCGAGGCTAGGGTGAAGAGCGTGGTGGTTGATCGTCGTCAGGAACTGCGGGACAAGTATCTGAATCTCGGAACGGGAGAGCTAGCCGCCGCAGTCGCATTCGCACTTGCCGCCGTCGTCTTCGTGATACCTCGCCTCGGCGAGCCGGGCGACCGTGCGGCCCTGCTGTCGGCCTTGCTCCCTTTGCTCGTGGTTCTGGCGCAGGCGGGGACCTACTGGCTCCTGGCACGCACGTGGGTGGAGAAGGCCTCCATGCCGGTGCCTGTCGCCGGGCTCTACCGTGCCTTCCGAGTACCCGACGCCGCGCTGCTGGGTGCTGCCCTGATCGGAGTCCTGATGTGGTGGCCCGAGCGGCCCGGCACCGTTCTCCTGGTGGTGGCGGTATGGGTCTTCGGCGTCGTGGAGTACATCAACTACTTCCTCATCCGTCTCGCCTACCCCGTCGATCGGTGATTCGTCAGGGTGGGCGAGTGGCGTACCCCCCGACTGGTGCAGGACGTGAGGGCCATCGTCGTCTCGACCGCGAGTGTGAGAGCCCGTCGTCTGCCGGGTCGGCTCGATCAGCTACCACTGCTCAGCGGCCGGCGACACCGACCGCGTCGCAGTTCCATCGCCTTGGTGCAGCGCCTGGACCCTGCGGATGCCTAGCGCCCTGCGGGAGTGAGGCCGAGCGAACGCCCGGACAGCCCACGCGCCCTCCGCCCGAGCTGGCGCGCGACGGACCGCAGCGCCACCGCCCCGGCCGAGTCCGGCTCGGAGAGCACCACCGGTGTCCCGTCGTCCCCGCCCTCACGGGTGAGGACGTCGATCGGCACCTGGCCCAGGAGCGGCACGTCGGAACCGACGGAACGGGTGAGCGAGTCGGCGACCCGCTGACCGCCGCCCGAACCGAACAGCTCGTTGCGGGTGCCGTCCGGCATCTCCAGCCACGACATGTTCTCGATCACGCCGACGATCTGCTGATGGGTCTGGAGGGCGATCGCCCCCGCCCGCTCGGCCACCTCGGCCGCCGCCAGCTGGGGTGTGGTCACGACCAGGATCTCCGCGGAGGGCAGCAGCTGCGCCACGCTGATCGCGATGTCACCGGTACCGGGCGGCAGGTCGAGCAGCAGCACGTCGAGGTCGCCCCAGAAGACGTCCGACAGGAACTGCTGCAGGGCGCGGTGCAGCATCGGGCCGCGCCACACCACCGGCTGGTTGCCGGGCACGAACATGCCGATCGAGATGACCTTCACGTCGTGCGCGACCGGCGGCAGGATCATGTCGTCCACGCGTGTCGGGGCCTGCTCGACTCCGAGCATCCGGGGCACGGAGAAGCCGTACACGTCGGCGTCGACCACGCCCACGCGCAGGCCGTCCGCGGCCATCGACGCCGCCAGGTTCACGGTCACCGTGGACTTGCCGACCCCGCCCTTGCCGGACGCCACGGCGTACACACGCGTCAGCGACCCCGGCCGGGCGAAGGGCACCTCGCGCTCGACCTGGCCGCCGCGCAGCTTGGTCTTGAGCGCGTCGCGCTGCTCGGCGTCCATCACGTCGAGCTCCACCCGCACCTCGGCCACGTCACCCAGGGCTGTCACCGCCGCGGTGATGTCGCTGCGCAGGCGGTCCTTCATCGGACAGCCCGCAACCGTCAGGTAGATGGCCACGTCGACGCCGCCGGCCTCGTCGACCGCGACGGACTTGACCATGTCGAGCTCGGTGATGGGACGGCGGATCTCGGGGTCCTGGACGCCGGACAGGGCGGCCCTGACGGCCTCGACGGTGGGGGCTGGCATGCGGCCAGGGTACGTCGGTGACGGACGCCCGCCGACACGGGTCACTTCCGGGCGGTGGCTCTCTTGGCCGCCGGCGTGCGGCACCAGGGGCACACGGTCCAGTCCGGCTCGCGGTGCCTGCGGCAGCTGGAGCACTGGTCGCCGTCCAGGGCGGCGGCACACCAGGGGCACGCGACCATGTCGTGCTCGACGCTGCGCTCGCACGAGGGGCAGTGCCGGGCCGCGCTGTAGTCCGTGTGGGTCACGCGGACCACCTCCTCGAAGGTGGTCTCCCCACGACGGGCCTTCTCGAGCGCCGACGTGCGCAGCGTCGCGGTGCGTTTGGCGCGGACCTGGGCCCCGACCGCCGACTCGCTCGGATCCTTGACCAGCACGCGGCGCATCGCCGCGTCGACCTCGATCACCTCGTAGACACCCGTCCGGCCGATGTAGCCGCTACGTGCGCACAGCGCGCACCCGGCCCCCTTGACGGGCGTCGCCTCGGCCAGGTCGGCGCGGGTCAGGCCCAGCAGCGTCAGCACGTCGTCGTCGGGCATGTACGGGACGGCGCAGGCCGTACACGGCGTGCGGACGAGGCGCTGGGCGACCGACAGCGACAGCGACGACGCGACGAGGAAGGGCTCGACGCCCATGTCGACCAGCCGGGTCAGCGCGGCGGCCGCCGAGTTGGTGTGCAGCGTGGTGAGCACCATGTGACCGGTCAGGGCGGCCTTGAGGGCGAGCTCGGCGGTCTGCGCGTCCCGCACCTCCCCCACGAGAACGATGTCCGGGTCCTGCCGCAGCACGGCGCGCAGGCCCTTCTCGAATGTCATCCCGGCGCGCTCGTGCACCTGGACCTGGGTGATGCCGGGCAGCTGCACCTCCACCGGGTCCTCGAGGGTGACGACGTTCTTCTCCGGGGAGACGATCTCGGCGATCGCGGAGTAGAGGGTGTTGGTCTTGCCCGACCCGGTGGGGCCGGTGATCAGCACCAGCCCCTGCGGCGCGCTGAGGACGGACCGGAACATCTCCAGCTGCAGCGGGGAGAGACCCAGCGCGTCGAGCCCCGACACCTGCGCGCTGCGGGTGAGGAGCCGGATCACGACCTTCTCGCCGTGCACGCCGGGGACGGTGGACACGCGGCAGTCGATCTTCAGGCCGTCGACGGTGATGCGGGCACGGCCGTCCTGCGGCACCCTGCGCTCGGCGATGTCGAGGCCGGAGACGATCTTCAGCCGGCTGATCACGGCCGGCGCCACGCGCCGCGGTGTCGACATCGCCTCGCGCAGGATGCCGTCCACCCGGAACCGCACGCGGAGCGCGTCGCTCTGGGTCTCGACGTGCACGTCGGACGCGCGAGCCCGGACGGCGTCGGACAGGATGCGGTTGACGAGGTGGACGGTGGGGGCGTCGATCGCGCTGCCCTCCTCCAGCTCGATCGGGTCGTGGGCGTCGCCGCCCATCGTCTCCACGATCGCGGCCACGCCGGAGACGTCCTCGTTCAGCGACCAGGCCCTCGCCAGCTGGTCGGAGATCTGGGTCGGGGTCGCGACGAGGACCGAGAGGGACCTCGCGCGGGTGTGGAGCTTGACGTCGTCCAGCGCGAGCACGTTGGTGGGGTCGGCCATCGCTATCGCCAGGCCGTTCTCGTTGCTGTCCACGACCAGGGCCTGTGCCCGGTCGGCGACGGCGCGGGGCAGCAGGCGGATCGCGTCGGGAGAGGGCAGCCGCTGGGAGAGGTCGAGCAGCGGCAGGTTGAGCTGCGAGCCCAGCGCCTCGGCGATCTCCTCCTCGTCGGCGAAGCCGAGCTCGACCAGCATGATGCCCAGCCGCTGCCTGCTGCCGTCGCCGTTGCCCTGGCGCGCGAGGGTCTCGGCCAGCTCCGCCGAGGTGATGACCCCGGCGTCGACGAGCACGTCACCCAGCCGCTGGCGGTTGACGGTCTCTCGTGCCACGGCAGCCCGGAAGACGGCGCCCGGCATCGCCCGCTCGTACGTCATGGGCGTCTATCGGCACGCGTCGGCGCCCGGTGAAGGGCGGGGGCGGGCTCTAACCCGTCCGGGTGCCCTGACCGCCCGGGCCCGGCCCGTCGGAGGGAGTCGACGCGTCCTGCTGGACGCGCTCGAGGTCGGCGAGCAGGTCCCGCAGCTCCGAGCGCAGGAAGTCGCGCGTCGCGACGTCGCGCATGGCCACCCGGAGCGCGGCGACCTCGCGGGCCAGGTACTCGGTGTCGGCCAGGTTGCGCTCGGCCCGCTGACGGTCCTGCTCGAGCGACACCCGGTCGCGGTCGTCCTGCCTGTTCTGCGCGAGCAGGATCAGGGGCGCGGCGTACGACGCCTGCAGCGACAGGATCAGGGTCAGCAGCGTGTAGTTGAGCTCGCGCGGGTCGAACTGCAGGTCGGTGGGTCCGAACGTGTTCCACAGCAGCCAGGCGACCACGAAGGCCGTCATGTAGACGAGGAACCGGGGCGTCCCCATGAAGCGGGCGAAGGCCTCGGACGCCCGGCCGAACGCCTCCGGGTCGACCCCTGGGCGCGGCACCCGGCGCGGCCGCTCGCGGGGGGTGTCGAGTCCGGGTCTGCGTCGGGCGCCGCGCGAGGCCGGCCGCCGGTCAGCCACGGCCCGGCTCCTCGCCGATGACGGTCTGGGCGTCCGCGCTGATGTGCTGGTCGGCGTCGACCGCGTCCTCGTCCTGCTCACGCCAGTCCTCGGGCAGCAGGTGGTCGAGCACGTCGTCCACGGTCACCGCGCCGATGAGGCGGTCGTCCTCGTCGGTGACCGGGATCGAGACGAGGTTGTAGGTCGCGAGGCGGCGGGTGAGGAGCCCGAGCGGCGCCTCCGGTCCGACGGACTCGATGTCCTTGTCGACGATGGTGCCGATGGAGACGTGGGGTGCCTCGCGCAGCATGCGCTGGATGTGGACCACCCCGAGGAAGGTCCCCGTGGGGGTCTCCGTGGGCGGCCGGCACACGTAGACCGCTGCGGCGAGCGACGGCGACAGCTCGACCCGCCGCACCAGGGCGAGCGCCTCCGCGACCGTGGCCTCGGGCCCGAGCACCACCGGCTCGGACGTCATCAGGCCGCCGGCGGTGTCCTCGTCATAGGCCAGCAGCCGGCGCACGTCCTCGGCCTCGTCGGGTTCCATCGCCCCCAGGAGCCGCTCCTGCTCGGCCTCGGAGAACTCGTTGAGCAGGTCGGCCGCGTCGTCGGGCTGCATCGCCTCGAGCACGTCCGCCGCCCTGCCCTGGTCGAGGGTCGAGAGGATCTCGACCTGGTCGTCCTCGGGAAGCTCCTCCAGCACGTCGGCGAGGCGCTCGTCGTCGAGCTCGGCGGCCAGCTCGCGGCGCCGCTTGCCGGACAGGTCGTGCAGCAGGTCGGCGATGTCGGCGGCCTTCATCTCGGAGAACGACGCCAGCAGCAGGGTCGCGGACTGCGCCGTCGCGTGCTCGGCGAGCCCCTCCACCTGGTCGACCTCGAGCAGGAGGGTCTCCCCGCTCCGACGACGCAGCCGTCCGGACAGGCCGCGGTGGCCGGTGCCTCGCCGCACGAACACCTTCGACAGCTCCCAGTCGCGGTTGCGCAGCTGCTGGATCGCGACGTCCTCGACCACCGCCGGGCCGGAGCCGTCGCGCAGCGTCACCTCGCGCTCGACGACCTCGGCCATGATCAGCGTCTCGGCGGCTCGCTTCTCGAAGCGCCGCAGGTTCACCAGACCTGTCGTGATGACCTGCCCCGCGTCCATGGACGTCACGCGGGTCATCGGCACGAACACCCGCTTGCGGGCCGCGACCTCCACCACCAGCCCGACGGCCCGCGGCCGCCGCTCGCCGCGGAAGACGGTCACCACGTCCCGCACCTTGCCGACCTGGTCACCGAGCGGGTCGAAGACGGGCAGCCCGACCAGCCGCGCCACGAAGACCCTGCTCGGGGAGCTGCTCACGAGAGCCCAGGCTAGTGGCCGCACCCGGCCCCGCCCGGGACCCCGGCCCGACCCGCACCGCCTGGTCGCAGATCGTCCCCCTTCTACGCCAGAAAAAGGGAACCCGTGATCGCGGAAGGGACGATCTGCGATCCGGGTGCGTCGTACCGTAGACAGATGGGCGACAAGGGCCGTGGGCGGCTCGAGTTCGAGGTCGTGGACGTCTTCACCGACACCCCCTTCACCGGCAACCCGCTGGCGGTGGTGTTCGACGCGGAGCACCTGTCGACGCGGCAGATGCAGGCGCTGGCGCGCGAGTTCCACCTGTCCGAGACGGCGTTCCCGATGCGTCCGGACCCGGACGAGGCCGGCCGGGGGGTCGACTACCGGCTGCGCATCTTCACCCCCGCGACCGAGCTGCCGTTCGCCGGGCACCCCAGCGTGGGCACGGCGTGGACCCTGGCGCGACGGGAGTGGCTGCGACCCGGCCTCGTGGTCCAGGCCTGCGGTGCCGGTGACCTGCCCCTCAGGGTCGAGGCCGACGGGGGTCCGGTGACGCTGACCGGGGGCACGCCGACGCTCGGGGCCGCGGACGGGGGCGGGCTCGACGCGGTGGCGCTCGCCGAGGCGGTGGGGCTGACCGCGCAGGACATCGCCGGCCGGCACAGCGGGCTCGCCGGAACGGGGAACGAGTTCGCCTACGTCTACGTGCGGCCGGACGCGGTGCCGCGGGCACGACCAGCCTCGCTGGCAGCCTTCGAGCTGCACGGTCTCTACGTCGTCGGCTGGCCCGAGAACGCCGGCGAGGGTCCGACCCGCTCGCCGGTGACACCCGTGCGTGCCCGGCTGTTCGCGGCCGACATCGGCGTCGCCGAGGACCCCGCCACCGGGTCGGCCGCGCTCGGCCTCGCCGTCCACGCGGTCGCGGTGGGCCTGCTGCCGGGCACCGGGACGTCGGCGTTCACCGTCTCGCAGGGGACCGAGCTCGGACGCCCGTCCGTGCTGCGCGTGGAGGTCGAGGCTGCGGGTGGACGGGCCGTCGTCGCCCGCGTCAGCGGCGACGTGGTCGCAGTCTCGAACGGAGAGGTATCCATCCCCGGGGAGTGACGGCCTCCACGTCGACCCGCACCTCGCCTGCCCCCGAGTGGGCCTCGGCGCCGACGTGCGCCCCCGGTCGTGGGACCAGGCGCAGCACGCGGGAACCCTGCGCCCAGGCGGCCACCTGACCGGGCGAGTCGGTCGCGTTGAGCCGCGCCCCGCTGAGCGCGGTGGTGAGGGGGTCCCACCGCTCGTCATCGGGAGCGACCTGCTCCACGGCGGCCTCCACCTGCACGAGGCGCGCCCGGGTGTCCTTGCTCGGGACGGTGAGCTCCACCAGTGTCGCGTCGCCGACCGGGTCGGGCTGCTCGCGACCGCCGACGACGACGGTCACGGCGTCGTCCGTCCAGACGTGCCAGAGCGACTGCGCCGGTCGTCCGCCGGCGCTGACCCAGACGAGTCCCGCCTTCGCGGCCGCGGCCGCGACCACCGCGTCGGGTGCTGGCCCGGCTACGTCCGCCTCCGGCACCGCGTCAGGTTCGGTCGTCACCCCACCACCCTGCCACGCGCCGGTCCTGTTGCTGGTCGCGCGCACTCAACCTCCGGGCCGTCCCGTCCGTCATGACCCGTGTGAGCACCGATGCGCTGGGCCGCCACGGCCGGCACGCGACCCGCACCCTGGAGGTCGGCGCGGCCGCGCGGCACGACACGATGGGGCGGGTGACGGGGCGTCGGGGTGCGGGGGACGACGAGGCCGCCGAGTTCGTCCGTGCGGCCTGGCCACGGCTGCACCGGACCGCCTACCTGATGTGCGGCGACCGGCACGAGGCGGAGGACCTGGTGCAGTCCGCCCTCGCCAAGGTCGTGCAGCACTGGGCACGGATCGAGCGTCGCGACGCCCCGGAGGCCTACGCACGGCGGGTGCTCGTCAACCTGGTCAACAGCCGATGGCGCCGGATGAAGCGCTACGCCGAGCTCACCGCCGGTGACACCGGTCCCGGCCCGGTGGCCGACCCCGCCGCAGCGGTGGTGCTGTCCGACGCCGTCTGGCGAGGGCTGTCGACGCTGCCGCCGAGGACGAGGTCGATCCTCGTGCTGCGCTACGTCGAGGACCTCAGCGAGGTGGACACGGCCTCCGCGCTCGGGTGCAGCGTGGGTGCCGTCAAGAGCCAGGCGAGCCGCGGGCTCGCCCGGCTGCGCGAGCGGCTGGACCGGCACGACCTGACGCTCGACACGACACCAGCGCCCGGCGGAGGAACCCATGAGTGACCGAGCCCCCGACGACGGAGCGACCCGCGGCACGACGGCCGTGGACGACCGCACGGCGCGTCTGCTGCGCGAGGGCCTGGCGACGCTGCAGCCCGAGCCGTACCGGACCGGTGACCCGTGGGAGGTGGTGCGGCGTGCGGTCTCGCGCCGTCGCCGCCGGACGCGCGCCCTGGCGGGTGTCGCCGCCCTCGCCGTCGCCCTGGGGGCCGGAGGGCTGGCCGTGTCGCAGCCCTGGGAGGGCGGGAGGGACGCCCAGGTGGCGTCCGGCGACCCCGATGCCGTCGTCGACCCCGACCGCACCGAGGGACCAGCCGGCCCACCAGCCGACGGACGCGCCCGTGCGGTGGCCGTGGAGGTCGCCGACCGGGGCACGGAGGAGCGGCCAGCGGCCGGCGAGGCCGACCCGGGGGACCCGGTGGCCCGCGACGTCGTCGTGCAGGACGTGCTCGACGCGATGGCGCCGGTCGGTGCGGTCGACGCCGAGGACGTGCGGCTCCTGTCCGCCACCTCCGGCGGCGCGGACCCGTCGATGGGCACGGGGACGAGCTCGACCCTGGTGACGGTGCGCTCGGACGGCGGCGCGCTCCTGACGTGGACCCTGCACGGCCTGCCGGGGGAGCCGCGGTACCAGCGCACGATCACCGACGGCGCCCAGGACGGGCGGCTGATGTGGCGGGTCGGCTCGTCCGGAGGGCAGGACGTCGTGGTCGTGTGGGACCCCGAGGGGACGCTGGGCACGGTGTCCGTCGACGGCGTCGACCGGGTGATGCCGCTGGTCGACTCCCTGCGCTGGTTCAGCGTCGACGCCGGCGCGAAGGTGCTGGTGGACGGTCAGCCCCTCGAGACCGACGGCCCCTAGGCACCTGCGGCGCCCCGGGCGCGCACGTGGCAGTGTGCGGGAGTGACCACAGCCGAGACCGACGGCCCGACAGGTCCCGGCGACGACGGGCCGCTCCTGACCGCCGTGCTGCTCGGCGTCGGGGTGCTCGGGGTCTCGCTCGCGGCCCCGATCGGTGCGGCGACGGCCGCCGCGGGGCTGGCGGTAGCGTTCTGGCGCACCGCGATGGCCACCGCGGTCGGTGTGCCGTGGGTGCTGGCGCGGCCACGTCCGAGAGCGGAGATCACCGGACGGCCCGGCCGGAAGGCGTTGCGGCACAGCATGGTCGCCGGCGCGTGGCTCGCCCTGCACTTCGCGCTCTGGATGCCGAGCCTGCGACTCACGTCGGTGGCGGCCGCGACCGCCCTGGTGTGCACGACACCCATCTGGACGGTCGCGTGGTTCCGGCTCCGAGGCCGCGCGGTCCCTCGAGCCGTGGTCGCCGGGGTGGGCCTGGCCGTCGCCGGGGTGGTCGTGATCACCGGCGTGGACGCGAGTGGTTCGGGGACGGCGCTGCTCGGGGACGCGATGGCGCTCGCCGGCGGGATGGCGGCGGCGGGGTACGTGCTCGCGGGCGAGAAGGCGCGCGAGCACGTCTCGACCGGGACCTACACGGCCGTGGCCTACCCCGTCTGCGCCGGGCTCCTGGCGGTCGCGTGTCTCGTCACGGGTACCGAGCTGGGGGGGTACGAGACCCGGACCTGGGTCGAGCTCGTGGTGCTGACGGCCTCGGCCCAGCTGCTCGGGCACTCCGTGCTCAACCGGACCCTGCGCACCGCCGGTCCGACCACGGTGTCGCTGGCCACCCTGCTGGAGGTGCCCGGCGCGGCCCTGGTGGCGTGGGTCTGGCTGGGGCAGGTGCCGCCTGCCGCCGTCGTCCCGGGTGCCCTGCTCGTGATGGCGGGTCTCGCGGTCGTCGTGCTGGGTGGTGCCCGGGCGCGGGCCCAGAGGTACGCCGCGTCGACGACGGGGCGTCCCGCCGAGAGCAACGTCACGCCCCGCGACCGGTGACGCGCACGTCGTGCGCTCAGTAGGTTCTGGCCCCATGACCGACGCCACCTCGTCCCCCTCCCGCACCCTGCGCCCGCGCCGGTCCAACCTCGCGGTGCCGGGCTCCAGTACCAAGATGCTCGACAAGGCAAGGGGTCTGGACGCCGACCAGGTCTTCCTCGACATCGAGGACGCCGTGGCACCGCTGGCCAAGCCGGAGGCTCGCCGCAACATCGTCGCAGCCCTGACCGAGGGCGGCTGGGGCGACAAGGTGCGGACAGTGCGTGTCAACGACTGGACGACCCAGTGGACGTACGCCGACGTCGTGGAGGTCGTCGAGGGCGCCGGCGCCGACCTCGACTGCATCATGCTGCCGAAGGTGCAGACGGCGGACCAGGTCGTGGCGCTCGACCTCCTGCTCACGCAGATCGAGAAGTCGACCGGACTCGACGTGGGCCGGATCGGCATCGAGGCGCAGATCGAGAACGCCCGCGGCCTGATCGAGGTCGACGCGATCGCGCAGGCGAGCCCGCGCGTCGAGACGATCATCTTCGGGCCGGCCGACTTCATGGCCTCGATCAACATGAAGAGCCTCGTGGTCGGGGAGCAGCCCCCCGGCTATGACGTCGGCGACGCCTACCACCACATCCTCATGTCGATCCTGATGGCGGCTCGCGCCAACGACAAGCAGGCCATCGACGGTCCCTACCTCCAGATCCGCGACCTGGACGGGTTCCGCCGCGTGGCGGGCCGCTCCGCCGCGCTGGGCCTCGACGGCAAGTGGGTCCTCCACCCGGGCCAGCTGGACGCCGCCAACGAGGTCTTCAGCCCCCGCCAGGAGGACTACGACCAGGCGGAGAACATCCTCGACGCCTACGACTGGTACACCTCGGAGGCCGGCGGCAGGCGCGGGGCGGCGATGCTGGGTGACGAGATGATCGACGAGGCCTCGCGCAAGATGGCCCTCGTGGTGGCGGCCAAAGGGCGTGCCGCGGGCATGCGGCGCACCGACACCTGGACGCCCCCCTCGGAGTGAGACGGGCCACACCCGTGCGTGCCGTGACCCTTTGGTGACCTGACCTCAGGCAACCTTCCGCGACCGGGGCGAGTTGTACAGGGTGTACTGCAGTCGATCCGTCAGGGAGGACCATGACGCACCGACCCGCACCCGCGACGACGCGGGCCGTCGGCGCCGCGATCGTCCTCGCACTCGTCCTCGGCGCGTGCGGCACGAGCACCGACGTCGCGGACGGACCGGCGCCCGGTGGGCAGCCGGTGCCCTCGCAGACCACCACCGCACCGCGGGCCACCACGTCGCCGACCGACGCGACCACCACGTCGCCGCCCACCAGCACGACGCAGGCGCCCACCGCGACCCCTCCCGTGCCGACGCCCCCGACCACGCCGGCCCCCCCTCCGACGACGAGCACCGTGCTGCACCAGGGCGACTCGGGCCCTGCCGTGCTCGCGCTGCAGGAGCGCCTGACCGAGCTCGGCTACTGGCTCGGCCCTCAGGACGGGGTGTACGGGCTGCTCACCACCCAGGCGGTGTACGCGATCCAGGGGGTCGCCGACATCAGCCGCGACGGACGCGTCGGACCACAGACCCGCAAGGTGCTCGACGCCGGGGCGCGCCCGACAGCACGCAGCACGTCGGGGATGGTGACCGAGATCGACCGCGCCGCAGGGGTGATCAACTTCGTGCAGGACGGTACGGTCATGCGCACACTGCACACCTCGACCGGGACGTTCGAGAAGTACACGCACGAGGGCCGCACGCTGCTGGCGGACACGCCTGAGGGCCGTTTCGACGTGACGTGGACCTACAACGGCTGGCGCGACGGGGCGCTCGGCAACCTGTACCGGCCCCGCTACTTCCACCCCGACGGCATCGCCGTGCACGGGTACACGAGCGTCCCGGCCTTCCCGGCCTCCCACGGGTGCGCGCGCGTGAGCATGGCGGCGATGGACATGGTCTGGGCCCAGGAGCTGATGCCGAGAGGCAGCGCCGTCTGGGTGCTGTGACCCCGGTCAGCCGTCGCCGGGCGCCGGTGTCTGCTGGTAGACGGCGAGTCGCCACCCGTCCGTGGTGCGCACGTACACGCTCGACATCGTGGCGACGACCGACGGCTGCGAGCCGTCGCGGTGGGCGCTGCCGGTGTAGACGAGCGCTGCTGCATCCGGGCCGATGGTGACGACACGCTCGTCGGTGAGGTCGTAGCCCGCCCAGGTCGGCGAGCCCTCGAGGGCCTCGACCACGTGAGACCGGTCCATCACGGCGCCGTTCGCGAGGACCATCACGGCGTCATCGGTCATGATCCGCCCGTAGAAGTCGGCGCCGGTCCCGTCGCACAGCGACTGCCAGCCCCGGTGCTCGAGCTCCAGCAGGGTCGCGCTCAGCTGCTCGGTATCCATCCCCCGACGCTAGCGAAGGCGTCGGGATCTCGTCGGTCGTGCCGTGGCCAGGCTCACAGCCCCTGGCACTGCGCGAGCACGGCCTCGCTCGACATACTCGTCGGTAGGCCCGGACGACATCGGCCCGGACGGCTGCCCGAAGGCGGGCACCGGCCACGCGAGCAGACCGAGGAGCGCATGGGATGGGACGCCTGCAGCACACCGAGGGACTGACCGACGACCAGCGCGAGCTGCTGAAGCTGGTCCGCCAGTTCGTCGACGAGCAGATCATCCCCCACGCCCAGGAGCTCGAGCACGCGGACGAGTACCCGTCCGAGATCGTCGAGGCCATGAAGGAGATGGGGATCTTCGGCCTGATGATCCCCGAGGAGTACGGCGGACTCGGGGAGTCCCTTCTCACCTACGCGCTGACCGTCGAGGAGATCGCCCGCGGGTGGATGAGCGTCTCCGGGATCATCAACACGCACTTCATCCTCGCGTACATGCTGCTGCAGCACGGGACCGACGAGCAGAGGCAGCGCTACCTGCCGAGGATGGCGACCGGCGAGCTGCGCGGCTCCTTCTCGATGAGCGAGCCGGGCTGCGGCTCGGACGTCTCCGCGATCCGTACCCGTGCCAAGCGCGACGGCGATGACTTCGTGATCGACGGCGAGAAGCTCTGGATCACCAACGGCGGCACGTCGAACCTGCTGGCCGTGCTGGTCAAGACCGACGAGGGCGAGGCCAACGCCGGTCAGCCGCACCGCAACATGACCACGTTCCTGATCGAGAAGGAGACGGGCTTCGGCCCCCAGGCCGACGGGACCCTGACGATCCCCCCGAAGATCGAGAAGATGGGCTACAAGGGCGTCGACTCGACCGGAGCCGTCTTCGACGGGTACCGCACCACCGCGTCGCAGGTGCTCGGCGGGACCACGGGCCGTGGCTTCTACCAGATGATGGACGGCGTCGAGGTCGGTCGCGTCAACGTGGCGGCCCGGGCCTGCGGCCTCGCGATGAGGGCCTTCGAGCTCGGCACGCGCTACGCCCAGGAGCGCGAGGCCTTCGGGAAGAAGATCGCCGAGCACCAGGCCGTGCTGTTCCGGATCGCGGAGATGGCGACGAAGGTCGAGGCCGCCCACCAGATGATGGTGATGGCGGCCCGTCAGAAGGACTCGGGACAGCGCAACGACCTCGAGGCCGGCATGGCGAAGTACCTGGCCTCCGAGTACTGCAAGGAGGTCGTCGAGGACGCGTTCCGCATCCACGGGGGGTACGGCTACTCCAAGGAGTACGAGATCGAACGTCTCTACCGGGAGGCGCCGATGCTGCTCATCGGGGAGGGAACCGCCGACATCCAGCGCATGATCATCGGTCGGCGGCTCCTGGAGGAGTACAAGCTCAGGGGCTGACGCCCAGCGGACGTCCAGGGTCCGTGCGGCCAGTGTCCAGTTCGACGTGACACGATGCGTGCATGTCGAACCTGAGCCCTACGGGCGGACGCCGCAATCTGGTCCCGGCCCCGCCGCCGGGGCGCCCGATCGCCTCGTACCGCAACTACCTCGACGCCCAGCGCGCCGTGGACTACCTCTCCGACGAGAAGTTCCCTGTCCAGCACGTCTCGATCGTGGGCACGGACCTGAAGATGGTGGAGCGTGTCACGGGGCGGCTCACGTACCCGCGCGTCGCCGCGGCCGGGACGTTCTCCGGCGCCTACTTCGGCGGCTTCGTCGGGCTGCTCCTCGGTCTGTTCGCCGAGCCGGGGAACCTCGGGATCACACTGATCGCCGGGGTCCTGATCGGTGCCGGCTTCGGGATCATCTTCGGCGTCATCTCCTTCGCGGCGACCGGTGGGCGCCGGGACTTCACGTCGACGAGCCAGATCGTGGCCGGCGAGTACGCGGTGTGGTGCGCCGACGACCACGCGAGCGAGGCCGTTCGGGTGCTGGCGGGTCTCGCCGGCGCGGTGACGCAGGCGACCCCCGACCTCGAGAAGGAGCTGAGGCGCACCGCCCAGCCGACCACCCCGAGCGCCCCCGTGACGGGTCCCACCTACAGCGAGATGATCGCGGTGCAGAAGGCCGAACGCCGGCAGCAGGCGGAGGCCGACGAGGCCATGCGCCTGCAGCAGGAGGAGGCGGCGGCGAAGGCCACCGAGGGGGAGGACCCCTCAACCCGCCCCTGACAGGGGCTGGGCCTCGACACCGGGGACCGCGGTAGCTCGGAGGACGCCGTCGCGCACGGCCAGCTCGACCGCCCGCGCTGCGGCGGCATGGACGGCGACAAGACCCTGGACGCGCGCTGCACCGGGCCACTGACCCTCGACGGGTTCGGGACCTGCTGCGGCGGAGTCGATCTCGCCCGTCGCCAGCGTGAACACGACGTCGCCGTCCACCAGTGCGTGCACCGGGTCGAGTGCCCGCGCCAGTCCGTCGTGCGAGGACGAGGCCAGCCGCGTCGCCGCGGCGGCGTCGAGTCGCGCGTTCGTCGCGACGACGACGAGCGTGGTGTTGAGCAGGCCCTGGGTCGTTGGTGGCGGCCCTTCGGACCTGCTGTCGACCCCGGCCTCGGGCCGCAGGCTGCCTGCGGCGTTGACGACCACCAGCGCTCCGACCACGACCCCGCCGGCGAGCCTCACGCTGGCGCTGCCCACGCCCCCCTTCACCCGGCCCGCGTCGAGGACGGCGCCCGTCCCGGCGCCCACCGACCCGAGTGCGGGCGGGGTCGCTCCCGCCGAGACGGCTGCCTCGTAACCCATCTGGGCGTCGGGACGAGCCGCGGGACTCCCACCTCGTCCGAGGTCGAAGAGGGCGGCCGCCGGGACGATCGGCACGACGAGGCCCTCGGCGACCGAGAAGCCGCGCCCGTGCTCCTCGCACCACCGCTGCACCCCGTGGGCGCTGACGAGCCCGTACGCGCTGCCGCCGGCGAGGACGACAGCGTCGACGGTGTCGACGAGCGTCCCCGCGGCGAGGGCGTCCGTCTCGTGGGTCGCGGGCCCGCCGCCGCGCACGTCGACCCCGCCGACCGTGCCTGGCGGCGGGACCACCACCGTCACACCGGTGGCCCACCCGTCGCCGACCCGTTGAGCGTGGCCGACCATCACACCCGCTACGTCCGTGATCACCGTCTCAGGGGACCACACGGGCGCGAGCCACAGCCACCGCCGCCGGACGGACCGGTCAGGGGACGCTCGTCCACGTGCTGCCGTCCGGCAGCTCGGCGTGCACCCCGACGACGACCTCCGTGACGTCGTCCGGCTTGCTGAGCGCTGCTCCTGCCGTGCTCGGGACGTCGATGACCGCGGCGAAGACGGGCGCCCCGACGGGCCAGGCCGGCGCCGGCTCGGAGAGCTCCGGTGCGGGTGCGGTGCCCAGCGGGACCTCGCGCCCGTCCGACAGGGTCGCCACCGGGTGGTGCGCACCTACCGGTAGGACGCCGTAGACCACCACCTGCCCGGTCCGGACGGGGTCGGCGTCGCCGGAGAGCACCATCGTCTGCGTCCAGCTGCCGTGGTCGGCGGTGCCCGCGTCGAGGACGGCAGAGCTGCCGTACACGAACGGGGTGCTGCCGTCCGTCCCGGGGTTCTCCCGGGCGGTCAGCTCGACGACCGAGCCGGCGGCCCCGCCGTTGGAGTACGGCTGAGGCACCAGGACGAGGCTCGCCGTGCCGATGGGGAGCCCGGTGTCGAAGCCGTCCCACCCCGGCACCTTGACCGGCGTCAGCACGAGGTCGTCGGCGGGCGGTGGTGAGGCGTCGTCCGTCAGCGAGGGAGGGGCCGTGGTGCCCTGCCCGGCGGAGTCGACGCGGTCAGCGCCCCCCAGCAGCCCTGACGCCGTCATCCCGAACGTCACGGCGGCGACGGCCACCGCGGCGACTCCGGTGGCGACCATCCGGCGGCGGCGACGGACCGCCCGCCCCCTGGTGAGGGCGTGGGCCACGAGGTCAGGCCCAGGGGGTGGGAGCTCGACCGTCGCCAGAGCTCCGCGCAGGTCGTCCTCGTCGCGCGAGGGAGCGGTCAGGGGGGTCATCGCGTGCTCCTGTCCGAGGGGGTGGGCGTCAGCTGCTGCCGGGCCAGGGTCGGCGCGGTGCGCAGCCGTCGCAGTGCGCGAGAAGCCGTCGACTTCACCGTGCCCACCGCGACGTCCAGCTCGTCCGCGGTCTGCTGCTCGGTCAGGTCCGCGAAGTAGCGCAGGACGATCACGGCGCGCTCGCGGTCCGTCAGGGTACGCAGGGCAGGAAGGAGCGCCTGCCGGTCGAGGACGTTCCGGTGCACCGCGTCGCGGTCGGCGGCACCGCCTGGCGACGACCCGGTCGCGTCGCTGGCGACGTCCTCCACGAGGTCCTCGCGGCGGCGCCTGCGCCACGTGTCGGTGTGCAGGTTGACCAGGACGCGCCGGGCGTACGACAGCGCGTCCTCGCGGCGAACCCGCGACCACGCCACGTACGTGCGCACCAGCGTGGCCTGCACGAGCTCGTCGGCGCGGTGCCCGTCCCCGGTCAGGAGCCAGGCCGTCCTCGACAGGTAGGCCGCGGAGTCGCTGGCGAACGCGGTGAACTCGGCGTCGGTGGTTCGGCTTCTCACACCTGTCCCTACGCGCGGGTCGGAGGAATGGTTCTGTCCGGTGCGCGGTGAGGTGCTCGGATCAGAAGACGGTGTACGTCTTGCGGGAGATCGAGAACCCCTTGCCCGTCGCGGTGTTCTCGCAGCGCATTCCCGCTTCGCTCGAGCTGCAGGTGAACGTGCCGGCGCTGATGCTGCGGCCGTAGCCGAGCTCCTGCGTCGCGCCGAGCACGGTGCTGCGAGCGCAGGTCAGCTGCCCCTCGCCGGCGGCGACCACGAGCCCCTGACCCCAGGTGGCGGTGCACGAGGGGGGCGCCGGAGTGGGCTCCCACTCACGCTCCTCGATGTCGCAGCGCGCCACCTCGACCGTCAGGAAGCAGCCGATGTTGCCGCTCGGCGAGGAGAACTGGATGGCGGGAGCCGGCTCGGCGGGCGCGGGGGCCGAGGTCTCGCCGTCGGTGGGAGTGGGCGCCGGTGGCAGTCCTCCCGCCTGCGGGTTGCCCTGGACGCCGAAGGCGTCGTCGCCTGCTTCACCGATGCTGGTCAGCGAGTTCACCGCCATCACGACGGCGACGATGCAGAGCACGACGCCGAAGCCCATCGCGATGGCGGTGTTCCGTCGTCTGAGCTTCTCCCGGTCGTCGACCTGTGGAGGGAGGGTCACCGGAGCTCCGCGGCTGCCGTCGAGTCCGGCGACGGTCGCAGTGCGGCCATCCACTTCTCGACGTCACGGCTGGTGCGGGGCAGTGCGCCGGAGAGGTTCTCGCAGCCGTCGGCCGTCACCAGCACGTCGTCCTCGATCCGCACGCCGATGCCTCGCAGCTCGGCGGGAGCGGACTCGTCGTCCTCCTTGAAGTACAGGCCGGGCTCGATCGTGAAGACCATCCCCGGCTCGAGCACCGCGTCCAGGTACATCTCCCGCCTGGCCTGGGCGCAGTCGTGCACGTCGATGCCCAGGTGGTGGGAGGTGCCGTGGACCATCCAGCGGCGGTGGTAGCCACCGGTCTCACGGTCGAGCGACTCCTCGGCGCTCACCGGCAGCACGCCCCACTCGGCCAGCCGGCGGGCGATCACGCCCATCGCGGCCTCGTGCAGGTCGCGGAACCGCGATCCTGGCCGCGCCACCGCGAAGGCGGCGTCGGCCGCCTCGAGGACGGCCTCGTACACCCGCCGCTGGTCGTCGGTGAAGGTTCCGTCCACGGGGAGGGTCCGCGTGACGTCCGCCGTGTAGAGCGAGTCGACCTCGACCCCCGCGTCGACGAGGATGAGGTCTCCCTCGCGGACCCGGCCGTCGTTGCGGATCCAGTGGAGCGTGCACGCGTGGGGACCGGCGGCCGCGATGGTGTCGTAGCCGGTTCCGTTGCCCTCCCTCCGGGCGGTGGCGCTGAACGCCGTCTCGACGACGCGCTCGCCGCGGGCATGGGCGACCGCGTCGGGCAGGACGCGGACGATCTCGTGGAAGCCGCGGACGCTCGCGTCGACGGCCCGGCGCATCTGCCCGATCTCCCACGCGTCCTTGACCAGGCGAAGCTCGGAGAGCGCCTCGGCGAGGGCGGCGTCGGCCGAGGCGTACTCCTCGTCGGTCAGGCCGCTGGCGGCGCGGGCCTCGGTGACGGCGCCGGTGACGGCGGAGTCCGCGTCCGGGACCACCCTCAGCCTCACCCCGTCCGCCCCGACGTCCTTGCGGAGCGCGTCGCCGAGCTCGTCGATGTGCGCGCAGCGCAGACCCAGCTCGGCCTCCACCTCCGCGAGGCTGGGCCGCACCCCCACCCACAGCTCGCCGTAGCGGGCGTCGGCGTAGAACTCCTCGGTGTCCCGCTCGGCCCGCGGGCGGAAGTAGAGGACGGCCTCGTGGGTGCCCGTGCCCTGCACGGTCGGGTGGAGCACGAGGACGGCGTCGGGCTCGCGGTCCGTGCCCAGACCGGTCAGGTGGGCGAAGGCGGAGTGCGGACGGAAGCGGTAGTCGCAGTCGTTGTTGCGCACCTTCAGCGGACCGGCGGGAAGGACCAGGCGCTCGCCCGGGAAGCGGGCGCCGATAGCCTGCCTGCGCACGGCCGCGTAGCCGGCCACCTCCGCCCGGTCGGGCAGCGCGTCGGGCCGCGGCGCCCAGCCTGCGGAGATGAACTCGCGGAAGGCGGCCGACGACGGACGCTGGCTCCGGTTGTCGCCACGCTCGGACATCGGCTGGTTCTCGTCGCTCATGCCGCCGATCTTCCCACGTGACCGAGCCCACGCCTGCGCTGTGTGGGCCGACCCGCTCCCACCCGGCAGGATGGCCGCAGTCCCGCAGGCGATGTCGCCGGTCACCAGGAGGTCCTCATGCAGTTCGGTCGCACCTACGAGGAGTTCGAGGTCGGTGCGGTGTACCGGCACTGGCCGGGGAAGACGGTGACGGAGTACGACGACCACCTCTTCTGCCTGCTGACGATGAACCACCATCCGCTGCACCTGGACGCGAACTACGCGTCGACGACCCCGCAGGGCCGCAACGTGGTCGTGGGCAACTACGTCTACTCGCTGCTCCTGGGCATGAGCGTGCCGGACGTCTCGGGCAAGGCCATCGCCAACCTGGAGGTGTCGTCGCTGCGCCACGTGGCGCCGACGTTCCACGGTGACACGCTCTACGGCGAGACGACCGTGCTCGACAAGCGGGAGTCCAAGAGCAAGGACGACCGCGGCGTCGTGACCGTCGAGACCCGCGGTCACAACCAGGACGGGGTCCTGGTGTGCGTCTTCCAACGGGCCGTGATGGTGCCCAAGCAGAGCTACCTGGACGCCCGCGGCGGCGAGCACCCGGGCCGTCCCACCCCGGTCGAGGGCTGACCGTGCCCCGGCGCGTGGAGCCGGTCCCGCCCCTACGCTGTGCGGCGTGCTGATCGACCTCCACGCCCACTCCACAGCCTCGGACGGCACCGGCCCTCCCGAGGTGGTCGTCGCCGAGGCGGCGGAGGCGGGAGTGGACGTGCTGGCGCTCACGGACCACGACACCACGTCCGGCTGGGAGGCGGCGGCTCGAGCGGCCGAGCAGCACGGTCTCGCGCTGGTCAGGGGTGTCGAGGTCTCCTGCGACCGGGACGGTCTGAGCATCCACCTGCTGGCGTACCTGCCGGACCCGACCGAACCGGCGCTGCTCGAGGCGCTCGAGGCGTCGCGCGCGTCGAGGGAGCACCGGGCCGAGCTGATGGTGGCCAGGCTGGGCGAGGACTTCCCGCTCACCTGGGCCGACGTGCTCGAGCAGGTCGACGAGGGCGCGACGATCGGTCGTCCCCACCTGGCCGACGCCCTGGTCGCCAAGGGCCTGATGGCCGACCGCGACGAGGCGTTCGCGACCGTGCTGGCCCAGGGCTCGCGCTACCACGTGTTCCACGACGCCCCGGACCCGGTCGACGCGGTGCGGCTCGTGCTGGGCGCCGGGGGAGTGCCCGTCGTCGCGCACGCGCTGGCCGTGGCCCGCGGGCGCGTCATGGGCGAGGACCTGATCGAGGAGATGGTCGCAGCCGGGCTGGCCGGGGTGGAGGTCGAGCACCGTGACCACGACGCCGACGCCCGACACCGGCTGCGGGCCATCGCCCGGGCCCACCGGCTGATCGAGACCGGGGCCAGCGACTACCACGGGAAGGGCAAGCAGAACCGACTCGGCGAGCACGCCACCTCGCCGGAGGCGCTGGCGCGGATCGAGGCGATGGGGGTGCTGCCGGTGCTGCGGCCGTGAGCGCCCTGGACGGGGCCGTGGACCTGCGTCTGCTCGGTGAGACGTTCGTGACGCTGTTCGTCATCATGGACCCACCCGGCACGGTGCCGATCTTCCTCGGCCTCACCTCGACGATGACGGCCTCCGCGCGGGGCCGGGCCGCCCGGCAGGCGGTGCTGGTGGCCCTGCTCGTGATCACCCTCTTCGCCGTGTTCGGCCAGGGGATCCTGTCGTACCTGCACATCACCCTGCCCGCCCTGCAGGGGGCCGGTGGTCTGCTGCTGCTCCTGGTCGCGCTCGACCTGCTCACCGGCAAGGCCGACGAGCCGTCCGCGGACGCCGACGTGAACGTCGCACTCGTCCCCCTCGGTACTCCTCTGCTCGCCGGCCCCGGCGCCATCGTGGCCACGATGGTCTTCGTCCAGCAGGCCGAGGAGGCGGCCGACGTCGTGGCGGTGGGCCTGGGGATCGTGCTGGTACACGTCTCGCTCTACCTGGCGATGCGCTTCGCGAGCCAGATCCACCGGGTGCTCGGCGAGAGCGGTGTCGTGCTGGTCACGCGCATCGCCGGGCTGCTGCTGTCGGCGATCGCGGTCCAGCTGGTCGCCGACGCCGTCCGCGCGTTCGTCGAGACAGGCTGACCCCACCCCCACCCCGCACCCCTCGCGAACGGTGAGGGGGACGTGGGGAGTCGGGTACCTGGTCAGTGGCGGACTGTGCCGAGCACGAACCAGACCTGCTTGCCCCGGTGGTCCGGGACACAGCCCCACTTGTCGGCCAGCACGTCGACGAGCTGGAGGCCGCGGCCGTCCTCGTCCTCGGGCTCGGGATCGTGCATCTCGACCCCGCCCTCGACCTGGTCCTGCACCTCGACGCGCAGGCTCGACTGCTCGAGTCCCGCGCTGAGCAGGATCGGGGCCGCGCCGTGGCGGATGGCGTTCGTCACCAGCTCGCTGGTGAGCAGGATCGCGACGTCGGCGCTGTCCCCGTTGACGCCCCACTGGTCGAGGGCCCTCGCGAGGGCGCGGCGAGCCCGGCTGACCTCTCGTGGCCCCGAGCCCAGCTCCGCGATCAACTCCACAGGGGGGATTGTTCACCATGGGAGGGCGCCGGGGCAGAATGCCACGCGAAGGGTGATCCGATCCCGTGACCACCGGCGACCGTGAGTGACCGCGCTCGACCTGCCGACAGAGAAGAGGATCGTGTGACCCGGGTTCTCGCCGTGGCCAACCAGAAGGGCGGGGTGGCCAAGACCACGACCGTCGCGTCGCTGGGCTCTGCCTTCGCCGAGCGGGGCCTGCGCGTGCTGCTGGTCGACCTCGACGCGCAGGCGTGCCTGACGTTCAGCCTCGGCGTCGACCCCGACGCCGTCGACGCCAGCCTGCACGACGCGCTCGTGGGTACCGTGGCCGCCGCGGACCTGGTGGTGGAGATCGCCGAGCGGGTGGACCTGCTGCCCGCGGCGATCGACCTCGCCGGCACCGAGGCGCAGCTCCTGGCCCGGCCCGGGCGCGAGTACCTGCTGCGGACGCTGCTCGAGCCACTGCAGGCGGACTACGACGTGGTCGTCCTCGACTGCTCGCCGTCCCTCGGGGTGCTCACGCTCAACGCCCTGACGGCCGCGGACGAGGTCCTGGTCCCGCTGCAGTGCGAGATGCTCAGCCACCGCGGGGTCGGCCAGCTGCTCGACACGGTGGCCGACGTGCAGCGGATCCTCAACCGGGACCTGCTCGTCCGGGGTCTGCTGCCGACCATGTTCGACGGGCGGACGTCGCACGCGCAGGCCGTCCTCGCGGACCTGGAGGAGAGGTACGGCGTGCCGGTGCTGCTGCCGCCGATCCCGAAGTCGATCCGCTTCGCCGAGGCGCCCGCGCTCGGCCGGTCGATCCTGTCGACGGCGCGGTCGTCGAAGGGCGCGAAGGCCTACCGGGAGGTCGCCGCCGGCCTGATGTCGGGCTGGGGGATGCCCTCGGCCTGACGTGACCGGGTGCTGAGCTCACACCCAGAGCGACCCGGTCAGAGCCACCAGGGCACCTGCGAGTCGTACCCGATCGCCGCGCAGGAGGCGATCCAGCACCACCGCTGCGTGCCCGTCCCGGCCGAGCCGGGAGTGCGCCGGGGCCGCCACGAGAGCGGTCATCAGGACGGCGAGCGCGTTCCCGGCGAGGGCGGCCACGAGCGGCAGCGAGAGCGGGAGCACGACCAGCGCCCACAGGCCCGCGGACGCCACCGCCACGTAGGCGACGCCGACCACCCCGACGATGCGCCGCGAGTGGGCCGCGTGCGCCTGCTGCCACCGGTCGGGCGGCACGTCGGCGAGGGCGGGGTAGACCACCACCGTCACGACGAGCTGGAAGCCGGCGTGCAGCGCGGTGGCTGCCAGCAGCGCCTGGTCGGCCTGCATCGCGCCTCCGTGCGTCGCTCGTGGTGCCCGCGGGCCCGTGACCCTGGCCGGTCACGCGCCGCGGGAACCGGTCAGTCGCCGGAGGTGCCTGCGGGCTGGCTCGCCGAGGCCTGGCCGCCGCCTCCGGAGCGACGGCGGCGGCGACGCCGACCGCCCTCGCTGCCGCCCGAGCCGCCGGCCGACTCGGCCGGGCCGTTCTGGCTGGACGCCGCGGCGCCACCCTCGACCGGCTCCCCGTTGCGGGTGCGCCGACGGTTGCGCGTGCGCGGCTGGCGTTCGCCGTCCTCGCGCGGACGGTCGCCCTCGCGGGGGCGGTCGCCCTCGCGGGGACCCGACCGCGAACGGCCTCGGTCGCCGTCACGGCCACGAGCGCCGCGGTCGCCGCGGTCGCCGCGGTCGCCCCGGTCGCTGTCGCGACCCCGGCCGCCGCCGGCCGCCTTGCCGGTCTCGCCGAGGTCCTCGAGCACCTCGGCGTCCAGGCCGGCGCGTGTCCGCTTGCTGCGCGGCAGGCGTCCGGTCGTGCCCTCGGGGATCCCCAGGTCGGTGTACAGGTGCGGCGAGGTCGAGTACGTCTCGAGCGGCTCGGGGATGCCGATGTCGTGGGCCTTGTTGATCAGGCCCCATCGCGGCATGTCGTCCCAGTCGACGAACGTCACGGCCACGCCCTTGCGACCTGCGCGGCCGGTACGGCCGATGCGGTGGACGTAGATCTTCTCGTCCTCGGTGCACTGGTAGTTGATGACGTGGGTCACGTCGTCGACGTCGATGCCGCGGGCGGCCACGTCGGTGGCGACCAGCACGTCGACCTTGCCGTTGCGGAACGCGCGCAGCGCCTGCTCGCGGGCTCCCTGGCCGAGGTCGCCGTGGATGGCGCCGGCCGCGAAGCCGCGGTCGATCAGCTCGTCCGCCACCTTGGCGGCCGTGCGCTTGGTGCGCGTGAAGACGATCGACAGGCCCCGGCCCTCGGACTGCAGGATGCGGGCCAGCACCTCGACCTTGTCCATCGCGTGAGCGCGGTAGACGTGCTGCTTGATCGCCTTCACGATCGCGCCGGCGTCGTCGGGCTCGCTGGCGCGGATGTGGGTCGGCTGGCTCATGTAGCGGCGGGCCAGCGCCACGACGGCCCCCGGCATCGTGGCCGAGAACAGCATCGTGTGGCGGCCGGCGGGGGTCATGGAGAGCAGGCGCTCGACGTCGGGCAGGAAGCCCAGGTCGAGCATCTCGTCGGCCTCGTCGAGCACCACGGCCCGGGCGTGCGCGAGCGACAGGTGACCCTGCTGTGCGAGGTCCAGGAGCCGTCCGGGGGTGCCGACGACGACCTCGACGCCACGCTGGAGCGCCTCGACCTGCGGCTCGTAGGCCCGGCCGCCGTACACGGTGAGCACGCGGGCCGCGCGAAGGGCACTGGCCTGGTCGAGGTCACCGGAGACCTGCACGGCGAGCTCGCGGGTGGGGACGACCACGAGCGCCTGCGGCTTGCCCGGCTCGGCGAGGTCCTCGAAGCCGTCCTCGCCCGGGCCGACGACGTTCTGCAGCAGGGGGATGCCGAAGCCGAGCGTCTTGCCGGTCCCCGTCTTCGCCTGTCCGATGATGTCGTGGGACTGCAGGGCGACGGGCAGCGTCATGGCCTGGATCGGGAAGGGGTGGACGATGCCGGCCTTCGCGAGCGCCTCGACGATCTCCGGCTGCACGCCGAAGTCGGCGAACGTCTTGTCGGGTGCCACAGGCTCCACGTCGGCGACGTCGATCGTCTCGATCGCGTCGGTCTCGTCGGCGACGGCCTGCGGGGCCAGGTCCGACCGCTCGTCGGGGCTGATGGTCTGGGGGAGACTGGTACTGGACTGGTTGGGCAAGGGCACGCATACCTCATCGGTATCTGGCGGGGCCTCACGCCGGGTGATCAGACCTCCGGCGGGCCGCTCCGCATCGGGTCGGTAGCCGACCGGGGCTACGACCGGGCAACCGTGGGAACGAGCCCAGTGTAGCCCGCCGAGCCGTTCGAGGCCCCGACTAGGCTCCCGGCCATGACCAGCGACCCCCCTCCGGGCACCGCGCAGGAACGCGGGCAGCCGACCGCGCCGGCCCCCGCCACCGATGCCGTGGCAGATCTCCTCGGCGTGCTGGCGTACGCGGAGCTGACCGCCTTCGTGCGGGTCGCCGAGGACGCGGAGATGGCCCCGACCCTGCCCGCCAAGGCCGCGTTGGGGCGGATCGCCGTCACCGAGTTCGCCCACTTCGAGGCCCTCGTGGCCGGGCTGGAGCAGCGCGGAGCCGACCCGGAGCAGGCGATGACCCCGTTCGTGGCCGCCATCGACGCCTTCCACACCCGGACGGCGCCCAACGACTGGCTGGAGAGCCTGGTCAAGGCGTACGTGGGCGAGGGGATCGCCACGGACTTCTACCGGGAGGTGGCCGAGTACGTCGACGCGGACACGCGCCGGCTGGTGCACGTGGTGCTCGCGGACACCGGGCAGGCCGAGTTCGCGGTCACGACCGTGCGGGCCGCGATCGAGCAGGACCCGACGGTGGCCGGGCGCCTGGCGCTGTGGGGCCGGCGGCTGGTCGGCGAGGCCCTCAGCCAGGCCCAGCGGGTGGCGGCCGACCGCGACGCGCTGGCGCAGATCATGGTGGGTGCCCCGGGCGCAGCCGGCGCCGACCTGGTCGAGATCGGGCGGATGTTCAGCCGGCTCACCGAGGCGCACGCGGAGCGGATGACGCGGCTGGGTCTGACCGCCTGAACGACGGAGGGCCGCACCGCGTGCGCGGTACGGCCCTCGTCGTGTCGTGCGCGGTCGTCAGCGGACCTGACGTCGTCCCGACACCCCGGCATACAGCGAGACCAGGACGGCTGCGGCGATGATCGAGATGATCCACCGGATCCAGTCGATCCCTGCGGTGTCACCCCCGCCGAGCGCGCCCCACACGAAGTAGCCGATCAGCGCGCCGATGATGCCGATCACGATCGTCATGAGGACGCTGATGTTCTGCCTCCCCGGCAGGACGAGCCGGGCGAGCACGCCGATGACTGCGCCGAAGATGATCGTGCCGATGATGCCGCCGATGGTGAGCTCCATGGCCGGTCCTCTCTGAGGGCTCGCGCCCTCGACGTCAAGGGCGCCCTGACCGGGCGCCTCCGTGCGTCAGACGCTCCCACGCTCGGCCCACCATCGCGCGTCGACGCGCGGCAGTGGACCGAGCGTGCGCGGGGGAGGTGCTCAGACGCCGCCGAACCCGACGCGGCGCGACTCCTCGGCGCCGATCTCGACGTAGGCGAGCGCGGCGCTCGGGACGACGACGAGCCGGCCCTTCTCGTCGGTGAGCTCGAGCGAGGAGCCCTTCAGTGCGGCGGCGACGGCCTTGCTCACCTCCTGGGCGGTCTGGCTCGACTCCAGGACGATCTCGCGGGCGACGTGCTGCACCCCGATCTTGACCTCCACGACGTTCCCTTCTGTCCGATGGGCGTTCTCTGTTGTCCCGCAGTCGAACCTAGCTGTCCGCGTCGGCTCCGTCGCCGCTGTCCGCGGAGGGCGAACTCGTCTTCGGGAACGCCCGGATGCCCCGCCACGACAGCTGGGCGATCAGCTGGGCCGCCGTGGCACGGGGGATGCGGCGCTCGGTCTGCAGCCAGTAGCGCGCGCTCACCTGGGCCATGCCGGTCAGTGCCGCGCCGAGCAGCTCCGCCTCGGCGCGTCCCAGACCGGCATCCTCGGTGATGATGTCGGCGATGGCTCGGGAGATGGTCGTCTCGACCAGGTCGACGCGCTCGCGGACGCCCACGTCGTTGGTCAGGTCGGACTCGAAGACGAGCCGGAAAGGTGCGTCCTCACGGTCGACGAACTCGAAGTAGGCGTTGATGGCCGCGGCGACCCGGGCCTTGTTGTCCCCGGTGGCGTCCATGGCCGCCTTGACCCCGGCCATCAGCTCGGCGTTGTGGAGGTCGAGGATCGCCAGGTAGAGCTCCAGCTTGCCAGGGAAGTGCTGGTAAAGAACCGGCTTGCTCACGCCGGCGCGGTCGGCGATCTCGTCCATGGCGGCCGCGTGGTAGCCGTTCTCGACGAAGACCTCCTGAGCGGCGCTGAGTAGCTGGGCGCGGCGGGCGCTGCGGGGCAGGCGGGCACCCCGGACCCGGGAGTCGTTCGCGGTCACGTGCCTCTCACCCCTCCTCCAGTCAGCGGCCCGGCGGTCGACGGGTGCGCGGCCTCGTTCGGCTCGGCGCCAGACTACCTGCGAGTAGCCGGCCGGACCCGGCCGCCGCGCGTCGGGGTGAGCCGGTGCGCCGAGTCGTGACATCCTCGAACCGTGCCCGTCCGCGTCATCCTCCGCACTCCCCGGAGGACCCGCTCGACGCGGGGCCCGCTCCCGGCCCTGCTCGTCCTCGGTGTCGCCGGGCTCCTGGTCCTGGCCGGCTGCTCCCGCGCCGGGCAGGACGTCGCCGGTGAGGGCGGAGGCGCAGGTGCCACCACCTCGGCCACGACCGGGCGCGGAAAGCCCTGGAGGATCACGACGCTCGGCGATCCCGACGTCATCGGCGACGGCGCCACGGCAGCACCTGTGCCTGTCCAGCCCGTCCAGCCCGTCCAGCCAGCCGACCCGACGACGAGCGCACCTCCCTCCCCGGACGTGCTGGCTGGCGTCCTGTCGCACGACGTGCCCGACGCCGGCGACGGCGAGCTGACGATGGTGCCGGGAACGGCGGAGGCGCCGGGCCCCGGTGACCGTGTCGACCTGGCGATCAGCATCGAGGGCGGCCTGGACGTCGACGGCTCGGCCTTCGCGGGCTTCGTGATGGACACGGTCAACGACCAGCGCAGCTGGGCGCACGACGGCTACACGTTCGCGCGGACGGACGGCGACGCCGACGTCACGATCGTGCTCGCCAGTCCCGACACGTCGGCCCGGCTGTGCCGTCCGCTGCAGACGAACGGCACGCTCTCCTGCCGCAACGGCACCCGCGTGATCTTCACGTGGTACCGCTGGGTCAACGGGCAGGAGGACTACGCCTCGGACCCGACCGGCTACCGGCACTACCTCGTCAACCACGAGGTCGGGCACTTCCTCGGCCACGGCCACGTCGGCTGCCCAGGTCCGGGCAAGCCGGCACCCGTAATGATGCAGCAGACCAAGGGTCTGAAGGGGTGTGCCCCGAACTCGTGGCCGTACCCGTGAGCCGCCAGGCTCCGGACGCGGCGCCGGGGCCGCTACCCGACTTCGCCGAAGCCGTCCTGGAGGTGGTCGCCTCCATCCCCGCCGGTCGGGTGATGACCTACGGGGACGTCGCCGAGTACCTGGGCACCCACGGACCCCGGGCGGTCGGCAACGTGATGGCCCGCTACGGGTCCGACGTCCCGTGGTGGCGCGTCCTGCGGGCCGGCGGCGCGCCCCCGCTGTGCGACGAGGGGGGCGCGATCGAGCGCTACCGCGAGGAGGGGACGCCCCTGCGCCCCGGCGGTGCCCGCGTCGACCTGCGGCTGGCCCGGTGGGACGGGCAGACGGGGACGTGATGCCACGTCGTCGGCCCGGGCCCGGACGGGTCTGTCACCGCGCTGTGGTGGGATCGTCCGCGTGCCGCTCCTGACCCCCGACGCGACCCGTCCCGTGCGCGATGCCGCCGGGACGGGTCTGCGTCTGGTGCGGCCGGCGTCCCGGCACGAGGCACCGGAGCGGCTCGACGACCGGCAGCGTTCCGTCGTCGAGTCGCGCACCGGCTGTGGCGCCCTCCTCGTTGTCGGCGGCCCCGGCACGGGCAAGACCACGACCCTCGTGGAGACGGTCGTGGCCCGGGTGCAGCGCGACGGGCTCGACCCGGCCCGCGTCCTGGTGCTCGCCCCGTCACGCCTGGCGGCGGCCTCGCTGCGCGACCGGGTCACCTCCCGGCTGGCCGTGACGGTGACCGAGCCGCTGGCCCGGACGGCTGCCTCCTACGCCTTCGGTCTCGTGCGCCGGGCCCGCACCCACGCGGGGCTGGAACCGCCGCGCCTGATCTCCGGCCCCGAGCAGGACCTCGTGCTCGCCGAGCTGCTCGCGGGCCACGCGAGCGGCGACGGCGTGGACCCGGGCTGGCCGGCGACCGTCCGGCCCGCGGTCGGGCTCCGGGGCTTCCGTGACGAGCTGCGCGACGTGCTGATGCGCGCGATGGAGCGCGGACTCAGCGCGGCGGACCTGGAGGCGATCGGTGCCCGCCACGGCCGGCCGGAGTGGGTGGCGGCCTCCCGCGTCTACCGCGAGTACCTCGACGTGACCGCGGTCGCCAGCCCCGGCGCCTTCGACCCGGCGGCCGTCGTGGACGCCGCCGCCCTCCTCCTCGAGGACGACGACCTGCGGGCCGCCGAGCGCGAGCGGTGGCAGCTCGTGGCGGTGGACGACCACCACGAGTCGGGCGAGGCCGCCGCACGCCTGCTCGACCACCTCGCGGGTCCCGGTCGGGACCTGGTCCTGACCGGTGACCCCGACGCCACGACGCAGGGCTTCCGCGGCGCCGACCCGGGGCTGGTGGCGGGAGCCGGGGAGCGCTACGGCGCCCGGCTGGTCGTCCTCGGCACGTCGTGGCGGACGGCCGGCTCCCAGGCATCCGTCACCGCGCTGCGGGAGGTCACCCGCCGCGTCGCCGAGGGCATCGGCAGCGCGGGCCTGGTCGAGCACCGTCAGCGCCCACCGCAGCCGGAGGCCCCTGGCCCCATCCGGGCCGCTGTGTCCGAGGAGGGACCGGCGCCGGTCACCTCCGCCGTCGTGCGCTCGCAGGCCGCGCTGGGCTCCTACGTGGCCTGGACCCTGCGCGAGGCGCACCTGCTCGAGGGCGTGCCGTGGCACCGGATGGCTGTCGTGGTCCGCGGCACGGGGCAGACGGTGCACCTGCGACGTGCGCTGCTCAGCGCCGGCGTGCCGCTGTCGAGCCCGGGCGCCGAGGTCCCGGTCCGCGACGAGCCTGCGGTCCGTCCGCTGCGGTGGGCGGCCCGCGCAGCCCTGGACCCCCACTGGCTCGACGCCACGGCCGCGGTCGCCCTGGTCACGTCGTGGGTGGGCGGGGCCGACGCGCTCGCCGTGCGGCGCCTGCGCCAGGCCCTGCTCATGGAGGAGCGCGCCGGTGGCGGGACGCGCGCGAGCGACGAGCTGCTCGTGGACGCCCTGGGCGACCCGACCCGGTGGGCGACGCTGCCGGACCGCGCGGCCGAGCCCGGTCTGCGGGTCGCCCGCGTACTGGCGGCGGCGAGGGCCGCGGCCGGGCTCGACGGGGCCACCGCCGAGACGGTGCTGTGGGCTGTCTGGGACGCGGCCGGTGCCGCCCCGACGTGGCGGCGTCGTGCTCTCGCCGGGGGCACGTCCGGCCGCCGGGCCGACCGCGACCTCGACGCCGTCGTCGCCCTGTTCGAGGCGGCCGCCAGGTTCACCGACCGGATGCCCGGCGCCGCCCCGCGGGCCTTCCTCGACCAGATCGAGGCCCAGGACGTGCCGGCGGACACGCTGGCCGAACGGGCACCACAGGACGACGTGGTGTCGCTGGTGACGCCGCAGGGCTCGGCCGGCAGGGAGTGGGACCTGGTGGTGGTCACCGGCCTGCAGGACGGCAGCTGGCCCAACACGCGGCTCCGCGGCTCGCTGCTCGGCGCCCCCGACCTCGTCGACGTGGTCGCCGGCAGGGCGGGCAGCCTGCACGACACGGCGGAGGGCGACGACCCGCCGCGACGCGAGGTCGGGGGCGGTCCCGAACGGCTGCGGGCGGCGCGGGCGGCCGTTCTCCACGACGAGCTCCGGATGCTCCACGTGGCGGTCAGCAGGGCACGCCGGAGGCTGGTGGCGGTTGCGGTGAGCAACGCCGACGAGCGACCGTCCGACGCTCTCGACCTCATCGACCCTCGCGACGACGAGGGCGACCTGCGTGCGATCACCGCCGTGCCGCGGGCGGTCTCGCTGCCGGCGGTCGTCGCCCAGCTCAGACGCGACCTGGTCCGCGGCGGACCGTCGGCGGGCGAGGCGGCGCGGCTGCTGGCCGTGCTGGCTCGGGAGGGTGTGCCGGGCGCGTCGCCGCAGGACTGGTACGGGCTGGCGGACCTCTCCGACGGCGGGCCGCTGCGGGCGCCCGACGAACCCGTCACGGTGACGCCGTCCACGATCGAGTCCTTCGAGCAGTGCAGCCTGCACTGGTTGCTGCGCTCGAGCGGCGGCTCCGCCGGCGACGCCACCGCGGCCGGCGTCGGGTCGCTCGTGCACGACGTGGCCGAGCGGCTGCCCGCCGGGACGCGGGCAGAGCTCGTCGCGATGGTCGACGAGCTGTGGCCGACACTGGGAATGCCCCGCACCTGGAGCGCCGAGAGGCAGAGGGCCCGGGCGCACCTGATGGTCTCCCGCTTCGCCGGGTACTGCCGGGGCCTCGACCGGACGCTCGTCGGGGCCGAGGTGGGGTTCGAGGTCCGGGTCGGCTCGGCGGTGCTGCGCGGCCGCGTGGACCGCCTCGAGGTCGACGCGGACGGCCGGCTGTGGGTCGTGGACCTCAAGACCGGCAGCTCCCCTCCGTCGGTGAAGGACATGCCGCGGCACGCACAGCTCGGCGCCTACCAGGTCGCCGTCGAGTCCGGTGGGTTCGACGCCGCCGTCGACGGGGCGGCCCCCCAGGAGGCGTCGGGGTCGACGAGCGGCGGCGCGCTGATCGTGCAGGTCGGGGGCAAGCGGACGGCGCACGCCGAGCGCCTCCAGGGCCCGCTGCGGTCCGACGACGACCCCGAGTGGGCGCACCGCCTGGTCGCCGACGCGGCCGAGGGGATGGCCGGCGCGACCTTCGTCGCGCGCGTGCAGGACTCATGCCGGTACTGCCCGGTCAGGGCCTCGTGCCCGGCTCAGGTGGAGGGCCGGGTGGTCGGCGGATGACCGCCTCCCTGTTCAGCGCCGCAGACCTGGCGTCGGCCCTCGGGCTGGACCCGCCGACCGCGGAGCAGACCCGGGTGATCGAGTCCCCGCTGTCCCCGCACCTGGTCGTGGCCGGGGCGGGGTCGGGCAAGACCGAGACCATGGCCGGACGCGTCGTGTGGCTGGTGGCCAACGGGCTGGTGGCGCCGGACCAGGTCCTCGGGCTGACGTTCACGCGGAAGGCCGCGGCCGAGCTGTCGGAACGGATCGGCCTGCGGCTGCGTGCCCTTGCCAGACGGGGGATCGGACCCGCCCAGCAGCCGGGGGCACGCGCCGACGTGTCCACCTACAACGCCTACGCGGCCTCACTGGTGGCCGACCACGGGCTGCGGCTGGGGATCGAGCCGGGGTCGCGGCTGCTGGGGGAGGCCGCCAGCTGGCAGCTCGCCCACGACGTGGTGGAGTCCTGGGACGGGGAGAGCGACCTCGCCGACCTCGACCTCGGCGTCGACTGGCTGGTCGCGGCCGTGCTCTCCCTCGCGGGCCAGTGCGCCGAGCACCTGGTCGCCCCCCGGGACCTGCTCGACCTGCTCGACCAAGTGGAGGGCCGGTTGCGTGGCCTACCCAAGGACGGCACGGGGGGCGCCCCAGCGTCCCCGGCGCGGGGCGGCTCGATCGCGTCGGCGTTGTCGTCGGTGGCGCAGCGCCGGGCCCTGGTGCCGGTGGTCGAGGCCTACCTGCGGCGCAAGCGCGAGCTGGAGACGCTCGACTTCGGCGACCAGGTCCGCCTGGGAGCGGAGCTGGCCGCCGTGCCGGACGTCGCGGCGGGGGAGCGGGCACGCTTCGGGGTGGTGCTTCTCGACGAGTACCAGGACACCTCGCACGCGCAGCTCACGCTGCTGAGGTCCCTGTTCGCCGATGGTCACGCCGTGACGGCGGTCGGCGATCCGCACCAGTCGATCTACGGCTGGCGGGGGGCGAGCGCGGCGAACCTTGACCACTTCCCGCGGCACTTCGCCCTCGCTGACGCCAGCCCGGCGCCGGTGCTGTCGCTCAGTACGTCCTGGCGCAACGACCGGGTCGCGCTCGACGTGGCCAACACCGTGTCGGAGCCCCTGCGCACGCGGGCCGTGGTGCCCGTCCCCGCGCTCGTCGCGCGTCCCGGGGCGGGGGACGGCGTGGTCGAGGTGGGCTGGCACGCCACCCAGGAGGACGAGGCGGCAGCGGTCGCCGCCAGGGTCGCCGAGTTGTGGAACGGCCCCGACCGGCCCACGGTCGCCGTGCTCTGCCGACAGCGCAAGCAGTTCCCGTTCCTGGAGAACGCCCTTCGCGCCGAGGGTCTGCCCGTCGAGGTGGTCGGTCTCGGTGGGCTGCTCGACCGGCCGGAGGTGGCCGACGTGATCGCCACGCTGCGGGTGCTGAACGACCCCGCCCGCGGGGACGCGCTCGTGCGGCTGATGACGGGACCGCGCTGGCGGATCGGCCCACGCGACCTGATGGCCCTGGGTAGGTGGGCGCGCTCACTCGCGGCGCGGCTGCGGGGTGCGGGCGGTTCACCGTCCGACACCGGGGTGGCGCCCGACCCCGACGTCGTCGACGACTCGAGCATCGTCGACGCCCTGGACACGCTGCCGCCGCCGGGCTGGACGCCCGCCGACCGCCCCGGCCTCTCCCCCACCGGTCACGAGCGGCTCACACGCCTGGCTGCCGAGCTGGCCCACCTGCGCCGCGCCGCCTCGCTGCCCCTGGCGGAGCTGGTGGGCGAGGTGGAGCGGACCCTCCTGCTGGAGATCGAGCTCGCCAGCGTCACGGCCTCCGCGGACGCCGCGCTCGCCCGTGCGCAGCTCGACGCGTTCACCGACGTGGCGGCGTCCTTCACCGACACGGCGGACCGGCCGTCGCTCGGCGGTTTCCTGTCGTGGCTCGAGGCAGCCGCCACGCGGGAGCGCGGCCTCGACCAGGAGCAGGAGGAGCCCGTCGTGGCGGGCGACGACCTGTCGGCGAGCACCACCGCGGTGCAGCTGCTCACCGTCCACGCGGCCAAGGGGCTGGAGTGGGACGTCGTCGCCGTCCCGGGTCTGGTCGAGCGCAAGTTCCCTTCCGTCACACCGGCCAAGGGACGCGACAGCGCGCCCGGCTGGCCGACCACGATCGGCGACCTGCCCTACCCGCTGCGGGGCGACCGGGACTCCCTGCCGGTGTGGCGCTGGCAGGACGCCACGCACCTCGCGGCGCTCGAGGAGTCCCTGACCGACTTCAAGTTCGACTCCGGCGACCACGAGGCGACCGAGGAGCGGCGCCTGGCCTACGTGGCCTTCACGCGGCCGCGGCACACGCTGCTGCTGTCGGGGTTCTGGTGGGACCACACGAAGTCACCGCGCGTGGTGTCCAGGTTCCTCCGCGAGGTGGTCGACGGTCTCGACGGTGACCCGCGGATGCACCTGGTCGGCGTGACTCCCGACACGCTCGCGTCACCGCCCGTGGGGGAGACCAACCCGGTCCGGGACCGGGTGGTCACGGCGCCGTGGCCCTACGACCCGCTGGGTCGCCGGCGCGCCGACGTCGAGGCCGCCGCGGCCGCGGTGCACGCCGTCGGCCCGGTGGGCAGGGAGGAGCTCGACCTCGACGGCGGCGGCCTGGACTCCGAGATCGCGCGTCTGCTCACCGAGCGCGACCTCGCGGCGAGGGACGGCCGGGGCGGTCGGGTGCGACTGCCCACGCACCTGTCCGCCTCGCGTGCGGTGCAGCTCGCCGAGGACCCGGCCGGACTGGCGCTCGCACTGCGTCGGCCGATGCCGAGCGAGCCACGACCCAGCACGCGACGCGGGACTGCCTTCCACGCCTGGATGGAGCAGCGGCTGCGGTCCGAGGCGCTGATCGACCTGGACGACCTGCCCGGCGCGGGCGACGACGACGCAGCCGCGGACGACGAGCTGTCCACGCTCCGCGCGAACTTCGAGGCGAGTGAGTGGGCCACGCGTGAGGTCGTGGCGGTCGAGGTCGACGTGGAGACGCCGATCGCGGGGATGGTCCTCCGTGGCCGGATCGACGCCGTGTTCGCCGGCTCGCCGGTCTTCGGGTCGACCCGGGCCCGGCGGCCGTCCGGGGCACGTGCCACCCGGGTGCCCGACGGCCAGGTCGAGCTGATGGGCGCCGGCTACGACGTCGTCGACTGGAAGACCGGGACGCCGCCGACGGGGGAGAGGCTCCAGGCCGCGGCGGTCCAGCTCGCGGTCTACCGGCTGGCGTGGGCGCGGCTGCAGGACGTGCCCGTCGACCAGGTCGGTGCCGCGTTCTTCTACGTGTCGACCGGGCAGACGCTGCGGCCCGCCGACGGGCTCGACGAGAGGCACCTGGTCGACCTGGTCACCGGGGTGGAGGTCGACCCCGGTGACCAGGTCGCCGTCGATCACCAGCGGTGAGCCACGTCCACGACCATCCGGCTGCCGTCACCGGGGCCGTCCAGGAGGAAGACCCGGAAGGGCAGTCGGGCCCGCACACCGAGGCCCACGGTGGTGTAGCCCTCGAAGCTGCCGGCGTAGACCACCTGGCGGAACGTGCGGTAGCCCCTGACGTTCGCCGCGTCGTCACCGTTCCTGAGTCCGGACGACACAGGGTTCTTCAGGCCGGCGAACGCGACCACCTCCAGCCGCGCACCGCCGCGCACGGCGACCGGGAAACCGGAGCCGTCCTGCCTGACCTGGGAGACGTAGCGGACCGAGTAGCCGGCGACGGTGCCGTCGACGTCGACCACCAGCCGGTCGAAGCAGGGGTGCCGCCCCGTCCTGAAGTCCGTCACCTGCCCGTAGGTCGGTCGGGACGCCTGCTCGGGCAGTGAGCCCCACCGGATGCCGCAGTACGGGGCCGCGGACGCGGGGGGCAGGGCCATGACGCCGAGCAGGCCGGCGAGCAGAGCCAGAACCGCGAGGAACCTTCTCATCTCACACCTCCGGGTGTGCGCGTGCCGAGTGATGCCCCGTACACGCGCGGCGCGGGCCACCGGTTGTCCGGCGCGGCTAGGCTCGCGGCCGTGACGGTCCTGGGGCAGGTCCTGGTCGGCGTGGTGGCGCTGATCCACGTCTACGTCGTCGTGCTCGAGATGGTGCTGTGGACCACGCCGCGTGGTCGGGCTGCGTTCGGGACCACGCCGGAGCAGGCCGCGCAGACGAAGGTGCTGGCCGCGAACCAGGGCCTTTACAACGCGTTCCTCGTCGCCGGGCTGGTCTGGGGGCTGGTGTCGGCCGACCCTCTGCGGTGGCAGGTGGAGACGTTCTTCCTGCTCTGCGTCGCCGTGGCGGGCGTGTTCGGGGCGGCCACGGTCAGCCGGCGCATCCTGCTCGTGCAGACGGCCCCGGCTGTCGCGGCGCTCGCGGTCGTGCTCCTGGCCCGCTGAGTGCGTACCGGCGGCCCGAAAGCCTTGGCGCGCAACGACCTACAGCGGATCGCTCCCGACGTCGGAGTCCAGCTCGCGGAGCATGCTGACCGCGTCGTCGACCACGGACGAGTCGTCCGCCCGCGCGCCGTGCAGGAGCCAGCGGGCCAGGGCCAGCTCACCGGCGAGGCGGGCACGGAGCGCCAGGTTGCGGTCGGGCTGGTCGACGCGTGCCATCGCGTAGGCCTCGAGCACCGAGTCGAGCGCGGCCTCGTCCGAGCCCACCGCGACCCAGGCGAGGTCGTCGGCGGGATCGGCGACCTTGGCCTCCGCCCAGTCCAGCACCCCCACGACACGGCCGTCCTCGACGAGCACGTGCTCGGCGACCAGGTCGCCGTGCACGACGGTCGGCTGGAAGCGCCAGCGGCCGACGTCCTCCAGCGCGCGCTCCCAGCGGGTGAGCAGGCCGGAGGGCACGTGGCCGGTCGCGGCCGCCCGGTCGAGCTCGGCCATCCGACGCATGCGGTACTCCTCGGCCTCGTACACCGGCAGCCCCGCGTCCTCCACGATGCCGCGCGGCACCTCGTGCAGGGCGGCCAGGGCCGTACCGAGGGCGGCTCCGAGCGACGGGCCCAGGTCTCCCGGGTGCAGCGGTTCGCCCGACAGGTAGCGGTAGACCATGGCCCGGCCGCCCTCGGGCAGGTCGACCGTCGTCGTCGGGTCGGGGACGGCGAAGGGCAGCGCCGCGCGGGCAGGGTCGCGCAGGCCCCGCAGCAGGGCGAGCTCGCTCTCCAGCGCCGCGCCCGCGGTGACCGAGACCGGAGCCCGCACCACCCAGTGGCGGTTCTGGTCGTCCGTCACGACGGCCGTGTCGAAGTCGGCGCCCGCGACCGCGGTCGGGCGCGTGACGACCGGCACCAGGCCGGGGGCCGCGCCACTGGCCAGGGCGGCGAGGACGAGAGGGGAACGGGGCACGCCCTAACGGTACGGCGCAGGGACTCCCGGGCCGGGCGGGTGGCGGTCGGCGGGCGCGTCGCGGGACCCGTACGGTGTCGGCGTGGCATTCGGCGAAGCGACCACCGTCCCATCGGCCGGTCCCCGGGACGGACCCCTCGGCCGGCTCACCCTGGCCCGAGGAGCGCTCGACCGCAGGGCGCACCTGCGCCGCGACCCCGGCCTGGTCGCGAGCCGACGCGAGGACCCGGCGACGCGCGTGATGACGCTGGTCGGCGCTCGGGTCGAGGTCGTCGACCAGGAGGGCGCGGGCCGACTGCACCTGCGCGCCCCGTCCGAGGTGGGCGACGTCGAGGGCCGCCTGTGGGTCTACCTCGGGCGCGACGAGGCCGGCACCGAGTACCTGGCGGCGGCCGACCCGGTGCCGGACGACGACCGCCGGACGGACAGGTCCCGCGCCGCAGACCCCGACGCGGGTGCCGTCGGTCCCGGCGGGGGCCGCCTGGCGGGGCTGCGCGAGGTCGGTGCGCTGCTCGACGACACCGGTGCCGGGCTCGTCACCAGCGCTGTCGCCCTGTCGAACTGGCACGCGACCCACACACGGTGCCCGCGGTGCGGGGCGCCCACCGCGCCCGAGCAGGGTGGCTGGGTGCGCCGCTGCACCGAGGACGGCACCGAGCACTACCCACGCACCGACCCCGCGGTGATCGTCGCCCTCGTCGACGCCGACGACCGGCTGCTCCTCGGCCGGCACCCCGACTGGCCGGAGAACCGGTTCTCGACGCTCGCCGGCTTCGTCGAGCCGGGGGAGTCCGTCGAGGACGCGGTACGGCGCGAGGTGTTCGAGGAGTCCGGCGTGACGGTCGGTGAGGTCACCTACCTCGGCAGCCAGCCCTGGCCGTTCCCGGCGTCGCTGATGATCGGCTGCCGGGGCGTCGCGGTCGACCCGTCCATCACGGTGGACGGTGACGAGATCGGTGAGGCCCGCTGGTTCAGCCGGGCCGACCTGCTCGACGAGTGCCGTTCGGGCCGCCTTCTCATCCCGCCGGGCATCTCGATCTCGCGGCGCCTGGTCGAGCACTGGTACGGGGAGCCGCTGCCTACCGAGGGCACCTGGCGCTGACCCCACCCCACGCGCCGACTGGTCGCATCTGGCGCGACACGCGCGGCGTGTCGCGCCAGATGCGACCAGTCGGCTTGTAGGGAGGGGGTCAGGGCGTGGGGTGCGCCACCGCGGGACGGTCGGGGTGGTCCGCCCGGACGACGACGTCGGCGCGCTCGGGGGGCCACGTCTCGTCCACGTAGCGCCGCCAGGCGCCCGGAACGCGGCGGCGGTCGGCAGGGGGCAGGCGCCGCTCGAGCGCGGCGGCGGAGGTCTGCAGGTGGACGGAGACGTCGAAGGCGTCGGCGGTCTCCCACCGCAGCAGGTAGGGGCCGCTCACGACCAGCACCGCGCCGGGTGGTGCGGGCTCGCGAGGCGCCCGGGTGGCCCGGTCGGTCGCGACGTCCCAGAGGGTCGGCAGCCAGTGGCCGTCACCGTCCGGTCCGAGCGGGTCGAGCACCTCGCGACGCAACGCCTCGTGATCGACCCAGCGCTCGTACCCGGCGTCCGGGTCGTCCCGGCCGTACTCGAGCCGCACCGAGCGGGGCCGCAGGAACGAGTCCGCGCTCACCGGCAGGACGCGACGTCCACGGCCGCGCAGCTCGTCGCCGATGCCGGTGGCCAGTGCGCGGGCGTCGTCGTCCACGGCGCCGTCGACGGCGACGCGGACGTACCGGGCGCCCGACTCGATGACGGCCAGCGCCAGCTCGGCGACGCGGGCGTGCAGGACGCCCGGCGTCACCGGCTCGATCCTGGGGTTCAGACGCCCAGCCGCACCTTGACCTCGCCCAGGGAGGGGTTGGTCGCAGCCGAGCCGTCCGGGAACAGCAGGGTCGGCACCGTCTGGTTGCCGTTGTTCACCTTCGTCACGTACTCCGCGGCGTCGGGGTGCTGCTCGATGTTGACCTCGGTGTAGGCGATGCCCTCACGGTCGAGTGCCTTCTTCAGGACCCGGCAGTAGCCGCACCACGTGGTGCTGAACATCGTCACGGTGCCGGCTGCGGGCTTGTGGTGCATCGAGAGTCGCTCCCAGGTGTCGAGAAGGTCCGTTTCACCGGGGGCAACCCGGAGATCCGGTTCAGTGTTCCGTGCCCCGTGGCGCGGGTTGTCCGAGAGGCTTGCCAGGATGAGGTGGTGCTGACTGTGGATGCCGATGCGGTGCTGGCCGCTCTCGACCCCGAGCAGCGGGCCGTGGCCACCTCCCTGCGGGGGCCGGTCTGCGTGCTGGCGGGCGCCGGAACGGGCAAGACGCGCGCCATCACGCACCGCATCGCGTACGGCGTGCACAGCGGCGTGTACGCCCCCACCCAGGTGCTCGCCGTCACCTTCACCGCACGGGCGGCCGGCGAGATGCGCACGCGGCTGAGGGATCTCGCGGTCGTGGGCGTCCAGGCCCGAACATTCCACTCGGCTGCACTGCGGCAGCTGCAGTACTTCTGGCCGCAGGCCGTCGGCGGCGCGCTTCCCCCGCTGCTCGACCACAAGGCACGGCTCGTCGGCGAGGCTGCGTCGCGCCTCCGCCTGCCCGTCGACCGGGCGACGGTGCGCGACCTCTCGGCGGAGGTCGAGTGGGCGAAGGTGAGCATGCTCACACCGGACGAGTACCCCGCCGCGGCCGCCACCGCGCAGCGGGGCACCCCGGCCGGCCTCGACGCTCCGACCGTCGCCCGGCTGCTGCGCTCCTACGAGGACGTGAAGACCGAGCGGGCGGTGATCGACTTCGAGGACGTCCTGCTGCTCACCGCGGGAATCCTCGAGGAGCGCCCCGACATCGCCGCGACCGTCCGCGGCCAGTACCGCCACTTCGTGGTGGACGAGTACCAGGACGTCTCCGGGCTGCAGCAGCGCCTGCTCGACCTCTGGCTGGCCGACCGCGACGACCTCTGCGTGGTCGGGGACGCCAGCCAGACCATCTACTCCTTCGCCGGGGCGACGCCGCAGCACCTGCTGGGGTTCCGCACGCGGTTCCCCGACGCCGAGGTGGTCCGGCTCGTCCGTGACTACCGCTCCACCCCCCAGGTCGTCGGCCTGGCCAACCGCCTGCTCGACAAGGCGCCCGCCCACGCGCGGGCCGCCCGAGTCGAGCTCGTGGCCCAGCGCCCACCCGGCCCGGAGCCGGAGCTGACCGAGTACGCCGACGACGTCGAGGAGGCGGCAGGCGTCGCCCGGCGCATCGCCCAGCTGGTCGCCGAAGGCACCCCGGCCGGCCAGATCGCCGTCCTCTACCGCACGAACGGTCAGTCCCAGCCGCTGGAGGCCGCGCTCGCGGACGCCGGCATCGGCTACCTGCTGCGCGGCGGCGAGCGCTTCTTCCAGCGCAAGGAGGTGCGCGAGGCGATCCTGCTGCTGCGGGGCGCCGCCCGGGCCGACGACGGCTCCGGCCCGCTCGGGGACCTGGCACGTGACGTGCTCGCGTCCGGGGGGTGGACCCGCGCGTCACCGAAGGGCACGGGCGCCGTGCGGGAGCGCTGGGAGTCGCTGCAGGCCCTGGCCGCGCTCGCGGACGACGTGGCCGCCGCCCGGCCGGGCGCCCGGTTGAACGACCTGGTGGCCGAGCTCGACGAGCGCGCCGCGGCCCAGCACGCGCCGTCGGTCGACGGGGTCACGCTCGCCTCCCTGCACGCCGCGAAGGGTCTGGAGTGGGACGTCGTGGCGCTCGTCGGGCTGTCCGAGGGCCTGATGCCGATCTCCTTCGCCGACTCTGAGGCGGCTGTCGAGGAGGAGCGGCGGCTGCTGTACGTCGGCATCACGCGTGCTCGCGAGCGTCTGCTGCTCTCGTGGACGCTCTCGCGCACGCCGGGAGGGAGGGCGTCGCGTCGCCCGTCGCGTTTCCTGGACGGTCTGCGTCCGGAGTCGTCGAGCGACCGGACGCGGCGTGGTCGGGCAGGCTCCGCCGGCGGGGGAGAGGGGCGGCGAGGCAAGGGCTCGAAGGCGCGGAGGTCGTCGCTGCACACGACGTGCCGTGGGTGCGGTCTGTCGCTGAGCACAGGCGCCGAGCGGAAGGTCGGTCGCTGCGCCGACTGCCCCCCGGACTACGACGAGAAGCTGTTCGAGTCCCTGCGGGGCTGGCGTGCCGGCGTCGCGGCGGAGGGCAAGGTCCCGGCCTACGTGGTCTTCACGGACGCCACGCTCGAGGCGATCGCGTACCGCAAACCGACTGACACGCAAGGACTTCTGGCGATCTCGGGGATCGGCCAGAGCAAGCTGGAACGCTACGGGGAGCAGGTTCTGGAGCTCATCTCCGAGGCCTGAGGAAGATTTCTCAGAATCACCGCGTTAATTCGATTGCCGCGCGCCGGGCAGCGCCTCTAGCCTGTGCAGACGGCTCGAGCAGAGCTGTGCTGACATGACCGGCATCCGGCCGTGGGTGTGACACGGACCGTACCTGTGAGAGGAGGGTGACCTGATGGAGATCTACACGATCACGAAGAGCGCGATCGGCGCTGCCGAGTGCCGTAACCGTGTCGATGGGGTCACCCCTGCCCTCACCGAGATGCGGCACGTCGGCAGCGATCAGCGCGCGTTCACGGGTGGAGTGCGCCTTCTGCCGATCGGCACGGCCACCCCCGCCGCCCGCTTCCGCCCCGTCCTGGGAACCGTGGAGCCTGGAGGCCCACCGGTATAGGTCGACCACGAGTCGACCGGAGTCGTCGACTCAGACCGGAGCCACCAGGCCGCGGACCCCACCAGGGATCCGCGGCCTTCGTCGTCTGCGGACCACCGACGTCACCAGCACCCGCGAGACGCCACCACAAGTGGCCCGACCACCCAGGAGGTGCCCGCGATGCAGCTCGCGGCACTGCTCGACCGGCTCGACTCGCCGGAACAGCCCACGACCGGCATCCCCTGCCGGGACAACGACGGCGAGCTCTGGTTCGCCGACCGTCCCGCCGATGTCGAGTTCGCCAAGACCCTGTGCGGGGACTGCCCCGCGCGCGAGGTCTGCCTCGCAGGAGCCCTCGAGCGGCGCGAGCCGTGGGGCGTCTGGGGTGGCGAGCTCTTCGAGGCGGGAGTCGTCGTCCCGCGCAAGCGTCCTCGGGGCCGTCCGCGCAAGGACGACCCCCGCTACACCCAGGCCCACCCCGCGGCCTGACCCCTTCGAACCATGAGACCCAGAGGAGACCTCCGATGTTCTACGTCACCGAGCAGCTCGCTCGGGAGCAGCAGCGCCAGACCGAGCAGCACACCGCGCACCTGCGCCTCGTCCGCGCCCTGCGGGCGCAGCGGCGCGCGACCCGTCAGGCGCACGTCGCCACCTCCGCGCTGGCACGGGTCGGGCCCACCGCCTGCCTCGTCAGTGCCTGATCCCGGGCGTTGCCCGGGGCTCTCGGGAGCCCCGCCGACCGCATCGCCCGCTACCAGTCGGACCCACCGTGCACCTCTTGCCGGTGGGTCCGACTGCGTCTCCGGGGTGTTCTGGCGAGGGCCGGAGCCTCAGCGCTGCATGTGCTGGTAGTCGGGGTTCGACCAGGTGCCGCCCCAGGTGAAGCCGTTGTCGGTGAAGGCCTTGAGTGCCAGCGAGCCCACGGTGATCATGCCGGGCACCCGCGCGCTGCGGTCGGTGTACTTCTTCCCGGCGGGCGGCAGGACCTCGCCGTCCAGGACGTAGGGGTTGATCAGCGGGTTGATGTCGATCGCGCGGCCGTACGCGTGCTTCGACCACGATGTGGGGCCGTTGTTCACGGCGGCACGGCAGTTGAAGGCGGACGTGTTGTCGGCGGCCATCGAGCGGTCGTCGTCCCCGTCGAACTCGTCGACCGGCCGGATGCTCGTGATCGGGAACTGGAGCTCGAACAGGCGGGCGAAGGCCCGACGCGTGGGCGTCAGCATGTCCTCGTGGATGACGAGCACGCCGGTGCGCACCCGTCCGTCCATCGCGTGGTAGCCGACGGTCACGGCGCGCAGGGACTCCGGGCCCACCGGACACCCCTTGCGCCAGGAGGACGGGAGGTCGGCGGCGGTCACCCGCGCCTCTGTCCAGGTGAACCCGGACGGGAGCCCACCCGTTGCGGCCACCGGCTTCGGCGTCACCGGAGGCGGCGCCACGGCGCCCACCGCGCCGGCCTGCTCGTCGCCTTCCGGAGTTGCTGCTGCTGCGGTCACGGGGGCCTCCACGGTGCTCGAGCTGTCCTGGCCGTCCTGGGGTGCGGGCGCCAGCCCGACCGGGTCGGCCGAGCAGGCGGCGGCGAGGCCGACGACGAGCACAGCCGCCGCCAGGGCGCCACGCACCCGGGACGTCGCCGCCGGGACCGGTCGCTGCACGGGCGTTCTCACGGGGGTTCTCACCGGATCGCGATCACGGCGCCGGACTGCTGCCAGCGCATCAGCGCGAGCAAGCCGGACGTCGGCACGGAGACGCAGCCGGCGGTCGGCCCACCGGTGGAGACGTGCAGGAAGATCGCGCTGCCGCGGCCCGGCGTCGCCGACTCGTTGTAGCCGATCACCTGCGCGTAGTCGTACGCGGGCGCGTTGGCCAGCTTCTCGGCGCTCGACCACCGTCCGTCGGCGGGCAGCCGCTGCTGGGTGTTGTAGAGGGACGAGTCCGGGTCGTCGACCCACACGTCCGAGGAGTCGACCCGGTCCCATCCCTGCGAGAGGCCGGGGTCGGCCTCGAGCCCGAAGCCGCCGCGCAGCGGATAGACCCCCGCCGGCGTCGCGCCGTCGCCCTCGCGCTTCGATCCGGCGGACGTGACGCCGCTGCGTCCCACGTACCCGGAGTACGGGCCGAGGTCGGTGACGTAGTCACCGCTCGACGTCCGTGAGCAGCCCTGCACGCTCGCCCGGATCCCCGACGACCGGACGACGATGACCTGCTTCGCTCCGGTGGCGGACCCCACGACGCACGAGGCGCCTGCGGACGACCCACCGGCAGCCGCGCCACCGGAGCGTGCCGTTGCCGGAGTCCGTGAGGCGGTGGGCCTGGGAGCGGGCACGGCGACCAGCGCGCCGACGGCCATCGCGGGGGCCGGCACCTGTGCGCCGGCGGCCACCGCGGGCGCGTCCGTCCGGACCGACTGGGCGGCCGCGCGCTCGGGGCCGAAGCTCGGGGACCTACCGTCCACCCCGAGGGCGACGGAGGCGATCACGACAGCGGTGGCCAGGGACGCCACGACCGCCAGCAGGGTCCCGCGCCCACCGCCGGGCCGCGACGGCATGCTCGGACGAGTCACAGGTCGACCCCTCCAGTTCACCGCTCGTCCCCGGGGGCCCTCTACCGGCCACCGGTACCGCGTCGACAGTAACCGAGAGACCCCCGAAGGAACACATGTGCATCTTCGCGGCAATCCGGACTCACGCTGGGGCACGTTCTCGGTGTCCGGACGCGTCCTGGACACCGAGAACACGCCCCAACGCGAGGGGCGGTGGCTAGTCTCCCGGTGTGCCGACCTCCTCGGTGGCGTGCCAGGTCTGCGGCACGCTGTCACCGTCCGACCCGCCGCCCCTGGGGTGGTCGGGAGGGGTCGACTCCGGGCGGACGACGTGGATCTGTGAGTCGTGCGCCCGCGAGAACATGCGCAGCATCGAAGGCAAGCTCGACCAGGAGTGGTGGTAGACCTCCCTGTCGCGTCCGTCAGCAGGCAGTCCCAGCAACCCGTCCCGAGGGGGATCCGTGCGTAGTCAGCTCTTCGACCAGGCCAACATGCAGCAGCAGAGCGCCGACCGGTGGTCGCTGCAGAACAGCAAGCTGCTGCGTGCCGGGATGGGCCCGGACGTCCTGGCCGCGAAGGGCGCCATGGTTGCCTACCAGGGCCAGCTGACGTTCGCCCACGAGGGCTCCGGCAGCCTCGGACGCATGGTGCGCCGGATGGTCAGCTCGGACGACGCGCCCCTGATGCGGGTGTCGGGGCAGGGCGTCTGCTGGTTCGCCCGCCTGGCCGAGGACATCTTCACGCTCGAGCTCGAGGGCGACGCCATCAGCGTCGGCGGCGCCCACCTGCTGGCCTTCGACGCCGCGCTGAACTGGGACATCAAGCGGGTGCAGGGCATGGGTGCGATGGCGGCGGCGGGCCTGTTCAACACGGTGATCGAGGGGAGGGGCACGGTCGCGATCACCACCGACGGCCCACCCATGCTGCTCGACTGCTCGCAGCAGCCCACGTTCGTCGACCCGCAGGCGATCATCGCGTGGTCCGCGAACCTGGTCCCGAACGTCGTGAACTCCATGAACCTGCGCTCGATGCTGCGCGGCGGCTCGGGCGAGGCGTTCCAGCTGGCCTTCCACGGTCCGGGCTTCGTCGTCGTCCAGCCCAGCGAGGGCGTGACGCCCCCGGCGTCCGGCGGAGGCGGCGGCGGGCTCGGCGCCCTCTTCGGCTGACCGGATGAGCGCCGCTGTCCGTCCGTTCCGCTTCCTCGCCGACGTCCGCGGCGCCTCGTCCGGCCGTGAGCTGGCCGAGCGTGCACGCCAGGCCGAGGGCTCGGGCGTCGACGTGCTCGTCATCCCCGACCACCTGCTCGACCAGCTGGCCCCCGTCGCGACGATGGCGACGGTGGCGGCGGCGACCACGACGCTGCGGTTCTCGGCGTTCGTCCTCAACAACGACCTGCGGCACCCGGCCGTGCTGGCGCAGGAGCTGGCCAGCCTCGACGTGCTCAGCGAGGGCCGGCTCGAGATCGCCATCGGTGCCGGCTGGAACAAGCCCGAGTACGAGGCGATCGGGCTGCCCTTCGACCCGGTGCCGGTCCGCCAGGCGCGGCTCGCCGAGGCCATCACCGTGCTGAAGGGCTGCTTCGCGGACGGCCCGTTCAGCTTCGCCGGCGAGCACTACACGATCACCGACTACGACGCCCGGCCGCTGCCCTCGCAGCGCCCGCACCCGCCGTTCTTCGTCGGTGGCGGCGGGCGGCGCACCCTGACGCTGGCGGGACGGGAGGCGCAGACCGTGGGGCTGGCGCCGCGGATCAAGCCGGGGCCGTCCCTCGACCCCCGCAGCATCACGGTCGAGGCCACCGCCGAGAAGATCGGCTGGGTCCGCGAGGCGGCGGGGGACCGGTTCGGCGAGATCGAGCTGAACGTCTACCCGTCCTCCAGCCCGGTCCTGCTGACCGAGAAGCCCCGTCCGCACCTCGAGGAGCTCGCGCAGACGATCGCGAGCCGGACCGGGGTCACGCTCTCGGTCGACGAGCTGGCCGACTCGCCGCACGTCTTCATCGGCTCGGTGCGGGGGCTGGCCGAGAAGTGGCAGCGCCTGCGCGCCGAGCTGGGCATCAGCTCGGTCATGGTCGGCGAGGTGGGCGAGCTCGCCCCGGTCGTGGAGCTGCTGGCCGGCTCGTGAGGGGGCCGGCGGCCCAGCGACTACTCTGCGCACGTGGCTGCTGTCGAGTTCCCCGTCGAGATCCGTGCCCTGCGTCAGACTCTGGAGTCCATCACCGAGGTAACTGACGTCGTGGGCCTGCGCAAGCGCATCGAAGACCTCTCCGAGCAGGCATCGGCGCCCGACCTGTGGGACGACCCCGACGCGGCCCAGAAGGTCACCAGCGCGCTGTCGCACCTGCAGGCCGAGCTCGAGCGCGTCGAGCGGATGGCGGCCCGCATCGACGACCTCGAGGTGCTCGTCGAGATGGCGACGGAGGGCGGCGCGGACGCCGGAGCCGCTGAGGCGATGGTGGAGGCCGAGGCGGAGCTCGCCTCGATCCGCAAGGCGCTGGGCGACCTCGAGGTGCGCACCCTGCTGTCGGGGGACTACGACCCGCGTGAGGCCCTGGTCACGATCCGTGCCGAGGCCGGCGGCGTGGACGCTGCCGACTTCGCCGAGATGCTGCTGCGGATGTACCTGCGCTGGGCCGAGCGGCACGGGTACAAGGCGGAGGTCTTCGACACGTCCTACGCCGAGGAGGCGGGCATCAAGTCGGCGACGTTCCGGGTCTCGGCGCCCTACGCCTACGGCACGCTGTCGGTTGAGCAGGGCACCCACCGGCTGGTGAGGATATCGCCGTTCGACAACCAGGGACGGCGCCAGACGTCGTTCGCCGGCGTGGAGGTGCTCCCGGACGTGGAGGAGACCGACCACATCGAGATCCCCGAGAACGACCTGCGGGTCGACGTGTTCCGCTCGTCGGGGCCAGGGGGGCAGAGCGTCAACACCACGGACTCCGCGGTCCGGCTGACGCACATCCCGAGCGGCATCGTCGTCTCCTGCCAGAACGAGAAGTCGCAGCTGCAGAACAAGGCGGCCGCGATGCGCGTGATGCAGGCGAAGCTGCTCGAGCGGGCCCGCAAGGAGCGCCAGGCCGAGCTCGACGCCCTCAAGGGCGACGACTCCGGCAGCTGGGGCAACCAGATGCGGTCGTACGTCCTGCACCCGTACCAGATGGTCAAGGACCTGCGGACCGAGCACGAGGTGGGCAACACCAGCGGTGTCTTCGACGGGGACATCGACGACTTCCTGGAGGCCGGGATCCGCTGGCGCCGCCAGACCGAGAAGGCCGCCGGCTAGCACCGGCCGCCCGTCCGCGGCCGGTCGGCGCCGCCCGTTTCGATGGGGTTCCGACACGCCTCCGGTGGCATCCCGTCCGCTCTCGGGAAGCAGACGTACACTCGCATCCCGTGATCCGATTCGAGCGCGTCTCCAAGGTGTACGACGCCACGTCGCGCCCTGCGCTGAACGACGTGACCCTCGAGATCGAGCGGGGGGAGTTCGTCTTCCTCGTGGGGGCCTCGGGGTCGGGCAAGTCGACCTTCCTGCAGCTGGTGCTGCGCGAGCAGAAGGCCACCCACGGCACGGTGCACGTCGCCGGCCGCGACCTGGCGCACCTGTCGTCGTGGAAGGTGCCGCACCTGCGCCGTCAGATCGGTGCGGTGTTCCAGGACTTCCGGCTGCTGCCGAACAAGACGGTCTACGAGAACGTCGCGTTCGCCCTCCAGGTGATCGGCAAGTCGCGGCACGTGATCGCCCAGACCGTGCCCGAGACCCTCGACCTCGTCGGTCTGACCGGCAAGCAGCAGCGCCGCCCGCACGAGCTCTCCGGCGGGGAGCAGCAGCGCGTCGCGATCGCGCGCGCCTTCGTCAACCGTCCAGCGATCCTGCTGGCCGACGAGCCGACCGGGAACCTCGACCCGACCACGAGCGTCGGGATCATGAAGCTGCTCGACCGCATCAACCGCACCGGCACCACGATCGTGATGGCCACGCACGACGACGACATGGTCGACCAGATGCGCAAGCGCGTCGTCGAGCTCGACGAGGGACAGGTCGTCCGCGACGAGTCCCGCGGCGTCTACACCATCAAGCGCTGACGACCTCAGCCCACCGACCCCTTCAGAGGCCCCTCCATGCGACTGCAGTTCATCCTCAGCGAGATCGGGATCGGCCTGCGCCGCAACCTTGCGATGACGATCTCCCTGATCATCGTGACCTGGGTGTCGATGACCTTCGTTGGCGTCGGCTCTGCTGTCGCAGCGACAGGTCGAGACCGTGCAGGACTACTGGTACGACAAGGTCCAGGTCTCGATCTTCCTGTGCACGCCCGACAGCGAGGCGCCGACCTGCGCAGCGGGCGCACCCTCCGAGGCCGTGCGCGCGCAGATCAAGGCCGACCTGGAGTCGCCCGCGCTCGAGCCGTACGTCGCTGAGGTCTTCTACGAGTCGAAGGCCGACGCCTTCAAGCGGTTCCAGGAGGACTTCAAGGACTCGGCGATCGTCGACAACGTCACCGAGGAGCAGATGCCGGAGTCGTACCGGGTCAAGCTCCAGGACCCGGAGAAGTACCAGGTGGTCTCGCAGTTCTTCACCGGACGCGAGGGCATCGAGCAGGTGCAGGACCAGCGCGAGCTGCTCGACAAGTTCTTCGGCCTGCTGAACCGGATGACGATCGGGTCGGTGATCCTTGCCGGGGTGATGCTCGTGGCGGCGGCCCTCCTGCTGGCGACCACGATCCGGTTGGCGGCCTTCAGCCGGCGGCGCGAGACGGGCATCATGCGGCTGGTCGGGGCCTCGAACACGGTGCTCCAGCTGCCCTTCCTGCTCGAGGGGGTGATCGCCGTGTGCATCGGCACCGGCATCTCGGTGCTGGGTCTGTGGGCGCTCGTCCAGTACGGGGTGCAGGGCTACCTGGCCGTCGAACTCCCCCTGTTCAAGTACATCCAAGTCGGTGAGGTGTGGACGGTCGCCCCGATACTCTTCGTCATCGGAATAGCCCTTGCAGGCGTGTCCTCCCTGATCACCTTGTCCCGATACCTCAAGGTGTGACGGAGAGCGTGCCGAAGTACCGGGGGTACAAAGTCGCCGAAAGGTGACGCCGATAACTGCAAGGAGCCTGCTCGCCATGCGACTTCCCCGCAGGGCTACCGGGGTGACGGCGGTGCTGACCGCATTGGTCGTCGCCTCGCTTCTCGGCGCCGTCGGACCGGTGCACGCCGGACCGCGTGACGAGAAGGCCAAGGTCGACGCCAACATCGACGAGCTCAGCGAGCTCCTCGTCGGCACCTCGAAGGAGCTGACGGACGCCTACGCCGCCCTTGAGGCGTCGCAGGCGGCTCTCCCCGGCGCCCAGGCGGCCCTGGAGGCGGCCCAGGCTGCGGAGGCCGAGGCCGAGCGCAAGGACGTCGAGCTCGCCGGACGCCTCGAGGCTGCCCAGCATTCGAAGGCCGAGGCGGAGGCCGAGCTGGCGACGAGCACCCAGGAGATCGCCGACAGCGAGGCCGCGATCGGACGCCTGGCCGCGGAGGTCTACCGGAGCGGTCACACGTCCACGCAGATGCAGGTCGCGCTCGGGTCGACGACCCCTGACGACTTCGCCACCAAGTACGTGCTCGCCGACGCTGTCATGCGCAGCCGCGGTGGGGCGCTCGCCCGGCTCAACGAGACGAAGGCGTTGCGCACGAACGCCGAGGCCCGGATCGCCGCCGTCGAGGTTCAGGTCGCCGACCTTCGCCAGCAGGCGGCCGACAACCTCGTGGCCGCCGAGGTGGCACGCCAGCAGGCCGCCGACGCCAAGGCAGCTGTCGAGACGTTGATCGTCCAGCAGACCCAGGCAACGGCCACGATCGAGGCCCGCAAGGCTGAGGAGACCGCCAGGTTGGCGGAGCTGCAGGCCGAGCAGGACCGTCTCGCTGCGGAGCTGCGCCGGATCGCTGCCGCCGAGAAGGCCGCCGCCGAGAAGGCGGCACGCGAGGCCGCGGCGCGCAAGCGAGCCGGCGGAGGCTCGAGCGGTGGGGGTGGTGGGGGCAGCAGCAGCTCGGACGGCACGCTGGCCCGACCGGTGGGCGGTCCCGTCACCTCCGGCTACGGGTACCGGATCCACCCGATCTACCACACCAAGCGGCTGCACGCGGGCATCGACTTCGGGTCCGCGTGCGGCACCCCGGTGCGGGCTGCCGAGGACGGACGCATCGTGAGCGCCGGCTGGGCCGGCGGCTACGGAAACCGGATCGTGGTCAGCCACGGGGTCCTGCGCGGCGAGGGTGTGGCGACGAGCTACAACCACCTCTCCGCCTACAAGGTCACCTCGGGATCCGTCTCGCGCGGCCAGATCATCGGCTACGTCGGCACGACCGGGTCGTCCACGGGCTGCCACCTGCACTTCGAGGTCTACGTCAACGGCGACCACGTCAACCCGGCGGGCTGGCTGTAATCACGTCGGCCGTGGCCGTGCCACGCACGTAGACTTGTCCGATGCCCAAGAAGGACCCCTCCGGACGTCAGGTCGTCGCCAGCAACCGCAAGGCGCGGCACGACTACCACATCGACGACGTCTACGAGGCGGGCCTCGTGCTCACCGGCACCGAGGTCAAGGCCCTGCGGATGGGCCGGGCGTCGCTCATCGACGGGTGGGCGTCCATCGACGGTGGCGAGGCCTGGCTCGAGGGCGTCCACATCCCGGAGTACACCGAGGGCACCTGGAACAACCACGCCCCACGCCGCAAGCGCAAGCTGCTGCTGCACCGCGAGCAGATCGACAAGCTGGCCAGCCGCAGCACCGACAAGGGCTACACGATCGTCCCGCTGTCGCTGTACTTCAAGGACGGCCGCGCGAAGGTCGAGATCGCGCTCGCACGAGGCAAGCGCGAGTACGACAAGCGCCACACGCTGCGCGAGCGCCAGGACAACCGCGAGGCCGAGCGCGCGATGTCACTGCGGCGCCAGCGCGACTAGATGTACTGACCGGGCCTCAGCACGGGGGCACCTTCTCGTAGTAGTCGGTGCCGGTGCGGGCGACCGACGTCGTCACGTAGGTGTTCCACAGACCCAGGTCGTCGCCGGAGCCCAGCGCGTACGCGTGGCCGCCCGACTGGTAGGCCCGGCCCGCCTGGGTGTGGGCGTAGTTGCTGGACGTGAAGCACTCCGCCGGTTGCGTGGTGGTGGGGGACGGGGTCGTCGGTGAGGGCTCGGGCTGCGAGCCCGTCAGTCCCCAGAACTGCGCCGTGTACCAGCTCGAGCACAGCGTGTCGGCGAAGTACGCACCCGCTGTGCCGCACTGGGTCTGACCCGGTCCCGGGTCGTTCGGTGCGGCGTGGCCCATGCCGTTGACGGTGAAGGTGGAGACCACGACGCGGCCGCCGTAGGCGTAGTCGGCCCGGGAGGTCCCGCCCGGTAGTGAGGACGTGGCTGTCGGGGTCTGGCCGATGCCGTGCACGTTCGTCCACTGGTCGCGGGAGGCGGTGGCGTTCGCCGGGACGACCGTCGTGTCGGCCGTGCCGTGCCAGATCGCCACCTGCGGCCAGCTGGTGGTGCCGGACGGTGCCGCCGTGCGGACGGCGTCGCCCCACACCGTGGGAGTGCGCGATGGCGGAGACGACTGGCAGGCGAACGCCTCGGCCATCGACATGGCGCAGCCGACGGGGATGCCGGCGATGATCGAGCCGCCGGCGAAGACGTCGGGGTACGCCGCCAGCAGCGCGGACGTCATCGCGCCGCCGGCGGAGAGCCCGGTGACGTAGGTACGAGCCGGATCCGTCCCCCAGGTGCTGCGCGCGTAGGCGACCATCGACGCGACCGAGGCGGCCTCACCCTGGCCCCGCGTGATGTCGGACGGCTGGAACCAGTTGAAGCACCTGCTGCTGTTGTTGGTGCTCGACTGCTGCGGGAACACGACGGCGAGCCCCAGGTCGTCGGCGACCTCCGTCCAGCCGGAGCCGGCGGCGTAGCCGCCCGCGTCCTGCGTGCAGCCGTGCAGCGCCACCACGAGCGGGGCGCCGGCGGGCAGGTTCGCCGGGCGGTACCCGTACATCTGCAGTGCGCCCGGGTTCGAGCCGAACGAGGGCACGGCCGTCGGGGCGCCGGCGGCGGACGCCGACCCGCCCGGAAGGGCGAGCAGGATCCCGACGAGAACGGCCGCGCACGCCGCCGCGAGCAGGTGGCCCCTCCGCCGCGCGTGCGGCAACCGGAGCGTGTGGCGACCGGTGGGTGCAGACATGGGGGTACCCGCCTTCTCCGGCGACGGCGCCGGACCGCCCAAGCTAGGACGAAGCGGGCAGGGAGTCCACGTGTCCGTCGCACACGTCCCGGGAGATCGGATGTGCCGACCGACCGTTGCACGGAGTAGCCTGTAGACGTCCGGTGAGCGTTGCCGGGCGTTGACAAGTCCACAGGGGGTGACAGGTTTCGACGTCGGATGTCGAACTAGGGGAAGCGGGTCGAGGACGCGGGGTTATCTCGTTAACGCCCTCCGCAAACCATAGGTGCCGATTCCAAGCGCACCGACTTCGCACTCGCCGCCTGAGCGAGTCCTGAAGTCCGTCAGCCCGGGAGTGCTCCCGACCCGGTAGCTGGCGTCATCTAGGGGGCCACTGCTCTCAGCACTCGTCGTCGGTGCTGGGGGGACTCTCAGACGACTGGGCCCGTCAGCGGACATGCTCGCGTGAGCGCTGGGGCCGAGAAAATCCATAGCGAGCTGCACCCGGAGAAGCCCTAGGGGTACGACGACGGACGCGGGTTCGATTCCCGCCACCTCCACGACGAGACCGACCGAGAGGTTCGCGACAGAGCGAGCCGTTCTCGACACGGACAGGTCCAGCCGCGCCGCGGCTGGGCCTGTTTCGCGTTCCGGAGGCGCTCAGCCGGAGTTCTGTGAGTGCCAGTCCCGCATGTGCCCTGCGTGGGTGGGGAGATGGGCGCCGGGTCCGCTGGTGGTGTCCGACGGGCCCGACGAGACCATCACGGTAGCGGCGGGCGACCCGCCGGCGACAGGGACGTCGCCCTGCACGCCCGGTTCACGCCGTCACTGTTGCTGCCGCGGGGGTGCGTCGGTTCAGGTCGCTCACGACGTACGCGGCATCGTGCCCGGCGCCACCGATCAGCATGGACCGGAACGACGACTGGAAGCACAGCCCGGTGAAGTACAGGCCCGGGTGGTCCCGGACGACGCCGCGGTCCTCGAGCGGCCAGCCGTCGTCACCGATGACCGGCAGGTCGATCCACGAGTAGTCGTGCCGGAAGCCGGTGCACCAGATCACGGATGCGACCTCGACGACCCGGTCCTCGCCCAGCACGGGACGGCCGTCGCGGACGCCGGTGACCCGGTCGGTGACCCGCTCCACGCCGGCCCCGGCGAGGTCGCTGCGCTTGACCCGGAGCAGGGGCGCGCCGTGGCTCCGTGCGTGTCCCCGCGCGCGGCGGCCGGCAGGAGTGCTGAGCGACAACACGTGCCCCCACACGAACCACAGCACCGGGAACAGCGCCCGCATGGCCGCTCCTTCCAGGCGGGGCGGGATCTGCCCGGTGTCTCGTCCGCACAGGATCGTGGGATGGGTCTTCGCGACCTCGTAGGCGATGTCGCCGCCGGAGTGGGAGGCCCCGACCACGAGCACCGGGCCGTCCGGCAGCTGGTCGGGCGAGCGGTACTGCGCTGAGTGGAACTGCGGGATCGTCGGGTCCAGCTCGCCCGCGAACCCAGGCACCTCCGGTGCACCGCCGAACGTGCCGGTGGCGACGACCACGTTGTCGGCCACGACGATGCGGTCGCCGCAGTCGACTTCGTACCTGCCGCTTTCTCGACGCAGCCTGCGGACCCGGGTGCCGTGACGGACCGGGAGCGAGAACGTGCGCTCGTAGCTCTCCAGGAAGTCAGCCACCTCGTCCTTTCCGGGGAAGTGGTGGGGCGAAGCCGGGAAGTCCATGCCCGGCAACCCGTCCCGCGCTGCCGGGCTGTAGAGGCGCAGCGACTCCCAGTGGGCCCGCCACGAGTCCCCCGTGCGGGCGTTGGCGTCGAGGATGACGAACTCGCGGCCGGCCTGACGCAGGTGGTACCCAGCGCTCAGCCCAGCCTGGCCGCCACCGATGACGACGGTGTCGAAGTGCTCCCGTGGTCCCTTCCGGGGTCGGTCCCCGCTCGTGCGGGCGCTGGTCGTGTTGTCGAGCGTGGTCATGATGGCCTCCGAGAGTGTCGATCGGGTGCCTTGACGCTAGGAAGCGGAGGACCGCCCGCGCGTCCGGAGAACGACCCATCACCGCGTCCGGCGGATGGGTAGTTCTGTGCAGTCGGGGTTCCCGGCTGGGGACTCAGATCAGGTCGTGCTCGAACGCGTAGGCCGTCGCGGCAGCTCGCGAGCCGACAGCGAGCTTCGCGAAGATGTTGCTGAGGTGCCGAGCGACCGTCTTCTCGCTCAGCACGAGATCGCGGGCGATGACCCGGTTGGTACGGCCGGTCGCGACCGCGCGGAGCACCTCCAGCTCGCGGGGGGTCAGTGAGGTGTCGGCCCCGGCGGACGGCCCGCTGCCAGGTGGGGCGTCCGCGGAGAACGAGCCGGCTCGCTCCGCCCGGGCAAGGTCCGGCGCGGCCCCCAGGTCGTCGAAGACCCCTGCCGCGGCGGCGATCTCCAGCCGCGCGGTGTCCTCGTCGCCGAGCGCCCGGCAGGCCAGTCCGAGCAGGAGCCTGGTGCGGCCCAGGTCGTAGGGCGCGTCGAGGTCGCGCCACTCCGTGGCGGCCCGGCGCAGAGCCCCGAGGGCTTCCCCGGCCTTGCTGTCCGCCAGCAGCACCGCACCCTGCGCCTGCTTCGCCATCGCACGGAGAAGGGCTGTGTCGTGCTGGGCGGCGGTCGCAGCCATCGCGTCGGCTGTCTCCCGGGCTTCAGCGAGCTCCCCCGCGGCCAGGGCGATCTCGACGCGGGCGGCCTCCAGGTGGGCCCGGCCGCGCCACGAGGCGTGCTCGGTGACCGCCCGGCGGACGGCCGCGAGCGCCGTCTCGACGTCGCCCTGGTCCAGCCGGAGCAGGGCCAGTCCGGGCTGCACGTCGTGGCCGTAGCGGGACGATGCGGCGTAGGCCCGCTCCGCGGGTCCGTGCTCGCCGCGGAGCCGATGCATCTCGCCGAGCTCGTAGAGCGCCATGCCCACGGCGGGCTGGCCCGGGGGTTCCGACAGCCGAGCCTGGGCGAGGTCGATCTGCTCCACCGCCTCCGGCCAGGCGCCGTGGAGCCGGAGCACCTGCGCGCGGTGGACGAGGCACTGCCCGCGGAACGGGACCAGACCGGGCTGGGCGTCGCACCAGCCGCTGAGCACCCGGGTCCACTCCGCAGCGCGACGTACCTCGTAGGTCTCCTGGCAGGCGATGATCACCGCGCAGTAGACCAGCCCGGTGACCAAGGCGGAGGTCTCGCCACTGGCGACGTCGACCATGACGCCGTCGAGCGTCCGCAGTCCCTCCTCGACGTCCCCGATCGTGAGCAGCGCCTGGCCGGTGCCGAGCCCACCCAGCGCGGTGAGCTCAGGATGCAGGTGGCGTCGTCCGATCTCGCGGGCGGCGCGGAACCGGGGAAGGGCTGCCTCGCCGTCGCGGGCCATGAGTCGCTCGAGCGCCGGGGGCAGCATCAACAGGCCGTGGACCGCGCACTCCTGAGCCTCGCCGAGGGTCTGCTCGGCGCGGGCGAGCCAGCCGCCCCCGCGGGCCCTCTCGCCGCGGTTCATCAGGCTGAAGCCCGCCCAGAAGGCCGCCTCCGCCGCGGCCTCGGCCCGCCCGTCCCTGCTGTGCAGGTGGAAGGCCGCCTCGAAGTGCCGCACGCACTCCTCGTCGTGCCCGGTGAGGTAGGCGGCGCGGGCGAACCGGTCCAGGTCGTCGGCGTCGAGCCGGCCGGCTCCGTCCTCGGCTCGCACGAAGCCGGCGTACGCCTCGGCCCACCGGCGGTTGTCGTACGCCGTCCGCGCCTCGTCCAGGACCTCGCCGCTACCCATCGCCGCCTCCACCTGGTCGGTGCGGTGGACACGTCCGACCCTAGCGGCGCGACGGCTCCCGATCCCGCGGCTCGTGAGCTCTGCGGTTCGCATACGTCATGCCGAGCAGGTCGTGCACCTCTCTGAGGGTGTCGTCGGCGATCCGGCGTGCCCGGTCGTTGCCGGCGTCGAGGACGCGCTCGATGTAGGTGCGGTCGTCCGCCAGGGCGGCGCGGCGGCGGCGCAGCGGCCGCAGGAGCTCATTGACGGCCTCGGTGAGCATGCAGCTTGAGGCGTCCTGCGCCGGCGTCCCCGATCTCCTCGGCGAGGTGGTGCGGGTCGTCGCCGGTGGTCGCGGCGAGCAGGTCGAGCAGGTTGGCGACGGCAGGCCGGCCGAGCGGGTCGTAGCTGATGTGCCGCTCGCTGTCCGTGGGCGCGCGACGGATCACTGTCGCGGTCTCGTCCTCGGTCGCCCGCAGGGCGATGCCGTTGCCCCGGGTCTTGCTCATCTTCAGGCCGTCGAGCCCGGCCAGCATCGGGGTGTCGGTGAGGAGTGCGTCCGGTTCGGGGAACAGCGGCCTCTGCGCGTAGCGCTCGTTGAAGCGGCGGGCGATGAGCCGGGTGGTCTCCAGGTGCGGGAGCTGGTCGAGGCCGACGGGGACCAGGTTCGCGTGGCAGAACAGGATGTCCGCTGCCTGGTGGACGGGGTAGGTCAGCATCAGGCCGGTGGGTGGACGGCCGGTGGCGTCGGCCTCGGCCTTGACGGTGGGATTGCGGTGCAGCTCGGCGTCGCTGACCAGGCTCAGGAACGGCAGCACCAGCTCGTTGAGCGCGGGGACCGCGCTGTGGGTGAAGACCGTCGACCGGTCCGGGTCGATGCCGGCGGCGAGGTAGTCGGCGACGACGCCGTGGACGGTGTCAGCCAGCTGGCGGCCCGCCTGCTGGTCGGTCATCACCTGGTAGTCGGCGATCAGCACGATCACCTCGACGCCGAGATCCTGCAGTCGAACTCGGTTGGCGAGAGTACCGAGGTAGTGGCCGATGTGGAGCGGCCCGGTCGGACGGTCGCCGGTGAGGACCCGGAATCGTCGTGGGTCCGCGAGGACCTCCTGGTGAAGGGTCGCGCTGCGCTCGAGTGCGGCCAGCTGCGACGGCGTGCGGTCGGACATCGGTGGTCTCCTTGGGTGCGGAGGCCGACCTGTCGAAGCTGCCGAGGGGGGATGTTCCCGGAGGGCTGCCGCGAGAGGGCAGCCCCGGACGTCAGTGGTCAGGGTCGCCGTTCGGGCGACCACCGCCAGCTGAGCAGGACGCGGGACATGACCGAGATCGTGCCGCAGCCCCCGCGCCGACCGCAAGCACGGCACGGGGGGTGGGCGCGCTCGCGATGAGCACGCCCACCACCCCTGCCTGGCGCCGGACGGCTGATCTCCCGCTCAGACGTCCAGCACGCCCCCGATGGCGATGACTCCATCGGGGTCGTAGGTTCCGCCGGGCCTCGCGGAGCCGCTTCAACGTCTCCTCGGTGTAGGCCTCCGCCAGGCTCTCCGCCTCGAAGGAGAAGTTCGGCAGCCTGTGGCCGCCCACCCACGGAGCCATCGCGTCGATGATGGCCGCCGCGTCCTCCTCGACGGCGGGGATGCCGCCGATGCCGACGACGAGCAGCGAGTACGCCGCGTCACGTGAGGGGAAGGCGCTCTCGTGCGCACCTGGCCTGGCGATCGCCCCGCCCATCTGCCGGACCTCGACGAGCACCTGCGGAGAGCCGGAGCCCACGCCGGTACGCGCCAGCAGCGCCGCCGCCGCCTCGGCCGGGAAGCTGTGCAGGACGGTGGCCGCCTCGTGGGCCGGCATCGGGTCGAGCGGGTCCGTGTGCACCGAGTCGATCGCGGCGTAGGGCCGCGCCGACACGTCATCGAGCAGGATCGGTGCGGCGTTCGCGCATCCGGCGCGAACCACTGCTCGCCCTCGGCGTCGTCACCGGTCCACACGTAGCGGATCGACACGGAGAGCCTGTTCGCGAGCTGGGGCGGGACGCCCGGCATCTCAGGGAGCTGGAAGATGCGCGAACGACGTCGTCGCCAGCTCGGGCAGCCCGTCCGACCACTCCCGCCACGTCTCGATCACGGTGGCGGCGTGCTCGCCGTCGAACCAGAGCGAGCCTCCGTAGAACGTCGGCTGGTGCACCAGGTCGAACTCGATGGCGGTGATGATGCCGAGCATGCCCTTGCCCCCGCGCAGGGCGAAGAACAGCTCGGGGTGCTCCGTCGGCGTCGCGCGCCGCGCGACCCCGTCACCGGTGACGACCTCGATCGCCCGCACGCGGTCGATCGCCATCCCGTAGGTGCGTGCCATCGGGCCGAGTCCACCGCCGGTCGTGTAGCCGACGATGCCCACGTCCGTGATGGACCCCGACAGCGGTGCGAGGCCGTAGGGCGCGGCGGCCTCGACGACCCGAAGCCACTTCACGCCGGCGCCGACCCGCGCCCACCCCTCGGGGTGCACGACGCACTCGTCGAGGCCGCGCGTCGTGACGAGGAGGTGCCCGACGAGCGACGGGATCGGCCCGTGGCCGGTCGCCTGCGGTGTGACCTGCAGGCTGTGGCGGCGTGCGAAGCGGACCGCCTCGACGACGTCCTGAGCGGTCGTCGCCGCCAGGACAGCGGCCGGGCTGACGTCGATCGCCAGGTTCCAGGGGGACACGAGGGCCTCGTAGTCGGCGTCGCCCCGGACGGCCAGGGTGCCCTGCGTGAGCATGTCGAGCTCGGCGAACAGGTCGGCGGACGGCGACTCGGTTCGGGGGAGGGAGACGATGGACATGGTGTGGTGCCTCTCGATGGATCGCGGTGTGGTTACCGCTGCACCGTCCACCGAGGCCCTTGTCGATCACTTCCGTCCGACTCCCCCGTGGCTTGCGCCAGACTTCCGCGCCGCTTCCAGCACCCTCTGAGGTCAGCGGTCCTGTTGCTGCGGGAGGACGAACCGGCCGTGCGGGTCCGCGGCGGCGCGCACGGCCTGCAGTCGCTGCCAGGCCGAGGGAGACCAGCCGCGTGTGGCGTCGGCCTCGTCCTCGGTCATGGGGAGATAGCGCTGCGGCAGCGCCCACGGCGCGAGCCTGTCGAGGACGCGGTGGGCGTCATCACGCTGATCGGACCAGCGAGCCACGTCGTCGTCGATGCCGAGTACCAGCAGCAGGAACGACCCGTCGAGGTGGTCCAGTGCCCCCCCGCCTGGCGCAGGTCGGCCGAGTGCCCCTCCGAGATGGCGGATCTCGAGGTTGGCGAGCCTGGAGCCGGACCCTGGACCAGCGGTCTGCACGACGGCCTCGACCGCAGGGTCCGTCAGGTCCTCGAGCAGGATGCTGCTCACGTAGACCACCGTGGGCTCGGCGTCCTCGAGGTGGAGGTCAGCCAGTTCCGGCGCCGGCACGATGGCGAACGTATCGAGCTCGGGTCGCAGTGCCCGCAGGGGACCCAGAAGGTCCGCGGCTTCCCGGGGATCACCCAGCAGCGCGCCGTCCACGACGACGACCCGGCGTCCTCGGACGCCGTCCGGCAGCGTCGGGTCGTCGGGGACCCGCAGGATGCGGGCCACCGTCGTCGCCGACTCCGGCGCGGTTGTCGCCCACCGCGCCCAGGCCGACAGGACCTCATCCGCACGGTGCCAGTCCCACACGAGCATCCCCGCGTACACGGTGGTGATCGGAAGCAGGCCGAACTCGACAGCGGTGACGACCCCGAAGCCGCCGCCTCCACCGCGAGCGGCCCAGAGGAGGTCCGCGTCTCGGGCCTGCGTGGCTCGGACGAACGTCCCGTCGGCAAGCACCACCTCGACGGCCGTGAGCGAGGTGCACTGCAGGCCGTGGGGCCGCGAGTAGAAGCTGAGCCCACCGCCCAGGGAGGAGCCGACGACGCCGACGTCCGGACTCGACATGTGACGGCCGGCGAGGCCGAGGTCGCCGGCGGCACGGATGACATCCCCCCAGCGGACGCCGGCGCCGACGCGGGCGGTGCGCCGGGCGGCGTCGACGCGCAGCTCCGTCATGGCGGCGGTGCGCAGCAGGATGGCGTCGTGCAGGTCGCCGTGCACCGACATCGCCCCGTGCCCGGTCCCCTGGGGGAGCACCTGCAGGTCAAGCGCTTTCGCCATTCTCAGCACGTCGGCGACCTCGTCCGCGAACGCCGGGTAGGCCACAGCAGCGGGTCTGGCGAGCACTCCCAGGTTCCACGGGGTGCGGGCGTTCTCGTATCCCGCGTCACCGGGCAGGTAGACGGCTCCGCCACAGAGCCCTCGCAGCGCGTCGTGGCCGGCCGGGGCCGGCGGCGCCGGTGGGGCCGGCGAGGGCGTGGTGTCGGTCACGTCGAGCTCCACGGTCGGGTGGCGGGCAGCGTCTCGGAAGGGACTTGCGTCTGACTTGCGTCCGGATCGATGTCGGGGCCAGGTTCCTCGAAGCCGTCCCCTCCGTCGCGCAGCAAGGCCTCGACGGTGCTGGGCGAGAGGAACATCCGCTGGGCGATCTGGTCCACGGCCAGGCCCTGTGCTGCGAGCGCGAGGACCTGACGGTGCCGAGCCCCCAGATTCGAGGGGGACGCGCACACGGCCGGCACCGCGACTCCGCGAGCGCCGAGGGCGTCGACTGCGACACGCTGGACGCCGGCCGCCCCAGCCGTGCCGGCAAGGTCCAGCGCGCGCTGGAGGAGGGGGATGGCCTCTGCTGCCGGCGTCGTGGGCTCACGCCCCAGCGACAGGCACGCGCGCGCCAGCTCCAGCGCCGAGTCGGTGCCCGACAGGAGGTCGACGGCCTCCCGGAGGTCCCTGCTCCGGGCCTCGGCGAGCTCGACGTCGTCTCGCGTCCGCAGGGTTGAGGACGAGGCCAGGGCACCCCTGGCACGCAGCGCCGCCCCGAGCTGGCTCGGCGCCCCCCAGCGCCGAAGCAGCGCCACCTCCTCGTCCGCCAGCGTCATGGCCTCGTCGACCCGGCCCAGGCGAGCGAGTGCCTTGGCCTTGAGCCGCCGCCAGGCGGACCACGCGGGGTTGGTGATGCCAGGGGGTGACACGACGGAGCCGACGGCCTCGAGGGCCTGCTCGGCCCGGCCGTAGGCCAGGAGCAGGCGGACCTCGGCCTCGCGGAGCAACCGGCTGCCTTCGCCGAGCTCGGGCAGACCCGCCGCGCCGCGCAGCAGGCGCTCGGCCTCGATCCGGTCGCCGCGGTCGAGGAGGACCCCGACGGCGAACGCGGTGGCGTAGGCGCGGGAGACGTCGGAGGTGCCCCACATCCGTTCCTGCTCCATCGCGTCCTGAATGGAGTGCAGGGCGTGGTCCAACTGCCCGCGGCGCCATTCGCAGTACCCGCGCCAGAGGTTGGTGGACAGCACCGCGAACAAGCTGCCGGTGCGCTGGGCGTGGCTCATCGCACGGTCCCAGAAGTCGCCCAGGTCGGCGTCGGACAGGACGTGCACGATGGCGGCGGCGATCCAGAGCAGTCCGTTGTCCGCGACGAGGAGTGCGTCATCCTCCAACGCCGAGCGGGCCAGCCCCACGGCCTCGTCCCGGTGCTCACCGTCCAGCATCCGCTCGTAGGCCAGGGTCGCCGCGAGCATGCGTGACCCCACGCCGGACCCGGACACCGCCGGCTCACCCGACCGGTACCGCTCAGGCGCCAGGCCGTGCATGTGACCGGTGATCCGCTCCAGTGCCTGCAGTCCCTGACGGGCGTCGGCAAGGTCCTCGGGCAGGGCCTGCGCGGCGTCGCGGGCGAAGGCCGTGGCCACTCCGGGCGGAGAGGCGAACAGGTGCGCCCAGGTGATGACCAGGGCGACCTCGGCGCGCCGGCGGGGGTCGTCCAGTCCGTCGTAGGCCTCGGACAGGTGGGCGATGGCGGCCCTCCCGTCGACGAGTGCCTCCACCAGCCCGAGCTGGACGAGCAGATCGAGTCTCGTCCGGCCGAGAGCCGGCTCGTCGGCTGCGCGCCGCAGCAGGGTGACGGCGCTCTCCGTGGCGCCACAGGCTGCTGCGGTGGCGGCCGCTGAACGTAGCCACGACACCGTCGCCTCGTCGCCGCGACGCGGAGCCAGGAGGAGGTGCGTGGCCACGTGCTCCGGCGCCACCCCCCGGCGTCGCAGCACCTGCGCGGCCCGCTCGTGGTGCAGGGCCCGTTCGCTCGCGGGCTGGTCGTGGTAGACGGCGTCCCGCACTAGTGGGTGGACGAAGGCCGGTGGCTGCCGGTCGAGAAGGATCTCTGAGCGTGTGAGCCCGTCCAGCATGGCTGCCGCAGCCGGCTCGTCGAGCTCGGCGAAGGCCGCGATGGTCGGCAGGTCGGCGTGCTGACCGAGGACGGCGACCGCGCGGGCCACCGCCGTGGCGTCGGGCGGCATGCGCCGAAGACGGAACATGACCAGGCTGGACACCGCGCGCGAACCGATCGCGCGCACCGTGTCGACGTGAGAGATGTCCGGGCGCACGCCGGCCGCGTCGAGCGCATGCAGCAGCTGGCGCAGCAGCAGCGGGTTGCCGGCCGTGGTCTCGTGGCACACGGCCACGAACCGCTCGGCAGGGTCACCGAGCCGCTCGGCCACCAGGGCGTGCGTCGCGCGACGCGACAGGGGAGTGGGGACGACGGTGACTGCATCGGGGTCCAGCGCGAGCTCCTGGAGCAGGGCCGCTTCCGGGTGCTCCTCGCCGGTGCGGATCGTGGCCACGAGCACGATCGGGAGGCCGTCCAGTCGTTTGCTGAGGTAGGCGAGGTACCGCAACGACGCGGAGTCGCACCACTGGAGGTCGTCGACGGTGACGAGCAGGGGCGCCTCCGCGCTGAGGGCGGCGGTGAGCCGGAACAGCCCGTGCAGCACGGCGAAGCTGCCCTCGCTTCTCGGCCCGTCGGCCGGCTCGTCGAAGACGCCTCGAGCGGCCGGCGCCGTGCCCAGCAGGTGCTCACGGCGCTCCTCTTCCCCGAGCGCCGGTTCGAGGAGCTGGCGCACGACCCCGAAGCCGAACGCCTGCTCGAGCCGGCTGCAGCGTGCGGCGAGGACCGGCAGCGTCCGTCCGACGGCGAGCCCGGACACCGCACCGAGCAGGGCGGTCTTGCCGATGCCTGCCGGCCCGTGGATCAGCACGAGCCCACCGGATCCACCCCCCAGCGCGTCCAGCGCCGACTCGAGCTGGCGCAGCTCGTCCTCTCGCTCCGACAGCTCCACCCGGGGAGCTGGCCGGACCGGTGCGCGCGTGTGCGGCGGGACGTCCGACGTCCTGCGGGCCGGGCGGTCACCGTTGCTGTCTGCGCCATCCAAGGACGGGGCCTGGGTCAGGACCTCCCGCTCGAGCGACCTCAGCGCCTGACCGGGATCCACCCCGAGGCTGTCGCGGAGGGTCGCGCGGGCCCGACGCAGCGCGGCCAGGGCATCGGCCTGCCGCTGCGCCCGGTACAGGGCGAGGACGAGCAGGCGCCACCGCTCCTCGCGCAGCGGGTCGTCGGCCACCAGGGCCTCGAGCTCGCCGATGAGCAGGGCGGCGTCGACGACGTCCAGCCGCGCTCCGAGCAGACGCTCCCTGGCCACCTGTCGCAGCTCCGTCAGCCGCGCGACCTCGCCCTGGGCCCAGGGCTCGTCGGCGTACTCGGCGTAGGCCGGGCCACGCCACAGCCGCAAGGCGTCTGCGAGCACCGCGGCCGCCTGGGCGGGTGGCGAGCCCGGCGACCCCGCCACGGCCTGCTCGAACCGCCACGCGTCGACGGCCTCGGCCGCGAGCCGCAGGGCGTAGCCGTTGCCGCTGCTGGCGATGACCCCGCTGCGGCTGCGTGCGCCGACCTCCGGCTCGAGCCCCCGCCGCAGGTGGCTGACGTAGGACTGCAGCGTGCCCGCCGGGTTGACAGGGGGCGCCTCACCCCAGACGAAGTCGACGAGCCTGTCGGCGGTGACGGCCTCTCCCCGCGCCATGATCAGGGCCGCCAGCACCGCCCGCTGGCGTCGACCCCCGAGCTGCAGCATGGCTCCGTCACGCGTGGCGGCGATCTCGCCGAGCACGCCCAGGCGGAGAGAGTCGCGACCGTCCAACCGGGCCTCCGACGGGAGGAAGGAACGCGCCAGCATACGCCCGGCTGCCCCGAGCCTGTGAGGGATCGGGACGGTCAGGCGTCGGCGAGCTCAGCCCTGATCTGGAGGTGCCGCACCAAGAACGCGCGCTCGTCGTAGCGCTTGCGCCGCAGCCAGCCGGTGACCTCCTCGTTGCACTTGCTCGCGTTGCACGACCCGCACGCCGGCGCGATGTTGTCGAGCGTGTACCGCCCGCCGCGGGAGATCGGCAGCACGCAGTCCTTCTGCAGTGGCCGGTCGGTCGCGCCGCAGTAGGCGCAGCCACCCCACGCGGCGACCAACGCCGTCCACTGCGCGTCGCTGAGGTCGTGCTCGACCCGGTCCATCCGGCGCTTGCGGCGGCGCGCGTACCGGGCCTTGCGCGTCCGGTTGACCACCACGGCCCCAGCGTACGTACGGCGCGCCTCCGCCTGCGGCATCTGGACGCCGTGGGGTGGGACGACCTGGTTGCCGACTTCGCGGTCACCACAGCACCATGTGGCTGGTGCAGCCGGTGATCGAACGTCTCGCGGACCAGGTCGACCGGCTCGACCCCGGCGGCGTCCGCGGACTGTACGTCTTCGGCTCGTCCGTTCAGGGTGGTCTGCGCCCGGACAGTGACATCGACCTTCTCCTCGTCACCGAGCGCTCGCTCGACGTCGACGAGCGCAGAGCGCTCCTCCGGTTCCTTCTCGGGTACTCCGGGCGCAGGGCGTCCGTCACGCCCGGCCGTCCGCTGGAGCTGACGTCCGTGGTCCGCGGTGACGTCGCCCCTTGGCGGTACCCACCGAGGTGCGACTTCCTGTACGGGGAGTGGCTCCGCACCGACTTCGTCGGCGGAGCTCTCCCTGAACCGCACGAGAACGTTGACCTGGCGGTGCTGCTCACCACGGTCCGGGAGCACGCACGGGTCCTGCGGGGGCCGGACCCCGCCGAGGTCCTGCGCCCCGTGCCGGCGCACGACCTGCGCCGGGCGGTGCGCGACAGCCTCGAACCGCTCCTGGAGGACCTGGTCGGCGACGAGCGCAACGTCCTTCTCACCCTGGCACGGATGCTGGTCACCCTGGAGACCGGCGGGATCCTGCCGAAGGACGCCGCCGCACGCCGGATCCTGCCGACGCTGGACGAGCCGGACCGCTCCGTGCTCGCCCTGGCCGCCGCCGGCTACCTCGCCGAGCGCGAGGACGACTGGTCCCGAGATCCGGAGCAGGTGCGCGGCGCGGCCATGACCATGGCGGACCGGATCCGAGCTGCGCGTCGCCCGTAGCCCGGCAGGCGCGGCGGTCGTGGCGGTTGGTGGTCTGGACGGGTCACGCTGCGGCCTGTGAGGATGCCAGTGCGCTGGGACTCGCAGCGGCTCGGACGGACGGGGGATGGACGTGGTGGAGGAGCACGCGTACTGCGGCGCTCGGCCCGCCGCCGTGTGCAGCCGGGCGCGCATGCGCCTCTTCAGCCAGGGGGTGGCCTGATGGAGCTCGAGTTCAGCGGCGAGGTGTGGTTCTGGCGGGGGCCGGCCCCCTTCCACTTCGTCACGGTGCCCCCGGACGAGAGCGCTGCGCTGCAGGCGATGTCGGGGAGGCTGACGTACGGCTGGGGCATGATCCCGGTCGAGGCCTGCATCGGTTCGACCGAGTGGACGACCTCGTTGTTCCCCAAGAACGGGGGGTACCTCGTCCCGGTGAAGGACCTCGTCCGGCGGGCCGAGGCCATCGACGTCGGGGACACGGTGACGGTGCGCCTGGCTGTCGAGGACGACTGAGGGGTATGGACGCCGTCCACGAGCTGAGCCGCACACAGGCGCGGCGCATCGCCGTCCAGGCCCAGCTCCTGACGAAGGAGCGGCCTGCAGACCTGTTCGAGACGGTGCGTGGGCTCTCCCTGCTGCAGCTCGAGCCGACCAGTGCCGTCGCTCCCAGCGCCGACCTCGTGCTGTGGAGCCGGCTCGGCTCGGCGTACTCGCCCCAGGAGCTGCGTGACGCCCTCGACGCGCAGCTCCTGCTCGAGCTGAGGGGCACGGTCCGTCCGGTCGAGGACATCGCCCTCTACCGCGCCGACATGGCCGAGTGGCCGGGGAGGGGCGACCTGCCGGGATGGAAGCTGGGCCAGCAACAGTGGGTCCGCGACAACGACGCCTGCCGTCGCGACATCCTCGACCGTCTCCGTGCCGACGGGCCGCTGCCTGCCCGCGAGCTGCCCGACACGTGTGCCCGTCCGTGGTCGTCGTCCGGATGGAACAACAACCGCAACGTCACCATGTTGCTCCACCTCATGGTGCAGCGCGGTGAGGTCGCTGTCGCCGGGGGGATGGGCCGAGACAGATTGTGGGACCTCGCCTCTCGGGTCTACCCGGACGACGTGGACATCCCGGCGGAGGAGGCGCGACGACTGCGGGACGAGCGTCGGCTGCGCGCCCTCGGCATCGCTCGGTCACGCGGACCCGAGTGCCCGGTCGAGCCCTTGGACGTCCGCGAGGCGGGGGAGCCCGCCGTGGTGGAGGGGGTTCGCGGCCGGTGGCGGGTCGACCCGGCGCGGCTCGGGCAGCCCTTCTCCGGACGCGCGGCCCTGCTGTCGCCCTTCGACCGCCTCCTGCACGACCGCAAGCGGATGGCCGACGTCTACGCCTTCGACTACCACCTCGAGATGTACAAGCCCGCGGCCGCACGCCGGTGGGGCTACTACGCCCTCCCGGTCCTCTACGGCGACCGGCTGGTCGGCAAGCTGGACGCCAGGGCTGACAGGAAGGCCGGGGTGCTCCGCGTCGCCGCCGTCCACCGGGACGTGCCCTTCAGCAAGGCCATGACCGCCGCGGTGGACGCCGAGATCAGGGACCTTGCTCGCTGGCTCGACCTGGAGCTCGTCCTGCCCGGCTGAAGAGCCGGGTGCCGGCGCTTCGGCGCCGGGTCAACCGTTGCTGACGTTCACGACGACCTTGCCTGCGGGGTGGCCCCGTTCGACCAGCGCGACCGCCTGCGGTGCCTCAGCGAGCGGGTACGTGCTGTCGATGACCGGCACCAGCCGACCGGCCTCGACGAGCTCCCTGATCTCGTCCAGCGCCTCGGTCGTCTCCTCGGCCAGGAACGACTTCAGCGTCTGGCCGACGAACCTGCTGAGGACGACGGCTTGAACGATGTTGCCGACGGGTCCGAGCCAGCGGTTGCCGTCCCCGTACGACTGGATGAGCGTGCCCTTCGGCGTGAGCACCCGACGCAGGGACCGAGGGGCGTAGGTGCCACCGAGCTGGAAGATCAGGTCGTAACGGGCCGGTCCGCCCGTGACGTCCTCGGTCGTGTAGTCGATGACGTGGTCGGCGCCGAGTCGCCGCACCAGCTCGACGTTGGCGCTGCTGCAGACGCCGGTGACCTCGGCGCCGAGATCCTTGGCGATCTGGACGGCAAAGGTCCCGACCCCGCCGGAGGCACCGATGACGAGGACGTGCTGCCCCGCACGGAGACCGCCTGCGCGCAGCCCCTGGATGGCGGTGACGGCACCAAGCGGCACGGAGGCGGCCTGCTCGAAGCTGAGGTTGGCAGGCATGCGGGCCAAGCTGCTCCGGGGCACCGCGACGTACTCGGCGAACGCGCCGTGGCCGAAGCCGTACACCCGGTCGCCGGGCGCGAAACCGGTGACGTTCCTGCCGACGTCCTCGACCGTTCCCGCCACGTCCCCGCCGGGAACGAGGAACTTCGGCTTGCGGACGCCGCCGAGGCCGGCCGGACGCATCAGGACCGGCTCGCCGCGGATGAAGTGCCAGTCCCAGGGGTTGGCTGAGCTGGCTCTCACCCGCACCAGCACGTCGTCGTCGCCCGGCGTGGGCCGGTCGATCTCGGCGAGATCGAGCACGTCCTCGGGTGCCCCGTACTCGCGCTGGACGATCGCCTGCATCGATCTCACCTGTCCCTGGTCGTGGGTGTTCGTCTCATTCTCGGGAGAACCGCGGCCCAAGGTGCCGTTTCGGGCGCTGTTCTCGGAGGAATCGCGACGGAGATGCCATCCAAAGGCGTCACTCTCGGGAGAATCGCGGCAGGGGAGGGGCCTCCGCCACGAGGCGCACGAGGTGCTGATACTCCTCGCGCATGCCGGGGTTGGCGATCCGGTCGTCGTCCGGCACCCGGCCGGCGATGACGTCGTCGAGGTAGCGGCGGTCGGCGTCGAGCCGTTCCATCGGGGCGGACGAGGGGGTCCCGTGACCGGGGACCAGCACCGAGGCGCGTGCCACGTACGGCGCGAGCGCATCGAGCCCCGCGACGTACGCCGGCAGGTCGTCGGGCCAGAACGGCAGGGGCAGCTCGACGTCGCTCAGCATGTCGCCGACCACGAGAACGCTGCGGGCGGGCGCCCACAGCGCCGCGTGGCCCGGGGCATGGCCGTCGTGGACGACCACCTCGAAGCGTTCTGTCGCGCCGTCGGAGCCGAACGGCGCCGGGAGCTCGTCACCCGGAAGGGGTTCGACCCCGCCGAAGAGCGCGAGGACCTCGTCGGTGTACCCGGGACCGAGATGAGCCTGCAGCTCTGCGGCGTGCTCGCGGGCCGCCTGTGCGCCGGCGGCCGACGCCCATCGCGGCGCCTCACCGAACCGCGGGTGCCACAGCAGGTGGTCGTGGTGGGGGTGCGTGCTGAAGCCGGATGTCACCCGGATGCCGCGCTCGTCCAGCGCGTCGGCGATCGCCTCGAGCTCGTCCGGGAGCCACGCCGGGTCCACGAGGACTCCACTGTCTCCGGCTGTGAAGAGGGTTGAGGTCGTGGACATCTTGCGACTCGTGGTGACGAAGACGTCGTCAGCGACGGGGACGAGCAGCACGAGCAGATCGTAACGACGGGCGGCACCGACCGGGCTCGCGGCTGCGTGGGGTCGGCAGTCCCGTCGTCTCGCGTGACGCGGCGACCAGGCCTGCCGTCCAACCGGGTGCCCGTCCGTGCCGGGGCATCTGCACGCTGCCGACGTCGTGCCCGCTGCTGGCGAGGAGCCAGGAGATCAACGAGTTCGAGTTCCACATGTCCCCGCTGTCCAGCGGGTCCCGACCCCACGTCAGCGTCGGGAACGCGGGGACGAGGTCGAGCACGCGCCGGGCCTGCTCGACGTCGGCGCTGAGCCGCAGGGGGCTATCCACCGCCTCGGCGCCGTCCGGGATCATCCCGTCGCGCCAGCGGCGCACCTCGTAGCGGAAGGCACGCGATCTCCCGAGGACCGCGAGCCCTACCGGGCCCTCTGCGACCACTCCGCGCTCGACCTCGCCATTCCCCCACACCGGCGTCATCTCGATGACGAAGCGTCCCGCGTCGAGTTCCACCTCGAGTGCGGAGTGGTAGAGGTCGCACCGTTCGCGTCGTTCGTACGTGGCCGTCAGGGCCTCGTAGAGGCGCCCGCTCCACCGCACGACGCCCGGGCCCTCTCCCGCACCCAGGGGCAGCCAGAAGAGGTCGACGCCGACGGCCATCACCACGCCCTCCGTCCCGGTTCCCGGCCGCATCGTCGCGGACGGGACGACCACCTGGGCAGGGACGGAGGTCCTGTCGCAGGCCCCCAGACCTTCGACCCTGGACCAGGAGCCCGGTCTGGACTCTGCTGAGGTCATGGAGCCCAGCACCACGCCGGCGCCTCGTACCGGAGCGACGGGTGAGGTGTCGGCAGCCATCGAGCGCTGGCTGGCCGACGGGATCATCACGCCGGACCAGGCGGCCCGGATGCGCGCCGACGAGCCTGCGTCGGGCGGCCAGGCGCGACACGAGGCGGGTGGCCCTGTCCGGCGCCAGACGCCAGCCGCGGCCCTGGTGGCAGAGGCTCTGGGTTACCTGGGCGGCGTGATCATCGTGGTCGCCGTCGGCCTGGTGGTCGGCAGTGTGTGGGACGACCTGTCTGCGGTGCTGCGAGTCGGTCTCGTCGCCGCGGTGACGATCGTGCTGCTGGTGGCGGGTGCCCTCATCCCGACTCGGCTCGGAGCCACCGGGGACCGGCTGCGGTCGGTCCTGTGGCTCGCCTCGTCCATCGCGCTGGCCGGGCTTCTCGGGGTCGCCGCATCCGAGTGGGCGACGTGGGGGGAGGAGGGCGTGGCGACGGTCACCTCCCTCGGTACCGCGGTCTACTCGGCGGGCTTGTGGCGGGTGCATCGCCATCTCCTCCAGCACGTCGCGGTCTTCGTCCCGCTGCTCGTGGCCGCCTCGACCGTCGTGTCGTCGACGACGGACACGCAGGCGCTGCCCGGGTTGGGGGTGTGGGCCGTGTCGACCGCGTGGTTCGCCCTGGCGTGGGGAGGTGTCCTCCCCGGCCGGCACGTGGGCACGTTCCTGGGCGCGGCCGGGGGTGTCATCGCCTCCGTCACGACCCTCGACGAGGGTTGGGGCGTCGTTCTGGGGCTGGCCACCGTCGCCGCGGTCATCGGTCTGGCCCTGCTCTTCCGCGACCTCCTCATCCTGGGCGTCGGCGCGATCGGGACGCTCCTGCTGCTTCCGCCGATCATGGACCGCTACTTCCCGGGAGCCCTGGCCCCGGCGCTGGTTCTCCTGGCGCTGGGCGTGCTGCTGGTGGCCGCCGCGGTGTACACGACGAGACGGCGCGGCGACGCTGCGCCCGGTACGGATCCGCGATGGGCGACCGGCACCCGACGGGTGGGCGCGCTGACCGCCCTGGTGGTCGTCGTGGCGGCGTCAGTCGTCGTCACCGTGGCGGGCTGACCTGCGAGCGACCGAGGCGCGGCCGCGGGGGGTCTTCCGTCCCGGCCGACTTCGGCGGATCGTGGGCAGGGACAACGGCACCAGAGAGGTCGGAGGTGGGGTCGTGATCTACACGCTGGGGATCTGGACTGTACGAGAGGGCTCCGAGGACGAGTTCGTGGAGGCATGGACGCGCATGGCGGACGAGACGCGTCTGCAGTTCACGTCGGCGACCGGCACCTTGCTGCGGGACGCCGACCGGACGAACCGGTTCATCAGCTTCGGGCCCTGGGAGTCGGCGGACCAGGTGGCGCAGTGGCGTGCCTCGTCGGCCTTCATCGCAGGTCAGGCCCGGCTCAGGCCGCTGCTGGAGAGCTTCGAGCCGCACACGATGGACGAGGTGGAGCGCCGGGGGTGACCGGTGCGGCTCACCCGATCGGGCCTCCAGGGGCATTCCCCGCGGAGAGCCCACCGGCGTAGCGTGCAGGGCCGGGGACCGTCCGAGAGACCGGAGGCGCGTGGTGGCCAAGCAGCACAAGATCCTGCTCGACGAGTCGGAGATGCCGACACGCTGGTACAACGTGATCCCCGACCTGCCCAGCCCGCCGCCGCCACCGCTGCACCCGGCCACCATGCAGCCCCTCGGCCCGGACGACCTCGCGCCGCTCTTCCCGATGGACCTGATCATGCAGGAGGTGACCCAGGAGAGCTACGTCGACATCCCCGAGGAGGTGCTCGACGTCTATCGCCTGTGGCGTCCCTCGCCGCTCTACCGGGCGCACCGGCTGGAGCAGGCGCTCGGGACGCCGGCGCGCATCTACTACAAGTACGAGGGTGTCTCCCCGGCCGGCTCGCACAAGCCCAACACGTCTGTGCCGCAGGCGTTCTACAACATGAAGAGCGGCGTCACCAAGATCACGACCGAGACCGGTGCGGGCCAGTGGGGCACCGCGCTCGCCTTCGCGTGCGGCGTCTATGGGCTCGAGTGCGAGGTGTGGCAGGTCGGTGCCTCCTACGACGCCAAGCCCTACCGGCGTTCGGTGATGGAGACCTACGGTGCGACCGTCCACCGCAGCCCGTCCGACCTGACCGAGTCCGGCCGAAAGATCCTCGCGGACGACCCGAACCACCCGGGCAGCCTCGGCATCGCGATCAGCGAGGCCGTCGAGGTCGCGGCACAGGGGGAGTCGACGCACTACGCCCTGGGCAGCGTGCTCAACCACGTGCTGCTGCACCAGACGATCATCGGCGAGGAGGCGTTGCTCCAGTTCGCCAAGGTCGGCGAGACGCCTGACCTGATCGTGGGCTGCACCGGTGGCGGGTCGAACTTCGCCGGCCTGTCCTTCCCCTTCCTGCGCGAGAAGCTGGCGGGGCGCATCTCGCCCACGATCCGCGCAGTCGAGCCTTCGGCGTGCCCCTCGCTCACGCGGGGCACCTACGCCTACGACTACGGCGACACAGCCGGCTTCACGCCGCTGCTGAAGATGCACACGCTCGGGCACGACTTCGTCCCGGACCCGATCCACGCAGGCGGCCTGCGTTACCACGGCATGAGCCCCCTCATCTCGCACGTGTACGAGCTCGGCCTGATGGAGGCCATCGCGATCCCGCAGCTCGAGTGCTTCGAGGCGGCAGTGACCTTCGCCCGCCACGAGGGCATCGTGCCCGCTCCCGAGCCGACCCACGCCATCGCCGCCTGCATCCGAGAGGCGCTGGCGTGCAAGGAGTCCGGCGAGGAGAAGGTGATCCTGACGGCCCTCTGCGGGCACGGCCACTTCGACATGGCCGCCTACGACGCCTTCCTCGGCGGCCGCATGGTCGACGAGGAGCTGAGCGACGAGCGGCTCGCCGAACCGCTCACGCGCCTGCCACAGTTCTGACCGGTCGTCCGGCACGCTGGACCTACCCCGAGACGTCGCCCCGGTGGGCCACGGCGAACTCGCGGTAAGTGCGCGCCGGACGCCCGGTGAGCCGCTCGACCCCGTCCGTCACCGTGGTCAGGTGTCCGGCGCGGACGGCCTGGTACTGGGTGATGATCGCGTCCGCGAGCCAGTCCGGTAGCCCGGCGGCCACGAGACTGGCTCGGTAGCCGTCGGCGGGGACGTCGACGTACTCCACCGGACGACCGATCACCTCCGCGAGCTCGGCCGCGGCCTCGGGCATGGTGATGGCGACGGGTCCGGTCAGGTCGACCTCGCGCGTCCCCCCTCCGCTCGTCAGGGCCGCGACGGCCGCGGCGGCGATGTCGGCGGCGTCGATGAACGACGCCGCCCCGTCTCCGGTCATCCCGTACCAGCGGCCCTCGGCACGGATGGTCGGTACCGGGAGCAGGTGCGTCTGCATGTACCCGGCGGGCCTGAGGATCGTTCGCTCCATGCCCGACGCGTCGAGGTGGTCGTCGATCTCCGCGTGCCAGCGGCCGAGGGCGCTCGGCGAGGCGGGGTCAGCACCCATCATGGAGACGGCGACGACCCGTGAGACGCCGGCCGACCGAGCGGAGTCGACGGCGGCCTTCTCGCGTCGCGCCTGGTCCGGGTGGGGTGGTGAGAGCAGGAGCATCTGCTCGCACCCCTCGACCGCACGGCTGATGGTGTCCGGGTCGTCGAGGTCGCCGTCCACCGCTTCGTGGCCGGCCGCCTCGATGGCGTCGCGACCGACCGCCGAGTGGGCGAGCGCCCTGGCGCGGACGCCCTGACCCGCCAGCTGCGTCAACAGCGCGCTCCCGATGTTCCCGGTCGCTCCGGTGAGGACGATCATGGCCCCTCTCCTCCCTCGCCGCGCAGGCACCATCGTCCCGCCGAAGAGGCAGGACCGGTGTGCCTGCACGCCCCATGGTGCTCCTGGTGAGCCGAGAAGGCCACGGTCACTGACTGGCTCGTCGCTCACCCGCCGTGGCGGACGACCTGCGTCCAGCAGGTCGGTGCCGCGTTCGAGCGTCCCGCATGTCACGGTGCGGATGTCATGGCGTCCTCTGCCACTCGGCGACGACCCGGCGGAACTTGCCCCCGGGGCTCTGCTGTGGCGGCTCATCGGCCCGGAGGAGCTCGACGTCGCCCAGGCCTTGATCGTCGATGTACCTGCGCAAGTCGGCCAGGAGACCCCGCCACACCTCCTCGACGGCGGAGTTCGGCTCGGGCTCGAGCCGAACCCGGACCGACGCCGGCCCGGACTGGACCAGCTGCAGGCGACGGACGCCGACAGTTCGGTCCCCGATGGCGCCGATCGCCAGCGGTAGCACGTGGACGAGGCGGCCGCCGGTCGCCGTCAGGTTCAAGACGTCGTCGGCGCGCCCGGCGACCCGGACAGCGGGCAGCGCCGTGCCGCAGGGGCACGGGTCAGGCCGCGCGAGCACGGAGTCTCCCAGGTCGTAGCGGATGATCGGCTGGAGACGGTTCGCCAGGTTCGTCAGCAGGACCGTGTGGGATACCTCCCCGGGCGGGGCGGGGCGCAGGTTCTCGTCGACCGGTTCGAGGATCGCCCAGTCGCTGCTCACGTGCAGCCAGTCCTCCGCGCAGCCGAACGCGAAGAACAGGCCTTCGGACGCGGCGTAGGAGTCCCTCACCAGGCACGCGAACGATGCCTCGAGGTGCGCCCGGAGGTCGGCCGGCAGGGACTCCCCCGAAGTAGCCGCCAGGACGGGCCGCAGGCGCAGCCGGCCGGCGTCCTGCTCACCGGCAAGAAGCTCCAACGCGCTCGGGTACCCGGCGAGCACGGTCGGCCGGTACTCGTTGAGCCCGGCGACGAGCTCGGCCAGCGGGCGCTGCACGGAGAACACCCGGATCGCGCGCGACGCGATACGGCTCGCGCGCCGGCTCCGCTCGTTCCATCCCGCACCGGCGAAGTGCCCGCCGGTGCCCACGAGCGCCGCGTATCGCACCCCCCGCCGGGCCAGGCTCAGCCACTCGCCGACCGTGAACCAGCCGAGATAGCTGCGCATCGCCAGGAGCGCATCGTGCACGGCGACCGCGCCGGCGTCGTGCACGAACAACCCGGGGCGACCCGTCGTGCCCGAACTCGTGCAGACGAACGACCCGCCCCGGTACGGGGCACCTACCCGGGTCGGATCCGCGACGAAGGCCTCCACATCGGCCCGCGTCACGCGCGGATCGGTGACCCAGTCGTCGAAGGCGGCCATCAGCTCAGGCTTGGAGACCGACGGCAGGTCCTGCGACGCGACGTCTTCGCTCGGAAGGCCCCGGTACAGGCGACGGTAGAAGGGAGACGACGTACGAGCGTGGCTGATCAGCGCTTGCAGGCGATGCTGCCGCCGCCGAGCCAGGCCCGCCGGCCCCTCCCGCTCGGCCCGCCACAGATCGACGCTGAGCCGTCCCACGCCCGGCCCTGCCCGCACCAGCCTCACCTCCGGTGGTCGGAGCGACCGCGGCGCCAGCCCGGGCGTGTCCGACCCTCTCATTATCGCCCCCGAGGTCAACGAGCCCGATCAGGGCGGGAGGCGAGGTCTGCCCGTGACGCTCGAGCCGAGCGCTCGTCCGCTGTCTACGCTGATGTGATGAGCGACCCCGACATCCGGTACTACTTCGACCCGGTCTGTCCCTTCGCCTGGATGACCAGCAAGTGGGTGAGACGCGTGATGGCGCAGCGCGAGTACGCCGTCGAGTGGCGGTTCATCTCCCTGCGCCTGATCAACTCCCACATCGACTACGACTCGCACTTCCCGCCGGAGTACGAGGGTGGGCACACCGCCGGCCTGAGGCTGCTGAGAGTCGCTGCGAGAGTGAGGGCCGAACACGGTCCGGAGGCGGTCGGCCCGCTGTACGAGGCACTGGGCACCCACATCTTCGACACGGCCCCGACCGGTGACGCAGCCCCCGGACACCGCGGGACGCGGCCCTTCCTCGAGCCGATCCTGTCGGAGGTCGGGCTGAGCCCCGAGCTGGCCGAGACGCTGGACGACGCGCAGTACGACGCGGAGATCCAGGCCGAGACGGACGAGGCGCTCGGCCTGACCGGCAAGGACGTGGGGACGCCGATCATCCACTTCCAGCCGCCCGAGGGTGTCGCCTTCTTCGGCCCCGTGATCAGCAGGCTGCCGAGCGAGGATGACGCCGTCCGGCTGTGGGACCACGTGGTCGGGCTCGCGGGCTTCCCGGGCTTCGCCGAGCTCAAGCGGAGCCTGCGCGAGCTGCCCCAGCTCCGCGGGCTCGGCGTCGGGGAGTCCGAGGTCGGCGCGCAGGAGGACTGGCACGGCGGGAGCCGCCGGCAGAAGAAGTGACCCGGCGCCGGGTGGTCGCTCAGAGGAAGCGGACGGGGTCGAACTCCTCGAGCGGGATGACGCGCACGCGAGGCAGCATGCTCGTGAACGCACCGACCTCGTTCTCGAGGTCGAAGACCTGGAGCCCGCTCGGTCCGAGCGCGGTGAAGCCGCTGTTGAAGAACTCCTTGAAGCCGAGCAGGCCGACGCGGCGTTCCCCGCCCAGCAGACGGGTGATCTGGGGCAGGAAGTCGCCGTCGTGGCTGGCGAGCAGCACGTCGCCCTCGCGCTCGGCGATGGCGTCCAGCGTGCGCTGGATGCCGATGTCCACGACCTTCTCGCCGGGTCCACCGCTCAGCGGGATGGGCCGGTAGTCCAGCGCGATCAGGGCCTGCACGAACGACATCGGCAGGTGGCCGGACGAGGCGTTGAGGAAGAACAGGCCCTTCACCGGCTGCTTCCACACGTCGGTCGCGAACTCGCGCACCCGCTCCCAGCGTGGTCGCTCATCGGGGTTCGGGCGTCGACCCAGCACGGACACGCCGAGGGTGGCGTCGATGTTCTCGCCGTCCACGATCAGGTAGGTGCTCTTGCCGTCGGCCGCGTCCATGACCGAACCCTAGGGCCGTGCCACCGCCGGGGGCGCGCTGCGACCTCGCGGGCGCGTCGGATCAGTCGACGGTCGTGACTTCCAGGTCGCCCTCGGCGTAGCGCCGCCGCAGCACCTTCTTGTCGAACTTGCCGACGCTCGTCTTCGGGACCTCCTCGATGAAGGCCCACCGTTCGGGCAGCTGCCACCTGGCGACCTTGTCGGCCAGGAAGTCGCGCAGCTCCTCGGCGGTGACGGTCTCCTCCACGACGACGGTCGCCAGGGGGCGCTCCCCCCACCTGTCGTCGGGCACCCCGACGACGCTCGCCTCGCGCACCTTCGGGTGCGCCATCAGCGCGTTCTCGAGGTCGACCGACGAGATCCACTCGCCCCCCGACTTGATCACGTCCTTGCTGCGGTCGGTGAGGCGCAGGAAGCCGTCCGGTGTCAGGGAGCCGACGTCCCCGGTGCGGAGCCAGCCCTCGTCGAACTTCTGCGGGTCGTCGTCCAGGTAGTACGAGGCGGTGACCCATGGCCCCCTGACCTCGAGCTCGCCGACGGACTCGCCGTCCCAAGGCATCTCGGAGCCGTCCGGGCCGATGAGGCGTCCACTGACGAGGGTCGCCAGCCGCCCCTGTGTCTCCCGGTACCGCCACGCCTCCTCGCCCTCGACGCCCGCGGGCTCGACCGCGATGGTGCCCAGCGGCGACATCTCGGTCATGCCCCACGCGTGCAGGACCCGGATGCCGTGCCGTTCCTCGAAGGCACGCATCAGCGCGGGTGGGCACGCCGATCCGCCGACGATGACCTCGCGCACGCTGGAGACGTCGACGGGTTCGCCCTTCTCCTCCTGCTCGTCCAGGTGGCGCAGCAGGTCGGCCCAGATCGTCGGCACCGCACCGGCGCCGGTCACCTTCTCGGTCTCGATCATGGTGGCCAGCGGCTCGGCCTGGAGGAAGCGGTCCGGCATGATCATCGACGCTCCCGAGAGCAGCGCACCGTAGGGCAGGCCCCACGCGTTGGCGTGGAACATCGGCACCACGGCCAGCAGCCGGTCGCCCTGACGAACACCCAGCGCGGTCGGCATCACCAGCTGCATCGAGTGCAGGTAGTTCGATCGGTGGGAGTAGACGACGCCCTTGGGGTTCCCCGTCGTCCCGGACGTGTAACACATTGCTGCGCCAAGATTCTCGTCGAGATCCGGCCACGTGAACTCGGGCTCCTCGGCGTCGAGGAGACTCCGGTAGTCGTGCACCTCGCACCCACTGGCGCCCAGTGCCTCCCGCGTCTCGTCCGGCACAGGGCCGTTGACGATGACGTGCCTGACGGTCTTCAGGTGGGGGAGCAGCTTCGCGAAGGGCGCCGCGAGGCTGTTGTCGACGACCACGACGTCGTCCTCGGCGTGGTTCGCCACGTAGATCAGCTGCTCGGGGAACAGCCGGATGTTCAGCGCGTGCAGCACGGCCCCCATGCTCGGGACCGTCAGGTAGAGCTCGAGGTGCTCCTCGTTGTTCCACATGAACGTGGCGACCCGCTCGTCGCCGACCACCCCCAGCCTGCGCAGCGCGTTCGCCAGTCGCCGGCAGTCCTCCCCGACCTCGCGGTAGGTCGACCGCCGGGGCCCGTCCGGCGTCCACGTCACCACCTCCTGGGCGGCGTGCACCGTCGTGCCGTACTCGAGGATCTGCGAGATCAGGAGGGGCTGTTCCTGCATGGTGCTGCGCACTGGGTCTCCTTCGACGGTGGCGAGCGGGCTGCTCGTATCGTCGCCGGTTCCAGCTGACTCGGCTAGCGCGAACGGGTGCCGCGAGGGCCCAAGTCTTCCCAAGCCGCCACAGAACGTGCATGATCACGCTGTCTTGAATGACCGAGTTGCACTTTTTGATCCCTTCGACCGACGAGGACTCCTGTGCGCCGTGACCGTCGAGTGATCCCGCCACCGACAAGCCCCACCGACCCCAGCAGGCGTGCCGCGCTCGCCGGCCTCGGGTCGGTGGCCGCCCTGGTCTGGCTCCCGTCGCGGGTGGCCGTGGCCGCGCCCGGTCGACCGGGAGCCACCGCTTCCGTCGACGAGGTGCGAGACGCAGCAGCCGGTTTCGGCCAGGACGCCACCCGCAGGTCATGCCTCGTGCTGCGTGACGACGGCTGGGTGCTCGTCGAAGTCGACGGCACCGAGAGGCCCACAACCGGCCTGGGCTCCAGCACGGTGGCCGCCGTGTCCGCCGACCCGCAGGGCCGCACCAGCACGGCCGTCGGATGGTCGACGACGCCGGGCGCCACCGGCCCGACGGACACCGCGCGGATGTGGACCTCGTCCGACGGGGTGGCCTGGTCGCCGGTCCGCACCGCGACGCCGGCGGGCTCGAGACTGACCGCCGTCGCGACGGCGGACGACGGGTCCGTGCTCGCCGTCGGAGCCGTGCTCTCGATGGAGGGGCACCCCCGCCTGTTGCTGAGCGTCTCGGTAGCCTCCCCGTCCGACCGCACGGCGGTCCCCGAGGTCGGAGGCGACCTGGCCGGGTACCCGGAGGCGCTCACGGCGGCCGGCCGCGGCTGGGTGGCCGCGGTCGTGACGGCGCAGGGCAGCACGCTTCAGGCCTCCCGCGACGGCACGCGCTGGCGGGTGCTGCCGGGGGGTCGCCTGAGCGGTGTCGCGGTCGCCGACCTCTCGGTCGTGACCGGGGGCACCGATGACGCCCCCCTGCTCACCGTGGTGGGCAACGACGTCGCGGGCACCCAGCCGGTGCTCGGGGAGTACTCACGGGGCCGGCTGACGCGGCGGCAGCCTCCCGTCCAGGCCCCGGCTGCAGCACGTGCGGTCGCCTCCGACGGCTCGGGTCGTCGCCAGTCCGCCTGGCTGACCACAGACCGTCTCGACGTCGTCACCACCTGAGGAGCACCGTTTGTCCGCGACCGAGAAGGCCTTCTCCGCCATCGACGGCACGCCCGTCTACTACTGGCGCAGCACCTGGGGCAGCACCGCCCCCCGCACCTGGTACTGCACCTTCGCGTTCTACGACCAGCTCGTCGTGTGGATCCGGGCCCTGCGCTCGGCCTCCGCCGCCTACGGGAGCCTCAGCTACCTCGTCTCCGCAGGGTTCTACGTCAACAAGACCGGGCAGCACGGCGCGGGTACTGCGATGGACCTGGACTACCTGAGGTGGAGCGGGGGACAGGTCAGCTCGCCGATCGAGCAGCACCACGTCGCCTCGCAGCAGCTCGCGCGGCGCTACCTCGCGGTCGAGGCCACCACCCGCAGGTACTTCAGGTACGTGCTCGACGGCTGGTACCCCAACCACGCCGACCACATCCACGCCGACTTCGGCGGCCTGCCCGTGCTCTGCCTCAAGTCGTCCGAGTCGGACACGAAGTTCGTGCAGGGTCTGTGCAACAACCACATGAACTCGGGCCTGGCCATCGACGGTGTCTGGGGGTCGCTGACGCAGGCGGCCTTCGACCAGGCGAAGTCCAAGCTCGGCATCACCGGTGACCCGCACACGAGCAGTACGGTCTGGCGCTCGTTCCTGGTCGCCTCGGCGCAGAAGGGGTTCGCCAACCAGGCGTTCTAGGTGCCACGACGTCCCAGCGCGAGGAGGGGGGCGCGAGGAGGGGGGACGCGAGGAGGTCGTCAGGTCGGGGGGTCGAGCACGGCGTCGGCGACGGCGGCGGGCCTCTGGTCGGGCACCCAGTGGGAGACGCCCTCCAGGACCACGAGGCGGTACGGGGCCTCGACGAGCTGCTCGCACATCTGCACCGCGACGGGGCCGCTGGCGATGTCCCCGTCGCCCCACACCAGCGTCGTCGGCACGGCCACGGGGCCGACGCCGGCCAGCGCCGGGGTGTCGAGGGCCGAGTACCAGGCCAGCGCGCCCCGCAGCGTCGCCGGGTCCGAGAGCGGACCCGCGTGCAGCGCGATGCCCTCGTCGTCCAGCCCCGACCCCTCGTACATCGCCTTCAGCCGGCGCGCGTCGTCGGCCAGCAGGATGTGGGCCGCCTTGTCGCGCTGCCGGAACAGCACCATGTAAGCGGAGCGCTGACGCTGGTCCGGGTCGTGGGCGACTGCCGAGGCGAAGGCGCGCGGGTGTGGGATCGACACGGCGACGAGCGATCTCACCCGCTCCGGATGCCGGGCAGCCAGGGTCCAGGCGATGACGGCTCCCCAGTCGTGGCCGACGAGGTCGACCTGCTCGGCCCCCACCGCGTCGATCGCGGCCAGCGCGTCTCCGACCAGGTGGTCGAGCGCGTACGCCTCGACCTCGTCCGGCCGGGCGTCGGCGCAGTAGCCACGCTGTTCGAGGGCGAGCGTCCGGCGACCCGCGGCGTGCAGGGCGGGCAGCACCCCGTCCCAGCAGCGCCAGGTCTGGGGGAACCCGTGCAGCGCCAGGACGGGGACGGGGTCGGCGTCACCCCCTGCGGGGCCGCCGACGTGCAGGGGCAGGTGGAGTCCATCGCGGTCGACGATCACCAAGCCGACACTAGGCCGAGCCGGTCTCGGACCCGGCCTGCGGGGGTACCGCGGGGTAACCCGACACAATGGCCCCATGGTTGCCGCCCCCAGCGTCTCGTACTCGATCACCGTCCGCCTCGAGCTGCCGGCGAGGCCGACCGCCGTCAGCGAGCTCACCACCTGCATCGAGCAGGCCGGTGGCATCGTCACGGCCATCGACGTCACGGCGTCCGGCTCGGACAGGGTGCGTATCGACGTCACCTGCGCCGCCCGCGACTCCGACCACGCGACCGAGCTGGTGGACGCGCTGCGCGCCCTCGACGGCGTCGAGATCGGCAAGGTCTCCGACCGCACGTTCCTCATGCACCTCGGCGGCAAGCTGTCGGTCGAGTCGAAGGTGCCGATCCGCAACCGTGACGACCTGTCGCTGGTCTACACGCCCGGCGTGGCGCGCATCTGCCAGGCGATCGTCGACAACCCCCACGACGCCCGGAACCTCACGATCAAGCGCAACACCGTCGCCGTCGTCACCGACGGCTCCGCCGTGCTGGGCCTCGGCAACATCGGGCCCCTCGCGGCGCTGCCGGTGATGGAGGGGAAGGCCGCGCTGTTCAAGCGCTTCGCCGGGATCGACGCGTTCCCCCTCTGCCTCGACACCCAGGACACCGAGGCGATCATCGCCACGGTCAAGGCGATCGCCCCCGGGTTCGCCGGCATCAACCTCGAGGACATCTCGGCGCCGCGGTGCTTCGAGATCGAGGAGCGGCTGCGGGCCGAGCTCGACATCCCGGTCTTCCACGACGACCAGCACGGCACCGCGATCGTCGCGGTCGCCGCCCTCACCAACGCGCTCAAGGTCGTGCACAAGAACATCGCCGGCGTGCGGATCGTGATGGCAGGTGCGGGCGCCGCCGGCACCGCGATCATCAAGCTGCTGGTGGCCGCTGGGGCCCGGGACGTGGTCGTGAGCGACGTCAACGGCGTGATCCACCCCGGCAGGACCGACCTCGACTCGACCTCGAAGTGGATGGTGGAGAACACCAACCCGCGCGGCGTGACCGGCACCCTGGCCGACTCCCTGGCCGGCGCGGACGTCTTCATCGGCGTGAGCGCGCCCGACATCCTCACCGAGGACGACATCGCCACGATGGCGGAGGACGCGATCGTCTTCGCCATGGCCAACCCGGTGCCGGAGGTCGACCCCGTCGCCGCGTCGCGCCACGCCGCGGTCGTCGCCACCGGCCGCAGCGACTTCGCCAACCAGATCAACAACGTGCTGGTCTTCCCGGGCGTCTTCCGAGGGCTGCTCGACGCTCAGTCGCGCACGATCACGCCTGCTGTGCTGCTGGCCGCGGCCACCGCTCTGGCCGGTGTCGTGGGCGACGACGAGCGCAACGCCACCTACATCGTCCCGAGCGTCTTCCACCCCGACGTCGCGAGCGTCGTGGCCAGCGCCGTCCAGGCCGCCGTCAAGGAGGGCGGGCCCAGCGTCAGCGACCACCCGTGACACGCCGCGGCTGGACCGTCCTCGCCGCTGCCGCCCTGGTCGTCCAGCTCGTGGTGCTCTACTGGCCGCGGCCGTCCGTGCCCGGGGGACTCGCCGGGTACGACCTGCTGGTGCACGCCGTGGTCTTCGGCGCCGTGGCCTACCCCTCCCTGCGTGCCGGCCTTCCCGCCTGGGCCGTCGCCGCGGTGCTGGTCGGCCACGCTCTGCTGAGCGAGGTGCTGCAGTGGACGGTGGTGCCGGGCCGGTCGGGGGACGTCACCGACGCCCTGGCCGACATCGCAGGTGTCGTCGTCGCGGTGGCCGCTTGGTGGTGGGCCGAGGCCGGGACACGACGGGGACGACCTTCCGGTCCTGGGTAGGGGTCGTCCGGTAACTCCTCGCCCGTGCTGCCGGGGAACCCGACGTCGCGCCATGATGGGCGCATGACCACCTGGCTGACCGGCAAGCTGCTGGTGGCCACACCCGCCCTCGAGCACCCGACCTTCCGGCGGACGGTGATCCTGCTGCTCGACCACTCCGAGGACGGCGCGCTCGGTGTGGTGGTCAACCGTCCGTCAGGCGTCGACGTCGAGGCCGTCCTGCCGGGCTGGCAGCCGTACGCGACCGTGCCGGGGCGCCTCTACACCGGCGGCCCGGTGAGCCAGGACTCCGCGCTCGGGCTGGCGTCGGTGCCCGGCGACGACGACGAACCGCCCGGCATCCGCCGGATCATCGGATCTCTTGGGGTCGTGGACCTCGACGTGGAGCCGAACGACCTGGCCGAGACGATCGGCGGGCTGCGGATCTTCGCCGGGTACGCGGGGTGGAGCAGCGGGCAGCTCGAGGACGAGATCGTGGAGGGCTCCTGGTTCGTGGTGGACGCCGCGCCGCGCGACGCCTTCACCGACGACCCCGAGGGACTGTGGCCGCTCGTGCTGCGCAGGCAGGGCGGGGACCTCGCACTGGTCGCGACGTACCCCGACGACCCCGCCATGAACTAGGGGTGGGACCGCTCACGCGCCGGTCGTAGAGTTGCGCCATGAGCGAGCCGTTGCCCCCTCCCACCCCCGAACCGCTGTCGGAGCCGTCCCGGAGCGGGCAGACCACCGGGCTGCTGGAGCGCGAGCGGGTCGAGCAGACCGTCGAGCCGGGCGACCACGAGCGTTTCTCGCACTACGTGCGCAAGGAGAAGATCCTCACCTCCGCGCTCTCCGGCGAACCGGTGATCGCCCTCTGCGGGAAGGTCTGGGTGCCGGGCCGCGACCCGAAGAAGTTCCCGGTGTGCCCCATCTGCCAGGAGATCTACGACGGACTGCGCGCGCCCAAGGACTCGGGTCCCGGATCGGAGCAGTGAGCTCCGGCGCCGCAGGAGCCGGTCCCTTCGCGAGGCGCTACCGCCTCGTCTCCCTCGCCATCATCGGCCTGGTCACCCTCATCGCCTTCGAGGCCCTCGCGGTCGCCACGGCGATGCCCGTGGTGGCCGCCGACCTCGACGCCCTGCGCAGCTACTCCCTGGCGTTCTCGCTGTTCTTCACCGCGAGCCTGCTGGGCATGGTCGTGGCCGGAGCCGTGAGCGACCAGCGCGGCGCGGCAGGGCCGCTCGTGGTCGGCCTCGTGCTGTTCGCGGGCGGGCTCCTGGTCTGCGGCACAGCCAGCACGTTCCCGATGCTGCTCCTGGGCCGCGTGGTGTCGGGTTCAGGAGGCGGCGCACTCGTCGTCGCGGCCTACGTGGTCATCGGCGCGATCTACCCCGAGGCGATGCGGCCCAGGGTGTTCGGACTCCTGTCCGCCGCGTGGGTGCTGCCGTCGGTGCTGGGCCCACCACTGGCCGGGTGGCTGGCCACCGACGTCTCGTGGCGCGTCGTCTTCCTCGCCGTCCCCCCGGTGGCCGTCGTCGCCCTGGTGCTGATGGTCCCCAAGCTCTCCCTGTTGTCGGTCGAGCAGGCACCCGGCCGGGCCGAGCGCGCTCGCACGCTGGTGCTGAGACGGTCGTTCGCCGGACTGCTGCTGGCCGTCGGTGCGGCACTCGTGCAGTGGTTCGCCCAGCACCTCACCGGGCTCACGACGCCGGTGCTCCTGGCCGGGGCCGTCGGCACGCTGCTGGTCGTGGTGTCGCTCCCGCGGCTGCTGCCGCCGGGGACCCTGCGCGTGGCCCGGGGCCTGCCCTCGGTGATCGTCGTGCGGGGCCTGTTCACCGCGACCTTCTTCGGCGCCGAGACGTACGTGCCTCTCGCCCTGCACGCCGAGCGCGGGATCCCGCTGGCACAGGCCGGCCTCGGGCTGACCGGGGGAGCGCTCGGGTGGGCGGCCGGGTCGTACCTCCAGGCGAGGCCCGGGCTGCGGCTCCACCGAGCCACCCTCCTGGCGGCCGGCGGGATCGTGGTGGCGGTGGCCGTCGGTTCGCTGTCGCTCACGATGCTCGACGCCGTGACCCCCTGGGTCGTCGTCCCGGTGTGGGCGCTGGGCGGTCTCGGCATGGGGATGGCCCTGTCGAGCACCAGCGTGCTCGTGCTGGGGCTCTCCGCACCCGGTCGGCACGGCAGCAACTCGGCGTCGCTGCAGGTCAGCGACGCGCTCGGGTCCGTGATCGGGGTCGGCGCCGCGGGTGCCGTGTTCGCGGCGGGCCACAGCGCGGCGGGCCAGGACGCGTCCCTGTTCGCCGGGATGTGGCTCGGTCTGGCTCTCGTCGGGCTGCTCGCGGCCGTCGTCGGCAGCCGCGTGCGGACCCGCAGCCCGCAGGGCGCGCCCGCCACCTGAGGCGATGCCTCGATCCGGGTCCCGGTCGTCTAGCCTGGGACCCATCGTGAGCTCGTCGTCGTCTGCCGGTCACCCAGGTGACCTCCACAGCCAGCAGGGCTCAGCAGCAGTCCATCTCCCGCAGCACGCGAGTGCTGCCGCGGCCTCGCACCTGCCGCCGGCCTTCCCCGAGCGGGCCGCCTGGGGCACAGCCTCGAAGCTGCGGGCCTGGCAGGCGCGGGCCGTGGAGGAGTACCTGGCCCGCCAGCCCAAGGACTTCCTGGCCGTTGCGACCCCCGGCGCCGGCAAGACCACGTTCGCTCTGCGCGTGGCCACCGAGCTCCTTTCGACCGGACGCATCCAGCGGGTGACGGTGGTCGCCCCGACCGAGCACCTCAAGCGCCAGTGGGCCGACGCCGCGGCCCGGGTCGGCATCCAGCTCGACCCCGGCTTCCGGAACAGCCAGGGCACGCACGCAGCGGGCTACGACGGGGTCGCGCTGACCTACGCCCAGGTGGCCGCCCGCCCGAACCTGCACCGCGCCCGCACCGAGGCGGCGCCGACCCTCGTCGTGCTCGACGAGGTGCACCACGGGGGTGACGCGCTGTCCTGGGGCGAGGCGATCCGCGACGCGTTCTCCCCAGCTCCACACCGCCTCTCGCTGACCGGCACGCCGTTCCGCTCCGACACCGCGGCGATCCCCTTCGTGGAGTACGCGCCGGACCGCCAGGGCATCCGCCGCTCGCGCGCCGACTTCACCTACGGGTACGCCCACGCGCTGCGTGACGGCGTCGTCCGACCGGTGATGTTCCTCGCCTACTCGGGCCAGATGCGGTGGCGTACCCGTGCGGGGGACGAGATCAGTGCGCGGCTGGGTGAGCCGCTGACCGTCGACCAGGTGGCGCAGGCGTGGCGCACCGCGCTCGACCCCGACGGCGAGTGGATCGCCAGCGTGCTCGCCGCGGCCGACACGCGGCTCACCCAGGTGCGCGCCCACGTGCCCGACGCCGGGGGCCTCGTGATCGCCTCCGACCAGGGGACCGCCCGCGCCTACGCTGCCGTTCTGCGGGGCGTGACGGGGCAGGCCCCCGTGGTCGTGCTGTCGGACGACAGCGGTGCCTCGTCGCGCATCGAGGAGTTCGCAGGCGGCGACCAGCGCTGGATGGTGGCGGTGCGGATGGTGTCGGAGGGGGTCGACGTGCCACGGCTGGCCGTCGGGGTCTACGCGACGTCGGCCTCCACGCCGCTGTACTTCGCCCAGGCCGTCGGGCGCTTCGTGCGAGCTCGTCGGCGCGGCGAGACCGCCTCCATCTTCCTGCCCAGCGTCCCGCCGCTGCTCGAGCTCGCGTCGGCCCTGGAGCTGGAGCGGGACCACGCACTCGACCGACCGAGCACCGACGACCCATCCCTCGACTGGACGCCCGAGGACGGGCTGGTCGCCCGCGCGCAGGCCTCGGAGAGGGCCAGCGACGACCTGCTCGGCTCCTTCGAGGCGTTGGAGGCGCAGGCCTCGTTCGACCGTGTGCTCTTCGACGGCGGCGAGTTCGGGACCGGTCACGAGATCGGCAGCGATGAGGAGCAGGACTACCTCGGCATCCCCGGCCTGCTCGACCCCGACCAGGTGTCCACCCTGCTGCGCCAGCGGCAGTCCGAGCACTCGGCGCGCCGCCGGCGCGCCGGTGGCGACCACGCAGTCGAGGCGGCCCGCCCGTCGGTCGACGCGGCGACGCACCGCCAGGTGGCGACCCTGCGCAAGGAGCTCAACGGCCTCGTCGCCGCCTGGTCGCGGCGCACCGGCCAGCCCCACGGGGTGGTCCACGCCGAGCTCCGCCGCACCTCCGGCGGTGGCGAGGTGGCCCGTGCGAGCGTCGAGCAGATCCAGCAGCGCATCGACCTGCTGCGCTCGCGGTTCGTCTCCCGGTCCTGACCCGGTCGGCCGCTCGGGCTAGGTTCGGAGCGTGAGCCCCCTCGCTGGACGACGTCCCTCGCAGGAGCTCGTCGACCAGGACGCCCACGGCGGCGCGCACCTCGCCGACGACGTGTTCGTCCGGGGGGTGCTGTCACTGCTGCTGGAGGAGCGCAACGCGGCCATCGCCCGGCGCCCCGCAGAAGCCACGCCTGTCGAGGAGGAGCCACGGTGACGAGCGAGCGCGTGAGGAGGGCCGAGACCTCGCAGACCCTGGACCGCGGCCTGAGGGTGCTCGAGCTGCTCGCTGCCGACGGCTCGCACACCGTGACGGAGATCGCCGCCACCCTCGGGGTGGCCCGGCCGATCGTGTACCGCCTGCTCACCACGCTCGAGCAGCACGGCCTGGTCGGTCGCGGCCCCGGGGGACGGGTGGACCTCGGCCTCGGGGTGCTGCGGCTCTCGCAACGGGTACAGCCCCTGCTCAGGCAGGCGGCGACGCCGGTCCTGCGCGAGCTGGCGGAGCGCGTGGGCGCCAGCGCGCACCTCACCCTGGCCGACGGGACCGAGGCGCTGGCCGTGGCCGTCGTGGAGCCCACGTGGACGGACTTCCACGTCGCCTACCGCGTGGGGTCGCGCCACCCGCTCGACCGCGGGGCCGCCGGTCGGGCGATCCTCGCGTTCCGAGGGGGCAGCAGGGCCGTGGTGCACACCGACTCCGAGCTGCAGCCGGGTGCCTGCGGCCTCGCCGCACCCGTCCCGGTCGTCGGCCAGGCGCTGGAGGCCAGCGTCGGCGTGGTGTGGCTGGGGTCCCTGCCGCTCGGGGCGGCGCAGGCCCAGGTCGAGGCGGCCGTCAGCCGCGCGGCCCAGCAGGTCGCGGATGCGTTGGCCAACCGGATCGGTTCCAGGGGAACGGCATCCAGCGGCTGACGTGCCTCAGGTGGTGACGGACCGGCGCGCCGTGACCTGGGCGAGGAACTCCGACGGCTCCACCGCCCGGCTCCACAGGAAGCCCTGGGCCTTACGGCACCCCAGGTCGCGCAGCGCCTGCTCCTGCACGGTCGTCTCGACGCCCTCGGCGACCACCTCGATGTCGAGCAGGTCACCCATCGCCAGCAGGGCCCCGACGACGGCGGAGGCTCGCCGGTCGTCCACCATCCGGCCGACGAACGTGCGGTCGATCTTGAGGACGTCGACCGGCAGGTCGGTCAGGCGCGTCAGCGAGCTGTAGCCGGTGCCGAAGTCGTCGGCGGCGAGCCGGACGCCTGCGCTGCGCAGCTGGTCGACGTCCGCCAGCACCGCCGACTCGGCGCGGTCCAGCTGGGTCTCGGTCAGCTCGATCACGAGCTGGCTACCGGGCAGGCCGGCCGCCTCCAGCGCGCCGAGCACGTCGGGAACGAGCAGTCCTCGGCCGAGCTGCCTGGCTGACACGTTCGCGTGCACGGTCGGGGCCCGGTCACCCAGCACCTCGCACCAGTGGGCGCCCACCCGGCACGCCTCCTGCAGCACCCACGTGCCGAGGCCGTGGATCACGTCGGTGCTCTCGGCGACGTCCAGCCAGCTGCCGGGCAGCAACAGTCCCTGCTCGGGGTGCTGCCACCGGACGAGCATCTCCCCGGCGACGATCTCCCCGGTCGCCAGGTCGAGAACCGGCTGCACGTGGAGGCGGAACTCGTGGCGCTCCAGCGCCGTGTGCAGCTCGGTCCCGAGTCGCAGACGACGCGTGACCTTGGCGTGGTGCGCGTCGGTGTAGGACGCGAACCGGTTCTTGCCCTCGCGCTTGGCCTCGTACATCGCGGTGTCGGCCTCGCGCAGCAGCGACTCGGGGGTGCTGCCGTCGCGGGAGACCGTCAGGCCCATGCTGGCCGCGAGGCGGTACGTGCTGCCGGTCAGCTGCATCGGCCGGGCGATCTCGTCGAGCAGCCGTCGCGCCACGCCCTCCCCGAGAGCCTGGGCGTCCTGGTCGCGGCAGGGCAGGAGGAACACGAACTCGTCGCCCCCGAGGCGCGCCACGAGGTCCTGCGGCCGGATCGCCCGGCGCAGCCTCTCGGCCACCTGGACGAGCACGGCGTCGCCGACCGCGTGGCCCGACGAGTCGTTGACGTTCTTGAAGTCGTCGAGGTCGCAGAAGAGCAGGACGACCCGGCCGGCGTCCTCTCCGCCGGCGTGCAGCCAGTACCGCAGCCGCTGCATGAGCAGCGTGCGGTTGGCCAGCGACGTGAGCGGGTCCTGGAGTGCCAGCTCCTGGAGCTGGTTCTGCGCGTCGCGGCGGTCGGTCACGTCGTCCATCTGCACGCTGATCCCGAGGCCGCCCTCGTCACCGGCCCCCAGCGGCGACATGGTGACCGCCAGCCACCGCTCCGAGCCGTCGACGGTGACCCGCAGCTCGCACTGCCAGCCGTCCGCGTGGTCGCCCGTCGTCTGCGCCAGACCGGCGCGCGCGAGCGACCGGTCCCCCGGGTGCAGCAGGTCGAGCCACGGCGCCCCCACGAGGTCGCCCGGCACCACGCCCAGCATCTGCGCCCCGAGGTCGTTGGTTCGGACGACGCAGGCCTGCTCGATCGGCTCGCCGTCGGGCGCCCGGAGCCACAGCATGCCGAGCATCGCCTCATCGAACGTGCGACGCAGCAGCTCCTCGCTGCGGCGGACCGTCTCTGCCTGCACGCGGTAGCGCTCGACGGTCAGGCTCAGCACGAGCATGACGACCGTCGTGACCACCACCCACGACTGCACCAGCAGGATCGTCAGGGTTGCGTCGGACGCGGCCGCCGCCGCGGCGAACGGCCCCCAGCCCAGCGCCGTGGCCAGCGTGCCGTAGACACCGGCGGCCAGCGTCTGGGCCGTCGTCACGCCCGGCCCGAAGCGCAGGGCGGCCCACAGCAGCACCGGGGTCGGAAGGAACGACAGCGGCAGGCTCTGGTCCTGACCGAACACCACGCCGAGCGCTGCCATCAGGGCGACGCCCTGGACGGCGAGCTCGAGCCACCGCCGTCCGGGGCGGGGCCGTGACATCACCAGCACGACAGGCGCAACCAGCAGGACACCCGTCGGGTGGGTGACCAGGAAGGTCCGCACGCCCAGCAGGCCGTTGCCGTCCAGGACCAGCTCGGTGAGGCCGAGGACGACGAGGCTGCCGGCAGCGGCACCGCAGATCGCGGACGCCAGCAGCCTGCCGACGTCGTCCACGGTCCGCAGGGCCACCCGTCCGTCGGACAGACGGAGCATCACCACCGCGGTGACCAGCGCCTCGACCGTGTTGGCGATGCCGAAGAGCCCGGCGGGGAAGGCCTCGCGGCCGGCCAGCACGTTGCCGCCGGCCGTGGCGGACCAGATCAGGAGGCACACCCACGGCCAGTCACGGCGGTGGGTCGTGAGCAGGGCGATCACGGCCACCCCGGCGGCGGGCCACCACACCGCGAGCGGTGAGTCGACGGGTCGCGTGAGCACACCGACCGTCGCGAGTCCGGCGACCACCACGGTCAGCACGACGGCGCGGCCAGGCGTCAGCGGCCGGCGTCGCACGTCGTCGCTCACGCGTGCTCCATTCCGTGTCAGGACCCAGCTCGACGGCGTCCGGTCGGCGCCGACCTGCCTCATCCTCGGCACGTGTGCTCCGCTACCTGAGGCAGCCGTCACCGGTCTTCGCGCGTGACGGACTCCACCAACGGCATGGTGCGAAACGGGATGATGTCGTGCAGAGCGATCACAGTAGAGGTTCGGCTCACCGCCGGGTCCGCCACCACACTGTCGATGACGCGCTGGAGGTCGTTGTTCGACCGTGCGACCACCCTCACGAGGAGGTCACCGGTGCCGGTGATGGTGTGGGCCTCGAGCACCTCGGGGATCTCGGCCAGGTGCTCCTCGACGTCCCCGCGTCCTCGCTCCTGGCGCAGCTCCAGGGTGAGGAACGCCGTGACCGGGTAGCCGATCGCTGCGGGATCGACCTGCGGACCGGGGGTGCCGACGAGTCCGTCGCGCTGCCACCGCTCAAGACGGGCCTGCACGGTCCCGCGCGCCACGCCGCGCCGCCGCGCGAGCTCCAGCACGCTGATCCGCGGCTCCGCGTGCAGGTCGGCGAGCAGAGCCGCGTCGAGGGTGTCGAGGGGGCGAACCGCCATGTCTCCTCCACGGAGCAAGGTCTCTGGACAGTCCGACCAGTGATTCGCCGATCGGACGACGCAGAATGTACACACTGGGCAGCCCTGAAGGGCAGAGTTGTCCGATCGACCGGTCTCGGACACAGTGTCGGGATGTCCGCGGGTCGAGGCCCGTCCGCCATCGAGAAGGAGTCGTCATGACCATCGAGCTCACCCCCCAGGAGCGCCAGGCCGATCTTGACCTGGCTCAGCTGAAGCAGCTCGTCGGGCTGGTCGAGTACGACGAGAGCACCGACCGCTTCCCGGTCACCGGCTGGGACGCCATCGTCTTCGTCGTCGGCAACGCGACCCAGACGGCGCACTTCTACCAGTCCGCCTTCGGCATGGAGCTGGTCGCGTACGCCGGTCCCGAGACGGGCCGGCGCGACCACAAGTCCTACGTGCTGCGTTCCGGCTCGATCCGCTTCGTGGTCAACGGGGGCGTCGAGCCCGACAGCCCGCTGCACGACCACCACCGCACCCACGGCGACGGCGTCGTCGACATCTCCCTCGAGGTGCCCGACGTCGACCGCTGCATCGCCCAGGCGCGCGCGGAGGGGGCCGTGGTGCTCGAGGAGCCCAACGACGTCACCGACGAGCACGGCACCGTCCGCCGCGCCGCGATCGGCACGTACGGGGACACCCGCCACACCCTCATCGACCGCTCGCGGTACACCGGCCCCTACCTGCCCGGCTACGTGGCGCGGACCTCGACGTACTCCAAGCGGCCCGGCGCCCCGAAGCGCATCTTCCAGGCGCTCGACCACATCGTCGGCAATGTCGAGCTCGGCAAGATGGACGAGTGGGTCGGCTTCTACAACCGCGTCATGGGCTTCGTGAACATGGCCGAGTTCATCGGGGACGACATCGCCACGGACTACTCGGCGCTGATGTCCAAGGTGGTCGCCAACGGCAACCACCGCGTGAAGTTCCCGCTCAACGAGCCGGCGGTCGCGCAGAAGAAGAGCCAGATCGACGAGTACCTCGAGTTCTACCGCGGGCCGGGCGCCCAGCACCTGGCGCTCGCCACCAACGACATCCTCCAGACGGTGGACGCGCTCCGCGCCGAGGGCATCGAGTTCCTCGACACGCCGCCCTCGTACTACGAGGACCCCGAGCTGCGTGCGCGCATCGGCGAGGTGCGTGTACCGATCGAGGAGCTGCAGAAGCGCGGCATCCTCGTCGACCGCGACGAGGACGGCTACCTGCTGCAGATCTTCACGAAGCCCCTCGGCGACCGCCCGACCGTCTTCTTCGAGATGATCGAGCGACACGGCTCGCTCGGCTTCGGCAAGGGCAACTTCAAGGCCCTCTTCGAGGCGATCGAGCGCGAGCAGGACCTCCGCGGCAACCTCTGATCCCGCCCCCGGCCCCCGCCGTCGTGAGCTGGACGCTGCGCCCCTACGCCGTGTCCTCCGGGAAGGGGCGGAACGTCCAGCTCACGTGCATCTGCAGTCCTTCGGGGGTTGACGCGCGCCCTCCCACCCGTCATGGTGGCTTCTTGTAAGCGCTTTCACCAACGAGGGTGAGGGGAGGCAGGGCACCGTGCAGCAGCGTTCCGGCACCGCCACCATCTACTCGGTCGCCCGCGAGGCGGGGGTCTCCATCGCGTCCGTCTCTCGAGTCCTCCAGGGCTCCGCGACCGTCTCGGACTCCACCCGACGTCGCGTCTTGGACGCCGTCGACGCGCTGAACTACGTGCCCACCAGCGCAGCGCGCAGCCTCGCCGTGCGTCACCACGAGGCGCAGGCCCTGGTGCTCCCCGAGCTGGCCGGGCCGTACTACTCCGAGCTGCTGATGGGTTTCGAGGCCCGGGCGGCCGAGCTCGGCCACGGCGTGCTCCTGCTGCAGGCCGAGGGCCGCGACGACCTCCGTGCCGCGGTGAAGCGTCTCGCGGGGCGTGTGGACGCGCTCGCCGTGCTGGGGTCCGCCGCGATCCCCGACTCCGTGGTCGACATGCTGCGCGCCGCCAAGCCGGTCCTCCTCGTCGCCGGCGACCCCCGGCCGGGGGTGGAGGCGATCACCGCCGAGAGCGCGTCGAGCACACGCTTCCTCACCGAGCACCTCTTCGAGCACGGGCGTGAGCGCGTCGTCTTCGTCGGCGACCCCGACGCGGCTCCCGACGTCCGCGAGCGCCACCGCGGGTACGCCGAGGCGCACGGTGCCCGCGACCGCGTTCCCTTTCCGCCCGTCCGCACGGAGTTCCGTGAGGAGGACGGCGCCAAGGTCGGTGCGCGCTGGATGCGTGGCGAGATCGACGCCGACGCCCTGGTCTGCGCCAACGACGAGCTCGCGCTGTCGGTGATGCGACACGTGCAGTCCGCCGGGGTGCGCGTCCCGGAGCGCCTCGCCGTCGTCGGCTTCGACGACCTCATGACCGCGCGCTACGTCCGTCCCGGCCTCACCACGGTGAGCCAGCCGGTCCGCGAGCTGGGCGGTCTGGCCGCCGAGCGGCTGCACGAGCTGTCCGCCGGCCGCGCTCCCAGTCCCGACCTGACCGTCCTGCCCACGCGCCCCGTCATCCGCGAGTCGTGCGGATGCCCGGAACGCCTCCCCGAGACCGCCTGACCACACCCCGGCCCCCGTGCCGCCACCGAAGGAGAACACCCGATGAGACGACGCACGCCGACGATCGCGCTGGCCGCGGTCGCTGCCACAGCGATGCTGGTGTCCGGCTGCGGCCGCGCCGCCGACGGACCCTCGACCGCGAACGAGGCCGGGCAGGACGTCAGCGACGGCCCGGCGACCGGCACCATCACCGTCTGGGCGATGGGGGCCGAGGGGGAGAAGCTGCCGGAGCTGACCAAGGAGTTCGAGGCCGCCAACCCTGACGTCACGGTCGACGTCACGGCCGTCCCGTGGGACTCCGCGCACGACAAGTTCACCACGGCGATCACGGCCGGTGAGACCCCTGACGTCGCGATGGTCGGCACCACCTGGATGGGTGAGTTCGCCGGCCTGGGCGCACTCGACCCGACGCCGTCCACGATCGACCCCGGTTCGTTCTTCGACGGCGCCTGGTCCACCACCGAGGTCGACGGCACCTCGTACGGCGTGCCGTGGTACGTCGAGACCCGGCTCGTCTACTACCGCACCGACCTGGCCGAGCAGGCCGGCTGGACGGAGCCGCCCAGCGACTGGGAGGGCCTGCACCAGATGGCCTCCGACATGCAGTCCAAGGCCGGCGCGACCTGGGGGATCGGCCTCCAGGCCGGAGGCCAGGGCTCGTGGCAGTCCGTCCTCCCGTTCGCGTGGTCCAACGGCGCCGAGCTGACCACCGAGGACGGCTCGGGCTACCAGTTCGACAGCCCGCAGATGGCCGAGGCGGTGGAGTACTACCAGAGCTACTTCACCGACGGGATCGCCGACCCCGCCGCGCAGGCGACCCCCACCACCGAGCCGGACTTCGTCAGCGGCAAGGTGCCGATGTTCATCTCCGGCCCCTGGATGATGTCGGCCGTCGAGACCGTCGGTGGCGAGGGCTTCGCAGACAAGTACTCCGTGATGCCCATGCCCGAGAAGGAGACCTCGGCGTCCTTCGTCGGCGGGTCCAACCTCGCGGTCTTCAAGGACAGCGAGAACCGCGACAGCGCCTGGAAGCTCGTCCAGTGGCTCTCCGACCCCGAGGTCCAGGCGAAGTGGTACGGCCTGTCCACCGACCTCCCTGCTGCGACAGCCGCCTGGGACGACCCGGCCCTCAGCGAGGACGAGAAGCTCTCGACGTTCGGCACCCAGCTCGAAACCGCGAAGGCGCCGCCGTCCTTCCCCACCTGGGAGCAGGTCGTGACCGGCTTCGACACCGAGCTGGCGAAGGTCACGAGGAACGGTGAGGACGTCGGGGCCGCGCTGCAGACCGTCCAGAAGCAGGCCGAGTCGATCGGCACAGGGCAGTAAGGCGCGATGACCGCCACCACGACGGCTCCGACCGCCGTCCCCTCCCGCCGCCGCACCCGGCTGCGGGAGGGGCGGGCGGCCTGGATCCTCGCCCTGCCGTTCTGCCTGCTGTTCCTGGCCTTCACGGTCTGGCCGGTCATCCAGTCGCTCTTCATGAGCTTCACCGACACCGGCGCGCGAGACCTGCGCACACCCTTCTCGGTGAACCCGGTGGGGCTCGACAACTACACGCGCGCGCTGTCGGACGACAGGTTCGTCACCGCGGCCGGCAACACCGCGTACTTCGTCCTCGTCGGAGTGCCGCTCACACTGGTGATGGCGTTGGCGGCGGCGGTGGCCCTCGACAAGGGCATCACCCGGCTCCGCGCCTTCTTCCGGCTCGGCTTCTACCTGCCGGTGATCACCTCGATCGTCGCAGTGGCCGTGGTATGGCGCTTCATCCTGCAGACCGACGGCGGCCTGCTGAACACCTTCCTCGGCTGGTTCGGCATGGACGGCCCCAACTGGCTCGGCAGCGAGGACTGGTCGATGCCGGGCATCATCCTGATGGCCGCCTGGCGCAACTTCGGTACCGGCATGATCATCTTCCTCGCCGGCCTGCAGGCGGTGCCCGCGATGCTGCACGAGGCCGCCGCCATCGACGGGGCCGGCGCCTGGCAGCGCTTCCGGCACATCACCCTGCCTCTGCTGCGACCAACGCTGCTGTTCGTCTCCGTCACCACGATGATCGGCTACCTGCAGTTCTTCGAGGAGCCGTTCGTGCTCACCAAGGGCGGGCCGGTGGACAGCACGCTCTCGATGACGATGTACACGTTCCAGCAGTTCGGCTTCGGCAACTACGGCTTCGCCGCGGCGCTCAGCTACATCATCTTCGTGGTCGTCGCCGTCGTGACGGCCATCCAGTTCCGCCTGCTGCGGGAGAACACCTCATGACCACCAGAGACGACGTCCTGCGGACCGTGCCCGTCGTGGCTGCGGACGCTCCGGATGTCCGGACCGAGCAGTCCGAGCCCCGTGGCCGACCCCGCCTGGGCCGGTACTGGCTGTACCCCGTCCTGTCCCTCCTGCTCGTCGTCGTCGCGTCACCGTTCGCCTGGATGGTGCTCGGCAGCTTCAAGTCCGAGAGCGAGCTCCGCCAGATCCCGCCGACGTGGTGGCCGGAGAACGCGTCGCTGGACAACTACACGCAGCTGTTCTCCCGGCTCGACTTCGGCACGTACTTCGTCAACTCCGCGATCGTGGCGGTCGTCGTCACGGCGGGGAACCTGCTGTTCTGCTCGATGCTCGGCTACGCCCTGGCGATGCTCGACTTCCGCGGCAAGAAGGTCGTGTTCCTGCTGGTCATGACCACGCTGCTCATCCCCGGCGTCGTGACCTTCGTGCCGCTGTTCGTGCTGGTCGCGAACGCCGGGCTGATCAACTCACTGCCGGGACTGATCCTGCCCTTCCTGGTCAGCCCCTTCGGTGTGTTCCTCATGCGCCAGTACATCCTCGGGCTGCCGCGCGACCTGCTCGACGCGGGCAGGGTCGACGGAGCCGGGGAGCTGCGCATCTTCGCCCAGATCTTCCTGCCGCTGTGCGGGCCTGCCCTCGCGACGCTCGGCATCCTCACGTTCCTCGGCAGCTGGAACAACTTCCTCTGGCCGCTGGTCGTGGCGCAGACCGAGGACCACTACACGCTGCCGGTGGCGTTGGCCCTGTACTCCACCGGTCAGAACAGCATGAACTACGGCCTGCTGCTGGCGGGTGCGACGGTCGTCGTCGTCCCGGTGCTGCTCGTCTTCATCGCCTTCCAGCGCCGCATCATCGAAGGCATCGCCACCACCGGCATCAAGTGAGAACCATTGCGGCCGTAAGCCGCATGTCCGAAGACACGTACGATCCACGATCGGAGCCCCATCCGATGGCCACCACGCCGTCCACGTCCCGTCGCCAGTTCCTCGTCGCCGCCGGAGCGGCCGCCACCATCGGTGGAGGCCTGCTGACCGCAGGTCCTGCCTCCGCGTCGGCCCCGGCCGTGCTGCTCAGCGGCCGGGACGCGGGTCGCGTTGACCCCCGCCGGGTCCACCGGTGGGCGGCGGACACCTGGCACTCGCTCGACGCCATGACCGACCCTGCGACGGGGCTGCCGGCCGACAACATCCCCGAGTCGCTCGCTGCCGGCGACCGCAGCGGCTACACCTCGCCGACCAACATCGGCGGCTACCTGTGGAGCGCGATCGTCGCCCGCGAGCTGGGCATCATCAGCCGCAAGGAGTGCACGCAGCGCCTCGACCGGACCTTGCGCACGCTGCTGCGCATGCGGCACCACGAGCCGAGCGGCATGTACTACAACTGGTACGACGAGGCCTCCGGGGAGGTCATCACCGCCTGGCCGGGCACCGGCGACCGCGTCTACCCCTTCCTGTCCAGCGTCGACAACGGGTGGCTCGGGGCCGCGCTCATGGTCGTGCGCTCGGCGGACCGCCGGGTCTCGCGGCTCGCGGACCAGGTGTTCTCCCGGATGCGCTGGGACATGTTCTACAACGCCTCGCACCCGCGTCCGGGTGGCCTCATGCACGGCGGCTTCTACGACGCCCCGCCGCCGGAGGGCTCGGGCACGTTCACCGGAAACCACATCGGCGTAGGACCGGACGTCTGGTACACGCACCACCACTACGACACCACGGTGTCGGAGACGCGGATCACCAGCTACCTCGGCATCGCTACCGGGCAGGTCCCCGGTGCCCACTACTACGCCAGCTGGCGCACCTTCCCCTCGTCCGACGACTGGTCGTGGCAGGAGTCGAAGCCGGTCGGTTTCGACCGCACGTACCTCGGCATCGACGTGTACGAAGGGGCGTACGAGTACCGCGGCATGAAGATCGTCCCGGGCTGGGGCGGCAGCATGTTCGAGGAGCTGATGCCCGACGTGTTCGTCCCGGAGGCCAAGTGGGCCCCCAGGTCGTGGGGACGCAACCACCCGCTGCACGTACGGGCGCAGCGCGAGCACGGGATGCTCGAGGCCGGTTACGGGTACTGGGGCTTCTCGCCTTCCAGCGACCCGCTCGCGAACTACCGCGAGTACGGCGTCGATGCGCTGGGGCTCAACCCGGAGGGCTACTTCTCGGACGTCGAGAAGACCAACTACGACGCCGGCTTCGGGACGGCGCGACCGGGGACGAACCCCACGCCCACGTACGGCGACGGCGTCGTGACCCCGCACGCCTCGTTCCTGGCGATGCAGCACGAGCCGGTCGAGGCGTTCACCAACCTGACGCGCATCGAGCGCGAGCTGGGTGCGTACGCCGAGGGCGGCTTCTTCGATGCCGTGGCGGTGGGCTCCGGCACGATCGCGCGCCGCTACCTCGCGCTCGACCAGGCGATGGTGATGGGCGCGATCGGCAACGTCATGGAGCACGACGTGATCCGGAAGGCATTCTCCACCAGGCAGGTCGAGCGACGGCTGCGACCGGTCATCGGTATCGAGGAGTTCGCGGCGGGTCGCGCCTGACCCCCGTCCCCACCCTCACCGCCCCGCTCACCACTCTCGGGAGAGACATGCCCACCGCACGAGCAGCCACCAAGCAGCAGCCCTACCGCAACGCCGACCTGACTGCCGAGGAGCGGGTCGACGACCTGCTGCCGCGGCTGTCCCTCGAGGAGAAGGTCGGCCTGATGTTCCACACCGTCATCGAGGCGGGGTCGGACGGCTCGGTGCTCGAGGGGCCGGGGAGGATCAGCAAGTCGTCGACCCGTGAGGTGGTCCAGGGCAAGTTCGTCAACCACTTCAACGTCCACGACCTGGACGACCCGCGGATGGCCGCCCGCTGGTACAACACCGTCCAGCGGCTGGCCGCCGAGACGCCGCACGGCATCCCGGTGACGATCTCGACGGATCCCCGGCACGCGTTCATCGAGAACGCCGGCGCCTCGTTCGCGGCGAAGGCGTTCTCGCAGTGGCCCGAGCCGCTCGGCCTGGCCGCGCTGCGGGACGCCGACCTGGTGCGGCGGTTCGCGGACATCGCCCGGCAGGAGTACGTGGCGGTGGGCATCCGGGCAGCGCTGCACCCGACCCTCGACCTGGCCACCGAGCCGCGCTGGGCCCGTCAGGCTCAGACGTTCGGGCAGGACCCCGCACTGGTCAGCGAGCTGGGCCTGGCCTACCTGGCCGGGTTCCAACAGGGCTCGCTCCGGCCGGGCAGCGTGGCGTGCACGAGCAAGCACTTCCCGGGCGGTGGTCCGCAGAAGGACGGCGAGGACGCGCACTTCCCCTACGGCCGCGAGCAGGTCTACCCCGGCGGACGGTTCGCCGACCACCTCAGCCCGTTCCCGCGGATGGTCGAGGCCGGGACGGCCGCGGTCATGCCCTACTACGGCATGCCGGTCGACCTCGTCGTCGACGGCGAACCCGTCGAGCAGGTGGGCTTCGGGTACAGCCGCCAGGTCGTCACCGGGATGCTGCGCGAGGGTCTCGGGTACGACGGCGTCGTGCTCACCGACTGGGAGCTCGTCAATGACAACCACGTCGGCGACCAGGTCCTGCCGGCCCGCTCGTGGGGGGTCGAGCACCTCGACGCGCACGGCCGGATGGAGCTGATCCTGCACGCCGGGTGCGACCAGTTCGGTGGCGAGGAGTGCGTCGACGTCCTGCTCGACCTCGTGCGCCAGGGGCGGGTCACCGAGGAGCGCGTCGACGAGTCCGCGCGCCGACTGCTTCTGGTGAAGTTCCGGCTCGGCCTGTTCGACGACCCCTACGTCGACGAGGACGAGGCGGCCGCGGTCGTCGGCCGTGAGGACTTCCGCGCCGCCGGTATGGCTGCGCAGTCAGCCTCCGTCACCGTGCTGCAGAACGGCTCCGACGCCCTCGCCGCCGTCCTGCCGATGTCCGAGGGCGTCCGTGTCTACCTCGAGGGTGCCGACCCGGCCGTGGTCGGCCGGTACGCGACCGTCGTCGACCGCCCCGAGGACGCGGACGTCGCCCTCGTCCGGCTGATGGCGCCGTTCGAACCCCGCTCCGACCTGTTCCTCGAGTCGTGGTTCCACCAGGGCTCGCTGGACTTCCCCCCGGGGCTGGTGTCCCGGCTCGCCCGGATCGCACGTGGCTGCCCTCTGGTGGTGGACGTGGTCCTCGACCGGCCGGCCGTGCTCACGCCCCTGCTGCCGTTCAGCTCCGCCGTGGTCGGCAGCTTCGGGACCTGCGACGCGGCCCTGATGGAGGCGCTGACGGGCGCCGTGGTGCCGCGCGGCCGGATGCCGTTCGACCTGCCCCGGTCGATGGAGCAGGTGCGCCGCCACCCCGAGGACGTCCCCGGGTACGACGACCCGCTGTTCGCCTTCGGGCACGGGCTGGGTCTGCCGGGCTGATCGCAGGCCTGGACTGGAGGCCCCGTTCGTCCGGGTGAGCGGTCGGCGTCGTACCCGCGTGTCCGGATGGCGGGACGTCGTGCGGTCGTAGGGTGGACACGCGAGAAGATCGGCGTGCCCGGGCAGGGGTCCGGCAGCATCCCTCGGCGGCCTGGACGGTGGACCGCCCGACGACGGAGGACGGCGTGGTCGCTGAGCAGAGCGGGCCCGGTGCCCCGGCGCAGGCGCGTCCCGTGCGCGTGGCGCTCCTCGGCTGCGGCGTGGTCGGTACGGAGGTCGCGCGGCTGCTGACCTCGAACGCCGCCGACCTGACGGCCAGGGTCGGCGCACCCCTCGAGCTCGTCGGCATCGCCGTGCGGCGCCCCACGCGGCGGCGGGACCTCGACCTGGATCCCGACCTGCTCACCACCGACGCGGAGGCCCTGGTCGAAGGGGCCGACGTGGTCGTCGAGGTGATCGGCGGGATCGAACCCGCACGGTCCCTGATCCTGCGCGCGATGGAGCACGGCGCCTCGGTCGTCACGGCCAACAAGGCCCTCCTGGCCGAGGACGGTCCGACGCTCTACGAGGCCGCGGCCAAGCACGGAGTGGACCTGTACTTCGAGGCCGCGGTGGCAGGTGCGATCCCGCTGGTGCGGCCGGTGCGGGAGTCGATGGCGGGGGACCGCATCACCCGGGTCCTCGGCATCGTCAACGGGACCACCAACTACGTGCTCGACCAGATGGACTCCACCGGAGCCGGTTTCGAGGAGTCGGTGCAGCAGGCTCAGGCGCTCGGCTACGCCGAGGCCGACCCGACGGCAGACGTCGAGGGCTTCGACGCGGCGGCGAAGGCGGCCATTCTCGCCTCCCTGGCGTTCCACACGCGCGTCTCGGCGGCCGACGTGCACCGCGAGGGGATCACGGCCGTGACGGCCACCGATGTCGCGGCCGCCGCGGCCTCGGGCTGCGTCGTCAAGCTGCTCGCGATCTGCGAGCTGACCGACACCCCTGCGGGTCAGGGGGTCTCGGTCCGCGTGCACCCGGCGATGCTGCCGCGGGAGCATCCCCTGGCCGCGGTCCGCGGCGCCTACAACGCCGTGTTCGTCGAGGCCGAGGCGGCGGGTTCGCTGATGTTCTACGGCGCCGGCGCCGGTGGCCAGCCGACCGCCAGCGCGGTGCTGGGCGACCTGGTCGCGGTGGCTCGTCACCGGGTCGGGGGAGGACGCGGACCCGGCGAGTCGACCTACGCCGACCTGCCCGTCCTCGAGATGGGCGAGGTGCTCACGCGCTACCACGTGCGCCTCGACGTGGCCGACCGTCCCGGGGTGCTGGCCCAGGTGGCGCAGGTCTTCGCCGACCACGGGGTCTCCCTCGAGACCGTCAGCCAGCGCCTCCTGCCGGCTGACCCCGAGGCGACGGACGGCCCGGAGCGCGGGCGTGCATCGGGGGCGGCCCTCGTGCTGGTCACGCACACCGCACCCGACTCGGCCCTGGCGGCGACCGTGAGGACGCTGGCCGAGCTCGACATCGTCGATGCGGTCGCCTCGGTGCTGCGGGTCGAGGGGTCCTGATGCCCCACCAGTGGCGCGGCGTGATCGCGGAGTACCGGGACCGGCTGCCGTTCGGCGCGGACACCCGCCCGGTCACCCTCGGCGAGGGCGGGACGCCGCTCGTGCGCGCGGCGCACCTGTCCGACCTCACCTCCTGCGAGGTGTTCGTCAAGGTCGAGGGGATGAACCCGACCGCGTCGTTCAAGGACCGCGGCATGACCACGGCGATCACGCGCGCCGCGGAGCTGGGAGCCAAGGCGGTCGTGTGCGCCTCGACGGGCAACACCAGCGCGTCGGCCGCGGCCTACGCGACGGCGGCGGGTATGACCTGTGCCGTCCTGGTGCCGGACGGGAAGATCGCCCTCGGGAAGCTCAGCCAGGCCATCGCCCACGGCGCCCGCCTGCTGCAGGTCGACGGCAACTTCGACGACTGCCTGACCGTCGCGCGCAAGCTGGCCGACGCGTACCCCGTCGAGCTGGTGAACTCGGTGAACCCTTACCGGATCGAGGGTCAGAAGACCGGGGCCTTCGAGGTCGTGGACGCGCTCGGCGACGCCCCCGACATCCACTGCCTCCCGGTCGGCAACGCCGGCAACATCACCGCGTACTGGAAGGGCTACACCGAGTACACGACGACGTCCGAGCAGCCCGGCCCCGCGACGCACCGGCCCGCGATGTGGGGCTTCCAGGCGGCCGGTGCCGCGCCGATCGTGGCGGGCCACCCGATCGACACCCCAGAGACCATCGCGACGGCGATCCGCATCGGCAACCCGGCATCGTGGCACCAGGCCGAGGCCGCGCGTGACGAGTCGGGCGGTGTGATCGAGGCCGTGACCGACGAGCAGATCCTCGAGGCGCACCGTCTGCTGTCGAGCCGCGACGCCGTCTTCGTCGAGCCGGCGTCCGCCGCGGGCGTGGCGGGACTGCTCATGCGCCACGCGGCCGGGCACCTGGCGCCGGGGCAGCGGGTCGTCATCACGGTGACGGGCCACGGACTCAAGGACCCGCAGTGGGCCATGCGTGGCCCGGGTGGCGACGAGGTCCAGCCCGAGCGCGTGTCGGTCGACGTCGTCAGCATCGCAGATGCGTTGGGGCTGTAGGTGTCTCGCGAGTCCCTGACGGCACGGACCGGTGGCGCGCCCGAGCTGCGGATGCACTCCGAGGTGCGCGTGCGGGTGCCCGGCTCGGCCGCGAACCTCGGCCCCGGCTTCGACTGCGCCGGCCTGGCGCTCGGGTTCTACGACGACGTCGTGGTCGAGGCGGTCGACTCGGGGGAGCACGCCGACGTCACGGTGACCGGGGAGGGCGAGGCGACGATCTCGGCCGGCGAGGCCAACCTCGTCGTGCGATCGGTGCGGTCTGCCCTCGACCGGGTCGGGGCGCCCCAGCCGGGTCTGCGCATCGTCTGCCGCAACGGGGTCCCGCACGGTCGCGGGGTCGGGTCGTCGGCCGCTGCCGTCGTTGCCGGCGTCGTCGCCGCCCGCGGGCTGCTGGCACGACCGGAGCTGCTCGACGACATCACCGCCCTGGAGGTCGCCAGCGACCTGGAGGGCCATCCCGACAACGCCTCGGCCTCACTGCTGGGCGCGATGACCGTCGGGTGGACGGGACCGGGCGGCGCCCGGGCGGTGCGGATCGAGACCCACCCCGACGTCGAGGCCGTCGTGTGCCTGCCCGCCTTCGAGCTGTCGACCGCCAGGGCCCGAGCCATGCTCCCCGCCACGGTGCCGCATGGCGACGCGGCCTTCACCGCCGGCCGTGCCGCGCTGCTCGTCGAGGCCCTGTCCCGCCGTCCGGAGCTGCTGATGCCCGCCACCGAGGACCGCCTGCACCAGCCCTACCGCGCGAGCGCGATGCCGGAGTCGGCCACCCTGGTGAACGTTCTGCGCGGTGAGGGGCTGGCGGCTGTCGTCTCCGGAGCAGGTCCGACCGTGCTGGTGCTGGGGGAGCGGTCGGCCGGCGTCCTGGCCCGCGTGCGGACCATCGTCCGCAACGGGTGGACGGTGACCGCTCCGGGCATCGACACCGCCGGGGCCGTGTCGTCGACGACCGGATGATGCCGGGCGACCGGTCGCCCGACGCGCTGAGGGGCGAACGGGAAGCGGGCGGCCTTCGTCGGTGTTATGGTGGCAACGCTCCCGCATCAGCGCCCGGCCCATGCCGGAAGTTCCGCCTGGATGGGGGCAGCAGCCCCAACGTGATCTGCGGTTCGGCGTGAAGACGTCGCAGCAGCGGGATCCGATGCGGCACCCACTTCACCGGCCATGGAGCCGGACACCCGGCTGTGACCAACCAGCCGCTGACGAGGGGGAAGGATCCTTCGTGACAGACACCACCACCGCGCACGCAGCGGGAGGCACCGAGCCCGGTTCCTCCGGCGCCCTTTCTGGCCTGCGCCTGCCTCAGCTGCAGGCGCTCGCCAGCCAGCTCGGCGTCAAGGGCACCTCCAAGATGCGCAAGAGCGACCTGCTCGAGGCCATCCGTGCGCAACAGAACGGGAGCGGCGCTCCCGCCGGGCGTACCCCGCCCGCGCAGCGCACGTCCTCCGAGCCCACGTCCGAGACCGGCTCCGCCCCGGGCGGACGCCAGGAGGAGCGGACCGGCAGCGAGAAGCCCGAGAGCTCCGGCGACGGCGAGGGCCCCGACCGCGACTCGCGCCGCCGCGACCGCCAGTCGGCCCGTGACCGTCAGGGTCAGAGCCGCGACGACCAGGGCGCCCAGAACCAGAACCAGAACCAGAACCAGAACCAGAACCAGAACCAGAACCAGAACCAGAACCAGAACCAGAACCAGAACCAGAACCAGAACCAGAACCAGAACCAGAACCAGGACCAGGACCGCGACTCGGGCGGCCAGCAGAACCGCGATGCGGGGCAGAACCGCGACGGCGAGGGCAACCGAGGCAACCGCAACCGCCAGGACCGTCAGAACCAGAACCAGAACCGTGACGGCGGCCAGAGCCAGGGCCGTCAGAACCGTGACAACCAGAACCGCGACAACGGGCCGGACGACGACGACGAGGGCCCCGGTGGCCGACGTCGCCGCAACCGGTACCGCGACCGGAAGCGTCGCGGGGGCCGTGGCGGCGACCCGATGGGCGGCATGTCCGACGAGCCGGAGCTGCGTGAGGACGACGTCCTCATCCCCGTCGCCGGCATCCTCGACATCCTCGACAGCTACGCGTTCATCCGGACGTCGGGTTACCTGCCCGGCCCGAACGACGTCTACGTGTCGCTCGCGCAGGTCAAGAAGAACGGCATGCGCAAGGGCGACGCCGTCATCGGTGCCATCCGGCAGCCGCGCGACGACCAGCAGGGTCAGCGGGCCAAGTACAACGCCCTCGTCCGCCTGGACTCGGTCAACGGTCAGACGCCCGAGGAGGCGCGCAAGCGGGTCGAGTTCGGCAAGCTCACGCCGCTGTACCCGCAGGAGCGGCTGCGGCTCGAGACCGAGCCGAACATCTACACGACGCGGATCATCGACCTGGTGGCCCCGATCGGCAAGGGCCAGCGCGGCCTGATCGTGTCGCCGCCGAAGGCCGGCAAGACGCTGGTGCTGCAGGCGATCGCGAACGCGATCACCACGAACAACCCCGAGGCCCACCTCATGGTCGTGCTCGTCGACGAGCGCCCCGAGGAGGTCACGGACATGCAGCGGACGATCAAGGGCGAGGTCATCGCCTCGACGTTCGACCGTCCGGCCGACGACCACACGACCGTGGCGGAGCTCGCGATCGAGCGCGCGAAGCGCCTGGTGGAGATGGGCCACGACGTCGTCGTGCTGCTCGACTCGATCACGCGCCTCGGCCGTGCGTACAACATCGCGGCGCCCGCCTCGGGCCGCATCCTCTCCGGCGGTGTCGACTCGTCGGCGCTGTACCCGCCGAAGCGGTTCTTCGGTGCGGCGCGCAACGTCGAGAACGGCGGCTCGCTCACCATCCTCGCCACGGCGTTGGTGGAGACCGGCTCCAAGGCCGACGAGGTCATCTTCGAGGAGTTCAAGGGCACCGGGAACATGGAGCTCCGGCTCTCCCGCTCGCTCGCGGACAAGCGCGTCTTCCCGGCGGTGGACGTCAACCCGTCCGGTACCCGCCGCGAGGAGATCCTGCTCGGCCGCGAGGAGCTCTCGGTGATGTGGAAGCTGCGTCGCGTGCTCACCGCGCTCGACTCGCAGCAGTCGCTCGAGCTGCTGCTCAACAAGCTGAAGGACACCAAGAGCAACACGGAGTTCCTCATGCAGGTGCAGAAGACCTCGTCCGCGCCCGGCGCCGACGACTGACCTGCGCGACCCGGCACCACCCAGCACGACTCCGCACCACGCGCAACGCGCCCGGCGGGCGGGGTTCCTCACGGAATACCCCGCCTGCCAGGCCCGTTGCAGCGGGCGGTCGGCGGCGTTTTCGTCGATCGGCACCGCTCTGGCACACTCGTACACCGGCTCCGGTTCACGTGCCTCCACACGGGAGAGCACGACCCGGCGGCCATCACCAAGGAGCCCGAAGTGAAGCCTGACATCCACCCCCAGTACGTCGAGACGTCCGTCACCTGCACGTGCGGCGCGACGTTCACGACCCGCAGCACCGAGACCTCCGGCCGCATCAACGCCGACGTCTGCAGTGCCTGCCACCCCTTCTACACCGGCAAGCAGAAGATCCTCGACACCGGTGGACGCGTCGCCCGCTTCCAGGCGCGCTACGGCAAGAAGAAGAGCGACGAGCAGGCCACGGCCGACTCCGACGCCAAGTAGCCACACCGCAGCGCCGGTCCGTCCCCGTCGAGGGGAGGGACCGGCGCTGCCGCGTTCGGTGCACCCAGCGGTGCGCCGCGTCCTCCGTCCGAGGGAGTCGTCGTGTTCGAGGTCGTCGATCCGCTGCTCGCCGAGCACGCAGACCTGGAACGGCGGCTCGCGGACCCCGCGGTCCACGCCGACCAGGGCCGGGCCCGCGTGCTGGGCCGCCGGTACGCCGAGCTCGACCGTGTCGTCAGCGCCCACCGCGCGTGGCGCGCCGCGCAGGACGACGTCGACGCCGCGACCGAGATGGCTGGCGACGACGCGGAGCTGGCCGCCGAGCTCCCCTCGCTCGAGGCACGCCGTGACGCCGCGGTCGAGCACCTGCGCCACCTGCTGGTGCCGCGGGACCCCGACGACGGGCGCGACGTCATCCTCGAGGTGAAGGCGGGGGAGGGCGGCGACGAGTCGGCGCTGTTCGCCGCCGACCTGCTGCGCATGTACCTGCGGTACGCCGAGCGACGCGGGTGGAGCACGGAGATCATCGACGCCACCGAGTCGGCGCTGGGCGGCTACAAGGACGTGGCGGTCGCCGTGAAGTCGCGCGGCGCCGGCCCGCCCGAGGACGGAGTCTGGGCCCGGCTGAAGTACGAGGGCGGCGTGCACCGCGTGCAGCGCGTGCCCGTCACCGAGTCGGCCGGGCCGCATCCACACCTCGGCCGCGGGCGTCCTGGTGCTGCCCGAGGCCGAGGACGTCGAGGTCACGATCGACCCGAACGACCTCCGCATCGACGTCTACCGCTCCTCCGGTCCGGGCGGGCAGTCGGTCAACACCACCGACTCGGCGGTCCGCATCACCCACGTGCCCACCGGCGTCGTCGCCTCGTGCCAGAACGAGAAGAGCCAGCTGCAGAACCGGGAGCAGGCGATGCGGATCCTGCGCGCTCGGCTGCACGCCGCCGCCCAGCAGGCCGCGGACGCCGAGGCCGCCGCTACCCGTCGCTCGCAGGTCAGCACCGTCGACCGGTCGATGCGCATCCGCACGTACAACTACCCCGAGAACCGGATCAGCGACCACCGCACCGGCTTCAAGGCCTACAACCTCGACCTCGTCCTGGACGGGGACCTCGACCCCGTGATCGAGTCCGCCGTCTCCGCCGACGAGGAGGCACAGCTCGACGGGCGACGACCAGGCGTGAGCGCGGACCGTGACCGCCTGCCGCTCGCTGACGCGCTGCGGACCGCGACCGCGCGCCTGGCCGGCGCCGGCGTCCGGTCCGCCCGGGTCGACGCCGAGCTGCTCGCGGGGCACCTGATGGGCGTGGGGCGTGGTGAGGTCCAGGCCGCGGCGCTGCGGGGGGCGCAGGCTCCGGGCGGCTTCGAGGCACTCGTGGACGAGCGGGCGAGACGCGTCCCCCTGCAGCACCTCACGGGCCAGGCGCCCTTCCGCGGCCTGAGCCTCGCGGTGGGGCCGGGCGTGTTCGTCCCGCGTCCGGAGACCGAGGACGTCGCCGGCGCGGCGGTCGAGGCGGCGAGGCACCTGGCCGCGGGCGGTCACCAACCGCTGGTCGTCGACCTGTGTACGGGCTCCGGCGCGATCGCCGCGGCGGTCGCCACCGAGGTGCCCCAGTCCGTCGTCCACGCTGTCGAGGTCGATCCGCAGGCGCACGCCTGGGCCGCTCGCAACCTCGCCGGAACGGGTGCCGCGCTGCATCTGGCCGACGCGACGACCTGGCCGGGCCCCGAAGGGGAGTCCTTCGACGGCACCGTCGACGTCGTGGTCTGCAACCCGCCCTACATCCCCGACGGGATGGTTCCGGTGGACCCCGAGGTGGCCGACCACGACCCCGAGGTCGCGCTCTACGGGCGGTCCGACGACGGCCTGGCCGTCCCGCGGGCGGTGCTCGCGCGTGCGGCCGGGCTGCTGCGTCCGGGGGGAGTGGTCGTGATGGAGCACGCGGAGTCGCAGCAGGACGCGCTGCTGCGGGTGCTCGGCGCCACCGGGTGGCAGCAGGCCCACGGCCACCGCGACCTGACCGGTCGCCCGCGCTGGGTGACCGCGGTCCGGCCGCCGGCGGGCGGGTCCTCGCGGGGTGGTGGCGACCTGCCCCCGGTCGGCCGGTGACAGACTGGCGCCGTGAAGCTGTTCGACTGCCGTGACGAGACGCAACGCGCCGAGGGTCTGAGGCTGGCCACGGCCGCCATCGGCCGCGGCGAGCTGGTCGTGCTCCCGACCGACACCGTCTACGGGCTCGCCGCCGACGCCTTCCAGCCCGACGCCGTCGCCCGGCTGCTGGAGGCCAAGGGCCGCGGACGGCAGATGCCGCCGCCCGTGCTCGATCGCGCGGCCCGACGTGCTGCCGGCGCTGGCCAGCGACGTCCGCGACGACGTCGCCGCACTCGCCGAACGGTTCTGGCCCGGCGGCCTGACGGTGATCTGCTGGGCCCAGCCGTCGCTCACGTGGGACCTCGGGGAGACCGGCGGCACCGTGGCCGTGCGGGTCCCCGACCACCCGGTCGCCCTCGAGCTGCTGACGAGCACCGGTCCGCTCGCCGTTCGCAGCGCGAACCTCACCGGCCGACCGGCGGCGACGACCGCGGAGGCGCGCGAGCCAGCTCAGCGGCGTCAGGTGCTACCTCGAGGACGGCCGGGGCGGGCAGCCGCCGAGTCGGGACCGGCTGCGCCGTCGACGATCGTCGACGCGACCGGCGAGGTGCTGCGGATGGTGCGCGCGGGTGCGGTCAGCCTCGCCGAGCTCCGTGAGGTGGTCCCTGGCCTCGAGGACGGCGGCACCCTCGCCCGCGCCGGTGACCGCTCCGGGCACGCCGACGCCAGGAGGCCGGCGGCGGCGGATGAGGGGGTACCTGTTGGTCATGCTCGTGGCGGCGGCCGTCACCTACCTGGCGACGCCCGTCGCCCGCCGCGTCGCCGAGCGCACCGGGGCGATGACGCCGCTGCGCGAGCGCGACGTGCACGCGGTGCCGACACCGCGGCTGGGTGGCGTCGCGATGTTCGCGGGCTGCGCGGCCGCTCTCGTCGTGGCGACGCCGATGCCCGTTCTTCGAGGCGATGTTCGGCTCTGCCCAGGGGCCGTGGGGCATCCTCGCCGCCGCCGGGCTGGTCTGCCTGCTCGGTGTGCTCGACGACATCTGGGACCTGGACTCGATGACGAAGCTCGCGGGCCAGGTCGCTGGCCGCCGGGCTGCTCGCCTGGCAGGGGGTCCAGCTGATGACGCTGCCTCTCGGCGGGGTCACGGTCGGGTCGGGCGGGCTCTTCCTCTTCCTGACGGTGGTGGCGGTCGTGGTGACGATCAACGCGGTCAACTTCATCGACGGCCTGGACGGCCTGGCCGCGGGTGTGATGGCGATCGCCGGGGGCGCGTTCTTCGTCTACACCTACCTGCTCACACGCGAGGCGAGCCCGGGCGACTTCTCCAACCTCGCCGCCGTCGTCGCCGCTGCGATGGTGGGCTGCTGCCTCGGCTTCCTGCCGCACAACATCCACCCGGCGCGGATCTTCATGGGGGACTCCGGCGCGATGCAGCTCGGTCTGCTGCTCGCGGCCTCGGCGATCGCCGTCACCGGCCAGGTCGACCCCGCGGTCGTCTCGCGACGCGCGGCTGGTGCCGGCGTTCTTCCCCGTCCTGCTGCCGCTGATGGTGCTGCTGCTCCCGGTCGCCGACCTGCTGCTGGCCGTCGCGCGGCGGGTCAGGCTCGGCCAGTCGCCCTTCGCGGCCGACCGCCAGCACCTGCACCACCGGCTGCTCGACCTCGGCCACTCCCACCCGAAGGCGGTCGGCGTGATGTACCTGTGGACGGCCGTGCTGGCGTTCGGGGCGGTCTCCGGCGCCTTCCTGCCGCTGCGGATCTGGCTGCCGGGCTGGCTCGCTGTCGCGCTCGTGGCGCTTGCCCTCACCCTGGGCCCGCTGGGAGGCGGGTCTCGGGCGCGGACGACCCGGCAGAAGACGCCCACCGGGGGCGCCGAGGGCTTGTGATAGCGTTCACAAGCGTTCAGAGACCCACCGAGATGACCTCCCGGCGACCCGCCCCACGGGGCAGCGCCTGCCACAGGAAGGCCACCACGTGAGCCCCGCTGCCCGGCCCCACGACCCCTACGCAGCCATGCTGCGGGGGGCCCTGGTGCCGACGGCGGCCGTGGGCGTGGCGGCCACGGCGGTCGCCGCCTGGGTCGAGGGACTGCCCGGCCTGTGGGGTGCGGCGCTGGCCGTCGTCGTCGTCCTCGCCTTCTTCTCCGCGAGCCTGGTCGTGATGGGGCGCACCGCCCGTACCGCCCCGGCGAACGTGATGGCCATCGCACTGGTCACCTACATCACCAAGGTCGGCCTTCTCGGCCTGCTGCTCGTGCTCCTGCAGGACGCGAGGTGGCTGTCGGGGACGGCGTTCGCGCTCACGGCGCTGTTGTGCGCCATGGTGTGGCTGCCGCTGGAGATCTTCGCCTACTCGCGGGCCCGGACCCTGGTCTACGACGAGCCGGAGACGGCCCCGACCCAGGATCCGTCATGACGGACGGTCGCGGCCAGGAGCGTCGCTTCCGGCTGTCCGACGCCATCGCGCCGCGGCCCGGCCCGCTGCCGGAGTCGGTCGCATGGGGGGCCGCCAACACCATGATCAGCGGGCTCATCGGCTTCGGCCTGCCCGCTTGGCTGCTCGACAGGTGGCTGGGGACCAGCTGGATCGTGCTGGTGGGCCTGCTCACGGGGATGGCCGTGGCCCTGTCCATCATCTGGTTCCGGTACGGTACCGAGCGTTCGGCTTCGTCTCCCTCGGCTGACGCCGCCGCCCCGAGTACGACGGGTGGTGCCGGTGATGCCTCTGCGGAGCCTGGCCCTGATGGACCTGCTCCCCGCTCCCACGACCTGCCCACGGAGGACAGCAAGTGACTGCCGACGTGTTCGTCCAGAAGGTGCTCGCGGTTGAGGGCGAGGGCTTCGTGGCCCCGTCCGAGACCGACTTCTGGCAGCCCCTCATCGGCGACGGTGCCTTCGCCCTGACCCGGTCGATGGTCGTCATGGTCCTCCTGACCGCCGTCGTGGCGTGGGGTGCGCTCCTGCTCACCCGCCGCCTCACGGTGGTGCCGAGCAGGGGCCAGTGGGCGTTCGAGTCGACGTACGGCCTGGTGCGCAACGGCATCGCGCGGGACATGATCGGCGAGAAGCACTTTCGCCCGTACCTGCCGCTGCTCTTCAGCCTGTTCCTGATCATCCTGGTCAACAACCTCGCCGGCGTGATCCCGTGCTCCAGTTCCCCACGATGTCGCGCATCGGCGTTCCCGATCGCGCTGGCACTGTTCGTCTACGTGCTGTACCTCGGCGATCGGCGTTCGGCGCCAAGGGCCCCATCGGCTACCTCAAGGGCCTGGTCCCCCCCGGGCTGCCGGGCTTCATCGTGCCGCTGCTGTTCTTCCTGGAGATCATCACCTACTTCTTCACGCGCCCCATCACGCTCGCGTTGCGACTCTTCGGCAACATGTTCGCCGGTCACATGCTGCTTCTGCTGATGGCTCTGGGCGGCGAGTACATGCTGCTTCACGGTGGCGGGGCCCTGAAGGTCCTCAGCGTCGCGCCCGTTCGTGATGGCGTTCATCCTCACCGCCTTCGAGATCCTGATCGAGTTCCTGCAGGCGTACATCTTCGTGCTGCTCGCCGCCTTCTACATCGCCGACAGCCTGTCCGACGAGCACTGACCCCCGAACTGTCCGCACCACCCCGACCTCGTGACGCAGCACGCGACACGAATCGAAAGGAAGAGTAGGAAAGATGACCGGAAACATCGCGATCCTCGGCTACGGCCTCTCGGCCATCGGCCCCGGTATCGGCATCGGCCTGATCTTCGCCGCCTACATCAACGGCGTCGCCCGCCAGCCCGAGGCCCGGGGGATCCTGCAGCCGATCGCCATCCTGGGCTTCGCGCTCGCCGAGGCGCTCGCCATCTTCGGTATCGCGCTCGCCTTCGTCTTCCGAGGCTGACCCACCCCTGAGCCAGAGGAGCCACCGTGCAGTACTCAGCCATCGAGCTCGCCGCGGCCGAAGAGGGCAGCGGATCCTTCTGGGAGACGGCGTACCCGATCATCCCTCACCCCGGTGAGCTGATCGTCGGCACGATCTGCTTCGCGATCCTGCTGTGATCTTCATGCGCAAGGTCGTCCCGGCGCTGGAGACGGTCCACGCCGAGCGCACCGCCGCGATCGAGGGCGGGATGGAGGAGGCCGAGAAGGCGCAGGCGGAGGCCGAGCAGGCTCTGAAGGAGTACCAGGAGCAGCTCGCCGCGTCCCGCGCCGAGGCCACGACCATCCGTGAGGAGGCTCGGGCCGAGGCTGCGTCGATCGCCGCGGAGATCCGCGAGAAGGCGGCGGCGGACGCGCAACGCATCACGGCGTCCGCGCAGCGTCAGATCGAGGCAGAGCGTCAGCAGGCGCTCACGTCGCTGCGCAGCGACATCGGCAGGCTGGCGACGGACCTCGCCGGCCGGATCGTCGGTGAGTCCCTGGAGGACTCCGCGCGCCAGTCGCGTGTCGTCGACCGGTTCCTCGCTGAGCTCGAGACCGCTGACGCGGAGACCGTGCGGGCGGGGGCGACCCCGGTCGACGGTGGCGCAGGAACGGCTACCGCCACCGCGACCAAGGCGCCTGCGAAGGCCCCGGCCAAGAAGGCGGCCACCAAGCGGACGGCGGCCAAGAAGACGGCACCGCAGGCCGACGGTGACGGCGGGTCGACCGGCGAGGGGACCTCCCAGCCGGGCGAGGAGCTGTTCTGATGCGAGGCACCAGCGGTCACTCCCTGGCCGGCGCGGTCGATCGCATCGAGCCGCTGCTGGGTGGTGCCGAAGCGGCCCGGCTCGGCGAGGAGCTCTTCGCGGTGGCCACCCTGCTCGACGGGTCCGTCGCGCTGCGGCGGGCCATGACCGACCCGTCGCGGGACGGGCAGGCGAAGGCCGACCTCGTCGCGCAGCTGCTCGGCTCCCAGGTCTCGGGCACGACGATCGACGTCGTGTCGGGCCTCGTCCGGGACCGCTGGTCCTCGGCGCGCGACCTCGTGGAGGCCTGCGAGCACCTGGGCGTGCTCGGCGTGCTCGGCGGCGCCGAGCAGGCGGGGCAGCTCGAGCAGGTGGAGTCGGACCTGTTCCGGTTCGGCCGCATCGTCGATGCGGACCCAGCACTGCGCTCCGCGATCTCCGACCGGCGCGCACCGGCAGCCGACAAGGCTGAGCTCGTCGAGCGCCTGCTGACCGGCAAGGTCAGCGACGCCACCCTGGTGCTGGCGCGTCGTGCCGTGGCCCACCCGCGGGGCAGGCGCATCGAGGCCGCGCTCGAGGAGTTCGGCCACGCGGTGGCCGAGCGGCGTGATCGCGCGGTCGCCCGCATCACGTCGGCGATCCCGCTCGAGGTCGCCCAGCGCGAGCGCCTGGCCGCTGCCCTGCAGCGCATCTACGGACGGACCATCCACCTCGACGTCGACATCGATCCCGCGGTCGTCGGTGGGCTGCGCATCCAGGTGGGCGACGAGGTGATCGACGCGAGCGTCGTCGCCCGGCTCGCCGCCGCGCGGCGCGAGCTGGCCGGCTGAGCACCACCCCTTCCAGACCACGTAGCAGAACCGAAGAACCGAGGAGAGCACGCAGATGGCGGAGCTGACGATCCGACCGGAGGAGATCCGGGACGCGCTGGACTCCTTCGTCCAGTCCTACGAGCCCGGGACGGCGTCCCGCGAGGAGGTCGGACGGGTCACCGAGGCCGGTGACGGCATCGCGCGCGTCGAGGGCCTGCCCGGCGTGATGGCCAACGAGCTGCTGACCTTCGAGGACGGCACGCTCGGTCTGGCCCTGAACCTCGACGTCCGCGAGGTCGGCGTCGTCGTGCTCGGTGAGTTCTCGGGCATCGAGGAGGGCCAGGAGGTCAAGCGGACCGGGGAGATCCTCTCCGTGCCCGTCGGTGACGCGTTCCTGGGCCGCGTGGTCAACCCGCTCGGCGAGCCCATCGACGGGCTGGGCGACATCGAGTCGACCGAGACCCGCGTGCTCGAGCTGCAGGCGGCAGGCGTGATGGACCGCAAGTCGGTCCACGAGCCGCTGCAGACCGGCATCAAGGCCATCGACTCGATGACCCCGATCGGCCGTGGCCAGCGCCAGCTGATCATCGGCGACCGCCAGACCGGTAAGACCGCGGTCGCGATCGACACGATCATCAACCAGAAGGAGTTCTGGGAGACGGGCGACCCGGAGCAGCAGGTGCGCTGCATCTACGTCGCCATCGGCCAGAAGGGCTCGACGATCGCCGCGGTGCGCGGCGCCCTCGAGGAGGCCGGCGCGCTGGAGTACACGACCATCGTCGCCGCTCCCGCGTCCGACGCGGCCGGCTTCAAGTACCTCGCGCCCTACACCGGCTCGGCCATCGGTCAGCACTGGATGTACCAGGGCAAGCACGTGCTGATCGTCTTCGACGACCTGTCGAAGCAGGCCGAGGCCTACCGCGCCGTGTCGCTGCTGCTGCGCCGTCCGCCGGGCCGGGAGGCGTACCCCGGTGACGTCTTCTACCTGCACTCTCGCCTGCTCGAGCGCTGCGCGAAGCTCTCCGACGAGATGGGCGCCGGCTCGATGACCGGACTGCCGATCATCGAGACGAAGGCCAACGACGTGTCGGCCTACATCCCGACGAACGTCATCTCCATCACCGACGGCCAGATCTTCCTGGAGTCGGACCTGTTCAACGCCGACCAGCGTCCGGCGGTCAACGTCGGTGTCTCGGTCTCCCGCGTCGGCGGTGCCGCCCAGATCAAGGCGATGAAGTCGGTCGCCGGCTCGCTGCGAGTCGACCTGGCGCAGTACCGCGCGCTGGAGGCGTTCGCGATGTTCGCGTCCGACCTCGACGCGGCCTCGCGCCAGCAGCTGTCCCGCGGTCAGCGGCTGATGGAGCTGCTCAAGCAGGGGCAGTACACGCCGTTCCCGGTCGAGGAGCAGGTCGTCTCGATCTGGCTGGGCACCACCGGTGCGCTCGACGACGTGGGCGTCACGGACGTCCGCAAGTTCGAGCGCGAGCTGCTCGACCACCTGCGCCGCACCGAGTCGGTCCTGCCGACGATCAAGGAGACGCGCAAGCTCGAGGACGACACGGTCGAGACGCTCAAGGCCGAGGTCGAGAAGTTCAAGAAGAGCTTCCAGACCGAGGAGGGCGAGAACCTCGTCGAGGCCGGCCACGAGGAGTCCGAGGCGCTCGAGGACGAGTCGGTCGAGCAGGAGCAGATCGTCCGCCAGAAGCGCGGCTGACGCCGCTCGAGACCGAGCAGGGAAGGAGGGACCATGGGTGCCAAGCAGCGGGTGTACCGCGACCGCATCGGCTCCACCTCGTCGCTGAAGAAGATCTTCAGCGCGCTGGAGCTGATCGCGACGTCGCGGATCGCGAAGGCGCGCCAGCAGGTGAGGGCGTCGTCGCCCTACGCACGGGCCATCACCCGTGCAGTGTCCGCGGTGGCCACGTTCTCGAACATCGACCACCCCCTGACGACCGAGAAGGCGGAGGTCCGCCGGGCCGCCGTGCTGATCATCACGAGCGACCGCGGCATGGCCGGCGCGTACTCGTCGAACGTCCTCAAGGAGGGCGAGCGGCTCAACGAGCGGCTGCGCGAGCGAGGCGTGGAGACCGTGCCCTACCTCGCGGGCCGCAAGGGCATCGCGTTCTACCGTTTCCGCCGGCGCGAGGTGGAGCAGGAGTGGAGCGGCTTCAGCGAGGCGCCGACCTACGACGTCGCCCGCGAGATCGGTGACGTGCTGGTCGACGCCTTCACCCAGGGCTCGGAGGACGGCGGGGTGGACGAGATCCACGTCGTCTTCACGCAGTTCGTCAACATGGTCACCCAGCAGCCCGAGGTGATCCGGCTCCTGCCGCTCGAGGTCGTCGAGGGCGTCGAGGAGCCGGCGGAGCGAGGACGTCCTGCCGCTGTACGAGTTCGAGCCGAGCCCGGAGCAGGTGCTCGACAACCTGCTGCCGCGCTACATCGGCAGCCGCATCTTCAACTGCATGCTGCAGGCGAACGCGTCCGAGCAGGCGGCTCGGCAGCGGGCCATGAAGACGGCGTCCGACAACGCGCAGGACCTCATCCGCAAGTACACCCGGCTGGCCAACCAGGCACGCCAGGCGGAGATCACCCAGGAGATCAGCGAGATCGTCGGCGGCGCCGACGCCCTCGCCTCCGCCGGAGCCGAGAGCTGAGAGTGAGAGAGATGACTGCCACCGCCACTGAGAAGACCGCGGACGCCGGCTCCGCTGGTACGGGCCGCATCGCCCGGGTCATCGGCCCCGTGGTCGACATCGAGTTCCCCGCGGGCTCGATGCCCGAGATGTACAACGCGCTCGAGATCGACTACGAGCTCACCGGGGAGCCGCGCACGCCTCGTGCTCGAGGTCGCGCTGCACATCGGCGACAACATGGTGCGCGCCATCGCCATGAAGCCGACCGACGGCCTGGTCCGTGGGATGCCGGTGCGCGACACCGGCGAGGGCATCTCCGTGCCGGTCGGCGACGTCACCAAGGGCCGCGTCTGGAACGCGACCGGTGACTGCCTGAACCTCGAGGAGGGCCAGAAGCTCGACATCACCGAGCGCTGGCCGATCCACCGCAAGGCACCCGCCTTCGACCAGCTCGAGTCGAAGACCGAGATGTTCGAGACCGGCATCAAGGTCATCGACCTGCTCACCCCGTACGTGCTGGGCGGCAAGATCGGCCTGTTCGGTGGTGCCGGCGTCGGCAAGACCGTGCTGATCCAGGAGATGATCGCCCGCGTCGCCAAGGACCACGGTGGCGTGTCGGTGTTCGCCGGTGTCGGCGAGCGCACCCGTGAGGGCAACGACCTCATCGTGGAGATGGAGGAGGCCGGCGTCCTCGCGCAGACGGCGCTCGTCTTCGGCCAGATGGACGAGCCGCCGGGCACCCGCCTGCGCGTCGCGCTGTCGGCCCTGACGATGGCGGAGTACTTCCGCGACGTGCAGAAGCAGGACGTGCTGCTGTTCATCGACAACATCTTCCGCTTCACCCAGGCGGGCTCCGAGGTGTCGACGCTGCTCGGCCGCATGCCCTCGGCCGTGGGCTACCAGCCCACGCTCGCCGACGAGATGGGCGTGCTGCAGGAGCGGATCACCTCGACCCGTGGGCACTCGATCACCTCGATGCAGGCGATCTACGTGCCGGCGGACGACTACACCGACCCGGCGCCGGCGACCACGTTCGCGCACCTCGACGCCACCACCGAGCTCTCACGTGACATCGCGTCGCTCGGTATCTACCCGGCGGTCGACCCGCTGACGTCGACATCGCGGATCCTGGACCCGCGGTACATCTCCCAGGACCACTACGACACCGCGGTGCGGGTCAAGCAGATCCTCCAGCGCAACAAGGAGCTGCAGGACATCATCGCGATCCTCGGCATCGACGAGCTGTCCGAGGAGGACAAGGTCCTCGTCAACCGGGCGCGTCGTATCCAGCGCTTCCTCTCCCAGAACACCTACGTGGCGAAGCAGTTCACCGGTGTCGAGGGCTCGACGGTCTCGGTCGGTGACACGGTCGAGGCGTTCTCGAAGATCGCGAACGGCGACTACGACCACGTCGCGGAGCAGGCCTTCTTCATGTGCGGTGGTCTCGACGACGTCGAGAAGAAGTGGGCGGAGATCCAGAAGCAGACAGGCGAGTGACCGCTCCACGCTGACGTGTCTTCCGGAGCCCCGCCCGCCCGTCCGGGTGGCGCGGGGCTCCGGTGCTCGGCGGGCGAGGGCGGATGTTGGACGGCACCGGCCAGCCGTTATGGTCGGAGACGTTGTGCGGCGCCGTGACCCGGCGCCGCCCCCGAGGTGGGAGGCAGGCCCGTGGGCACACTGCATGTCGAGCTCGTCGCGGCGGACCGGACGATCTGGTCCGGCGACGCGTCCATGGTGATGGCCCGCACCCTTGACGGTGAGCTGGGTGTCCTGCCCGGGCACACGCCGCTGCTGGGCGTGCTGGCCCCGGGGGAGGTCCGGGTGACCCCGACCGAGGGACAGGTCGTGACCGCCGAGATCGACGGCGGCTTCCTCTCCGTCGAGAACGACCGGGTGCTCGTCGTGGCCGAGAAGGTCGCTGTCGAGGACACCCCGGCGGCCCGCAGCGGCAACTGACCTCGCACGGCTGACGTCGTGGATGGCTGGACCGTTCCGCTCGAGATCGCTGCGGGGGTCGCGTTCCTCCTGGTCGTGGGCGTCACACTCTTCACGGTCCGTCGGGTGGTGCTGGCCCGACAGCTCGGGTCCTTCGACTGCTCGGTGCGGATGGTGGCGCAGGGCGGGTCGTGGACGATCGGGGTGGCGCGCTACGGCGCCGGTCGCCTGGACTGGTTCCGGGTCTTCTCGCTGTCGGTGCGGCCCGCCCTGAGCTTCGAGCGGTCGCGGCTGGAGGTCGTCGGCGAGCGGGTGCCGGTCGGCGGTGAGGCCCTCGCCGTGCTCCCCGGCGTCTCGGTGATCAGCTGCCGCTACGACGGCGAGGAGGTCGACCTCGCGATGAGCGCGGACGCGTACACCGGCCTGGCGTCCTGGGCGGAGGCAGGTCCGCCCGGCCAGTTCGGGCGCGTCACCTGAGGCTCAGCTGGACTCGCGTCCGCCGCCGGGCTGCCACAGCGCGTCGTCCGTGCCGGCGACGACGTTGACGTAGCGGGCCAGCACGAACAGCAGGTCGGAGAGCCGGTTCAGGTACTGCGCCGCGATCGTGTTGACGCCGCCGTCGACGTCGGCGCCGTAGGCCTCGACCGCCGCCCACACCGAGCGCTCGGCCCGGCGCGCGACCGTCCGCGCGACGTGCAGGTGCGCCGCCTGGGTGGTGCCGCCGGCCAGCACGAACGTGGTCAGCTTCGGCAGCTTCTCGTTGTAGTGGTCGATCGCACCCTCGATCTCGGCGACCCACTCCGCCCGCATCCGCAGCGGCTCGTACGCGTACTCCTGGGCGAGCGGCAGGCACAGGTCGGCGCCGACGTCGAAGAGGTCGTTCTGCACCCGGCGCAGCAGGGTGGCGACGTCGTCGGGCAGGCCGCCGGCCGTCAGTGCGACCCCCAGGACGGCGCCCGCCTCGTCGGCGTCCGCGTACGCCGCCAGCCGCACGTCCGTCTTGCGCGTGCGGCTGAAGTCGCCGAGCCCGGTGGTGCCGTCGTCGCCGGTGCGGGTGTAGACGCGGTTGATCCTGACTGCCATGGGCCCAGCCTAGGCGGCGGAGGGCGGCTGCCCGTCAGCGCCATGGCCGGGCGGCATAGGCTCGCTGCGTGGAGTGCTTCCGGGTCGTCGGCGGAGCGCGGCTGACCGGTGAGGTCACCGTGGTGGGCGCGAAGAACAGTGTCCTGAAGCTGATGGCCGCGACCCTGCTGGCCAGGGGGCGCAGCGTCCTCACGTCGGTTCCCGACATCGTCGACGTGGGCATCATGGCCGAGCTGCTGCGCCGGCTGGGCTGCGACGTGCAGCACGACAAGGACGCCGGCGTGGTCGAGATCGACGTCCCCGACGAGCCGGGTCACCGGGCTGACTACGAGCTGGTGCGGGCGATGCGCGCGTCGATCAGCGTGCTGGGTCCGCTGGTCGCGCGGACGGGGCACGCGGACGTGGCCGTGCCGGGTGGCGACGCCATCGGCTCGCGCGGACTGGACCTGCACATCGACGGGCTGCGGGCGCTCGGTGCCCAGGTGCACGTCGACCACGGTTACCTGATCGCCGAGGCGCCGCCGGGCGGCCTGCGAGCTGCGCTCGTCCCGCTGGCGTTCCCCTCCGTCGGTGCCACGGAGAACCTGCTGATGGCAGCAACACTCGCCGACGGGACGACCGAGCTCGACAACGTCGCGCGGGAGCCGGAGATCGACGACCTCGCCCGGATGCTGATGGGGATGGGGGCCCAGATCAAGGGCATCGGGACCACGCGGCTGCTGGTGACCGGTGTCGACCGCCTTTTCCCCGTGACGCACGAGGTCGTGCCGGACCGCGTCGTCGCCGGCACCTGGTGCTACGCGGCCGCGACCACCCGCGGCGACGTGCTCGTGCGCGGAGCCCGTCCCCAGCACCTGCGCACGAGCCTGGACAAGCTGCGGCTGGCGGGTGCCGAGGTCGAGCTGCGCGACGAGGGCATCCGGGTCGTGGGGCCCAAGCGGCCTCGGGCCGTCGACATCGCGACGCTCCCGTACCCCGGATTCCCGACCGACCTGCAGCCGTTCGCCCTGACGCTCGGGGCTGTCGCGGAGGGGTCCGGCGTCATCACCGAGAACCTCTTCGAGGCACGCTTCCGGTTCGCCCACGAGCTGGTCCGTCTCGGCGCGGACCTGACGATCGACGGCCACCACGTCCTCGTGCGCGGGCGTCCGGGTCTGTCGGGCGCCCCGGTGGAGGCCAGCGACATCCGCGCGGGGGCGGCCCTGGTGATCGCGGGTCTGGTAGCGGACGGGTTCACCGAGGTGTCTGGCGTCGAGCACGTCGACCGCGGCTACGCGGACTTCGCCGTCACCCTGCAGTCGCTCGGCGCCGACGTCACCAGGCAGCCCGTCACCCAGACCCGTTTCGGGTGAGGACGTGCTCCGCCACGAGTCGCTCTGACCGGAACACCATCACCCGTGGCCCCTCGGTCGTCTCGGCGAGCGTGGAGCGGATGCCCGCGTCCTCCAGTCGGCGCCGCAGCATCTCCGCCTCGATGATGGTGGGAGGTGACGCGACGGCGACCAGCAGGCCGTAGTCGTCCGGCTTCCCGGGACGGGGCTTCGCGGGCACGAGCGAACGGCCCCGGGTGAAGGTCCACCGGAGCAGGAGGATGAGGACCACCAGCACGGCGGCCGCCACCAGTGGTCCGAAGAGGAACGAGTAGCTGCCCCACTCCGCCACAGTCGTCCCCTCGTCGTCGCTTGTCGTCCGGGTCGTCACCCGTCGCTTCCAGTGTGCGGCGGACACGGCCGTCGTGCGAGCGGGGACGTGGGGCAGGATGCGCTCATGTCCGTCGCGGTGATGCTCGTCAGTCTGGTGGTCGTCGTCCTGGCGGGGTCGGCGCTGGCCGCGCGGCTCAGCGTCCCCGCGCCGCTGCTGCTCACCGTGCTCGGCCTCGGGATCGGCCTGATGCCCTTCGTGCCGGACGTCGAGATCACCGCCGAGCTCGTGCTCGTGGGCTTGCTGCCCCCGCTGCTGTACTCGGCTGCCATCCGGACGTCGCTGCTCGACTTCCGCGCGAACACCCGTCCGATCGCCCTGCTGTCGGTGGGCCTGGTCATCTTCACCACGCTCGGTGTCGGGGTGGTGGCTCAGGCGCTGCTCCCCATCAGCTGGGCCGCGGCGTTCGCCATCGGTGCCGTGGTCGCGCCCCCGGACGCGGTCGCCGCGACCTCGATCGCCCGACGCGTGGGCATGCCGCGACGGATCGTCACGATCCTCGAGGGCGAGTCGCTGGTGAACGACGCGACCGCGCTGGTGTGCCTGCGTACGGCGATCGCAGCGATCCTCGCCGCCTCCGCGGTGTCCGGCGGCGGAGGAGGGGACGACGAGCCGGGGCTGGACCTGGCCGAGCTCGGCCTGATCGGGCTCGACTTCGTGTGGGCCGCCGGTGCGGGTGTGGCCGTGGGGTTGGCCGTCGCGTTCGTCTTCAGCAAGATCCGGCGCCGCCTCACCGACACGGTGAGCGACACCACCCTCTCCCTGATCGCGCCGTGGGTGGCGTTCCTGCCCGCCGAGGAGATCCACGCGTCCGGGGTGATCGCGGTGGTGGTGGCCGGCCTGCTGATGGGGCACAAGGCCCCGGTCGTGCAGAGCGCGGCGTCACGGATCTCGGAGCGCACCTACTGGCGCACGATCTCCCACCTGCTCGAGAACAGCGTCTTCCTGCTGATCGGTCTGCAGGCCCGCCGGATCGTCTCGGACGTCGGGTCCAGCGACCTGAGCCTCGTGACGATCGTCGTGGCGTGCGTCGGCGTGCTGCTCGCCGTGGTGCTGCTGCGTCCGCTGTGGGTCTTCCCCGCGACCTACCTGCCTCGCCGGCTTCCGGGCGTCGGGGACAAGGACCCCTCCCCGCCCTGGCAGTTCGTCGCGATCGTCTCGTGGGCGGGCATGCGCGGGGTCGTCACCCTGGCGGCCGTGTTCGCCCTCCCCGCGGAGACGGAGCACCGCGAGGTGCTGGTGCTGATCGCCATGGTCGTCACCTTCGCCACGCTTCTGCTGCAGGGGTCGACGCTGCCGTGGCTGGTGCGACGTCTCGACGTCCACGGCCCCGACCCGCTCGAGGACCGGTTGCAGGAGGCGGCGGTGCTGCAGGACGCCACCGCCGCGGGTCTGCGGGTCCTGGACGCCGAGGTGGACGGCGACGCCGGCTCCGGGGCCGACCCGGACGGCACCCTCGCGAACCTGCGCACGCAGTCCCAGCGGCGGACCCACCTGGCCTGGGAACGGCTCGGCCAGGGCTCGGCGCAGGAGGAGTCGCCCACACGCCGTGCCCTGCGTCTGCGCCGGGCGATGCTGGCGGCCGAGCACGCCGAGGTGCTCCGGATCCGCGACGAGGGCGTCGTCGCGCACGCGGTCCTCGCGAGGGTGATGACGTCGCTCGACCTGGAGGAGTCGGTGCTGGTGGGCGCCGACGAGGGCTGGGACGGGGACGACCACCGCGGCGAGCTGCTGGCCCCCGAGCGTCCGGGCGGTCGGTGCGAGCACCTCGCGAGCGCGCCCGCGGCGATCCGGCCGTCCACGCCCGGGGTCTGTTCGGACTGCGTGCGCGAGGGGCTGACGTGGGTGCACCTGCGGATGTGCCTGGACTGCGGCAACGTCGGCTGCTGCGACTCGTCGCCCGGCACGCACGCCGACGCGCACTTCAGCCGGACCGGCCACCCCGTGATGCGCAGCATCGAGCCCGGAGAGGCGTGGCGCTGGTGCTACGTGGACCAGGAGCTCGGGTGACTGTCCGCGAGATCTGAGAGGCGGGGCAGACCGGTGGCTGCCGTGCCCCGTCTCCCCGATCTCGATCGGGCTGGGCGCGTGACGACGCTCACCCGCCGCATCCCTGTCCGGGCTGGTGACTCGTCGGTAACCTCGCAGCACCCGCGAGGAGGCACAGTGATGGAGCAGGACCCGAGCTCGCAGGCGCGTCCCGAGCGGGACCGTCCCTGGGTGGTGCGCACCTACGCCGGGCACTCGTCGGCGTCGGAGTCCAACGCGCTGTACCGCCGCAACCTCGAGAAGGGCCAGACCGGCCTGAGCGTCGCGTTCGACCTGCCCACGCAGACGGGCTACGACCCCGACCACCCGCTCGCGCGGGGCGAGGTCGGCAAGGTGGGCGTACCGATCAGCCACATCGGCGACATGCGCAGCCTGTTCGCCGACATCCCGCTCGCCGAGATGAACACGTCGATGACGATCAACGCCACCGCCATGTGGCTGCTCGCGCTCTACGAGGTGGCGGCGGAGGAGCAGGGGGCGGACCCGTCCGCGCTCGCGGGGACGACGCAGAACGACATCATCAAGGAGTACCTCTCGCGGGGCACCTACGCGTTCCCGCCGGCGCCGAGCCTGCGCCTGATCACCGACATGGTCGCGTACACGGTCAACGCGATCCCGAAGTGGAACCCGATCAACATCTGCAGCTACCACCTGCAGGAGGCGGGCGCGACGCCGGTGCAGGAGGTGGCGTACTCGATGTGCACGGCCATCGCCGTGCTCGACGCTGTCCGCGAGTCGGGGCAGGTGCCGCAGGAGCGCTTCGGCGAGGTGGTTGCGCGCATCTCGTTCTTCGTCAATGCCGGAGTGCGGTTCGTCGAGGAGATGTGCAAGATGCGCGCCTTCGTCGAGCTGTGGGACGAGCTGACCCGCGAGCGCTACGGCGTCACCGACGCCAAGCAGCGCCGGTTCCGGTACGGCGTGCAGGTGAACTCGTTGGGGCTCACCGAGGCTCAGCCTGAGAACAACGTCCAGCGCATCGTGCTGGAGATGCTGGGCGTGACGTTGTCGAAGCGCGCCCGGGCGCGCGCGGTGCAGCTGCCGGCCTGGAACGAGGCGCTGGGGCTGCCGAGGCCGTGGGACCAGCAGTGGAGCCTGCGGATCCAGCAGGTCCTGGCCTACGAGTCCGACCTGCTCGAGTACGAGGACCTCTTCGACGGCAGCCCCGTCGTGGAGGCCAAGGTCGCCAAGATCGCCTCAGGCGCAACGGCGGAGATCGGCCGCGTGATGGAGATGGGCGGTGCCGTCGCCGCCGTCGAGTCCGGGTACATGAAGCAGGCGCTCGTCGCCTCGCACTCGGTGCGTCGCCAGCGCATCGAGGTCGGCGAGGACGTCGTTGTCGGTGTGAACCGCTTCACCACGTCCGAGCCCAACCCCCTGACCGCCGACCTCGACACCGCGATCCAGACCGTCGACGCGGACGTGGAGGCGCGTGCTGTCGAAGGCGTCGTTGCCTGGCGGAAGGAGCGGGACGACGACCCGGCTGCGAGGGCCGCCGCCGGGGACGCCCTGGCGCGCCTCGTCGAGAACGCCCGCTCGGGGACGAACCTGATGCCCGCCACCCTGGCGTGCGCACGGGCCCGGGTCACGACGGGGGAGTGGGCCCAGGCGCTGCGTGAGGTCTTCGGCGAGTACCGCGCGCCGACCGGGGTCAGCGGGGCGGCGGGTGCCTCCGGAGGCGCGCCGGGAGCCGCGTCCGACGCGCTCGCCGCGGTGCGCGAGCGGGTGCGAACCACCGGTGAGGAGCTCGGGTCGCGGCTGCGGTTCCTGGTCGGCAAGCCGGGCCTGGACGGTCACTCGAACGGGGCCGAGCAGGTGGCGGTCCGGGCCCGCGACGCCGGCTTCGAGGTGGTCTACCAGGGGATCCGTCTGACGCCCGAGCAGATCGTCGCCGCAGCGGTGGCCGAGGACGTCCACGTCGTCGGGCTGTCCGTGCTGTCCGGGTCCCACATGGACCTGGTGCCCCAGGTGCTCGACGGGCTGCGCGAGGCCGGCCTCGAGGACGTGCCCCTCGTCGTCGGCGGCATCATCCCCGAGGGGGACGGCCGCCGCCTGCGCGAGCTGGGTGTCGCCGCCGTGTTCACGCCCAAGGACTTCGGGCTGACGGACATCATGGGCGCGGTGGTCGACGAGGTCCGCCGGGCCCACGGTCTTCCGGTCTGAGCGCCCCTACCCCCCGACGCCCTCACCCCCAAGCCCGTCCTCTGAGTGCAGATGGTCGCTACACGAGCCCGTGTAGCGACCATCTGCACTCAGAGGACGAGTCCCGCGGGGTGGTGTGGGGTCAGGGCGCGTCACACCCAGGCGGACGCCAACCGCAGGACGGTCTCTCGCAGCCGGTCCGGAGAGGTCGCGAGGTTCACCCGGACGTGGCCCGAGCCGCCTGCCCCGAAGTCGTCGCCCGGCATCACCCACACCTGCCCCTGCTGGCGAGCCAGGGCAGCGGGCTGCTCGTGGCCGTACGCGCGTGCGTCCACCCACGCCAGGTACGTGCCTTCGAGCGGACGCACCAGCGTGAGGGGAAGGTGCTCCCGGACGAGCCCGGAGAACAGGTCCCGCTGCCCTGCGAGCCGCGAGCGCAGCGACGCCAGCCACGGCTCGCCCTCGGTGTAGGAGGCGACCGCGGCCACGACGCCGAGCGGGGACAGGCCGTGGTTCGCGACGAGCGGCGCAGCACGCAACCGGTCGGCCGTCGCACGGTCGCCTGCCACGATCTGCGCGCACTTCAGACCGGCGGTGTTCCATGCCTTCGACGACGCGATCACCGCGACCGCGTGGCCGGCGGTCCCCTCCAGCGAGAGGTACGGCACGTGCCGGGCCCCCGGCAGCACGAGCGGGGCGTGGATCTCGTCGCTGATCACCCGAGCCCCGTGCCGCGTGACGACGTCGCGCAGGCCCTCGAGCTCGGCTCGGGTGAAGACCCGCCCCCAGGGGTTGTGCGGCTGGCAGAGCAGGACGGTGCGCGCCCCGGCCGCGAGAGCGCGGTCGATGCGGTCGAGGTCGAGCTCCGCACGAGCGGCGTCAGGGTCGAGCGGGACGTCGACCCGCCCGCGTCCGGTGACACCCGCGACGTCGAGGAACGGCGGGTAGGCGGGCGTCGGCACCACGACCGGACCGGGCTCGCTGAGCACCTCGAGGGCCAGCCTCACACCGGACATCACGTCGCCGCACAGGACGACGTACCCGGGGTCGACCTGCCACTGCCACTGGCGCGCGGCGAATCCGGCCAGCGCCGGCCCGACCCCGGTGTCCGCGTCGAACGGCGGGTAGCCCGTGACGCCGCGCAGGACGGCGTCGGTGAGCGCGTCCCGGACGACAGGGTCGAGCTCGTAGTCCATCTCGGCGACCCACGAGGCCAGGGAGCCGGGGCGCGCCGCACCCCACTTGAGCACGAGCGCCTCGCGCAGCCGCTCGTCGGGCAGGTCGACGACGGGTGGGGCGGACGCGGGGACGTCGCTCACGGTGGTCACCCCCTCATCCCACACCACTCCGGCGGATCGTCCCAGCGCTAGGGTCGGTCGGCATGTCAGACCTGCAGTGCGCGGCCACGCTGCTGGTGTGCCCCGTCGATGCGGGCGCGCTGCTGCGCGAGGCCGGGCCCGAGCTGGTGGCCGAGCGCGTGGCAGCCGTCTACACCAGCCACGCAGCGCCTGCGGTCGAGGTCGGAGCGGAGGCCGCGCGGCTGCTGAAGGTGCCGGCCTTCGCGCTGAACGCGCTGGACGGCGGCGGTGGGACCGAGGGCTTCCGGACGGCCCTCGCCGGCCTGGCCGACGCGCACCGGGGTGAGACGGTCCTCGTGGCGTGCGATCGGGTCGTGCGTGACCGTCACCTGCCCGCGGCGTGCGGCCTGCCACCGGGAACGCCGGTGCCACAGGGGATGGCCCGCGTGCGGGTCGACGCCGACGCGTGGGTGCTCGACGCCTGGCCGTGGGGGACTTCGAGGGCTCCCGAAGGCTAGGGAGCCAGCAGCTGCAGCAGGCGCGCCACCTCGCCCGTGACCGCCTCGCGTCCGGGCCCGAGGTACTTGCGTGGGTCGACCAGCGCCGGGTCGGCGTCGAGCGCCTGTCTCACGGCGGACGTCAGTGCCTTGTTGAGGTGCGTCGCGATGTTGATCTTGACCATCCCGGCTGCCACCGCCTTGCGCAGGCCCTCGTCGTCCACGCCCGACGAGCCGTGCAGCACGAGGGGAACTGGAACCCGGCCACGCAGAACGGCGATCAGGTCGAGATCGAGCGCGGCGTCGCGGGTCAGCATCGCGTGCGACGAGCCGACCGCCACGGCCAGCGCGTCGACGCCGGTGGTCACCACGAATGACACGGCGTCGTCCGGATCGGTGCGCACACCGGGTGCGTGCGCGCCGTCCTTGCCGCCGACCTCGCCGAGCTCTGCTTCGACCCAGACGCCCCGGCCGTGGCACCAGTCGGTGACAGCCGTTGTCTCCGAGACGTTCTCGTCGTACGACAGGGTGGCCGCGTCAAACATCACCGAGCCGATGCCAAGGTCTACCGCCTCCTCCACGAGCGGCCGACGCGTGGCGTGGTCCAGGTGCACGCACACCTGCGCGCTACTGGCCTCCGCCACCTTGAGGCACGCGGCCGCGATCGGGGCGAGCCCGCGGTGGTAGTCGGCCGTGTTCTCCGACAGCTGCAGCACCACGGGCCGCCCGGCGCGCTCGGCGCCGTCGACGATCGCCTCGGCGTGCTCGAGCGCGATCACGTTGAAGGCACCGACGCCGCGGCCGTCACGCTGTGCGGCGGACAGGATCTCGCGGGAAGGGACTAGGGGCATGGTTGACCTCCGACCCACTGGCCGCGTCGGAGCACGGCTACCGGTACGAGTTCTGCGTCGGTGACGAGGACGTCGGCGGAGAGACCGGGGCGCAGCGACCCGACCGTGTCGCCCAGGCCGACCAGTGCAGCCGGCGTCGCGCTCGCCGCCGTGACCGCGGCGTGCAGGCCGTGGTGCGCGGCCGCCCGGCGGACGACGTCCACCAGGAGTGCGGTGCCGCCGGCGATGCTGCGCTGCTCCGCGGGCTCGTCACCGGCGAGCCGCGCCACGCCTGCGCTCACCTCGACGTCCAGTCGACCGAGTCGGTAGCTGCCGTCACCCATCCCGGCGGCAGCCATCGCGTCGGTGACGAGGGCCACCTGGTGCGGGCCGACGAGATCGAGCACCGCGGAGACCGTGTGGTCGTCGAGGTGCACGCCGTCACCCACCAGCTCGGCGACGAGGTCGCCGCGCGCCGCGGCCGCCAGGCAGGCGGCCACGGGTCCGGGGGAGCGGTGGTGCATCTGCGGCATCCCGTTGAACAGGTGGGTCGCCGAGACCCTCGCGCCGGCGCCCAGGGCGTGCTCGATGCCGGACGTCGTCGTGGCGGCGTCGGCGTCGGTGTGGCCGATGCTGACGACGGCGTCGGCGGCCGCCAGCTGATCGACAAGCTCCGTCACGTTCTCGGTCTCAGGTGCGAGCGTCATGCTGCGGACGGTCCCCCGTCCGAGCTGGAGCCAGCGGGCCAGGGCCTGGGGGTCCCCGGGGACCAGGGCGGCCGGGTCCTGCGCGCCGCAACGCGCGGCTGACAGGAAGGGGCCCTCGAGGTGGATGCCCGCGAGCAGCCCCTCCTCGACGAGCGAGGCCAGCATCGGGATGCGGTGCTCGAGCTCGTCGTCCGCCGCCGAGACGAGGCTGCCCAGCAGTGTCGTGGTCCCGTGCAGGTGGTGGTGGGCTGCTGCGTGGCGCAGGCCGTCGGCGTCGGCGTCCGGGAAGCCGTACCCGCCCCCGCCGTGGCAGTGCACGTCGACCAGTCCGGGCAGCAGGGTCAGGTCGGTGGGGTCGGGGACCGAGGCACCTTCGGGTGCGTCCGCGACGTCGCCGACCCACTCGACCAGGCCGGCCCGGCACACCACGAGACCGTCGTCCAGCACGTCTTCGGGGGTCACGACGCGGCCGCGGAGGGTCAGGTCATCTGCAGCGCCACTCACGGGACCACCTCTGACGCCGGGTCTTCCATGCTGCTGGAGGGTTCGAACACGGTCGCTCCGTCCTCCCGGGCGAGCAGAGCCGCACCGATCACGCCGGCGCGCGTGCCCAGGGACGCCGTCACCAGGTCGGGCACGACGACGACGTGGGCGAGGTCGGCGAGTGCGGCGCGCAGCGGGGTGAGCAGCGTGTCACCTGCGGCCGAGAGACCTCCGGCGATGACGATGCGCGAGGGCGCGAGCAGGGCGCAGGTCGCGTGCAGCCCCTCGGCGAGTGCCTGCACCGCGCGCTCCCACACCTGCCGGGCCAGGGGGTCGTCGCCGAGCCGGGCCACGACCTCGGCGGCTCCGGCGACGGGCTCGCCACGCAGGGCCGCGTAGTCCCGGGCGATCGCGCGCGCGGAGGCGACGGCCTCCAGGCACCCGACGTCCCCGCACCCGCACCGGCGCTGCTGCGCAGCCGGGACCTTGACGTGCCCGAGCTCCCCGGCCTGCCCGAGCCGGCCCTCGGACGTGCGGCCCGCCGTGAGCACGCGACCACCGCTGATGAGGGTTGCGGCGATGCCCGTCCCGATCGCGACCACGACGACGTCGTCGACCCCGCGTCCCGCGCCCAGGCGGTGCTCCGCCAGGCCGGCCGCCGCGACGTCGTGACCGATGACGACGGGCAGGCCGAGGGCGGACGCCAGGTCGGGGCCCACGGTGGGCGCCGGCCAGCTCACGTTCGCGGTGAACCGGACCACGCCGTTCGCGGCGTCGACGAGGCCCGGCACGACGACGCCCGCCCGGTCGACGACGGTGCCCCTCTGCCTGGCCACGTCGACCAGCGACCGCCCGAGCGAGGAGACGGCTCTGAGGGCGTCGCCACCGGTGGTGGTGCTGCTGCGGCCGTCGACGACGACGGTGCCGTCGACGTCGACGACCTCCGCCTTGACGTCGGTGCCCCCGACGTCGACGGCGAGGAGGTGTGTGGGCACGCGCACAGCGTGCCCGCCCGAGGGGCTTGCCCGCACGGCGGCCCTACTCGCCCAGGATGATCGAGCGGCTCAATGAACGCGGCTGGTCGGGGTCCAGCCCGGCGTCGGCGGCGCGCACCACGCACAGCCGGTGCACGCGGAGCAGGTCGGCCATGGCGTCGATGGGGGCGTGCTCGAAGCGCGCGCCGGTCGCTGCCACGTCGTCCGCCAGGCCCGAGGGCACCTCGCCGAACGCCCACACCACGCGGTCCGGCGCGGAGATGGAGATCGGCCCGTGGCGGTACTCCATCGCGGGGTACGCCTCGGTCCACAGCTGCGCCGACTCGCGGAGCTTCAGGCCCGCCTCCTCGGCGATGCCGACGGTCCAGCCGCGGCCGACGAAGGTGATCTGCTCGGCGGTGCGGGCCGGGCCCAGTGAGGCCTCGTCGGCGGCCAGCACCTCGCGGGCCTGGTCGGCGACGGGGGCCAGGTCGTGCCCCAGGCCGGCGCGGAGCAGTGCCAGGGTGGTGGTGGCGAACCGGGTCTGGACGACGGACTGCTCGTCGACCTCGCTGAGGACCAGCGGGTCGGCGAGGTCGGCCACCGGGGTGGAGCCGTCCGCGGTGATCACGGTCGTCGGCGTCGGGCCACCCTGCAGCGCGCGCAGGACCTCGATCACCTCTGTGGTCGTGCCCGAGCGGGTGATCGCGACCACCCGGTCGTAGCCCCGGTCGAGGCGGTGCTCGCTGGCCGGCCACGCGTCGGTCACGCCGAGCCCCGCGCGCTCGCGCAGCTCGGCGTAGCAGCGCGCCATGAACAGGGACGTGCCGCAGCCGATCACCGCCACGCGCTCGCCGCGCGCGGGCAGCAGGTGTGCCACCTCGGGCAGGCGCCGTGCGACCGCCTCCCAGTCGTCAGGCTGGGTCGCGATCTCGCGGGCCAGGTGGGTCCCGGCCGTGCTCGTGGTGCTCATGGGTGTCAGTCCTCGCCTCGGGGGTCGCCGAGTCGGATCATGCTCGGGATTGCCTGACAGTGTCAATGTCTGAACGAAAACAATCATGATCACTCATTACGTTCGCAAGGTGAACACGAAGCGTCGAGCTGATTTCGTGACATCGAAGCCATTGACGCCGAGCTGACCAGGCTGCACGATGACGCCTGGCGGTAGGTCTTTGACTGAACCGCACCTGAATCTGTCAGGTTCGATCATCCAAGCGAGCGACAACGATGTCGGTGCCCGCGTGGCGCCGAGGTGGAGGCAGAACGTGGGACGAACGACGCGACAGGGGCTCGGCCGGACCGGGAGAGTCGCCGCAGTCGGCATGGTGGGCGCCCTGGCGCTGACCGGGTGCGGGTTCGGTGGCGGTTCCGGCGGGGGCGGCGACGCCGGCGACGGCGGCTCGACGTCCATCTCCTTGATGGTGCCGAGCTACAGCGACCAGACCAAGTCGCTGTGGGAGGGAATCATCAAGGACTTCGAGGCCGAGAACGAGGGCATCACGGTCTCCCTGCAAGTGGAGTCGTGGGACAACATCAACGACGTCATCACCACGAAGGTGCAGTCGGACGACGCCCCCGACATCCTCAACATCGACGCTTTCGCGGGCTTCGCTGCGGACGACCTGCTCTACAAGGCCTCCGAGGTCGTCTCGCCGGAGACGCTGGACGACTTCCAGCCGTCCTTCGCCGACAACGCCTCGATCGACGGCGACATGTACGGCCTGCCGCTGATCGCCTCCTCGCGCACGCTCTTCTACAACACGGACCTGCTCGCGCAGGCCGGTGTGACCGAGCCGCCCGCGACGTGGGACGAGCTGCTCGCTGCCGGGCAGAAGGTCAACGCGCTCGGCGGCGGCGTCTACGGCTACGGCATGCCGCTGGGGAGCGAGGAGGCCCAGGCCGAGACGTCGATCTGGACGTTCGGGGCCGGCGGTGACTGGGGCAACGCGGACGAGATCACCGTGGACACCCCCGAGAACCTCGAGGCCGTCGAGTTCATGAAGAAGATGATCGACTCGAACGCCACCCAGCCCGACCCGGGCGCGAGCGACCGCACCCCGATGCTGGACGTCTTCATCCAGGGCAAGATCGCGATGGCCGAGGGCCTGCCCCCGACCGTCGGGCAGATCGCGCAGAAGAACCCCGACCTGAAGTACGAGACCGCACCGATCCCGACCAAGGACGGCGAGCCGGTCACGCTGGGTGTGGCCGACCACCTGATGGCGTTCAAGAACGACGGCGACAAGGCTGCGGCCATCACGGCGTTCCTGGACTACTTCTTCAGCGCCGACGTCTACACCTCGTTCGTCGACGCCGAGGGCTTCCTGCCCACCACGAAGTCCGGTGCCGACGCGCTCGGTGACAAGGAGGAGATCGCCACGTTCCTCGAGGCCCTCCCGGACGCGAAGTTCTACCCCAGCACCAACCCCAACTGGTCGGCGACGCAGGGTGCCCTGCAGAGCCTGATCGGTCAGATCGGGCAGGGCGCCGACCCGGCGACCGTCCTGAAGGACGTCCAGGCCAAGGCCGACGCCGGAAGCTGATCACCCCCGGCCGGGCCGCGTCCCAGCGGCCCGGCCGGGCCCGTCCGCGCCCCTCTCGACGTCACGGAGCGAACATGACCGACCTGAGCCTGCAACCGCGACGGCCGGGCCCCTCGCCGATGCGCCGACTCGGGGCCGCCGTGCCGTGGTTGGCCCCGGCGACCGTGCTGATCGTCACCATCGTGCTCTTCCCCGCCGGCTACATGGTGTGGTCGTCCACGCGAGACATCTCCCAGTCCGGGGTCGACCGCGGGCCCGCGGGCTGGGCCAACTACGAGCGGGTGCTCGACTTCGGTTCTCTCGACAGGGTCCTGGCCAACACCGCACTGTGGACCTTCGGGGTGGTGGCGGTGACCGTCGTCATCTCCATGGGCCTGGCGCAGTTCCTCGACAAGGCCTTTCCGGGCAGGCGCCTCGTGCGCCTCGCGGTGATCGTTCCCTGGGCCGCGAGCGTGGTCATGACGACCACCGTCTTCTACTACGGGCTCGACCCGTTCTACGGCGTGATCAACCAGTTCCTGGTCGACATCGGCCTGCTTGACACGGGTTTCGGCTTCACCAAGCGCCCGGTGCCCGCGTTCCTCGCCTCGATGGGGATCGCCGTCTTCGTGTCCCTGCCTTTCACGGTCTACACGCTGCTCGCCGGGCTGGCGACGATCCCCTCCGAGCAGCTCGAGGCGGCCCAGATGGACGGCGCAGGCCCGTGGCGGCGGTACGTGAGCGTGATCCTCCCGGCCCTGCGCCCCGCCCTCGCGGTGGCCGTCCTCATCAACATCATCAACGTCTTCAACTCGCTGCCCATCCTCAAGGTGATGACCGGCAGCCTCCCCGGCTACGACGCCGACACCACGACGACGCTGATCTTCAAGTTCATCCAGTCCGACCGCCAGATCGACACGGCGAGCGCCCTGTCGGTCCTCAACTTCGTGATCGTGCTCGTGGTGATCGCGATCTACCTGAAGCTGGTGCGCCCGATGCAGCAGGTGGACCGATGAGCGCCGTCGCGCCCGTGGCGGCCGGCGCCGTCCGCCCCGACCAGAAGCCCGAGACCGCGCGGGAGGCCCGGCGCCGGAACCGGCGCCTGATCCCGCGGTCGGCCGGGCAGGGTGGGACCCCGCGCTGGGTGCTCGCGCTCGCGGGCGCCGTCATCGCCCTGGTGTTCCTGCTGCCGTACCTGATCATGCTGATCGGGTCGTTCAAGCAGAGGTCCGAGATCCTGCGCATCCCGGCCACGTACCTGCCCCAGGAGTGGACCCCGCAGAACTACGTGACCATGTGGTCCACGCCCGAGACGCCGCTGCCGTACAACCTCGTGTCGACGATCGTCATCTCCGTCTGCGCGACGCTGCTGGTGCTGGCCGTCGCCCTGCCCGCGGCCTACTACACCGCGCGGAACCGGTTCCCCGGCCGACTGGTCTTCCTGCTGCTGGTCCTGATGACACAGATGCTGCAGCCGACCGTGCTCGCCTCGGGGCTGTTCCGCGAGTTCCTGTCGGTGGGCATCAACGACACCTGGTTGGCGATGATCCTGGTGAACGCCGCGTTCAACCTCAGCTTCGCGACCTGGATGATGCACTCGTTCTTCGCGTCGGTGCCGGTCGAGATCGAGGAGGCGGCGATGCTGGACGGCGCCACACGGCTGCAGACCCTGCGGCGCGTCACGCTGCCGCTGGTGTGGCCGGGCGTGGTGACCGCGATCATCTTCACCTTCGTCGCCTGCTGGAACGAGTTCGCGGCGAGCCTGGTGATCCTGACCACCGCTGAGAACCAACCGCTTTCGGTGGCTCTGACCAAGTTCGTCGGTCAGTACGACTCCGCCTGGCAGTATGTTTTCGGTGTGTCGGTCGTAGCGATCGTGCCTGTCGTGATCCTCTTCGCCGTGATCGAGAAGCGTCTGGTCGCCGGCCTGACCGCCGGTGGGGTGAAGTGAGGGAGGCCGTGGGCGAACCTCCCTCGGCGGCGGTGGATGACGCCGGTGCCGAGCCACCCGACCGGTCGCAGCGCTGGCGCCGGATGCTCGACCTGCTGGCCGAGCGAGGGCGCCTGTCGGTAACCGAGGGTGCGGCCCTGTTGGGCGTCTCCGAGGCGACGGTGCGGCGTGACTTCACCTCGCTGGCGTCACAGCAGCTCGTCGCCCGCACGCACGGAGGCGTCGTCGCGACGTCGGTCGCGTACGACCTGCCCGCCAGGTACCGGCAGGGCGGCGACGAGGTCAAGGAAGGGATCGCTGCGGCAGCGTGCGAGATGCTCACCATCGGAACGGTCGTCGGCTTCAACGGCGGTACGACCACGTCAGCGACGGCCCGGCGGCTGGCCGCGAGGGCTGATCTCGCCGCGTCGAGCACCCGTCCGTCGATGACCGTCGTGACCAACGCCCTCAACATCGCCAGCGAGATGGTCCTGCGCCCCTACGTGCGGACGGTGACGCTCGGCGGTGTGGCCCGTCCGCAGTCGTACGAGCTGACAGGGCCGCTGGCGAGCCTGGTGCTCGAGCAGCTCTGGCTCGACGTGCTCGTGCTCGGCGTGGACGGCTTCGACGCAGCCGGAGGAGCCTCCTGCTTCCACGAGGGCGAGGCCGGGGTGAACGCGCAGATGGTGGCCAGGTCGAAACGCGTGATCGTGGTCGCCACCTCGGAGAAGTTGGGACGTAGGGCTTTCGCCCGGATCTGTCCGGTGTCGTCGGTGGACACGCTGGTCACCGACCGGGCCGCTGACCCGCTGCTCGTCGAGGAGCTGCGTGCAGCAGGGGTGGACGTCAGGCTGGTCTGACGCGCGTGACAGGTGGCGTCAGACGTCGGCCAGCGCTCGGTCGGCATGCCGCGCGACCAGCGACAGCACGTCGTCGGCGCACCCCCACGACAGGGTGAAACCTGCTCCGCCGTGGCCGTAGCAGTGCACCACCGTCCGTTCGGCCCCGACGTCGCTCTCGAGCCGCACCGTGGGTCGGACCGGACGCAGCCCGACGCGGTGGGCCAGCACCTTCGCGGTGCGCAGGCGTGGTTCGACGGCTGCCGCGCGGGCCAGGATCCGCTCGGCCACGACGGGCTCCGGGGCCGGGTCGTAGCGCCCCCGCTCCGCGGTGCCCCCCACGACGACGTGGTCGCCACGGGGGAGTGCGTAGAGAGGACCGCCGGTCTCGTCCTCGTCCACCCACCAGGTGTCCAGGCCGGGGTTCTCCAGCACGACCACCTGGCCGCGTACGGGCGCCACCTCGGAGTCGCCCGCCATGGCGCGGGCGCTGACCCCGGTGGCGTTGACCACGACCCCGCGCTGCGGCAGGGCCGGGAGCGGCATGCGGGTGACGGTGCCGCCCGCGGCCGCGAGGCGGTCGGACAGCCACGGCAGGTACGCGGTGGTCTCCACGAGTGGGACCGTGAGCGACCAGCCGGACCCGTACCCCGGACGCGGGTCGGACACCAGCTCCAGGGCGAGCCCGAGGCCGTCGTGGTCGGTCCAGTCGGGACGTGGCGGGTCCGGCTCGCGGTGCAGGAGCAGGCCAGGTGTCATTCGGACGCCCGACTCGGGGGCCGACGCGGCGAGCCCGGTCAGCTCGGCGAGCGTGGCCGCGCCCCAGCGCCGCACCTTGTGGGCCGGCTGGGCCAGGTAGGGGAGCCACAGGCCGCCGGCGACCGCGGACGTGGTCTCCAGCGGCAGGTCGCGTGCCAGGACGTGGGTGTCGTACCCGGCCTCGGCGAGCCGCACGGCGCACGTCAGCCCGATCACCCCGGCGCCCACCACGATCACGCGGCTCATGTGACCATCCTGGCAGGGCTGGTGCAGGGAATCCCCGTGGACGTCCGCGGCGGCGGCCCCGTAGCGTCCGCCCGCATGACCGCCGACCAGCCGCTGACCGTGCGCCGCGAGCAGGAGTCCGACGTGCAGGCCGTCCACGCCCTGATCGCGACCGCCTTCGAGGACGAGTCCGTCGCCCGCCTGAAGGAGGAGCTGCTCGCCGCCCCGGCCGGACGTGACGGGCTCTCTTTCGTCGGCGAGCTCGACGGGACGGTGGTGGCCCACGTGCTCTACACGCGCAACCTCCTCGACGCCCCGCGGCGGCTCGTCGACGTGCTCGTGCTCAGCCCGATGGCGGTCCATCCCGACCACCAAGGCCGCGGTCTGGGCTCCGAGCTGATCCGGCGCTCGCTGGACTCGTTGGGGGACAGCGGGTTCCCGCTCGTCTTCCTCGAGGGGTCACCGGCCTACTACGCGAGGCTCGGGTTCGTGCCAGGTGGCGACCTCGGCTTCCGTAAGCCCTCCCTGCGCATCCCCGACGCGGCGTTCCAGGTCCACGCGCTGGCGTCCCACGAGCCGTGGATGACCGGCACGCTCGTGTACGACCAGCTGTTCTGGCAGATGGACTGCGTGGGGCTGCGGGACCCGGACGCCTAGCCCGCCCACCGTTCTCGGGAGAACCGGGGTCAGGAGGGCCTTCTTGAGGCCGATTCTCAGGAGAAGTGTGGTCGCGGGGGGTCTCTGGAGGCCGGTTCTTCCGGGAATGGCGTTGAGGGGTCAGAAGAGCCGCGACTCGCTGTCGTCCACGCCGCGCAGCGCGTCGTAGTCGAGCACGAGGCACTCGATGCCGCGGTCGGCGGCCAGCACGCGGGCCTGCGGCTTGATCTCCTGCGCGGCGAACACGCCCCGGACGGGGGCCAGCAGGGGGTCGCGGTTGAGCAGCTCGAGGTACCGGGTGAGCTGCTCGACCCCGTCGATCTCGCCGCGGCGCTTGATCTCGACGGCGACGGCCACGCCACCGCGGTCGCGGGCCAGGATGTCGACCGGGCCGATCGCGGTCGGGTACTCGCGGCGCACGAGGGTGTGGCCCGTGCCGAGTACCTCGATCTGCTCGGCGAGCAGGCGCTGCAGGTGCGCCTCGACGCCGTCCTTGACCAGGCCGGGGTCGACCCCGAGCTCGTGGGCCGAGTCGTGCAGCACCTCGTGCAGGCTGACGACGAGCCGGTCCTCGTTCTTGGTGTGCTGGACGGTCCAGACCGCGACGACCCCCGTCTCGGCCTGCTCGTCCGTGGGCACGCTCTCGACCAGCGTGCACGGCGGGCTCATCCAGTTCAGCGGCTTGTACGAGCCGCCGTCGGAGTGGACCAGCACGCTGCCGTCGGCCTTGACCAGCAGCAGCCGGGTCGCCAGCGGGAGGTGGGCGGTGAGTCGGCCGACGTAGTCGACGGAGCAGCGGGAGATCACCAGGCGCACGAGGGGTGAGCGTAGTCAGTCCTCGAAGTAGGTGACCCGGGTGACCACCAGGAGCCGAACCCCCGTGCCCCCGGTGAACGCCTGTTCGAGACCCGGCACGTCGCCGGCCTGCGCCGCCCAGTCCGCGTAGACCGGCCGCGGCAGGTAGATCGGCATGGCGGTGCGTGTGCTGACGGCGACCTCCAGCACGGCGCCCGGATCGCCACCGGAGAAGCGCAGAACGGACTCGTCGCCTTCCCTCGTCGGGTACGGGCGTGAGACGTCACGCGCCCACCCGGCGTCCACCAGCGCTGGCTCGACCGCTCCTGCGGCATCGGTGAACGAGGCCGACGGCGCAAGCTGCAGGGCTGACACCGCCGTCCTGTCGCAGCTCAAGGTGTAGCCGTCGTGGCGCTTCCAGTCGTTGTGGCCCTCGGTGCAGGTGTCCACCTCGGTGTCCGCGAGTACCCGACCACCTGTCGCCGCGATCACCTGACGGAGCGCGTCGTCGTGACGGGAGCGGGTGCGCTCGACCGAGTCGTCCCGAGCGGCGACGACCCGGGAGTCGAGAGGCTGTGCGCTCGGGCGGATCCCGTCCCATCCGCCGGAGAAGCTCCAGATGAACAGGAGCCCGGCGGCCAGGGGTACCCCGACGACCACGGCCGCCACGACCAGCGCGACGCGGAGCCAGCGGCGGCGTGTGCTCGGGATGCTCATGTCCTCACCATCGTCGACGCACGTGGGTCGGCACCTGAGCGGCCCTACTCAGGAGTTCCCCCGGGTGTGACGACCGCGACCCCTGCCGTCCCTGTCGGTCATGCGAGCCCCTCTGCGAGGATGCCCCGCAGGTCAGGGTGGGGCGACGGCGGCGCGAGCAGCCACGCCTCCCACCGCAGAGCACGAACGAGGAGCCGTGATGACGCGCGAGTTCGCCAGGGTCGGTGTGGTCGGTCTGGGCACGATGGGGGCCGGCATCGCCGAGGTCTTCGCCCGGAACGGCTTGCAGGTCGTCGCCTTCGAGCCGGACGAGGACGGTCTCGAGCGCGGACGCGCCCACCTCGACCAGTCCACTGGACGCGCGGTGGCGCGAGGCAAGCTCAGCGAGGAGGCGCAGGCCGAGCTCGTGGGGCGGGTCACCTTCACCAGCGACATGGCCGACTTCGCCGACTGCGAGCTGGTGGTCGAGGCGGTCCCCGAGCACCTCGACCTCAAGCGGGAGATCTTCGCGGCGCTCGACGGCATCGTGAAGCCCGACGCCGTCCTGGCCACCAACACCTCGAGCCTCTCGGTCACCGAGATCTCGGTCGCCACCCACAACCCGCGCCGGGTCGTCGGCATGCACTTCTTCAACCCCGCCCCGGTGCTGAAGTTCGTCGAGGTGATCCGGACGGTCGTGACCGAGGACGACGTCATCGACGACGTCACGGCGCTCGCCGCGCGCCTCGGCAAGATGCCGGTCGTCGTGCGCGACAAGGCCGGCTTCATCGCCAACGCGCTGCTGTTCGGCTACCTCAACCACGCGGTCTCCATGTACGAGTCCCACTACGCGTCGCGCGAGGACATCGACGCGGCCATGACGCTGGGCTGCGGCCTGCCGATGGGCCCGCTCGCACTGATGGACCTGATCGGCCTCGACACCGCGTACGAGATCCTCGACACGATGTACAAGCAGGGCCGCGAGCGCCTGCACGCGCCCAGCCCGATCCTCAAGCAGATGGTCACCGCGGGTCTCAAGGGACGCAAGAGCGGGCGTGGCTTCTACACGTACGCGGAGCCGGGGTCCTCGAAGGTGGTCGCCGACGCGCTGACCCCGGGCGAGGCGGACGGTGCCGGCCCGGCCCTGCGCACGGTGCGCACGGTCGGCGTGGTCGGGTCGGGCACGATGGCGAGCGGCATCGCCGAGGTGTTCGCGAAGGCCGGCTACGACGTGGTCGTCGTGGCCCGCAGCGCCGACAAGGCCGGCGCGGTGCAGGCCCGCATCTCCAAGAGCCTCGACAAGGCGGTCGGTCGCGGCAAGATCGACGCCGCCGACGCGGACGCGGCCCGAGCACGCGTGAGCGGGACCACGGCCCTGGACGACCTGCGCGACGTCGACCTCGTCGTGGAGGCCGTCGTGGAGGACCTGGGCGTCAAGCACACCCTGTTCTCGAACCTCGACGACATCTGCAAGCCGGACGCGATCCTGGCGACCACCACCTCGTCCCTGCCCGTCGTCGAGTGCGCGGCCGCCACCGGGCGCCCCCGCGACGTGATCGGGATGCACTTCTTCAACCCCGCGCAGGTGATGTCCCTCGTCGAGGTGGTCAGCACGGTGTCGACGGCGGACGACGTCGCCGCGACCGTGGTCGACGTGTGCGAGAAGCTCGGCAAGCACCCGGTGCGCTGCGCCGACCGCTCGGGGTTCATCGTCAACGCCCTGCTGTTCCCCTACCTCAACGACGCGGTGAAGATGCTGGAGGCCCACTACGCGACCGCCGACGACATCGACACCGCGATGAAGACGGGCTGCGGTTACCCGATGGGGCCGTTCGAGCTGCTCGACGTGGTGGGCCTCGACGTCTCCCTGGCCATCGAGCGCGAGCTCTACCTGGAGTTCCGGGAGCGCGGCTACGCGCCCGCGCCCCTGCTCGAGCACCTCGTGACGGCCGGGTACCTCGGTCGCAAGGCGGGCCGCGGGTTCCGCACCTACGCGTCCTGACCGCCCCGGCCCGACCGTGACGCACCCGCTGGCCGACGTGCTCCGGCGCGCGGCCGCGGGTGCGCCGCCGCCGGCCGACGGGGCGGTGGAGCTCGTCCCTCCGTGGCGCGAGCGCACGGTCGCGGTGGTTGCGCTGACCGGGCACGCCTACGTCGCCGCGGGGGACCCCTGGACGGTGCAGCGTCTCGAGGCCCTCGGTGCCGACGGCTTCGGCGGCGCCCACCATCCCGCGGTGGTGACCGCGCTCGCCGACGGAGGGGAGGTCGACAGCCTCGACGTGCTCCTGGTCGGACGGGGGACCGGCGGAGGTGGCCCGCTCGTGCGTCGCCCCGACCTCGACGACCACCCGCGCGCTGCGCAGGGTCGCGTCTGGCGGGACGACCTGGTCGCCTACGGCGATCCCGTCCCGGCCGGCGGCGCCGCCGGCCGGGGCGTGCTCACGCTCGGACGGGGAGTGGCGGGCCTGACCGAGACCAGCATCGAGGTCGCGCACCCTGGGCTGGGGACGGGACGCGGCCTGCTGGCCGACGGCCTGCGGCTGGTGCCGTTCGGCGACCCGGTGTGGGCGCGCGTGGCACCTGGCAACGTGGCCAGCCTGCGGCTCTTCCTCGGCGCAGGGTTCGTGCCCGTCGCGTCGGCGCAGCTGGCACTGACCCCGCCACGCCCGCGAGCCGTGGAGTGAGTCGTCAGGTCCGGAGAGCCACGATCCGGCAGGACCCGCCGCGCGATGTCGACGGGGCGGTCACACCAGAAGTCGCTTGTGGTTTGCGACCCTGTGAGGCTTGATCGACTCGTGAGCATCGTGATGGCCGCACCTGATGTCGCTGGGCTGCGCGAGGCTGCAGCTGCGCTCAGGCAGTGGCAGTACGACCGAGCGCCGATGCAGCTGCACCCGGGCGACGTGGGCTTTCACTGGAGCAGGGGTCCTGAGGCCACGGCTGCTGCCCTGCGCGTGTGGTCCCGTGCCGAGCGGATCGTCGCTGTCGGTCTGCTGGACGGCCCACAGCTGCTCCGGATGGCCATCGACCCGGAGATGCAAGGCGACGAAGGACTCATCCACCGCCTGCTCGTCGACATCACCGAGCCGGTGCGCGGAGTCCTGGATCCCGGCAGCGCGGTCGTCGAAGCACGCTGCGGCGACCTGCTCTCGCAGGCCCTCGTCGAACGGGGGTGGCAGTTCGACGAGCCCTGGACGCCCTTCCACCGCGACCTCTCCGGTCCCGTCGTCGACTGCGGTCTGCGCATCGAGACGATCGGCCCCGACCGCGCCCACGTGTGGGTCGGCGTCCACTGGTCGGCGTTCCGCGGCTCACCCATGGCCGAAGAGGACCGTCGGCGCGCGGTGGACCGCTGGCTCGCGATGGCCGGGAGTGCGCCGTATGCCGAGGCACGCTCTCTCGTGGCCTTCGACGAGCAGGACGACGCCGTGGCAGTGGCGGCCGTGTGGTCGGCTGGTCGCGGCCGTCCCGGGCTGCTTGAGCCGATGGGTGTGCACAGCGACCATCGGGGTCGCGGCCATGCCAAGGCCATCACGGTCGCTGCCGGTGCTGCGCTCCGCGAGATGGGGTCGTCCACTGCGATCGTGTGCGCCGAGAGCTCGAACGTGGGTGCCGTCGCGACGTATGCGTCATCTGGCTTCGAGCCGTTTCCTGAGGTTCGCGACCTACGACGGAACGAGTAGGGACGCACCTCCTCGCGGACAGGCCCTCGTCCTAGTTGAGCGCCGCGACGCCCGCGTTGAGCGCCGTCGCGAGCAGGATCCAGCCCAGGTGCGGGACGAGCGCCCACCCCGCCCGCCGGTCGATCCGGAAGGCACGCACCACGAGGACGGCGACGAGCGCGTCGAGCACGACGATGACGCCCAGGCCGAGCCACAGCTGCTCGAACGCGAAGAAGACCGGCGTCCAGGCGAGGTTCACCGCGAGCTGGACCCACCACAGCCGCAGGGCCGACCGGGCAGCCGGGACGTCCTCGCGGCGCCGGTGGATCAGCCACGCCGCGACGGCGAGCAGGGTGTACAGCACCGTCCAGACCGGCCCGAAGAGCCAGTTGGGCGGAGTGAACCAGGGCTTGTCGGCCGCCAGGTACCAGCCGTCCACGCCCCCGGCAGTGGCCAGGCCACCGACCGCGGCGACGACCACCACGGCGACGGCGTAGAGGGCCAGCCGGCCCCATGCGCGTCCGCGGGCTCGGGTCGGCGCGCCGCGGGTGTGGTCGGTGCCGGTCACCTCCTCACCCTCACAGACGCCGCGCGGCGCCGCCGCCCGAGCGGCCGCGCTCGGTACGGTGGCCCCGCTCCGGCTGCAACGCCGGAGCCCTCGTCTGCGTCGTTCAGGTGTGGCAGTGGCACTCGCGGACGGGGGAGCGGCGCCGACAGCGCCGTGGGCGCGGCGGAGGCCGGTGTCCGCGATCCGTCCCGACCCGGGGAGTGGCGCAGCCGTGGTGCACCAGCGCGAGCCGTCGCGCACCGGCACGGCTGAGGAGTTCATCGCCTCGCGTGGCCCGGCGCTGGTCCGGCTCGCTCGTGGCCTGCTGAAGGACCCCCACCACGCCGAGGACGTCGTGCAGGACGTGCTGGCCAAGGTCTGGGCCTCGTGGTCGCGGATCGAGCGGGCGGACGACCCGGACGCCTACGTGCGGCGCATGGTCGTCAACGCCTCGACCTCCTTCTGGCGCCGGGCAGTGCGCCGGGAGCGTCCCACCGAGAACGAGTGGCTGCCCGAGACCCTGGCCGCCGACCGGGCTGAGCACCACGCCGAGACCGACCAGATGCTGGCCCTCCTGCGACGTCTGCCGACGAAGCAGCGCACCGTGCTGGTGCTGCGTCACTACGAGGGACTGCCCGACGCGCAGATCGCCGACCTGATGGGCTGCTCGTCCGTCACGGTGCGCAGCAACGCCCACCGTGGGCTGGCGTCGCTGCGCGGGATGCTGGACGGGGGTGGGACCCGATGATCGCGCAGCACCTGGAGGAGCGACTGAGCTCAGCGCTCGCCGACGGCCTGCGGGGGCACGAGGTCGATGTCGTCGCCCTCGTGGCGGGCGCCCGGGCCGGCGCCCGACGGGTGCGGCGCCGGCGACGGGCGGCCGCGGGGACGGCCCTCGCCGTCGCCCTGGCCCTGCCGCTGGGGGCGGTCGGGGTCTCGGTCCGGCAGCAACGTGACGGCTCGGCGGACATCGCCTCCACCGCGTCGGAGACCGGGGTCGGGCCGACGACGTCGCCCACCACGTCGTCGAGCACCGTCACCGCGACGCCGGACCCCACGCCGCCTCCCGCCCCGGAGGTGGACCCGTCCACGCTGGGGCCGGGCGAGAACGCCGTGGAGGTCCCCCTCGACGTGCTGCCGGTGCAGGGCGACCTGCCGGTGCCGATGGTCGAGCTGGACTCGGCCGCCTACCGGCTGATCCCGGTGGCGATGGGGCAGGCGTGCAACCTCGACCGGTCGGGCACCGAGCCCGTCGCGGGCGCGAGCGACCAGTGGGCCGAGGAGAACAGCAACCGGCTCGACCAGCTCGACGTCAGCACCAACGTCACCGCCTACTCCCGCGGGAAGGGCGCGGGCGCCTTCGCGGAGGCCCGGGACGACACGGGGGCGTGCAGGTGGCTCGACACCGGGGTGACGACGGAGTTCACGACGGCGGCGGGGAGCGTCGCGTTCAGCCGGGTCGTACCCGACTCGGGTGGGCAGCAGGCGGTCCAGACCGTCGTCTCGCTCGGGGACGTGCTCGTCGGGGTCCAGGTGACGGCGGCCCCGGCCGGGGTCGACGGCCTGACGCTCAGCCGGCAGCTCGCCGAGACCGTCGCGGCGCGCGTGGTCGGGGCCCGGGTGCCCGGCAGCGGCGGCTGACGCGTGACCCCCCGCCCGCGTCCTCTGAGTGCGAATGGTCCCTACACAGGTCCAGGTAGGGACCATTTGCACTCAGAGGTCGGCCGGACGTCGAGCGCCGCCACGGCCCCCAGGCGCGGCCGTCCCACCCGGAGGGCAGACTGCGGGGGTGCCCCGCAGCAACCGTCCCCGCCGTTCGAGCCGTCCCGGGTCCGGTCGGAGGGTGGGCAGCGGCGAGGCTCCTGAGCGCGACCCCGGCCCCGTCCTGGGGGGGATGCAGCGCAGCGAGTCGCACGAGGACGGGGAGTGGGTCGTCCGACAGGTCACCGGTGCGTCGGCCACGCGGCCCTACGTCTGCCCCGGCTGTTCGCAGCAGGTCGTCCCCGGCACGGTGCACGTCGTGGCGTGGCCGGCCGACTCGCTGATGGGTCAGGAGGCGGCGGTCGAGCAGCGTCGCCACTGGCACACGCCCTGCTGGCGGAACCGCACGCGTCGCCGCCCCCGCTGACTCGGGGGCCCCGCTGACTCAGAGGACCTGGCGCAGCTGTCCGGTCTGCAGGTCGTAGACGAAGCCGCCCACGGTGATGTTCGTCAGGTAGGGCCATGAGCGGATGCGCTGCACGTCCGCCCGCAGGGCGGCCTCCTGGTCGTTCGTGGTGAGGAATGCGATGCTGCGGGTGTCCGGTCCGCCGGCGTCGCTGACCTTCGCGTGGATCGCCTCCTCTCCGCCTGCGGCCATCGCGCAGCCCGTGTGCGCGACCACCATCACGCGGTCCACACCCAGGAGGTACGAGGCGAGCACCAAGGTCCGCAGGACGTCCTCGGTGACACGCGCGCCGGCGTTCCGCAGGATCTTCGCGTCGCCGGCCTTCAGACCCAGCATCCTCAGGGGGTCGATGCGTGAGTCCATGCAGGTGAGCACGGCCAGGCCGCGTGCGGCACGCGCCTCGAGCGCGGCCTGCTGGTAGCTGGAGGAGAACTCCTGGTTGGCGGTCAGCACGTCCGAGAAGGCGTTGTCGTTCGTCACGCCGGGCAGCCTAGTTGTCGCAGTGCCGGGCGGCAGATCCGCGACCGCCCGCTCATCCTCCGGAGAGCCTGCTCACCACGGCACCCAGCCGCGTGTGGCCGACGCGCCGCTCCTGCGCGTCGGCGGCCAGCGCGGTCCGCAGCCCGACGTTGATGCCCAGCCACCGCAGTGGTTCGGGCTCCCAGCGGGGCGACCTGTGCCCCACCCAGGCCAGCCGGGTGCGGTCGGTCTGCTGTCCGGACAGCAGGTCTGCCAGCGTCGCGCCGGCCAGCTGCGCCAGCGCGACCCCGTCGCCGACGTACCCGCCCGCCCAGGCCATCCGCTGCTCGGGGTCGTGGCCGACGCTGGGATGCCAGTCGCGGGGGATGCCGAGTGGACCGCCCCAGGTGTGGTCGACCGGCACGTCGGCGAGGCGCTCTCGCCCGCCGGCCACGTCGCGCAGGACCGGGAACAGCTCGCCCAGGATCGTGGCCAGGGTGTGGTGCACGCGTGGGTCGCGGTCGAACTCGGGCGCGATCGACGAGCGCCAGTGGTAGGGCGCCCCACGCCCACCGAAGACGAGCCGGTCGTCCGCGGTGCGCTGGCCGTAGACGACCGTGAACCGGTGGTCGGAGAACGTCTCTCCCGCCGAGAGTCCGATCCGCTCCCAGGCCCAGGCGGGAAGGGGGCGCGTCGCCAGCACCAGCGAGTAGACGGGGGCGACGGCTCTCCTGGGTGCACCGGCGAGCATCGGGGTGTACGCCTCGGTGGCGCGGACGACCTGTCCGCACCGGACCTCGCCGGAGCTGGTGCTGACGACGCCCGGGCTGATCCGCAGGGCCCGGGTGCGCTCGACGACACGGACTCCCCGGCGCTCCGCCGCGACGGCCAGTCCGTGAACCAGCTTGCCCGGGTGCAGCCGCGCGCAGTCGGGGGTGAAGGTGCCGCCCACCGCTCCCTGCGCCTGCACGTGCTCGCCCGTGGCTGCCGCATCGAGCAGCTCGACGTTGTCCACGCCCCACTTCCCGGCGTCGGCGACCTCGTCGCGGGCCCGCTGCAACGCGGCCTCGTGGTGCGCGACCACGACCGAGCCGCCGCGGGCCCAGTCGCAGTCGATCCCCTCGGCGGCCACCAGGTCGCCGAGGTCGTCCACGGCACGGATCGCGGCACGACGCAGGTCCAGCGCGGCGTCGCGTCCGTGCCGGCGCACGAGGGACGACGTCGAGACCGGGAACAGGGCCGAGCACCAGCCACCGTTGCGACCGCTCGCCCCGAAGCCCACCGTGTCCGCCTCGACGACCATCACCCGGAGCGAGGGGTCGCGCTCCATCAGGTGGTAGGCCGTCCAGAGCCCGGTGAAGCCCGCCCCGACGACGCACACGTCGACCTCGGTGTCGCCGTCCAGCGGTGGCCGGGACGAACGGAGACCGGCGGGCAGCGTGACGTCCCACACCGACCGCGACACGTCGCGGTCGGACGTCACAGGCGCTTCCAGGCCTCGCTCAGCACGCCGCGGAGGATGCTCTCCATCTCGTCGAACTCGGCCTGGCCGCAGATCAACGGCGGCGCGAGCTGGACGACGGGGTCGCCCCGGTCGTCCGCCCGGCAGTACAGACCCGCCTCGAACAGGGCCTTGGAGAGGAAGCCGCGCAGCAGCCGCTCGCTCTCGTCGTCGTCGAAGGTCTCGCGCGTGGACTTGTCCTTGACGAGCTCGATCCCGTAGAAGAACCCGTCCCCGCGCACGTCACCGACGATGGGCAGGTCGAGCAGCTTCTCGAGCGTCGCCCTGAAAGCCGGTGCGGTGCGGTGCACGTGGTCGTTCAGGCCCTCGCGCTCGAAGATGTCGAGGTTGGCCATCGCCACCGCGGCCGACACCGGGTGCCCGCCGAAGGTGTACCCGTGGGCGAACGTCGTCTGGCCCTTGGAGAAGGGCTCGAACAGGCGGTCGGACGCGATCATCGCGCCGATGGGGGAGTAGCCCGACGTCATGCCCTTCGCGCAGGTGATCATGTCGGGCACGTAGCCGTAGTCGTTGCACGCGAACATGTCGCCGATGCGACCGAACGCGCAGATCACCTCGTCGCTGACCAGCAGGACGTCGTGGGCGTCGCAGATCTCGCGGACGCGCTCGAAGTACCCGGGCGGCGGCGGGAAGCAGCCGCCGGAGTTCTGCACCGGCTCGAGGAACACGGCGGCCACCGTGTCGGCGCCCTCGAACTCGATGGCCTCCTCGATGCGGTCGGCCGCCCAGCGCCCGAACGCCTTCTCGTCGTCGCGCAGGTACTCGGGAGCCCGGTAGTGGTTGGTGTTGGGCACGCGGAACGTGCCGGGCACCAGCGGCTCGAAGGGCTCCTTCATCCCGGGGATGCCGGTGATGGACAGTGCCCCCTGCGGGGTGCCGTGGTACGCGACGGCCCGGGAGATGACCTTGTGCTTGCCCGGCTTGCCGACCAGCTTCCAGTACTGCTTGGCCAGCTTCCAGGCGCTCTCGACCGCCTCGCCGCCACCCGTGGTGAAGAAGACCCGGTTCAGGTCTCCTGGGGCGTGGGCGGCCAGCCGCTCGGCCAGGTCGATCGCTGCGGGGTGCGCGTACGACCACAGCGGGAAGAAGGCCAGCTGCGAGGCCTGCCTGGCGGCCGCCTCCGCGAGCTCGGTGCGGCCGTGACCGACCTGCACGACGAAGAGGCCCGACAGCCCGTCGAGGTAGCCCTTGCCGTGCTGGTCGTACACGCGGGCACCCTCGCCGCGCACCATCACCGGTACCGGTGACGTGTCGTAGCCCGAGTGCCGGGTGAAGTGCATCCACAGGTGGTCTCGCGCCGCGTCGGTCCGCTCGGCGCCGGTCGGGGTGGTGGTCATCTGGTTCCCCAGTTGTAGTGCTGCTGGTGCAGCTTGAGGTAGACGAACGTCTCCGTGCTGACAACGCCGGGCGTGCGCCGGATCTGGCTCGTCAGGAGGTTGAGCAGGTGGTCGTCGTCCTCGCAGACGACCTCGAGCAGGATGTCGAAGGAGCCCGCCGTGATGACGAGGTAGTCGACCTCCGTGAGGTTGCCCAGCGCCTCGGCGACGCCCTCGAGGTCGCCCTCGCAGCGGACGCCGATCATGGCCTGGCGCGTGAAGCCGACCTGGAGCGGGTCGGTGACCGCCACGATCTGGATCACTCCGGAGTCGGTGAGGCGCTGCACGCGCTGGCGCACCGCCGCCTCGGACAGGCCCACGGCGCGCCCGATCGTGGCGTACGCACGCCGGCCGTCCTCCTGGAGCTGCTCGATGATCCGCTTCGAGACGTCGTCCAGGACCGGACGGGTGGCAGGGGTTGACACACGCCCATCATGTCCTCACGGAAACGCCCGAAGCAAGTGAATCCGTCGCCGCGAGGGACTTCGATCGCCCGTTTCGACATTGTGATGCGGTGAAGTCAAGCGATCCCGTATCCAACGGACCCCATCTGTGATTAGGGTGCGTCCAGTGACGCGGACGTCAGCGAGGAGGCCTCACATGCAGGGACCGACGGGTGGGACGGTGCGTGAGCTGCGCAGCTTCGTCGGCGGGCGGTACGTCGACCAGGCCGGCGACCGGCGTGCGGACGTGGTGGACCCCAGCACCGGACGGGTCGTCGCGAGTGCCCCGATCGGCTCCGAGCAGGACGTCGACGCGGCCTACACGGCGGCGGCCACCGCCTTCGAGACCTGGGGTCGCACCACCCCCTCGCAGCGGCAGCAGGCGCTGCTGAAGTTCGCCGACGCCATCGAGGCGCGGTCCGACGAGCTGGTCGAGCTGGAGTCGGAGAACACCGGCAAGCCGCACGCGCTCACGGCGAGCGAGGAGGTGCCGCCGATGGTCGACCAGCTCCGGTTCTTCGCGGGCGCCGCCCGAGTCCTGGAGGGCAAGTCGGCCGGGGAGTACATGCCGGGTCACACGTCGTACGTGCGCCGCGAGCCGATCGGTGTCGTCGGGCAGGTCACGCCGTGGAACTACCCCATGATGATGGCGATCTGGAAGATCGCCCCGGCGCTCGCGGCCGGAAACACCGTGGTGCTCAAGCCGTCGGACACGACGCCGGAGACCACGCTGCTGCTCGCGGAGATCGCGGCCGAGTTCCTGCCCGAGGGCACCCTCAACGTCGTGACCGGCGACCGGGACACCGGCCGTGCCGTCGTCAACCACCCCACGGCATCGCTGGTCGCGATCACCGGGTCCGTCCGCGCCGGCATGGAGGTCGCGGGGTCGGCGGCCTCCCAGCTGAAGCGCGTCCACCTCGAGCTCGGCGGCAAGGCCCCCGTGATCGTCTTCGACGACGCCGACGTCGAGGCTGCCGCCGAGGGGATCGCCGGGGCGGGCTACTTCAACGCCGGGCAGGACTGCACCGCGGCCACCCGGGTTCTGGTGTCACCCGGCATCCACGACGAGTTCGCCGCCGCGCTCACCGAACAGGCCAAGCGATCCAAGGTCGGGATGCCTGACGACGACGACGCCGCGCTCGGCCCCGTCAACAACCCCGCACAGCTCGACCGGGTCTCGGGCTTCATCGACCGGCTCCCCGACCACGCGGACCTGCGGACGGGCGGCGGGCGCGCGGAGGGTTTCGAGGGCGGCTTCTTCATGCAGCCGACGGTCGTCGCCAACCTGCGACAGGACGACGAGATCATCCAGGACGAGGTCTTCGGGCCTGTCATCACCGTGCAGAGGTTCGACGACGAGCAGCAGGCGCTGCGCTGGGCCAACGGCGTGCAGTACGGACTGGCCTCGTCGGTGTGGACCCGGGACCTCGGCCGGGCGATGCGCGTCACGCGCGCGCTCGACTTCGGGTGCGTCTGGGTCAACACCCACATCCCGATCGTCGCGGAGATGCCACACGGCGGGTTCAAGCGATCCGGGTACGGCAAGGACCTCAGCATGTACGGCCTCGAGGACTACACCCGGATCAAGCACGTGATGATCGCTTTCGACGAGTGACCCCGCAGGCTCGTCCATCCCGGAAGGAAACCCGATGACCCGACGACACACGCGTCCGACCAGCCCGGCCGAGAGGTCGGCCCGCCTGGCCGCCATGCCTCCCGAGGTCAGGGCTCTCGTCAGGGCGCAGGCGCAGTCGCAGCTCTCCCGCCGTTCGGCACTGCGGGGTGCCGGGCTGCTCGGCCTGGGCGCCTTCCTGGCCGCCTGCGGAACCTCCGGCACGCCCACCGGGGGCGACTCGAGCGCCACCGTCGAGCCGGCCAAGGACGTCTCCGACACCGAGAAGACCGTCGCGTGGGCCAACTGGACGCTCTACCTCGACTACGACGAGACGACCGGCAGCTACCCGACGCTCGACGCCTTCATGGAGAAGACCGGCATCAAGGCGACGTACAGCGAGGACATCGACGGCAACGACACCTACTACGGCAAGGTGCAGGGCCAGCTCGCGAACGGGCAGGACATCGGCCAGGACATCGTCACCCTGACGGACTGGATGACGGCCCGCATGATCCGGCTGGGGTACACCCAGGAGCTCGACCTCGCGAACATCCCCAACAGCAAGAACCTGCTGCCGAGCCTCCAGGACGTGGACTTCGACCCGGGCCGCAAGCACTCCCTCACCTGGCAGTCCGGGTTCGGGGGGATCGCCTGGAACAAGGAGGCGGTTCCCGGTGGGCTCCGGACCGTCTCGGACCTCTGGAAGCCCGAGCTCAAGGGCCGCGTCGAGGTGCTGGACGAGTGGCGCGACACCATCGGTCTGATCATGCTCGAGCAGGGGGTCGACATCGCAGGCGACTGGGGTTCGGACCAGTTCACCGCCGCGATCGACGAGCTGGAGAAGCAGATCTCCAGCGGGCAGATCCGCCAGGTCAAGGGCAACTCCTACAAGGAGGACCTCATCTCCGGCGACGCGCTGGCCGTCATCGGCTGGTCGGGCGACATCACCCAGATCAACTTCGAGAACGACGACCGCTGGGAGTTCGCGATCCCCGAGAGCGGCGGCACTCTCTGGAGCGACAACATGATGGTTCCGATCGGCGCTCGTCACAAGAAGAACGCCGAGATCCTGATGAACTACTACTACGACCCCGAGGTCGCCGCCGAGGTCGCCGCCTACGTGAACTACATCTGCCCCGTCGAGGGTGCGCAGGAGGCGATGCAGGCGATCGACCCGGAGCTCGCGACGGACACGAGCATCTTCCCGGACGACGCCACGCTCGAGCAGGTCACGGTGATCAGGAGCACCACACCGGACGAGGAGGCCGAGTTCGGCGGCCAGTTCCAGACGGTGATCGGGAACTGACGTGGCCGGCGACGTGCACCGCGACCCGGGTCAGCGCGCCGAGGAGGGACGCGACCTCCAGCTGGTCGACGTGACCAAGCGCTTCGGCGACTTCGTGGCCGTCGACGACCTCTCCCTCACGATCCCGTCCGGCTCCTTCTTCGCCCTGCTCGGACCTTCGGGGTGCGGCAAGACCACGACGCTGCGCATCGTCGCCGGCCTGGAGCACCCGTCCAGCGGCCAGGTGCTCATCGCGGGGGAGGACATCACCTCGACCCGAGCGCACCAGCGTCCGGTGAACACGGTCTTCCAGAGCTACGCGCTCTTCCCGCACCTCGACATCGGCGAGAACGTGGCGTTCGGGCTGCGGCGCCGGGGCGTCAAGGACGCCACCGAGCGGGCCATGCAGGCCCTCGACCTCGTCGAGCTGCGTCACCTGGCGCGCCGCAAGCCGTCCCAGCTGTCGGGCGGGCAGCAGCAGCGGGTGGCGCTGGCACGGGCGATCGTGAACAACCCGGCGGTGCTCCTGCTCGACGAGCCGCTCGGTGCACTCGACCTCAAGCTCCGCCGGCAGATGCAGGTCGAGCTCAAGTCCATCCAGCACGAGGTCGGCCTGACCTTCGTGCACGTCACCCACGACCAGGAGGAGGCCATGACGATGGCCGACACCGTGGCCGTGATGAACGCCGGCCGCATCGAGCAGATGGGTGCGCCGCAGGTCCTCTACGACCTCCCGAAGACGGCGTTCGTGGCGAACTTCCTCGGCCGGTCAAACCTCGTGCCCGGCCGGGTGGTCGAGGACGACGGCCACGTCCTGGGCGTCGACGTGGCGGGTACGCGGGTCCACGTACCCGTCGAGCGCGCGGTCTCGCGAAGCGGTGACGTGCTGGTGGGCTTCCGGCCCGAGAAGGTGCACCTGGTCGTCGGCGACGAGGAGGTGCCGCACGACACCAACCTGCTCGGACCCGGGACGGTGCGGGACGTCTCCTTCTCCGGTGTGAGCACGGAGTACCTGGTCGAGATGCCGGGACTGGGGACGATGAGCGTCTTCGCGCAGAACCTGGACGCCGGGGTGCGTGCGTACCCGGGTGACGCGGTGCGGCTCGCCTGGGTCGCGCGCCACACCTTCGGGCTCTCCGGCAGCGAGGACAGCCACGCCGGCGCCGAGGAGGCGCTGGAGGCCGGTGCAGACGGGGCCGGCAGCACCGAGAGCCTGACGACGGGGCATCCGTGAGCATCGCCGGCGTCGCCTCGAAGGTGACGCCACCGGGGATCGACCTGGGCGCTGCCGCCGACAAGCGGCGGGGGCGGATCGGGTACCTGCTCCTGCTGCCCGGCATCGCCTACCTGGTGCTCTTCTTCGTCGCGCCGGTCGGGGCGCTGCTGCTCACGTCGCTGTACGAGCGCGTCCCGGGCGGTCCGGTGGGGGCGACCCAGCCGGCGTTCCGGGTGCAGAACTACGTGGACGCCCTCACGACGTACGCCCCGCAGTTCGGGCGCTCCTTCCTCTACGCGACCATCGCGACGGTCCTGGCGCTCGCGATCGGCTACCCGCTGGCCTACGTGATCGGCGTGCGCGCGAGGAGTCGTCCGATGCTGCAGGGCCTGCTGCTCGTGATGGTGATCGCGCCCTTCTTCACCAGCTTCATCCTGCGCACCATCGCCTGGAAGCAGATCCTGGCCGACGAGAGCATCGTGGTCGGGACACTCAAGGCGTTGGCGCTGCTGCCCGACGACGCCCGGCTGACCGCCACCCCGGTGGCCGTGGTCGCCGGGCTGACCTACAACTTCCTGCCCTTCATGACCCTGCCGATCTACGCCAGCCTCGAGCGGCTCGACCTGAGGCTGGTCGAGGCGGGCGGTGACCTGTACGCCGGTGCCCTGTCGACCTTCCGGCACGTGACCCTGCCGTTGTCGATGCCCGGTGTCGTCTCCGGCACGCTGCTCACCTTCATCCCCGCGGCCGGCGACTACGTGAACGCGGCGTTGCTCGGCAACGCGAGCACCGCGATGATCGGCAACGTCATCGACTCGCGCTTCTTCAGGGTCGTCGACTACCCGACGGCCGCCTCCCTGTCATTCCTGCTGATGCTCGCCATCCTCGTGCTCGTCGCCTGGTACGTGCGCCGTTCCGGCACGGAGGACCTGCTGTGAGGCGCGTGTCGTTCGGGAGCCTGCTGCTCCCCGTGTACGCCGGGATCGCGTTCCTGTACCTGCTGACCCCGATCGCCTACACGTTCGCGTTCTCCTTCAACGACGCCGGCAGGTCGAACCTCGTCTGGAAGGGCTTCACCCTCGACAACTGGCGCCACCCCTGCGGGGCCCCCGCGGTCTGCCAGTCGGTGGTGAACAGCCTGCAGATCGGCATCCTGTCGACCATCGTCGCGACGGTGCTGGGCACGATGATCGCGATCGCCCTCGTGCGGTACCGCTTCAGGTTCAGGGCGACGGCGAACCTGCTGCTGTTCCTTCCGATGGCGACCCCGGAGGTGGTGCTGGGTGCGGCGCTGCTGGCCCAGTTCCTCAACCTCCGCGTCAACCCTGGCTTCGCCACGGTTGTCGTCGCGCACATCATGTTCAGCATCAGCTTCGTCGTCGTCACCGTGAAGGCGAGGGTGTCCAGCCTCGACCCCCGGCTCGAGGAGGCCGCCGCCGACCTGTACGCGTCGCCGCGGATGGCCTTCTGGCGAGTGACGTTCCCGCTCCTGCTGCCGGGCATCGCGGCGGCGGCGCTGCTCGCCTTCAGCCTCAGCTTCGACGACTTCATCATCACGAACTTCAACTCGGGCAACACCGACACCTTCCCCAAGTTCGTCTACGTGTCCGCAACTCGCGGGATCCCGGCCCAGGCCAACGTGGTCGGTTCGGCGATGTTCTTCACCGCCCTGCTGATCGTCGTGACGGGTCAGCTCCTCGCAGCCCGGCGGCGCCGGCTGCTGGCCGCCGAGTCATGAGTCCCTGCCCTGTCGTACTCCGAAAGGTGCTGTCCCGATGAGGATCCTGCTGGTGGGCGCCGGTGGCGTCGGAGACGCGTTCGTCCGCATCGCCTCACGGCGGGACTTCTTCGAGCTCTGCGTGGTGAGCGACTACGACCTCGCCAGGGCGGAGCGCTCGGTAGCGGCGGTGTCGGGCGGCGACGTGGACGGCGCGCGCTTCGTCGCGGCCCGGGTCGACGCCTCGGACGCGGCCTCGGTCGCCTCGCTCGCCCGAGAGCACGGCGCCACCCACGTGATGAACGCTGTCGACCCGCGCTTCGTGATGAGCGTCTTCACCGGTGCGAAGGACGCCGGCGCCGACTACCTCGACATGGCCATGTCGCTCAGCAAGCCGCACCCCGAAAGACCCCACGAGCTGCCGGGGCTCAAGCTCGGCGACGAGCAGTTCGCCGCGGCGCAGGAGTGGGAGCAGGCAGGGCGGCTGGCGCTCGTGGGGATCGGCGTCGAGCCGGGTCTGTCGGACGTGTTCGCCCGCTACGCCGCCGACCACCTCTTCAGCGAGATCGACGAGCTCGGAACGCGGGACGGCTCGAACCTGGTGGTGGCCGGGGCGGACGGGGAGCCGTCCTTCGCGCCCTCCTTCTCGATCTGGACGACGATCGAGGAGTGCCTCAACCCGCCGGTCGTCTGGGAAGAGGGTCGCGAGTGGTTCACGACACCGCCGTTCAGTGAGCCGGAGGTCTTCGACTTCCCCGCGGGGATCGGACCGGTGGAGTGCGTCAACGTCGAGCACGAGGAGGTGCTGCTGATGCCACGGTGGGTCCGGGCGCGGCGGGTCACCTTCAAGTACGGGCTGGGTGAGGAGTTCATCGCCGTCCTGAAGACGCTCCACGCCCTCGGCCTCGACCGGACCACCCCCGTGCCGGTCGACAGCAGCGGGGGACGGGTGGAGGTCTCGCCCCGCGACCTGGTCGCGGCGTGCCTGCCCGACCCCGCCACCATCGGCGACCGCATGAGCGGCACCACGTGCGCCGGGTTGTGGGTGACGGGCACGGGCAAGAACGGCCACCCGCGCGAGGTGTACCTCTACCACGCGGTCGACAACGCGTGGTCGATGGCGGAGTACGGCGCGCAGTGCGTGGTCTGGCAGACGGCGATCAACCCCGTCGTCGCCCTCGAGCTGCTCGCGTCGGGGGTCTGGTCGGGCGCAGGCGTCCTCGGCCCCGAGGCGTTCGACGCCGTCCCGTTCCTCGACCTGCTCAAGGGCGGCTACGACTCCCCGTGGGAGATGCAGGAGCGCACCACGGGGGCGTGACGTCAGGTCAGCCGACCAGGGCCGCGAGCACCTTGTCGAACGACTCGGTGTGCCGGTCGACCTGGTGCGGCTCGGTGGTCGGTGCCATCAGCGCCATGTTGTGGAACGGGGTCAGCAGCAGGCCGTCGTTGAGCGCGGCCAGGTGCAGCAGCGTCTGGAGCTCGAAGTCGTCGGCGCCAGCTGCCTCGGCCCCGTCACGCGGTGGCGTGGGGGAGAAGGCGTACTCCGCGCGACCGCCCAGGCGGGTGACGTGCCAGGGCAGGCCGTGGGCGTCGATGCCGGACCGCACCCCCTCGGCCCACTGCTCCGCGAGCACCTCCATGTGCCCATGGGCCTCGGGTGTCAGCACCTCGGTGAGAGTGGCGCGGATCGCGGCCAGGGACAGGGCGTTCCCCGCCAGCGTGCCGCCGACCCCACCGAGGTCGACGTCCTCCAGGTCGATCTGCGCCATCGCCCGGTCCGCCAGCTCCTGGCTCATCCCGAACGCGCCACAGGGCACCCCGCCACCGATCGCCTTGCCGAGCGTGACGACGTCGGGCTGCAGCCCGTCGAGTGCGGTCATGCCCCCGGGACCGGCGCACAGGGTGTGGGTCTCGTCGAGGACCAGCAGGGCTCCGTAGGTGCGCGTCAGGTCGCGAAGAGCGTCGTGGTAACCGGGCTCGGGCAGCACTATGCCGATGTTGGTCATCGCGGGTTCGGCCAGCACGCAGGCGATCTCACCGGTGGCGAGGGCACGCTCGAGTCCGTCGGCGTCGTTGAACGGCACGACCGCCGTGGTGAGGGCCGGATGAACCGCAGGACCGATGTTGCCCCGGCGCGGGACCACCTCCCCGTCGACGAGGTTCGCGAACGTCTCGTCGACGCTGCCGTGGTAGCAGTAGTCCATGACCAGCACCTTCGGCCGGCCGGTCAGGTGCCGCGCGTACCGCAGCACGTGGCGGTTCGCGTCCGTCGCGGAGAGCGTGAACTGCCACTGGGAGAGGCCGAACCGCCGGCTGAGCTCCTCCGCGGCGAGCGGTCCGTCGGTCGTCGGGAGCATCGTCGTGAGGCCCCGGCTGGCACGCTCGGCCACCGCGACGACCGTCGGAAGAGGGCTGTGGCCCGTCATCGCGCCCGTGTCGCCCAGGCAGAGGTCCGCGAAGTCCACCCCGTCCAGGCAGCTGAAGCGCGAGCCCTCGGCCTCGTCGACGCAGAGCGGGAAGGGCCCGGCCCACTTGGCCATCCAGCTCATCGGCACCCCGGCCGGCATGTGCCGTCGCGCTCGCTCGTGCGCGGTCGCGCACTGCGGGTGGCTGGCGGCGAACCGCTCGGACTCGGTCACCCGCATCTCACGGAGGCGGGTGGGCTCGACCCCGGTCACGTGACCAGCACCTCGTCCATCGCGGTCTGCAGCACGTCCAGGCCCTCGGCGAGCTGGTCGTCGGTGATGACCATCGGGGGCAGGAGCCGGATCACGTTGCCGAACGTGCCGCAGGTGAGGGTCAGGACGCCGGCGGCGTGGCACCTGGCGGCGATGGCTGCGGTGGACACCGCGTCGGGAGTGAGCCCGTCGTCACCGACCAGCTCCACCGCCAGCATCGCGCCGCGGCCGCGCACGTCGCCGATGCCCGGATGCCGACCCTGGGCGTCGCGCAGCCGCTCGATCACCATCCCCTCGATCTCGCGTGCTCGGGCGAGCAGGCCCTCCTCCTCGTACACGGCGAGGGCCGCCAGCGCCGCGGCGCAGGCCACGGGGTTGCCGCCGTAGGTGCCGCCCAGGCCGCCTGGGTGCACGCTGTCCATCACGGCGGCCCGGCCCGTCACCGCAGCCAGGGGCAGTCCGGCGGCGATGCCCTTGGCCGTCGTCACCAGGTCGGGGACGACACCCTCGTGGTCGGAGGCGAACCAGTCGCCGGTGCGTCCGAACCCGGTCTGGATCTCGTCGGCCACCAGCAGCGCCCCGTTGGCGGTGCACCACCGGTGGAGCGCCGGGAGGAACCCCGGGGCCGGGACGACGAAGCCGCCCTCGCCCTGGATGGGCTCGATCACCACGGCGGCCACCTGGTCGGCACCGACCTGCTTCTCGACCAGCCCCAGTGCCCTGGCCGCCGACTGCGCCCCGGTCATTCCCTGCGGGTCGCGGAAGGGGTACGACATGGGGACGCGGTAGACCTCGCCCGCGAACGGTCCGAAGCCCTTCTTGTACGGCATCACCTTCGACGTCATCGCCATCGTCAGGTTCGTCCGTCCGTGGTAGCCGTGGTCGAAGACGACCACGGCGTCGCGTCCGGTGGCGGTCCGTGCGATCTTGACGGCGTTCTCGACGGCCTCCGCGCCGGAGTTGAGCAGCACCGAGCGCTTCTCGTGGTCGCCCGGGGTCAGCTGCGCGAGCGCCTCGCAGACCTGGAGGTACTGCTCGTAGGGCGAGACCATGAAGCAGGTGTGGGCGAACGCAGCCACCTGCTCCTGCACCGCGGCGACCACCCGAGGGTGTGCGTGGCCCACGCCGGTGACGGCGATGCCCGATCCCAGGTCGATGAGTACGTTGCCGTCGACGTCGGTCAACAGGGCGCCCGAGCCGTGGTCGACCCAGGCCCCCAGCATGGTGCTGATCCCGTTCGCCACGGCGGACCGCTGCCGGGCGGTGAGCGCCTGGGAGCGGGGTCCCGGCAGGTCGGTGACCAGGCGTCCGTGCCGGGTCGGGGTGCTGATTACGTCGCTCATGGCGCCAGGGTAGGCCGGAACGGGCGCTGGGGGCAGTCCTGGACGACGGAATTCGTTTCCACCCCGCTAGCGCCCCGGCCCCGGCTGGAGTTGAATGGTGCGCCACGGGGCCGTCCGGTCGGCCCCGCAGGCTGCGAGGAGGACTGAGCGGGCGATGGCCGTCACCGAACGCGAGCAGAAGGTCGTCGAGGCGGTACCCACCGGGCTCCTCATCGGCGGGTCGTGGCGCGAGGCGACGGGCGGGCGGCGCCTCGACGTCCAGGACCCCTCCACGGGCGACGTCATCGCGACCGTCGCCGACGCCTCACCCGCCGACGGAGTCGCGGCCCTCGACGCCGCGGTGGCGGCGCAGGCCGACTGGGCGTCGACCCCACCCCGGGACCGGGGGGAGATCCTGCGCAGGGCGTTCGAGCTGATCACCGGGCGGGCCGACGAGCTGGCGCTCCTGATGACCCTGGAGATGGGCAAGCCCGTCGCCGAGTCGAAGGCCGAGATCACCTACGCGGCCGAGTTCTTCCGCTGGTTCTCGGAGGAGGCGGTGCGCATCGCGGGACGCTGGTCGGTCGCGCCGAACGGGGCCAGCCGGCTGCTGACGATGAAGCAGCCGGTGGGGCCCTGCCTGTTCATCACGCCCTGGAACTTCCCGATGGCGATGGGCACCCGCAAGATCGGTCCGGCCGTCGCGGCCGGCTGCACGATGGTCGTCAAGCCCGCCTCGCTCACGCCGCTCTCGATGTTCGCGCTCGCCGACCTGCTGTCGGAGGCAGGGCTCCCCGACGGGGTGCTCAACGTGGTGACCACGTCGAGCACGGGCGACGTGATGGAGCCGCTGATCCGGGACCGGCGACTGCGGAAGCTGTCGTTCACCGGCTCGACGGAGGTCGGGCGCAAGCTCGTCGAGCAGTCGGCCGAGCAGCTGCTGCGCGTCTCGATGGAGCTCGGCGGCAACGCGCCCTTCGTGGTGTTTGGGGACGCGGACGTCGACGCCGCCGTCGAGGGCGCCATGCTGGCCAAGATGCGCAACACCGGTGAGGCGTGCACGGCCGCGAACCGGTTCCTCGTGCACGAGAGCGTCGCCGACGAGTTCACCTCGCGGCTCGCGGACCGGATGGGCGGGCTGCAGGTCGGCCGTGGCAGCGAGGAGGGTACGAAGGTGGGTCCCCTGGTCGACTCGGCGACCCGCGACAAGGTGAGCGACCTCGTCGACGACGCCCGCGACCGCGGCGCCACGGCGGTGTGTGGCGGCTCGGCGGTGGACGGCCCGGGCTACTTCTACCCACCGACCGTGCTCGCGAGCGTGCCCGCGGACGCCCGCATCCTTCGTGAGGAGGTCTTCGGCCCGGTCGCGCCGGTCGTCACCTTCACCACCGACGACGAGGCTGTCGAGGCGGCGAACGACACCGAGTTCGGGCTCGTGGCCTACGTCTTCACCCGCGACCTGAACCGCGCGCTGCGGGTGGTCGAGCGGCTCGAGACCGGCATGGTCGGGCTGAACGCTGGTGTGGTGTCGAACCCGGCGGCGCCGTTCGGCGGCGTCAAGCACAGCGGCTTCGGCCGCGAGGGCGGCGCCGAGGGCATCGACGAGTACCTGGAGACGAAGTACGTGGGCATCAGCCTGTGACCAGGTACGGGTCCCAGTTCGGCCCGGACTTCACCTTCCTGGGTGTGCCGAAGGCTGACCTCGACGAGCCGCAGTCCTTCGCTGACGCCGACATCGTGGTGGTCGGTGCGCCGTTCGACGGCGGCACGTCGCACCGTCCGGGCACGCGCTTCGGCCCGCAGGCGATCCGTGGCACGGACTACCTGGCCCACGACGGGTCGCGTCCGCACCTCGCCCTGCGCACGGACGCCCTGCGAGATCTCGTCGTGGTCGACGCCGGCGACGTCGAGATGCCTCCCGGCGACATCGAGTCCGCCCTGGGTGCGCTGCGGCGGGCCGTGGCCCGCGTGGCCGGTTCGGGCGCCGTCCCGGTCGTCCTCGGCGGCGACCACTCGATCACGTACGGCGCGGCCAGCGGTGTGGCGGACGCCCACGGCCAGGGTCGGATCTCGATGATCCACTTCGACGCGCACGCCGACACCGGTGACATCGAGTTCGGCTCGCTGTGGGGCCACGGTCAGCCGATGCGTCGCCTGATCGAGTCGGGCGCGCTGCGCGGCGACCGGTTCCTCCAGGTCGGGCTGCGGGGCTACTGGCCGCCCCCCGAGGTGCTGTCGTGGATGGCCGAGCAGCGGATGCGCTCGTACGAGATGACCGAGATCGGTCGCCGGGGGCTGGAGGCGTGCCTGAGCGAGGCCTTCGAGATCGCCCTCGACGGCTGCGACCGCGTCTACCTCTCCGTCGACATCGACGTCGCCGACCCCGCTCACGCGCCGGGGACGGGCACGCCCGAGCCGGGGGGTCTGACGGCCAGGGAGCTGCTCGACGCGGTCCGCAGGATCGCCCTCGAGCTGCCGGTGGTCGCCGTGGACGTGGTCGAGGTGTCGCCGCCGTACGACCACGCCGACATTACGGCTGCCCTGGCGAACCGGGTCGTCCTGGAGACGCTCTCGGCGATGGCCCGGCGTCGTCAGGACGCTCGGGAGGGAACCCGGTGGGACCCGGACCGGCCTCTGCTGGACGGTCGCTGACAGCTGGCCACCTGGCCCTGGTGGCTGGTCCTTGTTTCAGCCAGTATGTCGGGATTGCACCTCAATGCCGAGGAGACCCGTGGCAAACCTGACGGACCCGAGCCAGAGCACGCTGCCGCAGGATGGGACGTGCGATGAGCGCGTGCCCCTTCCCGGTACCGGCTGGTCGGCGTGGGGCAGCGCCATCCTCCGGTCGGCCGGGTTCCCCGTCACCGGGCTCGAGCTGCTGTCGGCACGGTCGCTGGCCGACGCCGCCGACGCCTTCGGGCGGGGTGAGCTCAGTCGTGCCGAGTACGACGCCGCGTTCGACTCCGCCGCAGCCGATCTGGGCCAGGCGGTGGTGCAGATCGCGCAGGATCCGCGTTTCCGGGCCGCCCTGACCTGGCAGAACCCGGGGGCGCTCGAGGCGGCTACCGCGATCGTGCGGGACGGCCCGGACGCGCGACGCACCGAGCGCCGCCGGCGCCGTGAGGAGGTCGTCGCGAAGTACTGGCAGAGGTACTGCGGCAAGAACGACTCCGTCGGCTTCTTCGGGCCGTTCAGCTGGGCTCGGTGCGACGACTCGCCCGAGGCGGTGCGCGCGAGTCCGGGACCGGATCTCGTCCGGTGGCAGGAGGTCTTCTTCGAGCGCTGGGCGCTCGTCGCGCTGGCGCGGGCGGTGGAGAGGGACCCCGCGACGCGGAGGTGGCTCCCGGTCGCGCTGCAGCCGCACCTGACGCTGGACGGCGCGACGCTGCTCGACCCGAAGGCCGAGCCGCGGGAGATGTCGTCGGCCGCGGTCGCGCTGCTACGCCACTGTGACGGCGCGGGTCGTGCGCACGACATCGCCGAACGAGCGGTGGCGGCCGGCGCTTTCCGTCGGATCGACGACGCACTCGCGCAGCTCGAGGAGCTGCGTTCCTCCGAGGTCGTGACCTGGGGGATCGACCTTCCCTACGACCTCGGCGCGGAGGAGGAGCTCGTCCGACGCCTGGGGGCGATCGACGACGGGGCAGCCAGGCAGCGGGCGTTCGGGATGCTCGGCGAGCTGCGCTCGGCCCGGGAGGAGGTGGCCGCAGCCGACCACGACGGACTGCCCGCCGCCATCGCGTCGCTGGAGGAGCGCTTCGAGGCCGTCACCGGCCAACCTCCCCGGCACAGCCCGGGCGAGACCTACGCCGGTCGCACCGTCGTGCACGTCGACGCGGTGCGCGACGTCGAGGTGACGATCGGTGCACCCGTGCTGGCACGTCTGGCCGCCCTGGAGCCGCTGATGCGCTCGAGCCGCTGGCTGACGAGCCGCCTCGCGGAGGAGTTCACCGGCCTGGCCGACAGCGTCTACGACGAGGTGGTCGCCTTGCAGGGCAGCGACGAGATCCCTTTCGCCGAGCTGTGGTTCCCGATGCTCGAGGACGTGGTGGCCACGTCGACCCACTCGGGCGGCGTCGTCGCGGAGTTCGTCCGCCGGTGGGACCGGATCCTCGACATCGGCGAGCCGGACCCCTCGGTCGTGCGCGTGGACAGGACGGCGACCGAGCTGAACGCTGCGGTTGACCGGGAGATGCCGGCCGACGGCCCCGGTTGGGCCGGGGCGCGCATCCACAGCCCGGACGTCCACGTCTGCGCGGCCGGGCCGGAGGCGCTCGCACGTGGGGAGTTCTCGGTCGTGCTCGGTGAGATCCACCTCGGTTGGGCAGCCTTCGACACTGACTTCTTCCGCCTGGGTCACGACGACCCGGAGTCGCTGGCCCGTGCCTGGCGCCGCGACGTCCCGACCGGGGTCGTGCGTCAGCTGAACCCCGACGGCTGGCCGCGCAACTGCGCACGCAACGCGGAGTGGATGACCCATCCGGAGGACGTGCAGCTCGCGTTCGCGCCAGGCGCGGGCGTGCGGCACGACAGGCTCCTGCCGGTCACCTCGCTCATCGTGCGACGCACCCCGGCCGGTCTTGAGGTCTCGGCCCCAGACGGCCGCTCGTGGTCGGTCGTGGAGATGTTCGCGGGCATGCTCGGCATCTCGGCCTTCGACTCGTGGAAGCTTGCGGGTCAGCGCGCGTACACGCCGCGCGTGGTCGTGGACGACGTCGTGGTGCTGCGGCGGACGTGGCGGTCCACCGTCGCCGGCACGGGGCTCGCCGACGCGGTAGGCGAGCGCGAGCGGTACCTCGCGGTACGCGACTGGGCCGAGCGCCTGCACCTGCCTGACCGCGTGTTCGTGCGTCTCGCGACCGAGCTGAAGCCCTGCTACGTCGATCTCACGTCCCCGGTGTTCAGCCGGATCCTGTGCAACCTGGTGCGCGGGGCTCGCCAGCGCGTGGACGACGCGGTCGAGGTCGTGGTGACCGAGATGCTCCCGGACGCCGGGGACGCGTGGCTGACCGACGCCGAGGGGCGCACGTACTGCTCGGAGTTCAGGCTCCAGCTCGTGGACCCGTTCACGGCACCGGACCCGAGTCGGGCCCAGCAGGCCAGCGCGGCCTCGGTTCGGTGAGTCGCCCCTTCCCGGCTCAGGGGCGTTGTCGGCGGGCCCTACGCCGCGCCATACGGCCGGACGCGTCCGACCGCGGACCACCGGCGACGGAGCCGGTCGCAACCCGTCCGCCGGACGGGCCGCCCTCATCGACGGCGTCGAGATGCGCTGCCAGCGTGGCGATCGTGGGATGGGCGTAGAGGTCGGTGAGGGGGATCCGCCGGCCCAGCTCCAGGCACAGACGGTGGTGCGCCTGGGCCACCATGAGGGAGTGGGCGCCCAGGTCGAACACGGGGCGGTCGACCGGGACGTGTCCCGTGCCCAGCAGCGTCGACCAGATCGCGGCCAGTCGCGCCTGCGTCCCTGCGAGGTCCGGCCCGGGCGTGCCGGCTCGCTCCGGCTCGTGGTCGTCCATCGCGAGAAGGGCCTCGGTGTCGACCTTCCCGGTCGGCGTCAGCGGCAGGTGCGTCACCCACCGGACCGTTGCGGGGACCATGTAGTCGGGCAGCAGTTCGCCGACCTCGGCGCGCACGGCGGCGACGTCGGGCCGAGCCACCCCGGACGGGACGACGAAGGCTCTGAGCTGACGGTCTTCGCCGTCGGGGGCGGTGACCGCGACCACGGCCGCGTTCTCGACGTGCGGCAGTGACCTGAGGACGGCCTCGACCTCCGCCGGCTCGACCCGGTTGCCGCGGACCTTGACCTGCCGGTCCCGGCGTCCGAGCCCGAGCAGCAGTCCGTCGGGAAGCGCGCGGACCAGGTCGCCCGTCCGGTAGCGGCGACGTCCCTGCAGGTCGGTGTCGAAGCGTCGTGCCGACTCCTCCGGGTCGTCCCAGTAGTCGGCGAGATAGTCACTGACGACGGCGACCTCGCCTTCGCCCACGCGCTCCGTGCCGTCGGGACCCACGAGGCTCACGAGCATTCCTGGTAGCGGCCGTCCGATCGGCAGCACGCCGGATCGCGTGCCTGCAACGGCCGCGTCGTATGTCACGTGGTTCTGCAGGACGAAGCTCACCTCCGTTGCCCCGTACCCGTTGACGAGCACGCCCGTCCGGGCGGCGTGCCGGCGGCAGCGGTCGACGTCCTCCCACAGCACGGGCTCACCGCCCAGCACGACGGCCCGCAGGGCCTCGAGCCTGCCCCCTCGGGACGACTCCAGTGCCGTGCAGAGGTGACGGAACACGGTCGGGGTCGAGTGGAAGACGGTGACCTCGTGCTCGGTCAGGGCATCCACCAGTGCGCCGAGCCCTTCGCCGCGCACGTCGGCGGTGACCGCCCCGGCGCCGCTGAGGAGGGCGGCGAAGGTGTCGGTGACCGCCATGTCGAAGGCGAAGGACGAGGCCACGCTCACGCGGTCGTCCAGCCCGAGGCGGAGGCGGTCCACGTGCACGCCGACCTGGTGGAGGACGGCCCGGTGCGTCTGCACGACGCCCTTGGGGCGCCCGGTGGAGCCGCTGGTGTACAACACGTAGGCCGACGATCCGGATCCGGACCCGGGTGCCGGTGGTCGGCGGTGCGTCCCCTCCTCCGGGGCCCATGTCAGGACGTCGACCTGCTGCCTCTCCGCCACGGACGCGAGGTGACCGGCACGTGGCACGTGGGGGGCGGTCGTCACGATCCGCGCCAGGTGCGCCTGCGCCACGACCTGCGCCAGGCGCGCCGACGGGTAGCCGGGATCGAGCGGCACGTAGACCCCCCCGGCGCTGAGGACGCCGAGGATCCCCGCCACCATGTCAGCCCCGTGGTCGAGCAGGAGGCCCACTGGCGCTCCAAGGATGTCGTCGTCTCCGGCGCTGAGGATCTCGGCGAGACCCGCCGCTCGGTGCCCGAGCTCGGCGTAGGTGAGCCGGCGGGTCCTCTCTCCCGCACCCTGCCTGACGGCGATGCGCTCCGGGTACGCGTCGACCGCCCGCCACCAGGCCCGGTCGATCGTGGTCACCGTGCCGCCGCGGGCTGGTGGTGACGGCCGTCGGGGGAGTCGGCCTCTTCGGGCTCGCGTCCGTCCGAGACGTCAACCGGAGCAGTCGGACCGGCCCGGTCGCTCTCGCCGCCCTCGTCGCCCAGGGCTCCCTGCCCCTGGAGGGCGTGGGCGGCCCGGGCACCGATCAGGTCGTCCGGCACCGAGTCGGGCACGTCGGTGTCGAAGCGGCGCAGGACGGGGACGCGGAACGCCAGAGCCACCAGCGCCAGCATGATCGTGCCGCACAGCAAGCACATCGCGCCCATGCCCCGGCCCTCGCCGGTCCCCACGACAAGGCCGACCGTCGACGCGAGACCCCCGCCGGGCTGGAGCAGGGGCTCGAACAGCTCGGACCCGAAGGGCGCGAGCAGGCCGTACCCGATCGGCAGGGCCGCCCACGTGATGGCCTGGTTGAGCGAGAGCACCCGACCGTGGAAGCGATGGGGGACCTTGACCTGGATGATCGTGTAGTAGATCCCACCCGCCAGCGACAGCCCGGCACCGATGCCGAGGACGCCCGGAAGGATCACCCACAGCTCGGGACGCAGACCCACCAGCACGCAGCACACCGCCGCGACGGCGTTGAACCCGAGCAGCGTGACCATCCGGTGCCGGACCGGCCCGCCCCACAGGCCCATGGCGATCCCGCCGAGCAGTGCACCGAGGGCCTCGACCGAGGAGGCCACGGCGACGTCACCGATGTCGCCGAACGACAGCACGATGGGCACCACGAGGATCATGGGCACGGCGAGGAAGACGTTGAGCGAGGAGAACAGCACCAGCATCGCCCGGAGCGCGCGGTGGCCCATCAGGTACCTGAACCCCTCGACGACCTCGACCAGGAGGGGTTCGCGGCGCCGCGCACCGAGCGTGGACGGGAATCGGACGACGGCCAGCACGACGAGTGCCACGGCGTACGAGGCGACGTCGAGCACCAGGATGCCGCCGAGCTCGATCAGCGCCAGTGCGCCGGCGGCGACGAGGGGCATCACGAGGGTCGCCGCCCCGACGACGATCTGGTTCACCCCGTTGGCGTGGCCCAGGTAGTGCTTCGGCACGAGCTGCGGGATCGCGGACATGAACGCGACGCGCTGGAAGGGTGAGATCAGCGACAGGCACACGATCATCGCGAAGGCGTGCCAGGGTCTGATCCCGCCGCTGAAGTACACGACCGCCATGCCCGCCTCGACCAGTGCGGACAGCGCTCCCGAGGCGACCATGACCCGGCGGCGCGAGCTGCGGTCGACCACCGCGCCGGCCACAGGCAGGACGAGGAGGCCGGGCACCATGGCGAGCACGCTGAGCAGCCCGTAGGACACGAGCGACCCGGTCTGGAGCAGCAACCACACCGGCAACGCCCACAGCGTCAGCGCCGTTCCGGTCATCGACACGAGCTGACCCGCTGTGACGGTGAGGAAGCGTCGCATGCTCGGCCGCACCTCGTCGGTGCCGAGCGCTGGGGTGCCGTCCGCGCGGTGCAGGCCGGCGAGGCGCCAGCCCCGGTCCGCGGGGGACGCCCCGGCCGCCGGGACGTCCTCCGCCACACTGCCGGCGGCCACGCGCTCGTGGAGGGTCCGCAGGATCTCGGCGAGCTCGTCCGCCCGGTACTTGAGGAAGAAGTGGCCGGCCTCCGGGAGCACCACCAGGGCGGTGGTGTCGGTGAGGAAGTGCCACTCCCGGTAGCGCTCCATGTAGTACTCGGTGATGGTGTCGCGCTCACCGACGACGGAGACGATCGGCGCCCTCAGTCGGTCCGCACCGCCCTCCAGCAGGCCGCTGAAGAGAGCCTCGGCGCGGCGTGAGTCCTCACGCATGTTGGTGATGATCCGGTCTGCCTGGTCGGGGTCGAGCTCGTCCATGTCGACCCCCAGGGACTTCAGCCACGACACCTGGTGGCGGTTCGACTCCAACCGGTGGAAGCGGGCGAGAGCCTTGGTCAGCAGACCCGAGGGGCGGGCGAACGGGAAGACTGCTCCGGTGTAGACGATCTCGAGCCGGCGTCCCGCGGCCTCCAGTCGGCGTGCGAGCTCGATCACGAGTGCGCCGCCGACGCCGCAGTGCCCGTAGAGGGCCAGCGGCCCCTCCACGCGCTCGAGGATCTCCTGGGTGCACCGCTCCGCCAGCTCGTCGAAGGCCAGGGCGTGCTCGTCCAGGCCCACGTCGTGTCCCGGGATGGCGACCGAGAAGAGACGATGACCCTCCGGGAGGGCGTCGGCCAGCGGCTGGTAGACCACGGCGCTGCCGCCGCCGTAAGGCACGCACACGACGCTCAGCTTCCGCCGCTCGGGCGGCACCGGTGCCGTGAGCTCGTGCAGGAGACCGCGCGGCCCCGCCTGGTCGGACCGGTCGACGTGGGCGGCCAGCGTCTCGACGGTCCGGTGCGCGAAGAGGTCGATCACGCTCACGGACTTCTCGGTGCCCTGGAGCGCGGTGCGCAGCCGCGCGACGACCTTGGTGGCGAGCAGGGAGTGGCCGCCGAGGTCGAAGAAGTTGTCGTGGGCGCTGAGGGGGGTGGTGGTGTGCAGGACGTCGGCCCAGGTGGTGGCGATGAGGTGTTCGGTGGGGGTGCGTGGGGGTGTGGTGTGGGTGGTGGTGGGTGTGGTGGGTCGAGGCAGGGCGGTGCGATCGAGCTTGCCGTTGGGGGTGGTGGGCAGGTGGGGGAGGGTGACGATGGTGGTGGGGACGAGGTGTTCGGGTAGGTGGGTGGTCAGGGCGGTGCGGGTGGTGGTGGGGTCGGCGGTGCCGGTGATGTAGGCGGTGAGGCGTTGGTCGCCGGGGGTGTCCTCGCGCAGGATGACGGCGGCGTCGGTGACGCCGGGTTGGTTGCGCAGGGTGGTCTCGATCTCGCCGAGCTCGATGCGTTGGCCGCGGAGCTTGACCTGGTGGTCGGTGCGGCCGAGGTAGTCCAGGGTGCCGTCGGGTCGCCAGCGGGCCAGGTCGCCGGTGGCGTAGAGGCGGTCGCCGGGTGCTCCGTAGGGGTCGGGGACGAAGGCCTGGGCGGTCAGGGCGGGTCGGGCGTGGTAGCCGCGGGCGAGCTGGGGTCCGGCGATGTGCAGGTGGCCGGTGACGCCGATGGGTTGGGGGCGGCCATGGGGGTCCAGGACCAGGATGCGGGTGTTGGCGACGGGGGAGCCGATGGTGACGGCGGTGGTGTCGTGGACGGTGGTGGCGGTGACGTCGATGGCGGCCTCGGTGGGGCCGTAGAGGTTGTGCAGGCTGGTGTGGGGCAGCCGGTCGCGGCAGGTGGCCGCGGTGGCCGGCGGTAGTGCCTCGCCGGAGCAGATGATCCGGGTCAGCGACGGCAGCTGCCGGTCGCTGGGGTCGGGCTGCTCGGGCAGGTCGGCCAGGAACGCGGTCAGCATCGAGGGCACGAAGTGGCAGGTGGTGACCTGGGCGGTGTCGATCAGCTCGCGCAGGTAGGTGGGGTCCTTGTGCCCGTCGGGGCGAGCCATCACGATCGCGGCCCCGGTGGCCAGCGGCCAGAAGAACTCCCAGACCGAGACGTCGAAGCTGGTCGGGGTCTTCTGCAGCACCCGGTCGTGCACGGTCAGGCCCAGGTCCTGCTGCATCCAGGCGAGCCGGTTGACGATCCCGCGATGGGTGTTCACCACCGCCTTGGGCTGTCCGGTCGAGCCGGAGGTGTAGATCACGTACGCGGCCTGGTCGGGGTCGACCTCGACACCGGGCTCGGCATCGGACCAGTCCGCCCACGCCGCGGCACCGGACAGCACCTCCTCCAGCCCCACCACCTCGACCGAGGCGTCCGCGGCCGAGACCGCGCCGGCCAGGTCCTGCTGGGTCAGCACCACCCGCGCACCGGTGTCGGCCAGCATGAAACCCAGCCGTGCCGACGGGTACTGCGGGTCCAGCGGCAGGAACGCCGCCCCCGCCTTGACCACCCCCAGCAGAGCCACCACCAGCTCCACCGACCGGCCAGCACACACCCCCACCACCGACTCCGCACCCACCCCGGCCGCGGCCAGCCGCGCCGCCACCCGGTTCGCCGCCGCATGCACCTGCCGGTACGAGAACGACCCGTCCTCGACCAGCACCGCCACCCCGGACCCATCCACCCCCGACCCATCCACCCCGGCCGCCTCGACACCACCGCCCAGCAGCACCGGCAACGACCCCGCGCCCGCGCGACCCGACCACGCCACCGACGTCGCGTTGAACCCCGACACCACCAGCTCACCCTCACCGGCACCCAGCACCGGCAACTGCGACACCCGCACCCCCGAACCCGCGACCACCGCCTCCAACACCGACACGAACCGCTCCGCCAACCGCTCCACCGAACCCGACGAGAACAACGCCGACGAGAACACCAGCGAGCAGTGCAGGCCCTCGGGCAGCTCGACGGCGTGGAGCTCCAGCTCGAAGCGGGTGGCGGGCAGGTCGACCGGGTTCCATCGCACGCCGCTCGTGCGCTCCGCCGACCCCGACAGGTCGCCCATCTCGTAGTTCTGCAAGGCGAACATCACCTGGAACAGCGGTGGCCTGGCGGTGTCGCGCTCGAGGTCGAGCGACTGGACGAGGTGCTCGAAGGGGACGTCGGCGTGGGACATCGCCTCGAGGCAGTCCCTGCGGGTCCGGTCGAGCAGCTCGTCGAACGTGGGGTCGTCGGACAGGTCCGTCCGCATCACCAGCATGTTCACGAACATCCCGACAAGGCCCTCGACCTCGGACAGCTGCCGACCGGCGACCGGCGAGCCGACCGTGAGGTCGAGCTGCCCGCTGCATCGGCTCAGCGTCGCCTGCCACGCGGCCAGCAGGCACATGTACAGCGTCGCGTCGTGGCTGCGGGCCAGGTCGCGCAGGCCCGCCAGCAGGTCGGCGTCGACGACGAAGGAGTTCCGGCCACCTTCGAACTGCTGGCGGGCGGGACGGGGGTGGTCGGTCGGCAGGTCGAGGGGGCGGACGCCGGCGAGCCGGTCGCGCCAGTAGTCCACCGATGCCGCTGCCCCCGACTCGAGCTGGCGGCGCTGCCAGGCCGAGTAGTCGGCGTACTGGACCGGCAGGTCGGCCAGGCCGGCCGGTCCCTCGCCGATGTGCTCGCGGTACAGGGCGACTAGCTCCTGCAGGAGGATCTCGGTCGACCAGCCGTCTCCGACGATGTGGTGCATGCGCAGCAGCACCGTGTCGGGAGTCGACTTCGAGCGTGCGCCCTCGGCGGTCCTGACGCGGAGCAGGGTCGCCACGAACAGCGGGCCGGTGGCCAGGTCGAACGGGGTGCCGGCGACCTCTGCCAGCTTTTCGACGAGACGGTCAGGCGAGTCGACGTCGACCGTCTCGCAACGGTTCTCGCCCGGAGCATCGACCACTGCATAGGGGGTTCCGTCCGCGTCGGCGGGGAAGCGCGTACGCAGCGTCTCGTGCCGCGCGGTCAGGTCGAGCACGGCTCGTGCGAGGGCGTCCGCGTCGGCGAACGCGAGCTCGAAGCGCACGGCGATGTGGTACGAGGTCGTTCCCGGGGCGTACTGCTCCATGAACCACAGACGCTCCTGCGCGAAGGACAGCACGGGCGCATCGTCGGGCCGGCGCGGCGTCACCGTTGTGGCTCCCAGCCGGCCAGCCGCGCGGGCGAGCCGCTCCTGCAGCATGCGCTGGCGGTCGGCTGAGAGGTGCGGCTGTGCGTGCTCGGTCGTCATGGCGTGCGTGCTCCGGGATCGGTGGACGGTGCGCAGGGCGTCGGGCTGTCGCTCGGGTCGGCAGCGGCGCCGTCGGTTTCGAGCTCCACGAGCTCTTCGAGCAGGAGGCGCTCGACCTCGCGGGCCATCGCCTCCACGGTCTGGTGGGCGAAGAAGACCCCCAGCGGGATGCGCAGCTCCAGGGCGTGCGACAGGCGGCCGGCTGCCCGGGTGGCGAGCAGGGAGTGGCCGCCGAGGTCGAAGAAGTTGTCGTGGGCGCTGAGGGGGGTGGTGGTGTGCAGGACGTCGGCCCAGGTGGTGGCGATGAGGTGTTCGGTGGGGGTGCGTGGGGGTGTGGTGTGGGTGGTGGTGGGTGTGGTGGGTCGAGGCAGGGCGGTGCGATCGAGCTTGCCGTTGGGGGTGGTGGGCAGGTGGGGGAGGGTGACGATGGTGGTGGGGACGAGGTGTTCGGGTAGGTGGGTGGTCAGGGCGGTGCGGGTGGTGGTGGGGTCGGCGGTGCCGGTGATGTAGGCGGTGAGGCGTTGGTCGCCGGGGGTGTCCTCGCGCAGGATGACGGCGGCGTCGGTGACGCCGGGTTGGTTGCGCAGGGTGGTCTCGATCTCGCCGAGCTCGATGCGTTGGCCGCGGAGCTTGACCTGGTGGTCGGTGCGGCCGAGGTAGTCCAGGGTGCCGTCGGGTCGCCAGCGGGCCAGGTCGCCGGTGGCGTAGAGGCGGTCGCCGGGTGCTCCGTAGGGGTCGGGGACGAAGGCCTGGGCGGTCAGGGCGGGTCGGGCGTGGTAGCCGCGGGCGAGCTGGGGTCCGGCGATGTGCAGGTGGCCGGTGACGCCGATGGGTTGGGGGCGGCCATGGGGGTCCAGGACCAGGATGCGGGTGTTGGCGACGGGGGAGCCGATGGTGACGGCGGTGGTGTCGTGGACGGTGGTGGCGGTGACGTCGATGGCGGCCTCGGTGGGGCCGTAGAGGTTGTGCAGGCTGGTGTGGGGCAGCCGGTCGCGGCAGGTGGCCGCGGTGGCCGGCGGTAGTGCCTCGCCGGAGCAGATGATCCGGGTCAGCGACGGCAGCTGCCGGTCGCTGGGGTCGGGCTGCTCGGGCAGGTCGGCCAGGAACGCGGTCAGCATCGAGGGCACGAAGTGGCAGGTGGTGACCTGGGCGGTGTCGATCAGCTCGCGCAGGTAGGTGGGGTCCTTGTGCCCGTCGGGGCGAGCCATCACGATCGCGGCCCCGGTGGCCAGCGGCCAGAAGAACTCCCAGACCGAGACGTCGAAGCTGGTCGGGGTCTTCTGCAGCACCCGGTCGTGCACGGTCAGGCCCAGGTCCTGCTGCATCCAGGCGAGCCGGTTGACGATCCCGCGATGGGTGTTCACCACCGCCTTGGGCTGTCCGGTCGAGCCGGAGGTGTAGATCACGTACGCGGCCTGGTCGGGGTCGACCTCGACACCGGGCTCGGCATCGGACCAGTCCGCCCACGCCGCGGCACCGGACAGCACCTCCTCCAGCCCCACCACCTCGACCGAGGCGTCCGCGGCCGAGACCGCGCCGGCCAGGTCCTGCTGGGTCAGCACCACCCGCGCACCGGTGTCGGCCAGCATGAAACCCAGCCGTGCCGACGGGTACTGCGGGTCCAGCGGCAGGAACGCCGCCCCCGCCTTGACCACCCCCAGCAGAGCCACCACCAGCTCCACCGACCGGCCAGCACACACCCCCACCACCGACTCCGCACCCACCCCGGCCGCGGCCAGCCGCGCCGCCACCCGGTTCGCCGCCGCATGCACCTGCCGGTACGAGAACGACCCGTCCTCGACCAGCACCGCCACCCCGGACCCATCCACCCCCGACCCATCCACCCCGGCCGCCTCGACACCACCGCCCAGCAGCACCGGCAACGACCCCGCGCCCGCGCGACCCGACCACGCCACCGACGTCGCGTTGAACCCCGACACCACCAGCTCACCCTCACCGGCACCCAGCACCGGCAACTGCGACACCCGCACCCCCGAACCCGCGACCACCGCCTCCAACACCGACACGAACCGCTCCGCCAACCGCTCCACCGAACCCGACGAGAACAACGCCGACGAGAACACCAGGCGCCCGCGCCGGCTGGTGAGCTCCAGCGAGAGGTCCTCGACAGCCGCGCCCTGGCTGGCGCCCACCGACGTCAGCGGGATGTGGTTGAAGCCGAGCTGGTACAGGGGCGCGACGGCCGGCGAGCGTCGCGGTGCGAGCTCTTCGACGAGGCGTTGGAGCGGCAGGTCGGAGTGCTCGAGCGCGTCGAGGACCGTGCCGAGCACCTGTCGGCACAGGTCCGAGAAGGAAGGGTCTCCCGCCAGGTCGACGCGCACCACGACGGTGTTCACGAACATGCCCACCACGGAACGGGTCTCGGGGTGGTCGCGACCGGCGACCGGGACGCCGAAGGCGATGTCGGTTGCACCGGAGAGTCGGTGCACCAGCGCCGCCCAGGCGGCCAGGTGTACCGAGAAGGGGGTGACGGCCAGATCCCTGGACAGGCGCGCGACGCCGTCGACGATCTCCTCCGACAGGTCGAACAGCACGTCGCCCGTCGTGTGGTCGGGCGTGGCAGGGCGAGGGTGGTCCATCGGGAGGCTGTGCTCCACGGGCAGCCCGGCGAGGGTCGCGCGCCAGTGGTCGAGCGACTCGCGCTCCCGCTCGGCCGTCAGCTGCTCGCGCTGCCAGACAGCGTAGTCCGCGTACTGGACGGTCAGCTCCGGCAGCACGGGTGGCCGCCGCTCGACCAGCGCCCGGCACGTCTCCTTCAGCTCGTCGTACAGGAGCCGGCACGAGGTCCCGTCGCAGATCGAGTGGTGCAGCACCAGGTGCACGACCCACCGGTCCGCGCCGAGACGGACGAGCTGCCCCCGCCACAGCGGGAAGCCGTCCACGGGGACTGGGAGCGCTGCGAAGTCGCGCAGCTCGTCCCGCAGCCGCAGGCCCCTCTCCGACTCGGCGACCCCGGAGAGGTCGACCTCCACGAGCTCCGGCACCACTGTGCCCGCCACCACCTGCTGCAGATCCTCGTCGCGGAGCCGGAGCCCTGTCCGCAGCGCCTCGTGGCGTTCGGTCAGCAGGGCGACGGCCCGCCGCATGTCGTCCGCCTCCAGCGGGACGTGGAGATCCATGGGCAGGTCGACGTTGAAGACCGGGAACGACGGGGCGACGGAGTGCGCCATCCAGATGCGCTCCTGCCCGAAGGAGGCGCGCACCACCCACTCGTCACCCGGAGCTGCCGGGTCGGTCTGCGTCTGCTGGCTCGTCACCCGCGGCCGGCCATCCGCTCCCGCAGGCTGCGGGGCCGCATGTCCGTCCATACCGACTCGATGTGGGCCAGGCACGACTCCCGGCTGGCCGGCTCACCGTCGGCGTACCAACCGGGGGGGAGGGGGCGCCTCGCGGGCCACACGGAGTACTGGTCCTCGTCGTTGCGCACGGCCAGCCACAGCTCGTCGTCCATCGTGGTCCTCTCTCTCAGCGGTCGGCCGGGGCGGGACGGTCGAGCCGGCGGATGCTGCCCGCCGGAACGGTCACCGACGGCGTCACGCGGTCTGCGGTGCGGTGGTCCGGCGCAGGGACCGGGTCGGCGGGGGATGCCGCGCCGTTCCCGGACGCCGTCTCCGGGTCGGACTCCTCACTCTGCTTCGCCTGGTCCGCGAGGGACTGGGCCCGCTCAGCGACCCCGGCGACGGTCGGCACCTCGAACAGCACCCGCATCGGCAGGCGCACCCCGAGGGCCGTGCGCATCCGCGCGATCAGCTGTACCGCGACCAACGAGTTGCCGCCGAGGTCGAAGAAGTTGTCGTCGGGTCCGACCTCGTCGACGCCGAGCACGTCCTGCCAGATCGACGTGAGGACACCGACGACGCCCGTCTCCGTACCCTCGGCCCCCGCCGGGGGGTTCGCCGCATCCTCGCCCGTGACGCCGGCGGCCGCCCTCCCCGCGAAGACCCGCTCGCGGTGGACCAGCTCGGCCATGGGTGTGACCGAGTAGGCGACCTGGTGACCGACGTCGTTGCGGAGCAGCGTGGCCAGCGCGGCGGTCCCCTCGGCCACGGAGATCCCTTGTCCGAGCTTGTTCGTCGAGGCGGGCACCTTCCTCGGCGCCTCGATGGCGTCGCCCGCCGCGGCCCGGTCGATCCGGCGCAGCACGAACTCGGTGACCTCGACGATCACCGCGCCGTCCTCGGCAATCAGGGTCAGATCCGCCGAGATCACCTCCGTCCCACCGGAGTCACGGAAGCGCAGGTGGCTGTAGAAGGAGCTCGGGAGCGAGCGGTGCATGCGGAGACCGCCGTAACCCAGGGGCAGGTAGGCCTCGCCGCCCCGCCCGCTGCCGAACGAGGTGGCGACGTCCAGCAGGGCCGGGTGCAGGTGCCACGACGCCAGGTCGTCGCTCCCACCGTCAGCGGCCCGCACCAGCGCGAGCTCCTCGCCGTCGCCGCGCCACACCCGGCTGAGAGCATCCCACCGCCTGCCGAACGTGACCACGCTGCGATCGGGGTCCTGCGGTTCCTCGGCAGGCGCCTCCCGCAGCCGGTCGGTCAACGTCCCGACGTCGACGGACCTCGGGTCGCGGGTCACCCTTCGGGCTTGGGCGCGTGTGTGCTCGACCGGGCCCGTGTCCGCGTCGCCCACGAGGACGAGATCGAGCCCCTCGGCGTCCTCGGTGACCTCGATGCGCAGGGGGAGCGTCGAGTCGTCGGGCACCGCGACCGGGGACAGGAACGTGACGTCGCCGAGCAGGACGTCGCCGTCCCCTTCGAGGACGGCCTCGGCCGCTGCTATGAGCAGCTCGAGCTGGCCCGTTCCCGGCAGCACGGGGACACCGGCGATGCGGTGCTCGTCGAGCACCCACTGCCTCGCCGGGTCGAGCAGGCCGCGAACGGTCCAGCCGTCGCCCCGCCGTGACACGGCCGTCAGCACCGGGTGGTCGACCGGGGTGCTCTGCACAAGGGACCAGGGCTCGGCCGGCGCGGTCTCGACGGCCATGCCGACCTCGTCCCAGGCACCCCACCCGACCGAGACCACGCGGGCCCGCCACCCGCCGGCCGCTGCCGCGGCGTCGAGGTAGGCGTTGGCGCCGCAGTAGTCGACCTGGCCGACGCCCCCGCTGACGGCGGTGACCGAGGAGCACAGCACGACCACGCCGAGGTCGGCGTCGCCGAACGCCTCCTGGAGCGCGCGGGTGCCGGCGATCTTCGGCTCCATCACGCGCCACGCCTCGTCGGCGTCCTTGACCGCGATCATCCCCCCGCCCGGTAGACCTGCGGCATGGACGATCCCGTCCAGCCCTCCCCACTGCTCCTCGAGGTTCGCGCGGACCTCCCGCAGCGCCGCCACGTCGCTGACGTCGGCGGCGACCACCCGCACGTCGCAGCCGGCTGCCCGCATCCGCTCGGCCGAGTCGGCCACGCGAGTGGCCCGACGGCCCCCGGAGTCCTCAGGCAGCCGCCGACTCAGCAGGGCGATCCGGCGGGCGCCCCGACGAGCCAGGTCCTCGGCGACGCTGATGCCGATCCCGCCGGTGCCACCGGTGACCAGGTATCGCTCCCCGGTGCCCAGGGCGTCCTCGCCCGACACGGCCGGGTCGTCCCAGCCCGCCCAGCGCCGGACCCAACGGCGACCGCCTCGAAGGGCGAGCAGGGGGTCGGCCTCGGCGTCCGGCCGGCGTCGCAGCTCGGCCACGACGTCGCCCACGTCGACCGGACCGTCGGCCAGGTCGACCTGTCGGAGCGTGAGTCCAGGCACCTCCAGCGGGGCCACGCGCACCACCCCTGCCACGGAGGCATGTGCCGGGTACACCGGCTCGCCACCCAGCACGTCCTGAGTCGCACGGGTCACGACAGCCATGTCGACTGCGTGCTCGCCCGGCAGCTCGGCCCACGCCTGCACGAGGTCGAGCAGGCTGAAGAACCCCGACCGCTGCTCGTCGCGGGCGGTGGCCGCTGCGCCCGGCTCACCGGTGGCCCCGGCACGGGAGAGCGACCAGGCGTGCACCACGCGATCCGGCAGCACGTCGTTGTCGACGCACCAGGCCAGCACGGCCTCGATGTCGCCGCGCTCGCCCGGCCGTGCCACGCAGTCCCGGCCGGTGGTCGGCGAGTCGTCGCCGATGCGCACGGCGACGACCTCCGATGTCGCGTCCCGGAGCGCCTGCACGATCTCCTCGCCGACCTCGTCGCCCACCAGGACCAGCCACCGTCCACCTGGGTCGACGGCCGTCGGCGGCAGCTGCGACCACATCGGCAGCTCGAAGCCTGGCCCACCGGAACGGTCGGCCTCCGGCGCGGACCTAGCACGCTCTGAGATCGTTTGCACGGCAACGGGCTTCGGGTCCACCCAGCACCGTGTGCGCTGGTACGCGTACCCGGGCAGCCTCACGCGTCCGCCCAGTGTGGTGGGTGTGACGGGGACGCCTTGGGTCCACAGGGCCCCGGCGGCCCCGAGCACGACCTGGCGGTCGGAGGCCTTCTCATCCGGTCCGGGGAGGCTGTACAGGGGGCGCACCCCCCGGGCGAGCTGGATGCGGGCCAGGTTGCCGAGCTGCTGGCCCGGTCCGCACTCCAGCAGGCGGTAGTCGCCGTCGGCCAGCAAGGTCGCGACGCAGTCGCCGTACCGGACCGGCTCCCGCAGGTGGCGCGCCCAGTACGCCGGGTCGCACGCCTGCTCAGTGGTCATCCAGGTGCCGGTGACGTTCGACATCAGCCGAGCCTGCGGGGCTGCGGGGCGGGCCGCCTCGACGAGCTTCTCGAAGGGCCCGACCACTGGGTCCATCATCGCCGAGTGGAACGCGTGCGACGTCTTGAGCTGCTTGCACCCCACGCCCTCGTCGCGCAGCAGCTCCGCCAGCGTCCCGATGGCGTCCAGGGGTCCGGCCACCACGCAGGTGCCGGGCCCGTTGACGGTCGCGATCCCCACGTCCGTGCGGCCGAGCTGCGCGAGCCGGGCGACCATCTCGTCCTCGTCCGCGGTCACGGCGAGCATCCCGCCCGCCGGCATGGACTGCATCAGCACGCCGCGCGCGGTGACCAGGCGCAGTGCTGCCGGAAGCGTGAACACACCCGCCAACGTGGCGGCGACGTACTCCCCGATGGAGTGGCCGATCATGGCGTCCGGACGAACACCCCAGCTCTCCCAGAGCCGCGCCAGCCCGTACTCGACGCTGAAGAGCGCCGGCTGCGTGTACTCGGTGCGGCGCAGCCGCTCGTCCGCCGCTCCACGGTCCTCGGGACCCGCGAGGACGAGGCTTCGCAGGTCGACGTCCAGGTGCCCGGACAGCTGGGTGATGCACTCGTCGAAGGCGTCCCGGAAGGCCGCCTCCTGGTCGTACAGCTCCCGTCCCATGCCGGCGTACTGAGAACCCTGGCCGGAGAACAGCATCGCTACCGGGGGCGGGTTGCCTGCGACGGAGACGGGGGTCTTGCGGTCGCGTAGCGCTCGGGCGGCCTCGACGTGGTCGCGCGCGACGACCGCCATGCGGTGGGGGTACTGCGTGCGACCGGTGCGCAGCGTCGCCTCGACGTCGATGAGGGCCACGTCGGTGTCCCGCTCGAGGTGGTCGGCCAGTCGCTGGGCGCCATCGGCGAGGGCCTGGGGGTCGGCGGCGGAGAGCTGCAGCAGGTGCGCCTCCGCTCGCGGTGTGGTGTCGCGTGCCTGGGGGGCGGGACGGCGGGCGAGCACCGGGGCCTCCTCGAGGATCACGTGGGCGTTGGTGCCGCCGATCCCGAACGAGCTCACCGCGGCCCGGCGGGGCTCGTCGCCGCGCCGCCAGGCCGTGAGGGTCGTGGCCACGTAGAACGGGGATCTCTCGAAGTCGATCGCCGGGTTGGGGCTGGAGTAGTTGATGGTCGGCGGGATCATCCCGTGCTCGAGGCTGAGGACGGTCTTGATCAGCCCCACGACGCCGGCAGCCTGGCTGAGGTGGCCGAAGTTGGACTTGACCGAACCGACCGCGCACCAGCCCGTGTCGTCGCTCGTGCTGCCGTAGACCCCGCTCAGCGCCTGGATCTCGATCGGGTCGCCGAGGGCCGTCCCGGTGCCGTGCGCCTCGACGTACGAGATCGTGCGGGCGTCGACCCCCGCGACGCCGAGCGCCTGCTTCACGGCGGCGGACTGCCCCCGGACGCTCGGGGCCGAGAAGCCGACCTTGTCCGACCCGTCGTTGTTCACCGCGTCACCGAGGATGACGGCCCGCACGGGGTCGCCGTCGGCGATGGCGTCCGAGAGGCGCTTGAGGGTCACCACCCCCACGCCGCTTCCCCAGATGGTGCCGTCCGCGAGGGCGTCGAAGGGCCGGCAGTGGCCGTCCCCCGACGTGAAGCCCGGGGAGCTGCGGTAGCCCTTCTCGAGCGGCAGCTCGACGCAGACGCCACCGGCGAGCGCCATGTCGCACTCGCCGGACCGCAGGGCCTCGCAGGCAAGGTGCACGGCGACCAGCGACGTGGAGCAGGCGGTGTGCACGGTCATGGCGGGCCCGGTGAGGTTCAGCCGGTAGGAGACGGTCGTCGCGATGTAGTCGGGGTTGTTGCCGACCGACAGCCCGAGCTCGCCGGCACCGTCCGCGACCTGTGGGTTCTGGCGCAGGTTGCTCCACTGGTAGACCGCCGGAGCCGACCCGCCGAAGACCGCGATGTCTCCCTGGTAGCGCGCAGGGTCGCAGCCGGCGTCGACGAGGGCGGCGTGGCACTGCTCGAGGAACAGCCGCTGCTGCGGGTCGGCCAGCTCGGCCTCGCGCGGGCTCATCCCGAACAGCGTCGGGTCGAACTCCTGGGCTCCCTGCAGGACGGGGGTGGCACGCACGAAGTCGGGGTCGTCGACCTCCCACTCGTCCGCCCCGTTCACGAGCTGGTGCGCACGGTCGAAGAAGGTGATGGTCTCGGTGCCGTCCACGAGGTTGGACCAGAAGGTCTCGAGGTCGTCGGCACCCGGCACGCGGGCGGCCATCCCGACGACGGCGACCGCCTCGGGGTGCAGGTCGGGCACCGCGTCGGTGCCTGCGGGTCCAGTGGAGTCCTGACGGGTCATCTCGTCGTCATCCGATCTCTCGTTGTGCGGTGTGGCCGCGGTGCTCTGCAAGGGCTCGGCGCTGCCTGCGCGCCGCGACGCGGGCCTGGCCCCGGTCCACGGTGGGCGTCGTGCGGTCGGTGCCGTCGAGGTGCGCCGCCAGGCTGCGGACGGTCGGGAAGCGGAAGAGGTCGACCAGGGGGACCGGGACGCCGAGCCGCTCCCGCAGACCGGCCTGCACTCCCAGGGCGGCCAGCGAGGTGCCGCCGAGGTCGAAGAAGTTGTCGGTGACGCCCACCTGCCGGGCGAGCACCTCGCTCCACACGGCCGCCACCTCGGCCTCCCGAGGCGTCCCAGGCGCCTCCCGGTGTCCGACCACCTGGGCAGCGATCGGGTCCACCGACTGGCGCCGGCCCGTCCGCAGTGTCGCGACGTCGACCCAGACATCGCGCATGGGGGCCTGGGGGTTGGCGCAGAGGCCGCTGAGGAGGTCGCGGTAGGCGTCCACGAAGCGCTCCATGCGCACGCGGTCGAACAGGTCGGGGTTGTACACGACCTCGAGGAGGTAGCAGGCCCCTCGGGCAGCCACGTACACGGTCAGGTCGAAGGGGGAGCCGGGCGGCCGGTCGTCGAGTCGCCGGTCCACGACCCCGGGCAGGTCGAGACCGGCCTCTGGGAAGGTGAAGGCGTTGAACAGCACCTGTACGAGGGGCTGTCGGGCGGGGGAACGTCGCAGGCCGAGCGCCGCGACGACGTTCTCCAGAGATGCACTGGGGTGCGCCAGCGCCTCGGTCACCCCCGCGGCGCGGTCGCGCACCGCTCGTGTGAACGTGCGGCCCCCCGCGTCCCGGAAGCGCACCGGCATCACGTCGACGAAGAAGCCGAGGAGGTCCCAGAACGCCTCGTGCCTGCGGTCCGCGACGGGCATGCCGATGACGAGGTCGTCCTGGCCGCAGACGCGGTGGCACAGCTCGCCGAGCGCCGTCAGGAAGAGGGCAGGAGCGCCCACGGCCCAGGTCGACGCCAGCTCGTCGACAAGATGCCGTTCGGTCGAGCCGATCCAGGTGGCGACCCGCGCGCCGCGGTACGTCTGCACCGCAGGCCGCGGCCGGTCGGTCGGCAGGTCCGTGAACTCCGACGCCCCCGTCAGCTCCTCGACCCACCACCGCAGGTCGTCGGGGCCGCGCGCCGCGTCGCGGTGCCGCTTCCAGACGACGTAGTCGGCGAACGTCACTGCTGGGCGGGCAAGGTCGCTGCCCTCACCGGACACCACGGCCCGGTAGGCGCTGGCCAGGTCCTCCAGCAGGGGACGCTCGGACCAGCCGTCGAAGACCGCGTGGTGGAACGTCAGAGCCAGCACGTGCGCGTCCGGGCCCGTCCGGAACAGCGACGCCGCCCACAGCGGCCCGCGCGTCAGGTCGAACCGCCGGGACGACTGGGCGCGCAGCCCGTCCTCGAGACCGGTGCCGCCCGGTACCTCGTGCACGGCGACCGGGACGGTGGTTCCTGCCGGCGCGACGTCGACGGCACCCAGACCGTCGTCGGTCTCCCGGATGCGCCAGCGCAGCACCTCGTGACGGTCCTGCACGGCAGCCAGCGCCACCGCGAGAGCTGCCACGTCGAGGGGTCCGGTGAGCTCGCGCTGCACGTCGATGTTGTAGGCGGACGTGTCGTCGGCGAGCCGGTCGAGGAACCACAGACGGCGCTGTGCGTCCGAGAGCTCGGGGGACGACCCCGTGGGCAGCACGTCACCCCGGTCCTCGGGGGCTTCCCGCACGCGACCGGCGAGCCCGGCGACGGTGCGTCCCCGGTAGACGTCCTCGACGGAGACGTCGCGCCCCGCACGGTCTCGGAGCAGCGCGGCCAGCTGCATGGCCGCGACCGAGTGACCGCCGAGGTCGAAGAAGTCGGCGTCGGCTCCCTCGACCGGGGTGTGCAGGACGTCCGCCATCGCTGCTGCGACAGCCGACTCCAGGGAACCACCGGCGAGGACGGTCTGCTCGGCCATCGAGGAGGCCGCGACCTGGTCGGACTCCCGCTTCTCGATGAGGGTGAGGAGCGCGTCGCGGTCGATCTTCCCGGAGGCCGTCAGCGGCAGGACGTCGAGCCAGTGGACGGCGGACGGCACCATGGCCGCCGGAAGGCGCCCGGTGCACCATGCCTGCAGGTCAGGCGCCGGGTCGGCGGCCGGGCTGCAGAACGCGACGAGCCGGTGTGTGGTTGTGGCTCCCGGCACCGCGACAGCCTCGACCGCGGCGCCGCCCACCAGGGGGTGCGCCGCCAGCGTGGCCTCCACCTCGCCGGGTTCCACCCGCTGTCCGCGGATCTTGACCTGCCGGTCCATGCGACCCAGGAACGTGAGCCGCCCGTCCGGTCTTTCCACCACCAGGTCGCCGGTGCGGTACAGGCGTTCCCCTGGGGCGCACGTGAGGTGGTCCGGCACGAAGCGCTCGGCCGTGGCTGCCGGCTCACCGACGTACCCTCGGGCCACCGCGGAGCCGCCGATCAGGAGCTCGCCCGCAGAGCCGGCCGGGACCGGGTCCAGGTCGGGGTTGACCACGAAGACCGATGTCCCGCAGAGGGGTACACCGATCGGTACCGCGCCCGATGACGTGCCGTCGGCCTCGTGCACGATGGACGTGACAGCCGTCTCGGTGGTGCCGTAGGCGTTGAGGACGCGTCGTCCGTGACGGTGTGGCGTCGCCCACCGGCGGATCTGCTCGGGTGTGGGCGACTCCGACCCGGTCACGAGGGTGCGGATGCTGGGCACCGCAACCGGATCGACGAGGCCCAGGAGGGCCACCGGGAGATTCACGACATCGACGGAGTGGCGGCGTACGAGCTCCTCGAGACGTCGAGGATCCGACCGCTCAGCCTCGTCGGCGACGACGACGGTCGCACCGCACGACAGAGGCAGCAGGATCTCCTCGACCGACACGTCGAACCCGAACGACGCGAAGGCGAGACAGGTACTGCGTTGGTCGACGCCGACGACGGTGCCCATCCCGTCGAGGAAGGCCGCCAGTGCCCCGTGCTCGACCACCACCGCCTTGGGGGTGCCGGTCGTGCCGGAAGTGCAGAAGGCGTAGGCGGCACCGGCCGGATGCACGGCGCCTGGCGCCCGGAAGCTCGGCCGTGCCCGAGTGCCTGTCGGTGTCGCCCAACCTCAGTGACGGCATCGACAGATCGACGGACCCGGTGGCGTCGTCGACCACGACGAGAGCGACACCGGCTGCGGCGCAGACGGCGTCACGACGGTGGGCAGGCCACGCCGGGTCGAGCGGGACCAGCATCGCGCCGGTGCTCAGCACACCGAGCCACGCGGCCGCCACCCGGGTCGTGCGGGACAGGAGGACCCCGACTCCGACCTCGGGTCCGGCACCCAGCGCCGACAGCCGTCTCGCCAGGACCGCCGCCTGGGCGGCCATCTCGCCGTACGTCACCTCGACGTCGCGCTGGCTCACAGCGACGGCCCCGGGCGCCTGCGCGGCCCTGGTTGCGATGCGGGTCACCACGTCGGTGAGCTGTGTCGTGGTCATGCCTGGCCGTCCTCGGTCCGACGCGGGTCGACCAGGTGGAAGCGCAGCTCACTCAAGTAGTGCGCTCCCTCGGCGTCGGTCACCCATGCGTGCTCGGGTGCGGGCAGCATCTCGCTGACGACGACGGACGCCGACCCCAGACGCGTCCGTGCCGATCGGAGCACGACGCACATGGCCGATACCAGCAGGGGGCTGGAGAAGTCGACGTAGAACGGCTTGGTCTCGCCAGCCACCTTGATGAAGACCCGCTCCGGGAAACCGTTCTCGGCGCGCCACCGGCGCGCCTCGACGAACCGCGCGCCCAGCCCCCTCACGTCGAGCCACGGGAGGGCCTGGGTGCTGGTGCGCCAGGTCTCCCGGCTGACGACCACGCGTCCCACGGTGACCCGAGGCGTGTGGGCGCGGTCGCTCACCATCTTGAACGCGTCGACCGCGTGCATGGCTACGAGGTCGGAGAAGACCTCGAGCAGTGGCCAGGTGCGCCCGTCGGGGGCGACCACCATCCGTCCGGCCGGGCCGCGCTGCACCGTGAGTGACGTGACCGGCAGGTGCCGGTCAGGATCGGCACCCGGGGCCTCGGTGAACCCGAGCTGCACGTCGTCTCCGGCGTCGAGGCTCTGCGACACCCGGCCCGTGTACCGCGGCCAGCCCACAGGGACCAGCGGGTGGACGCGGGCCTCGCCGAGGTCGTCGCGTAGCGCGGCGCGCAGGCTCTCGGGATCGTCGTGCATCACCGTCAGCGCCGAGCAGTCGAATGTCGCCCAGGCGGCGTGCATCTCACCGAGCACCCAGAAGAAGTCACCCGCCGACACGGCCTCGGCGCTCTCGGCGCACAGGTGGAGGTCGGGGCTGTGCAGACGCCCCGCGGACCAGCCCGGCGTGTCGGCCGGGAAGAGCCGGGCAGCGCGACGCGCGAACGCCTCGGGGGGGACGTCGAGCAGCGACGCACGAGGGGCGTGCTCGTCGAGCCCGACCAGCTCGGCCCACCGGCGTGCGAAGTCGTCGGCGACCGCATCCACGGGCCGTGGTCCGCTGCCGAACAGGGGGCCCTGCGCCAGGAACCAGAGATCGGCGAGGGAGCAGGTCTCCTCGAGCTCGTCGGCCAGCGCGCCCAGCGCGTCGCCATACGTCTCGGCGAGTCGCTGGGACAGCCATCGCGCCGCCTGCATCAGCGGGTCGACCACCGGGGCGAGTGATTCGAGCACGGTCGACCCGACGCGCAGGTCGAGGTCGCGGGTCGCCTCCTCGTGGCAGAGTGCGCGGCCTCCGTAGGCCTCGCCGGCGTGCTGGTGCGGCTGCCTGCCCGTATGCCGCACGAACGCCTCCGTGAGGGAGGACACCGCGGCCGCCAGACGGGCGGCGTCACCGGCGGCTGCGGCCACGTCGTCGCGCCGCGCGCTGATCTCCGCCCAGGCGGCCCTCGCCCTCGAACCGGCCGTCGCCGGGAGGTCGTCGAGCAGCCGGACCAGCCGTCTCTCAGCGTCGAGCGTCTGCGGCAGGTCCGGCCGCCACTGCAGCACGGCGCGCTCCCTCAGGCGCTCGACGACCAAGAACACGTCCTCGCGGTCGCGCAGACCGGTCGCCGGGTCGGCGACGGCGGCCGCAGCGACCTCATCGGCCGAGCGGCGCCCGTCGCAGAGGCCTACGACCACGACCTCCTCGGGACGCAGCGGTGTCGCGGCCGAGGCGGGCCGGAGCACCCGACCTGACTGCACGGTGAGGTGCGGATGCATCCGCGGGGCGAGCCAGGGGAGTGCCGTGGGGTCGTCCTCCAGGAGGTCGGTCACCGCCGCCAGCACCCAGTACTCCAGGAACACCCGCCGCCGCGAGGTCAGGAGGGGCCCGGGCGCGGCCACCAGCCCGGAGACGGCCGGGTCGACCACGCCCCAGCACACCGGACCGAAGAACCCGACCGTCTCGTTCTTCGCGCAGTAGCGCTGCCAGTACCGGGCCACGACCTCCTCGCGCTGGCGCCTCCGGGAGTTCGGCACCTGCACGGGACCGTCGCTGACGAGCCGATCGAGGGTGGGGAGCACTCCCGGGTTCTGCCAGGTCACCGCCTCACGGAACAGGGGTTCCGCGGCGATGAACGACGCGGCCCGCGACCCCGCGGCCGCGGCCGCCGCGACCGTCGCGTCGAGCTCGTCGGTCCCGCATCGCCCGGCGAGGAAATCGTCGACGGCGGCGGCCGCGTCCTGGGTGCGGAACGCGTCCAGCCCCTCGACGGGGAAGCCGGCTGTGCGGAGCAGCACGTCCCGCCAGACCCGCCACCCGTGGGAGCCGAACGGCAGGCTGTGCGACGGCGCGTCAGGGGCCTCGGGGGTGTGGGAGCGCGTCGTGGTGGCCGTCATCGCGGGCCTCCGAGGAGGTCGTCGGTGACCAGCGCGGCGAGACGTTCGCGGTGCTCGTGCAGGAAGAAGTGGTCGCCCGGCAGCACGAGCTGACGGAAGGCCGTGCTGGTGTGGTGGCGCCACCCGTCGAGAAGGCCGACCGGCACCACGTTGTCCCGGTCTCCGCCGAACACCGTCAGCGGTACCGGTAGCGGCGCCTCGCGCCGGTACCGGTACGCGTGGAGCCATCCGAAGTCCATGCGCATCGCGGGCAGGGCGAACTCCAGCAGTTCCCGGTCCTGCGCGAGGTCGGCCGGGATGCCGCCGAGCCCGACCAACCGGTCCAGCAGCTCGTCGTCCGGCACGGTGGCCACGGCCGAGAGCGGCTCGTCGAGGTCGGGTGGACGGGTGGCGCCGAGGTACAGGTGCGTGGGCAGGGGAGTGCCGCGGCGGCGGAGCTCCCGGGTCACCTCGAAGCCGAGTCGGCCGCCCAGCGAGTGCCCGTACAGCGCGAAGGGCCGATCCGCCCGGGTCGCGATGGCATCGGCGATCTGGCCGACGTGGAGTGGCCCGCCGTCGGTGAAGCGACGTTCCCGCCCGGGCAGCAACACGGTCTGCACCGCGACCTCCGGCCCGAAAGCCTCTCCCCAGCCGGCGAAGGCGCTGGATCCGGCACCCGCGTACGGCAGGCAGAAGAGCAGGGCCGCGGCGCCGCGGTCGCGCGGGCTGCCGAACCACCGGGCCTCGTCGACGGCGCCCGGTACGGCGGTTGTCGGGCCGTTCACCTGTTCCCCACCGGCTCGGGCAGCGGGACCCAGTGCCGGGTCGGTTCGAACGGGTAGGTGGGCAGCGGCACCCGCCGTCCTGCGCCTGCGAGGGTCTCGTCCGGTACCGAGCCGTCCTGGACCGACGCCCCTTGGGGGTCGGCCGATGGCGCCCGGGTCCCGTCCGCGACCGCCCGCAGCCCGCTCAACGCGGACTCCCGGTCGGCGCAGTCGACGACGACGCCGACCGGCAGCGCTGCCCGGCCGCGCCGCAGCGTGTGCTCGACGTCGTCGAGGGAGAGCTCGGTGTGTGTCACGAGGTGGTCGTGCAGGTCGAGCGCCACACGCCGCAGCGGTGCCTCTCCGAGGGCGCTCAACGGCAGCGACCAGCGATCGCGCGTCGAGGGGCGCCGTGCCGGTCGGGGAGGCGGCTGCTCGACGACCACGTGTGCGTTCGTCCCACCCAGGCCGAAGGACGAGACCCCCGCCCGGCGCACGCCCTGCGTCGGCCACTCACGTGTCTCGACGGGGACGACGAAGGGGCTGTCGGGCGAGAGTAGCTCCGGTAGAGCGCTGTTCAGGTGCAGGTTCGCTGGGACGACCCCCTCGCGGACCGCAAGGACCGCCTTGACGAGCCCAGCCATGCCGGCAGCCGCGTCGAGGTGCCCGAGGGAGGTCTTGACCGAGGTGAGGGCGCAGCCGCCGACCGCGACATCGGGCATCGCCACTCGCAGCGCGTGCAGCTCGAGGGCGTCGCCGACCCGGGTCCCGGACCCGTGCGCCTCCAGCATCCCGATGGCGCTGCCGGGCAGCTGAGCCGCAGCGAGGGCCTCCGCCACGACCGCCGTCTGCCCGTCCGGTCCCGGCGCCGCGAAGCCGGCCCGGCGACGACCGTCGTTGGCGACCGCGAAGCCCCGGATGACCGCGTGCACGGTGTCGCCTGCGCCGAGGGCGTCGACCAGCCGCTTGAGGACGACGACCGCCACCCCGCTGCCGTAGCCGGTTCCCTCACCGCGGGAGTCGAAGGCGCGGCAGCGGCCGTCGGGTGACACCAGGCCGCCGGGCACGTGCCGGTACCACGGGAACGTCACCGCCGAGGCGCCGGCGAGAGCGGTGTCGCACCGGTAGTCGAGCAGGCTCTGGGCCGCCTGGCAGACCGCGACGAGGCCACTGGAGCATGCGGTCTGCGTCGCCACGGCCGGGCCCGTGAGACCGAGCCGGTAGGCCACCTGCCCGGGTAGGTGGTCCGGCGCCCAGGGACCCGCGACCCGGGCCTGCCAGTCGTGCTCGCCCACCCCGCGGTCGCCGCGGGCGAAGAGGTGGTAGAGGAAGTAGCGGTTGACGCTGGTGCCGGCGAACACCCCGACGGTCCCGGGCACGTCCCGGGGCGCGTAGCCGCTGTGCTCCAGTGCGGCCCAGGCCTGCTCGATGAAGAGACGGTGCTGCGGGTCGGTCTCGGCTGCCTCGTCGGCGCCGAACCCGAAGAGGTCGGCGTCGAAGGTGTCCACGCCCTCGAGACGCCCGCCCGACGCCACGAACCCGGGCGCCTCGATGAGGTCAGCGGGCACGCCGAGGTCCACCAGCTCGTCGCGCGTGTAGTCGTGCACGAGGTCGACGCCGCCGAGGAGGTTGCACCAGAGGGCGTCGACGCTCGGGGAGCCCGGGAACCGGCCGGACAGCCCGATGACCGCGACGTCGTCCGCCGGGTCGTGGTGCGCCTCCGCGACGCTCACCCGCGGCTCCTCGGCTGCACCGACGCGAGGATCTGTGCAGCGATGTCGTCGACAGCGGTCACGGGCGTCAGGCCGTCGTCGGGGATCGACGCGTACTCGTCGTCGGAGTACCAGCCGGACCCGTGGACGACGACCTCGTCCGCGTCGACGAGCCCGCGGTCGATCGCGTTGCACACCCCCGTGTAGGCCATCACGAGCGACCACTCGCGCAGGCTCCGCGGATCGGCCGGCAGCGGCCGGCATCCCTCGGGCATGCGCGCCCTCAGCTGGGGGTAGCGCTCGAGGCACTCCAGCAGTGACACGACGACGCCGTCGCCCCCGTGCCGCCCGATGATGCCGTTCATCTCGGGGGACGTGACCGGCGCGCGGGTGTAGAAGGTCGGGTCGAGCACCTCGTCGGTGGAGTGGGTGGCGAGCGGGAAGTGCGGGTCGTCGTCCTGACGCAGCACACCGTCGTCGCCCGAGGTGTACGCCGGCAGCCCGGCGCGGTCGACCGAGCCGTGACGCAGGCTCAGCACCATGTCCGGCGTGCCGAGGTGCTGGACCAGGAGCGTGCCGGGCCGGTCCTCCGGGCGGGAGACCCCGCGGGCCTCGAGGACGTCGCGTCCACGGTGGTACCCGAGCATGCCGAAGGCGCTCGAGACGGAGTGCGCGTGAACGCGTCTCGTGCCGGGTCGCACCGGGTCCCACGTCTGCTCCGCATGGGCCCGCATGGTGTCGGCGACCAGGTAGTTGGGCAGGGCGAGCGAGAACCAGAGCCGCGGGCCACCACGGTCGGCCAGGTCGTGACCGTAGGCGTCGACGAACGCCCGGCCCAGTGCCTTGACCTGCTCGGCCGGGCCGTCCCCGGTGTGGAGGAACAGGGGGTTCAGCTCACGCAGGTACGGGTCGGTCGAAAGCTCGCTGGCACGCAGCTTGTCCCGGCAGCCATGTGGGGCAAGGACCGCCACGCGCAGCTGCTCCGGCTCCACGAGGCCGGCCCGGATGGCACGAAGCACGGCGTCGCGCAGGGCGGTCCCCTTGTTCGCGGACGTCGGCGAGAAGAGCATCAGGGGCTCGTGGGTGGCGTGGACGTGCGCGATGGCCCGGGCGACGATCAGCAGCGACGGGAACGTCTTCGTCGTGTGGGTTCCCGGGTTCTTCGCCAGGTCCATCAGCACGAGGCGGCGTCCGGCGTACTCGCCGAGCTCGTGCCACCCCGCCCGTGCCGCCTCGAGGTAGCTCCGCATGGCCGGGTACAGGTCCGGGACGTCGAACCCGGGACTGAATGCGGGTCCCTCCTGCGGCGACGGGTCCTCGACGCAGGCCGCGACGCTCGACGGCAGCTCGTCGTAGAAGTCGGCGAGCAGGTTGAGGCTCGGCGGGTCGCCATCGCGCGGGGTCGCCGCCGTGGGGAGGCCTGGTGCCGCGAGGGTCTGGGTGTGCTCGGTCATCTGATCTCCTCGACGAGGACGGGTGCCGCCGCTCCGGCGGGAACTCCCCGCAGGTGGTCTCGCAGGCTGCTGAGGTGCTCGCGCAGGGCGACGAGGTCGCCGACGGCGATCCGGGCCGGCAGGTCGAGCGGGACCCGAAGGTCGGCGGCGACCTCGTCCGCGCCGTCGAGGCGGGTCAGGTGCACCTGGCCGTCGAGGACCGCCACTCCGTCCCTGACCGCCGCCCGCTCGTTGACGGTGATCGCCTCGTCGGCGCTGGTGCCGGGTGGCAGGCGCAGTGCGACGGTCCCCTGGCCGGCGTGGACCGGGTACCCGCCGGCGAGGCCATGGGGTCCGGGGCAGTGGTCGGCGCGCATCTCGTCGCCCAGCAGGGCCGCGAGCAGCTGGGCCGCGGTCGCCCCGGTCACGTCGTTGAGTCGGCGACGGTCGGTCGACCGGCCGGGGGCGAGCAGGTCGCCGACCCTCGGGACCGGCTCGCCGTCCAGCCACGCCCGCGCCTCGTCGTCGTCCGGGTGGAGGTGGCGGTGATGGGCCACGACGTGCAGCCGGTCCGGCACGTCGACGCCGAGTGCCAGCCGCAGGTGCGCCGCCAGGGTGGCGACGTTGCCCACCCCGCACAGCACGGGCAGGCCGAGTCGGGTCACGACGGCGTTGACGGCGTCGGGGAAGCAGGCGTTGACGAACCACGCGCCGGCCGACTCCGCGGCCTGTGCGGCCGGGACGGCGAGCTCGCAGTGGAACGGGAGCGTCAGGCCGAAGCCGGCTCGCGACACCACCTCCGTCCAGGCCGAGGGCGTGTCCGTCCCCTCCCACGGTGACTGCGTCGATGCCGCGAGCAGCACCCCCCGCGGCCGGGCGGAGGCCATCACGGACGGCCAGGCGCGGTGGTCGGCGGCGACCTCGCCCTCGAACCGCACCGGACCGCCGGTCAGGCTCGACCGGACGGCGCAGACGTGCACGACGTCGTGCACCGCAGCGCGGGTGCGGCCGACGACGACCACGCGCAGGGGTCGGTCGGTGAGCGAGGCGAGGGCCAGGCAGGTCGAGCGAGCGAGCGAGCCGGTACCGATGACGACGAGGACGTTCATGCGCCCCCGCCCCGCGTCAGCGGTCAAGATCCTGCCCGGTGTGCTGGATCGCGTTCGACTCGTCGACGAAGACGACCTGGGGGACGACGCCCTTGGCGTCGGAGTCGGCCACCATCGCGTAGGAGATGATGATGACGAGGTCGCCGGGGTGGACGAGGTGGGCCGCGGCGCCGTTCACGCCGATCACGCCGGACCCGCGCTCACCCTCGATGACGTACGTCTCAAGGCGCGCGCCGTTGGTCACGTCGACGACCGCCACCTTCTCCCCCGGCAGCAGGTCGGCCGCGTCCATCAGGTCGCGGTCCACCGTGAGCGAGCCGACGTAGTGCAGGTCGGCCCGGGTCACGGTCGCCCTGTGCACCTTCGACTTCAGCATCGTGCGGTACATGCACCATTCCCCCTGCAGTCACGCAGACGCCGCACGTCGTTGTGCGATCCAGGGACTCCCTGCGAAACCGTCGCGGCGACTGTAGTTGAGGACATAGAAGATGAATAGACCCGATTTTTCGGCTGTACGGGGGATGTGGGAGGAAAGCTCCCCTCCGTGTGCACGTGCACGTGCCCGATCCGGCCGTGCGCGACGTGACCTCCGGGACGAGGGAGACTGGTCCCGTGACCCAGATCGCCCTGCTCGGCTCCACCGGCTCGATCGGCACCCAGGCCGTCGACGTCGTGCGCGCCAACCCCGACCGCTTCGAGGTGGTCGCGCTGGCTGCGGGCGGCGGCGACGCGAGGCGGGTCGACCTGCTCGCGTGCCAGGCGGTCGAGCTCGGGGTGAAGCAGGTGGCCGTCGCGAACGCGGGCGCCCGTCCGTCGCTGGAGGACGCGATCGCGGCCCACGCCCGCGCAGCCGGACGCAGCGGCTACGCGCCCGAGGTGCTCGACGGGCCGCAGGGGGTGGTCGAGGTCGCGTCCCTCGGCACCGACGTCGTCCTCAACGGGGTCACCGGCTCGGTCGGCCTGGGCCCGACCCTGGCGGCGCTGGAGGCGGGGAGCACCCTCGCGCTGGCCAACAAGGAGTCCCTCATCGTCGGCGGTCGGCTGGTGATCGACGCCGCACGGGCGGCGGGGGGACTGGGCGCCGGGGCGACCGACCGCATCCGACCGGTCGACTCGGAGCACTCGGCGATCGCGCAGTGCCTGCGGGGCGGCTCCGCCGACGAGGTGGAGAAGCTGGTGGTGACGGCCTCCGGTGGCCCTTTCCGGGGCCGCACGCGCGCCGAGCTCGAGCGCGTGACGCCCGACGACGCCCTGGCGCACCCGACCTGGGCGATGGGTCCGGTGATCACGACCAACTCGGCGACCCTCGTCAACAAGGGGCTCGAGGTGATCGAGGCCCACCTGCTCTTCGGGGTCCCGTTCGACCGCATCGAGGTGGTGGTCCACCCGCAGTCGGTCGTCCACTCGATGGTCGAGTTCGTGGACGGGTCCACGCTGCTCCAGGCGTCGCCCCCGGACATGCGGATGGTCGTGGCGCTGGCCCTCGGCTGGCCGGAGCGCGTGCCCGCCGCCGCCGCACCGTGCGACTGGACGCAGACCGCCACCTGGGAGTTCTTCCCCCTGGACGAGGAGGCCTTCCCGGCGGTGCGGCTGGCCCGTCAGGTCGGGGCGGCGGGGGGCACCTACCCGGGCGTCTACAACGCCGCGAACGAGGAGTGCGTGGACGCGTTCCTGGCCGGCGACATCACGTTCACCGAGATCGTGGACACTGTTGACAGGGTGGTCGACGCCTGGTCGAAGGCACCGGAGCGCGAGAACCACCCCCGCGACGCCGACCTCGACCAGGTCCTGGCCGCGGAGACGTGGGCCCGGCGACGGGCCCGCCGGTTGCTCGAAGGGGGTCGTCGGTGATCGACGTGCTGGAGTACGTGCTCGGCGTCCTCATCCTGGTCGTCGTGCTGGCGCTGTCGATCGCCCTGCACGAGGTCGGTCACCTCGTCCCCGCCAAGAAGTTCGGCGTGAAGGTCACCCAGTACATGGTCGGCTTCGGCCGCACCCTCTGGTCGACCCGGCGCGGCGAGACCGAGTACGGCGTCAAGTGGCTGCCGCTCGGCGGCTACATCCGCATGATCGGGATGTTCCCCCCTCGCCCCGGCGAGGACGAGCACCACCTGCGCGCGTCGTCGACCGGCACGTTCCAGTCCCTCGCCGAGGACGCGCGGGCGATGAGCGCCCAGGAGATCGCGCCCGGCGACGAGCACCGCGTCTTCTACAAGCTGCCGGTGCACCAGAAGGTCATCATCATGCTCGGCGGGCCGATGATGAACCTGCTGATCGCGTTCGTCCTCTTCGGGATCCTGCTCGTCGGGTTCGGCGACATCCGCAACCCCGTGTCCACCACCACGATCGACACCGTGAGCGCCTGCATGCGGACGGCGGCGGAGGGCAGCCAGCCCTGCACCGACGCCGACGAGCCGACACCCGCCGCGAAGGCCGGCCTGCAGCCGGGCGACCGGGTCGTCGAGCTGGCCGGCGAGCCGGTGACCGGGTGGTCGCAGGTGCAGCAGCTCGTCCGCGCGAGAGCCGGCGAGCAGACCTCGCTGGTCGTCGAGCGCCTCGACGGCACCCGGGCCGACCTCAGCATCACCCCGGTCGAGAACGAGGTCGTCGACCTGGCCGCCGACGGCACCGCGGTCCTCGGCCCGGACGGACAGCCGCGTACCGTCACCGCCGGCTTCGTGGGCGTCACCCCGACGCGCGAGCTCGAGCGGCAGTCCCCGGCCGCCGTTCCCCGCTACACCGCCGACGTCTTCACCGGCACCGTCGGGATCATCGCCCGGCTGCCCGTGCGCATGGTCGACGTCGTCCAGGCGGCGTTCGGCACCGAGGAGCGCGACCCGAACGGACCGATCGGCCTCGTCGGCGTGGGCCGCATCACTGGGGAGATCGCCTCCTACGACCAGATCACGCTCGACGACAAGGTGGCCAGCCTGCTCAGTGTGCTGGGCTCGCTGAACATGGCCCTGTTCGTCTTCAACCTGGTGCCGCTGCTCCCGCTGGACGGCGGACACGTCGCCGGTGCCCTGTGGGAGGGGCTGCGCCGACAGCTCGCGAAGGTGCGCCGGCGACCGGATCCCGGCCCGGTCGACGTGGCCAAGGCTCTGCCGCTGGTCTACGCCGTGTCGGGTGTGATGGTCGTGATGTTCGTCATCCTGCTGTACGCGGACATCGTCCGGCCGATCTCCATCTACGGCTGAGCGATACTGGAGCCATGTCGAACCCGATCTCGCTCGGAATGCCCTCGGCGCCGCCGCCCGTGCTGGCCCCACGTCGTCCCACGCGGAAGATCAGGGTCGGCAAGGTGGAGGTCGGCGGTGACGCCCCCGTGTCGGTGCAGTCGATGACCACGACGCCGACCACCGACATCAACGCGACGCTGCAGCAGATCGCCGAGCTCACGGCGACGGGCTGCGACATCGTGCGGGTCGCGTGTCCCACGCAGGACGACGCGGACGCGCTGCCCGCGATCGCCACGAAGTCGCAGATCCCCGTGATCGCCGACATCCACTTCCAGCCGAAGTACGTCTACGCGGCGATCGACGCTGGCTGTGCGGCCGTTCGCGTCAACCCGGGCAACATCCGCAAGTTCGACGACCAGGTCAAGCAGATCGCGGCGGCGGCCAGGGACGCCGACGTCAGCATCCGGATCGGCGTGAACGCCGGGTCGCTCGACCCGCGCCTGCTCGAGAAGTACGGCAAGGCCACGGCCGAGGCCCTCGTCGAGTCGGCCGTGTGGGAGGCGTCGCTGTTCGAGGAGCACGACTTCCACGACTTCAAGATCTCGGTCAAGCACAACGACCCGGTCGTGATGGTGCGCGCGTACCAGATGCTCTCCGAGCGGGGGGACTGGCCGCTGCACCTGGGTGTCACCGAGGCCGGCCCCGCCTTCCAGGGCACGATCAAGTCCGCCACCGCGTTCGGAGCGCTGCTGAGCCAGGGCATCGGCGACACGATCCGGGTGTCGCTGTCGGCCCCGCCGGTCGAGGAGGTCAAGGTCGGCAACCAGATCCTCCAGTCGCTGAACCTGCGGCCCCGCAAGCTCGAGATCGTGTCGTGCCCGTCGTGCGGCCGCGCGCAGGTCGACGTCTACACCCTCGCCGACCAGGTGACCGCCGGTCTCGAGGGCATGGAGGTCCCGCTGCGGGTGGCCGTGATGGGCTGCGTCGTCAACGGCCCGGGCGAGGCGCGCGAGGCAGACCTCGGGGTCGCCTCCGGGAACGGCAAGGGGCAGATCTTCGTCAAGGGCGAGGTGATCAAGACCGTTCCGGAGTCGAAGATCGTCGAGACCCTGATCGAGGAGGCCATGCGCATCGCCGAGTCGATGGAGTCCGAGAACGGCGACGCCGACCCGGTGGGTGGCTCGCCGACCGTCAGCGTGGGCTGACGGCGCGGGAGACGACCACCACCGTGGCAGCCCCCATCCCCGTGGCGGAGCAGATGTGCTGACCAGACCGTCGGTCAGGACGCTGGGGGTCCGCGACGCCCGCGCCGTGCTCGACCTGTGCGACCGCGACCCGGTGTCCAACGTGTTCGTCGCGGGGCGCGTCGAGACCGCAGGCACCGACCCGGCCCGCATGGGCGGCCAGCTCTGGGGCTACTACGAGCGCGGGTCCCTCGTGTCCGCGTGCTGGGCCGGCGCGAACCTGGTGCCCGTCGAGGCGACCCCCGCCGCGGTGGAGGCGTTCGCCGACCGGGCGCTCGCGCACGGCCGCCGCTGCTCCTCGCTCGTCGGACCCGCGCCCGCGGTGCTCGGCATGTGGGAGCTGCTCGCGCCCGAGTGGGGTGCGCCGCGCGACGTGCGGCCCGTCCAGCCGCTGATGCTGCTGGAGACCGACTCGCCACTGCCCGCCGACCCCGGCGTGCGGATGGGCACCCGGGCAGACCTCGATCTGCTGATGCCCGCCTGCGTCGCGATGTTCACCGAGGAGGTGGGCTACTCGCCCGTCTCCGGTGACGGCGGCGGCTCGTACGAGGCCCGGGTGAAGCAGCTCGTCGACACCCGGCGCTCGTTCGTGCGGATCGACCACCACCCGGGGGCGGTGCCTGAGGTGGTGTTCAAGGCCGAGCTCGGCGCCGTGAGCCGCCGCGTCGCGCAGGTGCAGGGCGTGTGGGTGGCACCCCGTCACCGCGGCCGCGGCCTGACCGCCCCCGGCATGGCGGCCGTGGTCGCCGCCACCCGGCGTGACGTGGTGCCGCTGGTGAGCCTGTACGTGAACGACTTCAACACGCGCGCGCTCGCCGCGTACCGCCGCGCGGGGTTCCACCGCGTGGGCACGTTCGCCACCGTCCTGTTCTGACGCCGCAACCTCAGCGCCTTCCGCTGCCCGCGGTCGCGCGGGCACAGCGGCGGGCAGGGTGCTGGCGACGAGGCCGCCGCCCGCCCACAGGCGTGAGTCTGCCCGGCGCTGTGTCCACAGGTCGCCCACGTCGGTCGCGGATCGGGTGGGCCGGGCGCCACGGTCGTGAGGTGATGCATGATCGGGCACGGACACAGGCACGGGCACAGGCACCGGCACAGGCACCGGCACCGGCACCGGCGCGGGCGGAACCGGACCCGGTGGACCGCGTGGTCGCCCTGGTCGTGGCGTGTGGGGGCACCGCCACCTGGGCACGGCTGCGGCGCGAGCTGCCTCGCCGGGCCATCGAGACGGCCGTCGACGGTGCCCGGCTCGTGCGCGTGACCCGCGGGGTGTACGCCCTGCCGACCGCGGCGCCGGGGCTGCTAGCCGCGATCAGGCTCGGGGGAGTGGCGTCGCACGAGTCGGCCGCGAGCCTGTGGTCGCTCGAGGCGCTGGCTGCCCGGGAGGTCGTGCACGTCACGGTGCCGCGTCGCCGCAGGGTCGAGCCGGTCCTGCCGCCCGTCCGGCTGCACTGGGCGGACCTCGACGAGTCCGAGCGGAGGGGCCTCGTGACGAGCCCGGAGCGCACGGTGGTCGACTGCGCTCGCACGCTGCCGTTCGCTGAGGCGCTCGCGATCACCGACTCTGCCCTGCGACGTGGCCTCGTCGAGCCCGTTCTGCTGGCGCGAGCGGTGGCGGTCTGCCGCTCACCCGGGGTCGGCGCCGCCAGGCGCGTGGTCGCGGCAGGCGACCCGAGGGCGGCGAACCCGTTCGAGTCCGGGCTCCGTGCGATCACGCTCGAGGCGGGTCTGCCCGACTTCCAGCCACAGGTCCCCGTCCGCACCGAGGGGCTGCGCGGGGTCGTCGACCTCGGCGACCCCCTGCGCCGGATCGCGCTGGAGGCGGACAGCTTCGAGTGGCACGGCGGGCGCGCCGCCCTGGACCGGGACTGCCGCCGCTACGACGAGCTGGTGCGTGCCGGCTGGCTGGTGCTGCGGTTCTCGTGGGAGCAGGTGATGTTCGACCGCAGCTGGGTCGCGGACGTCGTGCGGGATGCCGTCGCCCTGCGGTCGGGCAGGCGCGGACACGGGAGCGGACACGGCCGCGGGCAGATACGGCCCGTAGCGCCCCGCACCGCGTGAACGCCCGAGGACCTGCCCGCCGCTGTGCGCGAGGTCATCTGTCACGGGCCGTCGGGACCGGCACGCAAACCGGTGCAGGTCCACCGCGCCGCGCCCATAGACTCGCGCGCATGATCCTGCGCATGTCGTCCCTGTTCCTGCGCACCCTGCGCGACGCCCCGGCGGACGCCGAGGTGCCCAGCCACCAGCTGCTGGTGAGGGCCGGGTACATCCGCCGCACGGCGCCGGGCATCTACTCGTGGCTGCCGCTGGGCTACCGGGTGTACCGCAACGTCGAGCGGATCGTGCGCGAGGAGATGGACGCCGCGGGGTTCCAGGAGGTCCACTTCCCTGCGCTGCTGCCGCGCGAGCCCTTCGAGACCACGAACCGGTGGACCGAGTACGGCGACAGCATCTTCCGTCTCAAGGACCGCAAGGGCGCGGACTACATGCTGGGACCGACGCACGAGGAGCTGTTCACCCTGCTCGTCAAGGACCTGTACTCCTCGTACAAGGACCTGCCGCTGTCGATCTACCAGATCCAGACGAAGTACCGCGACGAGGCCCGGCCGCGTGCGGGTCTGCTGCGGGGCCGTGAGTTCGTGATGAAGGACTCGTACTCCTTCGACGTGGACGACGCCGGTCTCGAGCGCTCCTACCGGGCGCACCGCGACGCCTACGTGAAGACGTTCGACCGCCTCGGCCTCGAGTACGTGATCGTCGCCGCGATGTCCGGCGCGATGGGTGGGTCGGCCAGCGAGGAGTTCCTCGTGCCCGCGGTCAACGGCGAGGACACGTTCGTGCGCTGCACGTCCTGCGACTACGCCGCCAACGTCGAGGCGGTACGGGTGCCCGTGCCGGCCGACGTGCCCTTCGAGGGCACCGCGGCCGCGCACGTGGAGAACACCCCGGACACCCCGACGATCGAGACGCTGGTCGACCACCTGAACTTCCACCTGCCCCGCGAGGACCGGCCGTGGCACGCGGCCGACACCCTGAAGAACGTGCTGGTGGTGCTGCGCCACCCGGACGGCACCCGCGAGCCGCTGGCCATCGGTGTACCCGGCGACCGGGACGTCGACGACAAGCGGCTCGGCGCCCAGGTCGAGCCGGCTGAGGTCGAGGCCTTCACCGAGGCCGACTTCGCGGCTCACCCGGAGCTGGCCAAGGGCTACATCGGACCCGGCGTGCTGGGGAGCGAGTCGGCCTCCGGCATCCGCTACCTGCTCGACCCGCGCGTCAGCCTGGGCAGCCGGTGGGTGACCGGTTCCGACCGGCCGGGCCATCACGTCGTCGACCTCGTCGCGGGCCGCGACTTCCCGGCCGCCGGCCAGGAGGGCTCGGACGGGACGATCGAGGCCGCCCAGGTGCGCGACGGCGACGCCTGCCCGAGCTGCGGGCACCCGCTCGAGACCGCTCGCGGTATCGAGATGGGCCACGTCTTCCAGCTCGGACGCATCTACGCGGAGGCGCTCGGCCTCAAGGTGCTGGACGAGAACGGCAAGCTCGTCACGGTCACGATGGGGTCCTACGGCATCGGGGTGTCCCGCGCCGTCGCGGCGATCGTCGAGAACTCACACGACGACCTCGGCATCGTGTGGCCCCGTGAGGTCGCGCCCGCCGACGTGCACCTGGTGGCGACCGGCAAGGACCCCGAGGTCTGGAGCGTGGCGGAGAGACTGGCGACCGACCTCGAGGGGGTCGGCGTGCGCGTGCTCTTCGACGACCGCTTCAAGGTGAGCCCGGGCGTCAAGTTCAAGGACGCCGAGCTGGTTGGCGTGCCCGCGATCGTCACCGTCGGCAAGCGGCTGGCGGAGGGGCTGGTCGAGATCAAGGACCGGCGCAGCGGGGAGACCACGGCGGTGGCCCCCTCCGAGGTCCCGGGCCTGATGGCCGCCTGGGTGGCGGGTGGGTCGCCCACGCCGCTGGCCCCGGAGCCGGCCGCGAGCCGGGACCAGTGACCGGGCGGTCGGCCCGCGGCGTCGATGCCGTCGTCTTCGACTGGGGCGGCACGATCACGCCCTGGCACACGATCGACCTGCTGGAGCAGTGGCGCGTCTTCGCCGCCGCGTACCTCGGGGACGGCGGCGACCACGCGGGCCTCGCCCAGCGGCTGATCGACGTGGAGGACACGGCGTGGCGTCACGGGCGCGAACGAGGGGTCAGCGCGCGCCTCGGGGAGATCCTCGAAGGCGCCGACATCGACCCGGACCACGTGCGCTTCCCGACGGCTCTGGCTGCGTACCAGGCGTTCTGGGAGCCGTACACCTTCACGGACCCGGACGTCCCTGGGCTGTGGGAGGCGCTGCGCCAGCGCGGGATCAAGGTCGGCGTCCTCTCCAACACGATCTGGACGCGCGAGTATCACGAGCAGGTCTTCGAACGGGACGGCGTGCTCCACCTGATCGACGGCGCGGTCTACTCGAGCGAGATCGACCACACCAAGCCGCACCCCGAGGCGTTCGCCGCCGCGCTCGCCGCGGTGGAGGTGGACGACCCCGGCACCGCGGTCTACGTCGGGGACCGGCCGTTCGAGGACGTGCACGGGGGACAGCAGATGGGCATGCGTGCCGTGCTGGTGCCGCACTCCGACATCCCGCTCGACCAGCAGGTGGCGGGCAGGGGACGTGACGACGTCGAACCCGACGCGGTCGTGCAGCGTCTCGGCGACCTGCTGGGCGTCGTCGACGGCTGGCGCTGACCTCGGTGCAGGCAGCCGTCCCGCTGGAGGCGGTCGACCTCGCCGCGATCGCCGGGCAGGTCGAGGGCGCGTTCGGCGGGATGCCCTGGTGGGGCGTGGTCCTGCTGCTGCTGGCTGCCGTGTCGGCGGGGTTCGTCGACGCGGTGGTCGGGGGAGGGGGCCTGATCCAGCTGCCCGCCCTGCTGCTGGTGCCGGGCATCGCGCCGGTGCAGGCGCTGGCCACGAACAAGATGGCCAGCATCTGCGGCACCACGACCAGCTCGATCACGTACTACCGGCGCGTACGGCCCGACCTGACGACCGCGCTGCCGATGGCTGCGCTGGCGTGCGCCGGGGCGTCCGCGGGAGCGGTGTGCGCCAGCCTGTTGCCGGCCTCCGTCTTCCGTCCCGTGATCGTGGTCGCCCTCGTCACCGTCGCCGTGTACACGCTGGCCCGCCCGTCGATGGGTGAGGTCAGCGCGCTGCGCTTCGACGGCCACCGGCACTACGTGGCAGCGGGTCTCGCCGGATCGGCGATCGGCTTCTACGACGGCATCCTCGGGCCCGGCACCGGCTCGTTCCTGGTCTTCGCGCTCGTCGGGCTGATGGGCTACGCGTTCCTCGAGGCCAGCGCGAAGGCCAAGATCGTCAACTTCGCCACCAACCTCGGTGCGCTGCTGGTGTTCGTGCCGCAGGGGGCGGTGCTCTGGGGGCTCGGTCTGGCGATGGGCGCGGCCAACGTCCTCGGCGGCTACCTGGGTGCCAGGACGGCCATCTCGCGCGGGAGCCGGTTCGTGCGCCTGTTCTTCCTCGTCGTCGTCGGCGCGCTGGTGCTGCGCCTGGGCTGGCAGGTCCTCACCGGGAGCTGACCGCCGGGTCACGGCAGCTCGGGCATCCCCGGGAACGCCGGCAGCGCCCCCCACGTCGCCGCCGCGAGCCCTGCTGTCACCAGCTGCTCGGTCGCCAGGCTGCGCAGCTGGGCCACGTCGGTGGGCAGGAGCGATGCGGCGCCGGCGGCGACGTCGAGCTCGAGCCGGGCGGCGAGGGCCCCGGCCGCCTCGGCGTCCGCGAGGACGGGCAACCCGTACGCGGGTGCGGCCGGAGGCAGGTCGAGGCCGCCGCGGGTGGCCGCGGCCGTCAGCGCGTTCGCGTCGTCCCCGTGCAGGCCGATCGACGCGACAGCCCGCGCGCGAGCTGCACCCTGCAGTCGGACGGCGAGCACGCCGTAGGCGTACGCGGCGGCGTGGTGCGCCGCCACCAGGGTCGTCAGCGCCTCGCGCTCCGACGGCGTGAGCGCGGCGACGACGTCGTCGGGCGACTCGGCCAGCAGCCCGAGCGCGCTGCCCGGGACGAGCGGGGCGGGGGCCGGGGACCCGGCGACCGCCGCGAGGTCCACCGCCCGCGCACCGCACGAGGTGGCGACCGAGGCGAGCAGACGGGCCAGATGGCCGCTGGTCTCGCCGGTCCTCCCGAGCAGGTCCGTGGCACAGGCGTTCTCGGTCGTGGAGAGGAGGGCCGCGGTGGGTGGTCCCGGCACGGTCGGCGCGTCGCCGGCGGGCCACCCCTGGGGTGTGGCCGAGGGAGTCGGCACCGGTCCCGGCAGCGGGCCGAGCTGGTCGAGGTGCGAGGCGTGGTCCGCCGCCGTGGCGGCGGCCAGGTCGACCGTCGCCGCGCCGGGGTCGGGGGACGCGGAGGCGAGTGCGGTCGCGAGCCCGTGCAGCGCGGTCACCCTCTCGACGGCCGCGATCCGCGCCAGGTCGTCGGGTCCCAGCACCGGCGGGGTCGGCGTGGGGACGTCGTCCAGCCGCACGTCGGAGGGCCTCAGGCCACAGCCGGCGAGCGCCACGACGGACGCGAGAGCCCCCGGCCACGAGGAGCGACCGCCGCGTGAGGAGGGCTTCGGCGGGGTCGGCGGGTGGCACGGGGGCGATCCTCGCACGGGTAGGGTTGGTGCCTCACAACACCACAGAGGGAGGTACCGGGATGGCTCACCAGCCCACCACGGCGTCGACGGCGGCCACCGAGGCCGTGACCTCCCTCCTCACCCCGGTGGTGAACTCCCAGGGCCTCGTGCTCGAGGACGTGACGATTACCCCCGCCGGCAAGCGCCGTGTCGTGCGCATCGTGGTCGACCTGCCGTCCGGGCCCGGCAGTCTCGACCTGGACGCGGTCGCCGACGTCGCGCGGGCCGTCTCCGAGGCACTGGACCAGGCCGAGGAGGGCTCCGTCCGTGGCCCTCTCGGCGGCGCGCCGTACGTGCTCGAGGTGACCTCGCCGGGTGTGGAGCGACCCCTGACTCTCCCGCGCCACTGGTCGCGGGCCACCGACCGGCTCGTGCGCACCACCGTCTCCGGCGAGACCGTGACCGGCCGGGTCGTGGAGGTCGACGACGACGGCGTACGTCTCGCGGTCGACCCCTCTGGCGGGTCCGCGTCCGGCGCGAAGCAGAAGGAACCGCACGAGGAGCGGACGGTCGGCTGGACCGACCTGGGTCCCGGCTCCGTGCAGGTGGAGTTCAACCGCAAGGACGTCCCGGGCGACGACGACCCGGACGACGCGGACGACGACGAGGAGGGCTGACATGGACATCGACATGAGCACGCTGCGGTTGCTCGAGCGCGAGAAGGAGGTGCCCTTCGACGTCCTCGTCCGCGCGATCGAGGCCGCGCTGCAGGTGGCCTACCACCGCACCGAGGGTGCCCAGGAACGGGCGCGGGTCGAGCTCGACCGGCGCAGCGGCCACGTGGTCGTCTGGGCGGCCGAGGTGGACGAGGACGGCAACGTCCTGCGTGAGTACGACGACACCCCCACGGGGTTCGGACGGATCGCCGCCACGACGGCACGCCAGGTGATCATCCAGCGGCTGCGTGACATCGAGGACGAGCAGGTGCTCGGCGACTTCCGCGATCGCGAGGGGTCGATCGTCTCCGGCGTGATCCAGCAGGGCGCTGACCGGCGCATGGTGCACGTCGACCTGGGCACCGTCGAGGCCGTCCTGCCACCGCCGGAGCAGGTCCCCGGCGAGCAGTACCAGCACGGGGCCCGCATCCGGGCGCTCGTCGTGGCCGTCCGCAAGGGCATGAAGGGCCCGTCGATCACCATCAGCCGGACGCACCCCAACCTCGTGCGTCGCTTGTTCGAGCTCGAGGTGCCGGAGGTCGCGGACGGCACCGTCGAGATCGTCGCCCTCTCCCGCGAGGCAGGACACCGCACGAAGATGGCCGTCCGGTCCACGGTGGCCGGGGTCAACGCGAAGGGCGCCTGCATCGGGCCGATGGGCCAGCGGGTGCGCGCCGTGATGACCGAGCTGCACGGCGAGAAGATCGACATCGTCGACTGGGACGACGACCCCGCGGTGTTCGTGGGCCACGCCCTGTCGCCGGCCCGCGTGCAGAGTGTGGAGGTCGTGGACGCCGACGCCCGGTCCGCCCGCGTGATCGTGCCCGACTACCAGCTGTCGCTGGCGATCGGCAAGGAGGGGCAGAACGCACGGCTGGCTGCGAAGCTGACCGGCTGGCGGATCGACATCCGGCCGGACACCCCGGCGGGTGGAGGGCCCTCCGACGGGCACGCCGCGACCCCCGTGCAGACGCCTGAGCAGACACCCGAGCAGACCCCCCAGCACGGTGCCGAGGAACAAGCCGGTGCCGGAGAGGGCTAGACTGGACGACGCCGGACAACCTCTCCGGCGGCTTCCGCGTGCTCGTCGCGCCGGAGGGCCCCCGCCCAGCGGGGAGCCCGACGGTCCGCAACGCACGTGCGTCGGGTGCCGTCAGCGCGGTGACCGGTCGCGGTTGCTGCGTGTGGTCGCGGTCCGGACGGACGGCCCACCCGGTCGGGTGGTCGAGCTCGTCCCGGACCCGAGGGCCCGGCTGGCCGGTCGTGGTGCCTGGGTGCATCACGACGCGGACTGCCTCGACCTGGCCGTCCGCCGGCGTGCGTTCGCTCGGGCCCTGCGTCTGCAGGGACCGGTCGGGGTCGCGGCGGTGCGTGACCACCTCGCGCAGGGGTGAGCCGTCCAGCACGACCAGCACGAAGAGCAGCACCAGCACTGTCAACACCGTCGAGTTCCGGAAGCGGGTCAGTTTCTGATGGGCACCCGATGAGCAACCAGCAATGAACGCCCCCCAGCACTAACGACGGTCCGCGCCTGTCTGGCCCGGACCGCAGACAGGAGAGACGTGGCAAAGGTCCGGGTCTACGAGCTCGCTAAGGAGTTCGGGGTCGAGAGCAAGGCCGTCATGGCCAAGCTCGAGGAGATGGGCGAGTTCGTCCGGTCGGCATCGTCGACCATCGAGGCGCCCGTCGTCCGCAGGTTGAAGGACGCCTTCCCTGCGGACGCAGCACCCCCCAAGAAGGCGGCCAAGCCGGCCGCCAAGAAGTCCGCCGCAGCGGCAGCCCCCACTCCGGCCGCGGCCCCCGCCGCGCCGGCGGAGCCGGCTGCCGACACGCCCGCGCCGACGGCCGTCCCGGCCACGCCGGGTCCCAAGCCGTCCCCCGCGAGCGCGCCTCCGGAGTCGGAGAGCCCCGCGTCCGCGGAGCCCGCCGCCGCCGAGGCCCCCTCCCGCCCCGCAGCGCGGCCTCAGGCCCCCGCTGCGCGGTCGACCGAGACGCCCGCCGACGAGGCAGCGCGCCCGGCCGGCCGGCCGGGCAACAACCCGTTCGCGACCAGCCAGGGCATGCCCCGGCCCGGTCAGCGTCCCGCCCCGGCCGGTGACCAGGCCGAGGGTGAGCGTCCGGCCCGTCCCGGTGCCGCACGTCCGGGCAACAACCCGTTCGCGACCAGCCAGGGCATGCCCCGGCCCGGTCAGCGTCCCGCGCCCGGCGGCGAGCGTGCCGGCGAGCGTCCGGGTGGGCCGCGTCCCGCGGCCGGCTCCGGCGGGCCGCGTCCCGGCGGCCCCCGCCCGAACCCCGGCATGATGCCGGGCCGCTCCACCGTCGGCCGTCCCGGCCCCGGTGGTGCTCCCGGCCGCGGCGGCCCCGGCGGACGTCCCGGCGCCGGTGGCGCAGGACGTCCCGGTGGTGGCGGCGGCGGTGGCTTCGGAGGCGGCGGAGGCCGTCCCGGTGGTCCCCCCGGCGGCGGTTTCGGCAAGGGCAGCCGCGGCCGCGGTGGCACGCAGGGCGCCTTCGGGCGCGCCGGTGGCCGTCCCGTCCGTGGTCGCAAGTCGAAGCGGGCGAAGCGCCAGGAGTACGAGGCGATGCAGGCCCCCTCGGTCGGTGGCGTCACCGTCCCGCGCGGCGACGGCACGACCGTCATCCGCATCCGTCGCGGCTCGTCGCTGACCGACTTCGGCGAGCGCATCGACGCGAACCCCGCGAGCCTGGTCACCGTCCTCATCCACCTCGGTGAGATGGCGACCGCGACCCAGTCGCTCGACGAGGACACGTTCCAGCTGCTGGGTGCCGAGCTCGGGTACCGGATCGAGCTGGTGTCGCCGGAGGACGAGGAGCGCGAGCTCTTCGAGTCGTTCGACATCGACCTCGCCGGCGAGCTGGAGGCGGAGGGCGACGAGGACCTGGCGGCGCGTCCGCCGGTCGTGACCGTGATGGGTCACGTCGACCACGGAAAGACCCGGCTGCTCGACGCGATCCGGCAGGCCGACGTGCTGTCCGGTGAGGCCGGCGGCATCACCCAGCACATCGGTGCCTACCAGGTCACCAAGGAGCACGAGGGCGTCGACCGTCCCATCACCTTCATCGACACCCCGGGACACGAGGCCTTCACGGCCATGCGTGCCCGTGGTGCCCGGGTGACGGACATCGCCGTGCTCGTGGTGGCGGCCGACGACGGCGTCATGCCCCAGACCATCGAGGCCCTCAACCACGCGCAGGCGGCCCAGGTGCCGATCGTGGTGGCGGTCAACAAGGTCGACAAGGAGGGCGCGAACCCCGACAAGGTGATGCAGCAGCTCACCGAGTACAACCTGGTGGCCGAGGAGTACGGCGGCGAGACCATGTTCGTGCCGGTGTCGGCCAAGCAGGGCCAGAACATCGAGGCCCTGCTGGACGCGATCCTGCTGACAGCCGACGCGGCGCTCGATCTGCGGGCCAACCCCGACAAGGACGCGCGCGGTGTGGCCATCGAGGCTCACCTCGACAAGGGCCGTGGCGCCACCGCCACGGTGCTGGTCCAGTCCGGGACGCTGCGGGTCGGCGACGCGATCGTGGCGGGCTCCGCCTATGGCCGGGTGCGCGCCATGCTCGACGAGCACGGCGCGAACGTCGAGGAGGCACCGCCGTCGCGTCCGGTGATGGTGCTCGGTCTGCAGTCGGTTCCGGGGGCTGGTGACACGTTCATCGTGGCTCCGGACGACCGCACCGCCCGGCAGATCGCCGAGCGCCGCGAGGCCGCGGACCGCGCCGCGGTCCTGGCCAAGCGCCGCAAGCGCATCAGCCTCGAGGACCTCACCGCGGCGCTGGCCGCGGGCAAGGTCGAGACGCTGAACCTGATCCTCAAGGGTGACGGTTCCGGCTCGGTCGAGGCGCTGGAGGAGGCACTGCTCAAGATCGAGGTCGTGGGCGAGGTCGAGCTGCGGATCATCCACCGCGGCGTGGGTGCCATCACCCAGAACGACGTCAACCTGGCCACGGTCGACGACGCCATCATCATCGGCTTCAACGTGCGTCCCGCCGAGCGGGTCGCCGAGCTGGCCGACCGTGAGGGCGTGGACCTGCGGTTCTACTCGGTCATCTACCAGGCGATCGACGAGATCGAGGCGGCGCTCAAGGGCCTGCTCAAGCCGGAGTACGAGGAGGTGCAGCTCGGCACGGCCGAGGTGCGCGAGGTCTACCGCTCCTCCAAGTTCGGCAACATCGCCGGTTGCCTGGTGCGGTCGGGCCTGGTGCGACGCAACGCCAAGGCACGACTCATCCGCGACGGTGCGGTGGTCGCCGACAACCTGGCGATCGAGTCGCTGCGACGGTTCAAGGACGACGCCACCGAGGTCCGCGACGGCTTCGAGTGCGGTATCGGCCTCGGGTCGTACAACGACATCCGCGTCGACGACGTCATCGAGACGTTCGAGATGCAGGAGAAGGCGCGCGCCTGATCCAGGGCGACGACCTGCGTTCGACGCGGGGCCCCACCGCGAGGCGGTGCGGGCCCCGTGTCGTCGCGCGGGACGGCAGGACGGCACGGAGGTGGGCATGATCGTCGGTTCGCTGCGGCTGGACGTGCTGCTGGGAGATGTCCACTCGCTCAAGCAGAAGCGCTCGCTGGTGCGACCGGTGCTGTCTGAGCTGCGGCGTCGGTACGAGGTGAGCTCCGCCGAGACCGGGGCGCACGACCTGCACCGGCGCGCGGAGCTCGGGGTGGCCGTCACCGGGCCGGACGGCACCCACGTCCGCTCGGTGCTGCAGAGCTGCGAGCAGCTCGTGGCCGGCCACCCGGAGCTGGAGCTGTTGGCGGCCCGCACCCGTGTCTGGGACGACGAGGACGAATGATGTGCTGTTCGATGGGACCGGACAACCGGTCGGACGAAGGGACGAGTCATGGCTGACGCTGCACGGGCACGAAAGGTGGCCGACCGGATCAAGGTGGTCGTGGCGGAGTCGCTCGAGCGACGGGTCAAGGACCCGCGCCTGGGCTTCATCACGGTCACCGACACCCGGGTGACCGGTGACCTCCAGCACGCGACCATCTTCTACACGGTGTTCGGGGACGAGATCGAGAAGGCCGCCACCGCTGCCGCCCTCGAGAGCGCCAAGGGCAAGCTGCGGTCCGAGGTGGGCAAGGCGATCGGCATCCGGTTGACCCCGTCTCTGGAGTTCGTCGCCGACGCGATGCCCGAGAACGCGGAGTCGATCGAGGAGCTCCTGCGCACCGCCGCGGCCCGCGACGCCGAGGTGGCCGCGCTCGCGGTCGGGAAGGCGTACGCCGGCGACGAGGACCCGTACCGCCACCTTGAGCTCGAGCAGGTCGACCTCGAGGACGACGACGAGGACGACGAGGACGACGAGGACGACGAGGACGACGAGGGCGACGAGGACGACGAGGACGACGTCGCCGCCGACGGCCGGGTCTGAGGCCACGTCGATCATGGCTGGGCACACCGTCGCGACCGGCGGCGTGGGTGACGGCCTGGTCGTCGTCGACAAACCTGCGGGCTGGACGAGCCACGACGTGGTGGCGCGCGTCCGCCGCCTCGCGGGCACGCGCAAGGTCGGTCACGCCGGCACGCTCGACCCGATGGCCACAGGTGTGCTCGTCGTCGGCGTCAACCGCGCGACCAGGTTGCTGACCTATCTCGTGGGCGCCGACAAGACGTACACGGCGACGGTCCGCCTCGGCGTGGCCACCGTCACCGACGACGGCGAGGGTGAGGCGACAGAGGTCGCCGACGCGTCCGCCGTGACGGAGTCCGTGGTGCGACAAGCCGTCTCACGGCTCACCGGACCGATCGAGCAGGTGCCGAGCGCCGTGAGCGCGATCAAGGTCGGAGGCCGGCGTTCGTACGCGCGCGTCCGGGCGGGGGAGGACGTCCAGCTGGCCGCGCGGCCCGTCACCGTGCACCGCTTCGACGTCCTGTCCACGCGACCGGCGGTGCACGATGGCACCCCGGTCCTCGACGTGGACGTCGAGGTCGACTGTTCGTCTGGCACCTACGTCCGCGCGCTGGCCCGCGACCTCGGAGCGGCGCTGGGGGTCGGAGGCCACCTCACCGCACTGCGTCGCACCCGGGTCGGGGCCTTCGACCTGTCGCGTGCGTCGGGTCTCGACGCCCTCGCGGAGGACCTCGTGGTGACTGACCTGACCGACGCCGCACGGGCGCTGTTCCCGGTGCGGTCCCTGACGCAGGACGAGGTGGTGGAGCTGGGGTTCGGTCGCCGCCTGCCTGTCGACCCGCCCGGCTCGACCCGTGCGGTCGTGGCGGCCGTCTCGCCCGACGACCGGCTGGTCGCGCTGCTCGAGGAACGGGCCGGTGCCGCCCGTCCGCTGGTCGTCTTCGCGCCGGCCGGGACGTGACCGGGCGAGATCCGTGTGCCCTGATTGTCCCATTCTGTCCTGATCTGGGGTAGGACTGGAGGCGGGACGAGGATCCCCTCGTCCGCCCCACTCCTCATGGAGGTCAGGATGTCGTTCCGCAGAACACTGGTCGGCGTGCTCGCCGCCGGTTCCCTCGCCGGTGCGCTACTGGGGGTCGCGCCGGCGGATGCCGACAGCACCCGCGCCACCACCACGACGGCCACCGCCCCGGTGTCCGCCCCGTCCGCCGGCTACCTGCCGCATGCCGGCGAGGACGCACAGAACGCCATGCTGCAGGCGCAGCTCGACCGGGCGCTCGCGGCCCGGGGCGGTGAGCTCAAGCAGGGCGAGGCGGCCACCAACGCGGTCGTCTCGACCATCTACTTCGACGCCTCGGGTGCACCGAGCTTCCTCAGCGAGATCCGCCAGTCGGCGTCGATCTGGAACTCGTCGGTCAGCAACGTCCGGCTCGTCGAGGGCTCGCCGGCCTCGCTCGACTACTACGAGGGCAATGACCCCCGCGGGTCGTACGCGTCCACCGACGGGCACGGCAGCGGCTACATCTTCCTCGACTACGCGCAGAACCAGACCTACGACTCCCTGCGCGTGACGGCGCACGAGACCGGCCACGTGCTGGGGCTCCCCGACACCTACAGCGGTCCCTGCAGCCAGCTCATGTCAGGCGGCGGCCCCGGCCCGTCGTGCACGAACCCCTACCCGGACACGACCGAGCGCTCGAAGGTCGACGCGATGTGGGCGAACGGCTTCGTGGGCTCGTCGCTCGGGGCGGCGGCCTTCGGTCGCTGAACCGGTACGGGCGGGGCGCGCAGCCCCGTCGAGTGGGAGGGCCCGCCGGACCCGGCGGGTCCTCCCACCGCGTGGGAGGACCGGCCACCGCGGGCCGCCGCCACGGCCCGGGCGGCAGGGCCCGTACGCTGTCCGCCGTGGAGCGATGGAACGGTGTGGGCGACGTGCCGCCCGGCTACGGCCCCTCCGTGGTCGCGATCGGCAACTTCGACGGCGTGCACCGCGGGCACCGGACGGTGCTGACGCGGCTCGTCGACGAGGGGCGGTCACGCGACGCGAGCGTGGTGGCCATCACCTTCGACCCGCACCCGCTGCAGCTGCTCTACCCCGAGCGTGCCCCCGAGCTGATCGCGGGCCTGCCGACGCGGCTCGACCTGATGAGCGGCACCGGCCTCGACGCGACGCTCGTGATGCCCTTCACGCGCGAGCTGGCCGCCATGACGCCGAGGGAGTTCGTCCAGGAGGTGCTCGTGGACGTGCTCGGCGTCACCGCCGTGGCGGTCGGACACGACATCCGGTTCGGCGTACGCAACTCCGGCGACCTGTCGACGATGCAGGACCTCGGCAAGGAGCTCGGTTTCGACGTCGTCGTGCTCGACGACGTCACCGGCCCTGTGCACGGGACGGCGCCCGACGGGCGCCGCTGGTCGTCGTCGTGGGTGCGCGAGCTGCTCGCCACCGGCGACGTGCAGGGCGCCGCCGACGTGCTCGGGCGTCCCCACCGCGTCGTGGGCGAGGTCGTGCACGGTGACCACCGCGGCCGCGAGCTGGGCTTCCCGACGGCGAACCTCGGTCCCGACTCCGAGGGCATGGTCCCGGCGGATGGTGTGTACGCGGGATGGCTCGTGCGCCTGGACCTCGCGGACGGCACCCCCGACCGGGTGCTCCCTGCCGCCGTGTCGATCGGCACCAACCCCACCTTCCACGGCCACGGACGACGCGTCGAGGCCTACGTGCTCGACCGCACCGACCTCGAGCTGTACGGGGAGCGGGTCGCGGTCGAGCTGGTGCAGCGGCTGCGGGAGACCCTCGCGTACGAGTCGGCCGAGGCGTTGGTTGAGCAGATGCACCGTGACGTGGCGCAGTGCCGCGACGTGCTGTCCGTCGTGTCCCAGGGCTGACGGGTGGCTGGTCCTGCGTCCGGCGGTGTGGACGCCGACGTCCAGGCAGCCGAGCGCTGGTTCGACGAGCACGGCCTACCCTGGTTCGTCGACGACGAGCACGAGCGGGTCCGTCGACTGCTGGGTCGCGGACGTCTGACGCGGATCGCGCTGACCGCCGCCGTCCCGGCCCTCGCGCTGGGCATCGGGTCTGGCCTGCTCAGCGGGGAGTTCGCCAACGGGCTGGCCACCTTCGCGACCGCCGTCGGCGTCGGGGTCCTGGCGTGGGCAGCCTGGCGCCTGCGTGCCGGGACGGTCGTGCGCTGGGCGGCGGGCCGGACCGGGGGACAGCTCCACCTGCTGCTCCACCTGCTGACCAGGGCGCTCCCTCTGCTGCTCATCTTCACCGTCTTCTTCTTCATCAACACCGAGGTGTGGCAGGTCGCGTCGTCGCTGACGCCGGGGGTGCTGTGGCTCTCCGTGCTGCTCTTCGTCGGGTTGGCCCTGCTGTTCCTCGTCGCGAGACTGCCCGAAGAGGTCGACCGCGTGGTCGGGGAGGTCGACGCGGACGGCGACGGCTCACGTGTGGTGTCGGCCTGCCGGGGCACGCCGCTGGAGGAGACGTCGCGGAGCCTGGTCGCGGATGCGTCCAGCCGTCAGCGGGAGTCGCTCGCCGTGCCGCTGACCCCGCTGCAGCGCAGCAACCTCGTGCTGGTGCTCCTGCTGATCCAGGCGGGCCAGGTGCTGCTCCTCGCCGTCTGCGTGTTCGGCTTCTTCACGCTGTTCGGCGCGGTCGCCGTCCGCCCGGAGATCGTCGAGTCGTGGGTCGGCAGCCCGCCCCACGCCGTCGGCTGGAGCGGCTCCCCGCTGAGCACCGAGCTGCTCCAGGTCGCGGTGTTCCTGTCCGCCTTCTCGGGCCTGTACTTCACGGTGGCCGCCGTCACCGACCCCGGCTACCGCGAGCAGTTCTTCACCCACCTCAGCACCGAGCTCGAGCGCGCGGTCGGGGTCCGTGCCGTCTACGGCGCCCTCCGGCGGCAGGTGAGGGAACCCCGCGACGACGACGATTCGGTCACACGGCGCTCCCGCTGGTAGCCTGAGCGACGCCGTCAGAACGGCCGCGGACCCAGAGAGCCCGGGTGGAACAGCCCCGGTGCGCCGCGCAACGAGATCCCAAGGAGACCTGTGCCCCTCGACGCCGCCACCAAGGCTGAGATCATGACCGAGTTCGCGACCGTCGACGGTGACACGGGATCCCCCGAGGTCCAGGTCGCCATGCTGACCCGCCGGATCAAGGACCTGACCGAGCACCTGAAGGAGCACAAGCACGACCACCACAGCCGTCGTGGCCTGCTCCTCCTGGTCGGTCAGCGCCGCCGGCTCCTGCAGTACCTGGCCAAGAAGGACATCACCCGCTACCGGACGCTGATCGAGCGGCTCGGCCTGCGCCGATGACCCACTGACGCGGTCCTTCCCCTCGGGGAGGGGCCGCGTCCTGCAGTTTCACCACGCACCACCTCAGAGCACGACCCACAACCAGGAGCGTCGGCCCCAGCAACGGCCCGGTCCTCGGTAGTGGCCTCCGGGACGAGTCGCCCAGCGCGACCCCCCGCCCGTGGGCCTCGATCGAAGACCGGCATCGCCCGGCCGGGACGCCCTCGCTCCGAGAACGAACGGAGTGTGACCCATGGAGGGTCCCGAGATCACCTTCGCCGAGGCCGTCATCGACAACGGCCCCTTCGGTAGCCGTACCGTGCGCTTCGAGACGGGCCGCCTGGCCAAGCAGGCCGCCGGTTCCGTCGCCGCGTACCTCGACAACGACACGATGCTGCTGTCGGCCACGACGGCAGGCAAGCACCCCAAGGACCACTTCGACTTCTTCCCCCTCACGGTGGACGTCGAGGAGCGCATGTACGCGGCCGGCAAGATCCCCGGCTCGTTCTTCCGCCGCGAGGGCCGCCCCTCGACCGACGCGATCCTGACCTGCCGCCTGATCGACCGTCCGCTGCGGCCGTCGTTCGTGTCGGGCCTGCGCAACGAGGTCCAGGTCGTCATCACGGTCCTGGCCCTGAACCCGGAGGACCCCTACGACGTGCTGGCGATCAACGCCGCGTCGCTGTCCACCCAGCTCTCGGGCCTTCCGTTCTCCGGCCCCGTGGCCGGTGTGCGGATCGCCCTCATCGACGGCCGTTGGGTCGCGTTCCCGACCCACAGCCAGCTCGAGCGGTCGGTCTTCGACATGGTCGTCGCCGGGCGCGTCATCAAGGGCGCCGACGGCTCGGACGACGTCGCGATCATGATGGTCGAGGCCGAGGCCCCGGAGGGTGCCTGGAACCTGATCCAGATGGGCGGCCAGAAGCCCACCGAGGAGATCGTCGCGGCGGGCCTCGAGGCCGCCAAGCCGTTCCTCGCCCAGCTGTGCGCTGCCCAGCAGGAGGTGGCCGACAAGGCAGCCAAGGAGACGCAGGAGTTCCCGCGCTTCCTCGACTACCAGCAGGACGCGTACGACGCCGTCAAGGCGCAGGCCGGCTCCGACGTCGACCAGGCGATCACCATCGCCGGCAAGCAGGAGCGCGAGTCGCGTCTGGACGAGATCAAGGAGGCCGCCAAGGCCGCGCTGGCCGGGCAGTTCGAGGGCCGCGACAAGGAGATCTCCGCCGCGTTCCGCTCCCTCACCAAGGCCGCCGTGCGCCAGCGCATGCTGCGCGACAAGATCCGCATGGACGGTCGCGGCCCGGCCGACATCCGCACCCTCTCGGCCGAGGTCGAGGTGCTCCCGCGGGTGCACGGCTCGGCGCTGTTCGAGCGCGGCGAGACCCAGATCATGGGCGTCACCACGCTGAACATGCTGCGCATGGAGCAGATGCTCGACACGCTCTCGCCCGAGACGCGCAAGCGCTACATGCACAACTACAACTTCCCGCCGTTCTCCACCGGTGAGACCGGCCGCGTCGGCTCGCCGAAGCGTCGCGAGATCGGTCACGGCGCGCTCGCCGAGCGCGCGCTGATGACGGTGCTTCCGAGCCGCGAGGAGTTCCCCTACGCGATCCGCCAGGTCTCGGAGGCGCTGAGCTCCAACGGCTCGACGTCGATGGGCTCGGTCTGCGCGTCCACGCTGTCGCTGCTCAACGCCGGTGTGCCGCTGCGGGCCCCGGTCGCGGGCATCGCGATGGGCCTGGTCTCCGACGAGGTCGACGGCAAGACCGAGTACCTCGCCCTCACCGACATCCTCGGAGCCGAGGACGCGTTCGGGGACATGGACTTCAAGGTCGCCGGTACCCGTGAGTTCGTCACGGCCATCCAGCTCGACACCAAGCTCGACGGCATCCCCGCGTCGGTCCTGGCGTCCGCGCTGACCCAGGCCCGTGACGCGCGGCTGCACATCCTCGACGTCATGAACGAGGCGATCGACGCTCCCGACGAGATGAGCCCGCACGCACCGCGCGTGATCGCGGTGACGGTGCCGGTCGACAAGATCGGCGAGGTCATCGGCCCGAAGGGCAAGATGATCAACCAGATCCAGGAGGAGACCGGCGCCCAGATCTCGATCGAGGACGACGGCACGGTCTACATCGGCGCGACGGACGGCCCGTCCGCCGAGGCGGCGCGGACGATGGTCAACGCCATCGCCAACCCGCAGATGCCCGAGGTGGGCGAGCGGTACGTCGGCACGGTCGTCAAGACCACGACGTTCGGCGCGTTCATCTCGCTGACGCCCGGCCGTGACGGCCTGCTGCACATCTCGCAGATCCGCAAGATGGTCGGCGGCAAGCGGATCGACGCGGTCGAGGACGTGCTCTCGGTCGGCCAGAAGGTCCAGGTCCAGATCGGTGAGATCGACCAGCGCGGCAAGCTCTCGCTGGTGCCGGTCCTCGACGAGGAGGCCGCCCCCGAGACGGTCGACGCCAACCAGGCTGCCGACGCGAACGTCTGACGTGACGGACGCGACCCAGCTCGCCGCCGCTGGGGAGACGGCCGGTGCCATCGTGCGCCGGACCGTCCTCCCCGGCGGCGTCCGCGTTCTCACGGAGTCGATGCCCGGACTCCGCTCGGCCACCGTCGGTGCCTGGGTGGGTGTCGGCTCCCGTGACGAGGCCGAGGGCCACCACGGGTCGACGCACTTCCTCGAGCACCTGCTGTTCAAGGGGACGCCGCGCCGATCCGCTCTCGACATCGCTGAGGCGTTCGATGCCGTCGGCGGCGAGGCCAACGCCGTCACCGGCAAGGAGCACACCTGCTACTACGCGCGGGTGCTCGACGCCGACCTGCCGATGGCGGTCGACGTCATCGGCGACATGGTCACGTCCGCCACGCTCGATCCCGAGGACCTCGACGCCGAGCGTGGCGTCATCCTCGAGGAGCTGGCGATGAACGACGACGACCCCTCCGACGTCGCCCACGAGCAGTTCGCGCGCATCGTGCTGGGCGACAACCCGCTGGGACGCCCGATCGCGGGCACGCCGGAGTCGATCCGTTCCGTGGCCCGCGACGCCGTGTGGGAGCACTACCAGCAGCACTACCGGCCGAACGGCCTGGTGTTCACCGCAGCCGGCGGCGTCGACCACGACCACGTCTGCGACCTGGTGCAGGCGGCCCTGGCGTCGGCCGGGTGGCCCGCCGACCAGGATGCCGACCCGCTGCCGCGCCGCGCGAGTGGCGACAGCCGTGGCGGCCTCGAGCCGCACGGGGCCGAGCAGGGCTCGATCCTCACCGTCCGCCGCTCCACCGAGCAGGCGAACCTGCTGCTCGGCGGCCTCGGGCTTCTGGCGACGGACCCGCGGCGGTACACGATGTCCGTGCTCAACGCCGTCCTCGGTGGCGGCATGAGCAGCCGCCTCTTCCAGGAGGTCCGCGAGAAGCGGGGCCTGGCCTACTCGGTGTACTCCTTCTCCGCGGGCTACGCGGACTCCGGCTACTTCGGCCTGTACGCCGGGTGCACGCCCGGCAAGGTGTCGCAGGTGGTCGAGCTGCTCAGCCGCGAGTGGGAGCGCCTGGCCACCGAGGCGATCTCCGCGGACGAGCTCGACCGCGCGGTCGGCCAGCTCAGCGGCGGCCTTGTTCTGGGCATGGAGGACACCGGGTCGCGGATGTCGCGCCTGGGCAAGGCCGAGCTGGTGTACGGCGAGTTCGTCACCATCGACGAGTCGCTCGATCGGATCCGCAAGGTCACCGCCGCCGACGTGATGGACCTGGCGGCCGAGCTGTACGGCCGCCCGCGCTCACTGGCCGTCGTCGGCCCGTTCGAGAGCGATCCGGTCGCCGCGCTCTAGATCGACGGCGTCGGCTCGTCCACGGGGTCCGGGGCCTCAGGTGGAACCGGGACCACGTGCGACAGGACGTACGGCGCCTCGGAGCGCCCGTCGACCAGCGTGGCGCGGACGTCGACCTCGACGGCGTGCCCGTCCGCGTGCAGGAAGCGCTTGCGCCGCTGGACCCGACGTGACCGTCCGCCGTACAGGTCGTCCGTAGCGGCCTCATCGGCGGCGCGGTCGTCGGGGTGGGTGACGTCCTGGTGCCGCAGCCACAGCAGCTCACCGCCGCTGCGGCCGAGGTACCCGGCGAAGGCGCGGTTCACGCGCAGGAAGCGACCCTCCCTGTCGTGCAACGCCATCCCGATCGGTGCGTCGTCGAAGACGTGGCGGAACAGGCCCTCGGACCGCTGCAGGGCCTGGCGCGTGCGGACGGTCTCGCTCACGTCGTAGGCGACCCAGACCAGCGGCCCGTCGCCCTCGCCGGTCGGGCCGGGCAGCCGCTGGGTCGTGCCGCGGACCCAGCGTGAGGCCCCTGTCGTCCCCAGCACGCGCAGGTCGCGCTGGCCCGGAGCCAGCAGCTCGCCGTCCACCACCTCGTCCAGCCGGTGGCCGACGAGGTCGCGCGGGTAGGTCCCGAGCACCTCGATCGCCCCAGCGGACGCGTAGGAGACGACCAGGTCGGCGTCTGCGAGGACGACCGCCTCCGCCCGCGACTCGAGCGACAGCGGCGGCGGCTCGCTCGATGAGAGGCCGTCGACGATCGGCTCGCCGCCGCGCAGCAGCGCGTCGAGCGCCGGCCCGGGCGCCATCGGCCGGCCGAACAGCCACCCCTGACCCAGGTCGCAGCCCATCGACACGAGCTGGCGCGCCTGGGCCAGGGTGGCGACGCCTTCGGCACACGTCCGCTGCCCGAGGCTGTGGGCGGCCTCGATCACCATCCGCACCAGGACGGCCTCCGCAGGCTCCCGGTCCACGCGCTCGACGAACGAGCGGTCGATCTTCACGAGGTCGAACGGCAGGTCGCGCATCAGGCTGAGGGACGAGTAGCCCGTCCCGAAGTCGTCCAGCGCGATCCGCACGTCGAGGGTCCGGATGGCGGCGAGCTGGCGTCGCGCCGACTTGATGTCGGTCAGGGCCTGGCTCTCGGTGATCTCCAGGCACAGGCGACCAGGGGTCAGGCCGGTCCGCTCCAGCACCTCGACCACCTGGTCGGGCAGCCGGCCGTCCGACAGCTGGTCGGCCGCGACGTTGACGTTGACACGGGGACCCGACCCGTCCGGCGCGGTGCAGCGCTGCGCCTGCGCGCAGGCACGCTCGAGCACGTACAGCCCGAGGGCGTCGATGAGGTCGGCGCGGGCGGCGACGGCGACCATCGCATCCGGCGGTACCGCCTCGGGCTCTGTGGCCCGGGGGTCCGGGGTGCTGGCGTCGTGCGCCTCGGGCCAGCGCACGAGCGCCTCCGCGCCGACGACGCGGCTGGACGGCAGGGTGACGATCGGCTGGTAGTGCACCTGGAGCGTGTCGGTGGCCAGCGCGTCCCGCAGCCTCGCGCCCACCTGGGCGTCGTCCACCGGGAGGTCAGCGTCCACGACCCCCACCTCGTGCTGCTGGTTCACGCTCCACGGCGGATCCGTCCCGTAGCTCGGTGCGCTCCCGCGACCACGCGGCGGATGCGCCGCCCGACAGCATGGCACGCGGTCGTTGGACCTGACAGGTCACGGGGACCGCTGTGCCGGGACGGACCAGCCGGTCGCGCCCGGTGCGTCCGAAGTGCCCCGAGGTGGGGGTGTGGAGGCGGCGACCGGCTCGCTTTCGCAGTTGCCACGTGCCGGACCCGGCGTGCGACACTGTGCCCAGCAGAGACACATTCTGCGCGTGCTCCGGGGTCGGTGAAATTCCGAGCCGGCGGTGACAGTCCGCGACCCGACCGCAGCCAGCGGCCGGTTGACCTGGTGGAACTCCAGGACCGACGGTGAGAGTCCGGATGGGAGGCAGCACGCCGCGGGACCGATGCGTCGACGCCGCGCCCTCGCGGGCGTCGGCACGGCGTCCGGCCCCGTCGCACCCGTACCCCGGTTCCCGCGCACGAGCGGACGGAGTGGACGGGTGCGCAGGACGGGACGGACGAGCCGGCACGGCTCGCCGGGTGAGCTGCAGGCCATGCGCCGCGCGCTCCTGATCGCGTCCGACCCCTCGATCCGCCCGGGCGCCAACCCCAGGGTCGGCTGCGTGCTCCTCTCCTCGTCCTGGAAGGTCGTCGCCGAGGCCGCCCACCAGGGAGCCGGGACACCCCACGCCGAGGCCGCCGCGCTCGCGGCCGCCGCCGACCGGCTCGACGAGGTCGACACCGCCGTGGTCACGCTGGAGCCCTGCAACCACACCGGGCGCACCGGGCCGTGCACCCAGGCGCTCGTCGACGCCGGAGTGCGACGTGTCGTGTACGCGCTCGACGACCCGACGCACGAGGCGGGCGGCGGCGCCGAGACGCTGCGCGCGGCCGGCGTCGAGGTCGAGGGGGGCGTGCTGGCCGACGAGGCACGGAGCCTGGACGAGGAGTGGTTCGCCGCGGCCACCGCGGGCAGGCCGCACGTGACCTGGAAGCTCGCCGGGACGCTGGACGGGCGCGTGGCCGCGGCGGACGGCAGCAGCCGGTGGGTCTCGGGTGCCGGCTCCCGGTCGGACACCCACCGCGTGCGAGCGCAGGTCGACGCGATCGTCGCGGGCACAGGCACCGTGCTCGCCGACGACTCACAGCTCTCGGCCCGGGACGCCGACGACAAGCCGCTGCCCCGTGAGCGGCAGCCACTCCGTGCGGTGATGGGAATGCGTGAGATCCCCTCCGGTGCGCGCGTTCTCGATGACTCAGCGCCGACGGTGCTGCTGCGCACGCGCGACCCGCTCGAGGCCTTGGACGAGCTTTGGGAGCGTGGAGTGCGCCGCGTGCTGCTCGAGGGAGGACCCACCGTCGCCTCCGCCTTCTGGCGGGCGGGCGTGGTCGACCGCGTGACCCTCTACCTCGCCCCGTCCCTGCTGGGCGCAGGGTCCGCAGCTGTCGGGGACCTCGGCATCACCAACATCGCCGGCCAGGCGCGGCTGCGGTACACCGCCGTGGAGCCCTGCGGCACCGACCTGAAGATCACCGCGGTGCCGCTGGGCGGCACGGAAGTCGAGGAGGACCACTGATGTTCACCGGCATCGTCGAGGAGCTCGGCACCGTCGTCAGCTGCGAGCGGCTCGCGGACTCGGCTCGGCTCACCGTGCACGGACCCCGTGTCACCTCGGACGCCGTCCACGGCGCGTCCATCTCCGTCAACGGGGTCTGCCTGACGGTGACCGACGACCTGCAGGGAGACGGCAGCGACGGCGGCACCTTCGCTGTCGACGTGATGGCCGAGACCCTGGACCGGAGCACGTTGGGCGGTCTCGCCCCGGGTGACCGCGTCAACCTCGAGCGGGCCATGGCGGCGACCGGGCGCTTCGGCGGACACGTCGTGCAGGGCCACGTCGACGGAGTCGGCACCCTGCTCGAGCGCGTGGCCGGGGAGGGCTGGGAGAGCGTTCGTTTCGAGGTGGCGGCCGACCTGGCCCGCTACCTCGTCGAGAAGGGCTCGGTGACCGTGGACGGGGTCTCACTGACCGTCACCGCCGTGAGCGACCCCGGCGCCGAGACGCACTGGTTCGGGGTCGGGCTCATCCCGACGACCCTCGCCGCGACCACGCTGGGGACGCGGACTGTGGGGGAGAAGGTCAACCTGGAGGTGGACGTGCTCGCCAAGTACGTGGAACGGATCGCGGCCTTCGCCGCCGTGGGGGTGGACCGATGAGTACGGACGTCAGGGACGGCGCGCGCGTCCGCACGGACGACGTCGAGACGGCGCTGACCGCCCTCGCAGCAGGCAAGCCCGTGGTCGTGCTCGACGCGGCGGACCGCGAGAACGAGGGCGACCTGGTGATGGCCGCGCGGTTCGCGACGCCCGAGTGGATGGCGTTCTTCGTGCGGCACGGCAGCGGGTACGTGTGCGTGCCGATGGAGGCGGCGCGAGCCGACCACCTTGGCCTGCCGCTGATGGTCACGCACAACGAGGAGTCGATGTCGACCGCCTTCACCGTCACCGTCGACGCGCGGGTGGGGGTCGGCACCGGCATCAGCGCAGCCGACCGGTCGCGCACCGTGACGCTCCTGGCCGACCCGGAGGCCTGCTCCGCCGACCTGGTCCGGCCCGGTCACGTACTGCCGCTGCGGGCCCGGCCCGGGGGCGTGCTGACGCGTCCCGGGCACACGGAGGCGGCCGTCGACCTGGCTCGGCTGGCGGGGCTGGACCCGGTCGGCGTGATCGTCGAGCTCGTCGCCGACGACGGCTCGATGCGGGACGCGGTCTCGTGCCGCGACTTCTGCGACGAGCACGACCTGCTCCTGGTGACGATCGAGGACCTGGTCGCGTACGTCGGCGGGCGGCCTGGTCGCCCCACGGTCGTCCCGCCCGTCCCGCCGGACGCGCCCGCCCGGCTCGAGCGGCTTGCCACCACGCGCCTGCCGAGCCGGTTCGGCACGTTCACCGCGCACGGCTACCGCGAGGACACCGGAACCGAGCACGTGGCGCTGGTCGTCGGCGACGTGTCCACGTCGAACGGCGCGGCCGCGCCCGTGCTCGTGCGCGTCCACTCGGAGTGCCTGACCGGTGACGTGCTGGGGTCCGCCCGCTGCGACTGCGGCCCCCAGCTGCAGGAGTCGCTGGTACGCGTCGCAGCAGCCGGCCGGGGCGTGGTGGTCTACCTGCGCGGGCACGAAGGCAGGGGCATCGGGCTGGTGGCCAAGCTGGCCGCGTACGCGTTGCAGGACGACGGGCGGGACACCGTCGACGCCAACCTCGAGCTCGGGCTGCCCGTCGATGCACGCGACTACGCCGTCGCCGCAGCGGTTCTCGCCGACCTCGGCGTGGGACCGGTGCGGCTGATGACGAACAACCCGGCGAAGGTGGACGGCCTGAGCCGGCTCGGCGTCGACGTCCGCGAGCGGGAGGGCGTGCTCGTCGCCGCCACCGAGGACTCGGTCGGCTACCTGCGCACCAAGCAGACGCGGATGGGCCACGACCTGCCCCACCTGCCCACACCCCACGGAGCTGCCTGATGAGCGGACACGGTGCCCCCGACATGCGCACCCCCCACGCCCCCGGCCTGCGCGTCGCGGTGGTCGCGGCCCGGTGGCACACGGAGGTGATGGACGGGCTGCTCGCGGGCGCGTGTCGGGCCCTTGCAGAGGCGGGGCTCGACGACCCGCTGGTGGTCCGGGTGCCGGGGACGTTCGAGCTGCCCGTGGCCGCGGCGAGGCTGGCCGCTGCCGGCTACGAGGCCGTGGTCGCGCTGGGCGTCGTCGTGCGCGGTGGCACACCGCACTTCGACTACGTCTGCTCCGCTGCGACGTCCGGCCTCACGCAGGTGTCGGTGTCGTCCGGGGTTCCCGTCGGTTTCGGGGTGCTGACGTGCGACGACGACGCGCAGGCCCTCGACCGCGCCGGGCTGCCGGGGTCGAAGGAGGACAAGGGCTACGAGGCGGCCCAGGCTGCGGTGATGACGGCGGTCACCCTGGCAGGATCCGTGGATGGCGCACGCACCGCAGCTTCCTGAGTCGGCCGACGTCGTCATCGTCGGCGGCGGAGTGATCGGTGTGAGCACGGCCTTCCACCTGGCCGAGGCCGGTGCGCAGGACGTGCTGCTGCTGGACCGGGGGCCGCTCGGCGCGGGGTCGACCTGCCGGTCGGCCGGTGGGGTTCGCGCCCAGTTCTCGGACCCGGTCAACGTGGAGCTGGGGGCACGTGGGCTGGAGGCGTTCCGTCGCTTCGGCGACCGTCCGGGCCAGGCGATCGACCTGCAGCAGGTGGGGTACCTCTTCCTGCTCGACGATCCGGCGACGGTGACGAGGTTCGAGGCGGCGATCGCCCGTCAGAACGCTCTCGGCGTGCCGAGCCGTCTCGTGGACCCGTCCGAGGCGCAGCGGCTCTCACCGCTGATCAGCACCGAGGGACTGCTGGCTGCGGCGTTCTCGCCGACGGACGGGTACTGCACCCCGGAGTCGGTGGTCCTGGGGTACGCCACCGCGGCCCGACGGCTGGGAGCGCATCTCGTGACCGGATGCGCAGTCACCGGCATCCGGAGCGACGGCGGTGAGGTGAGGGAGGTCGTCACCGACCGTGGGACGGTGCGGACCTCGACCGTGGTGTGCGCGGCGGGGGCGTGGTCTCGGGAGGTGGGTGCGTGGGCGGGCGTGGACCTGCCGGTGACGCCGCTACGGCGACAGGTGCTGACGACGGCGACCGGCCCACGGGGAGTGGCGCTGCCGCCCGACCTTCCCATGACCATCGACTTCTCGACCTCGTTCTACTTCCACAACGACGGCACGGGCCTGCTGATCGGCATGTCCGACCCGGACGAGGAACCCGGCTTCGACACGCGACGTGACGACCGGTGGCTGCCGAGGCTGCAGGCGGCGATCGAGCACCGGGCCCCGAGCCTGCTCGACGTCGGGCTGACCGGCGGCTGGGCGGGTCTGTACGAGATGACCCCGGACCACAACGGGCTGGTGGGTGAGGCCGAGCAGGTGTCGCGGTTCCTCTACGCCACCGGGTTCTCCGGACACGGGTTCCTGATGGGACCGGCGGTGGGGGAGGTCATGCGCGACCTGGTCCTGGGCAGGTCCCCCGTCGTCGACGTCTCGTCGCTGGACGTTCGCCGGTTCGGCGTCGGGTCGCACGCGCCCGAACTGAACATCGTCTAGAAGCGCTCGAGTCGGCCTACTGCTCGCTAGAGCAGGAAGACGAGGTCGCTCAGGCGTGGGGTCGGGGTCAGCTCACGCTGATGCTCCCTTTTGGCGCGGCGCATCATCGCGGCGCCGTCGCAAGTAGGCAGTTGACGCTCACGTCTGGCAGACCAGCGAGGCCCGCCCCCGAACCATCGGGGGCGGGCCTCGCGCTTCCCACCACAGGAAGCTGGCGATGAGCATGCGCCCCGGCGTTGCAGTGGTCAACAAGACCCGATCGGACAGCAGGCGGAGGCCATCGCACGGGCCGCCGGTGCCGTTCTGACCCAACGCGGCCTCTACACGGCATTCCTTGGGCCGCGGTTCCACGCCTGTTGAATGGCACACCGCGCGCTGGGCGGCCAGGGTGCGTGGCACAGTGACCTGATGGTCAGGCACGTCCCCCCGTGGCGCCTGCGCGCCCGCTTCGCTGCATCCCTGTCCGCCATGTACGGCCGCGAGGTACCGGCCTACACGACGCTGGTCGAGGTCTCGCACGCCGTCAACGGGGACGTGCTCGGCCGGTGGGGTGAGCGGGCCGAGCGGCTCGGGTCACGCGACCGGGTGACGGCCGAGCGGCACGGTGCGATCCGTGTCGGCTCGGCGCGCGAGCTCGAGCAGGTCGGCCGCGTGTTCGCGGCGATGGGCATGCACCCTGTGGGGTTCTACGACCTGCGCGACACACCTGTCTCGCCGGTGCCGGTGGTGTCCACAGCCTTCCGTCCGATCGATCCGGACGAGCTGGCGCTCAACCCGTTCCGCGTGTTCACGTCCGTCCTCGCGACCGACGACGAACGCTTCTTCGAGCGTGACCTCCAGGGCAGGCTGACCCGGTTCCTGGACCGGCGCGAGCTGTTCCCTCCCGAGCTCCTGGCTCTGGCGGACCAGGCGGTCGAGGCCGGGGATGACGGCCTCCCCGAGCCCGAGGCGGAGCAACTCCTCGAGCTGGCGACGGCGGCGTTCTCCCTCTCGGCGCAGCCGGTCGACCGCGCCTGGTACGCCGAGCTCGAGCAGGTCTCGCCGGTCGCCGCCGACATCGGCGGGATCGGCAGCACGCACATCAACCACCTCACGCCGCGGGTGCTCGACATCGACGAGCTGTACCGGCGCATGCAGGCGCGCGGGATCACGATGATCGACGAGATCCAGGGGCCGCCGGCGTGGGACGGCCCCGACGTTCTCCTGCGGCAGACGTCGTTCCGCGCCCTGAGCGAGCAGCGACTGATGAGGGAGCCGAACGGGACGGTGGTTCCGGGCGCCCTGCGGGTGCGTTTCGGCGAGGTGGAGGCCCGGGGGGTCGCGCTGACCCCCGCGGGGCGGGAGGTCTACGAGCGGCTGGGCGCGGAGGTGGACCGTCGGGTCGCCACGGACGGGTGCACGACGTCGCGGCAGGACGTCGCGCGGCTGCTGTGGCCGACCGGGTTCCCGTCCACCGAGGCGGGGCTGGCCGCAGCGGGGCTGGGGCACTTCACGTGGTCCGTCGCCGAGGGGCGGCGCTCCGGCGACGCCACTGGGACGGACCGCCCCGATCTGGGAGCGCTGCTCGCCGACGGCTGGCTGCGCGCCGAACCCATCGTCTACGAGGACTTCCTGCCGCGCTCGGCCGCGGGCATCTTCGCGTCGAACCTCGACCTGGAAGGCTCGGGGGACTCGAGCCGCGAGGGCACGCACCGGGACCTGGACTGGCTCGCCGCCGTGATGGGACGCCCGGTCCACGACCCGGACGACCTGTACCGCGCGCAGGGCGCCCCGACCCTGCGGGCAGCTCTTGCCGCACTCGGTGGGGTCGGGGACCCGGTCGACGCCGCGCGTAGGCTCGGTGCGGCCCCGCAGCCCACGACACACCGCCCGACGAGCGCACCGGAGTCCCCGTGAACGAGCAGACCACCGCCACGACGACCAGGGCGCTACCCGCCGGTCACGAGCTGGCGGACCTGGCCCTCGACCGGCTGCGCCGGTGCGGGGTCGATCTCGCGGAGGTCGCCGGGGACGTGCCGGCAACGACGCCGCTGACCGGCACCGAGCTCACGCGGCTGCGCTGGTCGTCGCCCGCCGACGTCGATACCGCCGTGGCCCGTGCACGTGCCGCCTTCGAGGTCTGGCGCACCACCCCGGCCCCCGTGCGAGGAGCGCTCGTGCGCCGGCTCGGTGAGGTGCTGACCGAGCACAAGACCGACCTCGCCGACCTCGTCAGCCTGGAGGCGGGCAAGATCCGCTCCGAGGCTGCCGGCGAGGTGCAGGAGATGATCGACGTCTGCGACTTCGCGGTCGGTCTCTCCCGTCAGCTGTACGGGCGCACGATGCCGTCCGAGCGACCCGGGCACCGGCTCGCCGAGACCTGGCACCCGCTGGGGGTCGTCGGGGTGGTGACGGCGTTCAACTTCCCTGTCGCCGTGTGGAGCTGGAACGCGGCCGTCGCGATCGTGTGCGGCGACCCCGTGGTGTGGAAGCCGTCCGAGACCACGCCGTTGACGGCGCTGGCCTGCGCTGCGCTCTTCGCCCGTGCGGCCGCCGACGTCGGCGCGCCACCGCACCTCAACCAGGTGCTGCTCGGTGGGCGCGAGGTCGGGGAGACTCTCGTCGACCATCCCGCCGTCGCGCTCGTCAGTGCCACCGGCTCGACCCGGATGGGACGCGAGGTCGGCCCTCGCGTCGCCGCTCGGTTCGGTCGGTCTCTGCTGGAGCTCGGCGGCAACAACGCCGCGGTCGTCGCGCCCAGCGCCGACCTCGACCTCGCCGTCCGCGGCATCGTGTTCTCCGCGGCCGGCACCGCGGGGCAGCGGTGCACCACGCTGCGCCGCGTGGTCGCCCACTCGTCGGTCGTCGACGCGCTCGCCGACCGGTTGGTCTCCGCCTTCGATCGGCTCCCGATCGGAGACCCGCTCGCCGAGGGGACGCTCGTCGGGCCGCTCGTCGGCCGCAGGGCGTTCGAGGCCATGGGGGACGCTCTGGAGCGTGCGACCGCCGACGGGGGGACGGTGCTCGTCGGCGGGGGACGCAGGTTGGCAGACGAGGCCGCGGACGCCTACTACGTCGAGCCCGCCGTCGTCCGCATGCCGTCGCAGACGGACGTGGTGCGTACCGAGACGTTCGCGCCGATCGTCTACCTGATGCAGTACGAGGACCTCGCGGACGCGATCGCGACGAACAACGGCGTGCCGCAGGGTCTTTCGTCCGCCATCTTCACAGCCGACCAGGCCGAGGCGGAGCGGTTCCTGGCGGCGGACGGCTCGGACTGCGGCATCGCCAACGTCAACATCGGGACGTCCGGTGCCGAGATCGGCGGCGCGTTCGGCGGTGAGAAGGAGACCGGCGGGGGACGCGAGTCGGGCAGTGACGCGTGGAAGGCCTACATGCGGCGAGCGACGACGACCGTGAACTACTCCGGTGACCTGCCGCTCGCCCAGGGTGTCGACTTCTCGGTGTGACGTGGGACCTAGGGTTGACCGCATGAGCGAGACGACGCGGGTGGCCGTGCTCGGTGCAGCCGGGAGGATGGGCAGTGCCGCGTGCGCCGCGGTGGAGGCCGCGTCCGACCTGGAGCTGGTGGCCCGTGTCGACGCGGGTGACGACCTGCAGCAGATCGTGGACGTGGGGGCCGAGGTCGCGGTCGACCTGTCCGTGCCGTCCGCCGCACCCGGCAACGTCGCCTTCTGCGTCGACCACGGCGTGCACGCTGTCGTGGGCACCACCGGCTGGACGCAGGAGAGCCTCGACACCGTCCGTCGCCGGCTGGCGGACGCACCCGGTGTCGGGGTGCTGATCGCCCCCAACTTCGCGCTCGGTGCCGTGCTCGCAATGCGGTTCGCGCAGATGGCCGCCCGTCACTTCGAGTCGGTCGAGGTCGTCGAGCTCCACCACCCCGACAAGGTCGACGCGCCCTCTGGCACTGCCCGCCACACCGCCGAGCTCGTTGCGCGCGCCCGCCGCGAGGCCGGTCTGGCCGACCCGCCCGACGCGACCACCTCCGAGCTGGAGGGTGCCCGCGGCGCGCTCGTGGACGGCGTCCGCGTGCACAGCGTCCGGCTGCGCGGTCTCGTGGCGCACGAGGAGATCCTCTTCGGCGGCCCGGGCGAGCAGCTCGTGATCCGTCACGACTCGTTCGACCGGTCGTCGTTCATGCCCGGCGTGCTGCTGGGCGTGCGCACGGTCGGGTCCCGTCCGGGCCTGACGGTCGGCCTGGCCGAGTACCTCGACCTGTGAGCGGTCCGAGGTCGCGCGCGTGAGGGGGAAGTGGCTGGCGCTGGGCATCAGCGCGCTGTGCGCGGTGTACCTGGTGGTGGCCGGCATCCGCGCCTGGACGCTGCTGAGCTCGGGCGAGTGGCAGGGCGTGCTGCTGGGCCTCGGCGTGCTGCTGGTGCCCCTGCTCGTCGGCGGCGCCGTCGTGCGCGAGCTGAGGTTCGGGCAGGTCACGGAGTCGATGGCGCGTGAGCTCGAGGCCGCGGGCGGGCTTCCGGTGGACGACCTGCCGCGCAGGCCGTCCGGACGGATCGAGCGCGCGGCCGCGCAGGACGCGTTCGAGCGGTACCGCGCGGAGGTCGACCATGCACCCGACGAGTGGGACCGCTGGTTCCGCCTGTCCTGCGCCTATGACGCCGCCGGTGACCGGCGCCGGGCCAGGGCCGCCATGCGTCACGCGGCCGACCTGCGGCGCCGCTAGGTCGTCGACGGGGTGCGCGCGGCGTCTGCGGCCGACGAGGCCAGCGCCTCGAGCGGTCCCCGTCCCCGGGCGCCGAGTGCGGTTGCCACCGCTCGCCACAACGTCGCCGCGGCCAGAGCGACCAGCACGTGCGTGACCCACGTCGAGAGGCCGTGAGGTGCTGACGCGCGCGTCGCGGCGAGGGCGACCACGTGGCCGGTGTAGAGGGTGAGCGTCATGGCGCCGGTCGCCGCCAGCGGTGTGAGGGCGAGGGCGCTCCACCGCGCGCGGCCCGCCAACCAGGCGACGGCCAGGCACACGCCGAGCACCGTCAGCGCAGTGCCCGCGGTGTGGACCAGGTCGAACGGGGTGCCCTGGTGCGGGCCGCTGGTCGCGAGCCACCACCAGGTCGTGGTGGGGGTGGTCCCGTAGGTGCTGGTCGCCAGCACCGTGTCGAGCGGTGTCCCCGCCACCGGCGAGTCGGCCGGGATCTCGAGCCGCTCGCTGCCGCCCAGCGGTCCGAGCAGGACGGTGGAGACGAGCTTCGCGGCGGCAGCCACCACGGCCCCCACGCCCGCCAGCGCCACACCGGCCCGCCACCCCTGCGTCGCCTGGCGCAGCAGGGGGCTTCGACCTACAGCGAGCCCCACCAGCAGGTAGCCCGTCCACGTCAGGACGGGGTAGTAGCCGGTGAGCAGCACCGTCACCAGCAGCTCGCCGGGGTCCGCGAGCGACAGCCACGACGGCACGGGTCCGGGACCCGGCGCCACGAGACCGCGCAGCGCGTACGAGACCACGGGCGAGAGCAGCAGCCAGGCCGCTGCCCACCACGCCGTCACGCGCCACCGGAGGCCCAGCCAGGGCAGCACGGCCACGAACAGGAGCGCGTAGTTGACGAGGATCACCGCGACCCCGGACCTTGGCACACCCAGCGTCAGTCCGACGACCAGGACCACCCCGGCGCGTCCGAGGACGGCCTTGCGGGCGGAGGCGAGGGCGCGGCCGACCGGCGGCGTGGTGCGTCCGCTCACCAGCGCCAGCGCCACACCGGCGAGGACGGCGAACAACGCGGACGCCCTCCCGCCGAAGATCAGGTGCAGCTGGTCGACCGTGACCGCGGCTGTGCCTGCGTCCCTGCGGGTCTCGGGCACGATGTGCACGGCCATCATCCCGAGGAGGGCCAGGGCCCGGGCGACGTCGAGACCGACGATGCGGTCGGTCCAGACGGCCTGTGCGCCAACGGGTTCGTCCGGCCGCCCGACCGGTCTCCCCTCCGGCGGGGTGTGGCGGGTCATCCCCACCCCAGGGCGCGCAGTGCGGCCGCCGTGGCCGCGCCCAGCACCACGACGACGATGAACGGCGCGCGCAGCACCAGCGCGACGGCAGCGACGGCGACGGCGGCGAGACGCGCGTCGGCGACGACGGCGGACCCGTCGGCGAGGGTCTGCACCACCACCAGCGCCGCGAGCAGCCCCACGGTGACCATCAGCGCCAGGTGGGCGACAGCGGGCCGCTCCAGCAGGTGCGAGGGCAGGAGGTGTCCGACGAGCTTGAGGGCGAAGCAGGCGGCCGAGGCGGCGAGCAGCCACATCCAGAGCGTCACGACGCCACCGTCCGGGAGGCCTCGTCGTCGGACGACTGACCGCCCGCGCGTCGGTGCCACAGGCCCGCGACCACGAGGGCGACGAGCGCAGCGGCCAGAACCGGGACACCCGCGGGGGCTACGGGCACCAGAGCCGCGGCGACCACGGCCGCGGCGGCGGCGACCGCTCGGGCCTGGAGCTCCCGCAGGCGCGGCCAGAGCAGGGCGAGGAAGGCCGCCGACGCTGCGCCGTCCAGCCCCCATTGCCGGGGGTCGCCGAACGAGGAGCCGAGTAGGGCCCCCGCCAGGGTCGTGAGGTTCCAGAAGACGAAGACCGCGAGCCCCGTCACCCAGAAGCCCCGGCGTCGCTCGGCGGGTTCGCCCTGGGAGAGCGCGACCGCCACCGACTCGTCGATGGTCACGTGTGCGGCCGCGGGGCGGCTGAGCCGGCGCAGTCCGAGCAGCGGCGCCATGTGAAGGCTGTACAGCGCGTTGCGTGCGCCCAGCATCGTGGCGGTCGCCGCGGCTGCCGCGCCGGCACCACCCGCCCCGATCACACCGACGAAGGCGAACTGCGAGCCGCCGGTGAACATCAGCAGGCTCATGGCGCTCGTCTGCCAGACGCTCAGCCCCGCCGCGACCGAGAGGGCGCCGAACGACACCCCGTACGCGCCCGTGGCCACGCCGACCGACAGCCCCTGCCGGGTCGCGGGCGTCAGGGCGCGCCTCGTCATGTCTGGGGGGCGGCCGGGTCCGACAGCGCCGCGACCAGCCTGACCTCTCGGAGGGGGGCCAGGGCGCCGGGCACGTCGAGCTCGCGCCACGTGCCGTCAGGCCCGAGCCCGGCCGACGCCAGGAACTCGCGCCGTGCGGGGTCGGTCACAGCCGCCCACGAGCTCACCACGTCGGTCCCGGTCGAGCGCAGGTGGTCGACGGCGGCCGACAGCAGGCGGGAGCCGTGCCCCCGTCGCTGGTGGGTCGGGTCGACCAGGAGGGCGACGACCTCACCGGTGGGCTCCACCGCGGCGAACCCGACGACGGTCGGCCCGGCGCACGCGACCAGCACACGGTGCTGTGGCGACGGGGGAGAGGTGACCGCGCCGCGCCACGAGTCGGCGAGCACTTCCGGGTCGAGCGCGGCCAGCACGTCGTCGGGCAGGGAGTCGGCGTAGGTGGCCCGCCACGAGCGGGCGTGCACCGCGCCGATGGCCCCGACGTCGGCGGCCGTCGCCGTGCGCACCGAGGCGTCGGCCGTCGCCGCGCCGAGGACGTCGGTGGTCTCCACGGAGCCATCCTGTCAGCCGCGCGCCGGTGCCTTCGCGTGGCCGGCTCGTAGCCTGTCGCGGTGACCGCCACCGCCGCACCGCTGACGACGACCTACGAGGCGGTGCTGTTCGACCTCGACGGCACCCTGGTCGACTCGACCGCCGTGGTCGTGCGCAGCTGGCTTCGCTGGGCCGAGGAGGAGCAGGTCGACCCGCAGCTGCTGGCCGGCTTCCACGGCGTTCCCTCCGCCGGGATCGTGGCGGCCCTCGTGCCCGAGGACCGCCGCCGGGGCGCGCTGAGCCGCATCGACGCGCTCGAGCTCGCGGACACCGACGGCGTGGTCGCCCTGCCGGGTGCCGCGCGGGCGCTGGCCGCACTGCCGGCCGGCAGGGCCGCGATCGCCACGTCGTGCACGCGCGGGCTGGCCGCCGCTCGCATCGCCGCGGCCGGGCTGGACGCCCCCGGCGTGGTCGTGACGGTCGACGACGTCGCGGCGGGCAAGCCGGCCCCCGACCCGTACCTCCTGGCCGCACGCCGTCTGGGGGTCGACCCGGCGCGCTGCCTGGTCGTCGAGGACGCCCCGAGCGGCCTGCGCTCCGCCCGTGCCGCCGGCTGCGCGACGCTGGCGGTGACGACCACGACGCCCGCCCACAACCTCGACGCCGACCTCGTGGTCGCGACGCTCGACGCCGTGCACCTGGTCGCGTCGGCCCGAGGTGTCGTGCTCGAGCTCGTCTGACCCTCGGAGCGGGCACAGCGGCGGGCAGGTGTGCGTGTGCCGGGCCCTGTTGCCGCGTTCAGCACGAACCCGCCCGCCCGTGTGCCCGCCGGCGGCGCTACCGTCGCAGGATGTTCCTCATCTTCGGCACCAAGCGGTACGTGACCGTGCTGGGACTGGTCACGTTCGTGTGTGGTCGGTGCGGCAACCCGGCGGCGCAGCGGGTGGAGAAGTGGGTCACCAAGTTCACGCTCTTCTTCGTGCCGCTGTTCCCGGTCTCGACCAAGTACGTCGTGCAGTGCGCCATGTGCGGGACCCACACCCGGATCGAGCGAGCCGAGGCGGAGCGCCTCACGGCGGGCGTGCCTGGCGCGGGCCGCACGACGGGTCCGGCCGCGCCAGAGGGCGTGTCAGGTTCGGATGGCCGCGGCACCGCTGGCTAGTCTCGACCGGTGAGTGAGCCGACCCCCACCGCCACGCAGTCCGCCACGTTCCGCTCCGACGTCGCCGTCGAGCTGGTCAGGGCCTCCGCGCAGGACGCCGACGTGCTCTTCGCCGCCCGCGTCTCGACCAAGGGCGAGTCGAGCCTCGAGGACGTCGACGGGGACGCCTCGCGGTCGACCGGCCTGATCAACTACCTGATGCGCGATCGCCACGGCAGCCCGTTCGAGCACAACTCCATGACCTTCTACGTGCAGGCGCCGATCTTCGTGTTCCGCGAGTTCATGCGGCACCGGATCGCCTCGTACAACGAGGAGTCGGGTCGGTACCGCGAGCTGCGGCCCGTGTTCTACGTGCCGGGGGTAGAGCGGCGTCTCGTGCAGGAGGGCAAGCCCGGGGCCTACACGTTCGTGGACGGGACCCCGGAGCAGCACGAGCTCGTCGACTCGGAGACCCGCGCGGTGTGCGAGCACGCGTACGCGTCGTACCAGAAGATGCTCGACGCCGGCATCGCCCGGGAGGTCGCGAGAATCGTTCTGCCGGTCACCATCTACTCGTCGATGTACGTGACGATGAACGCCCGCTCGCTGATGAACTTCCTCTCGCTGCGCACCAAGCGGGACGACGCCCACTTCCCGTCGTTCCCGCAGCGCGAGATCGAGATGGCGGCCGAGCAGATGGAGACGGCCTGGGCCGAGCTGATGCCGCTCACGCACGCGGCGTTCGAGAAGAACGGCCGCGTCGCCCCCTGACGCCGTGACCCGGCTCCCACCCGGGAGTCACGCGGGCGGTCAGTCGACGAGGGCCGCCCAGCCCTTCGACCGCGCGACGGCCGCTCGCCAGCGCCGGTAGCCGGCCTCGTCGCGCTCACCGGGCTCGAAGCGGCGGTCCAGCTGCCAGGTCTCGGCGAGCTCCTCCTGCGACGACCACACGCCGGTGCCGAGACCGGCCAGGAAGGCCGCCCCCATGCCCGTCGTCTCCTGCACCTGCGGTCGCTCGACCACGATGCCGAGCTGGTCGGCCTGCCACTGCACCAGCACGTCGTTGTCACTGGCGCCGCCGTCGACGCGGAGCACCTCGACCCCCTTCTCGATGGACTGGACGACGTCGCGCACCTCGTAGGCGATGGCCTCGAGCGTGGCGCGCACGATGTGCGCTCGCGTGGTGCCCCTGGTGATGCCGATGATCGTGCCGCGTGCCTGCGGGTCCCAGTCCGGCGCGCCCAGACCGGTGAGCGCAGGGACGAAGACCACCCCGCCGGTGTCCGGCACCGTCTGCGCGACGGCAGCCGTCTCCTGCGCCGACCCGACGATCTGCAGCCCGTCGCGCAGCCACTGGACCGCCGCGCCGGTGACGAAGATCGAGCCCTCCTGCGCGTAGGTGATCTCGCGCTCCGGACTCATCCAAGCCACCGTCGAGAGCAGACCCGTACCGTCGTCACCCAGTGGGGCGGGGACGGGTGTGCTTCCCGTGTTCACGAGGACGAAAGAGCCTGTGCCGTAGGTGCACTTGGCGTCACCCACGCCGAAGCACGCCTGCCCGAACAGGGCTGCCTGCTGGTCGCCGGCGATTCCCGCGATCGGCACGTCGAGGCCGAGGAAGGACGACGGGTCGGTGCGTGCCACCTCGCCCCAGCTGGGAACCACCTCGGGCAGGGCTGACCGGGGCACGTCGAACATCTCGCACAGCTCGTCCGACCACTCGCCCCTCGCCAGGTCGAGCAGCAGCGTGCGGGACGCGTTGGACGCGTCGGTGACGTGGCTCGCCCCGCCGGACAGGCGGGCGACCAGGTAGGAGTCCACCGTCCCGACCGCCACCGACCCGTCGGTGACCCCGGCCCACGACCGGGGGTCGTGCTCCGCGAGCCACGCGAACTTCGTGGCGGTGAAGTACGGGTCCAGGCGCAGGCCGGTGAGCTCTGCCACGCGGTCCTCGCGGCCGGCCTCCCGCAGCCGGTTGCAGATGTCGACGCTGCGCCGGTCCTGCCAGACGACCGCGCGCTGCGGCGCCGCGAGGCCCTCCTTCTCCCAGAGCACCGCGGTCTCGCGCTGGTTGGTGATGCCGATGCTCGCCACCTCGACGGAGCCGCCGGGCTCGGCGTCGGCGGCCGCGACCGCCTCGCGGCAGGCGACCAGGGTGGCCTGCCAGATCTCCTCCGGCTGGTGCTCCACCCAGCCCGGACGCGGGAAGTGCTGGGGGAACTCGCTGTAGCCCTTGGCCAGCACCCGGGCGTCGTCGGCGACCACCAGAGCGGTGACCCCCGTGGTTCCTTCGTCGATGGCGAGAACGGCGCGGCTCGTACCCATGCCCGGGACCCTACTGGCGGCGACAGGCGCGCAGATGGCCGAAGGGCCTTGACTCCGGACCCCGACAGGTTGCATGGTTAGTTACATGACTAGTGAACCAAGGAAGCCGCGTTCCGTGAGGACCCACGGCTAGTGGACGACGCGCGGCCCCTGTTCCTCCAGATCGCCGAGCAGGTCGAGGCGGGGATCCTCGACGGCTCGTTGCCGGAGGAGAGCCAGGTGCCGTCGACCAACGAGCTCGCCGCGTTCCACCGCATCAACCCGGCCACCGCCGCCAAGGGCGTGAACCAGCTCGTCGCAGACGGAACCCTCTACAAGAAGCGAGGTATCGGCATGTTCGTCTCCCGCGGCGCCCGAGATCGGCTCCTGCAGCGCCGGCGCCAGGAGTTCGCCCTGCAGTACGTCGAGCCGCTCGTGGTGCGCGCCCGGACCCTGGGGTTGAGCACCGACGACCTGCGGACGATGATCACCCACGCGGGTCGCGAGGTGCTCCGGTGAACGCCGACCTCCGGGCCCCCGTGGCCTCCGTCCGCGGCCTGTCCCGTCGCTACCCAGGCGTGACCGCGCTCGATGACGTGAGGCTCGACCTGCGGGCCGACACGATCCACGGGCTGCTCGGGCGCAACGGGGCCGGCAAGACCACGCTGCTCCAGATCATGGTGGGCCAGCGCTTTGCGAGCAGCGGCGAGGTGAGGCTCTTCGGCGTCGACCCGTACGAGAACCCCTCCGTGCAGCAACGTGTCTGCCTGGTGCGGGAGAGCCAGACCTACCCGGACGGCTTCACGATCAAGCACGTCGTCCGTGCGGCGTCCCTGCTGTTCCCCCGTTGGGACGCCGTGCTCGCCGACGAGCTGCTGCGCGACTTCGACCTGCCTGCCGGACGTCCGATGAAGAAGCTCTCGCGCGGCATGCTCTCCGCGGCCGGAGTGGTCGTCGGGCTCGCGTCCCGCGCGGAGCTCACCCTGTTCGACGAGCCGTACCTCGGGCTCGACGCGGTCGCGCGGCAGATGTTCTACGACCGGCTCCTCGTCGACTTCGCCGAGCACCCGCGCACGGTGGTGCTGTCCACCCACCTCATCGACGAGGTCAGTGGCCTGCTCGAACACGTGGTGCTCCTCGACCGGGGACGGGTGGTGCTCGACACGAGCAGCGAGGCTCTCCTCGACGACGCCCTCCAGGTGACCGGAGCGAGCGCAGTCGTTGAGCGGTTCGGAGCAGACCGCCGGGTGCTGCACAGCGAGACGCTCGGCGGGGTGAGCCGGGCCACCGTGACGGGCCGGATGGGGGAGGCGGGACGTGCCGAGGCCACCGCGCTGGGTCTGACGGTCAAGCCCGTCTCGCTGCAGCAGCTCGTCGTCCGCACCACGACCCACGCGCAGCACACGTCGGGCGAGGGGATCCCTGCCGCCCAGCCCGAAGACGCTCTCAGCCGGACCGGGAAGGAACCCTCATGAACCGCGTGCTCGACGTCGCCCGCGTGCAGCTCGTGGCCTGGCCGACCGCCGTGGGCTGGCCCTTCGGCATCCTCGCCATCGCCTTCGCCGCGAACCTGGCGATCTTCGGCTCCTTGGGCGCTGAGGTGACTGAGAACAGCTCCACCGGAGGGCTTCTCGCCATTTACATCGTCTTCTTCGTCGCCTACGTCCAGTCGGTGACCCAGTTCTTCCCATTCGCCTCCGCGTTGAGCGTGACCCGCCGGGAGTTCTTCGCCGGCACGGGTCTGCTGGCGCTCGCCCAGGCCTTCGCGTTCGCGGCCGTCCTCGTGGTCCTGCGCCTGGTCGAGGACGCGACCGGGGGATGGGGGATGAGCCTCGAGTTCTTCGCGGTGCCCTACCTCGTGCACGACAACCTGCTGCTCCAGCTGGTGGTCTACGCCGTGCCGTTCGTGGTCCTCGCGATGGTGGGGATGTTCCTCGGCGTGGTCTACAAGCGCTGGGGCAGCAACGGGATGTTCGCACTGGTCCTGCTGAGCGGCGCCCTGCTCGGCGGCTGGATCGCCGTGACGACGTGGCGCAGCGCGTGGCCCGCGGTGGGTGAGTGGCTCACCACCACGTCGCCGGCCGCCATGGTCGCGGGGTGGCCCGCGCTCGTGGCCGTCATCGTCGGTGGTCTCGCGTACCTGGGGCTGCGGCGGGCGGAGCCGTAGCCCACGCCCACGATGTGACCTGACGCACACCCCGTCACGGCGGACCCTCTAGAGTCGACGGCGCTCGACCCACTGTGCGATCCGGCCACGGTGCCGCGACCAGCACCTCACCGAGACCACGATCTCTTCGAGGAGGACGCGCCATGCGCGTAGGAGTGCTCACCGGCGGCGGCGACTGCCCCGGACTCAATGCGGTCATCAGGGCGGCCGTGCTCAAGGGCAGCAGCGAGTACGGGATGGAGTTCGTCGGTTTCCGCGACGGGTGGAAGGGGCCGCTCGAGCGGCTCACGATGACCCTGGACGCCGACGCGGTGCGCCACATCCTCGCCATCGGCGGCACGATCCTCGGCTCGTCGCGCACCAACCCGGTGAAGATCGACGGCGGCCTGGAGGCGATCGCGGCCGGCCTCGAGGAGCTGGGCGTCGACGCCCTGCTGGCCATCGGCGGCGAGGACACCCTCGGTGTCGCGACGCGCCTGCACGAGGCCGGGCATCCCGGTCGTCGGGGCGCCGAAGACGATCGACAACGACCTGTCGGCCACCGACTACACCTTCGGGTTCGACACCGCGGTGCAGACCGCGGTCGACGCCTGCGACCGCCTGGCCACGACCGGCGCCTCCCACCACCGCGCGATGATCGTCGAGGTGATGGGCCGGCACGCGGGATGGATCGCTCTGCACACCGGGATGGCCTCGTCGGCGGACGTCACCCTGCTGCCCGAGCAGCCCTACGACGTCGAGGCCGTCGCCGACGCGGTGCGGCGCGTGATCGCCCGCGGGGACGCCCCGCTGATCGTCATCGCGGAGGGCGCCCACCCGTCCGGGGGGGACCTGACGACCACCGACGCCGAGCTCGACGCCTTCGGGCACGTGCAGCTCAAGGGCGTCGGCGACTCGCTGGAGGGCCTGCTCAAGGACCGCATCGAGGGCCTCGAGACCCGCGTGACCGTACTGGGCCACCTGATGCGCGGAGGCACGCCGACGGCGTTCGACCGCATCCTCGGGACGCGCTCGGGCCTGTCGGCGATCACGGCGATCCACGAGGGCAACTTCGGCACGATGGCCGCCCTGCGCGGGACGGACGTCGTGCAGGTCCCGCTGGCGGACGCGACCGGCGAGCTGAAGACCGTTCCCGGGTCCCGGATCGAGGAGCTGGGTTGGGTGTCCGGTTGACGGACGCGGCGCGGGGGCGTCGAGAGGGCGGGCCTACCCTGAGAGGGTGAGCCCCGTGTCCGAGTCGCCCGTTCCCGCGCCCGCTGCCTCCCCGGCGGCGCCCGCTCCCGCTCCGTCGGCGGCTGGGGACTCCTGGCGCGACCTGCCGGCGGCCCAGCAACCCGACTGGCCCGACCGCTCCGCCGTCGATGACTCCGTCTCGCAGCTCGCGGTTCTGCCGCCCCTGGTGTTCGCGGGGGAGTGCGACCTGCTGAAGGCGCGCCTCGGTGAGGCCGCGGCGGGCAAGGCGTTCCTGCTGCAGGGCGGCGACTGCGCCGAGACGTTCGTGGGGGCGACGGCCGACCGGATCCGCAACCGGATCAAGACGGTGCTGCAGATGGCCGTGGTGCTGACGTACGGCGCCAGCCTGCCCGTCATCAAGATGGGCCGCATGGCGGGCCAGTACGCCAAGCCGCGCAGCAGCGACGACGAGACCCGGGACGGCGTGACGCTGCCTGCCTACCGGGGCGACGCGGTCAACGACTTCGCGTTCACCGAGGCCTCCCGCACGCCGGACCCGCAGCGGCTCCTGAAGGCGTACCACACGGCCGCGGCGACGCTGAACCTCATCCGGGCGTTCACCACCGGTGGCTTCGCCGACCTGCGTCAGGTGCACGAGTGGAACCGCGGCTTCGCCGGCAGTGCCGCGAACTCCCGCTACGAGGCGCTGGCAGCCGAGATCGACCGCGCGATGGGCTTCATGGACGCCTGCGGCGCCGACTTCGACGCGCTGCGCACCGTGGAGTTCTTCTCCAGCCACGAGGCGCTGCTGCTCGACTACGAGGGCGCGCTGACGCGCATCGACTCCCGGACGGGCCTCCCGTACGACGTGTCCGCGCACATGGTGTGGATCGGTGAGCGCACCCGCCAGCTCGACGGCGCGCACATCGACTTCGCGTCCCGCATCCGCAACCCGATCGGCGTCAAGCTGGGACCGAGGACGACGGCCGACGACGCGCTCGCGCTGATCGACAGGCTGGACCCGACGCGCGAGCCCGGACGGCTCACCTTCATCACGCGCATGGGTGCGGCGCACATCCGCGAGGTGCTGCCGGGCCTGGTGGAGAAGGTCACGGCGTCCGGGGCCCAGGTGCTGTGGACGTGCGACCCGATGCACGGCAACACGATCAGCTCGCCCAGCGGGTACAAGACGCGTCGCTTCGACGACGTGATCGACGAGGTGCGCGGCTTCTTCGAGGTGCACAAGGGGCTGGGGACGATCCCGGGTGGCCTGCACATCGAGCTGACCGGCGAGGACGTCACCGAGATCCTCGGCGGGTTCGAGGAGATCTCGGACGCCGACCTCGCGACCCGGTACGAGAGCCTGTGCGACCCGCGCCTGAACCACCAGCAGTCGCTGGAGCTCGCGTTCCTGGTCTCCGACATGCTGCGGGGCCGCTGAGCCAGATGTCCTCCGCCGAAGCGACCGTCGACCTGCGCTCGGACACGGTGACCCGTCCCGTGCCCGGGATGCGCGAGGCGATGGCGCGCGCCGAAGTGGGCGACGACGTCTACGGCGAGGACCCCACGGTCAACGCGCTGGAACGGCGCGTCGCCGACCTGCTCGGTCACGAGGCGGGCCTCTTCACCCCGACCGGATCCCTCGCCAACGTGCTCGGGGTGCGTCTGCTCGTCGAACCTGGGCGAGAGCTGCTGTGCGACAGCCTGGCTCACGTGGTGAGGGCCGAGCTGGGTGCGCACGCGGCGATCGGTGGCGTGACGACGCGGACCTGGGACGCCCAGGTGCCCGGTCGGCAGGTCGGCTACCTCGACCCCGAGGTCCCGCTCCGGATGATGGTGCCGGACGGTGGTCCGTACCTGGTCTCGACGGCCGCGGTCGCGGTGGAGAACACCCACAACTTCGGCGGTGGCACCGTGCAGCCGCTCGCGGCGCTCCGACGTCTGCGGGAGGGCACGACCGACGCCGGGGTCGCCGTCCACCTCGACGGCGCGCGCCTGTGGAACGCCCACGTGGCGGACGACGTGCCGCTGACCGAGTACGGCGCCCTGGCCGACACGGTGTCGGTGTGCCTGTCCAAGGGTCTCGGCGCGCCGGTGGGTTCGGTGCTCGTCGGGTCGGGCGAGCGGATCGCCAGGGCCCGCGTCTGGCGCAAGCGTCTCGGCGGCGGCATGCGGCAGGCCGGCATCCTCGCCGCCGCGGGGCACTACGCGCTCGACCACCACGTGCCGCGTCTGCGCGACGACCACACCCGCGCCCGGCGTCTCGCCGAGGCGCTCGCCGGCGTCCTCCCGTCGGCGGTCGAGCCGGGCCGCACGCGCACCAACATCGTCGTGCTCGACCTCCGGGAGGTCGGGGTCCCGGCCGCTTCGCTCGCGAAAGAGGCTGCGGCAGAAGGTGTCCTGGTCTCGGCGCTGGGCACGTTCGTGCTTCGCGCGGTGACCCACCTCGACGTGGACGACGCAGGGGTCGACCGTGCGACCGAGGTCCTGTGCCGCGTCCTGGCCCGTGCGCGCGAGGCATCGTCCGCGACGAGCGAGGAGCTGTGAGCGACCAGCAGTCACGGGACGCCGCCCCGCGGGTGCTCCCTCCGGGTCAGCGCCGCGCGACGCGCTTCAAGGCCCAGCACTACGGCAGGGTCCCGCGGTCCCGGCCCGACACCTGGTCGCTCATGGTCTCCGGGGCCACGGCCACAGGTGCCCCCCGCGCCTTCACGATGGACGAGGTGCAGGCCATGCCACGGACCACGATCCGGGGCGACCTGCACTGCGTCTCGCGCTGGACGCAGCTCGACCGCGAGTGGGAGGGCGTGCTGTGCCGCACCATCCTCGAGCTGGTGCCGCCCTCGCACACGGTGACGCACGTGCAGGCGTGGGCCGAGTACGGGTACTCCAGCACGCTGAGCATCGAGGACGTCGCCAGCCCGCGCGCGATCCTCGCCGACCGCGTCGACGGGGCCGACCTGACGCCCGAGCACGGCTGGCCACTGCGCCTGGTGGTGCCTCACCTGTACGCCTTCAAGGGGCCCAAGTGGCTGCGCGGCATCGAGTACCTACGTGAGCCCGTGCGCGGCTTCTGGGAGAAGCGCGGCTACCACGTGGTGGCCGACCCGTGGCGCGAGGAGCGCTACTCGTACCAGGAGTGACCTCTCGGGGGAGTGGGGGTCTGAAGGGGCTCCTGTGTCACCACTCTCGGAGGAATCGGGGCGGGAAGGGCCTCCCGAGGCCCGGTTCTCTGGAGAATCGGGGTGGGACGAGGTGACACCTCAGGTGACTCCGCCGCCGTCGCCGCCCCCGTCCCCGGGGTCGGTCGAGCCGGCGCAGTCACCCTTCTTGTAGCCGCCGTTGCCGCCGCCACCCGGGTCGCTGTGCGGGTTGCCGCGGCTCGAGTTGTGACCGCAGTTGCCCCACCCGTTGTCGCCGCCGTTGTCCGACGGCGCGATGGGGACGACCGGTCCTGCAGGGCGCTGCGGGGTGCCGTTGGCCGCGTTCGCCGTCACTGCTCCTGTCAGCGTCACTGCCACGGCCATGCCGATGGCACAGATGGTCCTGCGCATGAGCTCTCCTGTCGTTGTCGGTCCGTGAGGATCGGCACGGAGGAGTCCCGGCCTGAGAGCGCGGACGGGTGACCGGAGGGCGACGATGAGCGACCGCGCTCTCACGCCTCGTGGTGGAGGATCTCCGCCGGCGGGTCGTCCGCAGCGGTGGGCGCGCGAGCGCCCTGTGCGGCAGCGGCTCTGCGCGGCGCCACCTCGACCACGTACATCGCGGCCAGCACCATCGCCCCGCCGACCAGCACCCGCGGGCCCAGCGTCTCGCCGCCGAACAGGACGGCGAACGCCGCGGCGAACACGGGCTCCGTCGTCATGACGATCGCCGCCCGTGTCGCGGTGAGGTGCCCCTGCGCCCAGGTCTGCACGACCAGCGCCCCGGCGCCGGCGATGAGCGCCATGTAGAGCACCGCGCCCCAGGCGAAGCCGCCGCGCGGGAGCTCCAGCCCGCCCGGCGCGGCCGCCACCGAGCAGACCACGGCGATGACGAGCATCTGCACCGTGGACAGGCCCAGTGCCTCGCGGGGGTCTGACCAGCGGCCGAGACCCACGATGTGCAGGGCGTAGAACAGGGCGCCCAGCAGGGTGATCGCCTCGCCCGTGCCGGCCGAGAGCCCGCGCAGGCTGAGGACAGCGAGCCCCGCCGTGGCCAGGGCCACCGCCATCCAGGTGCTGGCCGGCGCGCGCTGGCGCAGCAGGACCGCACCGAGCACCGGGGTCAGCACCACGTACATCCCGGTGATGAAGCCCGACACCGACGCGTCCGTCGTGGCCAGCCCCGCCGTCTGCAGCAGCTGGGCAACGCTGTACAGCAGCCCGAGGACGATCCCGTTCCGCCAGGCCCGACGGTCGAGGCGGCGGACGTGGGGGAAGAAGGCGACGACCATGACCACGGCGGCGATCCAGAAGCGCACCGCGAGGAAGTCCGCGACGGGCAGCGTCTCGAGCACGTCCTTGATGAGGAAGAACGTGGAGCCCCAGACCGCGGTCATCACGGTCATGGCCAGCGTGGGTACGAGCGGGCCCACGGGCCTTCGCGGCGAGCGCTGGACGCTGGGGGGTCCGCCGGCGGGCGGGGTGGTCACCAGCGGTTCCCGCCTCTCAGACGACGGTGAGAGTGATCGTGGACCCCTTGGGGGCGGTGGTGCCGCCGCGCGGGTCCTGCGACCGGACGGTGCCGAAGTAGCCCCCGAGCACCTCCTTCACCTGCACGTCGAAGCCTGCGGCCTCCAGCACCTGGCGCGCCTCACCCACCTGCTGGCCGACGACCTTCGGGACGGTCACCAGCGGCGGCCCCTTGGAGACGACGAGGGACACCTCGTCCCCCCGGAACAGGGTCCCCTCGGCCGGGGACTGGCTGATCACGAGACCCGCAGCGACCTTCTCGCTGAAGTCCTCGCTGACCTTCGGGGTCAGCCCGGCCTCGGTGACCGCGGCCTCGGCGGCCGCACGCTTGCTGCCCGCCACGACGGGAACCTCGATCGGCTGCCGTCCCTTCGAGGTCACCACGGTGACGGACTCGCCACGACGGATGCGCTCGCCCTCGGCCGGCGTCTGGCTGATCACCTGACCGGCGGCGACGGTCTCGCTGAACTGGGCGTCGGCCTGGGTGATGCCGAGGTCGGTCTCCTCGAGCGTGGCCGTCGCCTGCTCCGCCGTCAGGCCGGCCAGGGGCGGCACGACCGTGTACTCCGAGCCCTTCGAGACGAACAGGTCGACTGTGGCGCCCTTGCGCACCTCCTCGCCCGCGGCAGGGTCCGTCCCGATCACGGTGCCCGCGGGCACCGACTCGTCGAACTGCTCCCGCACCTGCACGCCCAGCCCGGCCTCGTCGAGCGTGGCGGTCGCCTCCGCGGTCGTGCCGGCGACGGTCGGGGTGACGATGTAGGCCCCCGGTCCGGACGTGTAGAACCACGCGACCCCGGCGACGACGACGGCCACCAGCAGGGTCGCCACCATCGCGAGGAGGCCGCGACGCCGGCGCTGCCCGTCGGGGCCGAAGCCCCACGCGTCCGGCCGCCGGGCACCGTTCGCGTCCCGGGACGAGACCGCATCCCCAGGGCGTGGGGGCGGACCGCCGTCCCCGCCGCCGTCCCTGTGCGGACGGACCACCCGGGTGGCGTGCTGGGTGTCGGTGGGCGTCGCACCGTCGGCGACGGCAAGCGCCGCCGAGGACCGCGGTACCCGGTCGAGGGCCGCGTCGTCGAGCTCGGCACGGACACGGTGCACCTCGACGACGAGCTCACGCGCGTCGCGGGGCCGCTCGTCGGGGTCACGCGCCGTCGTCCAGGTGACGAGGTCGTCGAGCTCGACCGGCAGCCCGGGGTCGAAGGACGAGGGAGGAGGCACGTCGTCGTTCACGTGCTGGTAGGCCACCTGGATGGGCACCTCGCCGACGAACGGCTGCCGGCCGGTGAGCATCTCGAAGAGCATGATGCCGGCCGCGTAGACGTCGCTGCGCGCGTCGGCCACACCCCGCAGCACGAGCTCGGGGGACAGGTAAGCCGCGGTGCCCATCAGCATCCCGGTGGTGGCGCCGCTCTGCGACGTGCTCGCCGCCCGGGCGAGCCCGAAGTCGGCCACCTTCACGCGCCCGTCGTCGGTCAGCAGCACGTTCTCGGGCTTGACGTCGCGGTGGACCACACCGGCCCGGTGTGCGGCGGCCAGCGCGTCGAGGAGGGGCTCGAGCACGCCGAGCGCCTCGCCCGGCGTGAGCGCGCCGCGCTCGCTCAGCAGGTCGCGCAGGGTCGTCCCGGCCACGTACTCCATCACCAGGTAGACCACGTCGTGGCTGGAGCCCTGGTCGAAGACCGCGACCACGTTGGGGTGCGACATCCGCGCGGCCGACTTCGCCTCGCGGTGGAAGCGGGCGATGAACTGCTCGTCGTCGGCCAGGTGCGGGTGCATCACCTTGATCGCGACCTCGCGGTCCAGCCGCTGGTCGGTGGCCAGGAACACGGTCGCCATGCCGCCGCGGGCGATGCGGGACGTGACCTCGTACCGACCGTCGAGCACGAGGCCGACGACCGAGTCCAGGGACGTCCGCATGGCGTGAGTCTACGAAGCCTGTCGACCCGTTCCGCGCAGGCTCGCGGCGCCCCACCCGGCGGACCGCGGGGCGGAGGACGCGGACGACGGAGCCCACCGGCGCCGTCCTGGGCGGAGGACGGGACCGATGGGCTCCGGGTCTGAGGGGGTCGGCGGTGGCGCGCGGGTCTACCGGTAGCGCGCCATCAGGGTCTGCACGCTGGCGACGTAGCGCCGGGTGTCGGGGTACATCCCGTTGCGCTTCACCCCGGCCATGCCCTGGTAGTAGGCGGCGATGACGGTCGCCTGGTCGGCGCCCGAGCGGGTGTGGGCCCGCAGCAGCAGCACGCCGGCGGTGACGTTGTCCTGCGGGTCCAGCAGGTCGAGACGGCGCCCCACCATGTCCGAGGCCCACTGGCCCGAGGACGGGATCACCTGCATCACGCCGACCGCGTTCGCCGGGGAGACGGCCCTCATGTTGAAGCCCGACTCCTGGTAGGCGATGGCCTGCGCCAGCGCCGGGTCGACGCCGTGGCGACGGGCGGTCTCGGCCACCATCGCCTGCATCTGGGCCCGCGTCGGGACCGATCGGGCAGCCAGCGCGTCGCGGTTGGCGGTCGCCGACCGCACCACCGCGTCGGAGTAGGTCCGTCCGGCGAACGTGTTCGCCAGAGGCTTGGACGAGGACGACGTCGCGCCGGGGACGGCCAGCTTCTGGCCGATCTGGATGGTGGCGGACTTGTCGAGGGACGGGTTCGCCGCACGCAGGGCCGAGACCGTGTTGCCGGTGCGGGCCGCGATGTGGCTGAGGGTGTCACCGGCCTTGACGGTGTACGTGCCGACCGTCGGCGCGGAAGGGGCCGACGCCCCGCGGGCGGCGATCGTCGCGCCGGAGGTGCCCTTGGGGACGCTCTTCCTCGCAGCGCCCGGCACGCTCAGCCTCTGGCCCTCGCGGATGAAGCCGTTCGCGCTCAGCCCGTTGGCCGCGACGATCGCCGCGACCGTGGTGCCGTAGCGCGCGGCGATGTGGGACACGGTGTCGCCGGCCCGCACGGTGTAGGCACCGGCAGCCGGGGCGGACCGGCCGGAGCGACCGGTCGCGGTCGGGCCACCGCCACCGCCCCGGCTCGGCAGGACGAGGGTCTGGCCCTCGCGGATGAAGCCGTTCTTGCTCAACCCGTTCGCGGCGATGATGGCCGACGTGGTCGACCCGGTCGCCAGCGCGATGTGGGAGACGGTGTCGCCCGCCTTCACCCGGTAGGTCGACTGGACGGGTCCACGAACGGGGGCGGCCAGCACGCGCACGACCGGGGCGCTCGCGACCGGGTGCAGCGCCGAGCGGGACGAGGTGTGGTGGGAGCGGTGGCGGGCGTCGTCGTGCCCGTCGTCGGGGGCGGCGGCGTTGGGGGAGACGGCGGCGAGCGCCGTCGAGCCGAGGGCCGTCGCCAAGAGGATCGGGACGGTGCGCGGGCGCGGTCGGGGGACGGCACCGACGGGCTGCTGCGTCATGGGGTTCCTCGAGTTCGGGAGGGTCCGGTGAGGGCCGGCGTGAGGGGAGGGCGTGACTGGTGGGACTCAGGTCGACTGGTGCGACGGATGTGACTGAAGAGACGCGAGGGAACATACACGAATAGCGTCGGGGTGACCCGAATTACAGGCGTGTAATTGCTCGTCCCGGGGCGTGTGGGGGCCGGGACACCCCGGACGGAGCGTGCGGGTCCGCGCCGTGCCACGCTGTGCGGGTGAACGAGAACACCGTGGGTGACGCCCCTTCGGCCCCGGACGTCCGCGGCCACGACTCCCTGCTGGGCCGTGTCGACGCGCTCGTCGGCGAGTGGATGACGCTTCCCGACGTGGCCGAGCGGCTGGGGGTCGACATCAGCCGGGTCCGGCGTCTGGTCGACGACCGCGACCTGCTGGCCGTCCGGCGCGGCCACCCCAGGGTCCTGTCGGTGCCGCTGGCCCTGGTCGAGCCGGAGGTGCTGCCCGGCCTCGGGGGCACCCTCTCCGTCCTGCGCGACTCCGGCTACGACGACCTCGAGGCGCTGGCGTGGCTGTTCGCCTACGACGACGCGCTGCAGGACACTCCGGTGGGCCAGCTCCGCAAGGGGCACAAGACCGAGATCCGGCGCCGCGCCCAGGCGCTGGCCTTCTGAGGGGGACTTCATGAACTGGACGCTCGAGGTCGTGGTGGTGCCGGTGGCGGACGTCGACCGCTCCAAGCAGTTCTACGAGGGGCTCGGGTTCGGCGTGGACCACGACACGACGGTGAGCGCCTCGATGCGCGTCGTGCAGCTCACCCCGCCGGGCTCCGGCTGCTCGATCGTGATCGGCACCGGCATGAGCGCGATGGAGCCGGGCACGCTGCAGGGGCTGCAGCTCGTGGTCTCCGACCTGCGCGCCGCGCACGAGCAGCTCGTCGCGGCCGGGGTCGACGTGTCGCCGGTGCAGGTCCACGGCGCCGGGGGTCAGCATCCCGCGCGCGAGGGCGACGACCTCGACAACGCGGGCTTCTGCTACTTCAGCGACCCGGACGGCAACGGCTGGGCGGTGCAGCAGATCAGCGACCGCGGCTGACCCGGCGGGAAGGGGTCACGACTGCCAGGCCGCCTGACGGCGGCGCTCGCGGCGGGCCGCCAGCAACGCCGGCACCGCCACGGCGGCCCGACGCCGGTTGGGCACGGTGACGCGGCGCGTCAGCACCGGGTAGCCCTCCTGCTCCACCCGTCGCAGGATGTCGCGGTAGAGGGTGAAGGCCGCCCGGATCGCCGGACGGGCCACCGGGTCGAGCCGTTCGACGCCGGGTGAGGCCTCGACGTAGAGCCGGCGGCACCGCTCCGCCTCGAAGGCCAGCAGCGAGCGCACCGGGTCGGTCACCGCCGCCCCCTCGCGCACCGCGCGCAGCGCGTCTCGGGTGACGCCGTGCGCGTCGAGGTCCTCCTGGGGGAGGTAGACACGACCGCGGTCGAGGTCCTCGCCCACGTCACGGACGAAGTTCGTCAGCTGGAACGCCTCCCCGAGGCGCCGGGCGGCCTCCTCCAGGTCGCCGCGCCGGGCCGCGGGCGCCGTGCTCAGCAGCGGGAGCATCCAGAGGCCCACCACCTCGGCGGAGCCGTACATGTACGTCTGCAGGTCGGCGTAGGTGGCGTAGCCGGTGACGCTGAGGTCCATCGCCATCGAGTCGAGGAACGCCTCGACGGTGGCGTGCGGGATCTGCCAACGGTCGCAGGTCGCGATGAGCGCCCGCGTCACGCTGTCGTGCCCCGTCCCCGAGGTGAGCGCGGTGCGCACCTGGTCGGACCACTCCAGCAGGACCCTCGGGTCCGGGTCCACCTCCCCGTCGACGAGCTCGTCGGCGGCGCGGGCGAAGCCGTAGAGCGCCCACACCCAGGGCCGGCGCCCGGGCGGCAGCAGGCTCGTGGCGAGGTAGTACGTCCGGCCGTGGGCCGCGTGCAGGAGCCGGCACGTCTCGAGGTCGGCGCGCAACTCGGCGTCGGTCACGCCGGCGGCGTCGAGCGCGCGACCCGTCCGCCGCCCGATCGTCGGCTCGGCGGGGGTCACGGCCACGCCCTGGACCGGTAGGCCGGGTCCGGACCCGTCACCTGCTCGGCGGCGAGCCGACCCGAGATCAGCACCATCGGGACGCCGACGCCCGGCGTGGTCCCCGACCCGGCGAAGGCGACGTTGCTGCCCCACGTGTTCCGTGGCCGGAAGGGGCCGGTCTGCCCGAACGTGTGGGCCAGCGCGAAGGGCGTCCCCTGCTCCATGCCACGCGCCTTCCAGTCGGGGGGCGTGGTCACCAACTCGGTGTCCAGCTTGTCCTCGAAGCCGGGGTATCCGCGGTCCGCGAGGACGCCCAGGACGTGCTCGCGGTACCGGGGCGCCGTGGCCTCCCAGTCGATGCCGCGTCCCGCGCCGAGGTGCGGCGTCGGGGCCAGCACCGAGTACACGTGGTGGCCCGGCGGTGCGAGCCCGGGGTCCCCGACGGTCGGCTGGGTCAGCAGCAGGCTCGGGTCGCTCATCAGCCGACCGGTCGTCAGCTCGGTGAAGGTCTGCTCCCACGCCTGGCCGAACAGGATCGTGTGGTGCGCCGGCGCCCCGGGCTCCGGGTGCTGCACCGACGAGCCGCCGGTCAGGAGCCAGCACGAGGGGCTGTAGGTCAGTCGCCGGGTCAGGGGGTCCCCGAGCAGGTCACGCCGGGCGACCGGCAGGTCGGGGGTGAGGACGAGCGCGTCGCACGCCACCCGCTCCCCGCCGACGAGCACGACCGCCGATGCCCGGCCGCCGGAGTGCTCGATGCGCTCGACCTCGGTCGAGTACCGGACGTCCACCCCGTGCTTGCTCGCGGCGGCGGCCATCGCTGTCGGGAGGGCGTGCATGCCGCCCCGCGGGAACCACACCCCGGCCACGGAGTCCATGTACGCGATGACCGCGTAGATGGCGAGCGCCTGCGCCGGCGCCACACCCGCGTACAGCGACTGGAACGAGAAGATGCGCTGGGTGCGGTCGTCGCGCAGGAACCGCGCCACGGTGGGGGCGAGCCGGCGCATGCCTCCCGCTGCGACCAGGCGGGCCAGCGAACCCGTCAGCAGGTCGGTGGGGCGGTCGAGGTTGCGGTCGATGAAGTCGCGCATCTCGTAGCGGTACAGGCGAGTGACGAAGTCGACGTAACGCTCGTACCCCGCGGCCTCCTCCGGCCCGCAGAGCGCCTCGATGTGCGCCGCCATCTGCTGGCGGTCGCTGACCACGTCGAGGTGGCTGCCGTCGGCGTACCGCGCCCGGTAGAGCGGACTCACCGGTTCGAGCGTGAGCCAGTCGGCCATCGACTCGCCGAGCGCGTCGAAGCAGTCCTCGATCAGGTCCGGCATGGTCAGCACCGAGGGACCGGTGTCGAAGCGGTAGGTGCCCGCGGCGGTCGTGACCGTCGCCAGCCCCGCCCGCCCGCCCGGCACCGGCTCGCGCTCCAGCAGGGTGACGCGCCGTCCGGCGCCTGCGAGCCGCATCGCCGCGCTCAGGCCGGCCAGACCGGCACCCACCACGACCACGTGCTCGGCACCGGGCATTCCCGCGGCGCCGCGGCGCCTCAGACCGCTGAGACCGGTCATGCCTGACGCCGTGTGGCGGAGTCGACGAGGGCGGCGAGCACCCCTTCGGCCGGTGGCTTGACGCCCGAGCGGTCCAAGGCCGCGTGCGCCTGCCCGACCAGCCCGGTCACCATCGCCTCGACCTCCTCGAGCGCCCCGGTGGCGACCATGATCTCGCGCACGCGGTCCACGTCCGCCGCGTCGAGGTCGGGCGACCCGACCAGGGCGTCGAGGTCACGACGCTGGTGCTCGTCCGCGCGCTGGTGGGTGAGGGCGAGCAGCACGGTTCGCTTGCCCTCGCGCAGGTCGTCCACGCAGGGCTTGCCCGTCAGGGCTGGGTCGCCGAACACGCCGAGGACGTCGTCCCGCAGCTGGAACGCCTCGCCGACCGGCACGGCGTACCGGCTGTATCCGGCCAGGAGGTCCGGCGACGCGCCGGCGAGGTGACCGCCGAGCAGCATCGGGTGCTCGACGGTGTACCGCACCGTCTTGAAGCGGATGACCTGGCGCGCCCTCTGCACGGCGTCGTCACCCATCGGGCGGGCCTGCGTCAACACGTCGAGGTACTGGCCGGCCATCAGCTGGGTCGCCATCTGGTCGTAGACCGCGCGCCCGGCCTCCCTCCGCTCGTGCGGCAGGTCCGCGGTCGCCTGGGCCAGCATCTCGGCGCTCCAGGTGAGGCAGAGGTCGCCGGCGAGCACGGCCGCGGCCATCCCGAACCGCTCGGGGTCGCCGTCCCAGCCCTCCGCCTCGTGCAGTCCCGCGAAGCGGACGTGGGCGGACGGGTTGCCGCGACGGGTGTCGGACGCGTCGATGAGGTCGTCGTGCACCAGGGCCGCCGCGTGGAAGAACTCGAGGGCGGCCGCCGCGCGCACGGCCTGGTCGTCGTCCTCGCCGCCGGCACCCCGCCAGCCCCAGTAGCAGAAGGCCGGTCGCAGGCGCTTGCCACCGGCGATCAGCTCGACCACCGCCTCGGCCAGCAGGACGCTGCTCGCGTCGACCTCACTGAGCACGGCGGCGTGCCTGCCCATCGCCTCGTCGAGCGCCGCCTGGACCCGTCCGCGCAGGTTCTCGGCGTCGAGCGGGGACGCGGGGTGCATCGTGCCTCCAGGTCGTGGACGGGTCGTACCTCGGCATTCGGTGCCGAGGCCACGTCCGGATGCACCATTGTCCAGTGCGCGGTTGCCCCTCCGCACGCCGGAGTGCCCACCTACTCTGGGCGCATGGCCCTCGGACTGCCCTCGCACCTGAACGGGACCTCCGGCGCGCCCCGGACGGTGAGCGACCTCATCGCGCGCGGTGAGCGGTCGTACTCCTTCGAGTTCTCGCCCCCGCGTGACGCGGAGGCCGAGCAGCAGCTGTGGGCGGCCATCCGCCGACTCGAGGGGCTGGCGCCCACGTTCGTGTCCGTCACCTACGGCGCGGGCGGGTCCACGCGCGACCGCACCGTGCGCATCACCCGCCGCATCGCCGAGGAGACCACCCTCACCCCGGTGGCCCACCTGACGTGCGTGGCCGCGTCCCGGGACGAGCTGCGCCAGGTGGTCGGCGCGTACGCCGACGGCGGGGTCCGCAACGTCCTTGCCCTCCGGGGCGACCCCCCGGGCAACCCGGGCGGGACCTTCGTGCCCCACCCGGGCGGACTCGACCGGGCCGACCAGCTCGTCTCGATGATCCGCGGTCTGGGCGAGTTCTGCATCGGCGTCGCGGCGTTCCCGGAGAAGCACCCCGAGTCGCCGGATCTTGCGCACGACGCGCGGGTCCTGGTCGAGAAGGCGCGGGCCGGGGCCGAGTTCGCGGTGACCCAGTTCTTCTTCGACGCCGACGACTACTTCCGCCTCCGGGACATGGTCGTCGCCCTCGGGTGCGACATGCCGATCCTGCCGGGCCTGATGCCGGTGACGAACCTCGGCCAGATCGATCGCTTCCGCCAGCTCAACGGTCAGGGGCTCCCGGATGACCTCGCCGAGCGGCTGCGGTCGGCCACCGACGCGGACGAGGTCCGCCGGATCGGGATGGCGTCCACGACCGCCCTGGCCGCCCGGCTCCTCGACGAGGGCGCGCCGGGCCTGCACTTCTACACGCTGAACCGCTCGACGGCCACGCTGGAGATCTACCGGACGCTGGGGCTGGACGCCGACCGACGCGCCGTCGTGGCCCCGGCCCGCCCGTGAGCGCTGTGTCACCGGTGGTCCGCGTGGTCACCGTGACGGGCACCGGGTCGGCGGCCGCGGAGGCCGACGTGGTGAGGCTGCACGTGGCGGCCCACGCCGTGCGTCCGACGGCGGCCGACGCGGTCGCGGCTACCGACGACTGCGTGCGCCGCGTGCGGGACGCGCTCGCCGGCTCCCCGGGAAGAACAGTGGCGGACAGCGTTGACCTCTCCCTGACGACGGACGAGACCTGGGAGGTCGATCCGCGCACGGGACGCAACACCCAGCGCCGCAACGGATTCCGCGCTGGTCACGGTCTGCTCGTCCGTGTGGGGTCGCGGGACGCCCTCGGCCAGGTGCTGTCCACGGTGCTGGAGGCGGGCGGTGACGACCTGGCCGTCCAGCACGTGGAGTTCGCCGTCGCCGACACCCCCGCCCTGAGGGACCGTGCCCGCCAGCAGGCGTGGCACGACGCTCGGCACCGGGCCGCGTCCCATGCCGCCGAGGTCGGTGGCAGCCTCGGCCGCGTGCTCGAGGTGACCGAGGACCTCCCGGCCGGTCCTCGCCCGATGGGCGCTGTCCGGGCGATGTCGGCCGAGCCCGGGTCCACGCTCGAGCCAGGCTCCGTGGAGGTCGGCGTCGCCGTCACCGTCCGGTGGGAGCTGCTCTGACGCCGCCGCCCGACCGACGTCGCCGACTGGACGAGTGGTCACGCCTGCACCCCGGGATCGACCCGGACCGCGGGATGGTGGGTGGCTGGCTCCGCCTGGTCGACGTGCTCGCGCGCCCCCTCGCGGCCGTTCGCGTCCCGCCCGACGTGGTCACCCTGGCCGGGCTCCTCGCCGCGGCGGCGGCCACCGTGGCCGCGGCCGGCGACGGCCCGCGGCGCGGCGTGGCGGTCGCCGCGCTCGTCGGCCTGTCGGCCCTGCTGGACGGGCTCGACGGCGCCGTCGCGGTGCGGACCGGCCGGGTCACGGCCCGCGGTGCACGGCTCGACGAGGCGTCAGACCGTCTCGGGGAGGCGTGCTTCGGTGCTGCCCTCTGGCTGCTGGGTGCTCCGTGGTGGCTGGCCGTCTCGGGTGTGGCGGCCGGATGGCTGGTCGAGGCGGTGCGCCACGGCGCCAGGCGCGCCGGTCGTACCGACGTGGTCGTGGTGACGGTGGGCGAGAGGCCGACCCGCGTGGCTGTGACCGCCATGTTCGCCCTGGCGACGGCGGCGCTCGCGGGCTCGCGGGGCCGGCTGGACCCGGCGCTCTGGGCCGCCGCGGGCGCCGCCGTGCTCCTGGTCGCCGGCCTCGTGGCCGTCGGCCAGCTGCTCGTCGCCCGGCGTCGGGGCTAGCAGGTCAGGCGGGCCCGACGAGTCCTGCGACGATCTCGGCGGAGATCCCCACCAGCGGGATGCCGCCGCCCGGGTGGGTCGACCCGCCAACGAGGTAGAGCCCCTGCAGGGGCGAGGCGTTCGTCGGCCGCTGGAACGACCCGCGGACGCCGTGCCCGGCCAGCCCGTAGAGGGCGCCGCCGGGGCTCCCGGTCCGGCGCTCGAGGTCGGCCGGTGTGAGGTGGTCCCGCACCCGGATGCGCGCCCCCAGGTCGAGACCCCGGGAGGCCAGCAGCGACAGCACGTGGTCGCCGTAGGCGGCGGCCACGCCCGTCGCGTCCCAGTCGACCCCGAACCGCAGGTCGTCCGGACGGTGACGCGGCGCGTTGACGAGGACGAACACCGCCTCGCTGTCGTCGTCCGGCCGGGTGCTCGGGTCGTCCGGTGCGCTGAGGTAGATCGTCGGGTCGTCCACCGGCCGAGGTCGTCCCTGATGGACCCCGGTGCCGAACACGGCGTCGAACTCGTCGTCGTAGTTCCCGCCGAACATCACCGTGTGGTGACCGAGACCGGTGGCGCCCGTGCGGCCCTCGAGGCCGAGCAGGAGGACGAAGCCGGAGAAGGACGCGTCGGCCCGGGGGTCGGTGAGCGCCCGGCGCCGTCGTCCGTCGAGGACGGCCGCGCCCGCCAGCAGGTCCCGGTAGAGGTGGGTGGCATCGGCCGCGCACACCACGACGTCAGCGGGCAGCACCTGGCCGTCGGCGAGCTCCACGCCGGTCGCGCGGTTCCCGTCGGTCAGCACCTGCGTCACGGCCGTCCCGGTGCGGATCTCGGCCCCGAGCCGCTCGGCCCGCGCGGCGACCGCGGTGACCAGCTCGTACAGGCCGCCGCGGATGGTCCAGGCCCCGAAGGCCTGCTCGACGTACGGGATGGACGCCAGGGCGGCCGGCGCCCGACGCGGGTCGGACCCGGAGTAGGTCGCGTAGCGGTCGAGGAGGGTCCGCAGGTGGGGGTGCTCCAGCTCGGCCCGCCCGAGCCGGCGCAGCGTGGTCAGGGGCGCGATCGTCCGCATCCCCCCCACGCCGGCACGGCGTGCCAGACCGAGGGCGGCACGCGGCCCGGTGAGGGGCCGCGTCAGGAAGGGATCGCGGGTCGCGTCCCAGATCTCGCCACCGCGCCGCAGCAGGCCCAGCCACTGGGCACCGGCTCCGGGACCGAGGACCGCGTCGAGCTCCGAGCGGATGGCCGGCCGGGAGGCGTTCGGCATGCTCAGCACGGTGCCGTCCGCGAACCGATAGCGGCACACGGGGTCGACGGGCAGCAGGTCGACCGCGTCCTCGAGGGGGGTGCCGGTCGTCGCGAACAGGTCGCGGTACACCGCCGGCAGCGTGAGCAGGCTCGGGCCGGTGTCGATCGTGAAGCCGTCGCGGCTCCAGCGCCCCGCCTTGCCGCCGACGGTGTCGGCCTGCTCGTAGACGACGACGTCGTGCCGGGCGGCTGCCAGCCGCACCGCGGCGCTGAGCCCGCCGAGCCCCGCCCCCACGACCACGACGCGCGCCACCCGCACAGCCTAGGTGCGGCGGGATGTCAGGGCAGCGTGCGGCCCTTCCAGGTGAGCGTCCCTCTCCGGTGCCCTCGCCACGACCGCGCGCCCAGCCAGATCAGCACGGCGACCGACGCCGGGTGCGCCGCGGCGTCCGGCACGAGGCGGGCGCCGGTGCGACGGCCGACGATCACCCGACCGGCCACGCCGGCCACGTAGCCGACGAGCCCGGCCCGTGAGCCGAGCACCGCAGCGGCCGGGGGCAGCAGGTACGCGAGCGCCAGGGCCGTCCCGACCCCCCGTGCGGCCGCCGGCGTCCCCGTGGCCGACCAGAGGGACTTGGTGTAGCCGTCCACCAGGTCCTCGGACGACCGGTACATGCGGCACGATGCGATCTCGGTCCCGTCGGCGACACCACCGCGCCCGCCCACCGCCTTGACCGCCCGGAGGAGGGCGATGTCGTCGAGCACCTGGTCCGCCACGCCGGCGTGACCGCCCGCCCGACGGTAGGTACCGGTGTCGACGGCGAGCAGCTGTCCGTTCGCGGCCACCAGGGAGGGCCGCGGCGAGCGCTCCGCCCAGCGCAGCGGCAGCGTGCTGGCCCACGACCACTGCAGCAGGGGCTGGACGAGCCGTTCCAGCGGGCCGACGGCCTCCTGGCGCGGGTAGGGGCTGACCAGGTCCAGCCGATGACTGCGCAGCAGGTCGACGGTCGCCGCCACGGCGTGCGGAGCGAGGCGGACGTCGGCGTCGACGAAGACGAAGACGGTGCCGCGGGCGTGCGTGGCCAGACGCGCGCAGGCCGAGGGCTTGCCCAGCGCGCCGGGCGGCGGCGGTCCTCCCTCGACCACCCGGAACCGGCTGTCCCCGGACGCGTGCGCCCGCGCGAGGCGCCCGGTCCCGTCGGTGCTGCCGTCGTCGAGCACGATCACCTCGACGTCCGCCAGGCCCACCTGGGCTGAGAGGTCCTCGAGCAGACCGCCGAGCTGGTGGGCCTCGTCCCGGGCGGGCACCAGCACGCTGACCGGCTCGTCGACCACGGGTGGGTCGCCGAGCGGACGCCTCAGCAGCGCGACGTTCACGGCGGCGTGCAGGGCCAGGGCGACGGCGAGAGATGAACCGGCTCGGGTCAGGAGCCGTGCGGCGGAACGGATCACGCGCGCTCGCGCCACCAGACCCACAGGGCCGGCGCGACGAGGGGCGCCATCGCCAGCAAGCCCCAGGCCGCGACCCCCGGCCGTCCCCAGAAGACGCCCTGCGCCAGCGCCGAGCCCAGCCAGGTCCACGCCAGCAGCAGCGCCGGGGCGGCCACGGCCTCACGGGTACCGGCGGCCCGCGCGGGGAGCAGGCGGTGCAGCAGCGCCTGCACCACCAGCGCGACCAGCACCCAGCCGGCCAGGTTGGTGAGGGGGATGCCGTCCATGCCCGGCAGGTGCGGGTGCGGGTGTGCCCAGGCCCAGTGCCCGGCGTCGACCATCTGCGGGTCGAGGTAGAAGTCCCATCCCACGAGCCCGAGGGCGGCGGCCGGGACGACCAGGGCGCGCCGGTGCCCGAAGACCGCCCGGGCGGCGAGCAGCGTGGGGTAGGCCATCATCGTCCAGGCGAGGGCGACGACGAGCGGCACGCCGAGCAGCTGCCACCCGAGGGTGCCGGCGTAGGCGTAGTCGCCGAACGGGAAGCCCGTGCCCACCCCGACCGCCTCGGCCACGAGGCACACGGCACCGACGACGAGCAGCGCCACCCCGGCCCGCCGGCCACGCCACACGACGGCATGGGATGCGGAGGCGGCGGCGAAGAGGACGACCGTGACGACGGTCAGCCCCGGGAGAGCCGTTGCCGGGGTCAGTGGGTAGGCGACCTGGGCGAGCACGGCGGCCACCGCGAGCACGAGCGGGGTCCGTCGCGCCACCGCGCCTGGTGCCGCGGAGGCACGCTCCGCCGGCCCGGCCGGTCGCCCGGCGCCCTGGGGTCGCAGGACCGTCACAGCGTCGGGACGTCGCCGAACGCGCGCTCGCGCCCGTCGTCGACGCGTTCCCGGCGCCGCCGCCGCCAGGCCAGGATGTGCCGCATCAGCACGATCACGACGGTCATCCCGACAAAGAGCAGGACCGCGGCGATGCCGGCGGCCACCCAGGGCGCGACGATGGCGAGCGACACGACCGATGCCACGGCCACGTCCTCGCCCGTGCTCACCGCGATGTTGCTCGCCGGCTCGGGGGAGGTGTTCACGGCCGCCCGCAGGCCCGCCTTGACCGCGTGGCTCGCGAGCGCGGTGACGCCGCCGGCGGTGGCGGCCACCGCCTGCTCGACGCTGCTCGCGTCACCGGCGATCAACGCACCGAGGGCGGCGCCGATCGCGGGACGGATCGCCGTGTGGATGGCGTCCCAGGTCGAGTCGACGTAGGGGATCTTGTCCGCGACCGCGTCGACGAGGAACAGCACCGCCGCGACCACCAGCACGTCTGTGCGCGCGAGCGCGTCCGGGATCTGGGCGACCTGGAAGAAGCGGTCGGACCCGCCGAGGATGAGCACGACGAGGTAGGCGTTGATGCCGCTGGCCCACCCCGAGGTGAAGACCCAGGGGAGAAGCTCCATGCCGGTCCCCTCCTTCCGCCGACCTCGATTCTAGGCCGCGGCCGCGCGTTCGGCCCTCAGTCGACCCTCGACCCGTCGTACGTGCCGTCGGCCTCGAGCACGGCGAAGCGTGCGAAGAGCTCCTCGACGTACCAGTTCTCGGTCGGGGTGCGGCGGACCACGGCCACGTGCGGCTCGCCCCGGTAGGCGAAGCGGGTCAGGGCGTCGGCGCCGTCCCAGAGGCTCAGCGTCCCCTGCAGCCCGACGGGTGACTCGCCGATGCCCACGGCCAGGCGCAGCCCCTCGGCCCGCGCGAGGTCGGCGGTGACGGCGGGGACGGCGCGGCGGAACGTCCTGGACCGGTTGCCACGCAGACGGGCCCTGGTCAGTGCCGCGACCGGGGTGCCGGGCTCGGGACGGGCGGCAGGTCGTCCGAACGGCTCCCGTCCTCCCCAGCGTCCGCGGCTCGACAGCGGGCGCAGGGTGAGGCGGAGCCGCTCGTCGGACAGCCGGTCCCACCCCTTGACCGTGCGAGACCGCTCGAACCCGGCAGCCTCCCGCGCGTCGGGCCAGCAGGTCAGCACGGCCCAGTGGTTGACGTCGGCGTCCCGCAGCCCGAAGCCGCCCGCGCGGCTCGTGCCGAGCAGCCGGTGGAAGCTGCTGCCTCCCCGGGAGAGGGGGACGTGGTCCCAGGCCATCCGTCCGAGGGCCGCGGGCACCCGCGTCGTCGGGACCCGCCACACGTACAGGGCCACGACGGGCGGGGTGGCGGCGGTCGGGTCCACGTCCGTGAGCGTAGGCGGACGACTGACGCGCGCACGCCGACCCCCTCGCCCGGGCGGTCGCCGAACGCTCAGGTGCGGGGGTGCTGCTGCCGATGATCCCGGGGTGGGCATCCCCCCACCAGTTGAGTACCCGCACGGCGGAACTGAGTAGCCGACGGGGTCACCGGGGGGACCGGTCAGGTCGACGGTGGGGAGGTGCCCGCACCACAGGGGGCTCGCGGCGTCGTCGCCGTCGGCCCCCGCCGGGGCTCGTGCCCGGGCAGCCTGGTTCCAGGGGGGAATCCAGGGTGTCCGGGCACGAGGGCCCCCGGAACCGGTGCGTGCGCGGGAGACAGACCGCGACCCACCGGAGGACCGATGACGCAGCCCGCCACCACCGCCCGTCCCGTCGACGTCCGCGCCGTCGCGGCGGCGACACCCGGGTCCCGCGACCGCTGGGTCGACGCCCTGCGTGTCGGCTCACTGCTCGTCGTCGTCCTGGCCCACTGGCTGATGGGCGCCCTCACCCCCGACGGCCACGTGACGAACGCCCTGGTGCAGGTGCGGTGGCTCCAGCCGGTCACGTGGGTGCTGCAGGTGATGCCCCTCTTCTTCCTGGTCGGCGGCGTGGCGCACGCGTACAGCCTGGAGTCGGTCGACCGCGTGGGCGGCACGGCGGCGGGACGCTACGCCGCCTTCGTGCGCACCCGGGCCGGCCGGCTGCTGCGACCCACGCTCGTCCTCGTGACCGTGTGGGCGGCGGCCGGTGCGGTGCTGCGCGTCACCGGCCTGGTGCGGACGGGGGAGGACCCGCTGGTCGTCACCGCCCTCGGCCTCTCCACCCAGCTCCTCTGGTTCGTCGGCATCTACCTCGGCGTGGCGGCCCTGGCTCCGGCGACGCGTGCGTGGCACCGCCGTCACGGCCTGGCCGCGGTGGCCGTGCTCGTGGGCGCCGCCGCCGTGGTCGACCTCGTCCGCTTCACCCTCGACGCCCCGCTGGTGGGGACGCTCAACTTCGCGCTGGTGTGGCTGGCGATCCACCAGCTCGGCTTCTGCTGGAAGGACGGGCTGCTGACGCGGCGGCTGGCCGCCGGCATGGTGGTCGCAGGCTTCGCCGCACTCGTCCTGGCGGTCACGGTGGGCCCGTACCCGGTCAGCATGGTCGGCCTTCCGGGAGAGGCGATCTCGAACATGGCGCCACCCACGGTTGCGCTGCTCGCGCAGGGCGTGGCGCTGTGCGGTGTCGCGGTGCTGGCCCGTGGCCCGATGACCCGCGTCCTGGCCCGGCCGACCGTGTGGCGGCTCGTCGTCGTGGGCGGCGGGGTGGCCATGACGACCTTCCTGTGGCACCTGACCGCCCTGATGCTCGTGATGACGGGCACGGTGGCGGCCGGATGGGACCTGCCCACGGCCGGGACGGGCGCCTGGTGGACGACCCGCCCCGTGTGGATCGCGGTGCTGTGCGTGCCCACCGCGGTCCTGGTCGCCGCGTTCCGTCGCTTCGACGCACCCCGCGCCGCGTCGGGAGCAGCACTGGCGCAGCGGGACCGGTGGGTCGACGTCGCGGCGGCCGGTGGCATGGCAGTGACGGTGCTGGGCGTGATGATGGTGTCGGTGACGGGCGTCGACGTGCTGGGCGGCGTCTCGCGCACCTTCCTGGTGGTCGCCGTCACGCCGGCGGCCGCGACGACGGTGCTGCTCGCCGGGTGCGGGCTGGTGCTGGCTGCCCGTCCCCGCCGGGTCGCCGGGGAGGTGCCTCCTACTCCACCTCGACCGGCCGGCCGGCGGTGATGCGCAGCAGCTCGTCGTAGTGGGTCGGGAAGACGGCCCGCGGGTGCCCGCCTGCCGCCCAGATCTCGTCGTACGCGGCCAGGGTCACGTCCACCAGCGTCTGCAGGTGGCTCGTGTGACCGATCGGGGCCACGCCGCCGATCGCGAAACCCGTCGTCTCCCGGACGAAGTCGGGATCGGCACGCTCGAGGCGCTCGACGGCCAGCACGTCGGCCAGGTGGGCCGTGTCGACCCGGTGCGCCCCCGAGGTGAGGACCAGCAGGGGCCGGCGACCCTCGCGGGCGTCGTCGTCGGGCACGGCGAAGACCAGCGAGTTGGCGATCTGGCCGACCGTGACGCCGAGCTGCTCGGCGGCCTGGGCGGCGGTGCGTGCGTGGTCGGGCAGTACCCGGATGCGGCCGGTGGCTCCGAGGGCGGCGAGGGTCTCGCGGACGCGCGTCACGGCCGGGTGCGAGCCGAGCGGGTCCTCGGACGCGCCGAGCGTGGCGTCCGTGCCCGTGTCGCTGGACATGTCCGGAGGGTAGTGACCCGGGGAGGCGACGTGGTACCGGCGCGCGGGACGGAGCTGCCGGGTCGGTCCGTGTCGGTGCCGGGTGCTGGAGTGGGTGGCGGACGGGGACGTCGGCCGGGGAGCCCGGGGGATCCCTTGACGGACGGTCGGAGCCCCGGTGTAGAGTCGAGGTATTCGAACAGGTGTTCGAAGCCGATGGACCGGTGGTGGAGTCGCGACCTCACCGTAGGCACCCGGCCGGGCAGGGCGACTCGACCCCGCCCTCCCGGCCGGTGCCACCTCGTTCCCGGGTCGACCAGCAGGCCACCGCGTGCGGCGGCCCCGGTGCACGGAGGTGCTCGATGACTCGTGGGTACGACGACACCGTGCAGGTGCGCACCACGCCGTCCGACGACCCGGCCCAGTTCCTGTGGCGAGGTCGGCTCTACGTGGTGCGTGAGGTGCTCGGCCGCTGGCGTGAGCGTCAGGCCTGGTGGGCACGTCCCCGCGCCCTGGCGGTCCACGGAGTGAGGGAGTCCGGCACCCCGGGTGCCGGGGTGGCGGACACCGCGCGAAGGGGTGTCGGCCTGGCCGAGGTGAACGCCGACCGGGAGGTCTGGAGGGTCGAGGCGAGTGCCGGGCGGACGGCCGGTTCCGGCGTCTACGACCTGTGCCGGGAGACGGTCGACCCGGCCCTGCCCACGTGGCGGCTGATGCGGGTCTGCGACTGACCGGTCACGCACCGGTACGGACCGCAGCGAGACGAGACGAGATCCCGAGAGAGCCTGCAGCAGAAGGAGAGACGATGAGCCCCCAGGTGCTGGACCGCCCCCTTGCCTCCGCTCCCGCCCGGGCCTTCGCCCGGGCCGGTGCGCCGGTGCCCACGGCCGCGCTCGAGCTGCTCGACCGGTCGGCCGACGGTCTGCGGCTGGCGGAGCGCTGCGACGACTCCGGCGAGCGGTTCGTCGCGGCGCACCTGGCCGCGCTGCGCGCCGCTGCGGCGGTGCTCGCCGTGCGAGGGCGGCCGAAGCGCACCTCCGGGGCGCTCAACGTCTGGCAGGTGCTGCCGCGGGTGGCTCCCGAGCTGGGGGAGTGGGCTGCCTTCTTCGCGGCCGGGGCGCCCAAGCGGTCGGCGATCGAGGCGGGGCGTGAGCACGTCGTGACCACCCGGCAGGCCGACGACCTCCTCCGGGACGCCACCGCCTTCGCCGGCATCGTGGCGGAGAGCCTGGGAGTGCTGCCACCACCATGACCACCGGTTTCACCCACCTGCACGTCGCCTCCGGGTACTCCCTGCAGTACGGGGCCTCCAGCCCCGCCGCGCTGGTGGAGCGAGCCGCCGAGCTCGGGCTGCCGGCGCTCGCCCTCACCGACCGCGACGGCCTCTACGGCGCGGTCAAGTTCGTCACCGCCTGCAGCCAGGCCGGCATCGCGCCCCTGCTCGGGGTCGATCTCGCCGTCGAGCCGTCGGGGCTGCTCACCGGGCTGCCGGCCTGGGCCGACCCCTCCGTGGCCGCCGCCCGCAGCCTGGCCCGCGGCACGCCGGCGCGCGGTGGCGGCGTGGTCGACCTCCGACGCCCCCGCGTCACCGTCCTCGCCCACGGCGGGGGCCCGGCCGCCGTGTCGGCCTCCGGCACCACCGACGGCGTGGGTGGGGTTGGCGCCGTCGCCCCGGGGTGGTCGGGCCTCTGCCGCCTGGTCTCGGCCACCCACCTGCGCGGGGAGCGGGGTGTGCCGGTGGCCTCCGACGAGCTGGTGGCCCGGCACGCGACCCTCGACGCGGACGGCACCGGGTCGGGAGCCCTGACGGTCCTGCTCGGGCCGGGCTCCGAGCTCGGCCGCGCCCTGCTCGCCCGCCGCACCGACCTGGCTCGCGCGGTGCTGGCCCGCTGGTACGACCTGCTGCCGCTCGGCTCGCTGGCCGTCGAGGTGGTCTGCCACGACGGGCCGGAGAACACCAGCGGCAGCGTCGGCCACGCCGCGCGGATGCTCGGGTTCGCCCGTGAGGCGGGCGTGCCGGCCGTGCTCACCGCAGCGGTCCGCTACGCCACCCCGGACGGGGCCGCCACCGCCGACGTGCTCGATGCCGCACGCCGGCTGGTCCGGCTCGACACCCGCCACCTCGACCGCACCACGACCGCCGGCTACCTGGCCGGTGCCGCCGAGATGTCCGCCACCGCACGGCGGGTCGCGGCCGCGGCCGGCCTCGGTGCGCGCGAGGCGACCGACCTGCTGCGCAGCACCGAGGAGGTCGCCCGGAGCTGCCGCCTCGACCCGGCCGCCGACCTCGGCATCGGCCAGGTCCACCTGCCCGAGCCGTCGCTGGTCACCCGTGGCGAGGCCGTGACGCACGCCGAGGCCGATGCGGTGCTGCGCCGCCGCTGCGAGGCAGGCATCGGCCGCCGCTACCCGGGGGCGTCGGCGGCTCACCTGCGCACGGTCGGCCGGCGCCTCGACGACGAGCTCGCCACGATCGCCACGCTCGGGTACCCCACGTACTTCCTCACCGTGGCCGAGGTGTGCGACCTGATCCGGGACGGCGGGGTACGGGTCGCCGCGCGCGGCTCGGGGGCCGGCAGCCTGGTGAACCACCTGCTGGGGATCTCCGGGATCGACCCGCTGGCCCACGGGCTGCTGATGGAGCGGTTCTGCACCCCGCTGCGGGCCGAGCTGCCCGACATCGACATCGACGTCGAGTCCGACCGGCGGACCGACATCTACGGGTGGATCCTCGAGCGGTTCGGCGGCGACCGCGTCAGCTGCGTGTCGATGATGGACACGTACCGGATCCGGCACGCGGTCCGCGACGTCGGCGCGGCCCTCGGGCTCCCGCCGTCCGAGATCGACGTCATCGCCACGTCGTTCCCGCACATCCGCGCCCGGGACGCCCGCTCGGCGCTGGCCGAGCTGCCCGAGCTGGCGCGCAGCGGCCTGACCGCCTCCCGGTTCGACCTGCTGTTCGACCTGGTCGAGCGGCTCGACGCGCTGCCCCGGCACATCGCCCTGCACCCCTGCGGGGTGCTGCTCAGCAACGGCTCCCTCCCGCAGCGCACCCCGGTCGAGGCCAGCTGGATGGGCTTCCCGATGAGCCAGTTCGACAAGGACGACGTCGAGGTGCTGGGCCTGCTCAAGCTCGATGTGCTCGGGATCCGGATGCAGTCGGCGATGGCGTACGCCGTCGAGGAGGTCGTCCGCGTCGACGGGGCCGACGCGGTCCGTGCCGGTCGCCACGACGAGGACGCGTCCTACCTCGAGGGGGCCACCGGCCGGATCGACCTGGACGCCGTCCCGTTCGACGACGAGGACACCTACCGGCTGATCCGCTCGACCCGCACGCTGGGCTGCTTCCAGATCGAGTCACCCGGCCAGCGCGAGCTGGTCGGCAAGTTCGCCCCCCAGGAGTTCGGCGACCTGGCCATCGACATCTCCCTGTTCCGTCCCGGACCGGTGAAGTCCGACATGATCACGCCGTTCCTGCGCGCCCGGCACGGGTGGAACGCGCCGGAGTACCTGCACCCCTCCCTGGTGCCGGTGCTGGCGGAGACGGCTGGGGTGGTGGTCTTCCACGAGCAGGTGATCCGCATCGTCGACGTGGTCACCGGCGTCGGGCTGGCCGAGGCCGACGAGGTGCGTCGCCGGATGGGGTCGAAGGACGGGCAGGCGGAGATCGGGCCCTGGTTCCGGGAGGCGGCCGCCGCCAGGGGGTACGCGCCTCGCGACGTCGAACAGATCTGGAAGGTGCTCGAGGCCTTCGCGTCGTTCGGCTTCTGCAAGGCGCACGCAGCCGCGTTCGCGCTGCCGACCTACCAGTCGGCCTGGCTCAAGGCGCACCACCCGGCGGCGTTCCTGGCCGGCGTGCTCACCCACGACCCCGGGATGTACCCCAAGCGGCTGATCCTCGACGACGCCCGCAACCTCGGCATCGCCGTGCTCGGGCTCGACGTCAACGTCTCGGCGTCGGTGTACCGGGTCGAGAAGGTGGCGCCGTGGGACGAGCCGCCGCCGGCTGTGCTCGACCAGGTCGGTGCCGGGCCGCACGACCCCGACGCGGGTCCCCGGCAGGTGGTGCCGGCGGTGCCTCTGCCGGACGACCTGGTCTGCGGGGACGGGGCCGCCTCCCACCTGCGGCTGGACGCCGCCGTCCCGGACGGCCGCGCCTACGGCATCAGGCTGTCGCTGACGGACGTGAAGGGGATCAGCGAGGCCGAGGTCGAGCGCATCGTCGCGGGGCAGCCGTACCACTCGCTGGCCGACTTCTGGCACCGTGCCCGTCCGAACCGGCCCACGGCCGAGAGACTCGTCATGGCAGGGGGTCTCGACAGCCTCTACGGGCTCGGGTCGTCGGTGCCGGTGCGTCGGCGCGACCGCGTGACCCGGCGCGACCTGCTGCTGCAGGTGGCCGACCTCGACCGCTGGTCGCGTGCCACCGCGAGCGCCGCCCGCAGGGCCGGGGTCGCCCCGTCGCGTTCCCGGGCCCGGGTGGACGCCGCTCTCCAGGGGTCGCCCTCGGGGGCGGCCCGCCCTGGGGCCGACGACCTGCGGGCCGCCGCCGCCCGACAGTCGCAGGCGGCAGCCCCGGTGGTGCGGGCCGCCGAGCAGACCGTGCAGCTGGCGATCGACCTCGGCGACGCCCCCGAGCACGCGGTGCCCAGCGGGCTGCCCGAGATGACCGGGGCCGAGCGCGTCCGGGCCGAGCTCGACGTGCTGGGGCTCGACGCCAGCCGTCACGTCGTCGAGTTCTACGTGCCGTTGCTGCGCGCGCTGGGGGCCGTCCCCTCCCGTGCCCTGCGGCAGCAGCGCAGCCGGTCGGAGCTGCTGGTGGCGGGGGTGAAGGTGGCCACCCAGACCCCACCCATCCGCTCCGGGCGGCGGGTCGTCTTCCTCACCCTCGACGACTCGACCGGTCCGGTCGACGCCACCTTCTTCGAGGACGCGCAGGGGCCGTACGCGTCGACGGTGTTCGGCTCGTGGCTCCTGCTGGTCCGCGGAGAGCTGCGTCGCACCGGCCCCCGGGGGGTGTCGCTGCGCGCCACCGGTGCCTGGGAGCTGCCGGTGCTGTGGGACCTGTGGTGCGAGCACGGGCTGGAGGCGGTGCTGGCGGAGATCGACTCCGGAGAGCGTCCCGGCAGGGCCGGACCACCCCAGGCCGGGGCTCCGGCCAGGACGCAGGGGACCGGTCGCGACGACGGTGCGCTGCGGGGGGCGGTGGCGGCGCAGGGTCCGGAGGCCGAGCGGCTCGCCGCCGCGGGGCTCCGGCAGGCGGTGGCCGCCGCAGGCTCCGTACCGGGCGATCCGCCGCCTCCCGACCGACCCGTGCCCCCTGGAGTGCCTTCGCACCACGAGGAGCCGGTGGAGGTCCCGGCGCAGGAACGGGAACCGGGACGACGGGTGCTGGTGCACGCCAGCGGCTTCCGGCAGTCCCCGTACGCCGACGTCAAGCCTCCCGGCGAGGACGTGCGGTCGACCCGGGGGCTGGCCGCGGCGTCGGAGCAGGACGCCGAGGAGCGTCGCCGGCACCGGCAGCCCCCGCGCAGCCTGTGGCACGCCAGCCCGGGGAGCTCGGGACGGTGACCGCCCAGCGCGTACACGCCGGTACTGCCGCGGAGCCCCCACTAGGCTGGCGAGGTCGGCACCCGCCGCTCACCCCGCCGTCCTGTCGGAGGTTCTCGTGGACTCCCCGCCTGCCGTCTGGCCGGGCAGCGTGCTCACCGCCGGCGTCGACTGGCTGCTCACCCGGTGCTCCCCGTCGGGCGAGGACGAGCCCGGCACCGAGCCGGCCAGCACTCCTTCGCGCATCGTGCTCGACCTCGGCGGCGGCACCGGCGGCCAGGCCGTCCGGCTCGCGCAGGCCGGGCACCTGGTCACCGTCGTCGACCCCAGCCCCGACGCCCTCGCCGCCCTCTCCCGGCGCGCGTCCGACGCCGGGGTGGCGGACCGCCTGCGCGGCGTGCAGGGCGACGCCGAGAACCTGGCCGACCTGCTGTCCGCGGAGAGCATCGACCTGGTGCTGTGCCACGGCGTCCTCGAGGTGGTGGACGACCCGGCGGAGGCCCTCGCCGCCGTCCGCCGCGTCCTGCGTCCCTCCGGTCGGCTCAGCCTGCTCGTGGCCCAACGGCACGCGGCCGTCCTGGCCCGCGTCAGCGCCGGGCACCTGCGTACGGCACTTCACCTCGTTCGCGACCCCGACGGCCGCTGGGGGGAGAGCGACCCGCTCCTGCGCCGGTTCGAACTCGACCAGGTGGTGGAGCTGCTCGAGGCCAGCGGCTTCCTCGTCGAGGAGGCCGAGGGGGTGCGCGTCTTCGCCGACCTCGTGCCCCGGACGGCGCTCACCGAGAGCGCGTCGGTGGACCTGCTGGCCGAGCTCGAGCACCACGCCAGCGGCTCCGACGCCTTCCTCGACATCGCGGCCCAGCTGCACGTGCACGCCGCACCGGACCCGGAGGCGTCCCACGCCTGACCTGCACCGCCCCGGCACCGGTCCCGTCGCCGGAGGCCCGGCGTGAGCCGCGACCAGCTCGGGCGCACCGGCACCGGCACCGAGGGCGCCGGGCTGTCGGGGGACGACACCGGCTGCACGATGCTGCACGTCGACATGGACGCCTTCTACGCGTCCGTCGAGCTGATCGACCGGCCGCACCTGGTCGGGCGGCCGGTGATCGTGGGCGCCGGGGGAGGGCGCGGGGTGGTGCTGTCGGCCACGTACGAGGCGCGGCGGTTCGGGGTCCACTCGGCGATGCCCATGTCCCGTGCTCGCCGGCTGTGCCCCGCGGCCGAGATCATCGCGCCCGACCACGCCCGCTACACCGAGGTGTCGAAGGGTGTGATGGAGGTCTTCCGGGCCGTCACCCCGGCGGTCGAGCCGCTGAGCCTCGACGAGGCCTTCCTCGACGTCTCCGGTGCGGTCCGCCGGCTCGGCAGCCCACGCCGGATCGCCGAGCTGATCCGCGCGCAGGTGCAGGCCGAGCAGCGCATCACCTGCTCGGTCGGCGTGGCGTCGACCAAGTTCGTGGCCAAGCTGGCGTCGGCGCGGTGCAAGCCCGACGGCCTGCTGGTGGTGCCGGCCGACCAGGTCGTGGCCTATCTGCACCCGCTGCCCGTCGGCGCCCTGTGGGGTGTGGGTGAGAAGACCGCCGAACAGCTTCACCGGCTCGGGCTGCGCACGGTCGGGGAGATCGCGCACACGCCGCAGCTGACGTTGCGGCGCGCCCTCGGCCAGACGGTCGGTGCGCACCTGTACGACCTGGCGTGGGGACGCGACCCGCGACGTGTGGTCGCCGAGCAGGTCGAGAAGAGCACCGGCGCCGAGGAGACGTTCGGCGTCGACGTCGACGACCCCGAGATCGTCCTGCGCGAGCTGCTGCGGCTGTCCGAGCGCACGGCGCGGCGTCTCCGCTCGTCCGGGACCTCCGGGCGGACGGTCGTGCTCAAGGTGCGGTTCGCCGACTTCACCACCATCACGCGGTCGCGGACCCTTCGCGAGCCCACCGACGTGGCCCGGGACGTCTACGCCTGCGTCCGTCAGCTCTACGACGCGTTGCACCTGGAGCGGGCGCGGATACGGCTGGTCGGGGTACGCGTGGAGGGCCTGGTCGACGCCGGGGGACAGCACCGCCAGCTGCTGCTCGACGAGCGACCGCAGGGCTGGCGTGAGGCCGAGCAGGCCACCGACCGGGCGGTCGCCCGGTTCGGCTCGCACAGCGTGCGACCCGCGAGCCTGCTCGACGCCGCCCGGGTGCGCCACCCCGACGGTCGCTCGCCGGGAGACGAGGAGTCCCCAGGAGCTCCGGGCGCCCCGCCGCCGTGACGCCGGACGGTCTGCCTTTGGCCGCCTTTCGTCGCCCCTGGGCGGTCCTGGTCGCCGACCGGCATCACGGATGTGGTCGTCCGGGTTTCCTACCCCGAGATCGCGACCTATCCTGAGGTAGTCCATCGGTAGGTCGACGGTGGACGTGACCCGAGGAGGCCCAGGTGCCGCTGTCCGATCACGAGCAGCAGCTGCTCTCGCAGATGGAGCAGCAGCTCCTGGCTGACGATCCCAAGTTCGCTTCGGCGATGAAGGGGTCCGCACGCCATCCGCGCGCCGGCAGGCGCATGGTCCTCGGCGGTCTGGGTCTGGTGATCGGCTTCGGCCTCCTGATCCTCGCGGTCGTCTCGCAGCACCTGTGGCTGGCGATCCCCGCCTTCCTGCTGATGCTCGCCGGGGTCACCTACGGGTTGTCCCGTCCGACGGCCCGTGGACCGGTCGGCGTCGTCCGCGCCGACGGCACGACGGCGCGCTCCGGTCCGACACGCGATCGCCGCGGCTCGACCGGCAAGGGCTTCATGGGCCGCCTAGAGGAGCGCTGGGAACGCCGCAACGGCCACGGGGACAGCTGGCGATAGGGCGCCCCAGCGCCTCGAGGATCCGCCTCGTGGACCCCACCACCGACGAGCTGAGGGGCGCGCACGACGTCCTCGCCGAGTTCTACGCCGACCGACTGACGTCGGTTGCGGGGCCGGGACGCACCCGGGCGTCGAGTTCGACGTCTTCTGGCTCTGCCCGGACGAGGTGCAGCAGCGGGTGACCGAGGTCGGCTTCACGACCGTGTGATGGGCCGGCCCCCCTGCCGGGCAGGGTTCGGCGCAGGGGTACCTGCTCGCTCGCCGGTCCTGAGAAGCCACGGCGGCGACACCGCTCAGTCCCGGCGTCTGAACCCGCGACCGACGCGGGCAGAGAGCGCACGGTCCAGGCGGTCCGCCTCCAGCCCCAGGGACTGGGTCGCCGAGCGGAGGTGGTTCACCCCCGAGTCGGGCATGAGGCGGGCGCGCCACCGGGCGCCGGGTCCTCGGCGGGAACCCACGGCACGCTTCACCACCGCGACGTCGTGACGCAGCCCCCGGTCGCTCATCGGGTCCGCGGTCGACGGGACGACACCGTCCGACCGTGCGGGAGCGTCGAGGTCGAGAACGGCCACGGTGAGGAGGCCGGGGTCCCCGGCGCGTCCGGTCACGGCTCCGGCGGGTCGCCCGGCGCCCGGAGGCCGGGCGTAGCGTGCGCGCTCCACCGCCGCACCCACACGGGTGAGTGAGACCAGCGCCTCGGGCTCCAGGCTGTCCCCGACGAGGCGGCAGGCCTGTCTGACGGTCGAGGACGGCGGGACCCTCAGACCCAGGTCGCCCACCGACTCGATCATCGACGTCCACGCCGCCTCGGCCCGTGTGGCCGGCTCCCGTGCAGTCGCCCACCGGCGTCGTCGCACCAGGGACGACGTGACGGTGGGCGCGGCCAGTGCCGCCAGGACGAGCGCGAGAGCGAGCAGCAGCCGCCAGGGCAGCGCCACCAGCCAGCCGATCACGTCGCTGAAGGACAGCCCCCCGCTGTTCCGGTCGCCCAGCGGTCCCTCCTGCGCCCCGGTCGGCATCACGGCCGTGGCCGATGGTGCTGGGGAGGGGGCGGCCGTCGGCGCGGTGACGGCGGGCGCCGCCCACGACGGCAGACCACCCGCACGGGACGACGGTGTCGGCTCGAACCGCATCCACCCGGCGCCCTCGAAGTACAGCTCGGGCCACGCGTGGGCGTCCTGCTGGGTGATCACCCAGGTGCCGTCGGCCTGCTGCTCGCCGGGCAGGAAGCCGACGGCCACGCGCGCTGGGATGCCCAGCGTGCGCGCCATGATGGCCATCGCTGAGGCGAAGTGGACGCAGTACCCCTGTCGTGTGACGAGGAAGTCGGCGACGCCCGTCGACCCGCTGTCGGGCGGTGCGTCCAGGGAGTACTGGAAGCCTCCGCCGCCGCGGAACCAGGTCTGGAGGCGACCGGCCCGCTCCAGGTCGGTGCCGGTTCCGGCCACCTCGGCGGCCGTCGCGGCGATCGACGGTGGCAGGTCGTCCGGCAGGGCGGTCCAGGTGGCGCTGATCCCCGGGGGGACCGGCCCCGCGGCGGCGAGGTCCTCCGGGGTGGGCTCGACCAGCAGGTGCTGGACCGTGTAGCTGAGACCCGGTGTGGTCGTGACCCCGTCCCCGACGACGTTGAGGGTGCTCTGGTCGTAGAGCCAGTTGCCGAGGATGTCGACCCGGCGAGGTGGGTACGGCACCGGGAGCCACCCCTGGCGCAGAGTGGTGATGGTGACGGAGGTCGTCGCCTCGCTGACGGGCACGTTCACCGACAGCCCCGGCGGGGACGACATCACGTCCTCGGCGCGCCGCTCGCGGTCCACGCTGCCGTAGGTGGGCTGCCAGGTGTCGCCGTCGAAGGAGTCCGTCGTCACGACACGCAGCGGGTCCGGTTCGGGGTCGGTCGTCTCGTACCGCAGCACCTCGGCGTCCTCCGGCGCGGTGAGGTCGTCGCGCAGGGAGAGGATCGGGTTGAGGACCGTGATGGTGCCGTCCCCCTGGCCGGATCCGGGCCCGAGCCCGCCGGGCAGCAGGCTCTCGCTGAGCCCGGGGACGAGGGCCGGCAGCAGCACCGCCCCCGCCAACGCGACGGCGCCCACCCGCCGTCCCGTGGCGGCCATCGGAGCCCGCTCGTCGCCCCGGGTCCGCTGCCCGGAGACCACCCGTCCCCAGCGGCTGATGCGCTCGCCGGAGTCGGAGGCGATCAGCAGCAGGTAGCCGGTTCCGGCGAGCACGAACCACCACCACGGCAGCCCGTTCGGCGTCAGGGCCGCCGGCACGCAGTACACCGCCAGCAGCGGGAGCCCGGCCACCGCGGGACGCCGCAGCGTCACCGCGAGCAGGTCGGTGAGCCAGGCGACGAGCCCCAGGCCCGCGACCGCCACCAGGCGCAGCCCGGGGTTGTCCGGCACCGGGGCGGCGGACTCCGCCATCACGACCCCGCCCTGGACGACGAGCTCACCCAGCCGCAGGACCGACTCCTTGCCGGGCAGCAGGCCCAGCCACGCCTCCGGCAGCGCGTACCACCAGGTGATGCCCAGCAGCATGGCGGCGAGGTAGGCGGCCGACGCCCAGGCTGCCCCGATGAGGCGGTGCGCGAGCGTCGCGACCGCCGCTCCCAGCACCACGACCGCCGCGAGCTCGACCAGCCAGTTGGTGCCCCGGATCAGGGGGATGCAGGTCGTCGCGGTGAGCAGCACCGCGAGGGCCGCGAGCATCCGGGCCCGCAGGTGCCGGCTCATCGCCACGCCGCCGCGAAGCCGGAGCCGGAACGACCCGCCTGGTGACGCGCGACGAGCGAGTCCCACGCGCGCGTGACGGTGCTGCGGCCGTCCACCTCGACGGCGCTCCACCCACCGACCTCGAGACGGCCGATCGCGTCGCCGCGGGCGGCGTCGATCTGGGCCGCCCGGCGCGGCGGCAGCATCGCCCAGTCGGTCGTCTTCAGCAGGAGGGCGAGCCCCACGGTGCCCTGTCGGCTCAGCGCGGCGAGCGGGTGCACGTCGGCCGCGTCGACCTCGCCCAGCACGGCGACGACCAGGCCGTCACCCCCTGCGCGCGTGAGCAGACCGGTCGCCGCCGAGAGCTCCCGCGGACCGGCGAGGTCCATCACCGCCAGCCGGTCCAGCAGCGGGCCGACGCCGCCCGCGTGCTCGCGTCCTGTCCACCCGGTCTCGAGGTCGTCGCTGATCATCCGCACGCCGTAGCCCGCCTCCACCAGGAGGTGGCAGACCGAGGCCGCGGCGCTGATCGCCCACTCGAAGGACGAGGCGGGCCCGTCGCCCCGGTGGCCCACGGCCCGCCGGTCCACCAGGACGGTCGCCTGCATCTGGTGCGGCTGCTCGTCGCGCCGCACCATCAGCTCGCCGCGGCGGGCGGTGGACCTCCAGTGCACGCGGCGCAGGTCGTCCCCGTGCCGGTACTCGCGCGTGGCCAGGTCGTGCTCACCCGAGGCCGCGGCGGTGCGGGTGACCGAGTCACCGGCGCCTCGCCAGCTCCCGGCAGCCTTCAAGGGGGCCAGCGGGTGCAGCCTGGGTACGACGGTCAGCGGATCCGTCGCGGTGAAGGAGCGGGTCACCTCGCACATGCCGAACGGGTCGGTCAGCCGCAGCCGCACGGGCCCGACCTCCCAGCGCCCGCGTACGTCGCTGCGGAGCGAGTAGGTCACGGCGGCGCGGCTCCGCGGGTCGAGCCGGTCGACGACGAAGCGGGGGCGGGCGCCCAGCACGTACGGCAGCTGCTCCTCCGCGAGCAGCACGCCGGTCGGGACCCTCGACAGGTTGGCGAGCTCCAGCCGGACGGATGCCGACTGCCCGGCCGAGACCCTCGCCGGCTGGATGGATCTGGACAGCTCGACCCGGTACCGCGACCGAGCCACGACCAGGACGCTGACGGCGGGGACCAGCAGGAGCAGGGCGGCGATCCTGAGCAGGTCGCGCTGGCCCAGCACCACGGCACAGGCGGCCGTCGCGAGGCCGGCCGCCATGAACGCGCGTCCCCGGACGGTGAGGCCCGAGAGCGCGTTCGGCAGGGCGCCGGACCAGCCGCTGCTGGCCCGCTCGAACCGGGAGCCCTGAGCTGCGGAGCCGGCCATCGACGTCGCCCTCAGCGGGTGCCGGACGGGACGGGCACGCGGTCCAGCACCTCGGCCAGCACGTCCTCGACCGACCGGCGGGCGAGCTGGGCGTCAGCGGTCGGCAGCAGGCGGTGGGACAGAACGGCCGGCGCGAGCAGCTTCAGGTCGTCGGGAAGCACGTGGTCGCGCCGGTCGAGCGCCGCGTGGGCCTGCGACGCCCGCAGCAGCTGGAGGCTGGCGCGCGGGCTGGCTCCCAGACGCAGGTCCGGGTGCGTGCGCGTGGCGGTCACCAGGTCCACCAGGTACTGCTTCACGGCCGGGGCCGCGTGCACGGTGCGGACGACCTCGACGAGGGCGCGCACGGTGGCGGCGTCGGCGACGGCGGTCAGGCTGTCCAGCGGGTCGACGGAGTCGCGCGAGTCGAGCATCTCGATCTCTGACGCGGAGGCCGGGTAGCCCATCGAGACCCGCGCCATGAACCGGTCGCGCTGGGCCTCTGGAAGGGGGTAGGTCCCCTCCATCTCGATGGGGTTCTGCGTGGCGACCACGATGAAGGGGGGCTCCAGCACGTACGTGATCCCGTCGACCGTGACCTGCCGCTCCTCCATGCACTCGAGGAGGGCCGACTGGGTCTTGGGGGAGGCCCGGTTGATCTCGTCGCCGACCACCACGTTCGCGAAGACCGCTCCCGGCTTGAACTCGAAGTCCCGCGTCTCCTGGTTGTAGATGCTGACGCCGGTGATGTCGCTGGGCAGCAGGTCGGGCGTGAACTGGATCCGCCGTACCGAGCAGTCGATCGACCGCGCCATCGCCTTGGCGAGCATCGTCTTGCCGACACCCGGCACGTCCTCGACGAGCAGGTGTCCCTGCGCGAGCAGCACCGTCAGGGCCGTGCGCACTGCACCCTGCTTACCCTGGATCACGGACTCGATCGCCCGCTGGATGGCCCCCGCGGTGTAGGCCAGGTCCTCCAGGTTCTGGGGGGCCGTACCTGTCGTCGTCACTCGTGCTCCTCGGCTTCCGGCGGGTGTGACAGGCGGCGACGCCTGACGCCACGACGTTACGGGATGAGCCCACCGATTACGTAGGCGTCCGGGTCACCGTTCGCTCCGGCCCCCGTCCCGCACCCTCCCCACTTCCCCCCACGCAGGGGGGCTGGAACCCCCTCAGGGCCGCGGGTTGGGCCTGAGATGCCCGATAAAAGCTTGTTTGAGAGGCACTTTCTGACGAGCTCTCGGTGCAGCGACCCGCCTCCGCGCGCTGCTGCCGCGTGTGGCCCTCCATCGTCCTCCACTGCGGTTCGAGCGATCTGACCTGCAGTTTTGTCTCAAGTCCCCCCGCGACTCGGCCGAGATCTCGTTGACTGTGGAGTGAAGTGGGGTAATGTGGAGGTTGTCGGAGCGTGGGGGTTCCGACGCGAATCAGGAGGGGAGGGCGGCGATGTTCCTCGGCACGCACTCCCCTCGGCTGGACGACAAGGGCCGGCTGATCCTGCCGGCGAAGTTCCGTGACCAGCTGGCTCCCGGCCTGGTGGTCACCCGGGGCCAAGAGCGCTGCCTCTACGTGTTCACCACCTCCGAGTTCGAACGCATGCACGAGCAGCTGCGCCAGGCCCCCGTCGCCAGCAAGCAGGCGCGTGACTACCTCCGGGTGCTGCTGTCCGGCGCCTACGACGAGTTGCCCGACAAGCAGGGCCGGATCACGATCCCCACCCAGCTGCGCACGTACGCCAACCTCGATCGCGACTGCACCGTGATCGGGGCCGGCTCCCGTGTGGAGATCTGGGACGCCGGCGCCTGGGAGGCCTACCTGGCCGAGCAGGAGCCCGAGTTCGCGAGCACCGCTGAGGAGGTCGTCCCCGGCCTCTTCTGACCGCGAGCCCCTGGTCGCAGGGCCAGGTCTCCAGCCGTCCGCGGCGTCCTGACACACCTTCCCCGGTGCCAGGCCGTGCCGACGGATGGGGACCTGGCCGGGCGACCACCCCGTGCCGACAAAGCCGGTCGCGACCCGGCTCCCACCCCCGGCCATCCGTCGCCCGACTGGTCCCAGTCACCTCAGCAACATCCAGCCACACCAGACACACCAGTCAGACCAGTCACACCAGTCACACCAGTCACACCAGTCACACCAGTCACACCGAGAACGTCGAAGGGTCGAGATGTCCGAGGACGCAGCAGCGCGGCACGTGCCGGTGCTGCTCGAGCGCTGCGTCGCCCTGCTGTCCGCCGCGCTGACGACCCCCGGGGCGGTGGTCGTGGACGCGACGCTCGGGATGGGCGGGCACAGCGAGGCGCTCCTGGAGGGCTGTCCCGCAGCGCGCCTCGTCGGGGTCGACCGCGACCGGCAGGCCATCGCCCTCGCGGGGGAGCGGCTCGCCCGGTTCGGCGACCGCGTCACGCTCGTGCACGCGGTGTACGACCGGCTGCCGGAGGTGCTGGCCGACCTCGGCCTGCACAGGGTCCAGGGCGTCCTGTTCGACCTGGGTGTCTCGTCCCTCCAGCTCGACGAGGAGTCGCGGGGCTTCGCCTACCGCACCGACGCACCGCTCGACATGCGGATGGACGCGAGCACGGGCAGCACCGCGGCCGACGTGCTCAACACCTACTCCGCCGCCGACCTGGCCCGCGTGCTGCGCGACTACGGCGAGGAGCGTTTCGCGCGCCGGATCGCCGGCGCCGTCGTCCGCGAGCGCGCCACCGAGCCGTTCACGACCAGCGCCCGCCTCGTGGACCTCGTCCGCGCCTGCGTCCCCGCGGCGACGCGTCGCACCGGGGGCAACCCGGCCAAGCGGACCTTCCAGGCGCTGCGCATCGAGGTCAACGGCGAGCTGGAGGCGCTCGAGCGCGCCATCCCGGCGGCGGTCGAGGCGCTCGCCGTCGGCGGTCGCATCGTGGTGATGTCGTACCACTCGCTCGAGGACCGCATGGTCAAGAGGGTCCTGGCCGAGGGAGCCCGGAGCACCGCCCCCCAGGGCCTGCCGGTCGAGCTGCCGGAGCACGCACCACAGCTGCGTCTGCTGACCCGGGGTGCGGAGACCGCCGGCGACGACGAGATCGCCGTGAACCCCCGTGCCGCCTCGGTGCGGTTGCGCGCAGCCGAGCGCCTGCGCCGGCCGGGGAGGGCGGCATGAGCCCGGCCGCCGCGCGTCTGGCGCACCCGTCGGCGTCCGTCCCGCGCAGCCCACAGCGCCGGGCCCTGGTCCGGCCGGCGGCTCCCGCGCCCCGGCTGCGGGTGCTCACCGCCCCCGCGCGGGCCACGTCCCGGCCGTCCTTCGTCGTCGGCTGCGCAGCCCTGCTGGTCTCGAGCCTCCTGGCGGTGCTGGTGATCAACATCGTGCTGTCGCGCGGCGCCTACGAGGAGAACCAGCTGGAGCTGCGCCAGATCGCCCTCACCGAGTCCGAGCAGGCGCTGTCGGAGGAGCTGGCGGTGCAGTCCGCGCCGTCCACGCTGTCGGCGCGGGCGCGCGAGCTGGGGATGATCCCGAACGCCAGCCCCGCCTTCATCCGGCTCTCCGACGGTCGGATCCTCGGCTCCCCGACGCCGGCCGACCCGAAGAAGGCCGCCGCGTTCGCCGAGATCCCGGCGGCCGCCCTGGCGGCCCCCGGGGAGGTCAGCGAGGCGGACGCCGTGGCCGCCCAGGCCGCCGCCGACGCCGCCGCCGACGCCGCCGCGGCTGCTGCCGCGCCGGCCGTCCCCGACACGACCGCGGCGGTGGACGCGCCGGTGGACCCGCCCGCCTCGCCGGCCGACCCCGGCGACGGCGCAGTCAGGGCCGGAGGAGACGGATGACCCTCACCGAGCAGGCGCGGCGCAGAGGCGCCGGTCAGGCGCGCACGGGCACGCGCCAGACGACGGGCGGGCAACCCGCCCCGCGACGTGGACAGCGGAAGGCCGAGGCCGGCGCGGCGGGCAGGAGCTCCGCCGGCCGTACCGCCGCGCCGCCGGTGCCGCCCAGGGTGCGCTCGGAGGGTCGAGGCCTGCGGATGAGCTCGCCGGACCGCCGCGCGCGCGGCCTGGTGCTGGTGATCATGGTCCTGGTCAGCCTGTTCGCCGCGCGGCTGGTCCAGATGCAGGGCCTCGACGCGACCGCGCTGGCCGAGGAGGCGCTCGGCAACCGCCTCGTCAAGGCTCCCCTGCTCGCCCACCGCGGTCAGATCAGCGACCGCGAGGGCGTCGCCCTCGCCAGCAGCGTGGAGCGCCGCAACATCACCGTCGACCAGACCCTGGTCGCCTCGTACCAGACCGCGGACGGCGGGCCCGGGGGTCTTGACGGCGCGGCGGCCGACATCGCCGCCGTCACCGGCAGCACGACAGCGGAGGTGCGCGCGGCCCTGGACGGCGACCGGCGTTTCGCCTACGTGGTCAAGGGAGTCACGCCGCAGGTGTGGCGCGCCGTGCAGGACCTGCGCGTCCCGGGGGTCTACAGCGAGAAGACCAGCGCCCGCAGCTACCCCGCGGGCGCCGTGGCCGGCAACCTCATCGGGTTCACCGGCGGTGACGAGGCCAAGGGCCTGGCCGGGCTCGAGATGAGCCTGGACGAGCAGCTGGCCGGCAAGGACGGCGAGCGCCACTACGAGCGCGGCGGCGACGGGCAGATGATCCCGACCGGCGACATGGCCGAGGTCCCCGCGGTCGACGGCCGCGACGTGCGCCTGACCATCGACCGCGACCTGCAGTGGTACGCCCAGCAGGCGATCGCCGCCCAGGTCGCGGCCTCGGGAGCCCAGTGGGGCAACGTGTTCGCGATGGAGGTCGAGACCGGCAACATCCTGGCGCTGGCCGAGTCGCCGTCGGTGGACCCCAACAACCCGGGCGCCTCGAAGGCGGAGGACCGGGGCACGCGGGCGCTCTCCGACGTCATCGAGCCGGGCTCGACGGCCAAGGTCATCACCGCCGCTGCAGCCATCGAGGAGGGCGTCGTCACCCCCGAGAGCCAGTTCGTGGTGCCGGACCGGTACACCACCAGCAACGGGCAGACGTTCAGGGACTCCCACCCGCACCCGAAGGAGAAGCTCACCTTCGCCGGGATCCTCGGCGAGTCGTCCAACACCGGCACGGTGATGGTCGGGCAGCAGCTCAGCCGCGAGACGCGGTACGAGTACCTGAAGCGCTTCGGCCTAGGCCAGCCCAGCGGGCTCGACTTCCCCGGCCAGACCAACGGGATCCTCGCCCCCGCCGACAGCTGGGACGGCCGCCAGCAGTTCACGGTCCTCTTCGGTCAGGGCGTCTCGGTGAACGCGCTCCAGTCGGCCCAGGTCTTCGCGACCATCGCCAACGACGGCGTCCGCATGACCCCGCGGCTCGTCGACGCCGTCGAGGACGAGCACGGCACCATGGTGCCCACGCCCGCGTCCGAGGGCACCACCGTCGTCAGCCCCGAGACGGCGCAGCAGGTGCGCTCCATGCTCGAGGGCGCCGTCTCCGAGGGCACCGGTGGCAACGCCACCGTGCCCGGCTACCGGGTGGCCGGCAAGACGGGGACGGCACAGGCACCGCTGGCGGGCGGCTACAGCGGGTACACGGGCTCGTTCATCGGCATGGCCCCTGCGGAGGACCCCAAGATCGTCATCGGCGTCACGCTGCAGCGCCCCACGAACGGCTACTACGGCGGAACCGTGGCGGCTCCCGTCTTCCGTGACGTCATGTCCTTCGCACTGCAGGACATGGCCATCCCGCCCTCGGGGCAGAAGGCCTCGCTGTACCCCCTCACGTACGAGTGACCGGCCCGTGGACCCGCGGTGCGGGCGCCCGGACGCGGGGTCCGGGGTGCTGCCGGCACGGCGGTAACCTCCCGACGTGCCCGACCACCCCCTGGAGCAGCAGGCCTCGACACCCACGGACGACCCGGTGACGGGCGCGTTCCCGCGGCCCACCGCGGTGCCGGGCCAGGGCGGCGGCCGGACGGTCGCCAGGCTGGCCGCGCTACTGGGCGCCCGCACCGCCGACGACGCCCCCGCTGCTGACACGTCCGTGACGGGGGCCACGCTCGACTCCCGCGCGGTACGCCCGGGCGACCTGTACGCCGCGCTGCCAGGGGCTCGCGTGCACGGCGCACGCTTCGCGGGCGACGCCGCCGCCGCCGGTGCCGCGGCCGTCCTCACCGACGAGGAGGGCGCGCACCTCTGCGAGGGTGTCGCCGTCCCTGTCCTGGTCGTGGCCGACCCGCGCGCGCTGCTCGGCGACGTGTCGTCCTGGGTCTACGGCGACCCGGCGTCCGACCTGCTGATGCTCGGTGTCACCGGGACCAACGGCAAGACCACCACCTGCTACCTGCTCGAGGCGGCCCTCCGGCACGCGGGCAGGACCACGGGCCTGATCGGGACGGTGGAGACGCGCTTCGCCGACAGCCGCGTACCCAGTCCCCGCACCACGCCCGAGTCGCCGGACCTGCACGGTCTGCTCGCGGCCATGCGCGAGGCCGGCGTCACGGCCTGCGCCATGGAGGTGTCGAGCCACGCGCTCGCGCTGCACCGTGTGGACGCCGTCCGCTACGACGTCGCGGGCTTCACCAACCTGTCCCAGGACCACCTCGACTTCCACCCCGACCTGGAGCACTACTTCGCCGCCAAGGCCTCCCTCTTCACGCCGGACCGCGCCCGTACCGCGGTGGTCTGCGTGGACGACCCGTGGGGCACCCGGCTCGCCGGGGAGGCGACGGTTCCGGTCGTCACCTTCCACACGCCCCTCGTGGCAGAGCACGGGGGATCGAGCGAGACCGACTGGGCAGCGGTCGATCTCACCCCGTCCCTCGACGGCGCCGGCACGGAGTTCACCCTGCAGCACCGCGACGGCCGTCGGATCGACCTGGTGAGCCCCCTCGCCGGGGACTTCAACGTCGCCAACACGTCGCTGGCGGCCCTCATGCTCATCGCCGCCGGCCTGGAGGAAGAGGGCATCAGGGACGGGCTGGCCCGCGGTGCCGAGGTGCCTGGTCGCATGCAGGTCGTCCGCTCCGACCGCGGCCCGCTGGCCGTCGTCGACTACGCCCACAGCCCCGACGCGGTGGCTGCGGCGCTGCGTGCGCTGCGTCGCACCGCGACGGGACGCCTGGTCGTCGTGCTCGGGGCCGGCGGGGACCGGGACCCCGGCAAGCGCGAGGCCATGGGGGTGGCCGCCGCGCACTGGGCGGACGTCGTCGTGGTCACCGACGACAATCCGCGCAGCGAGGACCCTGCGGCCATCCGCGCCCGGCTCGTGGCGGGGGCCCGCACCGTGGCGCCCGGCCGCGGTGCCGAGGTGCTCGAGGTCGCCGACCGCGGCGAGGCCATCCGGGTCGCGGTCGAGCGGGCCGCCGGGGACGGCGACGCCGTGCTCGTGGCCGGCAAGGGCCACGAGCAGGGGCAGGAGGTGGCAGGGACGATCCACCCCTTCGACGACCGCGACGTGCTCGCCGCCGCCCTCGCGGCGCGACCTGCCGTGGGGGCGTCGTGATCCCCTTCCGCCTCGACCAGGTGGTCGCTGCCACGCGCGGCAGCCTGGTCACCGGTGGCCCCGCGGACCTCGTCGTCGACGGGCCGGTCGTGACCGACTCCCGCCTCTGCGGCCCCGGCGGCCTCTACGTGGCCCGGCGCGGCGAGCAGGCCGACGGCCACGACTACGTCGCCGCCGCCCGGCAGGCAGGTGCCGTCGCCGCCCTGGTCGAGCGGGCCGTCGACGACCCGCTGCCGCAGGTCCTGGTCGGCGACGCCCAGGAGGCGTTCGGACGGCTGGCGCGGGCGACCGTCGACGCGGCGGGTGAGGCACTGACCGTGGTCGCGGTGACCGGCTCCTCCGGCAAGACCAGCACCAAGGACCTCCTGGCCACCCTCCTCGCCGGTCTCGGACCGACCGTGGCAGCCGAGCAGTCGTTCAACTCCGAGATCGGCGTCCCGCTCACGGTGTGCCGGATCGACGAGGACACGCGGTACCTGGTGGCCGAGATGGGAGCCCGGGGAGCGGGCCACCTGTCCTACCTGACCTCGATCGCCCCGCCCGCGGTGTCGGTGGTGCTGAACGTCGGGCACGCGCACGCGAGCGAGTTCGGCTCGCTCGAGGGGGTGGCCACGGCGAAGGCGGAGCTCGTCCAGGCCCTCGGTCCCGAGGGCGTGGCGGTGCTCAACCTGGACGACCCGCGCGTCGCGGCGATGGCCGCCGCGGCCCCGGGCCTCGTGCTGTTCACGAGCGCGGCGGGCGCGCCCGAGGCGGCCGTGAGGGCCGAGGACGTCCGGCTCGACGAGCAGGGCCGGCCCTCCTTCCGCCTGGTCAGCTCCGTCGCCGGGGCCGAGGGGTCCGCCGCCGTCCGGCTCGCGTTGCACGGAGAGCACCACGTGTCGAACGCGCTCTCCGCGGCAGCGGTCGCCCTGCGGCTCGGCCTGCTGCCGGAGCGCGTCGCCGACCTCCTCTCGACGGCCGTCGCGGCCAGCCGCTGGCGGATGGAGGTGACCCACCGGTCCGACGGGGTGACCGTCGTCAACGACGCCTACAACGCCAACCCCGACTCGGTGCGGGCCGCGCTGAAGGCCCTCGCCTCGATGGGGCAGGGACGCCGGACGTGGGCGGTCCTGGGAGAGATGCTCGAGCTCGGCGACGAGTCCGCGAGCCTGCACGACGAGATCGGGCGGCTGGCGGTCCGCCTCGACATCTCCCAGCTCGTCGTCGTCGGCGACGGGGCGAGGCCGATGCACACCGGTGCGGTGATGGAGGGCTCCTGGGGTGGTGAGTCGGTGTGGGTGCCGGATACCGAGGCCGCGTACGAGCTGCTGGCCGAGCGGCTGGAGCCCGGCGACGTGGCGCTCTTCAAGTCCTCTCGGGACAGCGGGCTGCGGTGGCTGGGGGACCGTGTGGCCGCTGACACGCCGGAGGCCGCGGCGCAGGGTTCCGCAGACAGCGGCGACGGGGCTGACACCCTGGGGTCCGTGAACGCGCAACGGCCAGGCTGCCCGGAACCCTCGGCTCCCTCCGGGCCCCCCGAGGACGACGGGCGGGGGGCCGCGCGATGAGCGTCGTGGCGCCGGTGGCACGCCGATGAGAACGGTCCTGGTCGCGGCTGCGCTGTCGCTCGTCTTCTCCCTCTTCGGCACACCCTTGTTCATCCGGTTCCTGGTCAAACGCGGCTACGGCCAGTTCATCCGGGACGACGGGCCGACCACCCACCACACCAAGCGGGGCACGCCCACGATGGGCGGAGCCGTCATCATCGGGTCGAGCCTCGCCGCGTACGGCCTCGCGCACGTGCTGACCACCACCCCGGTGACCGTCTCGGCGCTGCTGGTCCTCTTCCTGATGACGGGGCTGGGACTGGTCGGCTTCCTCGACGACTTCACCAAGATCTCGCGGCAACGCAGCCTCGGCCTGCGCAGCCTGCCCAAGCTCCTCGCCCAGTCGGTGGTCGCCGCGGTCTTCGCCGTGCTGGCGCTGATGTTCCCGAACGAGGGCTACCGCACGCCGGCCTCGACGGCCATCTCGGCGATCCGGGACACCAACCTGAACTTCGCCTTCGCCGGCGCGGCGCTCGGGCTGCTGCTCTTCGTCATCTGGGCCCAGCTGATGATCGCGGCGACGAGCAACGGCGTGAACCTCACCGACGGTCTGGACGGGCTGGCCACCGGCGCGTCCACGATGGTCGCGGGGGCCTACGTACTCGTCGGCATCTGGCAGTCGAACCAGTCGTGCCAGAACGTGGCCCAGGCCGGTCCCCAGTGCTACGAGGTGCGCGACCCACGCGACCTGGCCGTGGTCGCGGCGGCCGTGATGGGCTCGTGCTTCGGCTTCCTGTGGTGGAACGCCTCGCCGGCGAAGATCTTCATGGGTGACACGGGGTCCCTGGCGCTCGGCGGGGTGCTCGCCGGTCTGGCGATCACGACGCGCACCGAGCTGCTCCTCATCGTGATGGGCGGGCTCTTCGTGCTGATCACCCTCTCGGTGATCATCCAGGTCACGTCGTTCAAGCTCACGCGACGCCGCGTGTTCAGGATGACACCGCTGCAGCACCACTTCGAGCTCGCCGGGTGGGCCGAGGTCACGATCGTGATCCGGTTCTGGATCATCGCCGGCCTCTTCGTCGCGCTCGGCCTCGGTCTCTTCTACGCCGAGTGGGTCGTCGCCCTGTGACCGGGGCGCACGGCAGCCCAGCTCGGACGGCGGACCTCACGCACGCCGGCGCGCACTGGGCCGGCCTGCGGGTGGTGGTCGCCGGGCTTGGCCTGTCGGGGTTCGCCGCGGCGGACGCGCTGCTCCAGCGCGGCGCCAGGGTCGTCGTGGTCGATGCGCGCGACCCGGGCGACCCGGCCCACGGGCCGGCCCTGCGACGCGACCGCGAGCTCGTCGACGTACTGGGTGGGCGCACGCTCCTCGGCCCGGAGAGCGCCTCGACGCTGCCCACGGTCGACGGCGGACGTCCTGACCTGGTCGTCACCTCGCCGGGCTGGCGCCCCGACGCGCCCCTGCTGGTGGAGGCCGCCGCCGCAGGCGTGCCGGTGTGGGGCGAGGTCGAGCTGGCCTGGCGCCTCCGGCCCGCCGTCGGAGCGGCGCCCTGGTTGACGCTCACCGGCACCAACGGGAAGACCACCACGGTGCGGATGCTCGAGGCGATGCTGACCGCGGCGGGCCTGCGGGCAGCCGCGGTCGGCAACGTCGGCACACCGCTGCTCCACGCCATCGTCGACCCCGAGCCGTACGACGTGCTCGCCGTCGAGCTGTCGAGCTTCCAGCTGCACTGGTCGCACTCGATCGGACCGCGGGCCTCCGCCTGCCTGAACCTGGCCCCCGACCACGTCGACTGGCACGGCTCGACGGACGCCTACGCGGCTGCCAAGGGCAAGGTCTACGAGCGGACGGAGGTCGCGTGCGTCTACAACGTCGACGACCCCGCCACTGAGCGGATGGTCGAGGCTGCCGACGTCGTGGACGGGTGCCGCGCGGTCGGTTTCACCCTCGGGGTGCCCGCCCGCTCGATGCTCGGGGTCGTCGACGACGTGCTGTGCGACCGCGCGTTCACCGAGCACCGGTCGTCGAGCGCGCTCGAGCTGGGGACGCTGGCGGACCTCGAGCAGGCGGGGGGCGGTGTGGTGGCGGCGCACACGGTCGCGAACGCCCTGGCGGCGGCGGCACTCGCCCGCGCCCACGGGGTCCCTCCGTCCGCCGTCCGTGACGGACTGCGCGGCGTGGTGCCGGAGCCCCACCGCATCTCGATGGTCGCGCGTGCGGGTGGTGTCGCGTGGGTCGACGACTCGAAGGCGACCAACCCCCACGCGGCCGCCGCGTCGCTGAGGGCGTTCGAGTCCGTCGTGTGGGTCGCCGGTGGCCTGCCGAAGGGTGCCGACTTCAGCGTGCTCGTCCGCGAGAACGCGGGTCGTCTGCGCGCGGCGGTGCTGATCGGGGTCGACCGTGGCCCGCTGCGGGAGGCACTGGCGCGACACGCACCGGATGTCCGCGTCGTCGAGGTGGACGCCGTCGAGACTGGTGGCATGCCACTGGCCGAGTTCGTCATGCGCCGGGCCGTCACCGCGGCCGCCGACCTGGCGCGCCCCGGTGACACGGTGCTGCTTGCCCCCGCCAGCGCCTCCATGGACCAGTTCACGACCTACGGCCACCGGGGCGACGTCTTCGCCACCGCGGTCCGGGCCCTGGTCGCCGACGGCGCCGACAGCGCTGACAGGGAGGACGGCTGAGGTGGCCACGCTCACGCCGGGCACGACCCGGTCCGGGCGCCAGGAGGGGCTGACAGCGGGCATCGGCCGCCGCGTGACCGAGCGTCTGGCCGTGTGGGAGACGCCCACCACCAGCTACTACCTCCTGCTCGGCGCCACGCTCGTGCTCGTGGTGATCGGGCTGGTGATGGTGCTGTCGAGCTCCAGCGTCGACTCGATCGCCGCAGGTGGTTCGCCCTTCGCGGTCTTCGGCAAGCAGGCGCTGTACGCGGCGGTCGGCGTTCCGCTGATGCTGGGCCTGGCGCGGGTCCCCGTGCCCGTGTGGAAGCGGCTGGCGTGGCCCCTCGTGATGCTGTCGCTGGGGGCGCAGCTGCTCGTCTTCACGCCCCTGGGCTTCGGGGCCAACGGCAACCTCAACTGGATCGGGGTCGGGCCCTTCACGGCGCAGCCCTCCGAGGCGGCCAAGCTCGCCCTCGTGGTGTGGTGCGCGTCGATCCTGGCTGCGAAGTCGTCCCTGCTGCACCGGTGGCAGCATGCGATCGTGCCGATCGGCCCGGTGGCCGGCCTCGTCCTGGCGCTGGTGCTGGCCGGACGCGACCTCGGGACGGCCCTGGTCATCATGATGCTCGTCGGCGTCATGCTCTTCGTCGCGGGTGTCTCCGGGCGCCTGTTCGCGCTGGCGCTCGTCGCCGGCGCGGCGCTGGCCGGCCTCCTGGTCCTGTCCAGCAAGAACCGCATGGCCCGGGTGGAGACCTGGGTCGGCGGCGCCGAGTGCGACCAGCTGGGTGCCTGCTGGCAGTCGACGCACGGCACCTGGGCCCTCGCCTCGGGCGGCTGGTGGGGCCTGGGGCTGGGGGCGAGCCGCGAGAAGTGGTCGTGGCTGCCGGAGGCTCACAACGACTTCATCTACGCCATCATCGGCGAGGAGCTGGGCCTGCCCGGCACCCTGACGATCCTCGCCCTGTTCGCGGTGGTCGCCGTCGCCGGGCTGCGGGTGATCCTGCGCACCGACGACCTCTTCGTGAAGGTCGCCACCTCCGGGGTGCTCGCCTGGGTGATCGGCCAGGCCCTCGTCAACGTCGCCGTCGTGCTCGGGCTGCTCCCCGTGATCGGCGTGCCCCTCCCACTGGTGTCCAGCGGGGGATCCGCCCTGCTGACCACCCTCGCTGCACTCGGCATGGTGCTGTCTTTCGCCCGGTGCGAACCCGGTGCGCGCGACGCCCTCGCGGCCCGTGCCGGGGTGGTCCGCCGTTCGCTGGCGGTCGTCGGCTCGCGCGGTGCAGCCGGACGGCAGAGGCTGTGAGCGGTGGGACGCGTCGGGCCGGGCCGCTGTCGGTGGTGCTGGCCGGCGGGGGCAGCGCCGGTCACGTGAGCCCCCTGCTCGCGCTGGCCGATGCCCTCGTGCGTCGTGACCCCGCGACCCGGGTGCTGGCCCTCGGCACCGAGGACGGGCTCGAGGCACGGCTCGTACCCGCCCGCGGGTACCGCCTGATCGCGATCCCGAAGGTGCCGCTCCCCCGTCGGCCCTCGGGTGCCCTGCTCAAGGTGCCGGCCCGGCTGAAGGCGGCAGTCGACCTCGCGGCGGAGGCGATCTCGTCGGCGCAGGCCGACGTGGTCGTCGGCATGGGCGGCTACGTCAGCCCTCCGGCCTACCTGGCGGCCCGCCGGCTGGGGGTGCCGATCGTGGTCCACGAGCAGAACAGCCGACCGGGGGTGGCGAACCGGCTGGGCGCCAGGCTGACCCGGCACGTCGCCGTCACCTTCCCCCTCACCCGGCTGCCTCATGCCGTCCGCGTGGGCATGCCGCTGCGTCGCGAGATCAGCCAGCTCGACCGCGCGGCGATGCGGGACGAGGCCCGCAGGCACCTCGGGCTGGCGCCCGACGCACCGACCCTCCTGGTCACCGGCGGCTCGCTCGGGGCCCAGCGGCTGAACGACGCCGTCGCGGGCGCACTGAAGGACCTGACCGCGGCCGGGATCGGCGTCCTCCACCTCACCGGCGCCGGCAAGGCCGGAGCCGCGTCCGGCCACGGACCCGCGTACGTGGCGCTCGAATACTGTGACCGGATGGATCTGGCCTACGCAGCGGCGGATCTCGTGCTCTGCCGGGCCGGTGCCAACACCGTGTGCGAGCTGACCACCGTCGGCCTGCCCGCGGTCTACGTGCCCCTGCCGATCGGCAACGGCGAACAGCGCCTGAACGCCGAGCCGGTGGTCGCGGTCGGTGGCGGGTTGCTGGTCAACGACACCGACCTCGACGCCGACTGGCTCCGCGACCATCTCGTCCCCCTCATCGCCGACCCTGGACGCGTCGCCGCGATGGCGGCCGCCTCGGCGGGTGCGGGTGTCCGGGACGCCGACGAGCGCCTGGCCGATCTCGTGGAGCACGCCGCCGACAGCCACCCGGGCAGGCGCTGATGGCCACCGTCGGCCCCCGTTTCGACCTGACGGCGAGGGTGCCCCCCGCATCGGAGCTGGCCCCCGTGCACTTCGTCGGCGTCGGCGGCATCGGCATGTCGGGCATCGCCCGGATCATGTTGGCGCGCGGTCTCGAGGTCTCGGGCAGCGACGCGAAGGACCTGCCGGTTCTGACCGCCCTGCGAGCGGTCGGGGGCGAGGTGGAGGCGGGGTTCGACCCCGCACGGGTCGACCGGGCGAGGACCGTCGTGGCGTCCTCGGCGATCCGCCCCTCGAACCCCGAGCTGGTGCGGGCGGCCGAGCGTGGCGTGACCGTCCTGCACCGGTCGCAGGCGCTGCACTCCCTGATGCAGGGGTACCGCGGTGTGGCCGTCGCCGGCACCAACGGCAAGACCACGACCTCGTCGATGCTCACGGTGCTCCTGCAGAGCGCGGGCCTCGATCCGTCCTTCGCCATCGGTGGTGAGCTGGTCGGGGCGGGAACGAACGGGCACCAGGGCTCGGGCGACGTGTTCGTGGCCGAGGCGGACGAGTCCGACTCGTCGTTCCTCGTGTACACGCCGGTCGTCTCGGTCGTCACGAACGTCCAGCCCGACCACCTCGACCACTACGGCACCGCCGAGAAGGTGGTCGAGGCGTTCGACGCCTTCGCCGAGCGGCTCGGGCCGGACGGAGTCCTGGTCGCCTGCGGCGACGACTCCGGGTCGGCGGCGCTCGCCACCCGCGCGCGGGAGGCCGGTCGCCAGGTCCTCGTGTACGGGACGGGCGACGACGCGGACGTCAGGCTCACCGACCTGTCGTTCGCGGCGGGGTGCGCGGACTTCGAGCTGGTGCTGGAGGGCCGCGCGGTGGGGCGGGCGCGGCTCGCGGTGCCGGGCCACCACAACGCGCTGAACGCCGCCGCGGCGTTCACGGCGGCGATCGCCCTGGGCGTCGACGTCGTCCAGGCCGTCGCCGGACTGGGCGCCTTCACCGGCACACGTCGCCGGTTCGAGGCACGCGGCGAGTCCGCCGGCGTCCGCGTGTACGACGACTACGCCCACAACCCGGCGAAGGTGGCAGCCGCGGTCGCGACCGGCAGGCAGGTCGCGGGCGCGGGGCGGCTCGTCGTCGTCTTCCAGCCCCACCTGTTCAGCCGCACGCTCTCGTTCGCCCGCGAGTTCGGGCAGGCCCTGTCGGCCGCCGACGAGGTCGTGGTGATGGACGTGTACCCGGCGCGGGAGGACCCCGTGCCGGGCGTGACCGGAGCCCTCGTCGCCGACGCGGTCGACCTGCCGGGGGAGCGGGTCGCCTACGTCGAGTCGTGGTCGGCCGCCCCTTTCGAGGCGGTCAGCCGCACGCGCCCGGGGGACCTCGTGCTGACCATCGGAGCCGGCGACGTGACCATGATCGGCCGCGAGGTACTTGCGTTGCTGCACAACGGTTCCCACCGGGAGCAGCTGGCTGCGGCGGCTGCGGAGCCTGCCGGCGGACCGACCGGCGAGGTCGGTCGACCCGCTGCGAACCCGGAGGCCACCACGTGAGCCCGCGTCCGACACGGCCGGTGCGCCGCCCCGCCCCCGAACCCGTCGACCCCCCGCGGGTGCCTCGAGCCCGGCCCCGGCCCGGGCCGGCCGCGCGTCCGGCCGTGTCCCCGCCGGTGACCGGACGTCAGGCTGCCGCACGGTCCGCTGCCACGTCCGGCGCGTCGTCCCGACCCACGATCGCGCCCTCGCGGGCGCGGGTCGTCTCCACGGCCTCCGTCCGCCGCTTCGCCGACCGCGCACGCCGCCGGCGCTGGGCGACCTGGCGTCCTCTGCTGCTGGCCGCGTCCGTCCTCGCCGTCGCGACGGCCCTGGGCTGGGTCGTTCTCGCGTCCCCGTGGCTCGAGGCCCGGCAGGTCCAGCTGGTGGGTGGTGAGCGGCTCGGCCTCGCGGACGTCGAGGCGCTGGCCGCTCCCGACCTCGGACGCCCCCTCGCGCGCGTCGACACCGGCGCCATCGAGGCGCGGATCGAGGAGCTGCCGGTGGTCGCCGACGCACAGGTGCTGCGCGTGTGGCCGTCGACGCTCGAGGTCCGGGTCACCGAGCGCGTGCCCGTGGCGGCCGTGGCCACCGACGCGGGGATCGCCCTCGTCGACGCGGAGGGTGTGCAGATGGCCACAGCGCCCGAGCCGCCCGCCGACCTGCCCCTCGTGTCGGCCGCGACCGTCGTGGCGGGCGACCGGCCCCTCCAGGCCGCCAGCGAGGTGCTCGAGCAGATGCCGCCGGGGCTGCGGGCGCAGGTTGCCGGCACGGAGGCCCTCACCCCGGACAGCGTCACCCTCACCCTGCGGTCCGGCTCGACGGTCGTGTGGGGGAGCAACGAGGACGGCGCGCGCAAGGCCGCGGTCCTGACGGTGCTGCTGCAGACGCCGGCCGAGGTCTACGACGTGTCGGCACCTGGCACCCCCGTCACCCGCTGAGCGGTGCTGCGACGGCACGACCCGCCCCACCACCGGCCCCATCGCCCCGATGGATCCCGCGACACGCCGCGCGCCTCCTTGGTGCGCGGCCGTCCGCGTCCTAGCGTCACGCCCACGACCAGTTGACATAACTATAACCCTCTAGTTGAGGGTGAAGGTCTAGGCAGGTCCCATCAGGCACTCAGGGAGAGGCGCTCACCGTGGCAGCACCGCAGAACTACCTCGCGGTCATCAAGGTCGTCGGCATCGGCGGCGGCGGCGTCAACGCCGTCAACCGGATGATCGAGGTCGGCCTCAAGGGCGTGGAGTTCATCGCCATCAACACCGACGCGCAGGCGCTGTTGATGAGCGACGCCGACGTCAAGCTCGACGTCGGCCGTGAGCTGACGCGCGGGCTCGGCGCCGGCGCTGACCCCGAGGTCGGCAAGAAGGCCGCCGAGGACCACGCCGAGGAGATCGAGGAGGTCATCAAGGGGGCCGACATGGTCTTCGTGACGGCCGGCGAGGGCGGCGGCACCGGCACGGGCGGCGCCCCGGTCGTCGCGCGGATCGCGCGCTCGCTGGGCGCCCTCACGATCGGCGTCGTGACGCGGCCGTTCACCTTCGAGGGCCGCCGGCGCGCCACCCAGGCGGACACGGGCATCGAGGGCCTCCGCGAGGAGGTCGACACGCTCATCGTCATCCCGAACGACCGGCTGCTGTCCATCAGCGACCGCGCGGTCTCGGTGATGGACGCGTTCAAGGCGGCCGACCAGGTTCTGCTCTCCGGTGTCCAGGGCATCTCCGACCTCATCACCACCCCGGGTCTGGTCAACGTCGACTTCGCGGACGTGAAGTCGGTGATGCAGGGTGCCGGCAGCGCGCTGATGGGCATCGGCTCGGCCCGTGGCGAGGACCGCGCGGTGCAGGCGGCCGAGCTCGCCATCTCGTCGCCCCTGCTGGAGGCCAGCATCGACGGCGCCCACGGCGTCCTGCTCTCCTTCCAGGGCGGCAGCGACCTGGGGCTGTTCGAGATCAACGAGGCGGCCCGCCTCGTGCAGGAGGCGGCCCACCCCGAGGCCAACATCATCTTCGGCACGGTCATCGACGACGCCCTCGGCGACGAGGTGCGGGTCACCGTCATCGCGGCCGGCTTCGACGGCGGCACCCCCCACCGTCGTCGCGACGAGCGCGCCCTCGGGCAGGTCAGCGGGCGCACGCAGACGCGCGTCCCGGCCGCCGCGACCGCCACTCCCGCGCCGGCGACGTCCCCGGGCAACGGGTACCAGCCCACCACGGCCGACCCGAGCCAGGCGGCTCCGGCGACCCGCCCCGATGCCGACCTCGACCTCTCGTCGGCCGAGGTGCTCCAGCCTGTCCCTGCGGGGGCCGCGCACGCGACGAACGGCCAGCACGCGACCCCGCCGCGGGTCGTTGACGAGGAGCACGGTCGGCGACCGGCACCCCGGTCGGTGGCGTTCGAGGACGACGATCTGGACGTGCCCGACTTCCTCAAGTGAGCAGCAACTCCTCCGGAGCTGCCCGGTGACCGCAGCCGGACCCCGTGACCTCCTCAGGTGGTCACGGGGTCTCGGCGTGTCGGCAGGGGCGAGCGCCGTCCGGGCGACGTTGGCGTTCACCGATCGCGGCCAGGCGCGGATCGATCCCGAAAAACCTTACGGAACAGCGAATCTGGCGCGGCACGTGGGCGATGACGACGCCTCCGTCGACGCCGCCCGGCATCGCCTGGCCGAGCGCGTGGGCGTTAGCGACGACCACCTCCTCTTCGTCGACCAGGTGCACGGAACGGGCGTGGTGGAGGCCTATGGTCCCTGGGAGGGGACCGTGCCCAGCGCCGATGCGGTGGTGACGAGGCGACCCGGGCTGGCGCTCGCGGTCATGGTGGCCGACTGCGTCCCGGTGCTCCTGGCGGATCCAGGACGTGGCGTGGTCGCGGTGGCGCACGCCGGGCGCACCGGAATGGCCGCGGGCGTCATCGACGCCACGATCACCGCCCTGCGAGACCTCGGTGCGCAGGAGCTGACGGCTGTGGTCGGGCCGTCGATCTGTCCCCGCTGCTACGAGGTGCCCGCCGGCATGCGCGACGAGGTGGCGCGACAGGTCCCGGTCAGCGCCGCACGCACCCGGACCGGAACGCCGTCGATCGACCTGGCGTCCGGTGTGCTGGAACAACTCTCGCGCCACTGCGTGTCGATCGACCTGGCACCCGGCTGCACCGCCGAGGACCCGAGCCTGTTCTCGTTCCGGCGCGACGGCAGCACCGGGCGGTTCGCCGGCGTCGCGTGGATGCTGCCGTCCCCGGACGGTGGGGACGTCCCCGCCGAGGGGCGAGCTCGGTGACCGCCCGTGCCGAGGAACTCGCCGCCGCACTGGAGCGGCTGCGCGCCCGCGTGTCGGAGGCCTGCGCCGCCAGCGGTCGGGACGCGTCCGAGCTGACCACCGTCGTCGTGACCAAGACCTATCCGGCCAGCGACCTGGAGCTGCTCGCCTCACTCGGTGTGGTCGACGTCGGCGAGGCCCGTGACGCGGAGGGCCGGGAGAAGCGTGAGCAGCTCGAGCAGCTCGGCCTGCGGTGGCACTGCATCGGCCAGGTGCAGACCAAGAAGGCGGGGTCCGTCGCTCGCTGGGCCGACGTCGTCCACTCCATCGACCGCGAGAGGCTCGCTCGCGCGCTGTCGCGTGGGGCGCTCGCTGCGGACCGGTCGCTCGACGTGCTCGTGCAGATCGACCTCGACCCCGCCGGCGAGCACTCCGGCCGCGGTGGGGTCTCCCCTCGCGACGCGCCCGCGCTGGTGGAGGCCGTCGCCGATGCGCAGGGACTGAGGCTGCGGGGGGTGATGGCGGTCGCGCCACTGGATGCCGACGCGTCGCAGGCTTTCGCGCGTCTGCGCGAGGTGGCCGAGCGGGTGCGTGCCGATCATCCGGGGGCCCAGTGGATCTCGGCCGGGATGAGCGCGGACCTCGAGGCCGCCGTGGCCTGCGGCGCGACACACCTGCGTGTCGGCACGGCGGTCCTCGGTTCACGTCCGCCGCTCGGGTAGCGTCGAACTCGCGCCGAAGCGCATGTTGATCGGACCTCGCAGCGATGCGGGACACGCACCGGAGGAGAGCACCATGGGCGGGGCCTTGCGCAAGACGATGGTCTACCTCGGTCTGGCCGAGGAGGACGAGCGCTCCGACTACGAGACGCACGGTTCCGAGCCGGCCGGCTCGTGGGTCGAGGAGCAGCACGAGGAGCGGAGGGCTGACGTGACGCCGATCAAGCGCGAGCGCACCGCGTCACGCGTCGTGGCCGAACCCATGGGCGGAGAGCTGACGCGGATCTCGACGATCCACCCGCGGACCTACAACGACGCCAAGACGATCGGCGAGAACTTTCGCGAGGGCATCCCCGTGATCATGAACCTCACGGACATGGACGACGCGGACGCCAAGCGCCTCGTCGACTTCTCGGCGGGTCTCGTCTTCGGTCAGCGCGGCTCGATCGAGCGCGTGACGAGCAAGGTCTTCCTGCTGTCACCCGCACACGTCGAGGTCAGTGCTCCGGCCGCGTCCACCGCGCGTGCCGCGTCCACAGCCGGCTTCTTCAACCAGAGCTGACGGCGGAGCGCAGCCCGCACATGGTGGTCTTCCTGGCCCTGGTCTCGTTCCTCCTGTGGGTCTTCTTCCTCCTGATGATCGGACGCCTGGTGTTCGACCTGGTCCGGTCCTTCTCTCCCGAGTGGCGTCCGAAGGGCGTCAGCCTGGTGCTCGCCGAGATCATCTACACCCCCACCGACCCGCCGCTCAAGGCGTTGCGGCGTGTCCTGCCTCCGTTGCCGCTCGGGCCCGTGAGACTCGATCTGGCGTTCTTGGTGATCATGATCAGCCTCGTCGTGCTGATGAACGTCGTCGGCGCGCTGCAACGAAGCCTGTCCTGAACCACCCGCCCACCCGCGACCGCGGGCTCGGCGGTGACCGTGCTGTTCCGCTAACGTTGCGGCGGTGATCCCGGGAAGGGATCAGCGCTCCACACATCGCGTACGAGGTGACCACATGGCGTTGACGCCGGAAGAAGTTGTCAGCAAGACGTTCCAGCCGACGAAGTTCCGCGAGGGGTATGACCAGGACGAGGTCGATGACTTCCTCGACGACGTGGTCAACACCCTCCGCGCACTCCAGGCCGAGAACGAGGAGCTGAAGTCGAAGCTCTCCGCCTGCGAGCGTCGGGTCGGTGAGCTGAGCCGAGCCGGTGCGGCCGCGTCGGCGACCGCGGTGCACGAGCAGGTTCCCGAGCCTGTGGCTGCGCCGGAGCCCGAGCCCGAGCCCGAGCCTCAGCCGGAGCCCGAGCCGGAGCCCGTGGTGGCGCCGGCAGCGGCGGCGCCCGTCGGCGGTTTCGCCGGCGGTGGCGACGGGCAGGTCGGCCCCGAGGCGGCGACCGGCATGCTGGCGTTGGCCCAGAAGCTCCATGACGAGCACGTGCGCAGCGGCGAGCAGCAGCGCGACCGACTGGTGGCCGAGGCACAGGAGCGCGCCGAGACCCTGGTCCGCGAGGCCGAGCAGAAGAAGTCCCAGACCCTGGGTGCGCTCGAGCAGGAGCGTTCGCTCCTGGAGCGCAAGATCGACGAGCTGCGTGCCTTCGAGCGTGAGTACCGCACGCGTCTGAAGGCCTACCTCGAGGGCCAGCTCAAGGACCTCGAGTCCAAGGGCACGATGGTCCCGGGGCGGCCGGGGGAGTCCGGGCACCCGCTCGGCGGCTGAGCAGAGCACGAGTCACGAGGGGCCGGCGCCAGGGGCGCCGGCCCTCGTGTCCGTTCTGAGCAGGAACGGCGTCACGGCGCGTCGCACGTGCGGCGTGTCGACGCCTACGCCTATTGTCGGCGGCACCACGAGCGCCCCCGGGCGGAGGAGGCCGGACGATGGCTGCTGCGAAGAAGGCTGCACCGGGGCGGAAGTCCACCCCCACGACCGGGTCGTCGACGGCTGCCGGACGCAAGGGCCCCGCCAAGGGCGCCACCAGACCGCCGGCCAAGAAGACGGACGGGGGCGGCTCGGGTCGGCGGACGGGGTCCTCGGCGAACGCTGGCACGGCGTCGGCGTCCAAGACCTCCACGAAGACCTCGTCTGCGACGACGGCCTCCGCGCAGACGGCCACCGCGAAGAAGACAGCGGCGAAGAACACAGCGGCGGCCACGTCGGCCGCGAAGAAGGCGCCCGCGAAGAACGCGCCCGCCACGAAGGCCTCCGCCAAGAAGGCCCCGGCCACGAAGGCGCCCGCGAAGAAGGCCACTGCCAAGAAAGCCACGTCGAAGAAGGCCACTGCCAAGAAGGCGCCGGCGAAGAAGGCCACTGCCAAGAAGGCGCCGGCGAACAAGGCGCCCGCGACCAAGACCGTTGCGAAGAAGTCGTCTACGACAAAGACCGCTGCGAAGAAGTCGTCTACGACGAAGACCGCTGCGAAGAAGTCGTCTACGACGAAGACCGCTGCGACGACGGCGCGCCGCGAAGACGGCGCCCGCGAAGAAGGCGCCCGCGAAGAAGGCGCCCGCGAAGAAGGCGCCCGCGAAGAAGGCGCCCGCGAAGAAGGCGCCCGCGAAGAAGGCGCCCGCGAAGAAGGCGCCCGCGGTGAAGCTGCCCGGTTCAGGTGCCCCGTCCGTCCCTCCGGCACGGCTCTCCGTGCGGGAGGCGGAGTCGCCGTGGACCAAGGCCGAGCTGCGCGCCGTCCGCCGGCAGCTCACCGACGAGGTGAAGCGTCTGCAGGGTGAGCTGGCACTGGCCGACCACCAGCTCGCGGAGCTGATCGCGGACTCGGCGGACGCGGTCGGCGACGACCAGGCGGACACCGGGTCGAAGGCCTTCGAGCGCGAGCACGGGATCAACATCGCCAACAACGCGCGAGAGCTCGTCCAGCAGAACCTGCTCGCCCTCAGGCGGATCGACGACGGTACGTACGGCATCTGCTCGTCCTGCGGCAGTGCTGTCGGCAAGGCCCGCCTGCAGGCCTTCCCCCGCGCGACCCTGTGCATGGAGTGCAAGCAGCGCGCCGAGCGCCGCTGACCCGTCGTACCGGGGGCCGGTGCGGTCGTCCCCGTCGACCGCGTGGTGGCCCACAGGCACGCTCGTGGGAGGCTTGGGGCGATGACCCGAGAACCTGCTGCCCCGGCGCGGCCGCGTCCGCCCCGCTCCGGGTGGAGCGGCCTGCACACGCTCATGGCCACCGCCGCCGTGCTCGGCCTGGCGATCGATCAGGCGACCAAGGCAGCGGCCGTCAGCGCCCTCTCGGACGGGTCCGTGGTGACCGTCCTCGGCGACGCGCTCAGCCTGCGCCTGATCCGGAACGCGGGTGCGGCCTTCTCGCTGGGCGAGAGCAGCACGTGGCTGTTCACGGTGGCGGCGGTGGTCGTGGTCGTCGTGGTCGTGCGCGCGTCCCGGCGCCTGGGCAGCCGGGCGTGGGCGCTGACGCTGGGTCTCCTGCTGGGCGGCGCTGCCGGGAACCTGACCGACCGGCTGCTGCGGGAGCCCGGTCCCGGCCGCGGTCACGTCGTCGACTTCATCGACTACAACGGCTGGTTCGTCGGGAACGTGGCCGACATCCTCATCGTGGGCGCGGCAGTGGCTGTGGCCCTCCTGGGCCTGCTGGGGCGCTCGCTCGACGGGACCCGTCACGGCGACCGTGCCCCCGGCGAGGGCGCCGAGGTGGGCACTTCCGATGCGTGAGACCCGCAGGCTCCCCGTCCCCGACGGCCTCGAGGGCGAGCGCGTCGACGCCGGCCTGGCCCGGATGCTGGGCCTGTCGCGCTCGGTCGTCGCCGGTCTCGCCGCGGACGGCTCGGTGCAGATCGACGGCCGACCCGTGGGCAAGTCGGACCGGCTGACGGGCGGCACGTGGGTCGAGGTCGAGCTGCCCGGCCCGCCGGTCCGCATCGAGATGGTCGCCCAGGACGTCGCGGGCCTGCGCATCGTCCACGACGACGACGACCTGGTCGTGGTCGACAAGCCCGTGGGCGTGGCGGCGCACCCGAGCCCCGGCTGGTCGGGTCCGACCGTGGTCGGCGGCCTGGCGGGAGCCGGCTACACGATCGCGACCTCGGGGGCGGCTGAGCGGCAGGGCGTCGTGCACCGCCTGGACGTGGGGACGTCCGGCCTGATGGTGGTCGCCAAGAGCGAGCGCGCCTACTCGCTGCTCAAGCAGGCGTTCAAGGTGCGGACGGTCGAGAAGGTCTACCACGCGCTCGTCCAGGGTCATCCCGATCCTTTGACGGGCACGATCGACGCGCCCATCGGCCGTCACCCCTCCGCCGACTACAAGTGGGCCGTGGTGACCGGCGGCAAGCCCTCCATCACCCACTACGAGCTGTTGGAGGCCTTCCGCGCCGCCAGCCTGATGGAGATCCACCTCGAGACCGGGCGCACCCACCAGATCCGGGTGCACTTCGCGGCGCTGCGCCACCCCTGCGTGGGCGACCTCACCTACGGCGCCGACCCCACGCTGGCGGCCAGGCTGGGGCTCACGCGGCAGTGGCTGCACGCCGTCCGGCTCGGATTCGAGCACCCCGGCACTGGGGAGCACGTCGAGTACTCCAGCACCTACCCCGACGACCTCGCGTCGGCTCTGGAGCGTCTCGGCGAGGGGTGACCAGAGCGTCGGCGGTGACACCTAGACTCGCCCCATGCCCTCAGGCTCCACCTCGTCGTCCGACCAGTTCGTGCACCTGCACGTGCACACCGAGTACTCGATGCTCGACGGCGCTGCGAGGGTCGGCGACCTGTTCGCCGAGGCCGAGAAGATGGGCATGCCGGCCATCGCGACCACCGACCACGGCTACGTGTTCGGCGCGTACGAGTTCTGGAGGACGGCGCAGAAGCACGCGGTCAAGCCCATCATCGGCGTCGAGGCGTACCTGACGCCCGGCACCCACCGCACCGACAGGAGCCGGGTCAGGTTCGGCGACGGCGGCCGGGACGACGTCTCGGGCTCCGGTGCGTACACCCACATCACCCTGCTGGCGCAGGACAACACGGGGATGCACAACCTCTTCAGGATGTCCTCGCTGGCCTCGCTGGAGGGCTACTACTTCAAGCCCCGGATGGATCGCGAGCTGCTGCGGACGTACGGCAAGGGCCTGATCGCGACGACCGGGTGCCCGTCCGGGGAGATCCAGACGAGGCTGCGGCTCGGCCAGTACCAGCAGGCCGTCGAGGCCGCCGCGGAGCTCCAGGACGTCTTCGGCGCCGAGAACTACTTCTGCGAGCTGATGGACCACGGCCTCGGCATCGAGCGGACCGTCCGTGACGACCTCCTCCGCCTGGCCCGCGACCTGAGGATCCCGCTGGTGGCCACGAACGACCTCCACTACACGCGCGCGGAGGACTCGACGGCGCACGCCGCGCTGCTGTGCGTGCAGTCGGGCTCGACGCTGGCCGACCCGAACCGGTTCAAGTTCGACTCCGACGACTTCTACCTCAAGTCGCCGGCCGAGATGCGGCACGTCTGGCGCGAGCTGCCCGAGGCCTGCGACAACACCCTGCTGATCGCTGAGCGGTGCGACGTGTCGTTCACCGAGGGCGAGGGGGCGTTCATGCCCCGCTTCAGCGTCCCCGAGGGTGAGAGCGAGCAGTCGTGGTTCATCAAGGAGGTCGAGCGCGGACTGCACGACCGCTACCCGGCCGGCATCCCCGACGAGGTGCGGTCGCGGGCCGAGTACGAGACCGACGTCATCATCTCCAAGGGGTACCCCGGGTACTTCCTCGTCGTCGCGGACTTCATCGGGTGGGCCAAGGAGCACGGCATCCGGGTCGGTCCGGGCCGTGGGTCGGGCGCCGGCTCGATGTGCGCGTACGCCATGAAGATCACCGACCTCGACCCGCTCCAGCACGGTCTGATCTTCGAGCGGTTCCTCAACCCCGAGCGCATGTCGATGCCCGACTTCGACGTCGACTTCGACGAGCGCCGCCGTGGCGAGGTCATCCGCTACGTCACCGAGAAGTACGGCTCCGACCGCGTCGCCCAGATCGTCACCTACGGCACGATCAAGGCCAAGCAGGCGGTCAAGGACGCCTCGCGGGTGCTGGGCTACCCGTTCGCCATGGGCGAGCGGATCACCAAGACGTTCCCCCCGGCGGTGATGGGCAAGGACGTGCCCCTCGCCGGTGTCTTCGACCCTACCCACAAGCGCTACTCCGAGGCGTCCGAGCTGCGGGCGCTGCACGCGGAGGACCCCGAGGTGGCGAAGGTCGTCGAGACCGCGAAGGGCCTGGAGGGCCTCAAGCGGCAGTGGGGCGTGCACGCGGCCGGCGTGATCATGTCGAGCGAGCCGCTGCTCGACGTCATCCCGATCATGCGCCGCGAGCAGGACGGCCAGGTCATCACCCAGTTCGACTACCCGAGCTGCGAGTCGTTGGGCCTGGTCAAGATGGACTTCCTCGGCCTGCGGAACCTCACCATCCTCGACGACGCGCTGAAGAACGTGTCGGCCAACCGCGGGGTCGAGGTCGACCTCGACGCGCTGAACAAGGACCCGACGGACCCGCTGACGTACGAGCTCCTGGGCCGCGGGGACACGCTCGGTGTGTTCCAGTTCGACGGTGGCCCGATGCGCGCCCTGCTGCGGCTGATGAAGCCCGACAACTTCGAGGACATCTCGGCCGTGGGCGCCCTGTACCGCCCCGGTCCGATGGGCGCCGACTCGCACAACAAGTACGCGCTGCGCAAGAACGGCAAGCAGGACATCGAGTACCTGCACCCCGAACTGTCCGACGCGCTCAAGCCCATCCTGGGGACGACCTTCGGCCTGATCGTGTACCAGGAGCAGGTCATCCTCATCGCCCAGCAGCTGGCCGGGTACTCGCTCGGCAAGGCCGACCTGCTCCGCAAGGCGATGGGCAAGAAGAAGCGCGAGGTCCTCGACGCCGAGTACGTCGGCTTCGAGGCGGGCATGAAGGAGAACGGCTTCAGCCCGGCCGCGATCAAGGCGCTGTGGGACGTGCTGGTCCCGTTCTCCGACTACGCCTTCAACAAGGCGCACTCGGCGGCCTACGGCCTCGTCTCGTACTGGACCGCCTACCTCAAGGCCAACTACCCCGCGGAGTACATGGCAGCGCTGCTGACCAGCGTGCGCGACGACAAGGACAAGTCGGCGCTGTACCTGGGCGAGTGCCGGCGGATGAAGATCACCGTGCTGCCGCCGGACGTCAACACGTCGATCGGCGTCTACGCGGCCGTCGGCGACGACATCCGTTTCGGCCTGGCCGCGATCCGCAACGTCGGGGTGAACGTGGTCGAGGCGATCGTCACGGCCCGTGCCGAGAAGGGCGACTTCACCTCGTTCGAGGACTTCCTGCGCAAGGTGCCCGCGGTCGTCTGCAACAAGCGGACGATCGAGTCCCTGATCAAGGCCGGTGCCTTCGACTCGCTCGGGCACACCCGCCGCGGCCTCTCCGCGATCCACGAGATCTACGTCGACGCGATGGTGGACGAGAAGCGCCAGGAGGCGATCGGGCAGGACTC
>CAWJMD010000005.1:0-10624 GCA_963843835.1 uncultured Actinomycetota bacterium
CATGAACGCACAGCCGACGACACTGATGGCTGGACTGGTCGCGGCGTCGAGGACCACCGACACCACCGGTCCGGTGGTCTCGATCACCTCGCCGACCGGCGGCTCCAGCATCGCCAACGGTGCGCAGCGCACCATCACCGGGACGGCGACGGACAGCGGCGGTCGGGTCGCCGGCGTCGAGGTCTCCACCAACGGAGGCGACACCTGGCACCCCGCCACGGGCACGTCGTCGTGGACCTACTCCTACGTCCAGAAGGGCATCGGGGCCACGGACCTGCGGGTCCGCGCGTCCGACGACTCGGCCAACACCGGCCCCGTCGCCACGCGCACGGTCTCGGTCACCTGCCCGTGCTCGGTCTTCGGCGCCGAGGTGCCGCCGGTCCCCGCGTCCACCGACGCGGGAGCGGTCGAGCTCGGCCTGCGCTTCTCACCCACCCAGGACGGCTTCCTCACCGGCGTCCGGTTCTACAAGGGCGCGGGCAACGGCGGCACCCACCAGGGTTCCCTGTGGAGCGCCACCGGGACCCAGCTGGCCACGGGCACCTTCACCAGCGAGACCGCCACCGGTTGGCAGTCGATGCGCTTCACCTCGGCCGTCCCGGTCACCGCGGGGCAGACCTACGTGGCGTCCTACACGGCACCGCAGGGCCGGTACGCCGTCGGCGAGGACGCGTTCTACGACAACCCCAAGGAGTCGCCGCCGCTGCGGGTGGCCGGAGGCTTCGGCGCGCAGGCGGCGGGTGTGTTCGCCGCCCCCGGGAGCTTCCCGAACGAGAGCTACTACAGCTCCAACTACTACGTCGACGTGCAGTTCTCGCCGAGCGACGACTCGCCGCTCACGGCGACCGGCCAGTGGCCGATCGCGGGCTCGAGCAGCGTCCCCCGGTCGACCACGGTCCGCGCGACGTACTCGAAGCCGCTGCAGCCCGGCACGGCCGGCGTGACGCTGAAGGACGACCTGGGCCAGACGGTCGCCGGCAGCACGGCGTACGACACCGCGACGCGCACGGTGACGTTCACCCCCACCGCGCCGCTCAACGGCTTCGTCCAGTACACCGCAACGCTGTCGGGGACCGACACCGCGGGCCAGGCGCTGTCCTCGGGCAAGACCTGGACCTTCCGGACGGCGAAGCCGCCGGCCGCCTCAGGCGTCTGCCCGTGCAGCCTGTTCGACGACGAGACGGTCCCGACCGTCCTCGCAGACGCCGATCCCGACGCGGTGACGCTCGGCGTGAGGTTCAGCTCCTCGGTCGACGGCACGGTCTCGGCGGTCCGCTTCTACAAGGGTCCGACCAACACCGGCGCCCACGTGGGTGCACTCTGGTCGGCGTCCGGCACGCAGCTCGCGACCGGGACGTTTACCGGCGAGACCACCGCTGGCTGGCAGACGCTCACGTTCGCCCAGCCCGTGACGATCACCAAGAACACCGACTACGTCGCCTCCTACCGCACGACGGTCGGGCGGTACTCCGTCACCCCGAACGGCTTCGCGGCGAGCAACCTGTCGCGTCCACCGCTCCAGGTCACCGGTGGAGCGGGTGCCTTCACCTACGGGACGGGCTTCCCCAACGCGACGTCGTCCAACAACTACATGGTCGACGTCGTGTTCAACAAGGCCGCCGCACCACTCAGCATCACCGGCCGCACACCGGCACCGGGCGCGACCGGCGTACGCCGTGACTCGTCCGTCGTGGTCGAGCTCAGCACTCCCGTCACGACCGCGGCGAACCTCGGCGTGAGCTCGGGCGGGACTGCGATCGCCGGCACGGTGACGCGCAACGTGGACCGCACCCAGCTCACGTTCACCCCGTCAACGACGCTGCCCGCCGGTGCCACGGTGACGGTGAACCTGACCGGTGTCGTCTCCGACGAGGGCGTGAGCCTCGCCAACAGCTCGTGGACCTTCGCGACGAGGTCGTCGGACGTCACGATCCAGGAGTCGATGTTCGGCGACCAGGTGCCGGTGACGACTTCCGCCGACGACAGCTCGCCGGTCGAGGTCGGCGTCGGCTTCACTCCCTCGCGGTCCGGCAACGTCACGGGCATCCGGTTCTTCAAGGGCGCGGGCAACACCGGTGCCCACACCGGGACCGTGTGGTCGGCATCCGGCACCAAGCTGGCGTCCGTCAGCTTCATCGCTGAGAGCGCGGCCGGATGGCAGACCGCGTGGCTCGCCAACCCGCTCGCAGTGCAGGCTGGCACGTCCTACGTCGTCTCCTACTACGCGCCGCGTGGGCACTACGCCGCCACGCCAGCGTTCTTCGGGGCCGACTGGGTCCGAGGCTCGCTGAAGGCCGCGGCCACCGGCAACGGTCGCTACCGCTACGCCGAGGGAGGTGGCTTCCCGACGTCGTCCTGGAACTCGACCAACTACTTCGTCGACGTCGTCTTCGAGCGTGCCGCGGTGGGGGTCACGGTCGCGTCGACCCTGCCCACGTCCGGTGCGACGGGAGTCAACGCCGACGTCGTTCCCAGGATCGACTTCTCGGAGGCGGTCAACCAGACCGGCTGGTCGATGACCCTCAGCCAGGGCAGCAGCACCGTGCCCGGTTCCGCGAGCATCTCCGCGGACCGCAAGCGGCTGGTGTTCCAGCCGACCCAGGCCCTGGCGCCGAGCACGTCCTACACGGTCCGGGTCCAGGGGGTCACCTCGGGCGATGGGGTGGTGCTCGACCCCCAGGTCTGGACGTTCACCACGGCGGCAGCGACGACGCAGACGGTCAGCCTGATGGGCGACCTCGCACCCAGCGCGGACTCCCAGGACAACGACGCTCTCGAGCTCGGCACGGCCTTCGCGCCGTCCGTCGCCGGTGTGGTGACAGGAGTCAGGTTCTACAAGGGCACCGGCAACACGGGCGTTCACACGGGCTCGCTGTGGGGCCCCGACGGCACCCGCCTTGCGACGCTCACCTTCACCGGCGAGACGGCCGCCGGGTGGCAGTCGGCCCAGTTCGACACGCCGGTGGCGGTCAGCGCGGGGACCGTCTACGTCGTGTCCTACTACTCGCCGACCGGACGGTTCTCCTACACGACGCAGTACTTCTCCGAGGCCCGGACCTCGGGTCCGTTGACGGCTCCGGCGGGGGCGAACGGCCGGTACCGCTACGGCACTGGTGGCGGCTACCCGACGGGCTCGTGGAACTCCACCAACTACTTCGTCGACGTGCTCTTCCGAGTCTCCCCCTAGTCGCCACGACACGGGGGCGACGACGGTGACTGGGGGAGCGGGCATGACGATCACGGACGCGGAGACGCGGGCCGACCCCGGACGTGCGCTGGCATGGAGCGTGGCCAACACGGCGCTCGCCAAGCTCGGCACCCTGGTGATCGGCGTCGTCCTCGCCCGGCTCCTGGGGCCGGAGGAGTTCGGCACGTTCGCGGTGGCGATGGTGGCGCTGATGGCTGTGCTCAGCTTCAACGAGCTGGGTGTGAGCCTGGCCATCGTGAGGTGGGAGCGAGACCCGGCCGAGATCTCGCCCACCGTGGCCACCATCTCGACCGTCCTGAGCGCCGTGCTCACCGCCGCCATGGTCCTCGCGGCACCGCGGTTCACCGCGGCGATGGGCGCTCCGGAGGCGACCCTGGAGGTCCAGCTGATGGCGCTCACGGTGCTGGTCAACGGGCTCGTCGCGACCCCAGCGGCACTCATGCAGCGCAACTTCGAGCAGCGTCGTCGCACAGTGATCGACCAGGTCAACATGTGGGTCGGAGCCCTGGTCTCCGTGGCGCTCGCCTCGATCGGCCTCGGTGCGACCGCCCTCGCCGTCGGCAGGCTGACCGGCGCGGCACTGTCGGGCGTGCTGTTCGTGCGGTGGTCGCCCCGGCCTGTGCGTTTCGGGTTCGACCCCGTCCTGGCCCGGAACCTGCTCGGCTTCGGCCTGCCGCTCGCCGGGGCGAGCATCATCGTCTTCCTCGTGGGCTTCATCGACCAGCTGGTCGTGGGACGGCTGCTGGGGCCGGTGCAGCTCGGCTACTACGTCCTCGCGGTCAACCTCGCCTCGTGGCCCCTCGCGCTGTTCTCCCAGCCGGTGCGGATGGTCGCGCCAGCGCTGTTCTCCCGCATGCAGGCGGACCCGGAGCAGCTCACGCGGTCGTTCACGAAGGTCCTGCGCCCGCTCGCGTCAGTGGCGCTCCCGGTGTGCGCGGTGATCGCCGTGGCGGCCCCCGAGATCATCTCCTTCGTCTACGGCGACGCGTGGTCCGGTGCGGCACCCGTGCTGCGGTGGCTGGCAGCGGTGACCGCGGCGCGCATCTTCTTCGAGCTGTCCTACGACTACCTCGTGGTGCGCGGGCGCACGCGCGCCCTGCTCAGGATCCACGTGGTGTGGGCCCTGCTCCTGGCGCCGGCAGTCGTGCTCGGGGTCCGGACCGGTGGCATCGAGGGCGCCGCCATGGCGCTGACAGTCGTCGCCGTCCTGGGCAGCGCACCGTTCTACGTGGCCGAGCTGTGGACCACGGGCATCACCACCAGCGCACTGGCGCGGGCCTTCGTGGTCGCCCTGGCGGCGTCGGCGGGCCTGGTCGCCATGGTCCTCCCGGTCCTGCGCCTCGTCCAGGTCCAGCTCGCCGGCCTGGCGCTCACGGGCCTGTGCCTGGTGCTCGTCATCGGCGGGACACTCTGGCTCGCCCGGGCCGATCTGACCGTGTTTCGTCGGGCCGCGTCATGACGAGACCCACCTGCCCGAGAGGACGCCACCCATGAGAGTGCTGGTCTGCCCGCACACGATGGAGCTCGGTGGGAGCCAGCTCAACGCGGTCCAGCTCGCGCGGGCGGTCCGCGACGCCGGCCACGAGGTCGTCCTCTACGCCGATCCCGGCGAGCTGGTGCCGATGGCCGAGGGGTGGGGCCTCGAGGTGGTCATCCGTCGCCGCTCGCCGCTGTGTCCGTCGCCGGAGCGGGTGCTCGAGCTGCGCAGGCTGGTGTCATCCCGGGGGTTCGACGTCCTCCACGGCTACGAGTGGCCCCCGATCCTGGAGTGCGAGGCCGCTGCGTGGCCCAACAGCCGGGCGGTCACGGTCGGCACCGTGCTGTCGATGGGCGTCGCCGGCTTCCTCCCGGGCTCCTCGCCGCTGGTCGTCGGGACCGAGCGACTCCGCCGCAGCGTGTCGCGCACCCGGCCGGGCGTGGTGCAGCTCATGGAGCCTCCGGTCGACACCGAGGAGAACGAACCGGGTCCCTACGCCGCCGACTTCCGCGCCACCCTGCCACCCGGCGAGGGGCAGCTCGTGGTCATCGTCTCCCGGCTCGCCCGTGAGCTGAAGCTGGAGGGCATCCTCACCGCCGTGGCCGCCGTCGGGGAGCTGGCGCGCACCCGCGACGTGCGTCTGCTCGTCGTCGGCGACGGTCCGGTGCGGACGGAGGTCGAGCAGGCCGCGGCGGGCGTCAACGCCACTCGGGGGCGCGACGTGGTGCTGGTGATGGGCCAGCTGGACGACCCGCGCGGGGCCTACGACGCGGCCGACGTGTGCATCGGCATGGGCGGCTCGGCGCTGCGGGCGCTGGCCTTCGGCACGCCACTGGTAGTGCAAGGAGAGGGCGGGTTCTTCGAGATCCTCGACCGGGAGTCGGCGCCGACGTTCCTCGAGCAGGGGTGGTACGGCGTCGCTGACCGCGGTCCTGCCGAGGCCACGACGCACCTGGTGGGACTCCTCGCGCAGCTGCTCGACGCTCCCGAGGCTGCTGCTGCGACCTCGGGTGACTTCGGTCGGTCCCTCGTGCGGGAGCGGTTCAGCCTGGACAGCGCGGCCGCGTCGCTCGAGCGCTTGTACGAGCACGCTGTCGAGCAGCGGCGGCCCGCGCTGAGGCTCGGCGAGGCGTGGACCTCGGGAGTCCGGCTGACGGCGCACAAGGCGACGATGCGGTGGGAGTCACTGCGGGGGAGGGGGCGCCGGGATGACTTCAACGCCCAGCCTCTCTGACGGGTGCGGTGCGGACCGTCCACCCCAGCTCGAGGTGTGCCAGCAGGTCGGCCGCCCGGTTCTCCCAGTCGTGCGACCGGGCCACCTCGCGTCGACGGCGGACGACGTCCGGGTCACGCGGCAGGCCCGCCAGCCGGACCGCCTCGGCGGCGAACCCGTCTGCTTCGGCGCACACGACGTGGGGCGTCCGGAGCGCGCGCACGGCCGGCAGCGGGGTGGAGAGGGCCGCGCGTCCGGCGGCGAGGTACTCCAGGGTCTTGAGGGGGGAGCTCCCCCGGTTGAAGGCGCTGTCGACGTAGGGCGTGATCCCGACGTCCATGAGGCGCAGGTAGGACGGCAGGTCGGCGTAGGACTTCTCGCCGACCCAGGTGACGTCGTCGCGGTCGACCAGCGCGTCGAACCGCTCGCCGCCCCAGCCGTCGACGCGCGGACCCACCAGGAGCAGGCGGACCTCTGCGTCCGCGATCGCCTCCAGCACGTCGAGGTCGATGCGGGAGGAGAGCTGGCCGACCATGCCGACCACCGGACCTCCGAGCGCGACGTCGTCCGGAAGGGGCGCGTCGTCGACGTCGGCGTAGTGGACCGCGTCGACGCCGTTGGGCAGCACGAACGCGCCCGGACGTGCCCACTGCGCGGTGATCTCGCCGGACACCGCTCCGGCGACATCGGCCTCGAGCAGACGTCGACGCTCGAGCTCTTGCATCCGACCACGGCCCCGGCCCATCAGTCCGGCGCCGGACGAGAAGTCATCGGTCGCGTAGTAGGCGCGGACCTTCGCATCGACGATCCCCAGCCCGGCAGGTGGGGTGGTGGCCACCAGCGCCGCCACGCTGCGCGGGTCCGACCGCAGGGCCCATCGGACGGCTGCCCGGACGATGGTCTCCGAGACGCGCAGGACGCCGGCCCGCAGCGCCCAGGGCGGTGCGGCCACCTCGAGCCGACGCACGCCCGGCTCCACCTCGGTGACGTGGGGCAGCACATGGCTCTCGTCGCGGACCGACGCGATCGATCGCGGCGGGTCGACCCACAGCAGGTCGACCCACTGCGACAGCCGGCTCACCAGCTGCCGGTCGGTGCCGACCACCGCGTCCCAGTAGACGCCCGCGCGCCACACGACCAGCGGCCGGTCGTCGTCCTGGGCGGACGGCGTACGAGGCAGTGGCATCGATGCCTCCCCTGGACGTGGTGCCTGGCGATCGTAGTATCCGACGAGCGCGACTCCTGCCGCGTGCGCCCGCGTCGCGGCTACGCCAATTGGGGGAGGGGTCGTGCCTGACGCACCCACCGTCGAGGTGCTCCTCGCCACCCGGAACAGCAGCCGCTACCTGGCGCCGATGCTCGAGTCGCTGCTGCGCCAGACGTGGCAGGGCTTCACCCTGGTGGTCGGTGACGACGTGTCCACCGACGACACCCTGCGCATCCTCGACGACTACGCCCCGCGATTCGCCGTGCCGCCACGGATCGTGCGGCGTGAGTCGCCCACCGGCAGCGCGGCTGCCAACTTCGGACGTCTGCTGGCCTCTGCCACGGCCGACTACGTCCTCCTCGCCGACCACGACGACGAGTGGACGGCCGACCACGTCGAGCGCGGGGTCGCCTCCGTGCAGGCGGCTGAGCGCGAGCTGGGAGCAGCCACGCCGGTGCTCGCCCACACCGACCTCGTCGTGGTCGACGCCACCGGCGCCGTGATCGCCCAGTCCTACTGGGACTTCAAGCGCATCGACCCGGCGGCGGGACGCCACCTCGCCTCGGGACTGGTCCACGCCACGGTGACCGGGTGCACGGTGACGATGAACGCAGCGCTCGTCCGGCGCGCCGGCGAGCTCCCGCCAGCCGCGGTGATGCACGACTGGTGGCTCGCGCTCGTCGCGGCCGCGTTCGGGGCACTGGTCGCGGACCCTCGCCCGAGCGTGAGCTATCGCGTGCACGGAGGCAACGTGTCGCGCCCACGCCGCGTGGGCCTGCTGCCCGGCCTGGGTCGACTCGGCGAGCTGGGTGACATGCGGCAGAAGTTCACCATCCGCTACGACCAGGCGCAGGCGTTCCTCGACGCCTTCGGCCCCGACCTCGACGACTCGGCACGTGGCGCCGTCTCGTCCTTCCTGCGTGCTCGTGACCTGCCGCCTCCCGTCCGCCAGGTGGCGCTCGTCCGGGGTGGTCACACGTGGCCGGACGCCCTCCGCAACGTCAGTCACCTCCCGTTCGCGTGAGGCGGGACCACCGCACGCGGGGCCTCGGCCCGTCGTACCCACATTGGGACAGTCGCCTTGCCAGCCGCAGCACACGGGGCGACGATCACAGGTCAGACGCACGAGAACCCCCCACTCCTGTGCTACTCCGGCCCGTCCGGCCCGTCCGACTCGCCCCCGCCCCCCGCTCGAAGGCTCCCCTGATGGCTCGTTCGCCGTTCACCTCGCTGCTCGCCCCGACCGTGGCCCTCGCCGCGACGGCCGCGCTGCTCCTCGTCCCGACGATCGCCTCGGCGTCGCCCGCCGGACCCGAGCCGTGGTCGGACATCCCTGCGCGCGCGGCCGGCGCGGAGTCGCTGTGGTCGTCGGTGCCCTCCGACGTCACGCGTCTGGGCGATCGTCGCGCCACCGTCGGGACCCGGTTCACCGTGACCGCAGCCGGCACCGTGACCGCCGTCCGGGTGTGGCGCCCGCGCAAGCCTGCGGCCCGCCAGACCGTGGGCGTGTGGTCCGTGCGCGGGAGGCTCCTCGCCAGCGCGAAGGGGAGGTCGGGAGCCTCGTCCGGCGGATGGCGCACGGTCCGGCTCGACGAGCCGCTCGCGCTGCGCCCCGGCCGGACCTACGTCGCCTCCCACTACGCACGGCGTGGTGGCCCGACCGCGACCACCCGGCGCGCGCTGCCCGACATCTCGGCGACGCACCTCCGCTTCGCGAGCAGGCCGGGCGTCCGCGCGCGTGGCGGCCGACCACAGTTCCCCGCGGGTGCCTCCGACCGTGTCTTCCTGGTGAGTCCGGTCTTCCGCGCCACCCCGGTGACGACGGTGCAGCCCGGCAGCGAGCTGCGCGGGTGGCAGGTGTCGCCCTCGAGCGTCGGCCTCGCGCCGCTCGGCCTCGACTGCGAGTCCCTTCCCGTCTACACCGGCTCCGACCACCCGCCGGCCGGCACCACGATCAGCCGGCGCCGGATCACCTCGCCGATCGTGCTCAGCGGCGGCAGCGTGATCGAGGAGAGCTGCATGCAGCCCACCAGCTCGTGGCTCGGGCTGCCGCTCATCAGCACCGCCGCCGGCACCATCTCGAGCCCCGTGACGGTCCGCGACAGCGAGGTCGACGGCTCGCTCCTCGACGCCCAGCACTCGGCCTTCACCGGCGGCTTCACCGGGATAGCCGACCTGCAGCGCAACTACATGCACCACGTCGGCAGCGGGATCTCCTTCGTCGACACCGGGTCCGTCCACAGTGCCCTCGTGGAGAACAACTACGTCGACAACCTCACCGCCTACGGCGACCCGTCGGGCGACGGCAACCACAGCGACGCCTTCACGGTGCGCGACTTCGAGACCGCAGCCGACCCGACCCGCACCCTCACCGTGCGCAACAACCGCTTCGACTGCGACTCGGGCCACGACACCGGCGCCATCTTCATCCAGACCTACAACGGCGACATCGGCAACGTCACCTTCTCGGGCAACCTGCTCGAGGGCGAGGGCTACCAGCTCGGTCTGGAGAGCGGGTTCGGGCACGGGTACTCGGGCATGGTCGCGGTCGACAACCGCTTCAGCGGCACCGGATGGGGGCCCGCCTATGTGGGCGGCGACGGACCCGGCTGGTCACGGTGGTCCGACAACTTCATCGCCAACCCCGGGGCTGCGGGCTTCCGCGGGCGGGCCGTCGGCCGCCCCTGACCGCCGAGGCGGGATCAGCCTGCGACGAGGACCGCGTGGACGGCGTACGTCGTCCGGCCGTCCTCGCTCACGGCGATCACCGTCACGACGGAACGACCGCGCCGGAAGGCGGCCGCGTGTCCGTCCTCGGCGGTCGAGGGAGACGCTCGCTCGATCATCCCGCGGCGGGCGAGGCGCTGACGGTAGGAGGCGAGCACCAGCTCGGGCGCCAGGGTGGTCGAGGCAGTCAGCCCGACCTGCACCACGGTGCCGGCCGGCGCCACGCTGCTGTCCTCCACGCGAGAGAGGCGTGCAGGCCTCAGCACCACCGGGTAGCCGCGGACCAGCCGGCCTGACGCGCTCCGCGGCCGTCCCGGCACCGACCCCACGAGTGGGCCGTCGTCGACCTGCTCGACGAGCTCCGAGAGGTGCGTGGTAGCGGCCGTCTCCTCCGGCATCTCGAGCGGCACGTCCTCACGGTCGTCGGTCGTGGCCGCGCCGTCGGAGGTGGAGGGCCGGGACGTCGCAGGGTCCGTCGCTGTGTCCGGCGGATCGGCCGTCTCGTCGGGGGAGTCGGTCGCGGTGTCGCCGCCCGGCGCAGGCGAGGCTCCGGTCCCGTCCGGATGGCTGGTGGAGCGAGGCACGGCACTCGTCCGCGCGGCGTCCGGTGACGCATCCGGGGTCGAGCAGCCGCACGCCAGCGTCACCACCAGCGCCACGGCCAGCACGGCTGCCGCCCGTCCCGCCTTCGTCCGTGGCCGAGCGCCCGGATCCCCGACGTACGTCATGACGGCGAGCCCTGGCACGACGCCGTGCCCCCGGCACTCCGCACGTGTGGCAACGTCGCGGCGG
>CAWJMD010000006.1:0-31395 GCA_963843835.1 uncultured Actinomycetota bacterium
GCCCTGGCCTGGATCGGCGCCAGCGGCGTCTTCGTCGCCGGCGCCACCGCTGCGGCCGGGGGCGCAGTCTGGCTCTGCGTCGGCTGGGTGACCGTCCGTCGTACCCTCACGGAGGAGCGTCGCCGCTTCACCAGCGTCCAGCAGGTGCTGGCCTCGACCACACGGGACCAGCGTGAGCGCATGCACGAGCTGCGCAGCACGGTGGCGGGTCTCGTCAGCGGCTCGGCGCTGCTCGACAGCCCGGAGGTCCCGCTGGAGACACGGCGCCGCCTGCTCGACTCGGTGAGGCGCGAGCTGGACCGCATGGATCGGCTGCTGTCCGGGCACGCCGTGGCACCCGCCGACATCGACCTGGACGACGCGCTCACCCAGATCCTCGACCTGCAGCGGCTCAAGGGCCGGCGCGTCGAGTTCCGGAGCAACGGTGACGCAGTGCACGCACGGTTCGACGCGCTCGCCGAGGTGGTCAACATCCTCGTGGACAACGCCGCCACGCACGGGGGCACCGATGCGAGCCTGGTCGAGGTCGTGCGTCGCGACGAGGAGACGGTGGACATCACCGTGTCGGACTCCGGCCACGGGATCCCGCCGGAAGAGCGCGACGAGGTCTTCGAGTGGGGCAGGCGCGGCAGCACGTCCTCCGGGGAGGGGATCGGGCTCCACCTGGCGCGACGCCTGATGACCGAGGACGGAGGATCGCTCCGTCTGGCCGACGACCAGGGCACCGGCTCCTCGTTCGTCATCTCGCTACCGGCCGCTCGGCGTTCGACCGAGAACTTCTCCACCGGGGAGGACCGCCGTGCCAGGCTCCGCTCGGGCTGACCATCGGGTCCTCATCGTCGACGACCACATCCTCTTCGCCGAGTCGCTGGAGCTCGTCCTGTCGCTGGAGGGCTACGACGCTCGCCGCCTCGTCCTGCCCGAGGAGGGCGGATCCATGGCCACGGTGCGTTCCCTGGCCCTGAGGTCGAACTCGCGCACCGTCCTGCTGGACCTGGACCTCGGGAGGTTCGGTGACGGGATGAACCTCGTCGCCCCCCTCGCGCGATCGCACGTCAACGTCGTCGTGCTCACCGCGTCGGAGGACGAGGGCAGGTGGGGTGCGTGCATGAGGCTCGGCGCCCGCAAGGTGCTCCCGAAGTCGGGCGCTCTCCAGCAGGCCCTGGCGACGGTGCGACGCCTGCACCAGGGACTGCCGGTCGTGAGCCGCGAGGAGCTGGAGCACCTGCTCGCGGCCTGGGCCGAGGACCGTCAGGCGCACGACGACGTACGCCGACGGCTCGACCTCCTGACGCCGCGGGAGAGACAGGTGCTGGGAGCGCTCACCGAGGGGCGGACCGTGCGCGCCATCGCCACGGCGAGCGTGGTGTCGGAGGCGACGGTGCGCACGCAGGTGAAGTCGATCCTCGGCAAGCTCGAGGTCTCCTCCCAGCTCGCCGCCGTCGGGATGGCCAACCAGATCAACTGGAAGCAGGGCGCCTGAGGAGACGCGGCACGTCGACCGAGGAGGCCCTGCAGCCACGGCCGGTCAGGTGTCCAGGCACGGTTGCGACGGTCAAGGAGGGGGGCCTTGACCGTCGCCACTGGTCCGCGTCGGTGGTCGAACTACGAGGCGTGGGGGTTCCTCGTCACGCCAGCCGGCCGCTCGGGGCGACCAGTGAAGGCTGGCCCGTGGACGAACCAGTGTCATGCACCTCTTCGAGAGTAGGGGCGCCGCTCGTCAGTGCCCATCCCTCTGACTGGGTAAGTCCGGTCCCCGCAGGGCTTTCGCTCATTTACGGCATGCCGGGAGCCGGTGCCGTTCCTAGGCTCGCAGCAAGGTCAGCAGCGGGTCGCCAGGGGTGGCGTCCCGGAGGGGGTTCGATGAGCACGACACACGTCGTGGCCGATGTCGTGGCCGAGGTGGCACCGGAGCAGCTCGGAGTGACGCTGCCGCGACCTCGGACGGCATCCGTCACCTCGCTGGTCGCGGTTCCGACCGTCACCGCTCCAGCACTCGTGCCGCCCACCGTCGTCCCTCCCACACCTCTCGGTCGCCCGACCCGTTCCGGTCCGCGCCCGGTGTGGCACGCGGTCGTCGTCGACCTGCTCCTCGCGCTCGTCCTCGCAGCCACCGCGTCGCTCACCGGGGCCGTGCCACTTCCGGCCGCTCTCGTGGTCGCCGTCGCCTGGCCGGTGCTGCTCGCGAGCTCGGGCCGCTACCGCCGCCAGACGCTGGGCCACGGACGCGGTTCCCGGGCCAGGGTGCTCGTCGTCGCGGGCGTGCGGTCGACCCTGCTCGTCCTCGCCGCGGCGCCGTGGCTGTGGGGCGCCGGCCTCGCCGGGCTGGGCATCCTCGTCGCGGCCCTCAGCACCGCCAGTGCCGTGGCCTTCCTCTCCGTCGGACAGCGGAGCCGACCGCGCGTCGTGCTCGCCGGACGCCCCCGGGACGTACGTGCTCTCCTGGCCCAGCTCGGAGCCGGCAGCAGCCACGACGTCGTCGCAGCATGCCTGACCCGGATGTCGAAGGAGCCGCTGGAAGACCTGCCCGTCTACGTCGGCCTCGAGTGCTCGTCCGCCGTGGCGCACCACCACGAGGCCGACGCAGTGGTGGTCCTGCCCGGGGCGCGCCTCACCCCGACCGAGGTGCGTCGCCTCCACTGGTCGCTCGCCGGCGTGGGTGCGGAGCTCTATCTCGGGACAGGCCTCCTGGACGTGGAGCCGCAGCGCACACGTGTGCTGTCCACCGCCGGGCTCGACGTCCTGCACGTCAGCCAGCCGGTCCTCGACGGCCCGCGCCGCCTCCTCAAGGACGTCGCCGAGAGGACCCTGGCGCTCGGCGCGCTCGCGATGCTCCTGCCGGTGCTCGCGGTGCTGGCGATCGCGATCAGGAGGGACACCCCCGGCCCGGCCCTGTTCCGGCAGGAGCGGATCGGCCGCGACGGCGTGCCGTTCACGATGCTCAAGCTGCGGTCGATGCGCGTCGGCGCAGAGGCGGCGCGGGTCCTGCTCGCCGACGACAACGAGAAGGACGGCGTGCTCTTCAAGATCGTCCACGACCCGCGTGTCAGTCCGCTCGGGCGGTGGCTGCGCAGGTACTCGCTGGACGAGCTGCCCCAGCTGTGGAACGTGGTCCGGGGCGACATGTCGCTCGTGGGCCCGCGGCCGGCGCTCCCGGGTGAGGTCGCGCGCTACGACGCCGACCCCCGTCGCCGGCTCGTCGTCAAGCCCGGCGTCACGGGCCTGTGGCAGGTCTCGGGGCGCTCGGACCTGAGCTGGGCCGAGTCGGTCCGCCTCGACATCAAGTACGTCGACAACTGGTCGCTGCGGCTCGACCTCGCGATCCTGGCCCGGACCGTCCAGGCGGTCCTCGGCCACCGCGGCGCCTACTGACGGCGGACGACATGTACCTCACCCTCGACACCCGTCCCCGCGGCGCGCGCGACGCCGTGCGGCGCACGCGCCGGGAGGTGCCGCGCGTCGTGATCACGCTCGGCATGGTCAGCCTGCTCACCGACATCTCGAGCGAGGCGGTCGCGGCGATCCTGCCGATCTACCTGACCACCGTCGTCGGACTGGGCTCCATCGGCTACGGCATCATCGACGGCCTCCAGCAAGGCGTCAGCGCGGTGGTCCGGCTGGCCGGAGGCTGGACCTCGGACCGCACCGACCACCCCAAGTGGGTCGCCCTCGTGGGTTACGCGCTCTCCGCGGTCGCACGCGTCGGGCTGCTCTTCGCCGGCGGCGCCGGCGCCATCGCCGGGATCGTCACCGCGGACCGCATCGGCAAGGGCATCCGGACGGCGCCGCGTGACGCGATGATCGCGGCGACCTCTGACCCCGACGAGCTCGGCCGGTCCTTCGGCGTCCACCGCACCCTCGACACCGTCGGTGCCGCGCTCGGGCCGCTGATCGCCTTCGTGATCCTGTGGCAGATCCCTCAGGGCTACCTCACCGTCATGGCCGTGTCACTCGCGTGCGCCGTGGTCGGGGTCGCGCTGCTGGGCCTGTTCGTGCCGGACGTACGTCCCCGCCAGGCGTTGCCGGACGCCGCACCGACCAGGCTGAGCGACCTGCGTGACCCGCGCCTCGGTCGCGTCACCCTCATCGCGGCGCTGCTGGGCGTGCTCACGGTCAGCGACGGGTTCATCTACCTCTCACTGCTCGAGCGCGGTGGGTTCGCTGCTGCGTGGTTCCCGCTGCTCGTGGTCGGCACCAATGTCGCGTTCCTCGCCCTCGCCCTGCCCCTCGGCCGGCTGTCCGACCGCCTCGGCAGGGGCCGCATGCTCGTGGGCGGGCACGTCGCCCTGGTGGCCGCCTACCTCGTCGCAGCCTCGCCGGGCAACGGCTGGTGGGCGACGTTCGGTGCACTGGCCTGCCTCGGCGCCTTCTATGCCGCGACCGACGGATCGCTGGCGGCCCTGGCCAGCCAGTGCGTCGTACCGTCCAGCCGCGCCAGCGGGATCGCTGCCGCCCAGACGGCGTCGGCCCTCGCCCGGCTCGTGGCCTCGATGGGGTTCGGTCTGCTGTGGTTCCTGCTGGGGCCGCAGGTCGCCCTGGTCGCCGTCGCGGTGGTGCTGGTGGTCGTCATCCCGTTCGCGTGGTGGCAGCTGTCCGGCATCGACGAGCACCGCCACCCTCGTGAGGCCGTCGCGTGAGCCGACGCGCCTGGTGGTTCGGCCTGGTCTGCGTGCTGGCCGTGGGCGGTGCGTTCGTCGCGGGCGCGCTCGACCTCGGGCGGACGCAGGCGGTGGTGGCTCGCAGCGTCCAGCCCGAGGTGGCGCCGGCTGCTGACGCGGAAGCGGCGGCCACCGGGCCACGCATCGTCTTCCGCAACACCGCGCTCGGCCCCGACTTCGGCCTCGTGGCCACCGTCCCCCTCGACGACCCGGGCGGGGCGCGCGCGATCGGTGACCTGAGCTGCGAGCGGATCGACATGACCGACTCCGGGGGCTCATGCCTCCAGGCCGAGCGGGGTCTGGTCACCCAGTACTCCTGGCTGGACCTCGACCCCTCACTCCAGCCCGTGCACGACGAACCGCTCGCCGGCCTCCCCTCGCGCACCCGGATGTCGCCCGACGGGACGCTGACAGCGAGCACCGTCTTCGTCGCCGGTCACTCCTACCTCCAGACCGGGTTCTCGACCGCGACCATCGTGCGCGAGTCGGGCGGCGGGACGACGTGGGGCAACCTCGAGCGCTTCACCCTCACCATCGACGGCGATCGTGTCGACGCCGGGGACCGCAACGTCTGGGGCGTCACATTCGTCGACGACACCGCCTTCTACGCCACGGTCTCGACCGGCGGCACCCCCTACCTGGTCGAGGGCGACCTGTCCGCGCGCACCCTCACCTCCGTCCGGCCGGGTGCGGAGTGCCCGTCGATCTCGCCCGACGGGACCCGCGTCGCCTACAAGGTCGACGTCGCCACGGGCCCAGAGGTGCGGTGGGTCGCCGCTGTGCTCGACCTGGCCACCGGCACCGAGCGCGTGCTCGACCGCGGCGGCCCGTCGTTCGACGACCAGCTCGAGTGGCTCGACGACGACACGCTGCTCTACGGCCTGACGCGCGCCGACGAGCCGGGCGTGACCGACGTCTGGTCGCTCGACGCGAACGGGGGGTCCGACGCCCGGCTGCTCATCGAGCAGGCGTGGTCGCCCGCCGTGGTGCGCTGATCCGGGACCTCACGACCGCATACCGGTCCTTGCCCAGCAGGCGCAGGGCCAGCCGTCGCGCGCCGCCGCGGCCGAGGTCACGGGCGGCGCGCAGGGGCATGCGGAGGACGCGGTCGCGCAGCACCTCGTCCAGCGACGGGTCATCGAGGGCGAGCCCGACGAAGCCCGGGTACCGGCCCGGGCGCACGAGCCGCCCGCGCACGCGGTTGCTGACGTTGCGGTCGTGCACCACCTGGAGCCAGCCGGGATCGCCGCCGAGGCGGACGACGGGCATGTGCCTGCCCAGCTCGTTGTGGTACGACGACCACGCGGTGACGGGCTCGTCCCAGGTCTCGCGCACCGAGCAGAACGCGTTGTCGCGGTCGGTGCGGAGGTAGAGGCTGTCCTCGGTCGCGATGAGGCCGTGGGAGAGGTAGATCGCGCACCGCGGGTGCTTCCCGCCCACGGCGCGCACACGCACGGAGAAGTCCGGAGCCAGGCCGTCGTCGTTGTCGAGGTTGGTGGTGACGAGTGCCGAACCGGGGTCGGGCACCACCGTGCGGAGATCGGCGACCAGCGCATCGCGCGGCACAGACTCCCGCAGCACCGGCACGAGCACGCCGGCGGCCTGGTGCGCGAGCATCCGGTCCACCAACCACTGCGGACTCTCCGGGTCGAGGTAGACCAACCACCGCGGGCGCTCACCCTGCTGGGCGACGACGGACGGCAGGCAGTAGCGATCGAAGAGCTCGACCCGCTGGCGCAGCCAGCCCTCGCGGGCGCGGATGACCTGCTCGACTCCCAGTGAGGGCAGGTTGAACCGGGTCAGGAGCACGTGGTCGACGCTCACGACATCACCACCTCTCGTTCGGGCTCCCGCTCGGCTCTCTCGAGCTCTCGCTCGAGCTGTCGATCGCTGGCTCGCGACGTCGGGATCCGCCTCACCAGGATGCGGTCGAGGGCGACGACCGCGATGAAGGTCAGCACGGCTCCGAGCACCGCGATGGAGCCGACGGCACGGCTGCGGCTCGGACCGACCTGCTGGATCACCGGCGCGGACGGCGAGCTCTCGAGGGTGACTCGGAGCTCGGGTGGCACCGCTGCATCGACCTGACGCGCCACCAGCGCGTCGTCGAGGCCCGCCACGAGGTCGAGGACCCGCTGTCGCACCCCCTCAAGGTCGGCGCCGACGACCTGGACGTCGATCACCCCGGTGTCGTAGACCGGCCGCCACTGGGTGCCCCGATTGCGCAGTCGTACGCGATCGCCCTCGTCCACCCCCTCGCCGTAGAGAGTGGTGTCGGGCGTGGCCGTGACGGGCACGTCCGCGCCCTCGTTGAGGTCGGCGACGACCAGGCCGGCCAACGGAGCGAGGAGGTAGGGACCGTCGCGCAGGGTGTTGGTCAGCCGGGCCTCCGCCGGCGGGACCAGGACCACGTCGACCTGGGAGAAGTAGACCGGAGCCTGCTGGATCGCGACCCACAGCACGGCGAAGGACAGCACAGCACCCGCCGCCGTCACGTACCAGCGGCGCAGCAGCGTGCGTACCAACTCAGCCGTGGTCACGGCCTCACCCCCACAGATCCCGACCCCATTCTCTGATCACCGAAGGGGGTGCTCATCCCCCAAGGTGGGGATGTTCGTGCCGCCGGCGAGCGCTCGAGCGTCCAGCAACCACCATGGGCGCAGGGGACGTGCCCGCTGCACCAGGCGAGCACGCGAAGCAGGTGAGGGGATCGCTGGTGGAGCTGGGGGCATTCGCATCGGCGCTCGTACGTCGCTGGTACCTGGTCGTCGTGGCGGCGGCGCTCGCCGCCGGCGCGTGCGCCTACACCTGGTCCTCGGTCGGCGCGACCTATGAGTCGCGGTCGTCCGTGCTGCTGTTTCCTCCGGAGCGCGATGCCGCGTCGCAGGAAGCCATTGGCAATCCCTACCTGGACCTCATCGGCCTCAACAGCGCCCGGGACATCCTCATCCGCACGCTGACGTCCCAGTCCGAGCGCGACGCGCTGGCCGACGCCCACCCGGGTGCGGACTACCGGCTCGCAGCAGACGCGACCAGCTCGGGCCCGATCATTCTCGTCGAGGTCTCGGCGCGGACCGGGCAGGAGGCCCTGGCTGCCCAGTCCATGCTGCTGGAGGACATACCGGTCGCGCTCGAGGACCTCCAGGGGGGTCTCGGGCTCGCGCCCCAGGAGCTCATCACCGTCCGCGAGATCACGGGGGACGACCGGGCCGAGGCGGTCCACAAGTCGCAGGTGCGAGCAGCGATCGTCGCGAGTGCCTTCGTCATCGTGATCGCCCTCGTCCTGATCGGCCTCGTCGACGGCCTGCTGGCGGCACGGTCCCAGTCGCGACGGAGGACGAGCGAGGACGTGACGCCAGAGGACCTGGACGCCGGCCTGGACGCCGGCCCCGACGCCGACCCGGAGCCCGCCGCCGAGCCTGCTGCCGAGCTCGCCGCCGGCCCCGCTGCCGAGCCCGAGGCGGTCCCGGCCGCCGACGAGCCTCCCCGCCGGCTCAATCCCAAGCAGGCCCGGAGGCTGGCTCGCCGCGCGGCTCGTGACGAAGCGTTGCGCGTGGAGCGCGAACGCACTCGAGAGCTCGATCGGGCCGGGGCATGACCGTCGTGCCCGGGGGAGCGCCGCGCCCTCGCCCGGGCGCGGCTGCCGTGCTGACGACGTACCTCGTGGTCCTCATGGGCGTTCCGGCCGTCCTCGTGGTCGCTGCCCTGGGCACGGCGGGCTCGCCGAGCACCCTGCTGAGCCTCGCGGGTTTCAGCTGGTGGGGGTGGGACCACCTGCACCGGCACCTGCGGCAGCCCGCGCCGCCGCACCGGGTCCGGTTCGCCCTCGTGCTGGTCGTCCTCGTCGTGCTGGTCGCCTACGCCCACGGGATGACCACGTCGCTCCCTGCGGACGAGCTGACGCCCGCCGACAGCGGCCTGCTGCGGGTGGTGGGGCTGTGCGGCATCGCGCTGGTGGCGTGCGACGGCCTCCTGACCCTCGCCCAACACCGTGCGGTGGTGCGTCGGCTCGTCCTCGTCGTGGCAGCAGCCGCGGTCCTGGGAGTGCTCCAGCGCCTGACCGGGAGGATCTGGATCGACCAGATCAGCGTGCCGGGGCTCACCGGCGACATCAGCGCCCACCTCGGGGAGAGAGCCGGCCTGACCAGGCCCAGCGGGAGCAGCACGCACCCGATCGAGTTCGGGGTCGTCCTCACCACGGTCCTGCCGCTGGCCGTGGTGACGGCCCGTCGCGGAGCACAGCACCGGTGGCTCTACGTCACCGCGTTGCTCGCCATCGCCCTGGCCATCCTGTTCACGATCTCGCGGTCAGCCATCGTCTGCGCCGTGGTCGGCCTGATCGTCCTGGCGGCCCGGTGGAGCCTGCGAGCCAGGATCCGGTTGCTCTGCTCGGTCTTCCTCACGTGCACCGTGGTCTACGTCAGCTCACCCGGTGTGATGGGCACCATCGTCAACCTCTTCCTGGGAGCAGGTGAGGACGAGAGCGTCGCGTCCCGAACGAACAGCTACTCGGTGGCGTGGAGCTTCATCGAGCGCAGTCCCCTCCTGGGCCGCGGCCCCGGGACGTTCCTGCCGCGCTACTGGATCCTCGACAACCAGTACCTCGGCCTGATGATCGAGATCGGTCTGCTGGGATGCCTCGCCGTCGTCGCGCTCTTCATCGTCGCCGCACAGAGTGCCGGCCGCGCTGCCCGCGACGCCACGGACGACGTGGACCGCGAGATCGCGCGCGGTCTGCAGGCAGCCGTGCTCGCCGGTGCGTTCGGCTTCGCGTTCTTCGACACGCTGGCGTTCCCGCAGTCCGCCGGGGTGCTGATGGTCGCGGTCGGCCTGTGTGGCGCCTCACGCCGGTTGCAGTCCAACCCGACGGTCCTCGCACCACCGGACCTCCGGCTCGGGTCCCTCGAGCAGCAGGAGCCCACATGGTCGCGCTGATCGTCGTCACCCACAACAGCGCCGCGGTCCTGCCGGGCCTGGCTGACAGCCTGCCGGCCGGACTCGCCGGTGTCGACGACTGGCGGGTCGTGCTGGTCGACAACGCGTCGACGGACGACACCACGGAGGTGGCGGCCGGGGTGCTGCCGGACGCCGACGTCGTCGCCCCCGGACGCAACGCCGGCTACGCCGCCGGAATCAATGCTGGCCTGCGCCGGGTCGCGCCGGACGAGCCCGTCGTCGTGCTCAACCCCGACCTCGCCATCCATCCCGGAGCGATCGCCGCGCTGCTGGCCGCGCTCGAGGACCCGACGACCGGCGTCTCGGTCCCGCAGCTGAGGTCGTCCGACGGCACGCTGGCCAGGTCGCTGCGCCGCGAGCCGTCGGCGAGACGCGCCTGGGCGGAGGCGCTGCTCGGCGGCGCCCGTGCCGGCGCGCTCGGCCTGGGCGAGGTCGTGACCGACCCGCTGGCCTACGAGAGCGCGCACGACGTCGACTGGGCGACCGGTGCGGCCCTGGCCATCTCGCCCGCCGCGCGGGCCGCCGTCGGCGACTGGGACGAGTCCTTCTTCCTCTACTCCGAGGAGGTCGACTGGTGCCGGCGCGTGCGCGCTGCCGGGCTGCGGGTGCGCTTCGTGCCCGACGCGGTCATGACGCACCGTGGCGGCGACTACGACGCCGACCCCGCGCTGTGGCGGATCCTGATGGCCAACCGCGTGATCGACCACGCCCGCCACGCCGCCCGGGGGTCCCGCTCGGCGCACCGTGCGGCGCTGCTCGCCGGGGAGGTGATCCGCTCGGCGGGGGCACGTGGGGCCGCCCACCGTGCGGGAGCGCGGGCCGTGCTCTCACCGGCTTCGGTGCCGCAGGAGGCACCGCGTCGCAACGGCGACGGTCCGGGCTTCGTCTGGTTCGCCGCGCAGGACTGGTGGTACCACAACCAGGCGCACTCCGACTTCCAGCTGATGCGTCAGGTGGCCCGCGACCGGCCCGTGCTCGTGGTCAACAGTCTCGGCCTCCGGATGCCCACGCCCGGCAAGAGCACCCACACAGCCCGGCGCGTGCTGCGCAAGGTGCGCAGCACGGCGAAGCTGGTCCGTCGGCCGGTGCCCGACCTCCCGGGCTTCCACGTCATGACACCGTTCCTGATCCCCGCCTACGGCGACACCATGGCTGCGCGGCTCAACGCCTGGCTCGTACGTCAGCAGGTGCGCGTCGTGTCACGGGTGATCGGCGTCGGCGACGCGCCGCACATCGGCGTCACGATCCCGACCGCGTGGCCCGTCGTCGAGCCGATGCGACGCAGCAGCCTGGTGTTCAACCGTTCTGACCTGCACTCCGCCTTCCCCGAGGCCGACGGCGCCTGGGTCGCCGGGCTGGAGGACGCACTGATGCGCCGCAGCGACACGGTGCTCTACGTCAGCCACGAGCTGATGGAGCGCGACGGCGCGGTGGTCGAGGGCCGGTCGGTGTTCCTCGACCACGGCGTCGACGTCGACCACTTCTCCCCCTCCGGCGACATCGACCCGGAGGTGGCGGCCATCCCGCGGCCCAGGCTGGGCTTCTTCGGCGGGCTCGACGACTACGTCGTCGACATGGACCTCCTCCGCCGCACGGCGGAGGAGAACCCCGACGCCAGCCTGGTGCTCGTGGGTGATGCCACCTGCCCGATGGACGAGCTCACCCGCCTGCCCAACGTGCACTGGCTGGGCTTCCGGCCCTACTCCGCGATCCCGGCGATGGGGCGGGGGTTCGACGTGGCGCTGATGCCGTGGCTCGACAACGAGTGGATCCGGTTCGCGAACCCGATCAAGCTCAAGGAGTACCTGGCCCTCGGCCTGCCGGTCGTCTCGACCGAGTACCCCGAGGTCGACGCCTACCGCAAGCAGGTCCTGGTGGCGCACGACCGCAGTGACTTCCCGGGGATGGCCCGCCGCGCGGTGGAGTCGGCCCCGGACCCCCAGGAGCAGCGCGACTCGATCCTCACGTCGTCGTGGGCCGCGCGCGCCCGACACCTGGTCGCAGAGGCAGACCGCTCCGCGAGCCGCAACCAACCCGGAGGAACATGATGTGTGGAGTCGGAGGAGTACGCGCGCTGTCGGCGGGCGCGTTCGCGGAGGCCGCGCTGCGCGACATGGCGGACCTCCTGCACCACCGCGGTCCCGACGAGTCAGCCGTCTGGGTCGGTCAGGACATCGGCCTGGCCCACACCCGCCTGGCCATCATCGACGTGGAGCACTCCCACCAGCCGATGCACTCGGTCGACGGCCGCTGGGTGCTGGCGTTCAACGGCGAGATCTTCAACCACGAGAGCCTGCGTGCCCACCTCGACTACCCGTTCCGCACCCGCGGTGACACCGAGGTCGTCGTGGCCGGGCTGGCCCTCGAGGGGATCAGCTTCGTCGAGCGGCTCCAGGGACAGTTCGCCTTCATCGCCCACGACCTGCGCACCGACACCACGCACCTGGTCCGCGACCGGCTCGGCATCCTGCCCCTCTACTACCGCCACGTCCCGGGCGGCATCGCCTTCGGGTCGGAGGTCAAGGCGCTGCTCGCCGTCGGCCCGCCGCCGCAGGTCGACCACCGCAGCCTCGACGCCTACCTCGGCTCCCGGTCGGTGCCCGCCCCGGACACCCTCTTCGAGGGGGTCAAGAAGGTACGACCCGCGCACCGCATGTCGATCATGCCCGAGGGCCACCTCGAGGAGACCTCCTGGTGGACGCTCCCGGAGTGCGACCCCGAGGGCACGTGGAGTCCCGGCGAGGCGATCGAGTCGGTCCGCGACGGCGTACGCGAGGCGGTGCGGTCCGCGCTCGTCGCCGACGTCCCGGTGGGCTCCTACCTCTCCGGCGGCCTCGACAGCAGCCTGATCGTCGCGCAGATGCAGCAGCTGCGCGGTGACGACCCGGTGCACACGTTCTCCGCCGGGTTCGGTGACCACCCCGACGACGAGACGCCCTGGGCGCGGCGGGTGAGCGCCCTCCTCGGCACCCACCACCACGAGGTGCAGGTGCGACCGAACGACTTCGAGGACCTGCTGGGGTGCCCTCACCTGGCACCGCGACGCGCCCATCTCGGAGCCGGCCGACGTCGCTGTCTTCGGGCTCGCCCGGGCTGCACGCGAGCACGTGCGCGTGGTCCTGTCCGGCGAGGGGGGCGACGAGCTCTTCGCCGGCTACCCGAAGTACCGCTACGCCCGGCTCGCCGAGCACGCCGCCGTCCTCCCGGCCCGCCTGCGCACCGGGCTGGCCGGCCCCCTGGAGCGCCGGCTGGGCGGCCACGCGCGCGCCCGCACGGCACTGCGAGCGGTGACGGCGGGCGACGTCGCGGAGCAGCATGCGACCTGGTTCGCCCCCTTCACCGCTGCCGAGCGGCACCGTCTGCTCGGGGTCGGTGCGCCGCACCGAGCGCCGGGCACCCGCCGCGCTGGGCGTCGATCCAGTCGACCGGATGCTGCGCCACGACCTGCGCCACTGGCTGCCCGACAACCTCCTCGAGCGCGGTGACCGGATGTCCATGGCGGCCTCGCTCGAGCTGCGCCCGCCGCTGCTCGACCACCGGCTGGTCGAGCTCGCGTTCCGGCTGCCGTCGTCGGTCAAGGTGCGCGGTGGCACGACGAAGTGGGTGCTCAAGGAGGTTGCCCGGTCGCTCCTTCCCGAGGACGTCATCGACCGCAAGAAGGTCGGCTTCCGGGTCCCGCTCGACGAGTGGTTCCGCACGAGCCTGCGCGACACCGCACGCGAGCGGCTCACCGGTCGGGACTCGTGGGTGGGTCAGACCCTGGACCGCACGGCGGTCCGCGACCTCGTCGACCGGCACGAGCGGGGCGTCGACGAGGAGATCCGGATCTGGACACTGCTCTGCCTCGAGATGTGGCACGACACCTTCTTCGGCAGCGGGCCGGCGGGACGGCCGACCGTTCCGCAGCCGCGCCAGGACGCGACCGGCGTACCGACGACCCTGTGAACCGCAGAGCGGCCGGAGGGGGCGTCGCCCAGCGTCACGGACGAACGGACGTGCCGCGTCCCCCTTCGCGGTCGGGGTTGTAGAGGTAGTTGTCGCGCCAGGCGTCCCAGCCGTCTCCCCAGTCGACGACCGACGGGCCCCACCCGGTGGAACGAAACCTGTTGTTGATGGCTCGCATGTCGTCATAGGTGCCGGGTTCGCCTGGGATGGGACCCGAGACGTAGAGGTTGTAGCCCTCCCCCTCGACGTAGTTGCCGATGACGTCGAGGTGGTAGATGGAGACCCACGTCGGTTGGATGAACAGCCCGGCTGTGACGTTCCCACTCGAGCAGTCCAGCCTGTTGTTGCGAAGGACGAGGGTTCGGTCAGGATTCTCGTCGTCCCGGAAGTCCCGGACCGTGGCGGCCTCGTTGTGCGACTCTCCGAAGGACCGCAGGTCGGTGACGTAGTTCTGCTCGGCGACGGCTGAGTGCTTGTGCCCGGTCTCGAAGTAGCAGATCCCTGAGCCCATCCCGTGCATGAGGTTGCGGTAGAGGTCCGCGACTCCGAGGAAGGCGCACGAGCCGGCGACGTCCTCGGCGGGCATGCCCAGTCCGGAGATCTCCGAGTCTCGGATCACCACGCCGCCACGGCGGGTGGCATAGCAGCTCGAGCCGCAGGTCGTGGTCGTGACGAGGAACTGGTTGTGTCCACCAGTCTCGGTGGGACGGATGCAGGACTTGCTGATCGTGATGTCGCCCTCGGAGAGGTCAAGGGGCACGGTGACCAGCTTGCGGCGGATGCGGGTGCCAGCGGGAGGTCTGGCGGGTCCCCGATAGGGCTGCAGCTGGTCGCAGGACAGGCCGTAGGGTGCCAGCCCCACATTGCGTTTCGTGATGCGCCAGCCCTTGACGCCCGGCCCGATGCGGCCGCGCACGGCCTGGCTCCGTGCGCGGTCGGCGGCGACGGGTCGGGACGACGTCGAGCCCGAGGTGTCGGACGACCGGTTCTCACCGGCGACCCCGGAAGCCGGCACCGGGTCGGTGGCCGACGCGGTGAGCGCGAGCAGCAGCGTCACCAGCAGTGCGAGCGTGGGGGACACAACAAGAAGACGACCGTGGGGGGGCGAGGTCATCTCGTGCACGTTAGACGGTGATGCGCGGCTCGCCCATCCCCCGGTTCGGGTATCCGGTCCTCCCACGCCCGAGCAGCTCGACCATCTGCTCGCCCGCTGCCGCCCAGGTGAGCGAGGGCGCTGCTTTGATGACGTCCTGCCGCAACCGGCCGAGCAGGTCCCGGTCGCCGGCGATCGTCTCGAGGTGCCCGATGAGCGTCGGAAGGTCTCGCGACGGGTGGACGTAGTCGGCCACGCTCGGTGGAAGCACCGCCCCGGCCGCGCCCGACACCAGGGGCACGCACCCGCTGGCCTGCGCCTCGTAGGTCACCAGGGCACTCCCCTCCTCGACCGACGGAAGGAGCAACACGTCGGCACCGCGGAGGAGGGCGGGGACGTCGTCCACGAAGCCCAGCCGCTCCACGCCGGGATGCGCCAGTCCGCTGGCCACCGCGTCGCCGTAGGCCCCGGCGATGCGGCCGGCCACCAAGAGGCGCGACCCCTCGGGCAACGTCGCGGTCCCCCAGGCGTCCAGCGCGTAGTGCAGGCCCTTGCGCGGCTCGAGGCTCCCCACGAACACGGCTGTGAACGGCCGGTTCGCACCGTCGTCGCGCCCGCGCGCGTGGAACCGCTCGGGATCGTGGCCGTAACGGTGTCGTGCCAGGCGGCTCTCCGCGTAGCCCCGGTCGAGGAACGTCTGGGCGACGTTGTCCGACGGCACCATCAGGAGGTCGGCGAGAGCGTACTCGTGCTCCTCACGCTGGAGCCGGCGACGGTCGAGGTGGTGCGAGCTGTGTCGTGGCTCGGTCACGCCCACCAGTGCTGCCTCACGTGCCGCTTGCTCGTAGGCGTGGGCCGTGTGCGTGTTGGGGACCTCGCGCGTGCCGAGCACCCCGGATCTGCGAGCCGTTCGCAGTGTCGCCGCCCCGCAGGATGGCCACGTGTGCACGGCATCGACGTCAGACGCGTGTCGTGCCAGCCACGCCGCGACCCGTCGGTCGTGGTGGTCGAAGGCGCGCTGTTGGCTACCCAGCATGCGGTGCGGGACCCGCCGACCCCGGAGCCGCAGGGTCTCGACGACCTCGACGCCAGCGGGTACGTCGGCGTGCAAGGTCGTGCAGAAGAGAGTGACCCGGGCGCCGGCTGCCGAAAGTGCGCGCACTTGGTGGAGCGCAGTCGTGCCAATCCCCGGTGCGCCGACCTTGTCACCGAAGCTGTAGAGAATTCGAAGGCTCATGCTCGCAGCTCCTGCTCGAGGAGGTCGCCGAAGATGCGCTGCGCGTCGACCCACGTCCGCCGGACGCTTGCCGCGGCGAGCTCCGACCGCTGGCGCCGTGCTCCGTCGTCCTCGTCGACCAGGGCGACCAGGGCGTCAGCCAAGGCTCGCGGTGTTGCATCGGCCCACACCAGGCGGTCGTTGTCGAGACCGCCGCGGGTGTAGGGGCTCCGGTTCGCAACGGGGGTGCATCCCGCAGCCAGCATCTCCTCGGCAACGAGGGTGACATTGGTGAACGACAGCGCCAGTCCGGTGACCGTGCGGTTGTACAGGTGATCGAGCTCGGACGGCGTCATCTTGCCGTGATCGGTCACTGGGAAAGGCAGACCCGGCGCGTCGTCGCCGAACAGGTGGATCTCCTGGTCGGGCCGGCGGCGGTGGAACTCCGAGAATGCCTCGACGGCGAGATGGTAACCCCGGCGCGGAGCGTCCGGGCGGGCGAAGAAGACGACACCGTCGCGTGGGCCGGCCGCTTCACTGAGGGCGTATGTCGTGGTGTCGCAGCCGAACGGGACGACGAGCGAGCCGACACCCACCTCCGTCTTCAACATCTCCTCGATCGCACCCCCGAGCGCGAGGTGCGTGAAGCCGAAGCGGTAGGAGTCCTCGGCCGCCGCGTAGATCGAGCCACGCGGGTGGAAGAACGGCTCGAAGTCCTGGATGAAGTAGAAGCGGCGCATCGGGCCTCGACCGTGGCGCACCAGCGCGTGGGCGGACTCCCACGAGCTGGCGACGCAGGCGTCGACGCCGCTGATCCCGTCGGTCGCGTCGCGGAACTCGACATCGGCGAGCTGCGGCCAGGCCGCTCGCATCGCCGCGGCGTGCCTGGCGGTGTCACCGCCCCAGACGTCGTAGAGGAAGACGACGCACGTGTGGCCGCGTCGGGCGACCTCGCCGACCATCCTGAACAACGTGGTGTGGCCGCCGGACCCGGGCCCGGCAGGCGAGCAGACCCACCCGACCCTCGCCGTCCCGGTGACGGGAGGTCCTTCGGGGAGGTCCAGGGCGGAGGAGTCGGCGAGGTCCCCCGGACGCACGTGCGCGGCGAAGCCCGCGTCGACGACCAGCCGACGGGCGAGCCGCTCGGCGACCTTGGCTGCCGCGCCGCGGACGCCCTCGCGTCGCAGCTTGCGGGTCACCTCGCGGGCCTGGTCGGGTCCGGGCACCCTCATGGGACGAGCACCTCCTCGGGCGCGGGCTCGGGCAACGACGAGGTCGACCTGCCGACGACGCGCAGCACGACCCACAGGCAGGCGGCGTACGTCGCGCACAGCGCGCTGCCACCCAGCAGCAGACGGAGCACGGGCAGGTCGGCGACATGACCCGCCCAGTGCCCGACCGCGAGTGCCGGACCGATGGCCACCAGGGCAGGGACGAGTGCCCGCAGCAGGGCGCGGGTCGAGACGCCACAGCCGCGCATCCGCCACAGGTGGACCGGCAGCATGATCGCGACGGCCACCACGGCGTGCGCCCATCCGGCCCGCTCGATGTCGCCGTCGCGCACCGCGAACCACATCGCCGGGATGAGGGTGGCCAGCCAGGCGAGCTGGGTGGTGAGGAGGGTTGCCGCCGCACCGCACGCGGTGAAGTAGGCGACCCAGAGGTCGAAGAGCACCCTCAGGGCACCGAAGACGGCGAGCGCGGTGAGCACCGGCGCCGCGGCCAGCCACCGGCGGCCGTAGAGCAGCTCGACGGTCGGTCCTGCCAGCAGCGCCAAGGACGCAGCGATCGGCACGGAGGCCGACCACACCAGTGAGGTCGCCCGGATGGCACCCGCGGTGTCACGCTCCCCGGACTCGAGGCTGCGCTGGGCGAAGGCCGGGAACGCGACCGCGCGGACGGCGGTGCCGATGACGGATGTCGGCCAGGACGAGATGTTGAACGCCAGGACGTAGAAGCCGAGCGCGGTCACGCCGGCGTAGCGGCCGACGAGCACGGTGTCGACGTTGAGCAAGGTCCATGCGAGCAACCCGGCGAGGGCGAGCGGGAGGCCGAACCGGATACCGGTGCGCGCCACGTCGGGTCTCCACCCCAGCCGCAGCCGCTGGCGCGTCGCCGAGAACTGCATGCCGGTGGCGAGCACCTGGCCCGCGAGCCGGCCGATCGCCAGGGACATCGCGCCCCAGCCGAGGAAGGCCAGCAGGATCGTCAGCGTGGTCCCGAGCGCCATGTTGCTCGCATCGATGGTGAAGAGCCGGGACTGTCGGAACTCGCGCTGCAGCTGGGCGTAGGGAACCACCGTGAGGCCAGCGAGCGGAATGGTCAGTGCCATCACCCGGATCCACCGCGGCCTCCGGCGCGCCCATCCCACCGGCGACGAGGCCCGCGGTGCTCCACATGAGGAGAGCCAGGAAGGTCGACGTCACCAGCGCCACGACGGTGATCGTGGGACCACGCCCCTTGAGGTCACCGTGCCGGACGAGGTCGGCTGCGAGCCCGAGCTCGGCGAGGTTGATGAGGATGGACTGCACCATCAGGGCGACGGCGTAGACCCCGAAGTCCTCGGGCGAGAGCAGACGGGCCAGGACGATGCCGGTGAGCAGCGAGGCCATCCGGAGCGAGCTACCGCCGAGTGCGCTCCAGATGAAGCCGGTGCGGATCCGGGTGCCCAGGTCAGTGGCGCCCTCGGAGCCCGACGGGGTGGGGGTCGGCGTCACCACCCGACGGCCCGCCACCGGTGGTAACGGGCAGTCTCCCGGACACGGGTCCGCGCCCGGCGCAGCGGCAGGCGCGTGCCGATGGAAGGCCTGGTCGACCCCTGTGGCCACGTCTCGGCCGCGAAGGCGAGCATCTCTCCTCGCTCGCCCGCCGAAATGGCCGGGGAGCCGGACATGCGTCGCGCTGTGCGGGCGAGCGCCCTGCGGTTGCGGTCATGGAGGACGGCGGCGTCCGTGGGGAGCCCCGGCTCCTCGTCGAAGAGCATGTCGAAGGCCAGCCGGCGCTCGCGCAGGTCGGTCAGGCGCCCGGCTACGTCGTGAGGTGCATGTTGGCGCCGTGCACCCGGTAGTGCGCCTGGACGCTGCCGTTGACCCGGCCGACGTCCCAACCTGCAGCCGGTCGCAGCCAGGCGGCCAGGTCGGCGGAGTGCGGAAGGCGCGTGTCGTAACCGCTCGGTCCGTGCCCAGGCCGTCCGACGGACCACGGCCTCGGGGCTCATGATCACGTCGGCCGGTGCCGGCGATGCGGCGCAGCCACGCGTGGCCGGACCACACCGTCCAGCTCCAGGCATGCTCCCCCGCCGGGCCGGCTCCGATGGAACGGTCCGGGTGACCGTAGACGAGGCCCGACCCGGGGGTGGTGCTCCATCAGTGCCACGGCACGTGACAGGGAGTCGCGCGGCAAGCAGGTCGTCGGCCGAGAGCAGGACGACGTAGTCACCACGTGCCCGGGCGAGCCCGTCGTTGTAGGTGCGGATGTGGCCGGGGTTCTGCTCGTGCGCCAGCACCTGCACGCGCGGGTCGTTCGTCCGCGAGCGCACGCGCCACCTCCGCGCTGCCGTCGGGCGAGGCGTCGTCGACGACGATGACCTCGACGTCCAGTCCACGCTGGTCCAGCGCGCTGGCCACCGCGTCGGGCAGGTAGTGGCCGTAGTTGTAGCAGGGGATCACCACGGACACCGTCGGACGCGTGTGCAAACCCCTCGGCCGGTGCAGCCTCATGCTGGTCCCCCTCGTGCTCGTGCTCGCCGGGCGCCCCACGCGCCCGGTGTCGTCAGGACGTGAAGACCACGTCCACGAAGTAGTTGGTCTGTCCCCAGGTGTCGGTCGGGTAGCCCCCGCCGGTGCCATAGCGATAGCGCCCGTTGCCGCTGCTCCCCACGGTGAGCGGCCCGCAACCCACGGGCTCGCGAACGCGCCGGACGTCGCCGAGTAGTGCCCGTTGGGCGCGTAGTAGGACACGACGAACGTCTGACCGGCGGTGATCGGCACGGGCGTGGACAGGTCTGCTTGCTGCCAGCCCCGAAGCGGTCTCGCCGGTGAAAGTGACGGTGGCGAGACGGGTCCCGGCGGCGTCCCAGATGGAGCCGGTGTGGGTGCCCGTGTTGCCGGCGCCCTTGAAGAACCGGACAGCCGTGACGGAGCCGGCGCTCGAGGCGGTGAACGCGGCACCCAGCTCGACCGCGGACGAGTCGTCGACCGAGGTAGCGGCCGGCACCTGGTCGGCGAAGAGCGAGGTCGTCACGGCGGTCGCAGACTCGGTCGTGAATGTCCAGGACTGGTTGGCCAGCGCTGCCCGTCACTGGTGGCGAGGCCGCTCGCGGTCGCCGTCAGCACGGTCGCCGCCGGCAGGGAGGCGGCCGGGGTGAAGGTCAGCTTCTTCCCGTCCGTGGACAGCGACGACGTACCTGCGAACGGTTGGCTGCCGTTGCGCAGCGTCAGAGCGGCACCGGCGGTGACGGGCACCGAGAAGCTGATCGACGGCCTGACCGTCCGCGCCACCCCCGTCGCACCGGGCGCGGGCGTGCGCTCGGAGGCCGCGAGCGTGGGGCTGAAGATCACATCGACGAAGTAGTTGGTGCGTTGTAGGAGCCGGTCGGGAACCCGCCGCCTCTGCATAGAGGTAGCGGCCGTTGTTGCCCGACGGACCCGACAGGTCGCCGTTGACCGCGGGGTGGCGAAGAAGCCCGGCGAGCTGGCGTAGTGACCACGGGGCGCGTAGTAGGAGACGACGTAGGTCTGACCCGCCTGCACCGCGACCGGGTTCGTGAACAACGCGGTCTGCCATCCGGTCGCGCGTCTCCCCGATGAAGGTGACGGTCGCCGAGGCTGGTGCCGGATGCTGTTCCACACCGACCCGGTGTGGGTGCCGGTGTTGCCGGCTCCCTTGAAGAAGCGGATGCCCGTGATCACGCCGTTGGCGGCTGGGACGAAGGCCGCGCCGACCTCGACCGGCGAGCTGTCGGCGGTGCGGGAGTGGCCGGCACCTGGTCGCCGAAGAGCGTCTGGCCGTTCTCACGGCCCGGGGCTGCCGTGCGGAAGGACCAGGACTGGTTGGCAGGGTCACGCCGTCGGTCGAGACGACGTTGCCCAGCGTCATCGCCACGACGTGCCGGCGGGCAGGTCGTTGGTCGGGTTGAACTCGATCTTGGTCCCGCCGTCGACGAGCGGGGCACTGCCCGGCACGGCAGTCCGACCCGACCCGGACCTGCAGGTTCCAGCCGGGCTCGGACGGGTCACTCAGGATCACGCTGATGTTGGTGCCACGGCGCACGTCGACGCACCCGGTGGCGGATGCCTGCGCGGCGATGCCGAGCAGCGCGGCGACGACTTCATGAACACCACGTCGACCATGTAGTTCGTCGGCGACGACGCTGGCGGGGAAGCCGGTCCCGTAGGTGAAGGCACCGGCGCTCGACGCCGACCTGGAGCGGTGGCCGCGACAGGTTGCTGGCGGCGAACCCGTTGGGCGTCACGGAGTAGCGCGCCGACGGTCGTGCGGTAGGAGGCGACGTAGTCGGTGTTCTTGGTGATCGTCACGGGCTGGGCGAACGTCAGCGTCTGCCAGCCAGCGGTGGTCTCGCCGGTGAATGTGCCCGTCGCGAGCTGGGTGCCGGTGCCGACCAGAGCGAACCGGTGTGGGTGCCGGTGTTGTTCGGGCCCTTGTAGAACCGGACCGCCGGCACCGTGCCGTCGACGTCGGGGATGAATCTCACGCCGAGCGTCACCGCGTCGGGTCACCGGCGTCGAGGACGGCGTCGGGTCGTCTCGTCGTCGAAGAGGCTGCACGGGCAGACGCCGGACCGCCGGCGCGGCTTGGCCGTGCGGAAGGTCCAGGTCTTGCCCGAGGACAGCGCTGGGCCGAGGTGTCGGCTGCCGGCAACGGTCGCGGTGTACTGGACGAAGCCGGTGAGCGGGCCGACGGGGTGAACGTCACGGTGCGCGTCGCGGCGTCGTACGCCGTGCGCCGGCGACGCGCTGGCCCAGGTCGTCCTTCAGGGTCACAGCGCCGTGGGGCTCGCACGGCTTCGAAGCTCGCCCGGACCGACGCTCGACCGGCGGGACGCTGGTCGAGCCGGCCAGGGGCGCAGCTGGGTCGCGGTGAGCGGCGAGTCGTCCTCGCCGACAACAGCACGTCGACGTAGTAGTTGGAGTTGCCGAAGCTGTCGGCTCGGGAAGGCCCCGGGCCGGCGAACACACCCGCCGCCTGCGCCCCGAAGCCGCCGGCCACCCGGAGCGGCGGCACGGTTGGGGTTGCCGTAGAACGCGTACTTCGCCGACGGCGTAGCGGCCCTGCGGTGCGGTGTAGGACGCGACGTAGGTCTGCCGGCCGTGACCGGGACGCGGAGGTGAACGCGCATCGACTGCCAGCCGGTGGCGGTCTCGCCGGTGAAGGTGCCGCGGCCGAGCTGCGGCCCGGCGGCGCTCCACAGGGAGCCCTGGTGGGTGCCGCCGTTGCCGGCGCCCTTGTAGAACCGGACGCCGGTGAGGAAGCCGTTCTGCGGTGGGCTGAAGCGCAGGCCGAGCTCGAGGCGGCCGCGCCCGCGTCGGGCTTCGCGGGGATCGGCGGCACCTCGGCGCCGAAGATGGAGCACGGGCAGGCGACGGTGACGTTGCGGGTGCGACGGGGCCCGGTGTTGGCCGAGTCGTCGGATGGCGCGGACCCGGAGGTCCGTGGTGCCCATGCCCGTCTGGACGTACGGGTAGGTCCACGACGTGGTGCCCGTGGCGGGGTGCCAGGTGTCGCCGCCGTTGGTGGAGACCTCGACGCCGGCCCGACGCCGCCGCCGAGTCCGACGCCGTGCCGGTGACGGTGCGCTGCGGCGCCGTTGGGCGATGCTGGCGCCGCCGGTCGGCGAGGTGATCGTGACCGTGGGACCGGTGGTGTCGGTGGACCTGGACGCCGCGACGAGTCCGGCCATCAGGGTCGTCGGCTGTGCGCTCATGTCGGCGAGCAGGTTGACCTGCGCCTGCTGCATCCGCACGTCCGCCGGCTCCGGTGGGAACGGGGAGTCGTGCTCGGCGTCGAGCCCCCAGGTCCACTGCACGGATCCTGCGCTGAAGACGAGCGCACCGCTGGCCGCCTTGTAGAGCGTCGATGTTGTGGGTCGTGGTCCCCGGCGATCGACCGTGTTGCCGTAGTCGCGGAGGTACTCCGGCGTCGGTCCGGTCGTCGTGGACATGCGCACCAGGCCGGCCGGTCGTCGGCCGTTGTCGATGTCCTCGTTGGACTCGTAGCCGATCGTGTGCGGCGCGAGTGCGCGCGATCGTCCCTGCCGACAGCGTGGCCAGCGAGGTGTTGCGCCACAGGCGGTACTTGCCCTCCTCGGCGTTCACGGTCACCGCGAGGTCGCTGTAGTTGGCCTTGTACATCGTGCCGGTCAGCGCGTTCTCGGGCCGGCCGCCGCCCTGCGCGGTCGAGGCGAATCGCGGGTCGCGCCACGTGCCGGTCCACTCGCTGCTGGGGTCGGACTTCGTGCCGGCCCAGGTCTCCTTGTAGGTGACCAGGGTGCGGTACGCCGTGCTGGCCGGCGTCGATGCGAGGGCTCGTAGCGGGTGCGCCAGTAGACCTCGTTGCCGCTGAGGAACTGCAGGTTCACCCCGGCGTCGCGCGCAGCCTCGACGTTGGCGCGCTGGGCGCCACTCCAGTACTCGTCGTGGCCCGACGGACAGGAAGACGTCGTGGTTCTTGAGGAGCTGGCCGCGGCGGTCGGTGTCGACACCTGCCAGGTAGCTCACGTCGTAGCCGTTGCGCTCGAGGAAGCGGACCAGCGGGTACTCGTTGGAGAAGAAGAAGTCGCGGCCGCCGATGCCGCCGCGGGTGGCCATGGGCCGGTTGTAGGAGAGCTTGTAGGCGCGACCGTTGGCGCCGCCGCGTGTAGAAGTTGGAGCCGCCGTAGGTGTTGTAGGCCTGCCACGTCGGGTCGGACGTCTGGAACACGATGTCGGACGTGCTGGCGTCGTCACGCACGATGAAGGTGATGTGGCTCGAGTCGCCGTTGGCGGCGCTTGCAGGTGCGCGAGGTAGACGCCGGAGACCGCCGTGTCGGCACGTTCCACGACGCCGACACGGCCCAGTTGCCGCAGTCGTAGAGCTCGGTGGTGAGGTCGTTGATGCACTGCGGCTGGCGCTGCGGCAGAGCGGCGCTGGGCGTGACCGAGGCGATCCGACGGGCACCGAGGCCCTGGTAGTAGCCGATGCGGTAGATCGTGATGGCGTAGGACGACGCGTCGGTGTCGATCTTGAAGTCGATCCGCTGGCCGACGTTGACCGAGATGTCGGTCGAGAAGCCCTGGATCGACTCGTCGCCGGCGCCGGACATGTCGTCCCACACAGCAGGGTCGGTGCCCGGCTTGGAGTTCTCGCAGGCGATCTTGTTGCCCGCCGGCACCACAGGGGTCTGCGGCGTTCGCCGGCGAGGGCCCGCCCAGGAGCGCCGGACCGACCAGCACGTTGAGGGCGCCCACGAGCACCAGGATCACCAACCGCGCACTGACCCCACGCATCGGACCGTTCACAGCTCCGCTCATCGCCGACCACCTGTCACTGTGCGTGGTGCGTCCGCGCACCCGTCCCCGCGCCGATCGTCGCCGGACCTCGCCCGGTCCACGTCGACCGCTCATCGATTTCCCCTCCATTGGGGTCACGCCCCGATCGCCTCGGGCGGCGCGAGCGTCGCCGCGGACCGCTGACGCGGGATCCGGACGCCGCTGATGTGCAGCGGCGGTGGGTCGGTCACCTTCGTGACGACATGGCTCGCGGCGGCGACGAGGTCGCGCTGCTTGAGGCTGTCGGCGTCGCGGGAGATGCACAGGTCGCGGAGCGCGAGGTCGAGCGCGATCGTCAGCTGGTGGTCGTCGACGTGCTCCCCGTGCTTGGCGCGCCGCGGCACCAGGATGGGGAACTTGCCGTTCTCCAGCGCCATCAGCGCGATGCCGGTGCCTGCGTGGGCCACCACCACGTCGGCGTCGCGGATCGACGTACGCATCTCCTCCGAGGCACCCGCTCGCGGCCGTCGATGCCGAGTCCGGAGGTGTCGGTGCCGCCGGTCTGCCACAGCACCTCGGCGCCCGCGGGGACGATCGGCACGAGCCGCTCGAGGAGTCGTCGGAAGCCGTAGTCCGCCTGCGTGCCGAGGCTGACGACCATCGAGCCGATCGGTCGCGGCGCCGTCGGCGGTGACGTCGTAGAGGTCCCAGGGCGAGGCGAGGTACTGCCAGCTGCCCCGGGCGAGGTCGCTGGACTGGCTGAACGTCGTGATGCCCGGCATCGCGGCCATCGCCCGACCCGACAGGGAGGGCCGGTCGCGTCGCGTGGCGCTCTCGATGTAGACCGTCTCGATCCCGCGCAGCCTGGCCTGCGGCAGCACCGCGAGGGCGAGCGCCGCCCCGGTGCTCACGACCAGGTGCACGTCGTGCTCGCGGAAGAGCCGTCGCGCCGCGACCGCGTTGCGGGCCACGGCCGCGACGTCTCGAGGAGGACACGGGGCCATCCAGTGGACCCGCTCCCCCGCGAGCATCGACTCCGTCTGGGGCGTGCGGACGCTCACCCACACGACGTCCTCGCCCACGCCGAGGCGCGGCCGGAGGGTGTGCAGCTGCATCAGGTGGCCGCCGTCGTTGGCGACGAGCAGGGTGGTCATCGTGGGCTCCTTCCGGCAGGGCGTTCGACGGCCGCGCGGAGCACCGCGACGACCCGGTCCTGCATCGCCTCGGTGAGGTGCGGGTGCATCGGCAGCGAGAGGATCTCTCCCGCGGCCCGCTCGGCGACGGGCGCGGTTCCCGCGCCGAGGCCGAGGTGGGCGTAGGCGCCGGTGAGGTGCACCGGGTAGGGGTAGTGGATGCCGGCACCGACCCCGGCGCCCGTGAGCTCGGCGAGCACCCGGTCCCGGTCGGCGACGCGCACGACGTAGAGGTGCCACACGTGCTGGCCGTCAGCGCCCGGGAGCGGACGGCGTACGTCGTCGAGGTCGCCGAGCAGCGCGTCGTAGCGGGCGGCTGCCCGCACGCGCAGCTCGTTCCACTTCTCCAGCCGGTCGAGCTTGGCCCGGAGGTAGACGGCCTGGATGGTGTCGAGCCGGGAGTTCATGCCGATGACGTCGTGGACGTAGCGGACCGACGAGCCGTGGTTGCGCAGGCGTCGGACCTCGGCGGCGACGGCGTCGTCGTCGGTGGTGACTGCGCCCGCGTCGCCGGCCGCACCCAGGTTCTTCCCCGGGTAGAAGCTGGTGGCGGAGACGGTGGACAGACCGCCCGCGCTGCGGCCGTCGATCCGGGCCCCCTGGGACTGGGCGGCGTCCTCGACGAGGGGCACGCCGGCCGCGTCGCAGATCTCCTTCAGGCGGACCATCGGCGCGAGCTGGCCGAACAGGTGGACCGCGACGACTGCCTGGGTCCGGTCGGTGATGGCCGCGCCCACCAGGTCGGGGTCGATGAGCAGCCGGTCGTCGTCGCAGTCGACGACCACGGGCGTGGCACCGATGCGCGAGACCGCCTCGGCGGTGGCGATGAAGGTGTTGGCCGGGAGCACCACCTCTCCCCCGGGCTCGACGCCCGCAGCCCGCAGCGCGAGCTCGAGCGCGTCGGTGCCGTTGCCGACGCCGACGCAGTGTCCGACGCCGGTGAACGCGGCGTACTGCTGCTCGAAGTCGGCGACCGGCGGCCCGTCGACGAACGACGTGGCGGCGAAGACGCGGGCGATGCCTGCCTCGACCTCGTCCTTGACCTCGGCGTGCTGCGACGCGAGGTCGACGAAGGGGACATCGATCGGGGTCGTGCTCATGTCAGGACTCCTGTCCGGATCGGGCGGGCGGGCGATCCCACCCAGGTCTCTCCCGCGGGGACGTCGTCGAGGACGACCGACCCCATCCCGACGGTGGCGCCGGCGCCGATGCGCACGCCCTCGCGCACGGAGGCGTTCATGCCGAGGTAGGCGGCCTCGCCGACCTCGACGTCACCGCCGAGCGAGACTCCGGCGCACAGGGTGGCGAAGTCGCGGACCACGCATCCGTGGGTGAGGGTCACGCGGGGCATCAGCACGACGTGACGGCCGACCTCGACATCGGCAGTGAGCACCACCCCGTCGAGGGCGATCGAGCCGTCGCCGATGCTGCAGCCGTGGGGCAGCAGCACGCGCGGGTGGACGAGCTGGCCGTAGCGCCCGGGATCCATCCCGATCGCGGCGAGCCGGGCCACCACCTGCAGGCGCCGGTCACCGCGGCCGATCGTGACCACCACGTCGTGGTCGTCCAGGTCGGCCACCAGGTCGACCCGGCCCAGCACCGGGGTCAGCCCGTGCAGCGTGCCCCAGGTGGCGCTGTCGTCGTCGACGATGTTGACCGTCATGCCCACGTGCCTGAGCGCGACGACGGACATCACCTCGCGTGCGAGACCGCTGGCGCCCACCAGCAGGAGCTTGGTCACGACCGACTCGCCGTCAGCAGGGCGTCGCACACGCGGGCGTGCTCGGAGGCGGTCATCTGGTGGTAGAGCGGCAGGATCAGCGTCCGGTCGTTCAGTCGCTCGGTGACCGGGAGCGGTACGCCGGTGCGATGGGCGTGCGCCGGCTGTCGGTGTGCGGCCATGATGCCGCGCCGCGCGGAGATCCCGGCGGCCGCGAGGTGCTCCATCAGCTCCTCGCGGTCCAGCGGGTGCTCCGGCAGCACCTCGAGCCAGCAGGACTGGAAGTTGGTGGTCCCCCAAGCCGGGTCGGCGACCAGTCGCAGGCTGGGAACACCGGCCAGCGCGTCGGCGTACGCCGCTGCGAGCTCGCGCCGGCGGGCGACCATCTGGGGAAGCCGGGTCAGCTGCACCAGGCCGACGGCGGCCTGGAGGTCGGTCATCCGGAAGTTGAAGCCGACCTCGGCGTAGGACTCCGGGGGCGCGAGCACCGACGCGTGGCGGTCCGCCGCGGAGACGCTCATCGCGTGCTCGCGCAGGGTGCGCGCCCGGTCCGCCCAGTCGGTCCGGGAGGTGGTCAGCATGCCGCCCTCGCCGGTGGTGAGCAGCTTGCGCGGGTGGAACGACCAGGCCGCGATCTCGGCTTCCGCACCGACCGGGCGACGGTGTGCCGTCGAGCCTGCGGCGCACGCGGCGTCCTCGATGACGACGATCCCGCGCGGGTCGCACCACTCGCGCAGGGCGCGGAGGTCGAGGGGCACGCCACCCTGGTCCACGGCGATCACCGCGCGCGTGCGCGCGGTGACCACCGTGGCGATCGTGTCGGGGGTGAGGTTCCCCGTCGTGAGGTCGACGTCGGCGAAGACGGGCGTCGCGCCGACGTAGGTCGGTGCGTTCGCCGTGGCCACGAAGGAGAACGACGGCACCACCACCTCGTCGCCCCGGCCCACGCCCGTGACGACCAGCGCCAGGTGGAGGGCGGTGGTGCAGTTGCTCACCGCAACGGCGTGGGCCGCGTGCTGGGAAGTGGCGAAGGCCTCCTCGAAGGCCGCGACGCGCGGACCTTGGGCGATCCAGCCGGAGCGCAGCACCTCCGAGACTGCCGCCACCTCCTCCTCGCCCAGCCAGGGCTGCATCACGTTGATGCGGGCGACGTGCTGGTCGATGCTCATCAGACCGCCGCCTCCAGCGGCCGGCCGGCGGCGATCTCGTCGCGCTGCGGGCGCCACCACTCGACCAGCTCGCGCAAGCCGTCCTCCAGCCCGGTGCGGGCCACGAAGCCGAGGTCCCGCTCGGCGGCACGTGTGTCGGCCAGTCGGCGCGCGACCCCGTTGACCCCGCGCTCAGGACCGTGCTCGACGGCGAGGTCCGAGCCCATCACCCGCAGCAACGCCTCCGCGAGCTCGAGCAGGCTGGTCTCCTCGCCGCGGGCGACGTTGTAGACGCCCTCGACGACGGTCGACTCCGCCGCGAGCACGTTGGCCCGCGCGATGTCGGTGGTGAAGACGAAGTCCATCGTCTGACGCCCGTTCCCGAAGATGAGCGGCGGGAGCCCGTCGTCGATGCGCTCCATCCACCGCACCAGCACCTCGGTGTAGAGGCCGTGCACGTCCATCCGGGGGCCGTAGACGTTGAAGTAGCGCAGCGCCACGTAGTCGAGGCCCCGCATCGCGCGGAAGCTCGCGAGCATGCCTTCGTTGAAGGTCTTGGCCGCGCCGTAGAACGTGTCGTTGGCGTAGGGGTGCTGGGTCTCGGGCGTCGGGAACTGCTCGGCGAGGCCGTAGACCGAGGCCGACGAGGCCGCGACGACCTTGTCGACGCCGGGTGTGCTGGCGGCCGCCTCGACGACGTTGAAGGTGCCGTCCACCAGCACCTCGAGCGCGAGCCGCGGCTCCTCCGCGCACTGGGTGATCCGGATCGCGGCCTGGTGGAAGACCAGGTCGCAGCCCCGGGTGAGGTCGTGGACGAGGTCGCGGTCGCGGATGTCACCGCGCACGAGCTGCACGGCGTCCCCGGGGCGAGCCAGCGCCGGCTCGAGGTTGGCCTCGCGTCCGCGGACCAGGTTGTCGAGCACCCGCACCTGCGCGGCACCGGCGTCGAGGAGCTGGTCGACCAGCGTGGAGCCGATGGTGCCGGCACCGCCGGTGACGAGAGCCGTCGCGCCGGAGAGGGCGGTCATCGGACCACTTCCAGGTCGCGGTCTGCCACGGGATCGGCCCACCGCGGTGCTGGACCGGCAGGCACGACGGCGTCCGCGGGGTACGACGTACGTCCCTGCTCGACGAGTCGCGCCGACGCCTGCTCCAGCACCTGGAGCACCCGCAGTCCGGCGCGGCCGTCGGTCAGCGCCGGCCGTCCCTCGCGGATCGCGGCGGCCAGCTCGGTGACCATCGCACCGAGCGCCTCGCGCTCCGGGAGCGCGGGCGACCACGTGTCGCCGAGCCGGTAGGAGACGGTGGACGCCGTGCGGTCCGCGCCGGCTATCGACGTGCGGGCCAGGTCCACGCCGCGGTCGTAGACACTGAGCCGCTGCTGCGGGTTGAGGTCATCCCACACCAGGGTGCGCCGCGAGCCGCCGATCACCATCTGGCGGATCTTCGTGGGGCTGAGCCAGTTGACGTGCACGTGCGCCAGTCCGTCCTCGGGCAGCGGCAGCGTGAGGTGCCCGACACAGGCGCGGCCGGCGCCGATGGGGTCGGCGCCGGTCGCACCGATGCCCGAGGTCGGCAGGCCGCCCGGCAGCACGTGGTCGAGGATCGACAGGTCGTGCGGGGCGAGGTCCCACAGGACATCGATGTCGCTCTGCACGAGACCGAGGTTGATCCGCACCGAGTCGATGAAGTGGATCTGGCCGAGCTCGCCGCTGTGCACCAGGTCGCGCATCTTCTGCACGACCGGCGTGTAGCAGAACGTGTGGTCGGTCATCAGGACCAGGCCCCGGGCGTCGGCCAGCTCGACCATCTCGCGGCCGCGGGCGACGCTGTCCGCGAGCGGCTTCTCGACCACGACGTGCTTGTCGGCCCTCAACGCCTGCAGCGCGAGGCCGTGGTGCGTACGCGCCGGGGTGGCGATCGCGACCGCGTCGATCGACGGGTCGTCGAGCACTCGCTCCACGCTGTCGGTGACCTCGACGTGCGGGCCGGCGACCTGGCGCGCCCGATCGAGGTCGAGGTCGCAGACCAGGCGGAGGTCCCAGTCGGGAGAGCCCGCGAAGTTGCGCACGAGGTTGGGTCCCCAGTATCCGGCGCCGATGACGGCAATCCCCAGGCGTGTGTCCTCGGTCATCGTGCTTCCTCCAGTCGTCCGTTGATCTCCACGTACACCTCGCCGGACACCGGGCAGATCCATCGGTCGCGGTTGTCCGAGACCAGCGGCACGCCGCTGCGGCCGACCCAGCCGATGCGGTGGGCGGGCATGCCGACCACGAGCGCGTGGTCGGGGACGTCGCGGGTGACCACTGCGCCGGCGCCGACCGAGGCCCAGCGGCCGATGGTCACTGGTGCGACGCACACCGCGCGGGCCCCGATGGACGCCCCCTCACGGACCGTCACCCCCACGGCCTTCCAGTCGTCACCCGACTTGAGACTGCCGTCCCGGTTGACCGAGCGCGGATAGGTGTCGTTGGTGAACACGACCGCCGGGCCGACGAACGCCCCGTCCTCCACCCGGGCGGGCTCGTAGACCATCGCCTGGTTCTGGATCTTGACGCGGTCGCCGATGACCACGCCGGGCCCGATGTAGGCACCGCGTCCGACGACGCACTCGGCGCCGATGACGGCGCCCTCCCGGACGGTCGCCAGGTCCCAGACCTGGGTCCCCGGTCCACAGGTGGACCCGGCCTCGACCTGTGCGGACTCGGCGACGTACGACCGACGCGCGAGCGCCCGTCGGCCGGTGACATGAGACATCCCCGCCATGACTTGTTTCCCCCCACCTGCCCCGGTCCCATCCGGGGTGCACCGCCATCGTGTGGTGGTTCGGGTGCGGCCGAGCCGACCGCCGGCCGGATTCACCCAATTTGGTGAGCGGGGTCCGGATCAGCCGGGCCGCGCCATCTCGTAGGTGATCGAGGCCGACCGCAGGTTGCGCAGCTGGAGCATCATCACGTCCATCTCGAAGGGGGACCAGTCG
>CAWJMD010000007.1:0-16237 GCA_963843835.1 uncultured Actinomycetota bacterium
GCCGGCGTCGACAGCGACCGGCGCGGCAACCTGATCAAGAACCACAAGGTCTTCCTCTCGGTCGGACACGACGAGTACTGGAGCGGCGCCCAGCGCGCCAACGTCGAGGCTGCACGCGACGCCGGCGTCAACCTCCAGTTCCTCAGCGGCAACGAGGTCTACTGGCGCACCCGTTACGAGCCGTCGCTCGACAGCAGCCGCACGCCCTACCGCACCCTGGTCACCTACAAGGAGACGTGGGACTACGCGAAGACCGACCCGAGCAACGAGTGGACGGGCACCTGGCGCGACCCTCGCTACGCCTCGAAGGCCCAGGGCGGCAACCTGCCCGAGAACGCGCTGACCGGCACGATGTACATGGTCAACCACGACGACCTCGCGCTGACGGTGGGCGCCGAAGAGGGCAAGTACCGGATGTGGCGCAACACGTCGCTGACCTCGCTCGCACAGCGGGACGAAGGCGACGCTCGCTCCGCACACCGTCGGCTACGAGTCCAACGAGGACATCGACAACGGCTCCCGGCCGGCTGGCCTGGTGCGGATGTCGACGACCACGGGTCCGACGCCGGAGTACCTCCGCGACTACGGCAACACGGTCGACGCCCGGCACCACGACGCACAACACGACGCTCTACCGGGCACCGAGCGGCGCGCTCGTCTTCAGCGCCGGCACGGTGCAGTGGACCTGGGGCCTGGACGGTGAGCACGACTCGCCCCACGCCGCCGAGCCTGCCGACATCCGCATGCAGCAGGCACAGGTCAACCTGCTCGCCGACATGGGTGCCCAGCCGACCACGCTCATGTCCGGCCTGGTGGCCACCACCAGGTCGACCGACACGACCGGACCGACGGTGACCATCACCGCACCGGCCGCGGGACGCCGGCGGTCGCCAACAGCACCCAGCGTCACCGTCACCGGCACCGCGTCCGACGTCGGGGGCCGGGTCGCGGGCGTCGAGGTGTCCACCAACGACGGCGACACCTGGCACCCCGCCACCGGGACCGCGTCGTGGAGCTACACCTACGACCAGAAGGGCATGGGCACCACCCAGATCAGGGCCCGCGCCGCGGACGACTCCGCCAACCTCGGCGCCGGTCGTCGCCCGCAACGTCGACGTGCAGTGCCCGTGCTCGATCTTCGGCACCGAGGTGCCGCCCACTGCCGCAGCCGCACGACGCGGCCGCACTCGAGCTCGGCCTGCGCTTCAGCCCGACGGCCGACGGCTTCCTCACCGGGGTGCGGTTCTACAAGGGGACCGGCAACGGCGGCACCCACCAGGGCACGCTCTGGGGACCCGCCGGCGCCCAGCTCGCCACCGGCACGTTCACCAACGAGTCCGCGACCGGCTGGCAGACGCTGAAGTTCACCCAAGCGGTCCCGGTCTCGGCCGGTCAGACCTACACGGCGTCCTACACCGCACCGCAGGGCCACTACGCGCTGGGCAGCGAGGCCTTCTACGCCGGGCCCAGGCTCGCGCCGCCGCTCAAGGTGGACGGCGGGTTCGGTGCCACCCAGGCCGGCGTCTTCGGCTCGCCCGGCGACCTACCCGACCAGCAGCTACCGCAGCTCCAACTACTACGTCGACGTCACCTTCACCACCGTCGACGACTCGCCGCTCGCTGCGACCAACCAGTGGCCGCTCGCCGGCTCGAGCAGCGTCGCGCGGTCCACCTCGGTCAGGGCGACGTTCACCAAGCCCCTCCAGGCAGGTACGGCAGGGCTCTCCCTCAAGGACGAGATCGGCAACGCCGTCGCCGGCTCGACGACGTACGACTCCGCGACGCGCACCGTCACCTTCACCCCGTCGGTCGCGCTCAACGGCTTCGTCACCTACACCGCGACCGTGACGGGCACCGACACCCTCGGGCAGGCAGTCTCGACGGGCAGGATCTGGAGCTTCCGCACGGCCAGGCCGCCGGCGACGCCGGGCGTGTGCCCCTGCACGCTCTTCGACGACGAGACGGTGCCGACGATGCTCGACTCGACGGACAAGAACGCAGTGACGCTGGGCCTCCGGTTCAGCACGCAGGTCGACGGCAGCATCAGCGCGATCAGGTTCTTCAAGGGCCCGAACAACACCGGGACCCACACCGGCGCGCTCTACTCGGCGAGCGGCATCCAGCTCGCGACGGGCACCTTCACCGGTGAGACCACGTCGGGATGGCAGACGCTGACGTTCGCCTCGCCCGTGGCGATCAGCAAGAACACGCTGTACGTCGCCTCCTACCGGGCGCCGGTAGGCCGCTACTCGGTGACGCCCAACGGGTTCGCGGCGAGCGACCTGACCCGGGCACCGTCTCCAGGTCGACCCGAACTCGGGGGCCTACACCTACGGCACCGGGTTCCCGGCGACGACCTCGCAGAGCAACTACCTGGTCGACGTGGTCTTCGACAAGGCGGCCTCGCCGCTCACGGTCACCGGCCAGACCCCCGCCCCCGGTGCGACGAACGTCCGCCGCACCAGCGCCGTCGCGCTCGAGGTCAGCGCGCCCCTCGCGCCGGGCTGGGCGATGTCGGTCACGTCGGGCGGGACGGCGGTCCCGGGCACGGCGAGCCTGGGCAGCGGCGGCACGGTCCTCACGTTCACCCCCAGTGTGTCGCTGCCCGAGGGCGCGACGCGTCGACGTGCAGCGTCACCGGCCTGAGGTCGACCGAGGGCGTGACCCTCGCCGACCAGGCGTGGAGCTTCACGACCCGCAGCGGCGAACCGCTCGCCGAGCAGACGGTGTTCACCACGCCAGCAGCCCGCCAGGTCGCCGCGGCCAACGACAGCTCGCCCGTCGAGCTCGGCATGGCGTTCGTGCCGGCCAAGGCGGGGCAGGTCACCGGCATCCGGTTCTACAAGGGAGTCGGCAACACCGGCACCCACAGGGGCTCGCTGTGGTCGTCGACGGGCACGCGACTCGCCCAGGTCACCTTCGTCGGCGAGACGGCGAGCGGCTGGCAGACCGCGATGCTGTCCACCCCGGTCCAGCTCACGTCCGGCACGACCTACGTCGTCTCCTACCTCGCCCCGAACGGCAGGTACGCCACGACGCGCGCCTTCTTCGGCACGCCGTTCACCAACGGCGCGCTGACGGCCCCGGCGAGCGGCAACGGGCGCTACCTCTACGGCGCCACGGGCGGCTACCCGTCGTACTCCTACCAGGCGACCAACTACTGGGTGGACGTCGTCTTCGAGGCCGACCCGAGCGTGGTGACGGTGACCTCCAGGACGCCGGCGGACGGTGCCACGGGTGTCCCGGCGGACGCGACGCCGCGGATCGCCTTCGCGGAAGGCGTCCAGTCGAGCGGCTGGACGATGACGCTGAAGCAGGGTGGCACGGCAGTGCCAGGCTCGGCGGCGTTGTCGGCGGACGGTACGCAGCTGACGTTCACGCCGACGGCGCAGCTGGCCGCGAGCACGACCTACACGGTCGAGGTCGCAGGGGTGAGGTCCCAGCGACGGGATCGCCCTGCCCACCCAGACCTGGTCGTTCACCACGGCAGCGGCAACGCCACCCGTCGTCCGACTGCTGGACGGGCTCGCACCGACGGCGGACATCGCGGACTCGCCGCTCGAGCTGGGCATGGCGTTCTCGTCCTCCGCGGCGGGCTCGGTGACCGGTCTGCGGTTCTGGAAGAGCACGGCCAACACCGGCACCCACACCGGGTCGCTGTGGAGCTCGTCCGGCACCCGTCTGGCCACGGTGACGTTCACGAACGAGTCTGCCAGCGGCTGGCAGACGGCCGAGTTCTCCAGCCCCGTCGTGATCACCCCCGGCCAGGCCTACGTGGTCTCCTACTTCTCGCCCAACGGCCGCTACTCCGTCACCGGCGCCTACTTCGCGCAGGCGCGCACCTCCGGGCCGCTCACCGCTCCGGCGGGCAGCAACGGGCTCTACAAGTACGGCGCCGGCGGCGGGTTCCCGACCGGTTCGTGGAACTCCACGAACTACTTCGTCGACGTGCTCTTCCGCCCGGCGTCGTGACCGGCGTCCCCGGCACACCTCGTGCCGGTGGACGGCACCCCTAGCGGGGCACCAGTCCGGTCGAGCGCAGCTGAGCGGGACGCGTGGAGGGCTGGAGCAGTGCACGGATCGCGACCCACGAGCGTGAACCGCCGCGCGCCGCCCAGGTCACCTCGCGCGCGATCACCAGCGCCATGAAGACGGCGGTGGCTGGCGTGGAGTGGCGGCGGCCGTAGCAACGGACGCGGTTGACGACCATCATCGAGTGGGTCTGAGCCGACTGGCCGGAGCCTCCGCCGACGTGGACGACCTCGGACTCCGGGATGTACCACGTCGAGAGTCCGTGGTCGCGGGCGCGCAGGCAGAAGTCGGTCTCCTCGGAGTAGAGGAAGTAGGACTCGTCCCACCCGCCCAGGAGGTCGAAGACCTCTCGGGTGAAGAGCATGACGGCGCCGAGTGCCCAGTCAGCCTCGTGGGCGTGGTCGTAGTCACCGGGCCGGTTGACGTACTCCGCGAAGACGGGCAGTCCGGACCGGGTCAGGGCGAGGGTGCGCGCAAGCGTGGGCTCGCGTCGCAGCGAGTGCTGGAGCCGGCCGTCGGGCCAGAGCACCCGGGGCACGACGATGCCGACGCCGGGCCGGGCCGCGGCACGGACGAGCGGCGGGACGCTTCCCGGGCGTAGCACCGTGTCGGGGTTGAGCACCAGCACGAGGCCGGCCTCGACGTTGCTGCGGGTGCCGCGGTTGATGCCGGCCGAGTAGCCGAGGTTGCGCGCCTCGATGAGGCGGCAGTCCGTGCGAGGAGCGACGACCTCGCGCGTGCGGTCGAGGCGAGCCGTTGTCGACGACGACGACGTCGGCGGCCAGTCCGTCGAGCGCCGCGGGCAGCGAGTCGAGCAGGGTCCCCACGACGTCGGCGCTGTTGTGGGTCACCACCACGACGAGGAGGTCGGTGTCCGTCACGCCCGACCCCCGACCTTGGCGGGACGGCGTCCCAGGCGCGCACGAACGGTTCGCCGGGGCTGGTCGATCGCGGCGAGCAGGCGGTGGACCCGGTCGAGGCGACCCGAGCCCGACGGTGGGGGAAGCATCTCGGACAGGTGGCGCGCCGAGGCGACGGTGTAGGCGATCCCACCGGCGCCGAGGCCGACAAGCAGCTTGGCCCACGCGGGGTCGACGAGGGTGCTGGCGGCGAGGTCCGCGGCGATCGCGACGAGGACGCCGGGCAGGGCGACGACGACGGCGCCCAGCAGGCTGCGTGCCCGGACTCCGTGGATGCGTCGGAGGGTGTGGAGGTGCAGGGGGATCACCAGCAGGACGACGAGGAGCACGTGCGCGAGCGCCACGCCCGTCACGCCGTCGAGCCGCGCCCCCAGCCACAGCGCTGGCATCAGCGCGCCCACCCAGACGAGCTGGATCACGAGGTACGCCCGGCCGTGGCCCGTCCCATTGAGGATCTGCCCGAAGACGAGCACGTGCGCGAGCAGGACGGCGTACGGCGCCAGGATGACGAGGATGCTCGAGGCGGCCTCCCACTGGCGGCCGTAGACCGTCGCGACCAGCGGGCCGGCGCTGGCGGCGGACAGGGCGCAGGCCGGCCACGCCAGGAACGCGACCGACTGGTGGGCGCGACGCACCCAGACGGCGAGGTCGCCGTCCGCGTGCGCGCGGGAGAAGGTGGCGACCCCGACGGCGGCGACCACGGCGCCCAGGACCCAGGTGCTCCAGTTGGCGACGTTGAACGCCAGCACGTAGAGGCCGAGCTGGTAGGTGCCGAGCATGCCGGCGACGAACACGTAGTCGACGTTGATCAGGAACGAGATGAGCAGGTCGTTGCCGGCCACCGGGAGTCCCGCTGCGAGGACGAACCGAGCCTGCGGGCTGGAGAACCCGAAGCGATAGGGCTGGGCGGCGTAGTAGGTCATCACCATCCCCGCGATCAGCTGCCCGAAGACCCGCGACCAGGCGAAGGCCAGCGCCCCGTCACCGTGGAACGCCAGCACGACGAGCAGCGCGTTGGCCGGGAGGAAGGCGATGGCGTTGGCAAAGAAGATGCGGTCCTGGCGAAGGTCGCGTGCGAGCAGTGCGCCCGGGACGGCGTACGCCCCCACCAGGACGATCGCGAGCGACATGACCTTGATGGCGTCGCGGGCATCGGGGGCGTCCAGGGCCCGCGCGACCGGGCCGGCGGCGAGGAACAGCGCGACCGCCGTGACGACGCACCCCACCAGGGCGAGCGTCTTCAGGGTCGGACCGATCGCGTCCGGATCGGTGTCGGCGCGGGTCATGACGGTGGGCAGGCCCAGGCTGCCGACCGCCACGATGACCGTGTAGACGGTGACCGCGACGGCGAAGACGCCGAAGTCCTCCGGGGTGACGAGCCGGACGACGACCGCCATGATCACGATGTTGCCCAGGCGCAGGAGGATCGTGCTGGCACCGCCCCAGAGCGCACCGCGCACGACGCGGCTTGCCAGGGTCGCTGCCGGGGCGGCGTCGTCCGGCGAGGGTCGGGACGAGGTCATGGCCACGCCTAGACCCCGTACTGTCGACGGCGCAGCCACCGGCTGCCCTTGCGGGCCCACCGGCTCGCGCGCGCGGTCCGGGTCCTCACGCTGCCCTGCCGGGGCAGTGCTTCCCACGATCGCCAGGTCGCAGTGCCGGTGATCCCGGGGTCGACGTCCCGGGCGAGCGCGAGGAGGTCGCCGATCGGCACCTGCTCCTCGCGTCGCTGGTCGTGGGCCTTCACGGCGAGGGCGACCGCGTCGGTGGCGATCGCGCGCCGCGCCTGGCGACGACGCACCTCGGTGACCCTCGACGGATCGGGGTCCTCGTCGATGGCTCGGAGCAGGGTGTCGAGGCGCTCGTGCAGGTCGTCGGTGAGGCCGAACTGCGTCCAGTGCATCTGCTGGTCGTGCATCCGGTAGTGCGCCTGGACGGGACCGTTGACCCGTCCCACGTCCATCCGCTGCGCTGCTCGCAGCCAGAGGAACATGTCGGCGGTGTGCGGCAGGTGGAGGTCGTAGTGGCCGAGGTCGGCGAGCAGGTCGCGCCGCATGACGACCTCGGGGGAGAGGACGGGGTTGGACCCCTGCCGGATGCGTCCGTCGTACCACTCCCGGCCGGGCCACAGGCCCCAGCTGCGGACGCGGGGGGAGGTCTGCTTCGGGTGCTCGCGGAACTTGTCGGTCAGGCCGTAGACGAAGCCGACGCTGGGGTGGTGCTGCATCAGGGCGATCGCCCGCCCGAGCGCCCCCTCGGCGAGGAGGTCGTCGGCAGACAGCAGGACGAGGTGGTCACCACCGGCCCGGGCCAGACCGTCGTTGTAGGTGCGGAGGTGGCCCATGTTGTGCTCGTGCTGGAGGACCTGGACGCGGGGGTCGGCCGCCGCGAGCCGTCGGGCGACGTCACCGCTTCCGTCGGGCGAGGCGTCGTCGACCACGATCACCTCGACGTCGACCTCTGGCTGGAGGTCGGTCACGCTGCGCACGGCGGCAGGCAGGTAGTGGCCGTAGTTGTAGCAGGGGATGACCACGCTGGCGGTGGGCCGCGACACCAGTCGCCGCGGTCGCTGCAGCCGCATCACGCGGCACCCTGCTGCGACATGCGACACCCCCTGGCCGGCATGGTCCACCCCCTCGACCGCTGCGGAGGTGCCAGCCTAGGAGCGTTGTCGGGCGGTCATCGGCTCGCGCGCCCCCATCCCCAGTCTTGGGGAGGGGTGGCGGGCCGGTCGTACGACGCGAGCCGGGTTCGAGCGATCAGTCGTACTCGACGCTCGCCCGCCGGCCCTTGACCGTGAGGTTGTCGGTGACGACGGCCGAGCGTGGGGCGAGGATGTGGCCGGCCTGGAACGGGCCCGTGAAGCGGTTGCCGCGGATGATCGGAGTGCCCTCGATGCCGCGGTCGGTGAACTGGATGCCGTAGGTCGAGAGCTGGCCGTTGCGCTCGACGCCCACGAAGAGGTTGTGCCGGATCCGGTAGGTGCCGATGGGGACGTTGCCGTCCAGCCACTGCACGAAGAACGGCGCGGTGTTGCCGCCGGAGAGGGTGTTGTGGTCGATGACGACGTTGGTGCCGGCGGTGCACATGATCCCGTCGGAGTGGGCCGACTCCCAGCCCGGGTCGCCCATCGGGAAGTCGTGGAGGTAGGAGTCCTTGACGGTGGTGTCTCCGTCGATGCGCATGCCGTGCACCGTGTGGTGCACCTCCACCCGCAGGATGATGTTCTCCTCCTCGCGGGCGTCGTACTGGCCCGACAGGATGCCGATGCTGGGCTGGAAGGTGACACCGTCCTCGCCGCCGCCGACCTCGCTGTCGCGCAGTGTCGAGCCGGTCCCGAGGGTGACGCACCAGTAGTCCTCGTTGGTGCAGCGGATGCGTGAGTTCCTGATGACCACGTCGCGCCGCTCGTTGAGGACCGCGCCGTGGATGTCCAGCCGACTCAGGCGTGCCCCGTTGCGGGTGACGACCACCTTCTGGCCGTCCCAGCGCCACCCGTCCCCCGAGGTCTGCTGGTCGGGGACGGACACCAGGCTACTGGTGCGTGGACCGGTGGTGGACGCGTCCGGGAACGGAGCCCTTCCGCGGGGCGTGGTCGCCGTCGCCGCGCGCCGTCACGGTCCGCGTCGCCGTCACGTCAGGGCGAGGCTCGGGTGCCGCGACGACGCCCTGCGCGGGCGCCGAGCCCACGAGGAGGCCGGCGGCCGCCACCAGGAACATCAGGACGGGGGACCATGAGGACTGCTTCAGGGGGTGGCGCATCGTGAGAATCGTACCGTCGCCCCCGGGCCGCGCGGCGTCACAAATTGGGTATCCCGCGTCCCACGCAGCGCCTCGGGCGCACCGCTCGACCAGAGTGTGAGCCATGCATGGGGGGCAGCTGGACGGAGCGCGAGTCACCTTCCTCGCCCCGGTGTTCCCACGACTGCCCGGCGGGGGTGCTCGGGTGCTCTACGAGCACGCGGGGACGCTCGCGCGGGCGGGGTGCGACGTCACGGTCGCCCACGACCTCGGTCTCCGACGCGGACCGCGTCGGCTCGTCGACGCGGCCAAGGCTCGCATCCGCGACGCGCAGGCCGGAGCGCTGCCCCGACGGGTCCGCTGGATGGAGGTAGACCACCGCGTCCGGCTGGTCCACGTCCCGCGCCTCGACGACACCGCCGAGCTCCCGCCGGCCGACCTGCGGGTGGCGACGTTCTGGCGCACGACGCAGCACCTTGCCCATCGACACGACGACGTCCCCTTCATGCAGCTGCTGCAGGCCTACGAGGACTGGGCTGCTCCCGCCGAGACGGTCGACGCACTGTGGCGGCTCCCGGTCCACCTCGCCGTGGTCTCGCAGGACCTGAGGGCCCGAGCCGCCGACCTCGGCATCCCGGCCGGGCGCGTGCACCTCGTGCCCAACGGGATCGACACCGCGACCTACCGCGTGCGCGCACCCGTCGAGGGGCGCAGGCCCTGCATCGCGACGCTGGCCCACCCTGCTCCGGTCAAGGGACAGGAGGCTGCGTTCGAGGTGTTCCGGCGCGTCCACGCCGCCCGCCCCGACGTACGCCTGGTGGCGTTCGGCTCGCACGCGAGGCCCACCACGCTTCCCGACTTCGTGAGCTACCGACGCGGCCTCTCCGGCGGCGCGCTCGTCGCCGAGGTCTACGACCGTGCCTCGGTCTTCCTCTGCGCCAGCACCAGCGAGGGCTGGGGCTTCCCGTCGATGGAGGCCATGGCGTGCGGTGCGGCACTCGTGAGCACCCGCAACGGCGGCGTCGACGACTTCGCCGCGCAGGACCGGTCGGCCCTGCTCCGCGCGGTGGGCGACCTCGACGGGCTCACGCAGGACGTCCTGCGGCTCCTCGCCGACAACGAGACCCGGGAGCGGTTGGCACGTACGGGAGCCGACAACGTCCGTCGCTTCACCTGGCAGGCATCGGGTGACGCGTTCGTCGCTGCGGTCTCGGCGGCCCTGGGGGCACCGCGGGTGGTGTCGTGAGCCATGCCGCGCGGGCACGTGCCTGGACCAGGGGAATGCTGCTGCGCCGCGCGCACGACGTCACCGACCTGGTGGCGCTCCGCTCGCTGTTGGTCCTGGCGCCCCATCCCGACGACGAGACGCTCGGATGCGCCGGACGCATCCAGCGCGCCGTCGCGACCGGTGCCACGGTCACGGTCGTGGTGGCCACGGACGGCGCGCGGTCCCATGACGTCGACGGCGCGGACCGCGACACGCTCCGGGCGCTGCGCCGCGCCGAGCTGGTGGCGGCCTGCAAGGTGCTGGGAGTGCCGGAGGACCACGTGATCAGCCTGGACTTCGCCGACGGGTCCCTCGCAAGCTTCTACGACGCCCTCGTCACCGAGCTGGTCGCCCTGCTGCGGCGGATCGGGCCGGACGACGTCTGCACCACCTGCTCTGGCGAGTCGCACGCCGACCACGCCGCCTGCGCCCGCGCCCTCGGGGCAGCGGCGCGCGAGGCCGGCTGGACGGGACGGATCCTGGGCTACCCCATCTGGCTGTGGTCGGACTGGCCCGTGTCCCGCCGCCACGCCAACGGCGCGGCCATGCTGTCTGCCGTGTCCACGGCGGTCCGCCGCCGGGTCGAGGTCGTCCACCTCGACGCGGAGTCCCTCACGACCAAGCGCGCCGCCCTCGACTGCTACGGCAGCCAGACCGGTGCACGTGCCGTCGGGGAGACGTCGGTGGCGCTCCCCGCCGACGTGATCCGGCGTGCGCTCGACGGGACCGAGCTGTACTTCCGGCTCTCGCCGCGTGCCCACGGGAGGGCCGGATGACGGCAACCAGCAAGCGGCTGCTGCTCGTTGCGCCTACCTGCGACCCCGACGATGTGGGGGAGTCGTGGGTCTCCGCGCAGTGGGTCGCCACCCTCGCGCAGCGCCATGACGTCACGCTGCTCACCTACAGCAAGCGCGACCGCCTCCCGCTGGCGCACCACTTCCCGCACGCACGGGTCGTGGAGTGGCGCGAGCCGCGCCTGGTGGGTCGCAGCGAGCGGCTCAACAGCATGCTGAAGCCCGGCTACGTCCCCTTCTACCTCAAGGCCCGCCGGTGGATCCGCGAGGCCCTGGCCTCCGGCGAGCACTTCGACCTCGGTCACCAGCTCTCCCCCGTTGCGCTCCGCTACCCCTCGCCGCTCACCGGCCTCGGCCTGCCGCACGTCATCGGCCCGACCGGGGGGAGCATCGCTGCGCCCGCGGGCTTCAGCTCGGACGAGGGCGCGTGGTACGTCCGGCTGCGTCGTCTCGACGACCTGCGGCTCACGCACGACCCGATGCTGCGGCGCAGCTACGCCGGCGCCGACTGCGTGATCGGCATCGGTCCCTACGTACGGGACATCCTCGGCGACATCCCGCTCCGCCGTTTCCACGCGATGGGTGACACCGGGGTGTCGTCGCTGCCGCCGCCCGTCGACCGCCGCGGCCGGACGGGCACCGTGCGCGTGCTCTTCGTCGGCCGCGTGGTCCGCTCCAAGGGCGTGCGCAACGCCATCCGGGCCTTCGCGCTGCTCGGGGACGTCGAGGCCCGGCTCGACGTCATCGGCAGGGGTGCGGACCTCGAGACGTGCGGCAGGCTCGTCGAATCCCTCGGACTGCAGGACCGGGTGACCCTGCACGGCTTCGTGGCGCGCGAGCAGGTGGAGGCGTCCTACGCGGCCGCCGACGTCTTCCTGTTCCCGAGCTATCGCGAGCCGGGTGGCATCGTCGTCGCAGAGGCGATGAGCTACGGGTTGCCGTGCCATCGTGTGCGCCCGCGGCGGGCCGGCCGACACCATCGACGACCGGTCGGGCATCCGGGTCGCGCCGGACGGGGAATCGGCGTACGAGCGCGGGCTGGCCGACGCGCTGGGACGTCTGGTGCGCGACCGCGAGCTGCGGCTCTCGCTGGGGGACGGCGCCCGCACCCGGATCGCCGCAGATCGGGCTGTGGGTCCGCAAGGCCGACGCGCTCGACCGGATCTACGACGAGGTGCTGGACGCGGCGCGTCCGCGTTCCGGCGCAGAGGGGGAACGCCTGATGCTGGTGATGATCTACGAGGACCGTCCGAGCGCGTTCGTGGGCGTCCAGCTCGCGGCGCTCAGCCTGGCCGAGCACAGTCCGGACCTCGAGGTCCGCGCGATCGTGCCGGGGGCTCCGGACGAGATGGTGGCGTGGGCTGCGTCCGTGCCCTCGCTGGAGCTGGTCACCTCGCGCGAGGGGATCGACGGGGGAGAGCTGGAACGTCGAAGCCGTCCGTGCTGCTGTCGGCGTTCGCCGAGGGCCACGACGAGGTGATGTGGTTCGACAGCGACATGGTGGTCACCGGCGACCTCGGTGCCCTGCTCGACCGGATCCCGAGCGACACCGTGGTCGCGACCGAGGAGTACTTCTGGGGTCACGCGCAGGGCACGGACGCCCGCACGACCGGCCTGGGGCTGGAGGTCGGCGCGTACCTTCCCGGCGACGGTCAACACCTGCCTGCTCCGGGTCGGCCGCGCCCACCTGCCGCTCGTCGAGCACTGGAGCCGGATCCTTGCCAGCGAGGACTACCTCTCGGTGATCTGGGAGCCGGCGACGACACGCCCCCTCCACTTCGGTTCCGACCTGCACGTGTTCACCGGCCTGCTCGGCTCGACGGCGTACGCCGACGTGCGTGTCGTGCAGCTGAGGCGCGGCTCCGAGATCGCCCAGTGCTACGGGCCCTCTGGATGGACCGTCGCCGAGCGCTTGCGCTCGCGCCACGAGCTCCCGCTGGTGCTGCACGCGATGGGCGCCAAGCCGTGGGAGACGCCTCGACCGGTGGCGCGGCGACAGTCTGCTCTCGAGGGCCCGCGCGGCCTACGAGGCGGTGCACCAGGACCTCACCCCCTACGTCGCCGCCGCGCCGGCCTACCGCGGGCCGGTTTCTGGGTGACGACGCGTGGCTGGAGCCGCGCACCCGCACGGCGCGGGCGTTGCGCCGCATCAGTGGATCTCCGTCTGTGCAGGAGCTGCCGCTCGCGGTGGTCGACTCCGCGCAGCGCAGGGTGCGCCGCACCCTGGCCATCGGACAGATGAAGGGTTAGGGATGGACCGACCACAGCGAGGAGTCGCCGGGCCACCTGGGTGCCTCGACGCAGCAGGAGCTGGGTGCCGCGCACCAGCAGCAGGGTCGCAGCCCAGCCCGAGCACGGCGATGCCGAAGGCGGCGCGGGTCGGGCTGCCGCCCTGGTAGAAGAGGTTGGTGGTGGGAGGGCTCGTGGTCGTCGTGAAGCGGTTGACGGGCGCGACGCCGGCGTCGTCCTGGATCTCGCCGATCGTCGTGATCGACCGAGCCTCGAGGGCGGTCATCTGCTCCTCGACCGCTCGGGGTCGGGGTCGACGACCTGGATGGTGACGTAGGGGTCGCTGTACTGGTGGGACCACTGGCCGCCCCGGTCGGGCTGCTCCACCGACCAGCCGGAGCGGACGTCAAGTTGGCCAGAGGGCAGCTCGGGCTCGACCGGCGCGCTCGACGCGCTGGTCGGTCGCTGACGAGCTGCGCGACCATCCCCGCGGTCATGTTGATGCTGCGCAGGGAGAGCTGGAAGGTGTTCGGGTTCTCCGCGCTCTGGGCGCCTGGATGCTCACCCGCTGCGAGGCCCAGTAGACGCCGGGCCGGTCGGCGAGCAGGTCACGACCGCGTGGCCGTGAGGGTCAGGCCGAGCAGGCCCACGAGCAGGGGCACCGCGCGCGACGATCCGTCATGGCCGGCCCATTCCTGTCCTCCCACCTGTCCTACGGCTCGTCCGCGAGCCCACGATCACCAATTCTGGGCGTGGGTCGGATGCCCACGGCGGGGCAGGGACGAGCGGACCGGTGACCCGATGACGCTCTCCTCGCTCACGCGCCTGCTCCTCCGACGGTGGCAGATCACGTTCCTCGGGCTGCTGATGACCACTGCCATGGGCGGCGTCGCCCTGCGCGTCGTCCAGCCGGAGTACGACGCCGCCGGCAGCATCCTGCTGCTGCCGCCGGCCAACCCCGGCGCCAACCCGTACCTCGACCTGGCCGCCGTGCCGGGCGTGCCCGAGGTCATCTCGCGCGTCCTGCACGACAGCAAGTACGCCGACAAGTACTCCTCCGAGGGGATCAAGGACTACAGGTCACCCCGGACCAGAGCGCGGGAGGCCCGGCGGTCCTGGTGATCGGCAAGGGTTCCACCAACGACGACGCCCTGCGCGCCATGTACACCGTGATGGCCGACGTCCTGCCTGTGCTGCAGCCAGCTGCAGGACGAGGCCGGCGTCGAGAACCCCAACCTGATCAGCGGCCGACAGATCTACGTCGAGAGGGAGGCGACCAAGGTCGGCAAGAAGCAGGTCCGCGCGCTCATCATCGCCCTGGGCGCGGGCCTGGTGCTGACCCTCCTCCTGGTGATCGCGTTCGACGCGCTGGCGGCGCGACTGGCCGCGCGCCGGGCGCGCCGTGCGGACCGGGTCGGCCGAAGGGACGAAGGTCACGGCGACCCCGGTCCGCCCGACTCCGACTCCGACTCCGACTCCTACCGTGACACCGGCGTGCCGCTGGTCGCTCCCCGCGCGGTCGACCCTCGCTCGACCGACCAGCCCGAGCCCGAGCCGCGGCCGGAGCCGGAGCCGGAGCCGGAGCCGGTACCCGAGGACGAGGCGTTCCCGGCGCCGGCAGTACCTGCGCTGATGATCGACGCCGCGCCCCCCAACCGGAGGTCCAAGCGCTCGTCGAAGCGCTCGCCCAAGCGCTCCCCCAAGCGCTCGCCCAAGCGGCCGTCGAAGGGCGCGGCACAGCGGCCGAACCGTCCGCTGCGGGCCAGCGGTGACTAGCCGGACCGACGTCACGGTCGACCCAGACCTCGGCGTCGGGGACCAGGGCGGGAGCCGGGAGGGCATCCTCCAGGCGACGCTGCTCGTCGTGCTGCTGCTGGCCATCCCCTCGAAGCTGCACGTCGGTGCGCTGGGCAGCGCTGGCACGCCCGCCCAGCTCCTGGCGATCCTGCTCTGCCTGGCGTGGATCCTCGGCCGCATGCTTCCCGCGGGCCTCGGAGGCGATGCCGCGGCTCCAGCCGCTGCACTTCGCGCTCTTCGGCTTCGTCGCGGCGATCCTCGCGAGCTACGTCGCGGCCGCCACGCGGCCGATCCGCGGCATCGAGCTCAGCGGCGCCGACCGCGGGCTGCTCGGCGTGCTCGCGTGGGTCGGCATGTTCGTGATGATGAGCGACCGGCTGCCGACCCGCAAGAGCCTGGACACCGTGCTGTGGCGGCTTCACCTGCATCGGCGGCGCCGTCGCCGCTGCTGGGGGTGGCGCAGTTCGTCACCGGCAAGACCTTCGTCGACCGGATCTCCATCCCGGGGCTGACGGCCAGCAGCGAGCTCGCCCTCGAGGGCCGTGGGTCCGGGCTGGTGCGGGTGGTGGGCACCTCGACGCACGCGCTCGAGCTCGGCGTCGTGCTGACGACCGTGCTCCCGCTGGCCATCCACTACGCGATCCACGCGCGCCAGAGGTCACTGGTGCGCCGCGCACCTGGCCCCTGCGTTGCGACCATGGCGGCGATCCCGTTCTCGATCTCGCGGTCGGCGATCCTGCTCAGCGTCGTCGTGCTGGTGATGGTGCTCCCCACGCTGACGCGGGGCCTCCAGGTGCGCGCGATCATGATGCTCGGCGGCTCTGGGGGCGGTGATGTACGTCGCCGTGCCCGGCCTCGCCGGCACCTTCCGCGGCCTGTTCGTCGGGGTCTCGGAGGACTCCAGCACGCAGTCGCGGACGGGTGGCTACGGCTGGGCCTTCGGTTCGTGGCGGACCGGCCGTTCTTCGGGCGCGGACTGCGCACCTACCTGCCCGACTACCGCATCCTCGACAACCAGTACCTCGACATCCTGATCGAGATGGGCGTCGTCGGGCTGGTCGCCACCCTGATGCTCTTCGGTGCTGGCGATCGCCACCGGCTTCGCCATCCGCCGCACGTCCCACGACGACGAGCTGCGCAGCCTCGGCGTCGCGCTGTCGGCGGCCGTGGCCGCCGGCGCCGTCTCCCTCACCTTCTACGACGGCCTGGCCTTCCCGATGGCGACGGGAAGCATGTTCGTCTGCATCGGCGCCATGTGCTCGCTGCGCCGTATCGTCGCCGACGAGGTCGCGGTCAGCGCACCACCGTCGGTGACCACGCCTGCTCGATGAGGAGGGCGGGGGCAGCGTCGGCGGAGGTGTCGACCGACCACACGTCGGTGACGCCGGCGCTGCGTCGGCGCGAGGCAGGCCGTAGAGGAGGGTGTCGTCGTCGAGCCACTCGACCTGGTCGTCCAG
>CAWJMD010000008.1:0-1339117 GCA_963843835.1 uncultured Actinomycetota bacterium
TCTGTCCCTGTACTTCGTTCGTCGTTCCTGTCTGCCGCGACACAGGCGGCTGCCGCCAGTCCGCCCCGAAGTCGTCCCGTCATGTCGTCCCCCCTGTCGTGGCCTCCGTCCCCACCGCCGTCCGCGCGGCTGCACTCTACGCCGGGAACGTCCGCTTGGGGGATCGCCCACATGGCCCTACTTCTGTCGGGCGGTAGGTTGCCCGCGTGCGCATCGCGAGGTTCTCCCTGGACGACGAACCCACCTACGGACTGGTCGGCGGCGACCCGGGCAGCGAGAAGCTCCTGGTGCTGGCCGGCGACCCGCTGTACACGCCGGTCAGGCCGACCGGCAGGGAGGTCCTGCTCGAGGACGTGCGCCTGCTGGCGCCTGTCATCCCCAGGTCCAAGGTCGTCGGCGTGGGTCGCAACTACGCCGACCACGCCGCCGAGCTGGACCACGACCTGCCGTCGCAGCCGCTGCTCTTCCTCATGCCCAACACCTCGGTGGTCGGGCCGGGCGACCCGGTCGTGCTGCCCGACTTCAGCCAGGACGTGCACTACGAGGGTGAGCTGGCCATCGTGATCGGCCGTCTCTGCAAGGACGTCCCTCACGACCGTGTCAAGGACGTCGTGCTCGGCTACACCGTGCGCCAACGACGTCACCGCCCGCGACGTGCAGAGGACGGACGACCAGTGGGCCCGCGCCAAGGGCTTCGACTCGTCCTGCCCGCTCGGACCCTGGATCGAGACCGAGCTGGAGGTCGACGACCTGCAGGTCACCACCCGTCTGGACGGCGAGGTCGTGCAGGACGGCCGGACCTCGCAGATGGTCTTCGACGTCCCCGAGATCGTGGCGTACGTCTCGTCGGCGTTCACCCTGCTGCCGGGCGACGTGATCCTCACGGGCACCCCGGCGGGCGTCGGGCCCGATGACCCCCGGCCAGCGGGTGGAGGTCGAGATCGAGGGCATCGGCACGCTGGGCAACCCCGTCGTGCGTCGCTGACCCCGCCTCCCGGGATGGCGCCCGCCGCCCGGGCAGCGGCCCTACGCTGGTCGGCACCATGACTGACTCCTCCCGCCCGGTGCGCCTGCGCGTCGCCCCGTCGCCGACCGGCGACCCGCACGTCGGCACCGCGTACATGTCCTTGTTCAACCTGGCGTTCGTCCGTCAGCAGGGCGGCCAGTTCGTCCTCCGCATCGAGGACACCGACCGCGCGCGCTACCAGGAGGGGTCCGAGCAGCAGATCTACGACACCCTCAGCTGGCTGGGCCTCGACTGGGACGAGGGTCCCGGACAAGGGCGGCCCGTTCGCCCCGTACCGCCAGTCCGAGCGGCTGGAGACGTACCAGCCGTACGTCAAGCGGCTGCTGGACGCCGGGCACGCCTACCACTGCTGGTGCAGCACGGAGCGTCTCTCGCAGATGCGGGCCGACCAGCAGGCTCGCAAGCAGGCAACCGGCTACGACCGCCTCTGCCACGGCAAGACCGCCGAGGAGCGTTCGCAGCTGCCCGGTTTCAGTGAGACGCCCGTCGTCCGCATGCTCATCCCGCACGACGCCCCGCTGACGTTCACCGACATCATCCGGGGCGAGGTGCGCGCACCTCGCCCCGACGACCAGGTCATCCTCAAGGCGGACGGCTTCCCGACGTACCACCTGGCCGTCGTCGTCGACGACCATGAGATGGGCATCACCCACGTCGTGCGCGGCGAGGAGTGGATCAGCTCGACGCCCAAGCACGTGCTGCTGCACCAGTGGCTCGGCCTGCCGATGCCTGCCTTCGCGCACATGCCGCTGCTGCGCAACGCCGACAAGGCGAAGTCGAAGATCAGCAAGCGCAAGAACCCCGCCGCCCGGCTCACGTGGTTCGTGGAGCAGGGGTACCTGCCCGAGGCCCTGCGCAACTTCCTGGCTCTCGTCGGCTACTCGATGCCCGACCTGCGTGAGGTCTTCACCTTCGACGAGATGGTTGAGTCCTTCGACTGGTCCCGCGTCAGCGCGACGGGTGGGGTGTTCGACGTCGACAAGCTCAACTGGCTCAACGGCGAGTACATCCGTGCCCTCGAGCCGGCAGACCTGACCGCGCGGATGGTCCAGCACCTGACCCGGGTCGGCCTGCTCGGCGCGGCCCCCCGTCCCGAGCAGCTGGAGCGCGTAGCCGCGGCCACGCCGCTCGTGCAGACGCGGATGCAGACCCTCGCCGAGACCGAGGGCATGCTCGGCTTCCTCCTCGTCGACGCGGAGGCGCTCGTGGTGCAGGAGGAGTCGTTCACCGCACTCTCCGACCAGGCGCCACAGGTCCTGGACGCGGCCATGACGGCGCTGCGCGACCTGCCGCACTGGGAGACGTCGGCGATCGAGGCGTCCTTGCGGTCTGCCGTGGTCGACGGTCTCGGCATCAAGCCCAAGGTGGCCTTCGGCCCCGTGCGCGTCGCCGTCACCGGTCGCCGGATCTCGCCGCCGCTGTTCGAGTCGATGGAGATCCTCGGTGCGGCGGAGAGCCTCTCGCGACTCGCGCGGCTACGGTCGCGATGGAGCTGACGGGGCCGATCGAGGCGAGCGAGCAGGGAGTCGATGACGTACCAGCATCCGGGCGGCCGCCGTCCGGCCCGCACCCTGGGGCACCGCAGGGCCGCAGGTGCCGCCGGACCCGTTCGCGCCTCCTGGGGGCGCGGCCCCGGCGTTCCCGCCGGCGCCGCCCTCGCCGGCGTACCCGTCCCAGGTCGCGCCGGGTGGGTATCCGCCGCAGCCGTACGCGGTCTCTGGTGCGGCGCCGGCCCTGGGGAAGCCCGCACGCCCCGACGAACCGCGGTCGTACCCGCAGCTCCTGCGCGGCCCCAAGCACCGGTGGTGGCGCCCGCTCGTCAGCATCGCGGCGATGCTCGGCCTGGCGCTGGTCACCATGCTGCTGCTCGTCGTCTTCGCGGTCGTCGTCTTCCTCGTCGACGGGCGCGTCCCCGGACTCCTTCGGCACCGACGACGAGATGATGCAGGCCCTGGCCGACGAGCCGCTCTTCCTGCTGGCCAACAACCTGCTGCTCGCGGCGGGGATCCCGCTGGCGATGCTGGCGATCTGGATCGGCCACGGCTGGCGGCCGCGCTGGGTGGCGTCCGTCGCCGGCGGGATGCGGTGGCGGTGGCTGGTCGTCACGTCGGCGGTCGCCCTCGCGGTGCAGGTCGTCGCCACAAGCGGTGCTTCTTCGCCGTGGACGGCTTCCCGTCCGGGTGTCGGGACGAACGTCGTGTGGCTCCTCGTCGTCGTGTTGGTCACGACACCGCTGCAGGCGGCGGGGGAGGAGTACTTCTTCCGTGGCTGGCTCACCCAGACCGTCGGCTCGTGGGTCCGGGGAGCACTGGTGTCCGCGGTCCTGACGGCGGCCCTCGCCAGCACGCTGTTCGCCCTGGCCCACGGGAGCCAGAACCTGTGGCTCTTCGTCGACCGCTTCGCCTTCGGTCTCCTGGCGTCCTACCTCACGTGGCGGACCGGCGGCCTCGAGGCGGCGATCGGCGCCCACGCCGTCAACAACATCGTGGTCTTCGTCCCCACCATCCTCACGGGTGGGATGGCCTCGGCACTGACGGCCACGGACGTCCCCGCGTGGGTGGTCGGAGCCGACGTCGCGGTCATGGTCGTCGTCGGCGTCGTGGTGGTCCGCCTCGCCGACCGGATGGGCATCCAGCGCCTGTACCGCCCGGTTTTGGTGCCGCCCACCCCGCTCGGGTAGCATCGCCCCTCGGTACGACGCCTGTCCCGGTACCGCGACGTGACTGGCGTTATACCCCCATGGGGTATGGTGTAATTGGCAGCACGACTGATTCTGGTTCAGTTAGTCTAGGTTCGAGTCCTGGTACCCCAGCGCGATTGGTCCGAAGGCCGTCACGGCGGCTACAGTTCCAACCGCTTTCCGGTTCACCGGAGACGAAGGGCCCCGTTGTGTAGCGGCCTAGCACGCCGCCCTCTCAAGGCGGTAGCGCGGGTTCGAATCCCGTCGGGGCTACATCGTCCGAGAGCCCGGTCACCCTCGCGGTGACCGGGCTCTCGCGCGTCCGCCTCCCGTGAACCGTCGCGCGGAGGCCGCCTGCTGGGCGAGTCGGCGCATCGCCAGCAGGACGGGCTCGAACAGGACCGTGCCGGTCACGGCGTACGCGACGGCCTCCTCACGGCTCGTGGTCGGCACCGACGCCACGTCGACCTCGGCGACGATCTCGGCCGCGCGCCCATAGGCCGCGACCCGCTCCGGGCTCATCCTCAGGCCCACCTCGGTCGTGGCGTCCAGGGCGCTCGCCAGCTGACGGAAGGGTGCCGACTCCTCGTACACGGTCCACCCGAGTGCGGCGACGACGTCCCTGGCCTGCTGGGTGTCCAGGTCGGCGTCCGGGTCGACGGCCGGCGGCAGCACCTGCTGGGCCCCGCCGAGGGCGTCGTGCAGCCGTGGAGCGTCGAGGCAGTCGATGACCTGCCGCGTCCCGGCGACACTCAGCCCGGCGACGTCGATCAGGGCGCGCACGAGGCGGAGCCTGGCCACGTGCGTCTCGTCGTATCGCGCCTGGGTGGCGGAGGTCCGCTCTCCCGGGGGGAGCAGTCCCTCGCGCAGGTAGTACTTGATCGTCGCCACCGAGACGCCGCTCGCGGCGGCCAGACCCGAGATCCTCATGTCACCCTCCTTGACATTGGACAGTATCACTCTCCAATATTAGGTTGTTGCACTATCCAGTAGGAGGACGACATGGCCAGGATCGAGCCGGGCAGGGTGACCGACGGGCACGAGGGCCCTCTGGTGGTGTTCCTCATCGGGATGCGGGTGAACCGCTGGTGGCGCGTGCGCACCTGGTGGCCCGTGTTCACGGCGATGCCGAGCATGCTCCGCGAGCTGACGACGGAGAAGGAGCGGGGACTGCTCGGCCACCAGATGACCATCGGACGGCACGGCCCGGTACTCGTGCAGTACTGGCGGGGGTCGGACGAGCTGCTCGCCTACGCACACGACCGCGACGGCGCCCATCGCCCGGCCTGGCGGGCCTACAACGAGCGTGCCCGCGCGGCGCGGGGCGTCGTGGGCATCTGGCACGAGACGTACGAGGTGGCGGCAGGCGCCCACGAGACGATCTACGTCGGCATGCCCGCCGTCGGCCTGGCTGCGGCGACGACGACGGTCCCGGTCGCCCGCCGAGGCGAGGGAGCCGGCGCCCGGCTCGGCAAGGACACGGGAGGGCAGCGGTAGCCCCCGGCGTCCCTCAGCTTGCTCGGCGCAGGACCTCGGTGAGCCGGTTGGCCGCCTGCGCGACCGAGACGGCGTGCAGCCTCCCCGGCTGGCGGGTCAACCGCTGCAGGGGGCCCGACACCGAGACCGCCGCGACGACCCGGCCCGACGGACCGCGGACGGGGGCGGAGACCGAGGCCACGCCGGGCTCGCGCTCTCCGACGCTCTGCGCCCAGCCCCGACGGCGCACGCCGGACAGCACGGTGGCGGTGAAGCGAGCGCCCTGGAGCCCACGGTGCAGGCGGTCGGGCTCCTCCCACGCGAGCAGGATCTGGGCGGCCGACCCGGCCAGCATCGTCAGCGTCGAGCCCACGGGGATCGAGTCGCGCAGCCCGACCGGTCGCTCGGCCGCGGCAACGCAGACGCGAGCGCTGCCCTGTCGACGGTAGAGCTGGGCGCTCTCGCCGGTGAGGTCGCGCAGCTGCACGAGCACCGGACCTGCCGCGGCGAGCAGGCGGTCCTCGCCGGCCGCCGAGGCAAGCTCCGCCAGGCGTGGTCCGAGCACGAAACGACCCTGCATGTCCCGCGCCACGAGCCGATGGTGCTCGAGGGCGACGGCGAGGCGGTGGGCGGTGGGGCGCGCGAGGCCGGTGGCCTGCACGAGCTGGGCGAGGGTGGCCGGTCCGGCCTCCAGGGCGGCGAGCACGACGGCGGCCTTGTCGAGGACGCCGACTCCGCTAGACTTGTCCATGCAGCGATACTGCCGTCTTGTCACGTGAGACGCAAGAGTCGCCGCAGCACGGGCCGGGGCTCCACGGGCCACCGGTCGACGACACGAGATGGGAAAGCGATGACGCGCACGCTGGCCGAGAAGGTCTGGGACGCGCACCGGGTGCGCGAGGGTGGACCGGGCGAGCCCGACCTGCTCTACATCGACCTGCACCTCGTGCACGAGGTGACCAGCCCGCAGGCGTTCGAGGGGCTGCGTCTCGCGGGGAGGCCGGTCCGCCGACCGGACCTCACGATCGCGACCGAGGACCACAACACCCCGACGCAGAACATCCACCTGCCGATCGCGGACCCGACCAGCCGCACCCAGGTCGACACGTTGCGGCGCAACTGCGAGGAGTTCGGCGTCCGGCTGCACTCCCTCGGAGACGTGGAGCAGGGGATCGTGCACGTCGTGGGGCCGCAGCTCGGTCTGACGCAACCCGGCATGACGGTGGTGTGCGGGGACTCGCACACGTCCACGCACGGCGCCTTCGGTGCACTCGCCTTCGGCATCGGCACGTCCGAGGTCGAGCACGTCCTGGCGACGCAGACGCTCCCGCTCCAGCCCTTCAAGACGATGGCGGTGACCATCGACGGCACCCTGCGTGAGGGCGTGGGGGCCAAGGACGTCATCCTCGCCGTGATCGCCCAGATCGGGACCGGCGGCGGCCAGGGCTACGTGCTCGAGTACCGCGGCGAGGCCATCGAGGAGCTCTCGATGGAGGCGCGCATGACGATCTGCAACATGTCGATCGAGGCGGGTGCGCGCGCCGGGATGATCGCCCCGGACCAGACCACGTTCGACTACCTCGAGGGCCGTCCTCACGCTCCTCAGGGTGCGGACTGGGACGACGCCGTGGCGGCGTGGAACGACCTGCGCACGGACGACGGGGCGACCTTCGACCACGAGATCCGGCTCGACGCCGACGAGCTCGAGCCCTTCGTCACCTGGGGTACCAACCCGGGACAGGGTCTTCCGCTCTCCGGCAAGGTGCCCGACCCCGAGACCCTCGGTGACGAGGACGCGAAGCAGGCGGCTGTGCGCGCACTCGAGTACATGGCGCTGATCCCCGGCACGCCGCTCAAGGACATCGCGGTCGACACCGTCTTCATCGGCTCGTGCACCAACGGCCGGATCGAGGACCTGCGGGCTGCGGCCGAGGTCGTCCGGGGCCGCCACAAGGCCGACACCCTGCGTGTTCTCGTGGTGCCGGGCTCGGCGCGCGTGCGCCTGCAGGCCGAGGACGAGGGGCTGGACGCCGTGTTCACCGACTTCGGTGCCGAATGGCGCAACGCGGGATGTTCGATGTGTCTCGGGATGAACCCCGACCAGCTGGCCCCCGGCGAGCGAAGCGCCTCCACGTCGAACCGCAACTTCGAGGGGCGGCAGGGCAAGGGCGGTCGCACGCACCTCGTGAGCCCGGTGGTCGCGGCGGCGACCGCTGTGCGCGGCACGCTGTCGTCACCCTCCGACCTCGAGCCGACCGTCGCCGCACCCCAGGGAGCCTGAGCCATGGACAAGTTCACGACCCACACCGGTGTCGGGGTGCCGCTGCGACGAGGCAACGTCGACACCGACCAGATCATCCCTGCGGTGTACCTCAAGCGCGTGACCCGTACGGGCTTCGAGGACGCCCTGTTCGCGGCCTGGCGTGGTGACGAGTCCTTCGTCCTCAACCAGCCGGCCTTCGCGGGCGGCTCGGTGCTCGTGGCGGGGCCCGACTTCGGGACCGGCTCCTCGCGCGAGCACGCCGTCTGGGCGTTGAAGGACTACGGGTTCCGGGCGGTGCTCTCGGCCAGGTTCGGCGACATCTTCCGAGGCAACGCCGGAAAGCAGGGACTCGTCGCCGGACAGCTCTCACAGGACGACATCGAGCTGATCTGGAAGGTGCTGGAGAACGCTCCGGGGACGGAGGTGACGGTCGACCTCGAGGCTCGCCAGGTCAGGTGCGACGACGTCGTCGCCGCACTGCACGTCGACGACTACACGCGTTGGAGGCTGATCGAGGGCCTCGACGACATCGGCCTGACCCTCCAGCACGTCGACGACGTGAAGAAATTCGAGGAGACCAGGCCGGCCTACCTTCCGACCACCCTTCCGGCCCGCTGAGATCGACACCGGCCCACCGGCCCGGGCCTCGCAGTGGGTCGAAGGGACTCTCGATCCCGGGTGGGCTGGCTCCATAGCCGTTCACCCGCAACGCTTCTCGGACCGCTCGCGCCGGCGGCGACTCGCGTGCACGCGACGCCGGAGTGTGGGGCTCGCGGGCCCCGTGGGTCGCCGTAAACGGCCTGGCTGCCGGGTCTGGGGAGCCGGATATCCCTTGCGCCACAGCGTGTCGCGTGCCAGATGTGGTGGACTCGCGTGCCCTGGGGGCCTACCGTCGTCCCGAGTCAGGCACCCCGCCCGACACCGGCACTGGAGGGGAATTTCCGTGAACAAGGGAGAACTCGTCGAGGCCCTGGAGGCAAGGCTGGGCAGCAAGAAGCTGGCCAGTGACGCCGTCGAGGCCGTCATCGACACGATCGTCCGCGCCGTCTCGCGGGGTGAGCGGGTCGCCATCAGCGGATTCGGCACGTTCGAGCGCGCTGCTCGCGCCGCTCGCACCGGACGCAACCCGCGCACCGGCCAGACCGTGAAGATCAAGAAGACCTCGGTGCCGAAGTTCAAGCCCGGCACCGCGTTCAAGGGCTACGTCGCCGCACCGCGCAGCCTGCCCGCCACCGCCGCGGCAGCCGTGACGTCTCGGGTCTCATCCGCCGGAAAGGCGGCGGCGTCGGCCACGGGCGTCAAGAAGTCGACGGCCAAGAAGACGACGGCCAAGAAGACGACCGCCAAGAAGACGACCGCCAAGAAGACGACCGCCAAGAAGGCCACCGCGACCAAGAGCGCGGCGAAGACCACGGCGAAGAAGGCACCGGCGAAGAAGGCACCGGCGAAGAAGACCACCGCCGCGACCGGAGCCGCGAAGAAGACCACCGCGAAGAAGACCACCGCGAAGAAGGCTCCGGCGAAGAAGGCACCGGCGAAGAAGACCGCTGCCAAGAAGGCACCGGCGAAGAAGTCCGCTGCGAAGAAGGCACCGGCGAAGAAGGCACCGGCGAAGAAGGCGCCCGCGAAGAAGACCGCTGCGAAGAAGGCACCCGCGAAGAAGGCACCGGCGAAGAAGTCTGCTGCCAAGAGGTCTGCTGCGAAGAAGGCCTAGCTCGTCCCGTTCGCCCGTGCACGGGCCGGCTCCCTCCGGGGTGCCGGCCCGTGCCGCGTCGGGGCCGGGTGCTCACCCGGTCCGTGCTCCCGGTTGGGTGATCGGGCCGCCGTGGTCCACCATGGGATGGCCTGCGGGGGGCGGTGCCGGCCCGCGGCCGCACCGGTGGCGTCGCAGGGCAGCACGTCCACCACCGTCGTCAGCGAGAGAGAGCCATGACCAACGTCCTGACCGTGCGGGGAGGTAGGCCGCTCAAGGGCGCCATCGGTGTGCGAGGAGCGAAGAACTTCGTCTCCAAGGCGATGGTCGCCGCGCTGCTGGGTGACAGCCCCTCCCGACTGCGCAACGTGCCCGAGGTCCGGGACGTCTCGGTCGTCACGGGCCTGCTCGAGCTGCACGGCGTCACCGTGCGGCGGGGCGACGAGAGCGGCGAGCTCGTGCTCGACCCGAGCAACGTCGAGCGCGCCCACGTGGCCGACATCGACGCCCACGCCGGCTCCAGCCGCATCCCGATCCTCTTCTGCGGCCCCCTGGTGCACCGGCTCGGCGAGGCGTTCATCCCCGACCTCGGTGGGTGCGTGATCGGCGACCGCCCGATCAACTACCACCTCGAGGCACTGCGGCAGTTCGGTGCCGTGGTCGACAAGCGCGACCAGGGCATCCGGATCAGCGCACCCGAACCCCTGCGCGGCACCAAGTTCGAGCTGGACTACCCGAGCGTCGGGGCGACCGAGCAGGTCCTCCTGACGGCCGTCCGGGCCGAGGGCATCACCGAGCTGCGGAACGCCGCGATCGAGCCCGAGATCATGGACCTGATCGCCGTGCTGCAGAAGATGGGCGCGATCATCTCGGTGGAGCCCAACCGCGTGATCCTGATCGAGGGCGTGTCCTCGCTGTCGGGGTACACCCACCGTTCCCTGCCCGACCGCATCGAGGCGGCCTCCTGGGCCAGCGCCGCGCTGGCGACCGGCGGCGACGTGTACGTGGAAGGCGCCCGTCAGCCCGAGCTCATGACCTTCCTCAACACCTTCCGCAAGGTGGGTGGGCAGTTCGAGGTCGACGACGACGGCATCCGCTTCTTCCACCCCGGCGGCCCCCTTCGCTCCCTCGCGCTGGAGACGGACGTGCACCCGGGCTTCATGACCGACTGGCAGCAGCCGCTCGTCGTGGCGCTGACCCAGGCGCAGGGGCTGTCGATCGTGCACGAGACCGTGTACGAGAACCGGTTCGGCTTCGTCGACGCGCTGGTAGGCATGGGGGCGCACATCCAGGTCTACCGCGAGTGCCTCGGTTCCACCCCGTGCCGCTTCGGTCAGCGGAACTTCCGCCACTCCGTGGTCGTGAGCGGCCCGACCAAGCTGCACGGCGCCGACATCGTCGTTCCTGACCTGCGCGGCGGCTTCTCGCACCTGATCGCAGCGCTCGCCGCGGAGGGCGAGTCGAACGTCTACGGCATCGACCTCATCGACCGCGGGTACGAGTTCTTCGGAGCGAAGCTCGAGGGGCTCGGCGCCGACGTGCACTGGGGCGACGAGGAGCCACTTCCCGCTCGCTGACGCCGTCCCTCACGCGCCCGGTCACTCACCGATGCCGCGCAGGCGGACGCGGGTGACGGCGACGGTCGTCGCGGCAGTCGCGGCGTCGCCTCCGCTCTCGCTCACCCCGGCGCAGCTGACCCGCTGCCCCGGGCGCAGGTGCCGCAGCCCGCTCCCGTAGGTGGCGCCCTCGGCCATCGGGAGCCGAACACCCTCGTCGGTCACCACCTCGCCGGTACCTGCGTCGGGGTCGTAGCGGAGGACGGTGGCCTGCATGGCGCAGAGCGTACGCGCGGTACGCGGTCCGACTCCCAGCTCGACGGCGGCGGCCAGGTCGTCGAGCGTGTCGACGTCGCGCCGCAGCCCGGGCAGGTCGAGAGGCAGGCGCAGTGCACCGGTCCGCTCGTGGGCGGCCGCGGAGCCGGCGCCGAACCGCGGCTGCAGCACGCCGGTCGTCCGTCCGGCCAGGAGGACCGTGCCCTCCTCATCGAGGTCCGGGACGAAGGCCGAGTCGACGCCGCGTGACAGGTGTCCGGCCAGGTGCGTCAGCGCGGTCTCGAGGTGCTCGGGGCGCAGCGATGGCAGGTCGGCCAGCAGCACGGCGACCGCCTCGCCTGGTCCTGTGGCCTCCAGCCCGACGCCGATGGCCGCCCCGAGACCGGGTCGATGTGGTGGCTGCGCTACCACCTCCGCGCCTGCCGCTGAGGCGGCCCTGGCGGTAGCCGCGTCGGACGTCACCACGACCACGCGGTGCACGGACGGCGTGGACAGCACGGCGTCGAGGCAGTCCGCGGCCATGGCCGAGGCCAGCTCTGGGCCGAGGGCCAGCCGGGACTTGGCGGCGTCGCCGCCCTTGACGGGAAGCACGACAACCCAGTCGGTGCCCACGGCTCGCCTCTTCATCCTCCGATCCTGCCGCACCGGCGTTTCGTTGCTCGACACGGTGGTCTCCCGCCAGACAGGATGGGTCAGGCTCCGGTGCCGCGCGGGAGTCGGTCCAGCAGCGGACCACGCCCCGACTGAGCCTGGAGGTGCGGGTGGGTCGCCCGACGAAGTCCGGCAGCTACCGGTTGGCCGAGGGGATCCTGCGTCCGCTGCTCGCCCTGCTGACGCGTCGCGACTGGCGTGGTGGCGAGCACGTGCCGCGAGAGGGCGGCATCGTCGTGGTCTCCAACCACACCTCGCACGCCGACCCGTTCCCGATCGCCCACTACCTGGTCAACCACGGGAGGCTGCCGCGGTACCTGGGGAAGGAGTCGGTGTTCCGGATCCCCGTCGCCGGCCGCATCCTCAGGGGAGCCGGGCAGATCCCCGTCTACCGCGAGACCGCTGACGCCTCGCAGTCGTACAGCGAGGCGGTGAAGGCGGTGCAGGCGGGGGAGTGCGTGGTCATCTACCCCGAAGGCACCCTGACCCGTGACCCTGACCTGTGGCCGATGCGCGGCAAGACCGGTGCCGCCCGTGTCGCGCTCGAGACGGGGTGTCCGGTGATCCCGGTCGCGCAGTGGGGCGCGCACCGCATCCTGTCGCCCTACGGCAAGAGGCCGAAGGTGCTGCCACGTCAGGTCCTCCACGTCTGGGCAGGACCGCCGGTCGACCTGTCTGCCTTCGAGGGCAAGGAGCTGGACACCGCGACGCTGCTCGACGCGACGGGCGCGATCATGGACGCCCTGACCGGCATCGTGGAGCAGCTGCGCGAACAGCGGGCCCCGACGACGCGGTGGGACCCCCGCGAGCACGACCAGCCCGTCACGGGAGACCCGCGCGACAGGAGGCCACGGTGAGCGAGACCCGTCCGGTGACGGACCAGACGCCGGAGCAGAGGCCGGCAGCGGTCTTCGGGACCGGCAGCTGGGGGACGACCTTCGCCATGGTGATGGCGGACGCCGGTGTGCCGGTGCGCATGTGGGGACGCCGGGAGGAGGTGGTGGCTGACATCCGCGACCGGCATCGCAACAGCGAGTACCTCTCGGATGTGGACCTGCCCGACACCGTGACGGCCTCGACCGACCCCGCCGCCGTCCTCGAGGGCGTGGGGACCGTCGTGCTGGCCGTCCCGTCGCAGAGCCTGCGGGAGAACCTCACCGCGTGGCGCGCGCACATCCCCGACGACGCGCTGCTCGTGAGCCTGATGAAGGGCGTCGAGCTGGGCACGCACCTGCGCATGAGCGAGGTGATCATGGAGGTGACGGGTGCCGGCCGCGAGCGGGTCGCGGTCGTCTCCGGGCCGAACCTCGCGCGGGAGATCGCGGACAGGCAGCCGACGGCGACGGTCGTCGCGTGCGCGGAGCACGTGTGCGCCGAGCGACTCGCCCAGCAGTGCTCGACGTCGTACTTCCGGCCGTACACGCAGACCGACGTCGTGGGCGTCGAGCTCGGCGGGGCGGTCAAGAACGTGATCGCGCTCGCCGTGGGCATGGCCGAGGGCCTCGGGTTCGGCGACAACACCCAGGCGTCGATCATCACGCGCGGCCTGGCCGAGACGGCCCGGCTGGCGACGGCGCTCGGTGCCGACCCCACCACGACGGCGGGCCTCGCCGGCATGGGTGACCTCGTCGCCACCTGCGCCTCGCCGCTGTCCCGCAACCGGACGTTCGGGGTGAACCTCGGCAAGGGTCAGACCGTCGACGAGGTCGTCGCGGCCACGCGGCGCACCGCCGAGGGGGTCAAGTCGTGCCAGTCGATCCACGACCTGGCCCTGTCGGTCGGGGTGGACATGCCGATCGTCGCCAGCGTGGTGCGCGTGGTGCACGAGGACCTGCCCGCCAAGGAGATGGTGCAGGTCCTGCTCTCCCGGGCCCGCAAGCACGAACGGACCTGAGCCTCAGCCCGAGTGGGTGACCGCTCCGAGCGCGGCGTCCAGGTCGCGCCACAGGTCCTCGACGTCCTCGATCCCCACCGACAGCCTCAGCAGGGCCTCCGGTACAGCGGTCGGCTCGTTGGCGTGCCGGCGTCGCCGCTCGACCATCGACTCGACACCGCCGAGGCTCGTCGCCGGCAGCCACAGCCGTAGCGCGTCGACGACCGCGTCGGCCGCCACGGCCCCGCCGCGCAGCTCGATCGCGACGACAGCCCCGAAGCCGTCCATCTGCGCCCGGGCGCGCTCGTGTCCGGGATCGCCCGGGAGGGACGGATGTCGCACCCGCTCCACCGCGGGATGCTCGACCAGCCTGGCCGCCAGCTCGGCCGCGGACGCCTGGGCGCGCTCCAGCCGGACCCCCAGGGTGCGGATGCCGCGCAGTGCGAGCCACGCCTCCCATGGTCCGGGGATCGCTCCGTGCAGGCGCCGGTGCCTCGAGAGCGCCTCGTACAGGCCCGGATCCGAGGTGACCGCGGCGCCCAGGACGACGTCCGAGTGGCCGGCGAGGTACTTGGTGACGGAGTGGACGACCACGTCGGCGCCGAGGCCGAGCGGCCGCTGGACGAGTGGCGTGGCGAACGTGTTGTCCACCACCGAGACGGCGCCGTGCTCCCGCGCGGCGGCGAGGCAGGCCGGCAGGTCCGCGACCTGCAGCAGGGGGTTGGTCGGCGACTCCAGCCAGAGCACCGTCCCGCCGTCGGCTCGGCGTCGCGCGCCCTCGGCGAGGGCCGCGCGGACGGCCCCGGTGTCGGTGATGTCGACACGACGCGTGCGGATGCGGCCCCGGGCCGCGAGGTCGTCGGCCAGCTCGAGCGTGGTGTTGTAGGCCGACTCGGGGACGAGCAGCAGGCCGCCGGAGGGGACCTGGTCGAGGACGGCGGAGATCGCCGCCATGCCCGATGCGAAGAGGAGAGCCCCGTCGGAGCCCTCGGGTACGCCCTCGAGCCGGCCGATGACCTCCTCGCACGCGGTCCAGGTGGCGTTGTCGACGCGGCCGTAGACGGCCTGTCCGGCCACGTGCGGACCGGAGCCCACGTAGGTCGACGTCATCGAGACCCCGGGTCCCACCTCGGCGCCGGGGGCACGCGCGGGTCGCCCGGCGGTGACGGCTGTGGTCTGAGGGTCGAGGTGCTCGTGGGCGGCCACGGGTGAAGCGTAGGGGCGTGGCCGGTGGCCGGTAGGGTCGGCGTCCGATGAGCCAGCACCCCCTGACCCCTGCCGGGTCCCCGCGCACCCGTGTCGCCGTCGTGTTCGGCGGTCGCTCCAGCGAGCACGCCATCTCCTGCGTGACCGCAGCCGGTGTCATGGCCGCCCTCGACCCCGGACGGTACGAGGTGGTGCCGATCGGCATCACGGCCACGGGCCGGTGGCTCCTGACGTCAGCCGACCCCGCCCGCTGGGCCCTCACCGACGGGCGTCTGCCACAGGTCGGTGACGATGACGGCGAGCCGGTGGTGCTGCCTCAGGGCGCCGACCGCAGCGAGCTGCTGGTGGTCCCCGACGGCGAGGTGCCCCGGTCCCTCGGCGCGATCGACGTCGTCTTCCCGCTGCTGCACGGTCCCTACGGCGAGGACGGCACCCTTCAGGGCCTCCTGGAGCTGTCGGATACCCGGTACGTCGGCGCCGGCGTGCTGTCCTCGGCGCTGAGCATGGACAAGCACTACATGAAGGCGGTCCTGGCGGCCCACGGCCTCCCCGTGGGACCGCACGTCGTCGTGCTGCCCCAGGACTGGGAGCGCGACCCGGCCACCGCGCGCGACGCGGTGGCGGCCCTCGGCTACCCCGTGTTCGTCAAGCCCGCGCGTGCGGGGTCGTCGATCGGCATCACCCGCGTCACCGGACCCGAGTTCCTCGACGACGCCGTCGAGGCGGCCCGCGTGCACGACCCCAAGGTGGTGGTGGAGGCGGCGATCGTCGGACGCGAGATCGAGTGCGGGGTCATGCAGGATCCGGCTGGGGGTGAGCCTCTCACCTCGCTTCCGGGCGAGATCGTGGTGACCGCCGGGTCGGGCCACGACTTCTACGACTTCGAGGCCAAGTACCTCGACGAGAGCGGTGTGAACCTCGTCTGCCCGGCCGACCTGCCGGACGGCGTGGCCGACGAGGTGCGCCGCCTCTCGGCCCTCACGTTCACCGTGATGGCCTGCGAGGGGCTCGCCCGCGTGGACGTCTTCGTCACCCGCGACCACCGCGTGGTCGTGAACGAGCTCAACACGATGCCCGGCTTCACACCGCGGTCGATGTACCCGCGGATGTGGGAGCAGTCGGGACGCCCGTACCCCGAGCTCGTGGACACGTTGGTGCAGCTGGCGCTGAGCCGCCCTGTCGGTCTGCGCTGACCGACGGACCGACGCCCCGGGGGCCGGACGGCTTGCGCGCTAGAGGCACCGGCGCTCGGCGGGGAGGAACGAGACGGCGCTGCTGACGGCCGAGAGCACGACGTCCGCGCCCGGGGGGTTCGACCCGGGCAGGCGCAGCTCGACCGCCGGGACGCGCCCGTACGTCGTGTAGGTGGTGTCACCGGAGTCCTCGCGCAGGACCCAGTCGACCTCGCCGATCGGCACGCACGGGTCGGTCGTGGGACCGAGAGGCTCCACGCCGCAGCGCAGCTCGACGGGGGGGTTGCCCCACGCCGCCGTCGACTGGCCGGTGGTCTCGCGGCGGGCATCCCCTCGCAGGTCGCCGGGCAGCTGCACGAGCACCTGGGCGCAGAGGGGGTCGGCCGCACCCGGGCCCGGGCTGACGTTCACCGGACGCGAGCACCCGACGAGGACCACAGCCAGCACAGAAGAAAGCGCCAGGGCCGACGACAGGCGTCGCGCCCCGGCGCTCTCAGCGTTGCGGGAGAACAGGTCTCGCCTCAGGCGTGCACCACGGTGCACGTCACGGTGCGAGTGATCCCCGGAACGCCCTGGATCTTCGACATCACCAACGGGCCGAGCTCCTCGACGCTGGAGGCCTCGACGCGGACGATCACGTCGTACGGACCGGTCACGTCCTCGGCCATGACGACTCCCTGGAGTCCGCCGATGGCCTCGGCCACGGACGCCGCCTTGCCGACCTCGGTCTGGACCAGTACGTAGGCCTGCACCACCACGGGAACCTCCTGCGTGTCGACGGCATCGGCTGCGCTCGGCAGGCCTCGGGCCTGCCGCGCGGTCACGCTACCGTGTCGCCGCGCGGCGACGGCAAGCGGACGGCGTGCGGATGCTGAGGGGACGGTGCGATGCGGTGACGACGGGTGGTGAGGGCGCCGGGGGACGGACCCTCGCCGACGTGGGCGAGGCCGGCGTGCTCTCGCGGATCTTCCCCGTGCTGCCGACCGGGCAGTGGACGCAGGTCGGGCCGGGAGACGACGCCGCCGTGGTGCGCGCCCCCGACGGTCGTGTCGTCGTGACCACCGACGTGCTGGTCCAGGACCGCGACTTCAGGCTGGACTGGTCGGCCCCGGACGACGTGGGCCGCAAGGCGGCCGCGCAGAACCTGGCCGACGTCGCGGCGATGGGAGCGGTGCCGACCGCGTTGGTCGTCTCGCTGGTCGCTCCGCCGGACACGGACGTGGAGTGGGTGGTCGGCCTCGCCCGGGGGCTCGCCGAGGGATGCCGTGGCACGGCTGCGGGCGTGGTGGGCGGCGACCTCTCGTCGGGCGACGGGATCGTCGTGTCGGTGACGGCCTTCGGCGACCTGGACGGTCGGGAGCCGGTACGGCGTTCCGGTGCGCGGGCGGGCGACGTGGTCGCCGTCGCCGGCCGGCTCGGACGGTCCGCGGCCGGCCTCGCGCTGCTGGGTGCGGGACGTGCCGACGTGGACGCGTCCCTGGTGTCCGCCCACCTGAGCCCCTCGCCGCCCCTGGCGTCCGGTCCGGCCGCGGCCGTCGCCGGGGCGACAGCCATGATCGACGTCAGCGACGGCCTGCTGCGCGACCTCGAGCGGGTGGCGTCGGCCAGTGACGTGTCCGTCGACCTCGATGATGCCGGCGCCCTCCGTGACCTGCGCACCGCGCTCGAGCCCGCGGCGGCGGCGGTGTCGGGGTCGGCGTGGACGTGGGTGCTGACGGGCGGGGAGGACCACGCCCTGCTGGCCTGCTTCCCGTCCGGGACCGCGCTGCCGGAGCCGTTCCTGCCGATCGGGACGGTGGGGCCGCCCTCCGCGGCCCGGCCACGCGTCCGGGTCGCCGGGCGCCCCGGGGGGCCGGGGGGCTGGGATCACTTCGAGCCCGCGCCCGGGTAGCACGAAGGGCCGGACCCTCTCGGGATCCGGCCCAGCGTGGCTGAGGCGCTCAGCGCCTCGTCAGGGTCGGGGTCAGCGGGTGACCTTGCCGGCCTTGATGCACGAGGTGCAGACGTCCAGACGCTTCGGCGTGCCGCCCACGACCGCGCGGACTCGCTGGATGTTCGGGTTCCAGCGGCGCGAGGTGCGGCGGTGCGAGTGCGAGATGGAGTTGCCGAAGCTCGGCTTCTTGCCGCAGACGTCGCAGTTGGCAGCCACGGGAGTTCTCCTGACATGTTGCAGCGGTGACACCGGCGGGAGCCGGGTCTGGTGGTTCGTGGGCTCGCCCGGACACGCCGGGCAACCGGAACAGACTAGCCGAGGCTGCGGCGCCCGCCCAAATGCCGGGTCGCCGACGCCGTCCGGGCTGTGCGTGGCCCGGGACGTCCGGCGCCCCCACGTGGTGGGATGTTGCCTCGGACCGGACCACAGGCGCGACCGAGGGACAAGGGAGTCGATGGCCAACGACGTGCTCGACGCCGCCCTCGCGCGCCGCTGGCTGGAGCTGGCCCTCGTGGGCCTCGAGCGTGACCGCGAGGCGATCGACTCCCTCAACGTCTACCCCGTGCCGGACGGCGACACCGGCACCAACCTCCACCTCACCCTGCACCGTGCCTGCGCGGCCCTGGCCGAGCTGGCCGGGGACGCTCGCCTGCCCGCCGTCGCCGACGCGGCGGCCACGGGCGCGCTGCTGGGCGCCCGCGGCAACTCCGGCATCATCACCAGCCAGCTCCTGCGCGGATGGGCGGACGCCACGGGCGACTCCGGGGCGGCCACCGCCGGGGTCGACGTCGTGGTCGAGGCCTTCCGCAGGGCCGACGAGCAGGCGTGGGCCGCCGTCGAGACCCCCGTCGAGGGCACGATCCTGTCCCTCTCCCGTGCCGCCGCGCTCGCCGCCGCGGCGGCCCGCGACGCGGGCGACGACCTGCCGACGCTGCTACGGGCCGTGGGCGACGCGGCCCACGAGGCGCTCGACAGGACCACCAGCCAGCTCGACGTGCTCGCCGAGGCGGGCGTGGTCGACGCGGGCGGAGCGGGCCTGGTCGTGATCGTCGAGGCCCTCGTCTCGGTGGTCACCGGGGAGCCCCCACGACCTCTCGCGGTGGCCGGCGTCGGCCCGGTGCCCCGCGACCAGTCGTGCCCCGACCTGTCGCCGGGCGGACCGGCGTTCGAGGTGATGTACCTGCTCGACGTCCCGGGCGGGTCCGGTTCCTCGACGGCAGCGTCAGGGGACGCGGCGGTCGCGGCGCTGCGGGCCGACCTGGCGCAGCTGGGTGACTCCCTCGTGGTGGTCGGGGGGGCGGGCCTGTGGAACGTGCACGTGCACGTCGACGACCCGGGCGCGGCCGTCGAGGCGGGTGTCCGCCGGGGGAGGCCGCACCGGATCCGCATCACCCACCTCGCCACCGGCGAGCAGACGCGGCCCGGCGACTCCCCCGACCAGCCCGTGCCGTCTGCCGTCGGCCGACCGGTGCCCGACGGCGCCCGCGACGAGGAGACCATCGGCGTCGTCGCCTGGGCGGCGGGACCGGGCCTTGCACAGGTCTTCTCGGACGCCGGCGTGGTGCCCGTGGTCGCACGCGCCGGGCACCGCGCGTCGACCGAGGAGGTGCTCGCCGCGGTGCGGGACGCCGGGACGGCCTCAGTCGTGGTGCTGCCCAACGACACGGACACGCTCGCCGTCGCGCGGGCTGCGGCGCAGGCAGCGCGCGAGGAGGGGCTCCGGGTCACCGTCGTGCCCACGCGCGCACAGGTGCAGGGGCTGGCCGCCGCCGCCGTGCACGACCCCCGAGCCGGCCTCGAGCAGGACGTCGCCCTGATGTCGTCGGCGGCCGGAGCCACACGACACGGCGCGGTCACCGTCGCCGCCCGCGAGGCCATCACCATGGCCGGCAGGTGCGTCCCCGGGGACGTGCTCGGCGTGATCGACGGTGACTTCGCGCTGATCGGCGACGACGTCGCGGCGATGGCCGCCGAGGTCACGCTGCGGCTCCTCGGCGGTGGCGGGGAGCTGGTCACCCTGGTGAAGGGTGAGGGGTGCCCCACCGATCTCGAGGAGACGGTGCGGGCGGGCCTGCGCGAGGGGCACAGCGAGGTCGAGGTGCACGTGGTCGACGGGGGTCAGCTGCGCTATCCCGTGCTGGTGGGCGTGGAATGAGCCCCGATGCCTCCTGGGGTGGCGACGGTCCGTGCGTCACGCCCCGGCCGCTGCTCGACCGCCCGATCGAGCGTGTGCTCAGCAGCCGCAGCGGCAAGCCCTTCGCCGAGGGACTGGGCCTGGTCACCGTCGCGGACCTGATGAACCACCTGCCCCGTCGGTACGAGTCCTTCCGCGAACCCACGCCGCTGGGCCGCCTCCCTGAGGGGGAGCACGTCACCGTGGTCGCCCGGGTGAAGTCGGGGACCGCGAGGCGGGCGCGTAGCGGCAGCTTCGTCGTGCAGGTGACCGTCACGGACGGTCGGCACGACCTGCAGCTCGCGTTCTTCGCCAAGCGGGAGTACATGGCCCAGCACGTCCTCGCGCAGCTCCCGGTCGGCAGCCTCGCCCTGTTCGACGGCAAGGTCGGCCGGTACAACCAGCAGCCCCAGCTCGCCCACCCGCGGTACGAGCGGCTGCCCGAGGACGCGACCCAGGAGGACGCGCAGGCGCGGGCCGAGAAGCTCATGCCGATCTACCCGGCGAGCGCGAAGCTGCCGTCCTGGAAGATCGCCAAGGCCGTGGCGACCCTGCTGCCGATGGTGGTCTCGGACGGGGTGCCGGACCCCTTGCCGGAGGAGCTGCTCGTGGAGCGCGGCTGGCCGACCGCCGCGGAGGCCCTGGTGCTGATCCACCAGCCGACCGACCGCGACGAGGTGCACCGTGCCCGGGAGCGCTACCGCTTCGAGGAGGCGTTCGTGCTCCAGGTCGCGCTGGCCCGGCGACGGGCGCAGTCCGCCGCGCTGCCCGCCACGCCGCGCACGGGCCGGCATGCCGGGCTGGTCGCCGCCTTCGACGAGCGGATGCCCTTCCAGCTCACCGCGGGCCAGGTAGCCGTCGGGCAGGCGATCGAAGCGGACCTCGCGAGCGAGCACCCGATGCACCGTCTGCTGCAGGGCGAGGTGGGGTCGGGCAAGACCGTGGTGGCCCTGCGGGCGATGCTCACGGTCGTCGACGCCGGCGGCCAGGCGGCGCTGCTGGCGCCCACCGAGGTGCTGGCCGTCCAGCACCACCGCTCGATCACGGCCATGCTCGGCGGGCTCGCGGACGCCGGGATGCTGCCGCTGGACGGTGACGACGCGGCCGGCGCGACGGCCCATGCGGACGTGGCGACGCGGGTCGCCCTGCTGACCGGGTCCCTGTCCGCCCCGGCCCGGCGTCAGGCCCTCGCCGACACGGCGGGCGGCGAGGCCGGGATCGTCATCGGCACGCATGCCCTGCTCCAGGAGGCGGTCGACTTCCACGACCTCGGGCTCGTCGTCGTCGACGAGCAGCATCGCTTCGGCGTCGAGCAGCGGGACGCCCTGCGCGCCAAGTCCCTGCGCACGCCGCACCTGCTGGTGATGACCGCCACCCCGATCCCGCGGACGGTCGCGATGACCGTGTTCGGCGACCTGGAGACGTCGACCCTGACCGAGGTCCCCTCGGGCCGGCAGCCGGTGGTGACCCACGTGGTCCCTGAGGACAACCCTGCGTGGGTCGAGCGCGCCTGGGCACGTGTGCGCGAGGAGGTCGACGCGGGCCGCCAGGCGTTCGTCGTCTGCCCCCGGATCGGGGGCGACGGCTCCGAGGTGGACGAGACGGTGGACGTCATCGATGTCCTGGAGGCCATCGAACGACGGGGCGTGGTGGAGCCGCCGGCCCGGCGCCCGCCGCGCGCGGTGCTCGACGTGGTCGACGAGCTGGCCGGGGTGCCGGCGCTCGGGGGGCTGCGGATCGAGGTGCTGCACGGGCGGATGCCGCCTGACGAGAAGGACGCGGTGATGCGCCGGGTCACCGCCGGCGAGGTCGACGTGCTCGTCGCGACCACCGTGATCGAGGTCGGCGTCGACGTGCCGAACGCCTCCGTGATGGTCGTGATGGACGCGGACCGTTTCGGTGTCTCGCAGCTCCACCAGCTCCGCGGACGCATCGGCCGCGGTGCCCACGCCGGGGTGTGTCTGCTGGTCTGCGGCGAGGACGCGCGTGACCCGGCCCGCGAGCGGCTGGCGCAGGTCGCGGCCACGAACGACGGCTTCGAGCTGTCCCGGCTCGACCTCGAGAACCGTCGCGAGGGGGACGTCCTGGGCTCGGCCCAGTCCGGCTGGCGGTCGTCCCTGCGGCTGCTGCGCGTCACCGCGGACGAGGACGTCATCGTGGACGCACGCCGCGAGGCCGCCGCGGTCGTCGCCGCGGACCCGGACCTGACCGACCACCGGGTGCTGTCACGTCACATCGCCCGCCTGCTCGACCCCGAGCGCGAGGTGTACCTGGAGCGCGGCTGACGACGCTGCGATGGCACTACCCTCCCCGCGTGACGCGCATCATCGCCGGGAGCGCGCGGGGGCGCCGGCTCGAGGTCCCCGCCGGGGACGCCACGCGTCCCACGTCCGACCGCGTCCGCGAGGCGCTGTTCTCGCGGCTGCAGCACGAGGGCCTGGTCGACGGTACGCGCGTGCTCGACCTCTACGCCGGCTCGGGGGCGCTCGGGCTGGAGGCCGCCAGCCGGGGGGCCGAGCACGTGCTGCTCGTGGAGAGCGCCCGGGCCGCGGTGGTCTGCGCGCGGCGGAACGTGGCGGCGGTGGGGGTCGAGCGGGTCCAGGTGCGGCAGGCGGCGGTCACCGCGGTCCTCGACGTCCCGCCAGACCGTCCGTACGACCTGGTGCTGGCCGACCCGCCGTACCCGCTGCCCGAGGACGAGCTCGCGGGCGTCCTGCGTCGCCTGGTCGAGAACGACTGGCTCGCGCCCGACGCCGTGGTGGTGGTGGAGCGCAGCGCCCGCGGTGACGAGCCCAGCTGGCCGGCCGGCCTCGTGCGGTTCGACGAGCGGCGGTACGGCGAGACCCGGCTGTGGCTCGCTGAGCCGATCACCGCACCCGCACCGGCCTGAGTCGTTAGATTCGAGTCATGGCCGACACCTCCGACACCTCCGACACCTCCGGCACCCCCCAGAGCACACCGTCGTCCGGCGGGCCCGAGGATCCAGGTGCCGAGCAGCTGCCGCCCGGCGTGCCCCAGGACCGGCGTCAGGCGGACCGTCGCACGACTGCCCTGCGCCGCTGCGTCTGTCCCGGCTCGTACGACCCGGTCACCAACGGCCACCTCGACGTCATCGCGCGGGCGGCCTCGCTCTTCGACGAGGTGGTCGTGGCGGTGGTGCAGAACCCGGCCAAGCGCGGCGTCTTCGCGGTCGAGGAGCGTGTGGAGATGATCACCCGCGCGCTCGCGGGAGAGATGCGCTCGTCCGGCCGCGTCACCGTCGAGGCCGTCCAGGGCGGGCTCCTCGTCGACTTCTGCGCGCGCGTCGGCGCCGTGGCGGTGGTCAAGGGCCTGCGCAGCCCCGCGGACTTCGGGTTCGAGCTGCCGATGGCCCTGATGAACCGGCACCTGTCCGGCCTGGAGACCGTCTTCCTCCCCGGGGACCCGGCCTACGGGCACGTGTCGTCCTCCTTGGTGAAGGAGGTCTCCGCGCACGGGGGTGACGTGCACGGCCTCGTGCCGGACCTGGTCGCCGACCGGCTGGCGGCGCTGCGCGGGCAGTGAACGCTCCCAGGCCCTTCGGGGGCCGGGCCCGCGGGCCATTTGGGCGGGCCTGACCTGCTGCGATACGCTCGCCTGACGGTCTCGTCGCTCTCGCGTCGGGGCCGGGGTCGTGTCCGGCCCGATGTGTGTGCCGTCCGTAGTCCGGGAGGAGTCCGTGACCAGCCTGGATCCGCGCTCGCCGCTCGTGCTCGACACCCTCGAGCTGGGGCGACGTCCCGGATCCATGCGACGGCTCCAGCGCACCATCGAGGCTCCCGACGACCTCGGCACCGATGTGATCGGCGTGGCCGCCGGATCCGAGATCGAGCTGGACGTGCGGCTCGAGGCGGTGATGGAGGGTGTGCTCGTGTCGGGGACGGCGCGGGGACGGGCCTCGGGACAGTGCGTGCGCTGCCTGGAGGACCTCGAGCAGCCGCTCGAGGTCTCGTTCCAGGAGCTGTTCGTCTACCCCGACAAGGCCCGTCACCGCGAGAAGGTCGACCCCGACGACGAGGACGAGTACGAGCTGCAGGACGACCTGGTCGACCTGGAGCCCGTGCTCAGGGATGCGGTGGTGCTCGCACTGCCCTTCCAACCGGTGTGCTCGCAGGACTGCCCCGGGCTGTGTCCCCGAGTGCGGGGTCCGGCTCGCGGACGACCCGGAGCACGCGCACGACATCGTCGACCCCCGGTGGGCGGCGTTGCAGTCCCTGGTACCCCCGGCGTCCGACGCGCCGGATCAGAAGGAGAGCTAGCCGTGGCCGTCCCGAAGCGGAAGATGTCCCGCAGCAACACCCGGCACCGCCGGTCGCAGTGGAAGACCACCCCGACGACCCTGACCACCACGGTCGAGGGCGGCCAGGAGGTGCACTCGCGTCCGCACCACGCCCACGTGGTCACCGACTCGAACGGCACCCCGCTGTACCTGGAGTACAAGGGCCGCAAGGTCAAGGACCTCTGAGCCGGGGCTCGAGAGCCTTCACAGAACCGAGGACGCAGTGACCCTGGACGCCGACCGCACGGCCGACGAGGCCGGCGCGCGGGCGTCCACCGACGACCTGCAGCAGCGGCTCGGCCTGGTCGTCGACCCCGAGCTGCTCCAGCGTGCCCTCACGCACCGGTCCTTCGCCTACGAGAACGGCGGCCTGCCGACCAACGAGCGGCTGGAGTTCCTCGGTGACTCGGTGCTCGGGCTGGTCGTCACCGACGCCCTGTACACGCGGCACCCGGACCTGCCGGAGGGGCAGCTCGCCAAGCTGCGGGCCGCGGTCGTGAACATGCGCGCCCTGGCCGGCGTGGCGCGCGACCTCGAGCTGGGACGTCACGTCCTGCTCGGCCGCGGCGAGGAGTCGACCGGCGGCCGGGACAAGTCCTCGATCCTGGCCGACACGCTCGAAGCCGTGATCGGCGCCGCCTACCTCAGCCACGGCATCGAGTCGGCCCGCGACCTGGTCCACCGGCTGATCGACCCGCTGATGGACTCGTCGGTCACGCTCGGCGCGGGACTCGACTGGAAGACGAGCCTGCAGGAGCTCACGGCGACCCACGGTCTCGGCGTCCCCTCGTACGACATCGCCGAGGAGGGGCCGGACCACGCCAAGTCGTTCGAGGCCCGCGCGATGATCTCGGGGACCGCACGCGGCACCGGCACGGGTCGCAGCAAGAAGTCAGCCGAGCAGCGGGCGGCCGCGCTGGCGTGGCGGGCAGTCCACGACGAGCTGGCCGCGCAGGGCGTGGAGGTCGACGTCGAGGGCAGCCTCGAGTCGGCTGCGACGTCGGCCCGGTACGCCGATGCAGGCGGGCCCACCTGACCCGTGCCTGAGCTGCCCGAGGTCGAGGTGGTCCGGCGCGGGCTGCACCGCTGGGTGGTCGGGCGCACCGTCACCGACGTCGAGGTCCACCACCCGCGACCGGTCCGCCGCCAGGCGGGCGGCGCCGCCGAGCTGGTCGCGCGGTTGCGCGGACGCACCGTGGTCGACGCCGTGCGCCGCGGCAAGTTCCTCTGGCTCGAGCTGGACGACCAGCAGGCGCTGATGGCCCACCTGGGCATGAGCGGCCAGATGGTGGTGCAGTCCCCCGACGCCCCACCCGAGCGGCACCTGCGCGTCGGTGTCGAGTTCAGCGACGGCGGACGACAGCTCCGGTTCGTCGACCAGCGGATGTTCGGCGGCGTGACGGTCGTCGACCTCGTCCCCACCCCCGACGGCCTGCCGGCGGGTCTCTCGGGGGCCCAGGTGGGGGAGCCGAGCTCCCGCTGGCTGCCGGCCCAGGTCACGCACATCGCCCGCGACCCCCTCGACCCCCACCTCGACGTCCCCGCATTCGTGGAGCGGGTGCGACGGCGCCGCACGGGTGTCAAGCGTGCCCTGCTCGACCAGACGCTCCTCTCCGGCGTCGGCAACATCTACGCGGACGAGGCACTGTGGCGGTCGCGGCTGCACTACGCCCGGCCGACCGAGACACTCACCCGCCCTGCGGTGCGCCGGCTGCTCGAGGACGTCCGAGCGGTCATGGGCGAGGCCCTCGCCCAGGGGGGCACCAGCTTCGACGCGCTCTACGTCAACGTGAACGGGGAGTCGGGGTACTTCGACCGCTCGCTGGCCGTCTACGGGCAGGTCGACCGTCCGTGTCCGCGGTGCGGCACACCGGTCCGTCGCGATCCGTTCATGAACCGCTCGTCCTTCACCTGCCCGCGCTGCCAGCCCCGGCCGCGTCGGGCACGCTGGTAGTCATGGGCGACGAGAGGCTGGTCGCGTTCGTGCGCGGTCGGGTGCAGGGCGTGGGGTTCCGCTGGTGGACCCGGTCGCAGGCCCTGGCACTGGGACTGTCGGGCTACGCCAAGAACCTGCCGGACGGCAGGGTCGAGGTGCACGCACAGGGCCCGAGGGACCAGGTGGAGCGCCTGCTGGCGGCCCTGGAGGCCGACGGCGCGGCCGGGCGCCCGGGACAGGTCGCGGGCGTCACCCACCACTGGCTCCCACCGGTCCACCTCGGACCGGGCTTCTCCGAACGCTGAGGGGCCGGGGCGGGTCGCGCGGCTAGGGTGCTCGGATGCCGGGTGGCACAGGTCCCACCGCCCACGAGACCGTCTTCACCTACGGCGCCCCTGCGCTCAAGTTCGGCAGCGGGGCGAGCGACGAGATCGGCGCTGACCTGGCGGCGATGGGACTGCGTCGCGTGCTCGTGCTCACCGACCCGGGGGTGGCGGCGACGGGTGCCCCGCGGCGCGTGGCGGACGCCCTGCAGTCGGCCGGGCTGCAGGCACTGGTGCACGACGGGGTACGTGTCGAGCCCACCGACGAGAGCCTTGCTGCCGCAGTCGAAGCAGCCCGCCACGACGGACCGTGGGACGGGTTCGTCGCGGTCGGCGGCGGCTCGACCATCGACACCGCGAAGGCCGTGAACCTCCTCCTGGCGCCGACCTGTGGGCAGAGAGGGCGATGGCGTTGCTCGCCACGGCGTTCCGGCGCGCGGTGGACGACGGTGACGACACGCACGCGCGTCACGACATGGCACTCGCCGCGACGCTCGCGGGGATGGGCTTCGGCAACGCAGGGGTGCACCTGCCCCACGCGTGCGCCTACCTGCTGGCGGGGCAGGTCCGCGGCTTCCGGCCGGAGGGATACCCCGGCGACGGGCCGCTGCTCCCGCACGGGATGGCCGTCTCCCTGACCGCGCCGGAGGCCTTCCGGTACACCTTCTCCACCAACCCCGGACGGCACCTTCGGGCGGCTGCCCTGCTCGAGCCGGAGACCAGGGCGGGCGCCGACGCCGCAGGGCACCTGCCCGGGGTGCTGGCACGCCTGATGCGGGACGTCGGGATCCCGTCGGGCCTGTCGGAGGTCGGGTTCGGCCTCGACGACGTCGCCCGACTCGTCGACGGTGCCCTCGCGCAGCAGAGGCTGCTGGCGATCAGCCCGCGCACTCCCGACGCCGGCGACCTGGCCGGCATCCTCACCAGGTCGATGGAGAACTGGTGAGGTGCATGGCCGCGTCGCGCACCACGGGGACCTCCACCGGCCGCCGGCTCTCGACGTCGACGTAGACGTGGACGAAACGGCCTACTGCACAGGGCTCCTCGCGTCCGGCCGTGAAGACGCCCAGCCTGTAGGTGATGCTCTTCCTGCCCAGCCGGTCGACACGCAGGCCGACCTGGAGCCGGTCGGGGAAGCCCACGGGGAACAGGTACCGGCACGACGTCTCGGCGACGACCCCGATCGCGTCGAGGGCTCTGATGTCGACGCCGCTCGCCTCGATCAGCCACGTGTTCACGGCGGTGTCGAACCACGAGTAGTACGCGACGTTGTTCGCGTGCCCGTAGTGGTCGTCGTCGGCCCACCGCGTCGCCATCGGCACGAGCACGGGGAAGTCGGGGCGGCGCAGCTCGTCCGGGCGGTCGTCCATCGGGACATCATGCGCTCTCAGAGGGGCTCTGCGACCGTGCGGACGCGTTCTGTCGCGAGACGGATCATCAGCCGTGTCGCCGGTGAGAGCACGGCCTCGCGACGGTGCACGATCGCCAGCGTGTCGTACATCCGCGGGCGCAGGCTCACCCAGCCGAGGTCGTGAGGCATCGTCGGACGCAGCGACTCCAGGGCCCCGCGGGGGACCACCGAGTCGACCAGCCCGAGAGCCACCAGCTCGATCGCCGTCTCGACGTCCTCGACCTCGACGCGGGTCTCGAGCGTGCGGCCCGTGCTCTGCACCCAGCTGGCCAGCGCCCGGCGTGAGGAGTCCTCCGTGCGCCAGGTCGTCTCGGCGAGGACCAGGGAGGCCTCTGCGAGCTGCTCGCCCGTCACGGGGGCGGCGAGCCGGGCGGGGTCGGCGGAGACGTACACCAGCTCCTCGCGCGCGACCGGCGTCACCTCCATCGCGGGGTCGTCGACCGGCAGGGCGATCATGGCGGCCTCGAGGCGCCCGCGGCGCAGCTCCGACTGCACCTCGGAGGAGTTCTGGCCGATCAGCTCCACGCGCACGTGCGGATGGCGTCGGAGCACGTCGGCGACCAGGGTGGCGCCGAGGTAGAGCCGCGCGGTGCCGAACATGCCGAAGCGGATGGTGCCCGACTCCACGGCGTTGACCGACGCGACGGCGTCCCGCGCCGCGTCCGCGCTGGCGAGCGTGCGCTCCGCGTGAGGACGCAGGGCATGGCCGGCCTCGGTCGGCAGGACCCCTCGTCCCGCGCGCCCGAACAGGGAGGCCCCCACCGAGCGTTCGAGCAGACGGATCTGCTCCGAGACCGACGGCTGTGAGACCCCGAGGTCGGCGGCGGCCGCGGTGAAGGACGAGTGCTCGTAGGCGGCGAGGAAGCAGCGCAGCTGGTGCAGAGAAAGCATAGGCACAGCCTATGATACCGAGAGGAAAGAAAGGCTACCTCGATACATCCCATCTCTCGTACAGTGGGTGCACCAGACAGCGACCGACTGTCGACCCAGCTGGAGGTGGCCACATGTTCGACCTTTTCTGCCCGCACTGCTCGACCCGCCGGCTGATCTTCGCTGGCCAGGTCCGCGACCTCGTCAACGACCAGGACGGCGTGCACGTCCTGGTCGAGTGCTGGTGCGGCGGCCTGGTGCGGTGGAACGCCCAGGACCGCGCGGTACCGGCCCAGGCGAGCGCTCCGACCGCCGAGCGTGACGCCCAGGGCGCGACCCGCGAGACCGAGCTGGTCGCGGCGGGCTGACCTGCTCCTCCTGCGGGCCGGTCGCCGGGCTATGGTGGCCCGTCGTCGACCGGCCAGCAGGAGCGAGCGCAGGTGTATCTCAAGACCCTCACCCTGAAGGGCTTCAAGTCGTTCGCCTCGGCGACCACCCTTCGCTTCGAGCCGGGCATCACGGCTGTCGTCGGTCCCAACGGCTCGGGCAAGTCCAACGTCGTCGACGCCCTCGCCTGGGTGATGGGCGAGCAGGGTGCCAAGAGCCTGCGCGGCGGCAAGATGGAGGACGTCATCTTCGCCGGGACGGCGGGGCGACCCCCACTGGGCCGTGCCGAGGTATCCCTCACCATCGACAACACCGACGGTGCGCTGCCGATCGACTACACCGAGGTCACGGTCACGCGCACGATGTTCCGCTCGGGTGGCTCCGAGTACGCCATCAACGGGACACCCTCGCGCCTGCTCGACGTGCAGGACCTGCTGTCCGACTCCGGCATCGGCCGGGAGATGCACGTCATCGTCGGCCAGGGGCAGCTCGACGCCGTGCTCCGTGCGACCCCGGAGGACCGACGCGGGTTCGTCGAGGAGGCAGCCGGCGTCCTCAAGCACCGCAAGCGCAAGGAGAAGGCCCTTCGCAAGCTGGATGCGATGCAGGCCAACCTCACGCGCGTGAGCGACCTGACCGGTGAGATCCGCCGTCAGCTGGGCCCCCTGGGGCGGCAGGCCGAGGTGGCCCGCCGCGCGGCGACGGTCCAGGCGGACGTCCGCGACGCCCGGGCCAGGCTGCTGGCCGACGAGCTGGTTCAGCTGACGGCGACCCTCGAGCAGGAGGTCGCCGACGAGACGGCCCTGCGTGCGCGGCGCGCCGAGGTCGAGTCCGCCCTCGGGCAGCGGCGCGCCCGGCTCGCCGCCCTCGAGCTGGAAGCCTCCGAGGCGGCGCCGCGGCTCGGGCAGGCCGCGCAGACCTGGTACGGCCTGTCCAGCCTGCGCGAGCGGTTGCGGGGGACCGGCACCCTGGCGTCGGAGCGGATGAGGCTGCTGGGCCACGAGGAGGCCGACGCGCCGGACGCCTCCGCTCACGAGCCCGGTCGTGACCCGGCCGACCTGCGTGCGCAGGCCGAGCGGGTGCGGGCCGAGGAGGCCGAGCTGGCCACCGACGTGGAGGCGTCGCGGTCGGCCCTGGAGGCCGCGGTGGCGTCGCGGGCCGACGTCGAACGGGCCCACACGGAGGCCGAGCGGCAGGTCGCCGCGCTCCTGCGGGCCGCGGCGGACCGGCGCGAGGGACTCGCCCGACTGGCCGGCCAGGTCGCCGCCGGACGGAGCCGGGTCGAGGCCGGTCAGGACGGGATCGAGCGTCTGCGGGCTGCCCTCGCCGAGGCCGAGGTGCGCGGACGGGAGGCGCAGCAGCAGTTCGCCACGCTCGAGCAGCAGGTCGCGGGGGTGCAGGAGGGCGAGGAGGACCTCGACGCCGAGCACACCGCCGCCGAGGAGGCGGCACAGCAGGCGACGGCGGAGGTCGACCGGCTGCGCGAGGTCGAACGGTCGGCCGAGCGCGACCGCGCGACCTGGACCGCGCGCAAGGAGGCCCTCGAGATGGGCCTGGCCCGCAAGGACGGAGCTGGTGCCCTGCTGGCAGCCGGCACCCGGATCAGCGGTGTGCTGGGCTCGGTCGCAGCGCTGCTGCAGGTCGAGGCCGGCTACGAGGACGCGGTGGCCGCAGCCCTCGCCGGCGCCGCGGACGCCGTCGCCGTCGAGTCGGTGGACGCCGCCGTGGACGCCCTGCGCTGGCTCAAGGCGGATGACGGCGGACGCGCGGGCCTCGTCGTGGCGGACGGAGGTGACGCCCCGGCGGCGCCTGACCTCGCCGGCCTGCCGGCGGGGACGCGTGCGGCGGTGGACCTGGTGCGCGCCTCGACGGCGCTCCGGCCCGCGGTGGCCCGGCTGCTGGCCGGGACCGTGGTGGTGCCGGGGCTCGCCGAGGCCCGCTCCGTGGTGGCGGCACGTCCGGACCTCGCCGCGGTGACGGCCGACGGTGACGTCCTCGGAGCACCCCTGGTTCGCGGCGGGTCGTCAGCGCAGCCGAGCCTGCTGCAGGTGCAGGCGGCCGTCGACGAGGCAGGCGACAAGGTGGCCGACGCGGTCCGTCGTGGCGAGCAGGCGCGCTTCGCCCTCCAGACGGCCGGCTCCCGCGCGGCCGAGGCGACCGATCGCGTGGCTGCCGCCCTGGAGCGACTGCACGACAACGACGCCCGCTTCGCCGCGGTGGCGGAACAGCTCGGGCAGCTCGGATCGGCCGCCCGGTCCGCCAGGGCCGAGTCGGACCGCATGCGGGGGCAGCTGACCCGCGCCGAGGAGGGGCTCGCCGCCGACCAGGCGCGACTCGTCCAGCTGACGGAGCGCCTGGAGGCGGCTCAGGCCGGTGCGGAGGGCGACGAGCCCGACGAGCCGGACACCACCGAGAGGGACCGGTTGTCGGCGGCGGCGGCCGACGCGCGGTCCGCGGAGATGGACGCGCGCCTCGCGCTGCGCACCGGCGAGGAGCGGCTACGCGGCCTGGCGGGACGCGCCGAGTCGCTGGAGCGCGCCGCCGCCCGCGAGCTGGAGGCTCGCGAACGGGCCGCCCGGCGGGCCGAGCAGCGGCGACGCCAGGTCGAGGTGGCCGAGGCCGTGCGCGCCGGCGTGAACCGCAGCCTGTCCGTGCTCGAGGCTGCGCTGCATCGCGCGGCACGGGACCGCGACGACGCCGAGCGCGAACGCTCCGAGCGGGAGGGCGCCACGGCGGCCGAGCGCTCCGCGATCGAGGAGCTGGGCGCCGAGATGGCCCGGCTGACCGACTCGGTGCACCGCGACGAGGTCGCGCGCACCCAGCAGCGGCTGCGGATCGAGCAGCTCCAGACGCGTGCCGTCGAGGAGCTCGGCACCGACCCGGAGGTGCTGGTGGAGGAGTTCGGCCCGCACCAGATGGTCCCCCCGTCCCCGCCCGCGCCCGGTGACCCGGAACCGGAGGTGGCGCCCGAGCCGGCGCCCTACGTCCGTGAGGACCAGGAGCGCAGGCTGCGCAGGGCCGAGCGGGCGCTCAACGCCCTGGGTCGCGTCAATCCCCTTGCGCTGGAGGAATTCTCGGCCCTCGAGGAGCGACACAAGTTCCTCACCGAGCAGCTCGAGGACCTCAAGCGGTCGCGCAAGGACCTGCTCGACATCGTGGCCGAGATCGACGCCCGCGTGCAGCAGGTCTTCAGCGAGGCGTTCGCGGACACGGCCGTCCAGTTCGAGGGGGTCTTCTCTCGGCTGTTCCCCGGTGGCGAGGGGCGCCTGGTCCTGACCGACCCGGAGGACATGCTGACCACCGGCATCGAGGTCGAGGCGCGTCCCGCGGGCAAGAAGGTCAAGCGCCTGTCACTGCTGTCGGGTGGGGAGAGGTCGCTGACCGCGGTGGCCCTGCTGGTCGCGATCTTCAAGGCGCGTCCGAGCCCCTTCTACGTCATGGACGAGGTGGAGGCAGCCCTCGACGACGCCAACCTGGGCCGCCTGATCACGATCTTCGACGAGCTGCGCGAGTCGTCGCAGCTCATCGTGATCACGCACCAGAAGCGCACCATGGAGGGCGCCGACGCGCTCTACGGCGTGACGATGCGGGGCGACGGCGTCAGCACCGTGATCAGCCAGCGCCTGAAGGAGACCGCTGACGCCTGAGGTCGACGGCTGTGATTCGTCCCACCAATCGAGACGCGCGGGGGCCTCCGGTTTGTGGCACCGCCCGCGCGTCGGGCACGGTAGTGCTGTGCAAGCCACCATCATCGCCATGCTGGTCTGCGTCATCGCTGCCGGCATCGTCATGGTGGCGGTGGCGCTCCCTCAGCTCCGGCAGGGCGCCCGGGTACTGACCCCCTCCGGCCGGGCGCAGATCAAGGACGCCCGGCGACGGGCCGTCTACCTGGCCAGGCAGGGCAGGGAACGCGCGACGACGGTTTCCGACCAGGCCCGCACCCGACTCGACCGGTCGGCCACCGCCGCGCCTGGCAGCACGACCGAGCAGGCCGAGCAGGTCGAGGGCCCGGAGACCGAGATCGCCACCCCGGCAACGGGATCGGCAGCGCCCGCTCCCGCCCCTTCCACCCCGCCGCAGACGGGTGGCACCGCGACGACGGAGCCCGCCCAGCCGGAGGACGACGTCATCGACGTGCGGGCCATCGAGGAGGCGCTGAGCACGGTGTCGGCGCCCGTCGCGCAGCCGGTGGCCGCAGGTCCCACGCGTGCGTCCGCCAAGAAGAGCACGCCCGCGAAGAAGAAGCCCGGCGCGCCCACGCCGCGCCCCGCGAAGCTGGCACACCCCGCGGAGACGGCCAGGACAGCCGCTCCGAAGCAGGCGCGACCGGCCACGTCGCGGCCGGCGAAGCCGACGCATCCTGAGACGCCTGCGCGGGCCGAAGCGGCCGGCCGGACGTCGGACCGTCCCGTCCCCGGCGTGGTCCCGGGCATCTCGCCCCGCTCGGCACACAGGATGAGCCTGTGGAACCCGACAGCCAGCGGTCCGCGGCACGCGCGCTGACACCTGTCGTCCGCTGACCCGCCCCTGGCACGGGCACCCCGCACCACCTGGGAGACTTGCCGACCGTGGAGTCTCTCGAGCTGATCATCGGCATCGCCGTCCTCGTCCTGCTCGCCCTCGGTGGCGGCCTGGTGGCCCTCCTGCGCCGCGGTCGCGCGCGGGACCGTACGAGCGCACCGACGCGCCCCCAGCCGGGTGTGGACTACCGTCCGGGCGTCGGCGACGACGCCGAGGTCCCGAGGGACAGCCCGACGCGCACCATCGAGACGGTGCCGGGGCCCGACAGCTTCCCCGAGGCGGGGCCGTCGGACGTCACCGAGGTCGAGCGCCCGGACCCGGTGGCCGGTCGCATGGTGCGGCTGCGGGCCCGCCTGGCGCGGTCGAACAGCGCCCTCGGTCGGGGACTGCTCACCCTGCTCACGCGCGACCGCATCGACGAGGCCACCTGGGACGAGGTCGAGGAGACCCTCCTGCTGGCCGACCTGGGCGTGGGGCCCACGACCGAGCTGGTCGACCGCCTGCGGGAGAGGGTCGCCGTCGAGGGCAGCTCCGACCCGGTCGCCGTGACGGCGATGCTGCGTCAGGAGCTGATCGCCCTCGTCGACCCGAGCATGGACCGCTCCCTCGCCGTCGAGCGCACCGGGCCGCTTCCGGCCGTCGTGCTCGTGGTCGGCGTCAACGGGACCGGGAAGACCACCACGGTGGGGAAGCTCGCGCGGGTGCTGGTGGCGCAGGACAAGGACGTGGTCCTCGGGGCCGCCGACACCTTCCGTGCCGCCGCGGCCGACCAGCTGACGACCTGGGGGGAGCGGGTCGGTGTTCCCACAGTCCGTGCCGACCGTGAGGGTGCCGACCCGGCGTCGGTGGCGTTCGACGCCGTCGCGGCGGGCGTCGAGATGGAGGCGGACGTCGTCCTGGTCGACACCGCCGGTCGCCTGCAGAACAAGGTGGGCCTGATGGACGAGCTCGGCAAGGTCAAGCGCGTCGCCGAGAAGGCCCTGGGTGAGGGCGGTGCGATCAGCGAGGTCCTGCTCGTGCTCGATGCGACCACCGGGCAGAACGGCATGCGGCAGGCGCAGGTCTTCGCCGAGGTCGTCAACGTGACCGGCATCGTCCTGACCAAGCTCGACGGCACGGCCAAGGGCGGCATCGTGGTCGCGGTCCAGCGCGAGCTCGGGTGTCCCGGTCAAGCTCGTCGGCCTGGGCGAGGGGGCGGACGACCTCGCGCCGTTCGACCCGGAGGCGTTCGTGGACGCCCTGCTCGCCTGACCGTGGACTCCACCGTCGAGGGGGCGGTGGACGTCCGTCCCGAGGGGGACGACACGCCCGCCGACCGTCCCTACGCTCGTCCGGTGCGCAGCGACCCCGCCCGACCAGCGACAGAACCCGGGGGCGTCGTGCTCGGGGACGACTGGGAGCGCCCGGGGCCCGACCGTGCCCAGCAGCGGCGCGACGTCGTCGTCGGCCTCGCCCTCGCGGCACTCGCCCTCGTCGGCTGGGAGCTCTCGCGGGACGTCGGCATCTTCGAGAGCGCCGACACCTCCAGCGCCGAGCAGATCGCGTGGACGGTGGCCGTCGCGCTGCCGCTGTGCGTGCGGCGTCGCCACCCGGTGGCGCAGATGCTCGCCGTGTCGGCGCTGTTCCTGGGGGTGGGGCTCCGGGAACCCGTGGTCTCTGCGCAGTTCACCGTCCAGGGCTACCTGTTCATCAGCCTCTTCGCGGCGGCCGCGTGGGGCCGCGACCGCCGGGTGACCAGGCTGGCGCTCGGGGGCGTGCTGCTGGTCATGTTCGTCTGGCTGGCGCTGGTCATCGGCAGCGGCAGCCTGATGGACCAGCTCTACGGCCCCGACGGCCCGGATCCGGGCGGGCTCCTCCCGGCGTACACGGCGGCGGCCGTCTTCAACGTCGTGGTCAACCTGCTCTACTTCGTCGGCGCCTGGGTGGCGGGCGAGGCCACCTGGCGCAGTGCCCGTCAGCGCGAGCAGCTCCGCCAGCAGGCGACGGCACTGCGTGAGCAGCAGCACGCGGAGGCACGACGCGCCGTGCTGGCCGAGCGCCTGCGCATCGCCCGGGAGCTGCACGACGTGGCGGCGCACCATGTCAGCGTGATCGGGGTGCAGGCGGCGGCCGCCCGTCGCGTCCTCGGGGTCGACGGAGAGGCGGCCGGTCGCGCGCTCACGGCGGTCGAGCAGTCGAGCCGCTCGGCGGTCGGCGAGATGCGCCAGCTGCTCGGCGTACTGCGGTCCGACGGCGAGTACGGACGGTCGGAGGACGACTCGGCCGACGGCGAGAACCGGTCGCCCCAGCCGGGGCTGGACGACCTCGGGGCCCTGGTCGAGGAGGTCGGGGACGCAGGCCCGCAGGTCGACCTCCACCGCGTCGGCGCCCCCCGCCCGGTCCCGACCACCGTCGAGCTGTCGTTGTACCGGACCGTGCAGGAGGCGCTCGTCAACGTCCGCCGGCACAGCACCGCGGCGTCGGCGAGCGTCACCCTCCGGTTCTCCGACCCCGAACCCGCACCCGCGTGGGTGGAGGTCGAGGTCGTGGACGACGGACGGCCGCGCCCCCAGGTGAGCGGGGGGTCAGGGCTCGGCCACCTGGGCATGCGTGAGCGGGCGGCCATGCACGGCGGCGAGGCCGAGATCGGCCGCCGGCCCTTCGGCGGCTACCGCGTGCGCGTGCGCTACCCGCTGGACCGCGAGGCCTGGCAGCCGGCTCCGGCGCCTACCCGTTCCGACGACGCCGAGGTGGTCTGAGTGACCGAGGGATCCGCGCCGTCCCCGTCCGACCGCCTGAGGGTGCTGCTCGTCGACGACCAGGCGATGGTCCGGTCCGGGTTCGCGATGATCCTGTCGGTCGAGCCGGACGTGGAGGTCGTCGGTGAGGCGGCCGACGGGCAGGAGGCGGTGGAGGCCGCCGAGCGGCTGCGCCCCGACGTGGTGCTGATGGACGTGCAGATGCCGGTCCTCGACGGTCTGGCGGCGACGCAGCGCATCGTGTCAGCCGGGCACGGGAAGGTGCTGGTGCTGACGACCTTCGACCGCGACGACTACCTCTTCGACGCCCTCGCGGCCGGCGCGAGCGGGTTCCTGCTGAAGAACGCCGACCCCGACGACCTGGTCGACGGTGTGCGCGCGGTGGGCCACGGTCACGCGTTGCTGGCCCCTGAGGTCACGCGGCGGGTCATCGCGCGCTTCGCCGGATCCCGGGTCGGGACCTACCGGCCCGACCTGCTGCTGACGCTGACCGACCGCGAGCGCGAGGTGCTCGAGCTCGTGGCCGCCGGGCTCAGCAACGGCGAGATCGCCGCCAGGCTCTACCTCGGCGAGGCGACGGTGAAGACGCACGTCTCGCGGGTGCTGACGAAGCTCGACCTGCGCGACCGCGTGCAGGCCGTCGTCTTCGCCTACGAGTCCGGGGTCGTAGCGCCCGGCGCGTGACCCTCGATCCACCTGTGGGCTGACCCGCCGGATGGTCCGCTCGCCTGACGCGGCGGCCGGGCCCCCGTCCCTACGGTGTGACGCATCGACGGGCGCCGAGTGCCCGTCACGTCAGAAGGGGGACGCCGTGCTCCAGGTCGACGAGGTGACGCGCCGGTTCGGCGACGCCACCGTGCTCGATGACGTGTCGTTCACCGTCGAGCCCGGGAGGCTCACCGGCTTCGTGGGCGCCAACGGCGCGGGCAAGACGACGACGATGCGGATCATCCTCGGCGTGCTCGCGGCCACGCACGGCCGGGTGCTCTGGAAGGACGCCCCGATCACGCGCGAGGACCGCCGCCGCTTCGGCTACATGCCGGAGGAGCGGGGGCTGTACCCGAAGCAGCCGGTGCTCGAGCAGCTCGTGTTCTTCGGACGGCTGCACGGCCTCGGCCAGGCCGAGTCGCGGCGGCGCGTCACCCGGCTCCTCGAGCGGCTGGACCTCGCGCACCGTGCCGGCGACAAGCTGGAGTCGCTGTCGCTCGGCAACCAGCAGCGCGCCCAGATCGCCGCGGCGCTGGTGCACGAGCCGGTCGCCCTCGTCCTGGACGAGCCGTTCAGCGGCCTGGACCCCCTCGCGGTCGACTCGATGGTCGACATCCTCAGCGAGCAGGTGCGTGCGGGGGTGCCGGTGCTCTTCTCCAGCCACCAGCTCGACCTGGTCGAGAAGGTGTGCGACGACCTCGTGATCCTCTCGGGCGGCCGCGTGGTCGCCGCGGGCTCGGTCGAGAAGCTGCGCTCGGCGGCAGGCGTCCTGCACCGCCTCGAGCTCGACGCCGACGCCGGTTGGGTGCGCGACGTGCCCGGCGTGTCCGTGCACGACGTGGACGGCCCGCGCGCGCTCTTCGAGGTGGTCGAAGCAGGTGCCGAGCAGGAGGTGCTCCGGCAGGCGGTCCGGCGCGGCTCGGTCCTCTCGTTCGCCCCCCAGGTCCCCGCCCTCTCCGAGGTCTTCAAGGAGGTCATCGCATGAACGGGCATCGAGGCGACTGGCAGGTCATCGCACTCCGCGAGATCTCGGTCAAGCTGCGCGACAAGGTGTTCATCGGCTCGACGCTGTTCGTGCTCGCGGCCGTCGTCGTGTCGGTCGGCCTGAGCGCCTTCCTGGGCAACCGGACCGACACCTTCACGGTCGCGGTCGCCGACGGGTCAGGTGGGGCCCTCGTCGACACGGCCCAGTCGGTCGCGGACGAGCAGGGACGCGACGTCGAGCTGACGACCGAGGTGGTGCCCGCCCCCGCCGCAGCCGAGGCGCTCGTCGCCTCCGGCGATGCGGACGTGGCCCTTCTCCCGGCGGGGGCTGGGTGGGAGGTGGTGGGGGAGCGCGAGGTCGACCCCGGTCTCCAGGAGCTCCTGGCGACGGCCGTGTCGTCCCAGGCGCTGGAGCGCAACGCCGAGCGGCTCGGTACCAGCCGGGACGAGCTCCTCGCGGGATCGACGGTGGACGAACGGGTCCTGGACACCGGCACCCTCGCTCCGGAGGTGCGGTACGGGGTCGGGTTCGCCTTCGCCTTCCTCTTCTACGTGACCGCGCTGACGTTCGGCCTGGCCATCGCGCAGTCCGTGGTCGAGGAGAAGCAGAGCCGGGTCGTCGAGATCCTCGCGGCGGCCATCCCGGTCCGGCAGCTCCTGCTCGGGAAGGTCGTGGGCAACTCCGCCCTGGCGCTCGCCCAGGTGGTCACCCTCGTCGGCGTCGGGATGGTGGCGCTGGCACTCACGGGCCAGGCGCAGTTCCTGGCCCCGGTGCTGGCCGCGGGCACGTGGTTCGTCGTGTTCTTCCTGCTCGGCTTCGCCGCGGTCGCGTGCGTCTGGGCCGTGGCCGGCTCGGTGGCCACGCGCTCCGAGGACCTGCAGGCGACCACCACCCCCGTCACGGTCTCGGTGATGGCAGCGCTGTTCGTGGGGCTGTTCGCCCAGGGCAAGGCACTCGCCGTCGCGTCGTTCGTGCCCCTGGTCAGCTCGGTCGCGATGCCGATCCGGATGCTCGGCGGCGACGTGCCCTGGTGGCAGCCGGTGGTTGCGGGCGCCATCGTGCTCGTGACCGCGGCCGGACTCGTGCGGCTCGGTGCGCGCATGTACGAGGGGTCGCTGCTGAGGACCGACCGACGCACGACCTGGCGCGAGGCGGTCAGGCTCGGTCGCTGACGGTCCGCATGTCGAGATCGGGGTCCCGTAGGGCAGACGACACGCAGGTTTCACCGCACGTGCCCGCCGGATACACGCCCGTAACACGAGCCGCGTCCCGAGGAAACACACCGCCTGGATCGTCGTGGCCAGCGGCGGCCCCACCCCGGGGGCCGTCGTCCCGTCCGACAGATCTGGAGGTTGCCGTGGACCCCGTGAACACCGGCGACACCGCCTGGATCCTCACCAGCGCCGCCCTGGTGCTGCTGATGACCCCCGGGCTCGCGCTCTTCTACGGCGGCATGGTGCGCGCCAAGAGCGTCCTGAACATGATGATGATGAGCTTCGGCGCGATGGCCCTGATCAGCGTGCTGTGGGTTCTGTACGGCTACTCGACCGCGTTCGGCGACGACGTGGCCCTCGGGCTGGTCGGCGACCCCACCGAGTTCCTCGGCCTGGCCGGGCTGATGGAGGACGTCACCTCCGACGGCGGTGGCCTGCCGGTGATGGCGTTCGTCGGCTTCCAGGCCGTCTTCGCGATCATCACCGTGGCGCTGATCTCGGGTGCCATCGCGGACCGCGCCAAGTTCGGCGCCTGGATGGTCTTCGCCGGCGTGTGGGCGACGATCGTCTACTTCCCGATCGCCCACTGGGTCTTCGACTTCACCCTGACCGACGAGGCGACGGGGGAGGTCACGCACGTCGGCGGCTGGGTCGCCAACAACCTCGCTGCTCTCGACTTCGCGGGCGGTACCGCGGTGCACATCAACGCCGGTGCCGCGGGCCTCGCCCTCGCCCTCGTGCTCGGCAGGCGCAAGGGCTTCGGCAAGGAGCTGATGCGCCCCCACAACCTCCCGCTGGTCATGATCGGCGCGGGTCTGCTGTGGTTCGGCTGGTTCGGCTTCAACGCGGGCTCGGCGCTCGCCGCCAACAACACGGCCGCCGTGGCATGGGTGAACACCCTGGTCGCGACCGGTGCGGCCGCGCTGGGCTGGCTGGTCACTGAGAAGATCCGCGACGGGCACTCGACCTCGTTGGGCGGTGCCTCGGGAGTCGTGGCCGGTCTGGTCGCCATCACCCCGGCCTGTGCCGCGGTCTCGCCGATCGGCGCGATCGTGATCGGCGCCCTCGCCGGGGTGTTCTGCGCGCTCGCGGTCGGGCTCAAGTACCGGTTCGGCTACGACGACTCGCTCGACGTGGTCGGGGTGCACCTCGTCGGCGGACTCTGGGGCACGCTCGCGATCGGCCTCCTCGCCGACGAGGCGTCCCCGTCCGGCGTGGCGGGCCTGTTCTACGGTGGCGGGGTCGACCAGCTCTGGCGTCAGGCAGTGGGTGCGCTGGCGGTGCTGATCACCTCGTTCGTCCTCACCTACCTCATCGGCCTGGCGATCCAGAGGACGATGGGCTTCCGCATCGACGAGGAGGACGAGGTGTCCGGTGTGGACGCGTTCGCGCACGCCGAGTCGGGCTACGACTTCGGCACGCTGGCCAGTGCCGCGGGCTTCCGTCCGGCAAGCGGACGCTCGTCGGTCACCACGAAGTCGACCGACTCAGAGGAGGTTTCGGCATGAAGCTCGTCACCGCGGTGATCAAGCCGCACAAGCTCGACGACGTCAAGACCGCCCTCGAGGCGTTCGGCGTCCAGGGCATGACCGTCAGCGAGGCGAACGGCTACGGCCGCCAGCGTGGGCACACCGAGGTGTACCGGGGGGCGGAGTACACCGTCGACCTGGTGCCCAAGGTGCGGCTCGAGGTGCTGGTCGACGACCCGGACGCCCCCGACGTGGTCGAGGTGATCGTCAAGGCGGCCCAGACCGGCCGGATCGGGGACGGCAAGGTCTGGACCCTCCCGGTCGACGACGTCGCCCGCGTCAGGACCGGGGAGCACGGTCTGGACGCACTCTGAGCACCGACCGTTCCCGAGAAGCCGCTCGCCCCTCAGCCGTCCCACGCCGGGACCTGAGGGGCGAGCGGCTCGCTCTGGCGGTCCGGTCCGGGCTCGACGACCCGTCCGCGGGACCGCAGCGGCGGGAGCGGCTCGCCGGTCTCGTCGACGCCTGGCTCACCGACGTCTGGACCGACGCGCTGGGCGCGGTGACCGCGGGCAGGGCGTCGGCAGGCGTCGCGCTGGTCGCCGTCGGCGGGCACGCCCGCCGTGACGCCGGCCCCGCCAGCGACCTCGACCTGGTCCTCCTCCACGACGGACGGTCCCTGCGCGACGGTGACGTGGGAGAGCTCGCCGACCACGTCTGGTACCCGGTGTGGGACGCCGGGCTGAGGCTCGACCACTCGGTGCGGTCGGTCGCACAGTGCCGTGACGTCGCGGGCGCCGACGTGGCCGCTGCGATCGGTCTGCTCGACCTGCGCCCTGTCGCCGGTGACGGCGGGATGGCCCTGCGGGCCCGGGAGGTGCTCAGGGAGGACTGGCGCCGGCAGGCCCGCAAGCGCCTGCCGGAGCTGTCGGAGTCGCTCACGGAGCGGGCTCGACAGCACGGCGAGCTCGCGTACCTGCTGGAGGGCGACCTCAAGGAGGCGAGGGGCGGACTCCGGGACGCGGTGGTGCTGCACGCGCTGGTCGCGTCGTGGCTCGCCGACGCTCCGCACGCGCTCGTCGAACCCGCCCACCGGCGCCTGCTCGACGTGCGCGACGGCCTGCACACGATCACCGGACGCGCCGGAGAGCGACTGCTGCTGGCCGACCAGGACGCGGTGGCGGTGACGCTCGGGCTCCCGGACGCCGACGCCCTCCTCGCCGAGGTCGCCGGTGCCGCGCGCACGCTCTCCTACACCCTCGACCTCACGGCACGCCGGGCCCGGGGTGCCGCCACGACGCGACGCGGGCTGCGCCGGCAACGTCCGCGGTTGCGACCCGTGGAACCCGGGCTGGTCGAGCACGACGGCGAGCTGTGCCTCGGCTCGGCCGCGCTTCCCCACGCCGACGCCGCCCTCGCCGTGCGCGCCGCGGCGGCTGCCGCTCGGGAGGGCCTGCCGCTGTCGCCGGTCACCGCCGCCCACCTCGCCACCGGCGCCGCCCCGCTGCCGGTTCCCTGGCCCACGGAGGCCCGGGAGGCCCTCGACTCCCTGCTGGCCTCGGGGGAGGCGCTGACCGGGGTCTGGGAGACGCTCGACCAGGCGGGGCTGGTCGTGCAGTGGCTGCCCGACTGGTCCGCCGTGCGCAACCGGCCCCAGCGCACGGCGGTGCACCGTCACACCGTCGACCGGCACCTCGTGGAGACCTGCGTCGTCGCCTCCACGCTGCTCGACCGCGTCGCGCGCCCCGACCTGCTCGTGCTCTCCGCGCTCCTGCACGACATCGGCAAGCTGCCGGGCGCGCCGGACCACTCGGCCGTCGGCGCCCCGATCGCCCGCGGCCTGGCCGAGCGCCTCGGGTGCCCGCCGGAGGACTGCGCCGTGGTCGAGCGACTGGTGCGCGAGCACCTGACCCTGGTCGACCTGGCCACCCGTCGCGATCCCGACGACCCGCGCACCATCGACGCGGTGGTCGAGGCCGTCGACGGTCGCGAGGACGTCCTCGACCTGTTGCGGGCACTGACGGAGGCGGACGCCCGGGCTGCAGGCCCCGCGGCGTGGACGCCGTGGCGCCGGCGCCTGGTCGACGACCTCGTGGAGCGCGCGCGCCGGTCGCTACGGGGCGCCCCGGCCCAGGGCCCGGGACCGCTCACGGGTGCCGAGGAGGCGTTGGTCGGTTCCGTGCGCGTGGACGGCCGTCCGTTGCTCGAGATCAGCTCGCTCGACGGTCTGCACGCCGTCACCGTCGTCGCCCCCGACCGTCCGGGACTCTTCGCCGATATCGCGGGACTCCTTGCGGCGCAGGGCCTCTCGGTGCGTTCGGCACTCGTGCGTACGGTCGACGGGGTCGCTGTGGACACCTGGTCGGTCTCGGCGCGGGACCTGCCTGACCCCGGGGTTCTGCGCACCGGGCTGCAGCGGCTCGAGGCGGGAGACCTCTCGGTGCTCGACCGGCTCGCCCGGCGCGAGGCCTCGTGGCGGCCCGCGAGCTCGACCGACACGGAGCCGAGGGTGCTTGTCCTGCCCGGAGCCTCCGAGCGCGCCACCGTGCTCGAGGTGCGGGCGGCCGACCGTCCCGGGCTGCTGCACGCGCTGGGGGTCGCGGTCCGCGACGTGGGCGCCGACCTGCGGAGCGCCCACGTGGCGACCCACGCAGGGCGGGCCGTCGACGTGCTCTACCTCGAGGAGGCGGCGGATCGGGCGGACGGCGGGTCGGGACGGCTCTCACCGGCCAGGACGGCGGAGGTGATCGCCGCGCTCGGGACGGCGGCGCAGACCGGCACCGCGATCGCCACGGCCTGAGGGTCGGGCCACCCGGCTCACGCCGCGCGCCGCTCCGCGGCGATCTCCGGCCCGGTCATCGCCCAGCGCAGCACGCCGGTCGCCAGCTCGCCGACGCGGCCGGTGACCAGGCGCTCCGTCACCGGCAGGTGCATCAGGCCCAGCGGTGCCCGGGCCCACGGGGGCAGCAGCGCCACGGCTCCGCCCGCCAGCGCGGCGTACCCGGGCCGGGCGGCCAGGGGGAGCGGGGGCCGGCGCAGCAGGAAGCGGGCGGCCTCGCGGGCCGCGGTCGTGCCCTGCAGCTCGGGCCGGAAGGCGTCCAGGGCCGCGCGCAGGCCGATCACGTCCGTCGGTGGGTCGAGCACGCCGAGCCGGCGGGCCACCAGGCCGGACTGGGCGACGTAGAGGTCGGCCTCGTCCGGAGTGAGCGGCCGGGGTGCGTACCGCTGGAAGGCGGTGAGGAAGCTGTCGGCCTCCGCCACGTGCACCCAGGCCAGCAGGTGCGGGTCGGACGCCGCGTACGGCCGCCCGTCCTCGGCCCGCCCCCGCACGCGTTCGTGGATGGCGCGGACGGTGGCGATCACCTCCTCCGCGGCCTCCACGGTCCCGAAGGTGGTCGTCGCCAGGAAGGTGCTGGTGCGCTGGAGCCGGCCCCACGGGTCGCTGCGGTAGCCCGAGTGACCCGCGACGCCGGCCATCGCGAGCGGGTGGAGCGACTGCAGCAGCAGCGCCCTGATGCCACCGACGAACATCGAGGCGTCGGCGTGCACGCGCCACACAGGGTCCTCCGCGGTGAACCAGCGCGGCCCCGGGGCACCCCAGATCTCACGGGAGCGGGCGGCGGCGTCATCGCCCGCCACCCGAGCGCGGACCGTGCGTGCCAGCGCCGACCGGATCTGGCCGAGCCCCACCCCACCGAGCGTGTCGATCACCATTTCTGCAGTATCAGCGCAGTCGTCGCGGCCCGCGACTCGCGACGGCGCTGGGCGGACCATCTACGCTGGCACCCTCCCGACCCGCCACAGCAAGGACCTCACCCACCGTGTTCTCGACCCTCTCCGACCGCCTCACCGCGACCTTCAAGAACCTGCGCGGCAAAGGCAGGCTCTCCGAGGCCGACGTCGACGCCACCGTCCGGGAGATCCGCCGGGCGCTGCTCGACGCCGACGTCGCGCTCTCCGTGGTGCGCGAGTTCACCGGCAAGGTGCGCGAGCGGGCCCTGTCGTCGGAGGTCTCGGCGGCCCTCAACCCCGCCCAGCAGGTCGTCAAGATCGTCAACGAGGAGCTGGTGGGCATCCTCGGCGGCGAGGCGCGCCGACTGCGCTTCGCCAAGAACCCCCCGACCGTGATCATGCTGGCCGGCCTCCAGGGCTCCGGGAAGACCACGCTCGCCGGGAAGCTCGGGCACTGGCTGCGCGAGCAGGGCCACGCCCCCCTGCTGGTCGCCGCCGACCTGCAGCGCCCGAACGCCGTGACCCAGCTCCAGGTGGTCGGCGAGCGAGCCGGTGTGACCGTCTACGCGCCCGAGCCGGGCAACGGCGTCGGTGACCCCGTCGACGTGGCGCGCCGCGCGATGGTCGAGGCCCGCAGCAAGCAGTACGACGTCGTCGTCGTCGACACGGCCGGCCGACTCGGTGTCGACGCCGAGATGATGCAGCAGGCCGCCGACATCCGGACGGCCGTCCAGCCCGACGAGGTCCTGTTCGTCGTCGACGCGATGACCGGCCAGGACGCGGTCACCACGGCCCAGGCGTTCCTCGAGGCGGTCGACGTGACCGGTGTCGTGCTGACCAAGCTCGACGGCGACGCACGTGGCGGTGCCGCCCTCTCGGTCGCGTCCGTGACCGGTCGTCCGGTGATGTTCGCGTCGACCGGCGAGAAGCTCAACGAGTTCGAGCCGTTCCACCCCGACCGGATGGCCTCGCGCATCCTCGACATGGGCGACGTGCTGACCCTCATCGAGCAGGCCGAGAAGGCGTTCGAGGCGGACGACGCCGAGGAGATGGCGCGCAAGTTCGGGGCGGGGGAGGACTTCAACCTCGACGACTTCCTCACCCAGATGCAGGGCCTGCGCAAGATGGGCTCGATGAAGAAGATGCTCGGCATGCTGCCGGGCATGGGCGAGATGCGCGAGCAGCTAGAGAACTTCGACGAGCGCGAGATCGACCGCATCGAGGCCATCGTCCGCTCGATGACCCCGCGGGAGCGCTACCAGCCCAAGGTCATCGACGGGTCCCGCCGGCAGCGCATCGCGAAGGGCTCCGGCGTGACCGTGACCGACGTGAACCAGCTGCTCGACCGGTTCGCCGACGCGCAGAAGATGATGCGCCAGCTCCGCAACGGCGGCGGGATGCCCGGGATGCCTGGCATGGGTGGTGGCATGCCGGGCATGGGCGGCTTCGGCGGCAGCAAGAAGCAGCGCGGCAAGCAGGCTGCCGCCAAGGGGCGCAAGGGCAGGTCCCGGTCGGGCAACCCCGCCAAGCGGGCCGCGGAGGAGCGCGCCGCCGCCCAGAGGTCGGTGCAGCAGAGCGGGGCCGCCTTCGGCGCCCCGCAGCAGGAGGCGGACGTCGACCCCGCGTCGGTCGAGCTGCCCGCGGGCTTCGACAAGCTCTTCGGACGCTGACCGGCGCCGCGGCGCCGGCTGAGCCCGATGGGACGGTGGACCGCCCGGCTCGGTGACGAGCACGTCTGCGTGCAGTGCGAGGACTCGTTCGCGCACCTCGTGCCGCCGGTCCTCAACGTGCTCACCTCGCTGCACGAGCGAGGGCAGCCGATGGTGGAGGGTCTGACCCTGCGGTGGGGCTGGTCGGCGCTGGTGCTCGTGCGGATCGAGGACGGCAGGCTGCAGGCGTACGAGCCCGACTTCGATGACGACCCCCTCGAGAACGTGAGGCCCGACGCGACCGCGACGCTGCGGGTGCAGGCGGCCACGCGCGAGCTCGTGTCCCTCTGCCGCACCGACCCGCTACCCGTGCTCTACGACGACCTCGTGGTCGTGGCGGGGGACGTCCTGACCTCCCCGGTGCTGATGGCGCAGCGCAACCCGCCGGCGGAGGTCGGTGACTCCGGCTGGTACGTGGGCTCACGGCCCGGTTTCGAGGTCGACCCCCCGACCCCTCGGATGGTCTTCGAGATGCTCGAGCACCGGCCCGCGCTGCTGCCCGCACTGGCGCTGCCCGCCGGGTGGCAGGTCGTGGTCGAGGGCGACCGGCTGAGCAGGGTCGTCGACGCCCAGGACCGCGACGTCGTCCGCGACGGCCGACCTGTGCCGTAGCGGCGACCTGGGTAGGTTCGTCCGCATGGCTGAGGTGCTGCATGTCGACGGTCCGGTGCTCGTCGGTCCCGACGAGGTCGCAGACGGACTGTGGGTGGTCGGGGGACGGGTCACCTTCGAGCGGCCCACCGGGGCGCACGAGGTCAGCCGGCTGACCGGGTGGGCGCTGCCCGGGCTGGTGGACGCGCACTGCCACGTCGGGCTGGACGCGCACGGCGCCGTCGACGACGCGACCAGCGAGGCGCAGGCGCTCGCGGACCGTGACGCGGGCACCCTCCTGATCCGTGACGCCGGTTCGCCGGCGGACACCCGCTGGGTCGACGACCGCGAGGACCTGCCTCGAATCGTCCGGGCGGGCCGTCACATCGCTCGCACCCGCCGCTACATCCGCAACTACGCCCACGAGATCGAGCCCGAGCTGCTGCCGCAGTACATGGCGCAGGAGGCGCGCCGGGGCGACGGCTGGGTCAAGATCGTCGGCGACTGGATCGACCGGGGCACCGGCGACCTCGCTCCGTGCTGGCCGGCTGACGCGCTCGCCGCGGGCATGGCCGCCGCCCACGCGGAGGGCGCCCGGGTGACCGCCCACTGCTTCGGTGAGGACTGCCTGCCCGACCTCCTGGCGGCCGGGATCGACGGCATCGAGCACGCCACGGGGCTGACGGCCGAGACGACGGAGGCGGCCGCCGCGCGGGGCGTCGCCATCGTCCCGACCCTGGTGAACATCGCGACGTTCCCCCGGATCGCCGAGTCGGCCCGGGACAAGTTCGGGCGCTACAGCGACCACATGCTCGCCCTGCACGCGCGGAGGTACTCGACGGTCGCAGCCGCCCACGAGGCGGGGGTTCCGGTGTACGTCGGCACCGACGCAGGTGGCTCGCTGCCGCACGGGCTCGTCGCGGCCGAGGTGGCCGAGCTCGTCACCGCGGGCCTGAGCCCGGTCGAGGCGCTGGACGCGGGGTGCTGGTCGGCGCGCCGCTGGCTGGGCCGTCCCGGCCTCGCCGAGGGGGAGGCCGCGGACCTGGTGGTGGTCTCCGCCGACCCGCGGGCCGATGTCGGTGTCCTGGCGCACCCCGAGGCCGTCGTGCTGCGCGGCCGCGTGGTCGTGGGCGGCGCGGCCGCGGGCCGCCCGACCTAGCCCGGCAGGAAGCTCAGCCGCACGCGACGCACCGGGTTGTCGACGTTGGTGTCCACGAGGCACACCGACTGCCACGTGCCGAGCGTCATCGTGCCGCCGATGACGGGGACCGTGGCATGGGGCGGGACGAGGGCCGGCAGCACGTGGTCGCGCCCGTGGCCGGGGCTCCCGTGGCGGTGACGCCAGCGCCCGTCCGCCGGGAGGAGGTCGCGGAGCGCGGCGAGCAGGTCGTGGTCGCTGCCGGCGCCGGTCTCCAGCACGGCGATCCCGGCGGTGGCGTGCGGCACCCACAGGTGCAGGAGCCCGTCGCCCTCCTCGCGGGCGAGGAACTGCTCGCACGTGGGGGTGAGGTCGTGCACGACCTCGTCCGCTCCGGTGGTGATCTCGACCTCGACGCTGCGCACGGCCCGAGGTTAGGGCTCGGCGTTCGGACCGGCCCGTCAGGTCTGGCACAATGAGCGGCTGAACCCGTCCGGGGAGGCCCCTCTCTCCACCCCGGGACGTGTCCATCCGAGCACCTCGGCCCGTGACCCACCGCGTCAGCCGGACGTGCTCAACCGAAACCAGAAACAGGAGACACCACACTCGTGGCCGTCAAGATCAGACTGAAGCGCCTGGGCAAGATCCGGGCCCCGTACTACCGCATCGTCGTCGCCGACTCGCGCACCAAGCGCGACGGTCGCGCGATCGAGGAGATCGGCAAGTACCACCCCACCGAGGAGCCCTCGCTGATCGAGGTCGACTCGGACCGTGCGCAGTACTGGCTCGGGGTCGGCGCGCAGCCGTCCGAGCAGGTCATGGTGCTGCTCAAGATCACCGGCGACTGGCAGAAGTTCAAGGGCCTGCCGGGCACCGAGGGCACGCTGCGCGTCAAGCAGGCAGGCACGCCCAAGAAGGAGACCTTCGAGGCCGCCGCCAAGGAGTCCCTGGCCGAGCCGACCAAGGAGGCCACCACGCCGAGGAAGAAGGCCGCCAAGAAGTCCGAGCCGAAGGCAGACGCCGAGGCCAAGGCCGAGGACACGGCGGCTCCCGAGGCCAAGGCCGAGGACACGGCGGCTCCCGAGGCCAAGGCCGAGGACACGGAGGCTCCCGAGGCCAAGGCCGAGGACACGGCGGCACCCAAGGCCGCGGCGCTGCCGAGGCCAAGGCCGAGAAGGCCGACGCCACGAACGAGGGCTGACCGTGCTCGCTGACGCACTGGAGCACCTGGTCCGCGGCATCGTCGACCACCCGGACGACGTCCGGATCAAGGAGAAGACGCTGCGCCGCGGCACCCTGCTCGAGGTCCGGGTGCACCCTGAGGACCTCGGCCGGGTGATCGGACGCGCCGGACGCACCGCCAAGGCGCTGCGCACGGTCGTCGGTGCCCTGGCCAGCGGAGGACCGGTCCGCGTCGACGTCGTCGACGTCGACCGTGGACGCTGAGCCCGAGGGCCGACCCCACAGTGACGGGCTGCACGACGGCCCCGGACACCGCACAGGTGGCCGGGGCCGTCGGCGTCCCGCAGGCATGACGTCCCGCTCGAGGAGGCGATGAGCATGGAGCTGGTGGTCGCGCGGGTCGGACGCCCGCACGGGATCCACGGCGAGGTCAGCGTCGAGGTGCGCACCGACGACCCGGACCGCCGGTTCGTGGTCGGCGTGCAGTTCACGACCGACCCCTCGTCGGCAGGCCCGCTGACGCTCGAGAGCGTGCGCGACCACAACGGGCGGCTGCTGATGACCTTCGGCGAGGTGCCCGACCGCACCGCGGCCGAGGGGCTGAGGGGGACGCTGCTGCTGCTGGACGTCGGCGCCGAGGGCGACGGCGAACCCGACGCCTGGTACGACCACCAGCTGGTCGGTCTCGCCGCGACCACGGTCGACGGCACCGACGCCGGGGTCGTCTCCGGGGTGGAGCACGGAGCGGCGCAGGACCTGCTCGTGCTGCGCCTGCCCTCGGGCCGCACCGCCCGCGTGCCGTTCGTGACCGCGCTGGTCCCCGAGGTCGACGTCGAGAACGGTCGCGTGCTGCTCGACCCGCCGGGCGGCCTGCTGGAAGGGGACGGCTGAGCCGTGCGCGTCGACGTCGTCACGATCTTCCCCGAGTACCTCGCGCCGCTGCGGCTGTCCCTGCTGGGACGCGCTGCCGAGAAGGGCCTGCTCGACCTGGCCGTGCACGACCTGCGCGACTTCACCCACGACCGTCACCGCACCGTCGACGACACGCCCTACGGCGGGGGTGCGGGGATGGTGATGCGTCCCGAGCCCTGGGGCGAGGCTCTCGACCACGTGCTGGCGTCCGGGCGTCGGGCGCTGCCGCCGGGACCGGACGACCCGCCCGTGCCGCACCTGCTGCTGCCGAGCCCGTCGGGCCGGGTGTTCGACCAGGCGATGGCCCACGAGCTCGCGACCGAGCCGTGGCTCGTCTTCGGGTGCGGCCGGTACGAGGGCGTCGACGAGCGCGTCACCCAGCACGCGACCCGCTCGATGCGGGTGACCCCCGTCAGCATCGGCGACTACGTGCTCAACGGCGGCGAGGCCGCGGTCCTGGTGGTCGTCGAGGCGGTGGCCCGCCTGCTGCCGGGCGTCATCGGCAACCCCCGGTCGCTCGACGAGGAGTCCCACGTCGACGGCCTGCTGGAGTACCCGGTGTACACCAAGCCGGAGACCTGGCACGGGCTCGACGTGCCTGACGTGCTGCTGTCCGGACACCACGGCCGGATCGCCCGGTGGCGCCGCGACGAGCAGCTGCGTCGCACGGCGTCCCGCCGCCCCGACCTCCTTGCCCGGCTCGACCGGTCGACCCTGGACGCCCGCGACCTCGAGGTGCTCGACGACCCACCGGGCTGAGCACGCACCCCACCCCCTCCCCCCAACCCCATCCCCACCCCCGACTGGTCACATCTGGCGCGACACGCCCGGCGTGTCGCGCCAGATGTGACCAGCCGAGGGTGGGGTGGGCCTGGGCCGACCGGCGATTTCTCCGGGCCCCGCGCGCTGTGGCAGACTGGGGCGTCGATCCACGGCCGTCGCCGCCCCTGCCACGGGGGGAGAGCAGCGTCCCGGGCCGTACGGATCGACACCCTGACCAGAACGGCAGGCAGCCCGGCTGCCCGCCACCAGCGCGCACGTGACCTGTGGCACCTGCGGGAGAGCGACGAACCCATGCACACCCTCGACCAGCTCGACTCCGGATCGCTGCGGGACGACGTCCCTGCCTTCCGTGCCGGCGACACCGTCAAGGTCCACGTCAAGGTCGTGGAGGGCACCCGCGCCCGCGTCCAGGTGTTCCAGGGCGTCGTGATCCGCCGCCAGGGTGGCGGCGTGCGTGAGACGTTCTCCGTCCGCAAGGTCAGCTTCGGCGTCGGTGTCGAGCGCACCTTCCCGGTGCACTCCCCGGTGCTGGACAAGATCGAGGTCGTCACCCGTGGTGACGTGCGGCGCGCCAAGCTCTACTACCTGCGCAACCTCCGCGGCAAGGCTGCGAAGATCAAGGAGAAGCGCGACACCCCCGTCGCCCGCTGACCTTCCTCCGGGCCGCGCGCCCAGGACGACCGAGAGGGGCCGAGGTGGCGCCTGCCCAGACCACCGCGGCCCCGTCGTCGTCCCCGGAACCGGTCAGAACGGACGGGTCGCTGACCCGGCTGCTGTGGGCGCGCCGACGGGCGCTGGTCGAGGTGCTGGTGCTCGTGCTGCTGGCCACCGTCGCCGTATCCCTCGTCCGGCACCACGTGGCGCAGGTGTACTCCATCCCCTCCGGCTCGATGCAGCCCCTGCTCGAGCCCGGAGACCGGGTGGTGGTGACCCGGCTCGACGAGCAGGTGCAGCGTGGCGACGTGGTGGTCTTCGACGGCTCCGACCTCTTCGCGTTCGGGGCGCCGGCGAGCCCCGGCCGCGTCGCCGTCGACACGGTCGGCGGATGGCTCGGGGTGCCCGCGGGCGAGCACGACTTCGTCAAGCGCGTGATCGGCGTCGGTGGGGACCGCGTGGTCTGCTGCGACGCGCAGGGACGGTTGACCGTGAACGGCGCGGCGCTCGACGAGCCCTACGTGATGCCCGGCGACGAGCCCAGCGAGACGGCGTTCGACGTCGAGGTCCCCGCCGGACGCCTCTGGGTGATGGGCGACCACCGGTCCGACTCGGCCGACTCCCGTTCACACCTGGGCGACCCCGGTGGTGGGATGGTCCCGCTGGACCGCGTCGTCGGGCGGGTGGTCGCGATCGCGTGGCCCCCCGGGCAGGCATCGACGATCGGACGGGCCGATTCGGACCCGGCCGCAGGGACGAACGAAGGGAACCCGTGAGCGAGGACGAGGAGCAGCGGCCGACGACGAGGGACAGGCGGGCCGGGCTCGACGCCGAACGCCCGCCCGAGCCCCACCGCGGCGAGCCGCAGCCGGCGCAGCGGGAGGTCGTCGCAGCGACGCACGAGCGACAGCGCCGCGGGGGCTTCGCCGGGGCGCTGCGCGAGACCGTGATCGTGGTCGGTACCGCGCTGGTCCTGTCGCTGCTGATCAAGACGTTCCTGGCCCAGGCGTTCTACATCCCTTCCGAGTCGATGGAGATGACGCTCGTCAAGAACGACCGGGTCCTGGTGAACCTGCTCGAGCCGGGCCCGCTGCAGCTGGAGCGCGGCGACGTCGTGGTCTTCAAGGACCCCGGCGGCTGGCTCGACCCGGCCGTGGCCCCGCAGCGCTCCCCGCTCGGTCAGGGCGTCGTCGACACGCTCACGTTCGTCGGGGTCCTGCCACAGGACGCCGGCGAGCACCTGATCAAGCGGGTGATCGGCATGTCCGGCGACAAGGTCGTGTGCTGCGACGAGCAGGGGCGGATCACGGTCAACGGCGCGCCGCTCGACGAGCCCTACCTGCCCGACGGCACGGATCCGAGCACGATCAACTTCGACATCACGGTGCCCGAGGGGCGCATCTGGGTGATGGGCGACAACCGCGGCTTCTCACAGGACTCGCGGTACCACCAGGACCTCGAGGGCGGCGGGACCGTGTCCGAGGACCTCATCGTGGGACGCGCCGTGCTGCTGTTCTGGCCGCTCGACCGCTTCGGGTCGCTGTCGAACTTCCCGTCCGTGTTCGCGGACGTGCCCGACCCGAGCGACTCGACCCAGGGCCTGGGTCGTGTCCACCACAGCGCCGGCAGGTCCTGAGAGCGGCGCGCAACCAGATGAGCACCACCGCACGCCCCCCCGCGAGGAGCTCGTCGCCGGCTCCCAGCCTGCGGCACGAGCGCGCCCTGCTGCGTGAGGGACACCGCTGGGTCGCGGGCATGGACGAGGTCGGGCGCGGTGCGCTGGCGGGCCCGGTGACGGTCGGCGTGGTGCTCGTCGACCTCATGACCCGCTCGGCACCCACCGGGCTGCGCGACTCGAAGCTCCTCACCCCGGGGGCACGCGCCTCGCTGGTGCCCCGCCTGCGCCGGTGGGCCCCCCAGTGGGCGGTCGGGCACGCCGAGCCGGAGGAGATCGACAGGCTGGGGATCATCGGGGGACTGCGCCTGGCCGGCCGCCGAGCGCTCGCACAGGTGACGACTCCGTCCCTGGTGCTGCTCGACGGCTCCCACGACTGGCTCAGCGCTCCGCAGCCCACCCTGTTCGACGCGTGGGAGGCCCAGTGGGAGGAGGCCGACCGGTCAGCCGGGGGCTCCGACCCTGCCGCGGGACCGCTGACCCTGGCGCTCGGCCCCCGAGGGGTCGGCTTCGGTGAGCCCGGGGAGGCGGGGGACCCCGGACTCCCGGACCCCCCGGTCGTCCGGACGATGGTGAAGGCCGACCAGCGGTGCGCCTCCGTCGCCGCAGCCTCCGTGTTCGCCAAGACGACGCGCGACGCGCTGATGGTGCGGCGGGCGGCCGACCACCCGGGCTACGGCTGGGAGGTCAACAAGGGTTACAGCGTGCCGTCCCACGTCCAGGCGATCGCCGCGTCCGGTCTGTGTCCCCAGCACCGGCTCAGCTGGCGGTTGCCGGGCATGATGGACTGCGAGCCCGACCCCGGACCGGACGAGGCACGGCAGATCGACCCCGACCTCGACCTCGACCACGAGGTGACCCTGGAGCTGATGACGGACGATGAGCGCTGAGGACCTGGACAACTACGAGACCGAGATGGAGCTCGCGCTCTACCGCGAGTACCGCGACGTCGTCGGGCTGTTCACCTACGTGGTCGAGACCGAGCGCCGGTTTTACCTGGCCAACTCGGTCGACGTCGTCCCGCGCAGCGCCGACGGTGAGGTGTACTTCGAGCTCACCCTGAACGACGCCTGGGTGTGGGACGTCTACCGCTCGGCCCGCTTCGTCAAAACGGTCCGCGTGGTCACGTTCAAGGACGTCAACGTCGAGGAGCTCGCGAAGTCGGAGCTGCAGCTGCCGAAGTCGGAGGGCTTCGCCGGCTGAGGCCCGGAACCTCTCCGTCCACAGGCCGTCCTGGACCCCTCGTCGTCCACAGGCCCCGGCTTGGGGCGCCGCGCAGGTCATGCACCACCCATCCTCGCTGCGAGGAGGTGGTGCTGGTGCCGACGAAGGACGCGGTGGGGCGCTTCGGCGAGGACCTGGCCGTCCTCCACCTGGAGCGCGCGGGGCTCGAGGTGGTGTCCCGCAACTGGCGGTGCCCGCGCGGTGAGCTCGACGTCGTCGCCCGCGACGGCCGCTGCCTCGTCGTCGTCGAGGTCAAGACCCGACGGTCCCTCGACTTCGGCCACCCGGCGGAGGCGGTCGGCCGGGAGAAGCAGACACGCCTGCGCAGGCTCGCCGCCGAGTGGCTGCGGGGGAGCGCCGACCACTTCGACGAGGTGCGCATCGACATCGTGGCCGTGCTCTGGCCGCGCGTCGGCCCCCCGCGGCTCGAGCACCTGCGTGGTGTCTGCTGATGCCGCTCGGACGCACCACCGCGATCGGACTGCTCGGCCTGCAGACGGTGCCGGTCGAGGTCGAGGCCGACATCTCCAACGGGGTCCCGAAGCTGCACATGGTCGGGTCCCTCGACAAGGCGCTCCAGGAGGCGCGCGACCGGGTCCTCGCGGCCGCGACGAACGCCGGAGTTCCCGTGCCGCAGCGGAAGGTCACCGTCAGCCTCACGCCGGCGTCGCTTCCGAAACAGGGCTCGAGCTTCGACGTGGCGATCGCCGTGGCCGTGCTGGCGGCGGCACGCCGACTCGACGCCGGCTCGGCCGCCGAGACCGTGCACATCGGCGAGCTCGGGCTCGACGGGCGGCTGCGACCCGTGACCGGGGTGCTGCCCGCCGTACTGGCGGCAGTGAGGATGGGGCGGCCTCGGGTGGTCGTCCCGGCATCCAACGCCGCCGAGGCCGCGCTCGTTCCGGGTGCCCGGGTGGTGGGGGCTGTCAGCCTCCGGGACGTCGTGCGGTCCCACGGCGGCGACCTCGATGACGGGGACGCCCACCCGCCGGAGGCCGTGCCGTTCACACCTGTCCACGTCCAGGTCCGGAGCCTGGCCCGCCGCGACCTCGAGGACGTCGTGGGCCAGGACGAGGCGCGCCGAGCCCTGGAGGTGGCTGCCGCCGGTGCCCACCACCTGCTGATGGTCGGTCCGCCCGGCGCGGGCAAGACGATGCTCGCCTCCCGGTTGCCCGGCCTGCTGCCCGACCTCGACGACCACGACGCGGTCGAGGTGACCGCGGTGCACTCCGTCCTCGGCACCTTCGACCCGGCTCTGGGCCTGATGCGTCGGCCACCTTACGAGGACCCGCACCACACCGCGTCCACGGCGGCGGTCATCGGTGGGGGACAGGGGGTTCCGCGTCCCGGTGCCGCAACCCGGGCACATCGGGGCGTGCTCTTCCTCGATGAAGCCCTGGAGTTCGCCCGTCCCGTTCTCGACGCGCTCCGGCAGCCGCTCGAGGAGGGTCGGCTCGTCATCGCACGCCGACAGATGTCCGCGTGCTTCCCCGCGCGCTTCCAGCTCGTGATGGCCGCGAATCCCTGCCCCTGCGGCCGGGCGGTCGGCAAGGGGTCCGACTGCACCTGCACGCCGCAGGCGCACCGTCAGTACGCGGCCCGTCTGTCCGGACCGATCCGGGACAGGATCGACCTGCAGATCGAGGTCCTGCCGCTGTCGCGTGGCCAGATGACCGGACCCGACGCGCCGGCGCGCGAGGACACGGCGACAGTCGCGCGTCGGGTGGCGCAGGCTCGCGGGGCGCAGGCCGAACGGTGGGAGTGCGGCGGCTGGCGGACGAACAGCGAGGTTCCCGGCCCCCATCTGCGCCGGGCCTGGCGGCTCGACCCGGCGACGACGGCGGACATCGACCGCGCGCTGGACCGCGGCCTCGTCACGGTCCGCGGCTACGACCGCATCCTGCGCGTGGGCTGGACGCTGGCCGACCTGGACGGCTCCATGACGCCGACCCGCGACCACCTCGGTGAGGCGCTGCTGATGCGTCACGTCGGGCGGGTGGCGGCGTGACCGCGAACGGTCCGGGTGGGATCCCCGGATGGGCGTCGGACGACCGCGCGGCGCGGATGGCCTGGAGCCGGTTGGCCGAGCCGGGGGACAGGCTCGCGCGCGTGGTGCGCCACCGCCTGGGGCACGTGCGCGCCGTCGGGCACGTGCTGTCAGGCGAGCCGCTGCCCGTCGACGTGCTGCGGTCGCGGGACCCCGAGGCAGTCGACGGCCCCGCCGACCCGGGCCCCGTCCGCCGGTCGCCGCCGCAGGCCCGCGCCTGGCTGGACGAAGGGCTGGAGCGGTGGCGGGTGCGGCTGGACCACCTCGACCCCGATCGCGACGCGCATGCGCTCGGGACGGTCGGCGGGCGGGTCGTGGTGCCCGGTGATGCCGAATGGCCCTCTCGCCTGGACGATCTCGGCCTCGCTGCACCCGCCTGCCTTTGGGTGCGGGGCACCGGCGAGCTGGGCGCCCTCGCCGGGCGGTCGGTCGCGCTGGTGGGTGCCAGGGCGTGCACGGCGTACGGCGAGCGCGTGGCCTCCGACCTCGCCGCGGGGGTCGCCGGGCGGGGATGGACGGTGATCTCCGGAGGGGCGTTCGGCATCGACGCGGCCGCCCACCGGGGTGCGCTCGCGGCCGGCGGTCCCACCCTCGCGATCGTGGCGTGCGGGGTCGACCGGGCGTACCCGCGGGCCCACGAGCGGCTGCTCGACGCCGTGGCCGACGGCGGTGTGGTGCTGGGGGAGACCCCTCCCGGCGGCACGCCGAGCAGGTGGCGCTTCCTCGAGCGGAACCGGCTGATCGCCGCGGGGGCGGGGGCGACGACGGTCGTGGAGGCCGCCTGGCGCTCGGGGGCGCTGAGCACCGCCGGGCACGCCGTCGACCTGGGTCGTCCGCTGGGCGCGGTGCCAGGCCCGGTCACCTCTCCCGTGTCGGCGGGCTGTCATCGGCTGCTGCGCGACATGGGTGCGGTGTGCGTCACCGACGCCGACGAGGTGGTCGAGCTCGCCGCGGCCATCGGCGCGGTCGGCTCGCCGCGGGGTCGGCGGGTCGCGGCCCCGCGAGACCACGACGGTCTCGAGGGTGACGACCTCCTCGTGTACGAGGCGCTGAGCCCGCGGGCGGACCGGTCCGTGCGGCAGCTGGCGCACGCGGCGGGTGTCCCCGATCGGCAGGTCAGGGCCGCCCTGGGACGGCTGGCGCTGCTGGGCGTGGCCCACGGGTCGTCGGCCGGTGACGGCTCGCACCTGTGGCGCCGGGCCAGGCCGGCGCCCGCCTGACCCGGCCCGCCTCGCGGCCGCGCCACGCCGGTCGCGGCCGGTGCTTGCCCTGGGGCCCGCAGGGCGCGACGGTGAGCCCGTGCGCGACCTGCCCGGTCGCGGCCCCGGCCTGCCGGGGACCGTGGCCTCACCCCGCGACCCCGGCGCAGCCGACCCGTGGTCGCCGGAGGAGATCGAGCTGCCAGCGGAGCTGGCGGCCGCGCTCGCGGACTTCGCGGTGCACCTCGCGTCCGAGCTGGGCCGCTCGCGGCACACGGTGCGGGCGTACAGCGCCGACGTGGCGTTGCTGCTGGCCCGGGCCGGTGCCGAGGGGATCGTCCGTCTCGACGACCTCGATCTCCCGTTGCTGCGTGGCTGGCTCGCCCAGATGACCGCGTCTGGGCTCGCGCGCTCCACGATGGCCCGGCGTGCCTCGTCGGCGCGAACGTTCACGGCCTGGTGCCTGCGGACTGGGCGGACGACAAGGGATCCGGCGGTCCGCCTCGTGGCACCGAAGCGCGACCGGTACCTGCCCACCGTCCTGCGCAAGGACCAGTCGGCGGCACTGCTCGACCTGGCAGGGGTCCGGGCCGACGACCGCGACCCCACGCACCTGCGCGACAGCGCGGCCCTCGAGCTGCTGTACGGCACCGGGATCCGGGTCGCCGAGCTCGTCGGTCTGGACGTCGACGACGTCGACCTGGGACGCAACGTGCTCCGCGTCCTGGGCAAGGGGGCCAAGGAGCGGACCGTGCCCTTCGGGCTCCCGGCGGCGCGAGCGGTGCGGGACTGGCGCGACGACGGCCGACCACGACTCGCCACCGCGCGGTCGGGGCCGGCGCTGCTGCTCGGCAGCCGCGGCGGGCGCTGGGACCAGCGCCAAGTCAGGTCCCTGGTGCACCGGCTGCTCGGGGAGGCCGGGGTCGACGTGGCGGCCGGACCCCACGCGCTGCGCCACAGCGCCGCAACGGACCTTTTGGACGGCGGAGCTGACCTAAGGACCGTCCAGGAGCTGCTCGGTCACGCTAGTCTCGCCACGACGCAGGTCTACACGCACGTCTCCGTGGACCGCCTGCGCCGTTCGTACCAGCAGTCCCATCCACGTGCCTGAGACCGTGAGGAGAGTCCATGTCGTCGGCATCCGCTGACCGGGGTACCAAGTCCCCGGGCGACGTGCAGACCGACACGGCAGCCCCACTGGACGAGCACGACCAGGCGATCGACAAGGCGACCGACGCCGCCATCGAGGACGACCGCGTCCGGGCCCTGTGGGAGGACTACAAGGCCACGGGGAGCGCTGCGGCCCGCGACGACCTGATCCTCAAGTACTCCCCGCTGGTGCGGTACGTCGCAGGCCGGGTGGGCGTCGGGCTGCCGCCCAACGTCGAGCAGGCCGACCTCGTCTCGTACGGCATCTTCGGTCTGATCGACGCCATCGACAAGTTCGACCTCGAGCGGGCCATCAAGTTCGAGACGTACGCGATCTCACGCATCCGCGGCGCCATCATCGACGAGCTGCGCTCGATGGACTGGATCCCGCGGTCGGTGCGCTCCAAGGCGCGCGAGGTGGAGCGGACCTACGCCGAGCTCGAGACCGAGCTGCACCGCACGCCCACCGAGCCCGAGGTCGCGGACCGGATGGGGATCCCGCTGCGCGAGCTGCACCAGATCTTCAGCCAGGTCTCGTACGTCAACGTCGTGGCGCTGGACGAGCTGCTGGGCAGCGGCGCCGGTGCCGAGAAGGCCGAGGGGATGTCGCTGGGGGACACCCTGGCCGACGCGAAGGCCGAGGACCCGGTGCTCGCCTTCGAGGGCGAGGAGACGAAGTTCCTCCTCGCCCGCGCGATCGACCAGCTGACAGAGCGCGAGAAGATCGTGGTGACCCTCTACTACTACGAGGGCCTCACGCTCGCGGAGATCGGCCGCGTGCTCGGGGTGACGGAGTCGCGCATCTGCCAGATGCACACCAAGGCCGTGCTCCAGCTGAGGACGAAGCTCGCCGCTGTCTCGTGACCTGAAGGCCGCCCGACCGGTCGTGCGCCCTGCGCCACCGGGGAGCAGCGGTCCGCTCCTGATCGCGGCCGGCGCCGCCGTGGGTGGCACCGCCCGCCACCTCGTCGACGTATGGGTCGCCCAGGGGTCGTCGGTCGACGTGCTCGGGCCCGACGCCGAGGGTGCGGCGGCCACCCTCGTGGTGAACGTGGTGGGTGCCTTCCTGCTCGGCCTCCTGGTCACCTGGGCCGGACACCACCGGCGGGTCCTCCTCCTGCTCGGGACAGGGGTTCTCGGTTCGTTCACCACCTTCGGGACGATGCTGCTGCTGCTCGTGCGGATGCTGCGCGACGGTGACCTGGTCGCCGCTGCCGGCTACGTGACGGCCAGCGTCGCGCTCGGGCTCCTCGCGGCGTGGCTCGGGACCCTCTTCGGACGACGACTCCCCAAGGCGGGCGTCATCGAGCCCGACCCGGAGGACCCGCGATGAGCGCCTCCCCCCAGGTGTGGCTTCTCATCGTCGTGTTCTCGGCGGTCGGAGCCCTGGCACGGTTCGGGCTCGACCGGGCGGTCCACGCCTGGGCGAGCCGTCGTGGCCGGGACCTCGAGCTGCCTTGGGGCATCGCCTTGGTCAACCTCACCGGGTGCCTCCTGGTCGGGGTGCTGGCCGGCGCGGCCGGGGGCCTGCTCGAGGGCGGCCGGACGGCCGAGCTGGTACTGGTCGCCCAGGTGGGCCTCCTCGGGTCCTTCACGACCTTCTCCACCTGGACGGTCGACGTCGTCAGGCTGATCGGCCACGGTCGCTTGGTCGCCGCGTCGGTCAACGCCCTCGGTTCCCTCGTGGGCGGGGGCCTGCTCGTGGTGCTGGGGCTGGTGCTGGGGTCGGCGCTCTCGGGGTAGGTCGCCCCCTGACCGCTTCCCGCGCGGGCCCGTCCACCGGCCCAGGGGAGCAGTACCGCTGGAGCCGGCGGGCGCAGCATCAGCAGCGGGTCGAGGTACACGCCGTGGCGGCGGACGCCCCAATGCAGGCAGTCCCCCGGGGGGCAGTGGCTTCGGCCGCCACCCACCACACCGACCTGCTCACCAGGCACCACGACGTCGCCCCTGGCCACCACGGGCGTGACCGGCTCGAGGCTCGTCACGAGACCTCCCGCGTGCTGGATCGTCAGCACCCCCCGGTCGACCACCGTTCCGGTGAACGCCACCCGCCCGAGAGCGGGTGCCCGGACCGGGCTGCCCGGCGCGGTCCCCAGGTCGACGCCACGGTGACCCGCCAGCCAGGGCCGGGGTGGGCGGACGAACGGATGCACGACGTCGGGGACCGGGCTCAGTGGCCACACCCAGGAGGTGGTCGAGGCCGTCACGCGCCGTGACCCGTCGGCGGGCACTCCCGTCGCGGTGACCGCCAGGGCTGTCACGAGGAACGCGGTCAGCGCCACGATCAGGGCGCCGCGGCGCGCTCCCCTGCGGACCCGTTCGCCATGACGCATGCCCTGACCCTGCTCCGCACGGCCGGCCGCCGTCAGCGTCCGGAGGACGACTGTGGACAGTGAGGCCACTTCGGCCTCCTGTGGACGGAGGGGCCGACCGCCGGGTGGCCCGTCACGCCAGGCGGCGGAGCCGCTCGACCGCCTCGGTCAGGACGTGGTCCTGCTTGCAGAAGGCGAAGCGCACCAGGGAGCGGACCGGCCCGGGGTCGTCGCAGAAGACCTGCACCGGGATCGCGACGACACCAGCACGGTGCGGCAGCTCGCGGCAGAACTCGACCGAGTCGACGCCGCCCAGGCGAGCCGCGTCCGCGAGCAGGAAGTACCCCGCCTCCGCGTCCAGCACGTCGAAGCCGGCGTCCTGCAGGCCGGCTCTCAGCAGGTCCTTGCGGCGCCCCAGGTCGGCCGCGCGGGCGGTGAACGTGGCGTCGGGCGAGCCGAGCGCGCGGGCCACGGCGGGCTGGAACGGTGACCCGCTGACGAAGGTGAGGAACTGCTTGACCCGCATCGCCGCGTCCACCAGCGGTGCAGGGCCGGTCATCCAGCCGATCTTCCAGCCGGTCACCGAGAAGGTCTTCCCGGCAGAACCGATCGTCAGGGTCCTCTCCGCCATGCCCGGCAGGCTCGCGATCGGCACGTGCCGTCCGGCGCCGAAGACCAGGTGCTCGTAGACCTCGTCCGCCACCACGACCGCGTCGTGCCGGACCGCCAGGTCCGCCACCAGCCTGAGCTCGCGCTCGGTGAGCACCCGTCCCGTCGGGTTGTGGGGAGTGTTGAGCAGCACCATCGCCGTGCGGTCGCTGAAGGCGGCCGCCAGTCGGTCCCCGTCGAGGGCGAAGTCGGGCGGCCGCAGGGCCACCGAGCGGCGTGCGGCGCCCGCGAGCGCGATCGTGGCCGCGTACGAGTCGTAGTAGGGCTCGATCACCACCACCTCGTCGCCGGGCTCGCACAGGCCGAGCACCGCGGTGGCGATCGCCTCCGTGGCGCCGGTGGTGACCATGACCTGCTGGTCCGGGTCGAGAGACAGGCCGTACCAGTGCTGCTGGTGCCGCGCGATCGCCTCGCGCAGGGCGGGAACACCCCTGCCGGGCGGGTACTGGTTGGCGCCACCCCGGATGGCGTCGACGGCGTCCTCGAGCAGCTCCCGCGGTCCGTCGGTGTCCGGGAAGCCCTGACCGAGGTTCACCGACCCCGTCGCGACGGCGAGGGCCGACATCTCGGCGAAGATGGTCGTCCCGAACTCGCGCATCCGACGCACGCCTGCCATGGGCTCCACGAGATCCATCCCCGCAGGCTGCCACACGTCCTGAGCACGGCTCGCCGGGGCGTATCATGGCGGGACGACCGGCACCCGCCGGTCGAATTCGCGTGCGCGCAGACCGTCGCCAGGCGACGGGACGAGCTCCCGGTCCGGATCCGTCCGGTGGAGCACGTCGCGAGCACCAGGTGGTCACCCAGAGTGGGTGGCCTGAACCGAGCAGCACCGCCCGCCGACAGGCCTGCGGTGCGAGAGGAGAACGTCGGCATGGCCGTCGTCACGATGCGTCAGCTGCTGGAGAGCGGTGTCCACTTCGGACACCAGACCCGTCGCTGGAACCCCAAGATGAAGCGCTTCATCTTCACCGAGCGCAATGGCATCTACATCATCGACCTTCAGCAGTCGCTGTCCTACATCGACAGCGCCTACGAGTTCGTCAAGGAGACCGTCGCCCACGGCGGTTCGATCCTGTTCGTCGGCACCAAGAAGCAGGCGCAGGAGCCGGTGCAGGAGCAGGCCACCCGGGTCGGCATGCCCTACGTGAACCAGCGTTGGCTGGGCGGGATGCTCACGAACTTCCAGACCGTCAACAAGCGGCTCCAGCGACTCAAGGAGCTCGAGCAGGTCGACTTCGAGGACGTGGCCGCCAGCGGCCGCACCAAGAAGGAGCTGCTGATCATGCGCCGCGAGCACGACAAGCTCCTGCGTACCCTCGGCGGCATCCGCGACATGGCGAAGGTCCCCTCGGCCGTGTGGATCGTGGACACCAAGAAGGAGCACCTGGCCGTCGACGAGGCCAAGAAGCTGGGCATCCCGATCGTCGCGATCCTCGACACCAACTGCGACCCGGACGAGGTCGACTACCGGATCCCGGGCAACGACGACGCCATCCGCTCGGTCACCCTGCTGACCCGCGTGATCGCCGACGCCGTCGCCGAGGGCCTGATGGCCCGCCACGGTGCCGGTGACGCCCGCTCGAGCGACGACGTCGCGGCCGACGAGCCGCTGGCCGACTGGGAGCGCGAGCTGCTGGAGGGCGGCAAGTCCACCGACGCCGCTCCGACCGCCGACGCTTCGGCCACCCCCGCTACCGAGGCTGCTCCGGCCGCTGAGGCTGAGGCTGCTCCGGCCGCTGAGGCTGAGGCTGCTCCGGCCGCTGAGGCTGAGGCTGCTCCGGCCGCTGAGGCTGAGGCTGCTCCGGCCGCTGAGGCTGAGGCTGCTCCGGCCGCTGAGACCGAGGTTCCCGTGGCCAAGGGTCCGGTCACCGAGGCGCCGGTCGCAGAGGCCGCGGTCACCGACGTCCCGGCCCCTGAGGCCGAGGCACAGGCCGCCGAGAAGGCCTGAGCCGCACAGCTTCCCCCGCCGGTGCGGGCGACCCCCGCACCGGCGCCTCCACTGAGAAGAGAGCGAGAGATGGCGAACTTCACCGCCGCTGACATCAAGGCGCTGCGTGAGCAGACCGGCGCCGGCATGCTCGACGTCAAGAAGGCCCTCGACGAGGCCGACGGCGACCGCGCCAAGGCCGTCGAGATCCTGCGCGTCAAGGGACTCAAGGGCGTCACCAAGCGTGAGGGCCGCAGCGCCTCCGACGGCCTGGTGGCCGCTCACGTCGACGGGACCGTGGGCACGCTCGTCGAGGTCAACTGCGAGACCGACTTCGTCGCCAAGAGCAGCAAGTTCGTCGACCTGGCCCAGCAGGTGCTCGACCAGGCGGTCGCGTCCGGCGCGGCCGACGTGAGCGACCTGCTGGCGTCGAAGGTCGGCGACGAGACGCTGGCCGACGTCGTCACCAACGCCGCCGCCACGCTGGGCGAGAAGATCGAGGTGCGTCGGGTGGCGCGGGTCGAGGGCGCCAAGGTGTCCTCCTACCTGCACCGCACGAACCCCGACCTGCCCGCCCAGATCGGCGTGCTGGTGGCCACGAGCAGCGACGCGGGCGACGTGGGCAAGGACATCGCCATGCACGCGGCGGCCATGTCCCCGATCTTCCTCAGCCGGGACGACGTGCCGGCCGAGACGGTCGAGAGCGAGCGCCGGATCGCGGAGGAGACCGCCCGCGAGGAGGGCAAGCCTGAGCAGGCCCTCGGCAAGATCGTCGAGGGACGCGTCAACGCGTACTTCAAGGACAACGTGCTCCTCGACCAGCCGTTCGCGAAGGACCCGAAGAAGAACGTCGCGAAGGTCCTGGACGAGGCGGGGACCTCGATCACGCAGTTCGCGCGGTTCCGCGTCGGCAGCTGACCCGGACACCGACAGCGTCACCCCTCACTGACGCCCCGCAGCCCCCACCGGGCGGCGGGGCGTCCGTGCGTCCCGGAGCTGGGTGGGGCGAGCGGCCGCTCCACGGGGGGCGATGCCAGGAGCGTGCGGACAGGGCGTCAGCTGGACGGACCGATCGGCGCGTCCTGCCCCTGTGGGGCGCCGCCGTTCTTCAGCTCGACGAAGAGCACGTGCGTGGGGGTGTCGCCGATGTTCTCCCCCGAGTGCTGCTGCGCGGGCAGCCAGTTCGTCGTGCCCGCCGCCATCTCGACGTCCCGGGTCATGTCCCCGGAGTGCAGGCGCCGACGGAACGAGCTGAGCGTGTACATCACGCTGTCCGGGTGCTCGTGCGGTGTCGTCCGGTCGCCCGGCGCGTCGCGGTACTCCAGCACCCGCACGCGGTCGTTCTCGAAGACCACGCAGTAGTGGTCCGGGTTGCTCACAGCCGGGTCGAGGCTCATGGCAGGGAGTCTGCTCCCGGCGACCCTGCGTGAACAGGCGCCTAGGGCGAACGGGTGACGCGACGGGCGACCCGGGCGGTATCGGCGGCGTCTGGCGTCCGTTTCGGAGCAGTCCGAGCGGGGCCCGGCGACGGGAGGCCCCCGAGTACGGCAGACTCGTGGCGGCCCACCAGGCCGACGAGAGGAGCACCCCCGCGTGTCAACCAGTGAGGCGACAGCCGCCGACACGATCTCCGTCCACACCAGCCCCTCGGCTGACGAGCTGGCGGAGTTCCCCGAGCAGCGCTTCCGCCGGGTGGTGCTCAAGCTGTCGGGCGAGTCGTTCGGTGGCGGCAAGGTCGGTGTCGACCCCGACGTCGTCGCGCACATCGCCCGGGAGATCGCGCAGGCCGTGTCCGAGGGCACACAGGTCGCGGTCGTGGTCGGCGGGGGCAACTTCTTCCGCGGGGCCGAGCTGTCGCAGCGTGGGATGGACCGCTCACGGGCCGACTACATGGGCATGCTCGGCACGGTGATGAACTGCCTCGCCCTGCAGGACTTCCTCGAGCAGGCCGGGATCGACACGCGAGTGCAGACCGCCATCACGATGGGACAGGTCGCGGAGCCCTACATCCCCCGCCGCGCCATCCGACACCTGGAGAAGGGCCGCGTCGTCATCTTCGGCGCGGGTGCCGGGCTCCCGTACTTCTCCACCGACACGGTCGCGGCCCAGCGGGCGCTCGAGGTGAAGGCCGACGTCGTGCTGATGGCCAAGAACGGGGTGGACGGTGTCTACACGGCCGACCCGCAGGTCGACCCGGACGCGAAGAAGCTGGACGAGCTGACGTACGAGCAGGCGCTGCAGCAGGGGCTCAAGGTGGTCGACGCGACCGCGTTCAGCCTCTGCATGGACAACCGGTTGACCATGATCGTCTTCCCCATGGAGGGCGAGGGCAATGTGGCCGCAGCCGTGCGGGGTGAGAGGATCGGCACGCTGGTCACCGCCGAGTGACGTCGTCGACCAGCCCTCGACCTCCCGCCGCAGGCGCGGCGAGACCGGTACATGAGTGGACGCCGACCTCGGTCGTCGCGTCCGGACAGCGAAGGAGCCAGCCGTGATCGACGAGACCCTCTTCGAGGCCGAGGAGAAGATGGACAAGGCCGTCGAGGTCGCCAAGGAGGATTTCGCGGCGATCCGCACCGGGCGGGCCAACGCGGGGATGTTCGCCAAGATCATGGTCGACTACTACGGCGCCCCGACCCCGCTGCAGCAGCTGGCGTCCTTCCAGGTCCCCGAGGCGCGCACCGTGCTCGTCACGCCCTTCGACAAGTCCTCGCTGACCGAGGTGGAGAAGGCCCTGCGTGAGTCCGACCTGGGGGTGAACCCGTCGAACGACGGCAACACCATCCGCGTCGTGCTGCCCTCGCTGACGGAGGAGCGCCGCAAGGACTACATCAAGCTCGCCCGCACCAAGGGCGAGGACGCGAAGATCTCGATCCGGAACATCCGCCGCAAGGCCAAGGAGGAGCTGGACCGGATCAGCAAGGACGGCGAGGCCGGCGAGGACGAGGTGGGTCGCGCCGAGAAGGAGCTCGAGGCGCTGACGAAGAAGCACGTCGACAACATCGACGAGGTCCTCAAGGGCAAGGAAGCCGAGCTGCTGGAGGTCTGATCGGTGGCTCGACCACCGACCGACGACCCCAGGAGGGAGAACTTCTGTGCCCGGACCGAGCGACGGCCCTGGTGGCGCCGCAGGCTCCGCCGACGACGACTTCGAGGTCCAGGTGTCGTACGGCTCGAGGCGCGAGCGCCGCGCCGCCGAGCGCGAGGCACTGGAGCGTGACGCGGCGGCGCTGAGGGCGCTGCAGGAGCGCGAGCGGCGAGATCGCGAGGCCGCCGAGCGGCAGGCCGCGGGCGGCGACTCCGGCGACAAGGGGTCCGCTGGCAGCGAGCCGCAGCCGAAGGCCGAACCCGAGCCGCAGCCCGAGCCCGAGCCCGAGCCGCAGCCCGAACCCGAGCCGCAGCCCGAGCCGGACCACTGGGACAGGGACGCGCACCAGGCCGGGCACACCGGCGGGCGAAGTGCGCACCCGAGCACCGTCGCCTCCCCGCGTCAGCCATCCGTGCCCGCTCGTGTGCCCGGTGCTTCGTCCGCCGACGTGCTACCGGAGCCTCCCGCCGACCTGGCGCCGGAACCGCCCCCCTCCGTCGGGACGGGCCCTTCCCCGGACCGGCACGACGCGCCCGTCGACGAGGTCCCGCCGGCCGCGGTGCCCACGGCGGCGATGCCGGTCCCCACCGGGGCACGCCCCGGCGAGGCCGGCAGGCGGGCGCGGCGATCGGAGCAGCCCGCGGAGCCGAAGACCTCACGAGCGGGACGCAACCTCCCGGTCGCCATCGGCGTGGGCCTCGGGCTGGGGGCGCTCGTGGCGCTGTCCCTGTTCATCCGCAAGGAGGCCTTCCTCGTCGTCCTGGTCGCGGCGATCTGCCTCGCGGTCTGGGAGCTGTCGCAGGCGTTCGCCGCCCGGCGGATCGCCGTGCCGATCGTCCCCGTGCTGGTCGGGACGGTCGGGATGCAGGTGTCCGCCTACGCGGGAGGGCAGGAGGCGCTGCTGGTCGCCTTCGTGCTGACGTCCCTGGGGCTGCTGCTGTGGAGGGTCCTCGACGGCGTCGAGGGGGCCGTCCGCGACGTGGCGGCCGGGGTCTTCACGTCCGCCTACGGGCCGTTCCTTGCCGGCTTCGCCGTGCTCATGCTCGCGGAGCCGGACGGGCAGTGGCGCATCTTCACGTTCCTGATCGCGGGGATCTGCAGCGACGTCGGGGGTTACGTGTTCGGCGTGCTGTGGGGGCGGCACCCGCTGGCCCCGTCCGTGAGCCCGAAGAAGTCGTGGGAGGGACTGGCCGGGTCGGCCGTGTTCAGCATGGTCGGGGGCATCGCCGCCGTCACCGTGACGCTGGACGGAGCCTGGTGGGTCGGGCTGCTGATCGGTGTCGCAGCCGTTACCACCGCCACGGTGGGCGACCTGTCCGAGTCGCTTCTCAAGCGCGACCTGGGCATCAAGGACATGGGGTCGATCCTGCCGGGGCACGGCGGGATCATGGACCGCATCGACTCGCTCCTGCTGAGTGCGCCGGTGATGTTCCTGCTGCTGACGCTGCTCGTGCCCGTCGCGGCCTGACCCCGGCTGGATCGAGCACGTGGCGGTCAGTGGGAGGATGGGACCCGCCATGACGACCTCCGAACCGCTGACCACCCCGCCACGTCCCGGACAGCTCGTCTTCTCGGCGCCGCGGCGGGGCAAGCCGCCGCGTCACCTGGCCGACCTGGCGCTCGACGAGCGGGTCGCAGCCGTGCACGACCTCGGGATGCCCGGGTACCGCGCGCGCCAGCTGTCGACCCACTACTTCGAGCGTCTCGTGGACGACCCGGCGCAGATGACCGACCTGCCGGCCGCCGACCGCGGGGGGCTGGTCGCCGACCTGCTGCCCCCGCTGCTCACCGAGGTCCGCTCCCTGGAGGCCGACCGGGGTGCGACGGTCAAGACGCTCTGGCGGCTGCACGACGGGGCGCTGGTCGAGTCCGTGCTGATGCGCTACCCGGGACGGGTGACGCTCTGCGTGTCGAGCCAGGCGGGCTGCGGGATGAACTGCCCCTTCTGCGCCACCGGCCAGGCAGGTCTGACACGCAACATGTCGACGGGGGAGATCGTCGAGCAGGTCGTGCGCGCGGCCCGCTCGCTCGCCCACGGGGACGTCGCCGGGGGTGCCGTGGAGGCACCGCTGCGGGTCAGCAACGTCGTCTTCATGGGGATGGGTGAGGCGCTCGCGAACTACAAGGCCGCGATCGGGGCCATCCGCCGGCTCACCGAGGCGCCCCCCTCGGGACTCGGCATGTCGGCACGCGGCATCACGATGTCGACGGTCGGCCTGGTGCCGGCCATCGACAAGCTTGCCGGGGAAGGCATCCCGGTCACGCTGGCCCTCAGCCTGCACGCCCCGGACGACGAGCTGCGCGACGAGCTGGTCCCGATCAACACCCGGTGGAAGGTGGGCGAGGCGCTCGACGCGGCACGCCGCTACTTCGACACCACCGGGCGCCGGGTCAGCATCGAGTACGCGCTGATCCGCGACATCAACGACCAGGCCTGGCGGGCGGACATGCTCGGCACCGAGCTGAACCGGCGCGGTCGTGGGTGGGTGCACGTCAACCCGATCCCGCTCAACCCCACGCCGGGCTCGAAGTGGACGGCGTCGGACCCCGCGGTGGAGCGCACCTTCGTGGCGCGGCTGCGCGCCCACGGCGTGCCGACCACCGTGCGCGACACCCGGGGACGCGATATCGACGGGGCGTGCGGTCAGCTGGCGGCGGCGGATGAGGAGGAGAGATGACAGCCGTGACCACGTTCCCGCGGGTGTCGCGCACCGCGAAGGGATACGACGTCGACGAGGTCGATGAGTTCTTCCAGATCGCGCGTGAGGCCTACCAGCGCGGGAAGCCGGGGCCGAACGGCCGCCGGCTGAGCGCTGCCGAGGTGCGCCGGGTCGCGTTCGCCCTCCAGCGCGGCGGCTACGACGTGCACGAGGTCGACGCTGCGCTCGACCGGCTCGAGGACGCCGTGGCCGCCCGCGAGCGGGAGCGGCTGATCGAGCAGGGCGGCGACCAGGCGCTCATCAACGAGCTGACCCGGCGCGCCTCCACTCTTCAGGGCCGGCTGAACCGCCCTGCAGGAGAGCGGTTCTCTCGAGGGGAGAAGCGGCTGGAGATGACGTACGACGTGGACGACGTCGACTCGCTGTGCGACAAGCTGGCCCACTACTTCTCCGACGGCACCGAGATGTCGGCGGACGAGGTGCGTCGCGCGGTGTTCCGCACGCGCTGGGGTCGGCGCGGCTACCGCGAGCCGGAGGTCGACGCCTTCCTCGACCGGGCCGTCGAGATCATGGTGGCGGTCGACTGACGTCGGCCGCGTGCGCGGGCGCGGCCTCGTCGAGCAGGGAGAGGACGTCGGCGTGCCGGCTTCCGTCTGACACGAGGCCGAGCCTTCGCGCGAGCGGCCGGCCGGCCGACAGTGACTGCAGGAGCGGCCACACCGGCAGCTCGCCCGTCCAGTGCTCGCGCCCGACCAGCACCAGGGGCACGCCGCCGTCGACGCCGTAGTAGCCCGGCGTGACCGCCTGGAACAGCTCCTGGACCGTGCCCGCGGCCCCCGGGAGGTAGACGACACCGGCCGACGACCTCGCGAGCAGGGCGTCCTCGCGGACGGCGTTGGAGAAGAACTTGGCCTGCAGGCAGGCGAAGGGGTTGGGCGGCTCGTGGCCGTAGAACCACGTCGGCACCCCCAGGCTGGCCGGGGTCGACGGCGCGGGGTGGCGACGCCTGACGGCCATCCCGGTGCGCGCCCAGGCCGTGACGTCGTCGGCGAAGTCGGGGGTGGCGCCGAGGTCCTCGACCGCGACCTCGAGCGCCTCCTCGTCCAGCTCGTGCAGTCGCGCCCCGAGGTTGGCGGCCTCCATCGCCCCGGGTCCGCCGCCGGTCAGCACGAGGTACCCGGCGCGCGCGAGGGCACGCCCCAGCAGGGCGGCGTCGCGGTAGCCGCTGCCACCCCGCGCCAACGCGTGCCCACCCATCACTCCGACGCAGCCCCGTCCGAGGACGGCCTCGTCGAGGGCGTCGGCGACCGCGTCGTCGTGCATCGCCCGCAGCAGCGTGGTGAGGGCGTCGTGGGCTACCGAGCCGTCACGGCTCCAGGTGTAGGCACGGGCGTCCACGGTCGCCTCGTACCCGGCCTCGAGCCCTCGGTAGAGCTCGTCGGGGTCGTACAGGTGGGCTCGGTACACGTCGACCGGGCAGCCGGGCACGACCGGGAAGATCACCGCCCCGTGCGAGCGCAGGTGCTCGTTGAGCGCCGGGGTGAGGACACCCCCGAGAACCACCGCGCCCCGGGGGTCCGCGGCGAGCAGGGCGTCCTCCCGCCGGGTCAGGTCCAGGTCCTGGAGACGTACTCCCCGCAGCCCCTGACGCGAGGCCAGGACGCGGTCGAGGTGCTCCAGGCTCTCGATCTCCACGCCGCGACCCTCTCACGGCCGGATCGCCGTCACTGCACGCAGAACTCGTTGCCCTCGGGGTCAGTCATCACCACCCAGCGGCTGAACCGGTCGTGCCGGTCCTCGACCATCGTGCCGCCGGCCTCCACGAGCCTCCGGACGTGCGCGTCGACCACGGACGGATCCGCGCCGTGCCCGCCGACGTTGACGTCGAGGTGCATGCGGTTCTTGGCCGACTTCGGCTCAGGGACCCGCTGGAAGAACAGCCGCGGACCTACTCCGTCGGGGTCCACGAGGGCTGCTGCGCGGTCGCGCTCCTCGGGGGGCACGCCCTCGGACTCGAGGAAGGCGTGCCAGGTGTCGAACCCCGGTGGAGGCGGCTGCTCGACGTAGTCGAGCGCCACCGCCCAGAACCGGGCGAGGGCGGCGGGGTCGCCGGCGTCGAAGCTGACCTGGACCTGCCTGCTCATCGCGTCCTCCCGTGGTGCCTGTCGGTGCCGGCGGACGCTAGCGCCGCCCGGTGACAGTCGCCGCCCGAGTCGCGAGGTCTAGGTGCCGCCGTCCCCCAGCGTGCTGTCGCCCATCACCCGGTCGACGTCGACCACGACGACCACGCGGCTGGGGTTCTCGCGCGGCACCCGGTAGCGGGCGGCGTACCGGCGCTCGGCCTCGAGCACGTCCGACGGCTCGTCCACCAGGCGCGTGGTCCCCTCCAGTGTGAGCCAGCGCCGGCCGTCGACCTGGGTCACGGCGGCTCGTGCGCCCCGGGCGGCGTTGCGGGCCTTGACCGACGGCCCGCTGGTGATCACGCGGACCACGAGGCGCTCCTCGTCCCAGGTGAACCCGACGGGGACGACATGGGGGGAGCCGTCCGGGCGCAGGGTGGTGAGCGTGGCCAGGTGCCGCTCGCGGAGGAACTCCACCGCGGGATCGGGGAGGTGGCCGGGGTCCATGCGCATGGACCCAGCCTGCCAGCCGTCGGGTGGAGCCCGCCGGGGGCGTGCGTCCCTTCCGGTGGAGCGGCAGGATGCCCCTATGGCTGACGACCGGATCACCAGCGGGGCCTGGGCACGGGCGCACCGACGTTCGCTCGACGACCCCGAGGGTTTCTGGGGGGAGGCCGCCGGACTGGTCGACTGGATCTCTGCGCCGACCCGCGTCCTGGACGGCGACCGTGCACCGTTCTACCGGTGGTTCGCGGGCGGGGTGCTCAACACCTGCTACAACGCGCTCGACCGGCACGTGGTCGCGGGCCGTGGCGACCAGGTGGCGCTGGTGCACGACTCACCCGTCACCGACAGCCGACGCTCGTACACCTACGCCCAGCTGCTGGACGAGGTCGCCCGCTTCGGGGGCGTGCTGCGCGCGCTCGGGGTCGAGATGGGCGACCGCGTCGTCATCTACATGCCGATGGTCCCGCAGGCGGTGGTCGCCATGCTGGCGTGCGCGCGGATCGGGGCGGTCCACTCCGTGGTCTTCGGCGGTTTCGCGCCGGCCGAGCTCGCGGCGCGGATCGACGACGCCCGTCCGGTGGTGGTGGTCACCGCGTCCTGCGGCATCGAGCCGACCCGTGTGGTCGAGTACAAGCCGATGCTCGACGCGGCGATCGAGCGGGCCGAGCACAAGCCCTCGCAGGTCGTGGTGCTGCAGCGTCCCCAGGCTGCGGCCTCGATGGTCGACGGACGCGACGTCGACTGGGACGTGATGATGCGCCCTGGGGCGGTCGGGCCGGCCGAGTGCGTGCCGATGGAGGCGACGGACCCGCTGTACGTGCTGTACACGTCCGGCACCACGGGTCGCCCGAAGGGCATCGTGCGCGACAACGGCGGCCACGCGGTCGCTCTCACGTGGTCGATGCGGAACGTGTTCGGGCTCGAGGCCGGCGAGACCATGTTCACGGCCAGCGACGTCGGCTGGGTCGTCGGGCACTCGTACATCGTCTACGGACCGCTGCTTGCGGGGTGCACGACCGTCCTCTTCGAGGGCAAGCCCGTCGGCACGCCCGACGCGGGTACCTTCTGGCGGGTCGCGGCGGACCACGGTGCGTCGGTGCTGTTCACCGCGCCGACGGCGATCCGGGCCGTGCGCAAGGCGGACCCGGAGGGCACGCTCGTCGCCGGGCACGACCTGTCGCGGCTGCGCACGCTGTTCCTCGCGGGGGAGCGCCTCGACCCGGACACGTACGAGTGGGCCACGAAGACCCTCGGTGTTCCCGTCGTCGACAACTGGTGGCAGACCGAGACGGGCTGGCCGATCGCGGCGAACTGCCGTGGGCTGCAGCCGCTTCCGATCAAGCCCGGATCGCCTTCGGTGCCGGTGCCGGGGTACGACGTGCAGGTGCTCGGACCGGACGGCGTCGCGGCCGCAGCCGGCACCGAGGGGGCGGTCTGCCTGCGGCTGCCCCTGCCACCCGGGACGTTGCCCACCCTCTGGGGAGACGACGACGGCTACGTGTCGGGGTACCTCTCCGCGTTCGACGGCTACTACCTGACCGGGGACGGCGGCTACCTCGACGAGGACGGCTACCTGTTCGTCCTGGGCAGGACCGACGACGTCATCAACGTGGCCGGCCACCGGCTGTCGACGGGGACCCTCGAGGCGGCGCTGGCCGGGCACCTCGCCGTGGCCGAGTGCGCGGTGATCGGCGTTCACGACGACCTCAAGGGCCAGGTCCCTCGCGCGCTCGTCGTGCTCAAGGAGAGGGGGGACGCCGGCGCCCCGGACATCGACACGCTGCGGGCCGAGCTGGTGCAGCGCGTGCGTGACGAGGTCGGCGCGGTGGCCGCCCTGCGCCAGGTCGACGTCGTCACCGCTCTGCCCAAGACGCGCTCGGGCAAGGTGCTGCGCAAGACGATGCGGGAGATCGCGGACGGCGTGACCCCGAACGTCCCGTCGACCATCGAGGACGTGTCGGTGCTCGACGCTCTGGTCGCGACGCTCCGACCCGCCCCCTGACCTCCCGGGGGAGTGCGGGGGTCAGTCCTCCGACGTCCGGGCCCGCAGCAGGCGACGCAGCGACTCCAGGCGGGCCGGGCCGGCGGGGCCGGCGCCGCCGGAGGCGACGAACGGGTCCAGCCCGCACTCCGGCTCGTCGTGTGTGCAGCCGCGGGGGCAGCCGGCCTCGCCGGGAACCAGGTCGGGGAAGGCGGCGAGGAGCCCCGAGGGCTGCACGTGCGCCAGCCCGAAGGAGCGGACGCCCGGGGTGTCCGTGACCCAGCCCGCGGCGCGGCCCTGCTCGTCCCGCAGACGGAGGGCCACGGCCGACGACGACGTGTGCCGGCCGCGCCCGGTGACGACGTTGACGTGGCCGACGGCTCGGTCGGCGTCCGGGACGAGGGCGTTCACCAGCGTCGACTTGCCGACGCCCGAGTGGCCCACCAGGACGCTGTCACGACCCTCCAGGTGCGCGCGCACCTCGTCGAGCCCGACGATGCGGTCGCCCTCGCGACGCGTCACCACAGTGGCCACGTCGAGGTCTGCGTAGAGCGCGAGGAACGGTGCAGGGTCGGTGAGGTCGGCCTTCGTGAGGCACAGCAGCGCCTCGAGGCCGGCGTCGTACGCAGCCACCAGGCAGCGGTCGACCATGCGCGGGCGCGGCTCCGGGTCCGCCAGCGCAGTGACGACCACGAGCTGGTCGACGCCGGTGACGATGACGCGCTCGACGGGGTCGGTGTCGTCGGCGGTACGGCGCAGCAGACCGTGCCTCGGGTCGACGCGCACCACGCGCGCCAGGGTGTCGACCTCCCCGGAGACGTCGCCCACCAGGTGCACGCGGTCACCCACGATCACGGACGACTTGCCGAGCTCCCGCGCCTTCATCGCCTGGACGACCCGCTCGTCGTCGCGCCCCTCACGCACCAACGTGGTGTAGCGGCCCCGGTCGACGGTCAGCACGCGGCCCGGCACCGCGTCGGCGTGAGCCGGGCGGTCCTTGGTGCGCGGACGAGAGCCCTTGGGGTTCGGACGGACTCGTGCATCGGACTCGTCGTAGCGTCGGCGCCGCGTCGGCATCAGGAGGGGCTCACCGATCGCCGTCGACCGCGTCGCCGTCGAGCATCCCCGTCCACAGGTCGGTGAACCCGGGAAGCGTCTTGGCCGTCGTGCCGACGTTCTCGACCTGCACGCCGGGCACGCAGAGCCCGATCAGCGCACCCGCCGTCGCGAGGCGGTGGTCGTGGTACGTGTGGAACACGCCGCCGCGCAGGGGGCGTGGCCGGACGGTCAGGCCGTCGTGGTGCTCGGTGACGTCGCCGCCCAGGGCGTTGATCTGCGTGGCCAACGCAGCCAGGCGGTCGGTCTCGTGGCCGCGCAGGTGCGCGATGCCGCGCAGGTGCGACGGCGAGTCGGCCAGTGCCGCAAGGGCAGCCACCACGGGGGCCAGCTCGCCCGCCTCGTGCAGGTCGGCGTCGATGCCGTACACCTCGCCGGTCCCGGTCACGGTCAGCCCGTCCCGGTCGAGCGAGACCTCGGCTCCCATCCCGTCGAGCAGGTCGCGCATCAGGTCGCCGGCCTGGGTCGTGCGCTGCGGCCAGTCGGGCACGGTCACGCGGCCGCCGGCGGCGAGGGCTGCGGCGACGAACGGAGCGGCGTTCGAGAGGTCCGGCTCGACCTGCACGTCGAGGGGTGCCATCGACCCCGGCTCGACCCGCCACGTGTTCGGGGTGTCGTCGTCCACGACCACGCCGCAGTCGCGAAGGGTTTCGACCGTCATCAGCAGGTGCGGTTCGCTGGGCACGGGCGGGCCCACGTTGACGACCGTGGCGCCGCGTTCGTAGCGCGCGCCCGAGAGCAGCAGTCCGGAGACGAACTGGCTGGACGCCGAGGCGTCGATCGACGTGGTGCCGCCGGCCACGGACCCGGTGGCCCGGACCGTGAACGGCAGGGTGCCGCGACCTCCGTCGTCGACGGCAACCCCGAGGTCCCTGAGGGCCGCGAGCACCGGGCCCATCGGACGGACACGGGCCTGGTCGTCACCGTCGAACCCGACCGGCGCGTCCGCCAGGGCGGCGAAGGGGGGGAGGAACCGCATCACGGTTCCGGCCAGCCCGCAGTCGATCTCGCGGTCACCCTGGACCGGGCCGGGGATCACCACCCAGTCGATCCCGTCGGTGTCGTCCTCGATCGCGGCCCCGAGCGAGACCAGCGCGTCGACCATCAGGAGGGTGTCCCGTGAGCGCAGCGGAGCGCGCAGCCTCGACGGCCCGTCGGCCAGCGCGGCGAGGACCAGGTAGCGGTTCGTCAGCGACTTCGAGCCAGGCAGCCGCACGGTCGCGTGCACGGGCCCGACGGCCGTCGGGGCGTGCCAGTGCGGCTCGGTCATGCCGCGAGACTAGTCAGCGGACGGCGTGCTCGACCTTGTGGGCAGCGAGCCGGGCCTCGTGGCGGGCGTCCTTGGCGGCACGCTTCGCATCCTGCTTCGCCGAGGAGGCAGCGCGCTTCGCGTCGCGCTTCGCGGACGAGGCGGCGCGCTTCGCGTCCTTGGCGGCCCGCTGCGAGCGCCAGGCCAGCCCGGGGCGGCCCTCGGTGTCGGCGCTCGCGATGAGCAGGCCCCCGAGGAGCGCGGCGTTCTTCAGGAAGGCCTGCCGCTGCTGCTTCTTGACCTCGTCGTCCTTCTCGACCCAGAAGGGGTGCTCGACGTAGGTGGTGGGGACGAGGCTCGCGGCCAGGACGAGCGCGGAGAGCCGCGGGAAGCGCCCGATGCCGAGCATCGCTCCCGCACCGGCCATCGCCGCGCCGTTCGCACGTAGCAGGAGCTCGGGGTCGTCGGGCAGGCGCAGTGGCTCGGCCAGCTTGTCAACGAGGGGACGGGCGGCCTCGACGCGCGGCCCCGGATGGCGCACGAGGTCGATTCCCTCCACGACGAAGACGGCGGCCAGCAGGGGGCGGGCGACACGGCGCAGGAGGCTCATGGCTCTTTCGTAGCGCATACGGACCGCGCAGGCGAGTCCTCGCCGGTCAGCAGGTGCCCGGGACGGCTGACCGAGGTCGCACCACCGTCGGTGCAGGCTGGCAGGCTGACCCCATGTGCGGACGGTACGCAGCCAGCGCCAACCCCGACGAGCTCGTGGAGGAGTTCGACGTCGAGTCGGACGAGACCGGTGGCGAGCTGGAGCCGAAGTGGAACACGGCGCCCACCGACACGGCCCCGGTCGTGCTCGAGCGGGCACCTCGTGACGACAAGGAGGCGGAGCCGGTCCGGCAGCTGCGGCGGCTGGTCTGGGGGCTGGTGCCCTCCTGGTCGAAGGACCGCTCGTCGGGCGCGCGGATGATCAACGCCCGCGCGGAGTCCGTGTTCGACAAGGCGGGCTTCCGCCGGGCAGCCACCTCGCGACGCGCGCTGGTGCCGGCGGACGGCTGGTACGAGTGGCAGGCGAGCCCTGTGGCACGTGACGCGAAGGGGAAGCCCCGCAAGCAGCCCTTCTACATGACGCGGCGGGACGGAGACCGCGTGGCGTTCGCCGGTCTGTACGAGTTCTGGAAGGACCCGTCCGTCGACCCGGACGACCCCGCGGCCTGGTTGACCACGTTCGCGGTGCTCACCACGGAGGCGGAGGCGGGGCTGGACCGCGTCCACGACCGGATGCCGCTGGTGCTCGACCGGGACCGGTGGGACGCGTGGCTCGACCCGGCGCGGACCGATCCCGACGAGATCGCGCCGCTGCTGGCCCCGCCCGGCCCCGGGCGTTTCCTCGCCGTCCCGGTGTCGACGCTCGTGAGCTCCGTCCGCAACGACGGTCCCGAGCTGGTCCGGCCGCTGCCGGTCGACGACCTCGTGGGCGTGGTCGACCCGCTGACCGGTGAGGTGCTGGGGGAGGCGGGATGACCTCGGCGGAGTCCGTCCTCACGGTCGACACGGGACAGGGGCCGGCCCGGGTGCACCGGCGCCTGCCGGAGTCGGTCGCGGACGCCACCGGGACGCTCGTGCTCGGACACGGGGCCGGTGGGGGAGTGGACGCGGTCGATCTCGTCGCGGCGGCCGTCGCGGCCGCGACCGACGGCTGGGGGGTCCTGCGCGTCGAGCAGCCGTGGAAGGTCGCCGGACGTCGTGTCGCGGTCGCCCCGCCCCGCCTGGACGAGGCGTGGCTGGAGGTCCTCGGCGCGCTGCGGCAGACCGGGGACCTGGTCGGCCCCCTCGTCGTCGGAGGACGCAGCGCCGGGGCCCGCGTGGCCTGCCGGACGGCGAGCGTGCTCGGTGCCTCCGGGGTGCTGGCGCTGGCGTTCCCGCTGCACCCCCCGGGCCGCCCCGAGCGCTCGAGGGCAGCAGAGCTGCGCGTCGGCCTCCCCCTGCTGGTCGTGCAGGGCGAGTCGGACCCCTTCGGAGGGCCGGACGAGGTGCGGGCGGCCCTCGCCCGTCGTCGCGGCTCCCGGCTGGTGGCCGTTCCCGGCGACCACGGCATGAAGGCCGGCCGCGCGCAGGTCGGGCCCGCCGTGCGGCGGTGGCTGCGCACCGTCGCGTCCCGGCCGTCACCGGCGCCCACCACCGACGACTAGGGGGTCGGCAGGACGGGAGCCCGTCGCATGGACGCGCCGAACCGGAATGGCAGCCCGGGCCCGGACGTTGTGCGGGGCATGCCGGTCGACATCGAGTGGGCGTCGCGCGCACTGCGCGTCGTGCGTCCTCACGCCGACGAGTGGCTGACCGGTCCCGCTCGAGTGGGGGGCGGGCGACGTCGGGTGGGGGGTGGGCGGCGACGCGGACTAGACTCGGCTCCGATGAGCGACGCGACCAGTTCCACCAACTCCCACCCCGCCATCCCATCCGAGACCCCGGTCGACGAGGTGGAGATCGGCGAGGACAGCAACCGCGCGCCCGAGGACGAGTCGACGGCGGCCCGGGTCTCCCGCTTCGAGGCGGAGGCGCTCCAGTACCTGGACCAGCTGTACTCGGCGTCGATGCGGATGACGCGCAACCCCGCCGACGCCGAGGACCTCGTCCAGGAGGCCTTCACGAAGGCGTTCGCCTCGTTCCACCAGTACCGGCCGGGCACGAACCTCAAGGCCTGGCTGTACCGGATCCTGACGAACACCTACATCAACTCGTACCGCAAGAAGCAGCGCCAGCCGCTGCAGTCCGGGGCCGAGGACATCGAGGACTGGCAGCTCGCGCGTGCCGAGTCGCACACCTCGACCGGCCTGCGGTCGGCGGAGGCCGAGGCGCTGGACCACCTGCCCGACTCCGACGTCAAGGACGCCCTCCAGCAGCTGCCTGAGGAGTTCCGGATGGCTGTCTACTACGCCGACGTCGAGGGCTTCGCCTACAAGGAGATCGCGGAGATCATGGGCACCCCGATCGGCACCGTGATGTCGCGCCTGCACCGGGGGCGACGTCAGCTCCGTGCGCTGCTGGAGGACTACGCCCGCGACCGGGGACTCGTCGCGACGACCGGTGGGGAGGCCGTCGAATGAGCTGTGGCAACCCGCACGACGAGGACTGTCGGGACATCCTGGACAAGGTCTACACGTACCTCGACCGCGAGGTCACCCACGACGACGTCGCCAAGATCAGGCACCACCTCGAGGAGTGCGCGCCCTGCCTCAAGCAGTACGACCTGGAGAGCGCGCTCAAGGCGCTGGTCAAGAGGTCGTGCGGCTCCGAGCCGGCCCCCGCGCAGCTGAGACTGCGGATCATGAGCCAGATCTCGACGATCCGCGTGCAGATGGACCTGTGAGCTTCAGGACCCCAGGACACGAAACGGCCCCGACCATCAGGTCGGGGCCGTTCTGCTGCCGTTGGCGGTCTCCCGCCCGCGGCGGGCTCGGGTGAGCCTCAGGCGTTGGGACGCTTGCCGTGGTTGGCGCCGTTGCCCTTGCGGGACCGACGCTTGCGCGCGCGCTTGCTCATGTGGTCACTCCTTGCTCAGGGGTCTGCAGCCATCGTCCCACACCGCCGACACCGGACCGAACGGGCCCGGTGGTGCCGTGGGGACCGCTTCGCGGGACCAGACCGCGGCCACGGCCGCGGCAACCAGCGGTAACCGTCGTCCGCGTGATGGAATCTGGCGTGGCCACCCCGACGGGATCGGCTGGTGACGTCCCGACGTCAGACGACATCGCCCCTCACGGGGACGACACGAGAAGGAGTCATGGTGGCCGAGCAGGTGATGGCCGAGATGGTGGCCAACGTTCTGAGCGTCCTCGTCGAGGAGGGCGAGCAGGTGGAGCCCGGCCAGACGATGTTGCTTCTGGAGTCGATGAAGATGGAGATCCCGGTGGCCCCCGAGGCAGGGGGACGGGTGACCAGGATCGGCGTGACGGTGGGCGACGTCGTCCAGGAGGGTGACCTGCTGGTCGTCCTGGAGTGACGCCGCCCGTCGCCGGTGGGTGTCAGCTGATGCGCGTCCGGTCGCGGTACGGCTCGTCCGGCAGGTCGGTCGACCAGTGCCGGGCGGTGCGGGACGCGCGCGCCGGGTAGGAGCCGCCGGAGGACACCGTGCGCCACATGGCGACGGCCCAACCGAGGCCGAGGAGGAGGATCAGGGTCAGGAGCAGGATCTCGTTCATGGCTCAAATCATGCGCTCACAACGATTCTGCCACCAGTGGCAGATCTGACAGTCTCCATCGATTTTCTGCCAATTCTGTGGGATGCTTTGAGCATGCTCCGCTCCGTTGCCGTGATCGCCCTGCCCCACGTGGCCATGTTCGAGCTCGGCGTGCTCTGCGAGGTCTTCGGGATCGACCGCAGCGACACCGGCGTCCCGCTCATCGACTTCTCCGTCGTGACCGCCGACCCGGGCAGGCTGCCGACCAGCGTCGGTTTCGACCTGGTCGTCGAGCACGGGCTCGACGTGGCCGACAGGGCCGACCTGGTGGCCGTGCCCGCGTTCTCGGAGGGCGACCGGGTCGACCCGCGGGTGCTCGACGTGCTCCGTCGGGCCGTCGACCGGGGCGCCTGGGTGCTCAGCGTGTGCTCCGGGGCCTTCGCCCTCGGTGCGGCGGGGATCCTGGACGGGCGCGCCTGCACGACCCACTGGCGGCACTCCGACCGGCTCGCGGCGGAGTTCCCCGCGGCCAAGGTCGACGCCGACGTCCTCTACGTGCAGGACGGCACCGTGGTCACGAGCGCCGGCACGGCCGCCGGCATCGACGCCTGCCTGCACATCGTCCGCGCCGAGCAGGGGGCGTCGGTGGCCTCACAGATCGCGCGGCGGATGGTGGTGCCACCGCACCGCGAGGGCGGGCAGGCGCAGTTCATCGACACCCCGGTCCCGGAGTGCGCGGACGACGGGTTCGCGCCACTGGTCGAGTGGGCGCTGGAGCACCTCGACGAGGAGCTGAGCGTCGACCAGCTGGCTGGACGGGCGCAGATGAGCAGCAGGACGTTCGCGCGACGCTTCCGGGCCGCCACGGGCGCCAGCCCCGCGGCCTGGGTCAACGCGCAGCGACTCGACCGGGCGCGGGAGCTGCTCGAGCGCACGGACCTCGGGGTGGAGGAGGTGGCGCGACGCGCCGGCTTCGGCTCGGCGGCAGTCCTGCGGGCCCACTTCGGCCGCCTCGGAACCACCCCTTTGGCCTATCGGCGAACCTTCGCCGGTTCCTCAAGTCGAGGGGCGCAGCAGCCGACAGGTTGAAGGTGACCTCCACCAGCACGGCGGCCGCGCCGGCAAGCAACGAGACCCTGTCCGTCCTGCCGTTCCTGCGCGCCCTGGCTGAGCTGGTCGGTTCGGACCTGCACTGCAAGGTCGGATCGGCACCCCGCATCCGCATCGACGGCCGCCTGCGCAAGCTGCGCTCGCGCGACCTCACCCCGGCCGACACCGAGGCGATGCTCGCCGAGGTCATCCGCGCCGACCTCGTCGAGGAGTTCGCCCGCACCAACGAGGCCGACTTCGGGTTCTCGATGGCAGGCGTGGGGCGGTTCCGGGTGAACGCCTTCCGTTCGCGCGGCTCCGTGGGGCTCGTCTTCCGTCGCGTCGCCGTGGGGGCCGTGGCCCTCGACGACCTGGGCATGCCCCCCGCCATCTCCGCGCTGGCGCTCGAGCCCCGTGGCCTGGTTCTGGTCACGGGCCCCACCGGGTCGGGCAAGACCACGACGCTGGCCGGCATGGTTGACCACATCAACTCGCACCGCGAGGTGCACGTCGTGACGATCGAGGACCCCATCGAGGTCCTCCACCAGGACAAGCTGGCGATGATCAACCAGCGTGAGGTCCGGATCGACACCGAGAACTTCGCCGTCGCGCTCCGCGCCGCCATGCGTCAGGACCCGGACGTCGTGCTGGTCGGTGAGATGCGTGACGCGGAGACCGTCGGCGCCGCGCTCGCCGCGGCCGAGACCGGCCACTTCGTGATGTCGACCCTGCACACCACCGACGCGGCCGAGACGATCACCCGCGTGATCGACTTCTTCCCCCCGCACGAGCAGAAGCAGGTGCGGCTGTCGCTCGCGGCCTCGTTGCGCGGCATCATCTGCCAGCGACTGGTGCCGCGGGCGGACGGACAGGGACGCACGGTCGTGATGGAGGTCTGCATCAACACCGGTCGTGTGGCCGACGCCATCGCCGATGCCGACAAGACCTCGACGATCACCGAGCTGATCACCGAGGGCTCCTTCTACGGGATGCAGACGTTCGACCAGCACCTGGTCACCCTGTTCCGGGACGGTGTCGTCTCGTTCGAGGACGCCCTGGCTGCGTCGACCAGCCCCCACGACCTCACGGTCGAGCTGCGTCGACTGGGGCTGGTGTCCTGATGACCGGGTCGCCGCCCACCACCAGCCCCATCTCCGTCCCCGCCGACGTTCCCCGGCGCGGTGCGGCACACGCCTGCCCGTCGGGCCACGTGGTCGACCTGCGTGCCCTGGAGAGCGCCGTCGGGCGGATCGGTTCTAGCCTTCGTCCGTGAGCTCCGCCTCCGGCGACACCCCCATCGACACCCCCGGCGCGACCCTGACGTTCACGGTCGGCGACGGTGACACGGCGGACGCGCTGGGCAGCGGCGACCTGGCCGTCCTGGCCACCCCGAGGCTGCTCGCGTGGTGCGAGGCGGCCACCTGTGCCGTCGACCTCCGCACCGCGGCAGCGCCCGGCCGCACGAGCGTGGGCACCCGCGTGCAGCTGGAGCACCTGATGGCCAGCGGCGTCGGTACCGAGGTGCAGGTCACCGCCACCCTCGAGCGCTCGGACGGGAGGCTGCTGCACTTCGCGGTGGTCGCCCACGACGACGCCGACCGTCTCCTCGCCACCGGCGAGGTCACACGCGTCCTGGTCGACGCGGAACGGTTCCTCGCGCGCGTGCCGGCGGCTGGTCAGGCCAAGGGCAGCGCGTAGGCGATCAGCCGCACCTCGGGTTCCGGCTGCCAGTCCAGCCCGGCCTCGCGCACGAACCCCTCCCGCTCGTACATGCGGTGGGCTGCGGCCATGTTCGCGGCGCTGCAGAGCACCAGCCTGGCCGCTCCTGCCGCGCGGGCGAGGTCGACGCATGCGTGGACGAGCGCCCGACCGACGCCCCGCCCCTGCGCGGAGGGGTCGACCCCCAGCATCCGGAACTCGGCCTCGCCCGTTCGGCTCAGCTCTGCGAGGCGCGACCCGGGCAGGACGAAGGTGGCGCTGCCGACGACCGTGCCGTCCGGGTCCACCGCCACCAGCACCGTCCCCTGGCTGGCTCGCGCCGGGGCGTCGGCGACCTCGACCAGGTAGTCGGCGGGCATGTCGCCGACCGCCTCGTACGCCGCTGCGACGACCCTGCCCGCGGGAACGAGCTCGTCGGCCCGCGCCTTCCTGACCGCGAAGGCCCGCCGAGCGCCGTCGTCGCCGACCACGGCTCAGATCCCTGTCGTGACACGGGGATAGGCGACCGCCGGGTCGGTGACCACGTTGACCAGGTAGGGCAGGCCCGACGCGAAGGCGCGGTCCAGCGCGGGCCCCACGTCCTCCGGACGCGTCACGAGCTCGCCACCGCCGCCGAGTGCCGTCACCACCTGGTCGTAGCGGGTGCCTGGTGCCAGGTCGGCGACCACGTCGTAGCCGTAGAGCATGGTCATGGGGTGCTTCTCCAGGCCCCACGCGCCGTTGTTGCCCACCACCATCACGACCGGCAGGCGGTGCCGCACCAGCGTGTCGACGTCCATCAGCGAGAAGCCTGCGGCCCCGTCGCCGAGCAGCAGCACGACCTGGGACGACGGGTGGGCGAGCCGGGCGGCGACGGCGTAGCCGGCCCCGGTGCCCAGGCAGCCGAACGGCCCCGGGTCGAGCCAGCGGCCAGGCAGCCGCGGCTCGACGAAACGGCCGGCGAACGAGACGAAGTCGCCGCCGTCCCCGATGACGACGGCGTCCTCGGCCAGCCGTCCGACGAGCTCCCCGTAGATCCGCGCGGGGTGGATCGGGTCGGAGTCGGCCTGCAGCATCCCGGCGTCGCGTACGACGGCGGCGGCGGCCGCGTCGCGCAGGGACGCCGCCCAGGCGACGACCTCGTCCCTGTGCTGCTGGGCCACGGGCACGCGCTCGGCCAGCAGGCTCAGCGTCGCGCGCAGGTCACCCGCGAGACCGGCTGCGAGACGCACGTGCCCGGCGAGCTGGTCCTGGGCGTCGACGACGTGGACGACCGCGGCCGGTGTCGCGCCGTCGGCTCCCCCGAACTGCCCGTAGCCGAGGCGGAAGTCGAGTGGGGTGCCGACCACCACGACGACGTCCGCGCCGCCGAAGGCCGCAGCCCTCGCGCGGGTGACGAGCTGGGGGTGCCCCGCAGGCAGGACGCCGCGCCCCATCCCGTTCGTGATCACGGGCGCACCCGTTGCCTCCGCCAGGGCCGTGGCGACGTCCTCGGCCCCTGACGTCCACACGTCCGAGCCGAGGACGAGGACAGGATGCCGCGCCTCGGCCAGGGCGCTGACAGCCGCCTCGACCGCCTCGGAGTCCACGTCGGCGGTCGGGGGGCCGGCCGGCACCGTGGGGACAGCGGGCACCTCGGGCAGCGGACAGCGTGAGAACAGCACGTCCATCGGCACGTCGACGAAGGCCGGACCCGGATGCGCGGAGGTCGCGGCCGTGAAGGCGGCGTGCATGCCGTCGGTGATGGCGTCGACGCGGTCGATGGTGGTCGCGTGCTTGGTCACCGGTGCGAGCAGCGGCACGTGGTCCATCTCCTGCAGGCTGCCGGTGCCCCACCGGAACGCCGGTGCGCGTCCCCCGAGCAGCACAACCGGCGACCCGTTGAAGTGCGCCGTCGTCATCGCCGACAGCGTGTTCGTGACGCCGGGCCCCGCGGTCGCCACGGCGAAGCCCGGCCGGCGGGTCAGCTTGGCCGTGCCCTCCGCGGCGAAGACGGCCGTCTGCTCGTGACGCACGTCCAGAAGCCGCAGGGCGGGCTCGTGCTTCACCGAGGCGTCGTAGACCGGGAAGACGTGCGCACCCGAGAGCGTGAACACCGTGTCGACCCCGTGCGCGGCGGCCACCCTGGTGACCTGCTGCCCGCCGTGCCCCTCGACCTGCTCGTCCGTCATGGATCGGCACCGTAGCGGGTCGAGGGGACGGCGGAACGGGTCAGTGCACGACCTCCGGGAGGTCGTGGACGCGCGGGTCGCCCTCGTCGGCCAGGTAGTGGTCGGCCTTCGTGCGGTCGGTGCCCTCGGCCACCTTCGCCGCACGCAGCGCCAGGGTGACCACGGCGGCCACGACCAGGTTGACGGCGACGGCGATGAAACCGACGTACACGATCGTCGTGCTCTCGATCCCGAGGTTGGCCAGCGGGAACGCCGAGCCGCCGAAGTGCTCGCGGACGACCGTCTTCGTGCCGTCCTCGGCGAAAGCCACCTGCTTGATCGTCCAGAGCATCCAGAAGCCGGACACCATCCCCGCCAGCCACCCGGCCACCAGACCGCCCCGGTGGAACCAGCTGGTGAACAGGCCGATCGCCACCGCGGGGAGCGTCTGCAGGATGATGACGCCGCCGATCAGCTGCAGGTCGATCGAGAACTGGGGGTCGAGCAGCACGATCGCCAGGAGGGCGCCGAACTTCACGACGAGCGAGGCGAGCTTCGACTGCTTGGCCTCCTGGGCCGGGGTCGCGTCCCTGTGCAGGTACTCCTTGTAGACGTTGCGCGTCCACAGGTTCGCTGCCGCGATCGACATGATCGCCGCCGGGACCAGGGCGCCGATCGCGACGGCGGCGTAGGCCACGCCCGCGAACCAGTCCGGGAACATCTGGTCGAACAGCAGCGGTACCACCGTGTTGCCGTCCGCCTTGCCCGTCTCCGCGTTGACGATGGGCGTGACCCCCGCGGCGATCGCCATGTACCCGAGCAGGGCCAGCAGGCCGAGCACGAACGAGTACGCGGGCAGGGCCGCCATGTTGCGCTTGATCGTCGTGCGGTTGCGGGCCGCGAGCACGCTGGTCAGCGAGTGCGGGTACAGGAACAGGGCCATCGCCGAGCCCAGGGCGAGCGTCGCGTACTGCACCTGCGCCGGTCCGCCGAGGACCACCCCGTCGCCGGGGTTGGGTGTCCCGGCGAACTTCGTCTCCGCCGCCGAGAAGATGCCGTCCCAGCCACCGAGCTTGGTCGGGATGTAGATGACCGCCACGATGATCACCAGGTAGATCAGCGTGTCCTTGACGAACGCGATAAGGGCCGGGGCGCGCAGCCCGGAGTTGTACGTGTAGGCCGCGAGGATCGCGAACGCGATGAGGATCGGGAGGTGGCTGACGATCCCGGTGCCGCGCACCCCCATCGTCTTGAGGACGGCCTCGATGCCCACGAGCTGGAGGGCGATGTAGGGCATCGTCGCGACGATGCCGGTGATCGCGACGAGCAGGGCCATCGTGGGCGAGTCGAACCGGGCACGGACGAAGTCGGCGGGCGTCACGAAGCCGTGGACGTGGCTGACCGACCAGAGCCGGATGAGGAACAGGAGCACGAGCGGGTACACGATGATCGTGTAGGGGACCGCGAAGAAGCCGGCGGCGCCGGCACCGAAGACCAGCGCGGGGACGGCCACGAACGTGTAGGCGGTGTACAGGTCGCCGCCCAGCAGGAACCACGTGATCCACCCGCCGAAGCTGCGCCCGCCGAGCCCCCACTCGTCCAGGTGCTCCATGCTCTCGGCCTTGCGCCAGTTCGCGGCCATGAAGCCGAGCACGGTGACGAAGGCGAACAGGATGACGAACACGGTCATCTCGACGACGTTGATGTTCATCGCTGCGCCCCCCGACCGATCCGCGGGGTGGAGCCCGCACGGTAGACGAGCACCGTGCACACCACGCCGATCGGGATGATGGCGAGCTGGAACCAGTAGAAGAACGGGATGTCGAACAGGCGGGGCTCGGTTCGGTTGTAGAAGGGCACCGCCAGGCAGATCAGGATCGGGACCAGCAGCAGCCAGTTGAGCGCTCGGTGGTCCGACTGGCGCACCGTCGGCTGGGGCGCCGCGTTGCTCTCGTCGTCGCGCGGGTGGGTGGACATGGGGGCCTCCTGTGCGTCGCTCGGCATCGAACGCGGCCTCGACGGGCCGGGCGGGACATTACCCCCACCGCGGCCGGTCCAGCGCATTGCGGACGCGACGTCAGGTCAGCGTCCCGCGGCCAGCAGCAGCAGCCGCCGCAGCGCCTCGGTATTGCGCGCCGAGATCAGCGGCTCCCGCAACGGACGCGGCACGAGCGTGCCCGGGCCGGACGTGGCGTCCTCCCACATCTCGACCTGCACCCCGCCCGTGGGGGTGGCCGTCAGGGTGAGGGACACGGTGGCCTCGCCGGCCGGCCAGCCACGGGCCCGCAGCACCAGCCGGCGCCCCGGCTCGCACTCCAGGACCTCGGTGTGGTCGTCGAGGAGCAGCGGCCAGGAACCCACGGAGTGGTGGATGCGGCTGCCGACGGCGGGCCAGTGCGGGTCCACGTCGCGGATCCGCGCGGCGCCCACCACCCAGCTGCCGTAGTGCCAGCCCTCCGCCAGCACCGACCACACCTGGTCGGTGCTGACGTCGCGGTCCGCGAGACGGTGCTCATCGGACCGGGCCTACGCAGTGGCCGGCGGGGACGAGGACGAGCGCAGGGCGTGGCGCGGGCGAGGTCAAGCTCGAGGAGGACATGTCCGCACCCTCTGGTGCATCCGGTCGGGCCGCAACCCGGACGCGGCTCAGCTCGGCTCAGGCTCAGACTCAGGCTCGGGCGGGGTGGGTGCGGGAGACCCGGCGCCCAGACGCAGCACGACCACGCCGACGAGGATGACCAGCACCCCGAGGCCGTCGAGGACCTCGATCGGCTCGTCGACCAGCAGCCAGCCGATGCCGAGGGCGACGACCGGCGGGATGTACGTGGCGCTCGAGGCCGTGACTGCTCCCAGCCGGTCGACGACCACGTAGTAGAGGATGTAGGCGATCCCGGTCCCCATCAGGCCCAGTCCACCGGCGAGGGCCACGGAGGCCCTCGTGTCACCGCTGATCGCGGTGATCCCGTCGAGGTCGGTGACGACGAGGAGGGCCAGCAGCGCGAGCCCCATCTGGTACGTCGTGAGCGCCGAGGCGGGGATGGCCAGGTCCACCAGGAAGCGGCGGGCGTAGACGAACGACAGGCCGACGCTGGCGGAGCCGAGCAGCATGTAGAGGACGCCCAGCGTGTCGACCGGAGTCGCCGTGTCCCAGGGGCGCGCGACCAGCAGGACCCCGACGAAGCCCACCAGCACCCCGATGACGCGCAGGGGCGTCGGCTGCTCGCTGCGGAGCAGGACCGTGGCGCCGAGGGCCGTGAACAGCGGGATCGCCCCGCTCAGGGCCCCGGCGATCCCGGACGGCAGGAGCGCGGTGCCGGCGGCGAACGCGAAGAAGTACACGCTCGTGGCCAGCAGCGACATCACGAGGAAGTGGTGCGTGTACCGCAGGTGCGTACGGCGTAGGGCACCACGCGCCGCGGCGTACAGGACGACCGGGAGAAGGCCGAAGACCACTCGCAGCAGGGTGATCTGGCCCGGCGAGATGGTCTCCGAGGCCCACTTCATGAAGAGGAAGTTGCTGCCCCAGATCAGACCGAGTGCCGTGAACGCTGCGGTCCCGGCTCTGTCCACGCGGGCAGTGTCGCAGCGGGGTCCCTGCTGGTCAGGCCGCCTTCTTGGTCTCCCAGAAGATCTCGGCGATCTCGTCGATCTTGGCGAGCAGCTGGTCGGCCACCGCGACGTCCACGCTGGCCTTCGTGCCGCCGCCCCCGCCGGCGAGCTTCGTCGCCTCGTTGAACAGCTGGTTCAGCTGCGGGTACTTCTCGAAGTGCGGGGGCTTGAAGTAGTCGGTCCACAGCACCCAGAGGTGGTGCTTCACGAGCTCCGAGCGCTCCTCCTTGATCACGAGGGCGCGCGCCTTGAAGACGTCGTCGTCGGAGTCGTTGTGCTTCTGGATGATCGCCTTCACCGACTCGGCCTCGATCTTCGCCTGGGCCGGGTCGTAGACACCGCAGGGCAGGTCGCAATGGGCGCTGACCGCGGTGAGAAGCTGCTGACGCATCTGCTGAGCCATCCTCTCGAGGGGGGTGTGCTGGTCGTCGTTGGGACACTACTCCCGTGACCACCCAGCCGCTTCCCGGCCCCGCCCCGCTCCCGGCCCTGGTCGGGTCCCTGCTCCTGTGCCGCGTACAGGGGCGGTCGATGCGTCCGACGCTCGAGGACGGGGACGTGCTGCTGGCTCGCCGCACCTCCACCGCCGTCCCCGGGGCGCTGGTGGTCGTGCGGTGGCCCGGTGACCGGCCCGTGGCGGTGAAGCGGCTGGTGGCCCGTGACCGCGGCGGGTGGTGGGTCGAGCGGGACAGCGCCCAGGAGGGAACGGACTCCTGGTCAGCCGGTGCCGTGCCGCCGGAGGGCCTCCTCGCCGTGGTCGTGGCGCGACTGTGGCCGCGTCCGCGCCGGTTCGGGCCGGGCGACCTGCGGACGGCGGGTCAGCGGAGGGCCTGAGACGTCGCGCTCGTCACATCCGGTCGACATGTCCGTGACGGGACCGTCCGGGTCTGGCACAGTGGGCGGCAGCCGCGGGTGACCCCCGCGTCCGGTACACGACGACCGCACCCGGTCGTGAGCAGCCCCTTCGGCAGCCGGTACCGAGACCGTCTCACCGCACGTCCCGGAGACCAGGGGTCGCACATGTCAGCACAGCCCGTCAGCCCACCCACCTCCTCACACGCTGCGCCCGCACCGTTCCCGGACCCGGGCGAGCCCGTCTTCGCCGTTCACCTCGGGGGCAAGCTCGAGGTGGGCCTGCGTCGTCCACTCCGTGACCGGGCGGACCTCGCGCTCGCCTACACCCCGGGGGTCGCCGACGTCAGCAGGGCGATCGCCGCGCACCCGGACCTCGTCGACACGTACACCGGTCGTTCCCACACCGTCGCCGTCGTCTCGGACGGGACGGCCGTGCTGGGCCTCGGCGACATAGGGCCACGTGCCGCCATGCCGGTGATGGAGGGAAAGGCGGTGCTGTTCAAGCACTTCGCCGACATCGACGCCGTGCCCATCTGCCTCGACACCACCGACGTCGACGCCCTCGTCGAGATCGTCGCCGCCCTGGCGCCGACGTTCGGCGGGATCAACCTCGAGGACATCAGCGCGCCACGGTGCTTCGAGGTGGAGCGACGGCTGGTCGAGCGGCTCGACATCCCCGTGTTCCACGACGACCAGCACGGCACCGCCGTGGTCACCCTGGCCGCCGCGGTCAACGGCGCCCGCGTGGTCGGGAAGCGGCTCGAAGACCTCCGGGTCGTGGTCAGCGGCGCCGGCGCGGCAGGGGTCGCCGTCACCGGGATCCTGCGCCGGGCGGGCGTGGAGGACGTCGTCGTCTGCGACTCACGCGGCGTCATCGCCCCGCAGCGCGCGGACCTGGCGGACCACAAGCGTCGTCTCGCAGCCACCACCAACCCCCGCGGCCTCGCGGGCCGCATCGACGTGGCTCTCGAGGGTGCCGACCTCTTCGTCGGCGTCTCCGGCGGCACCGTCCGCGAGGAGGCGGTGGCCCGGATGGCACCGCGCTCCATGGTGTTCGCCCTCGCCAACCCGGACCCCGAGGTGCACCCGGACGTCGCCGCGCGCCACGCAGCCGTGGTGGCCACAGGACGCAGCGACTTCCCGAACCAGATCAACAACGTGCTGGCGTTCCCGGGTATCTTCAGGGGCGCCTTCGCGGCCCGGGCGACGAGGATCACCGAGTCCATGAAGGTCGCTGCGGCCCGTGCCATCGCCGCCTGCGTGCCCGAGCCGACCGCCGGGCTCATCGTGCCCAGTGTCTTCGACGAGCGTGTCGTGCCCGCCGTGGCCGCCGCGGTGGCCGCGGCAGCGCGGGCCGACGGCGTCACCCGCGACCCCTAGGGGGTCAGCTCCAACGTCAGCGTCCGCCTCAGCTCCTGCGCCTCCGGGGCGGGACGGCCCGTGACGGCGGCGTGGTCGACCTCGACGTGCGCGGTACGTCCGTCGAAGACCACGGTCATCACGCCGTTGTCGAACCAGAGGCCGTTGTCGATGTCCCACTCGATCGCGACGTCGTCGACCCCGGCCCGGCGGGCGAGCCAGTGGATCACGTTGCGCGCGAACCGCGTCTTCAGCACGTGGTTGGCGACGCGGATCGGTGGCTCCAACGGGTTGCGGAAGGGCGACATCGTGAGCTGGTGGAGGCCGGTGCGTGCCGGGTCGATGCTCGGCGTGCTGGCGCGGGCGGTGTACGAGCAGTGCACGTCACCCGACAACAGCAGGATGCTGGCCGGCGGCCGGCTACCGGACCCGAGCCGGTCGATGAGCTCGACCATGCGCTGGAAGGTGGCACGGAACGCCGCCCAGTGCTCGAGATCGACTCCCTGCCTGACCTTCTCGGCAAGACGGACCGCGCGCCTGCCCCAGGCGCCCGCCGCCACCGCCTCGTCCCAGCCCTCGAGGTGGTGGATCCCCTTGAGGAGCAGGAACGGCAAGGTCGTGCCGATCATCATGTGGTCGATGCGCTCGCCCTCGCGGGGTAGGACCTGCCGGGTGAACCAGTCCCACTCCGTGTCGTCCACCATCGCCCGCCGGTCGGGCTCCAGCACGCGTGAGCACCGGGAGTCGACGGACACCAGCCGGATCTTCAGGTCCTCGTTGCCGAAGTCGCGCCGGAAGCTCCAGCGGGTACTGGTCGGCCGGGCGTCCGCCTCCCAGGCGAACTCGTCCAGCAGGCGGGTCCGTTCGTCGTCGTCGTCCGTGCCGCGCACCATCTCGTACGTGCGGTCCCGTGCCAGCTCGTCGGGGGAGAGGTTCCCCAGGTGCTGGTAGACCCAGTACGAGGCGTAGGCACCCACCACGCGGTCGCGCCACCACGGCTCGTTGGTGACCCACTGACGCCACTCGTAGGAGGTGTTCCAGTCGTCGCGCAGGTCGTGGTCGTCGAGCATCATGCAGCTGGGCACCGTCGACAGCAGCCAGCGGACCGCCTCCTCCGCCCAGCTCTCGTGGTAGAGCCAGGTGTACTCCTCGTAGTTCTGGATCTCCTCGACGACCTCCGACATCGGGTCGTCGTCGGAGGGGTGACCGTGGACCTCGCGCAGCCTCGCCTTCAGGGGCGGCGAGGGGACGTCGGCGTAGACCTGGTCTCCGGCCAGGAAGAGCGCGTCGGGCCAGCGGGCAGTGTCGGACGAGGCCATCCGGTTGGCGAGGGCGACGAGGGCGTCGGCACCGAAGCGGCGCAGGCTCTCGGCATCCATCGGCGCGGCGCGCCGGCACGACCCGAAGGCGAGCCGGAAGGTCTCGCCGTCCGAGAAGGTGCGGATCACGCTCGGCGGGAAGGCGGACGTCTCCGGCGGCCAGGAGCGGTTGCCGTCGAGGTGAACCGAGTACTCGTGCTCGGTGCCCGACTCGAGACCGGTGAGGGACACCACGGCGTAGTGGTGCCCGTGCACGGTCCACGTGGGCTCGATGACCCCGAGGACCTCCACCCGGCAGGGCCGGTCGGTCTCCACCCAGATCGTGGCGCGGTGGTCGTCGACGTAGCGGAGCAGCGGCCCGAGGAGGAGCACGGGCGAGTCAGATGAGCCGGTCACGCTGCGCAGGCTAGTGCTCAGCCGACCAGCGGGCACCAGTAGGTTTCCGGCTACGGTGACGTCATGTTCGCCGTCTACGCCGCCCGCCAGTCCACCGACGACCCCCTGAGCGGCCTCGAGACCGGTGAGCGGCCGCCCCCGGATGTCCCGGACGGCTGGGCGAGGGTCCGGCTGAAGGCCGCCAGCATCAACCACCACGACGTGTGGAGCCTGCGCGGGGTCGGCCTGCCGTCGGAGCGGCTGCCGATGATCCTCGGCTGCGACGGTGCGGGGACGGACGACGACGGCAACGAGGTCGTGGTGCACGCGGTCGTCTCGTCGCCGGACTGGACGGGCGACGAGACCGAGGACCCGCGGCGCTCGCTGCTCTCCGAGGTGCACCAGGGCACGTTCGCCGACGAGGTGGTCGTGCCGAGGCGCAACCTCGTTCCCAAGCCCGCCGCCCTCTCGTTCGAGGAGGCGTCGTGCCTACCGACCGCGTGGCTGACGGCGTACCGGATGCTCTTCACCAAAGGCGGCCTCGTCCCGGGGCAGACCGTGCTCGTGCAGGGGGTGGGTGGCGGCGTCGCGACCGCTCTCATCGCCCTGGGCGCTGCGACCGGCCTGCGGGTGTGGGCCACCAGCCGGGACCCCGAGAAGGGCGCTCGCGCAACCGATCTCGGCGCCAATGCGGTCTTCGCCTCCGGTGAGCGACTCCCCGAGCGGGTCGACGCGGTGATGGAGACGGTCGGCAGGGCCACGTGGTCGCACTCCTTGAAGGCGCTCCGCCCGGGAGGCCGGCTCGTGGTGTCTGGGGCCACCTCGGGGCCCGACCCGTCCGCCGACCTGAACCGCGTGTTCTTCCTCCAGCTGCAGGTGCTCGGCTCGACGATGGGAACCCGCGACGAGCTGGCACGTCTCATCCGTCTCTGCGAGACCACGGGAGTGCGCCCTGTCATCGACCGCGTGCTGCCGATGGAGCAGGCACGTGAGGGTCTGCAGGCGGTCGCCGAAGGCGACGTGTTCGGAAAGGTCGTCCTCACGCGCCCCTGACGGACGTCGTGGGTCAGTCGGCCAGGTAGGTGGCCGCGGCCCGGGTGAGGGCCGCGGCTGCGCGATCCGACAGGCGCCCGGCTCGGCGCTGGGCGCGGAGGGCACGGACGAGCCGGGAGTGGTGCGCGGCGTCGAGCTGGTCGTGGTGGCGCAGGGCGGCGACCTGGCCGTTGATGAGCGACATGGTCTTCTCCTCGTGTGCGAGTGTGTCAGTGGTCGTGCTTGTCGTTGGGGCGCAACAGGTTCCGGACAGCGTCCAGGGCCGAGTCGATGGCGCGCTCGATGGCGTCGACGTCGTCGTCGGCGAGCCCGCTGGACCGCAGCTCGTTGCTGACGGTGTGGTGGAAGCGCTGCACCATCTCGTCGGCCCGCGCCAGGGCCCGGTGGGAGCCCGTGAAGTCCGGACCCGGCGGCGGGGGCAGGGGATGGGGAGGCGGCGGGGCGGAGGGTCCGCGTCCGGTGAACGGGTCGGGACCCCGCTCACGCTCTCGACGGTCCCGGGACGAGACCTTCGAGGCGGCTCGCGCCGCCTTGGCCGCCTCGGCCAGCTCGCCGCGCAGGTCCCGGCTGGCGGCGCGCACCTGGTCGCGCACCTCCTCGGCGAGGCGCCGCACCTCCTCGGCGAGGTCGGCGTCGAGGTCCGCGAGGTCGGCGTGCCGGCTGCGGAGCTCGGCGCGACCTGCCTCGGTGATGCGGTACACCGCCTTGCGGCCCGAGTCCTCCCGCTCGACGAGCCCCTCCTCCTCGAGGCGGGCCAGTCGCGGGTAGACCGTGCCGGCGCTAGGCGAGTACATGCCGTCGAAGCGTTCCTCGAGGGCGCGGATGAACTCGTACCCGTGACGGGGGGCCTCGTCGAGCAGGCTGAGCAGGTAGAGGCGCAGCTGTCCGTGGCCGAAGACGGGGCTCACCGGCGCTTCTCCATGGCGGGTCGTCCCGGTGCCGCCGCGTGCAGGAGCGTGACGTCGCCCGAGACGGACTTGGCGACCAGCTGCACGGCGCCGTCGCCGCGCGCGATCCGTCCACCGTTCTTGCCCGGCTTCTCGCTCAGCCTCTCCCCGCCCGCCACGACCCGTCCGGAGACGGACGTGGCGGTCACGTCGAAGCCCGCGTCAGCCGGGATGCGGATCGTGACGTCGCCGCTGACGGTCGTGGCGGAGATCGTCGAGGGGGTCGTGCCGAGGTCGACGGCCAGCGAACCCGAGACGCTCTTGCCGTGGAGGGTGGGCATCGAGGCCGCCTGCACGGTGAGCGACCCGGAGACGGTGTCGCCGCTGAACGAGCCGTGCTGGTCGACCACCTCGATGGATCCGGATACGGTCTTGGCGTCGACGTCGGCGTGCACGCCGTCCACCACGATCGTGCCGGAGACCGTGCGTACCTGGGCCGGTTCCGACGTGCCGCTGACCAGGCCGTCCGCGGTGACGGTGCCGAGGTGGACGGCCACCTTGCGGGGCACCGCGATGCTGATGTCGGCGCGGTCCTCGCGCGCCGTGACGAACCGCAGGCCCTCGAGGAGGTTGTCCCACCTCAGCGTGGGGTGTGCGATCTCGAGCACGCCGTCGTGCCACGAGACGGTCAGGTCACGACCGCGGACGCTCGATACCTCGACGCGCACGCCCTCCTGCTGGTCGTGGGCGACCACGTCGGCGCGCCCCCCGATCAGCCTGACCCGGACCTGGCGGACCGGGTCGGTCTCGCCTCCGACCTCGATGACGCGGGGGGCCGACACCGTCCACCGCTCGTTGTCCTCGTCCACCACTGCCTCCTGAGTCGAGATATATCGCGTTGGGGAGGACGGTAGCCCCGGCGACGGATCCGAGTCAAGATATATCGCGAGCTCGCCGCGGCATGCGGATCAGGTCTGGGGGAGGCCCAGCCACGCGTGCCAGCCGCCGTGCAGCACCAGCCAGGCGATGAGGCCGTAGCCGGCCTGCCCGGGGTGTGCCGTGCCGGCCCCGCCGGCGGCGCTGACGTTCGTCCCCAGGTCGGTGAACCACTGGTCGTGGCCGCGCAGCGGTCCGTGGCAGTCGACGTAGGGGACGGCACGGCGGTCGCACACGTCCGCGAACGCGGTCGACAACTCGGCGATGCTGGCGTCGCGCGCGGCGTCCTGGCTCGGGGGAGGACCGACGACGAAGGTCGAGATGGAGTCCGCGGCGGCGTCGTCGAGCACGTTGGCCAGGTTGAGCCGGCTCCGCGCCAGCGTCGTCCCCTGATCGAGGTCGGCCGCGCCGAGGCCGACGACGAGCCGGTTGTCGGCCGACGCGGAGAACCGCCGCGTGGTCTCCTCGCGCCAGCGTTCGAGCAGGCCCGCGGTGCCCTCGCCCGGTACGCCCAGCGGGAACAGCGCGAGCCCGCCGGGCGGGTGGGGGGTGCGTGCTCCCACGCGGCCCGTCCACCCCAGGGCCTTGGGGTCGCCGAGCCCGGCGACCAGGTCGTCGCCGACCACGCAGATCCGCAGACCTGTGGCTGCCGTCTCGTCCGTCACGTCGTGGCGCTCCTGGGTAGACCGGTCCCTGTCCGGACCGGGACCGGGTTCAAGGTGGAATCCCTTGTCTACCAGTCAGTCGTCGTCGACGTCGTCGAGACGCGCCAGCCAGGTGGCGAGGCGTTCGACCGGCGTCTCGAACTCCGGGTTCAGGTCGACGAACGCGCGCAGCTTCTCGGCCACCCAGGCCATGCTCACCTCGTCGTCCCCGCGGCGTGCCTCCAGCTCCTCGATGCCCCTGTCCGTGAAGTACATCAGCGAGCGAAGGCCTGCTCGACCAGGGCCTGCTGCTCCAGGGCGTGCTTCTTGCTCGACCCGGTCGCCGGCGACGCCGAGGCGCGGCGCGTGACCTTGCGGATCGGGCGGGACACGTGCTCGGTCAGACCGAGCGCGATGAAGGGCCACGCACCCTGGTTGGCCGGCTCCTCCTGCACCCAGACCAGCTCGGCGTCGCCGAACGGCGCCAGCGCCTCGTCCCAGGCGTCCTGGTCGACCGGGTAGAGCTGCTCGGCCCGCACGATCGCGGTCCGGGTGTCGCCGACCTTGGCGCGGTGGGCCAGGAGGTCGTAGTAGACCTTGCCGGTGCACATCAGCACGCGGTCGACGCCCTTGGCCTCGTCCGGGCTCGCGAACTGCTCGCCGATCACCGCGCGGAAGCCGCCGGTGGTGAAGTCGTCGACGGAGGACGACGCGGCCTTCAGCCGGAGCATGGACTTGGGCGTGAACACCACCAGCGGACGTCGCGGCCTGGCGAAGGCCTGGCGGCGCAGCAGGTGGAAGTGCGACGCGGGCGTCGACGGCATCGCGACCGTCATGTTGTCCTCGGCGCACATCTGCAGGAACCGCTCGATGCGGGCGGACGAGTGGTCGGGGCCCTGACCCTCGTAGCCGTGCGGCAGCAGGAGCGTCACCGACGAGTTCTGGCCCCACTTCTGCTCGGAGCTGGAGATGAACTCGTCGACGATCGTCTGTGCTCCGTTGCCGAAGTCGCCGAACTGCGCCTCCCAGAGCACCAGCGCGTCGGGACGCTCGACGGAGTACCCGTACTCGAAGCCCATCGCCGCGTACTCGCTCAGCAGCGAGTCGTAGACCCAGAAGCGCGCCTGGTCCTCGGAGAGGTACAGCAGGGGCGTCCACTCCTCGCCGGAGTTCTTGTCGGTGAGGACGGCGTGGCGCTGCACGAACGTCCCGCGCCGCGAGTCCTGGCCGGCCAACCGGACGGGCACGCCCTCCAGGAGCAGCGACCCGAACGCCAGCAGCTCGCCGTAGCCCCAGTCGATCCCACCCTCGCGCGACATCTGCGACCGCTTCTCCAGAAGCTGGCGCAGCTTCGGGTGGACGGTGAACGTCGACGGGGGCGAGACGTGGGCGTCGCCGATCCGCTTCATCACCTCGAGCGAGACCGCGGTCTCACGCTGCACGGGGTGCTGGCTTGCCAGCGCGTCCTGCTGCTGGGCGACCGGCTGCTCCAGCCCGGCCGGCAGCTCGTGCAGGTCGCCCGAGTCGTCGCGCGCGCGGTCGTCCCCCTTGGTCGTCTCCCTGGTCTCGGCGAACACGCGCTCGAGCTGCTGCTGGTAGTCCTTCAGCGCGGCCTCGGCCTCCTCCACCGTGATGTCGCCGCGCCCGATCAGCGACTCCGTGTACAGCTTGCGGACGCTGCGCTTGGCCTCGATGAGCGAGTACATCAGCGGCTGGGTCATCGACGGGTCGTCGCCCTCGTTGTGGCCGCGACGGCGGTAGCACACGAGGTCGATGACGACGTCCTTGTCGAACTCCTGGCGGAAGTCGAACGCCAGCTTGGCCACCCGGGCGCAGGCCTCGGGGTCGTCGCCGTTCACGTGGAAGATCGGCGCCTGGATCATCTTGCCGACGTCGGTGCAGTAGAACGAGGAGCGGCTCGCTGCCGGGGCGGTGGTGAAGCCGACCTGGTTGTTCACGACCATGTGGACGGTGCCGCCGGTGCGGTAGCCACGCAGCTGCGACAGGTTCAGGGTCTCGGCGACGACACCCTGACCGGCGAAGGCCGCGTCACCGTGCATCAGGACGGGGAGCACGGGGAAGGACTCGCCGGCGCGGTTGAGGCGGTCCTGCTTCGCCCGCACGACGCCCTCGAGGACGGGGTTGACCGCCTCGAGGTGGGACGGGTTGGCCGCCAGGTACACCTTCGTCGTCGCGCCGGACTCCGACGTGAAGGTCCCCTCGGTGCCGAGGTGGTACTTCACGTCGCCGGAACCCTGCACCGACCGCGGGTCCGAGGTGCCCTCGAACTCGCGGAAGATCTGGCCGTAGCTCTTGCCCGCGATGTTGGCCAGGACGTTCAGGCGGCCACGGTGCGGCATGCCGACGCAGACCTCGTCGAGACCCTCCTCGGCGGCGGCCGACAGCAGCGCGTCCATCAGCGGGATCGCCGACTCCCCGCCCTCCAGGCTGAAGCGCTTCTGACCGACGAACTTGGTCTGCAGGAACGTCTCGAAGGCCTCGGCGGCGTTGAGGCGCCGCAGGATGCGCAGCTGGTCCTCACGGCTCGGCTTGAGGTACGGCTTCTCGACGCGGTTCTGGATCCAGGCGCGCTGCTCCGGGTCCTGGATGTGCATGTACTCGATGCCGGTGGTGCGGCAGTAGGAGTCACGGAGCACACCCAGGATGTGCCGCAGCTTCATCACGGGCTTGCCGCCGAAGCCACCGGTCGGGAACTCGCGCTCGAGGTCCCAGAGGGTCAGGCCGTGCGTCTGCACGTCGAGGTCCGGGTGACGCCGCTGCCGGTACTCCAGCGGGTCGGTGTCGGCCATCAGGTGCCCGCGGACGCGGTAGGCGTGGATCAGCTCGACCACGCGTGCGGTCTTGTTGATCTCGTCGTCCTCGGAGACCGAGATGTCCCGGATCCAGCGGACGGGCTCGTAGGGGATCCGCAGCGAGCGGAAGATGCGGTCGTAGAAGCCGTCCTCGCCGAGCAGCTTCGAGTGCACGATGCGCAGGAAGTCACCGGACTGGGCGCCCTGGATGATGCGGTGGTCGTAGGTCGACGTCAGCGTCATCACCTTGCTGACGGCCAGCCGCGCGAGGGTCTCCTCGCTGGCTCCGGCGTACTCGGCCGGGTAGTCCATCGCACCGACGCCGATGATCGTCCCCTGGCCCTGCATCAGCCGGGGCACCGAGTGCACGGTGCCGATCGTGCCGGGGTTGGTCAGGCTGATCGTGGTGCCCTGGAAGTCCTCGACCGTGAGCTTGCCGGAGCGGGCGCGGCGGATGACGTCCTCGTACGCCGCCCAGAACTGGGCGAAGTCCATCCGGTCGGCGTTCTTGACCGAGGGGACGAGCAGCTGGCGGGTGCCGTCGTCCTTCGGCAGGTCGATGGCGATGCCGAGGTTGACCGCGTGGTTCTTGACCAGGGCGGGCTTGCCCTCGGCCTCGGTGTAGCCGTTGTTCATCTCCGGCATGTGCGCCAGCGCCTCGACGACGGCGAAGCCGATGAGGTGCGTGAAGGACACCTTGCCGCCGCGAGCGCGGGCCAGGTTGGAGTTGATGACGATGCGGTTGTCGACCAGCAGCTTGGCCGGGATCGCCCGCACGCTCGTGGCGGTGGGCACGCCGAGGCTCGACTCCATGTTGGTGACGACGCGGGCGGCGGCGCCCTTGATCCGTACCTGCTCCGGCTCGGTGGACCTCTCCTGCGGCGCCTGGCGCTCACTCGCGGGGGCCAGCTTGCGGGGGGTGGGGGACCCGGTCGCGGTGGTGCTGGTCCCGCCGACGGCAACCGGTGGCGTGCCGGTCTTCTCGGGGGTCCGGGTGGCGGCCGTGGTGGGCGCCGACGGCGCTGGCACGGTCGACTTCTTGTCGGCGGGGGTCTCCTCGCGGTTGCCGGCGGACGACGCCGCGGACTTCTCGCGGGAGGGGCTGGGGGCCGGTGGTGCGTGCGCGGCCGTCTCCTGCCCGACGGCCCCGTGGTCCACGGCCTCCTTGCGGGCGACGCGCTTGTCGTCCTCGGGGGTGAAGTCGGCGAAGAACTCCCACCAGGCGGGGTCGACCGACTCCTTGTCCTCCTGGTACTGCTGGTAGAGCTCGTCGACGAGCCACTCGTTCGGACCGAACCCCGCAGCCGGTCCGGATCCGCCGGGCTGCTGAGGGGACTGTGACACTGACACGGCGAAAACCGCCCACTTCCGCGTTCGAAGGCCGCACCTGCGAGAGCCGGACCGGGGTTGGCTCGACCCGGGCCGTGGGCGGCGTGTTCGAGCCGTCCTCGACCCGGGTCAAACCCTAGTCCCTGCGGCCCGCGGATGAGAGCCGGGTGGTTCCTCCAGGGGACCGCGTCACCGCCGCCTTCAGGTCACGTCCCGTCGCAGCGTCAGGGCCGCTCCGACGCCCGCCGAGACGAGCGCGTACCCGAGGAGCACGACCAGCCCGAGCCACCACGGGAGGATCTCGAACGTCGTCCCGTCGGGCTGCTGGGTCGACGGGTTGAGCATGGCGCTCGTCGCGTTGCTCGGGAACCACTTGAGGAGGTCCGGGCCCCACGAGACGAACGACAGCGCGATCGTCGCCACGAACTCCACGAAGACGAACCCGACGCCGACCAGGATGGCGACGATCTGGTTGCCGATCAGGGTGCCCAGCCCGATGCCGAGCAGCCCCCAGAGCACGAAGCCGAGCAGGGCGAGGGCAAGCGACCGCGGCAGACCTGCCGCGTCCAGGTTCGTGTCGAGACCGCGCGCCGAGAGGATCAGGTAGGTGACCGCGATCCCGAGGCCCAGGGCGACCACGCCGTAGAGCACGGAGTAGACGCCGCAGGAGACCCACTTCGCCACCACCACGCGGGGTCGTCGCGGGGTGGCCAGGAACGTCGGAGTGACCGTCAGGTGCCGGTACTCGCCGCTGATGATGAGGATGCCCAGGACCAGCGTGAAGACGTAGCCGAACGAGGAGAGGGCGGAGGTGTAGAGCGACCGGGCCACCCCGTCGACCTCCGGACCGGGAGCCTGCTGGCCCGGGGAGAACTCGAGCCCGGCGGTGAAGGCCCCGGGGAGCGACCAGAGCATCGCCCAGACGGCGAGGCCGATGAGCATCCCCCACCAGGACCGCGTCGTGCGGACCTTCAGCATCTCCGTCGCGACGAGGGCGCTCATCGGATCACCTCCGAGGTCGGGGAGCCGGTATCCGTGATCCCGGCGCCGTGGTGCCCCGGCGGCGGTACCTGGCCCTGGCTCGCGCCCGGTGCCTTGCCCGTGTAGTCGCTGGACACCAGTGAGAAGAACATCGACTCCAGGTCGGAGCCGACGCGGGTGAGCTCGTGCAGCTCGACGCCCGCCGTGAACGCCGCGTGACCGACCTCTGCTGCGGTCCGCTCGTGCACGAGGAGTGCTCCGTCGCCGCCGGACTCGGCGTCCCATCCCTGGTGCTCGGCGAGCCGGAGCAAGGTCGAGGGGTCGGCGGCCAGCACGCGGATCCCCGCCCTGGCCTCCGCCTCCAGCTCGGCGAGCGTCGACTGCCTCACCGCGCGGCCCTGGCTGATGATCACGACGTCGTCGACCGTCTGCTGGACCTCCGACAGCATGTGGCTCGAGACCAGGATCGTGCGGCCCTCGTCCGCCATCGCGCGCAGGAAGCCGCGAAGCCAGCGGATCCCCTCGGGGTCGAGGCCGTTCGCGGGCTCGTCGAGGATCAGCACGCCGGGGTCGCCCACGAGGGCGGCCGCCAGGCCGAGGCGCTGGCGCATGCCCATCGAGAAGCCCCCGACCCGTCTCCGGGCGGCGGGGCTGCAGCCCTACCAGCTCCAGGAGCTGGTCGGCGCGGTGGCCGTCGGCCCCGCACGTGCGTCCCAGCACGCGCAGGTGGTCGCGCGCCGTGCGGCCGGGGTGGAAGCTGCTGGCCTCGAGCGCAGCGCCGACGGTGCGCTGCGGTGCGTCGAGGTCGGCGTAGGGACGGCCGCCGATCGTGGCCGTGCCCGCCGTCGGGGAGACCAGACCCAGCAGCATGCGCAGAGTGGTCGTCTTGCCCGCACCGTTCGGGCCGAGGAAGCCGGTGATCCGGCCCGGCTCGACGGTGAACGTCAGGTCATGGACGGCGGTCACGTCACCGAACCTCTTGGTGAGGCCCCTCACCTCGACCCGTCCCGCCGACGACGGACCGCCGCCGCCGGCCCTGGTCGGAGCGGTTGTGCTCATCGGATACCCCCAGCTCGTGGTGGGATGCCTCGCTCGGCACCCGGCCCGCGGGTGGTCCGCGGGCCGACGCCCCATCCTGTCGGGCGGGCAACGCCCGCGTCGTCAGACCCCCGTCGGGCCCGCGTGCTCATCCTTGCGAGGGACGTCGCCTCAGCCACGGGGCGGCTGCCACCGGCTCGGTCGATGCGCCGGGCAGCTCCACCCGGATCACCGCCCCGGTCTCGGAGTCGCCCACCTCGATGGTGCCTCCGTGCAGGCCGACCGCCCACCGGGCGATGGCGAGGCCGAGACCCGTGCCGCCCGTGGGCGAGGTGTCCCGGCCGGTGCCGGCGCCGCGGTGGAAGCGCTCGAACACCCGCTCGCGGTCCTCCGCCGCGATCCCCGGCCCCTCGTCGGCGACCTCGAGCACGACGGTGTCCTCGCCGCGGCCGTCCCGTGTCTCGTGGGCGGTCACCCGCACCGTGCCGCCGCGGGGGCTGTGCCGCGCGGCGTTGTCGAGCAGGTTGGCGATCACCTGGTGCAGGCGGCCGGGGTCGGCGACCAGCGCCAGGTCCTCCGGCTGCACGTCGAGCTCCCATCGCACCTCGCGGTCGACGGCCGCGTCGATCATCCGGGCCGCCGCGACGGCCTCACCGAGGAAGGGACCGACGGGAAGGTGCGTGGCGTCGAAGGGCACCGCGCCGGCCTCGAGCCGGCTCAGGTCGAGCAGCTGGGTGACCAGCAGGCCCAGTCGCTCGGTCTGCCCCAGGGCGATCCGCAGCGTCGCCGGGTCGGTCGGGGTGACGCCGTCGACGATGTTCTCGAGCTGGGCTCGCAGCGCGGTCACCGGCGTGCGCAGCTCGTGGCTCACGTTCGCCACGAGCTCCCGCCGCTGCCGGTCGACCGACGACAGGTCGTCGGCCATCCGGTTGAAGGCGTTCGCGAGCTCGCCCACCTCGTCGTGGCTGGTGGCCCGCACCCTCCGGGAGTAGTCGCCGGTCGCCATCGCCCGCGCGGCGGCCGTCATCTCGCGCAGGGGCGACGTCATGCCGCGTGCCAGCAGCTGGGTGACCACCAGCGACAGGACGATCGCGGTCGGCAGCGTGAAGCGGGTGCCGACCCCGGTCTGCAGGCCGGCCCAGACCAGGAGCGCCGCCACGGTGACGCTGGCCCCGACGAGGAGGCCGAGCTTGACCTTGAGGGAACGGATGGGGTCGAGCGGCCGGAGGTCGGGTAGCTGGCGCCGGTGCCTCACGGCGAGTCCGTCGCCTCGACCGGGTCCGCGCCTCCGGTGCTTGCGTTGCTCCCGGCGCCGTCGGTCGGCTCCAGCGCGTATCCCACCCCGTGCACGGTGCGGATCAGCCCGGGGCCGAGCTTGCGCCGCAGGGCCTTGATGTGGCTGTCGACGGTGCGGGTGCCGGAGGCGTCGACCCAGTCCCAGACCTCCGCGAGCAGGCGCTCGCGGGTCAGGACCACGCGTGGCTCGGCGGCGAGGCAGAGCAGCAGGTCGAACTCCGTGGGAGTCAGGTGCACCAGCGACCCGCCCCGACGGACGCGGCGCTCGCCGCGGTCGACCTCGAGGTCGCCGAGCCGGAGCGGGACGGCCGGGCCGTTCCCGCCGGCGCCCGCGGTCTCAGCGAGGGCGGCGGCGCGCTCCACGCGGCGCAGCAGCGCCTTCGACCGCGCCACCAGCTCGCGCATCGAGAACGGCTTGGTCATGTAGTCGTCGGCGCCGACACCCAGCCCGACGAGCATGTCGGTCTCGTCGTCCCGGGCCGTCAGCATCAGCACCGGCACCGGCCGGTGCGCCTGGATGCGCCGGCACACCTCGTGCCCGTCCAGGCCGGGCAGCATGACGTCGAGCACCACCAGGTCGGGTGCGAGCCGGGCCGCCGCGGCGACCCCTGACGGGCCGTCGTGCACGGCCTCGGCCTGCCATCCCTCGCTCTGCAGCCGGGTGACCACGGCGTGCGCGATGGCCGGCTCGTCCTCCACGACCAGGACGCTGACGGTGCGGTGGTTCTCGCCACCGGGCGACGGAGTGCTCATCGGGCCAGCGTAGGACGAGGCGTTCGGCCGTACAGTTGACGTCTGTGCGCTTCCTCGACGGCCAGCAGCCGACCCACGACCTCACCTACGCCGACGTCTTCCTGGTGCCCTCACGCTCCGACGTGAGCTCGCGCCTCGACGTCGACCTGTCATCCGGCGACGGCACGGGCACGAGCGTGCCGCTCGTGGTCGCGAACATGACGGCGGTCAGCGGCCGGCGGATGGCAGAGACCGTCGCCCGTCGGGGAGCCATGGCGGTGCTGCCGCAGGACCTGCCCCTCGACGTGGTGGCCGAGGTGGTCGCCTGGGTCAAGTCGCGCCACCCGGTGTTCGAGACCGCCCTGACCGTGAGCCCGCACGACACCGTCACCGACGCACTGCACCTGATCCCGAAGCGGTCCCACGGCGCCGTCGTCGTGGTGGACGAGGCGGGCAGCCCGGTCGGGTGTCGTCACGGAGTCGGACTGCCGGGACGTCGACCGCTTCACGCAGGTGCACAAGGTGATGGGCTCCCAGCTGCTGGTCCTCGACGCGTCGGAGGTCGAGGCGCCCGGCGGCCTGCACGCCGCCTTCGACCGGCTCCACACAGCACGCCGGTCGATGGCTCCCGTGGTCCGCGGCGGCGCGCTGGTGGGTGTGCTGACCCGAACCGGCGCCCTGCGTTCCACCCTCTACGCCCCGGCCCTCGACGACGACGGCCGACTGCGTGTCGCCGTGGCGATCGGTATCAACGGCGACGTGAAGTCCACCGCCGCGGCGGTGCTGGCCGCCGGCGCGGACACCCTCGTCGTCGACACGGCCCACGGGCACCAGGAGAGGATGCTCTCGGCCCTGGGCGCCGTCCGGTCCACGGCGCCGCGCGTCCCGGTCGTGGCGGGGAACGTGGTCACCGCCGGCGGGGTGCGCGACCTGGTCGAGGCCGGCGCCGACGTGGTCAAGGTCGGCGTGGGGCCCGGAGCCATGTGCACGACGCGGATGATGACCGCCGTCGGGCGTCCCCAGTTCTCGGCGGTGCTCGAGTGCGCCGAGGCCGCCCGTGAGATGGGTGCCCACGTGTGGGCCGACGGCGGGGTGCGGCACCCGCGCGACGTCGCGCTCGCGCTGGCCGCGGGTGCGAGCCAGGTGATGGTCGGGTCGTGGTTCGCCGGTACCCACGAGAGCCCGGGGGACCTGATGCTCGACGCCTCCGGCCGCGGGTACAAGGAGAGCTTCGGGATGGCGTCGGCCCGTGCCGTGGCCGCGCGCACCAGCGCCGACGGCGCGTTCGACCGCGCGCGCAAGGGGCTCTTCGAGGAGGGCATCTCCAGCTCGCGCATGCTCGTCGACCCGGCGCGCCCCGGCGTCGAGGACCTGATCGACCAGATCACCTCGGGGGTGCGCAGCGCGTGCACGTACACCGGCGCCGCGACGCTGGCCCAGCTGCACGAGCGGGCCGTCGTCGGCGTGCAGACCGGCGCGGGCTACGAGGAGGGGCGGCCGCTTCCCGGTGGCTGGTGACCAGGGGCGAGACCTCGAGGCCCCCCACCGGCTGCCGTACGATGCCAGAGCGATGAGAAGAAGCAGACCCTCACCAGCCGATCCCCTCCCGTCACGAACCAGGCACCGCACGTCCCCAGGAGGGGATGAGCGGTGCTGACCGAGTGGCTCCTGCTGGGAGCCGGCGCGCTCCTCACGGCCGCGACCGGTGTCTTCGTCGCCGCCGAGTTCTCGCTGATCACCCTGGACCGACCCGAGGTCGAGCGGGAGGCCGCCGCCGGAAGTCGTTCCGCGGCACGGGTGCTGGTCGGGCTGCGGACCCTGTCGACGCAGCTGTCGGGCGCCCAGGTGGGGATCACGCTGACCACGCTGCTCGTCGGCTTCCTCGTCGAGCCGTCACTGGCCCGGCTGCTGGAGACGCCGCTGACCGAGGTCGGGCTGCCGGACGCGACGATCTCACCCGTCTCGGTCGGGCTGGGCATGTTCATCGCGACGGTGGGGTCGATGCTGCTGGGCGAGCTCGTCCCCAAGAACCTGGCCCTGTCGCTGCCGATGGCCACCGCGCGGTGGGCCGTCCCGGCCCAGCGGGCCTTCACCTGGGTGACCAGCCCCCTGATCTACGTCCTCAACGGCAGCGCCAACCGCATCCTCGTGTCGATGGGGATCGAGCCGCAGGAGGAGCTGTCCAGCGGACGCTCGCCCCAGGAGCTGGTCTTCCTCGTCCGGCGGTCGGCGGAGGCCGGCACCCTCGACGAGGGCACCGCGACGCTGCTCACCCGCACGCTGGGCTTCAGCCAGCGGACGGCGGCCGACGTGATGACCGACCGCACCCGCATGCAGTCGGTCCGCAAGGAGGACAGCGCGGCGCAGGTCATCGCCCTGGCCCGCACGACGGGCATGTCGCGTTTCCCCGTCACCGACGACTCGCCGGACGACGTGGTCGGCGTCGTCCACGTCAAGCGCGCCGTGGCCGTCCCCCGCGAGAAGCGGGGCGACGTGCCGGCCGCCGCGCTGATGAACGACGCCCTCCGGGTGCCGGAGACCGTCCGTCTCGACCCGCTGCTCACCGAGCTGCGCAGCCACGGCCTCCAGCTCGCGGTGGTCACCGACGAGTACGGAGGCACGGCCGGCGTCGTGACGCTCGAGGACGTGGTCGAGGAGCTGGTCGGCGAGGTGGCCGACGAGCACGACCCCGACTGGGCGGGTGTCCAGCGCACGCGCGACGGATCCTTCCTGCTCCCGGGCTACATGCGTCCCGACGAGGTGCGCGACCGCCTCGCGGTGGAGGTCCCCGACGACCACTCCTACGAGACGGTGGCGGGCTTCGTCGTCTCCCGGCTGGGCCGGCTCGCCGAGGTCGGTGACGAGGTGCAGCTCGAGGAGGGACGGCTCCGGGTGGAGCGACTGGCCGGACGGCGGATCGAGGGGATCCGCTTCACGCCGGCCGGCACCTCCGCGGTGGGGGACGCCTCCGCCCCCGACCGGGCACCCGCCGGAAGGAAGTCGCGATGACCACGTCCACCGCGCTCCTCGTCGGCCTCCTCCTGCTGCTGGGCAACGCGTTCTTCGTCGGGGCCGAGTTCGCCGTGATGTCGGCGCGGCGCTCGCAGATCGAGCCACGTGCCCACGAGGGACAGCGCGGGGCGAAGACGGCCCTGGCGGCCATGGAGAACGTGTCGCTGATGCTGGCGTGCTGCCAGCTCGGCATCACCGTCTGCTCGCTCGGCCTCGGTGCGATCGCCGAGCCCGCGCTCGCCCACCTGCTGGAGGTGCCGTTCAAGGCCGTCGGCCTGCCCGAGGGGCTCCTCCACCCCGTCGCCTTCGCGCTCGCGCTGGCGATCGTGGTCTACCTGCACGTCGTCATCGGCGAGATGGTCCCCAAGAACATCGCGATCGCGGTGCCGGAGCGCTCGGCGCTCCTGCTCGCCACCCCGCTGGTCTGGGTGGCGCGGGCCGTCAAGCCGGTCATCACGGTGCTCAACGCGGCGGCGAACCGCACGCTGCGGCTCTTCGGCGTCGAGCCCAAGGACGAGGTCACCTCGACGTTCACCGTGGAGCAGGTGCAGTCGATCGTCCACGAGTCGCGGCGCGAGGGGCTGATCGAGCACGGAGGCGTGCTGGTCGGTGCCCTCGAGTTCAGCGATCGCAAGGCGTCGGACGTGATGGTGGCGGCTGAGAGCCTCGTCACAGTCCCGGAACGCTGCACCCCGGCGCAGCTCGAGAAGCGGGTCGTGCAGACGGGCTTCAGCCGGTTCCCGGTGCTGGGCCCGAACGGTGGCCTCAGCGGGTACCTGCACCTCAAGGACGTGCTCTACGAGGAGGACGAGCGGTACGACGAACCCGTTCCGCCGGAGACGATCCGGCCGTTCGAGGTGGTGCGCGCCGACGACGACGTCGAGGACGTGCTCGGTGCGATGCAGCGCAGCGGCCTGCACCTGGGTCACGTACTCGGTGCGGACGGGACGACCGTGGGCGTCGTCTTCCTCGAGGACGTGCTGGAGGAGCTCGTCGGGGAGATCCGGGATCTCAACCGCCGCGCCAACTTGCCCTCGACCCCCTGACCCCCGTTATAGTCCCGTGATCTCGCCCACCACGTCGTGGGTGAGCCATGCGTCCGCCCCTGGAACGACGGGTTAGAGCGGGTGCACAGCCTGGTGGAACTGTCGTCCAGTCGCGCGCGGAGGTTTGTTACGTGGGTCAGCATCGTGCTGCCGGTCCGGTCCTGGACCACACGGTGATCGAGGTGACCCCGGACGCGGGAGCGTCGGACACGCGCAGCGCGTCGCCCGACCAGCCCGTCCTCAGCCCACGGCGCGCCTACCGCGCCGCCCTGGCCGCTCAGGCGGCGGCCGAGGCCCGGGAGGGACGGGCCGACCTGCGAGCCCGCGCCGCGCGTGAGGCGCTCGCGGCGACCGGGTCGATGACCACCGTGATCCCGCCCGTCGCCGCACAGACCCGCACCCTTCCCGCGACCGTCGCGCCGAGCGTGATCGACGTCCGCGACGTGCCGGCGGCCCCCGCGGCGCCCGTGCTCCCCGAGCCCGTGCTCGAGCCGCGGATCGTCCCGGCGCTCGAGCCGGAGATCGCGGCTGCGCTCGAGTCGCCGACCGAGGCCGCACAGGCCCCGCCCGCGCCGCCTGCGGCGGTCGCCGACCTCCCTCTGACGCGTCGCGAGCTGCGCGCCCGGGCGGCGCGCAAGGCCCCCCGCCCGACCCTGGTGACGCACCTGCCGCGGGTGGGCATCGTGGCCGCCCTCGGCGTGGCGACCATCGTCACCCCGGTCGTCGGCCTCGGCGCCGTCGACGCCTCCCGCACGGCCGACGCCAGCGCCGCGGTCTCGGGTGCCACCGACAACCAGCCGTCGCGTGCCGCGCAGGTGCTGGCCTCCGCCCCGACGGTGTCCTCCGACTTCTCCGTGATCCCGGTCAAGGAGCCCGTCCCCGTGGTGGACCCCCCGGCCAGCATGGTGTCCACGGTCGGCCAGGTGCTGTCCGAGGCCGAGCTGGCCGCGATGCGTACGCAGGCGGAGGAGGCCAGCCGTGCGCAGGAGCGCGCGGCGCTGCCGGGGTGCAACGGCAAGGTCACCGACCCCGGCGCGGCCAACGGCCGTCTGGACCGGGACGACCTCTGCGAGATCTGGGTCGACGGTCGCCTGCTGCGGGCCGACGCCGCCCTGGCCCTCGCCCGGTTGAACGCCGAGTTCGCCACGAAGTTCGGCGACGACCTCTGCGTCACCGACGCCTACCGCTCGTACAGCGAGCAGGTGAGCGTCCGCTGGCGCAAGCCGGGACTCGCGGCCCGTCCTGGGACCAGCCAGCACGGGTGGGGCCTGGCCGTCGACCTGTGCGACGGAGAGGCCGGGAGCGGCACCGCGCGGCACGAGTGGATGCGCGAGAACGCACCGGACTTCGGCTGGGACAACCCCGACTGGGCACGCAAGGGCGGCAGCGGTCCGTACGAGCCGTGGCACTGGGAGTACGTGGCCGGAGAGGCCGCGGACGGCTCCTGACGGACTGCTAGGCTCGCGGCGCCGCGCAAGCGGTGAGAGCCCCCGTAGCTCAGGGGATAGAGCACCGCCCTCCGGAGGCGGGAGCGCAGGTTCGAATCCTGCCGGGGGCACGTCAGGACACGGACGACGGCGTCAGGCCATGCGGCCCGGCGCCGTTCGCGTACGTTGACCGGGTGGAGGATCTCCCGGAGACCCGTCGACGCGTCCTCGTGGTCGACGACACGGCCCAGATCAGGATGCTGCTGAGGCTGAACCTCGAGCTCGACGGCTTCGAGGTGGTGGAGGCCGATGACGGAGCGGTGGCGCTCGGGCTGCTCCACGAGTGGTGGGAGCACGGCCTGCTCCCCGACGTCGTCACGCTGGACGCGGTGATGGAGCCCGTGGACGGCTGGACCACTGTGGCCGCGATCCGTCGTGACCCCCGCCTGAAGCACCTGCGCCTGCTGATGATCACGGCCTCCGTGCAGGCTCACCACCGCCAGCGGGCCGACCGCGTCGGCGTGGACGCCTTCGTGGCCAAGCCCTTCGACCCGCAGACGGTGGTGGACCTGGTCGAGGACCTCGTCGAGTCGCCCCCGCGCCGAGATGGAGCCTTCCGACTAGTCGTTCGGGTGGCAGAGCAGCGAGTCGAAGAACCCCGCTGCGGTGCGGGCCGCCCGTTCGGGGTCGCCCGCCTCGATCGCCGCCACGAGGTCGGCGTGGTCGTCGTCGTGGTCGGGCAGCACCTGTGTCAGGTTGAAGCGCACGTTGTCCGCGATCGCGTCGAGCAGGTGCTCGTAGAGCTCGGCCAGCACGGGGTTGCGAGCCGCGCGGGCCACGGCACGGTGCAGGTCGAGGTCGGCCGCGGCGAGCACGTCCAGGTCGCCGGTGCGGGCCGCCTCACGTCGCCGGTCCTGGCACTCCCGCAGCCGCTGCAGGTCGCGGGGTCCCCTGCGGGCGGCAGCCAGGCGCGCGGCACCGATCTCCAGGCTCCGTCGCACCTCCAGCACGTGACGCTGGCTGGCTCCCGCGACCCGTCGACCGACCGCGACGGCGAGCTCGCTGTCGGCGAGCACGTACGTACCCGAGCCCTGCCGGCGTTCCAGGAGGCCCGCGTGGACCATCGCCTGGACCGCCTCGCGGACGGTGTTGCGACCGGCGCCGGTCTGCTCGACGAGCTCAGGCTCGGTGGGGATCCGCGAGCCCACGGGCCAACGGCCGGAGGTGATCTCGTCGCGGAGCACTTCGGTGACCTGCTCGATCCGCCCGCCACCGCGTCCGCTGCCCGCGGCTGTGGCCGGTGCTGCGTCGCCCGGAGCGCTTCTGGCTGTCATCCTCGTGAACACCGCCTTGACCGATTCATCCCATGATTCTACAGTGGGCCGGTGCCCACCGCTCTCCGAACGCCCGTCGAGGGCGTAGCGGTCGGCGCATCGTCGCAGACGCAGGCCCACCGCGCGGGCGAGGTGGCTCTTCCTGGCTGGGATCCTGCTGCTCGCCCTCAACCTCCGCACGGCCGTCACCGCAGTTCCTCCCGTGCTGGACACCGTCCAGGCCGACCTCGGCATGTCGGCGCTCACCGCCGGGCTGGTGGGGATGGCGCCGACGGCTGCCTTCGCCGTGTTCGCCGCCGTGACGCCGCTGCTGGTGCGTCTCCTGGGGCTCGAGCGCACGGCCTGGATCGCGATGGCGGTCGCGGCCGTGGGCCACCTCCTTCGGGCCGCCGCCCCCGACTCGCTGTCGTTCCTCGTCGCGTCCGTCGTGGCGCTCGCCGGCATGGGCATCGGCAACGTGGTCGCACCGCCCCTGGTGAAGCGCTACTTCGGGGGCCGTGTGGGTTCGGTGACGGCCGCCTACGTCCTCCTGCTCTCCCTCGGGACGGCCCTGCCCGCCCAGCTCGCGGTGCCGCTCGAGTCGCTCGGCGGCTGGCGTCTGGCGGTCGGCGCCTGGTCCGTGCTGGCCGTTGCGGCGGCCGTCCCGTGGCTCGTGGTGTGGCTCCGCGGCCGGCGGGCGGCACGGCTGGCCGCTCCCGGTGCCCTGGGGGCCCGCGGCCTGACGTGGGCGGCCCTCGTCCGCTCACCGGTGGCATGGGGCCTGACGATGATGATGGGGACCACGTCGCTGTCGACCTACGCGCTGCTGACCTGGCTCCCGACGATGCTCGCCGAGGCGGGCGTGAGCCGCGCGTCCGCGGGCACCATGCTCGCCCTCTACGCCGGGCTGGGTATGCCGATGTCGCTGCTGGTCCCGCCGCTGGCGGCCCGGATGCACAACCCCTTCATCATCGTGGCGGTCGCCACGGCCGCGATGGCGACCGGCTACGCGGGGATGTTCTGGTCGCCGCACGCCTTCACGCCGGTCTGGGTGGTGCTGCTGGGCCTGGGAGCCGTCCCGTTCCCGCTGGCTCTCGCGCTGATCAACCTGCGCTCCAGCACGCACGCGGGGGCCACCGGGCTGTCGGGCTTCGCGCAGAGCATCGGCTACGGGCTCGCGTGCGCGGGCCCGGTGGTCGCCGGCCTGCTCCGCGACGCGACCGGCGACTGGCGGGCGACGGTCGTGTTCCTGGCCATGATGCTCGTGGTGATGGCGGTCGGCGGCTTCCTCGTCTGCCGGCCCGTCACGGTGGAGCAGTCCCTCGTCAGGCGCTGAGCAGCGCGGCACTACCCTTGCCCGGGTGACTCCCGCCGAGCTGTCCGCCACCATCCGTGCCTGCCTCGACGAGGCCGTCCGGGCCGGCGACGTCGCGCTCGAGGTGCCGGAGCACATCACGGTCGAGCGTCCCCGCAACCGCGACCACGGCGACTGGGCGACCAACGTGGCGATGCAGCTGTCGAAGCCCGCGGGCATGCCGCCGCGGAAGCTGGCCGAGCTGATCGCCCAGCGACTCGGCGCCGTTCCCGGCGTCCGGAGCGTGGAGGTGGCCGGTCCGGGCTTCCTCAACATCAGCCTCGACGCGGCCGCGGCGGGCGAGCTGGCCAGGACGATCGTCGAGGCCGGGGAGCAGTACGGGCGCAGCGACTCCGGCGCGGGTCAGAAGGTGAACCTCGAGTTCGTCTCCGCGAACCCGACCGGTCCCATCCACCTCGGCGGAGTGCGCTGGGCGGCGGTGGGGGACTCCCTGGGGCGCGTGCTCGAGGCCACGGGTGCCGATGTCACGCGTGAGTACTACTTCAACGACCACGGTGCCCAGATCGACCGCTTCGCGCGCTCGCTGTTGGCCCGGGCGATGGGCGAGCCGGTGCCTGATGACGGCTACGGCGGCACCTACGTCGACGACATCGCCTCCCGCGTGCTGGCCGCGCGCCCGGACGCGCTGGACGACGAGGACCCGCAGGAGGTCTTCCGAGAGCTCGGCGTCGACCTCATGTTCGGCGAGATCAAGCAGGCGCTGCACGACTTCGGCGTGGACTTCGCCGTGTACTTCCACGAGAACGAGGTGCACGGCTCCGGCGCCGTGACGCGCGCCATCGAGCGGCTGCGCGAGCAAGGGCACATGTTCGAGGCCGACGGCGCGCTGTGGCTGCGCACCACCGACTTCGGGGACGACCGCGACCGCGTCGTCATCCGAAGCGACGGGACGCCGACCTACTTCGCGGGTGACCTCGCGTACTACCTGCACAAGCGGGAGCGCGGCTTCGACCGCTCGATCATCATGCTCGGCGCCGACCACCACGGGTACGTCGGCCGGATGATGGCGATGTGCGCCGCGTTCGGCGACACCCCCGGGGTCAACCTCGAGATCCTCATCGGCCAGATGGTCAACCTCGTGTCGGGAGGGGAGCCGCTGCGGATGAGCAAGCGCGCGGGCACGATCATCACGATGGAGGACCTGGTGGACGCCGTGGGTGTCGACGCCGGGCGCTACGCCCTGGTGCGGTCCTCGTCCGACTCGAACATCGACGTGGACCTCGACCTGTTGCGCAAGCAGACCAACGAGAACCCCGTCTTCTACGTCCAGTACGCGCACGCGCGCACTGCGGGCATCGGGCGCAACGCGCGCGACGCCGGTGTGCGCACGGAGGACGGCTTCGACCCGTCGCAGCTCGACCACCCCACCGAGTCGGCGCTGCTCGGTGCGCTGGGGGAGTACCCGCGCGTGGTGGCCCAGGCCGCCGAGCTGCGGGAGCCGCACCGCGTCGCCCGCTATCTCGAGACGGTCGCCTCGCTGTTCCACAAGTGGTACGACGCGAAGCGTCGCGTGGTACCCCAGGGCGACGAGGAGGTCACCGACGCCCACCGGACGCGCCTGTGGCTGACGGACGCCACCCGGCAGGTGCTCGGCAACGGGCTGACGATGATGGGCGTCGGCGCGCCCGACCGGATGTAGCTGTGAGAGCCCACGAAGCAGGCGCGCTGCACGCGGAGGGCTACGGCGCACCGTCGTGGCTGTCGGTGCCGACCGACCCCAACGAGCTGGTGACGTCGCTGTGGTCGGCCAACGTGACACGCGGCCCCGAGGGCGCCCTCGTCGTCGCGGGCATGGACGTTCGCGAGCTGGCGGCCGAGCACGGGACCCCCGTGTACGTGCTCGACGAGGACGACTTCCGTGCTCGGGCAAGGGCTTTCGCTTTGGCTTTCGACACCGCCTTCGCCGATCACTGCGGTGGCGCGGACGTGTACTACGCCGGGAAGGCGTTCTTGTGCACGGAGGTCGCACGCTGGGTGGCGGCCGAGGGGTTGTCGCTCGACACGTGCACGGGCACCGAGCTCGCCGTGGCCCTGCGTGCCGGTGTTCCCGCGGAGCGGATCGGGCTGCACGGCAACAACAAGTCCGACGCGGAGCACGCGCGTGCCCTCGAGCACGGCATCGGACGCATCGTCGTGGACTCGCTCGCGGAGATCGACCGGCTGGCCGACGCCGCCGGCGCACGCGGCGTCAGGGCTCCCGTCCTGCTCAGGGTCACGGTGGGGGTGGAGGCGCACACCCACTCGTACATCGCCACTGCGCACGAGGACCAGAAGTTCGGTCTCTCGCTCACCGGCGGGCAGGCCGCGGCGGCCGTCGCGGCGGTGCTGGCCCGTCCGGAGCTGGAGCTGCGAGGTCTGCACTCGCACATCGGGTCCCAGATCTTCGACGTGTCGGGCTTCGAGGTCGCGGCACGACGGGTGCTGGGGCTGCACGCCGCGGTGCGGTCCGAGCACGGGGTGGTCCTGCCGGAGCTCGACCTCGGTGGGGGCTTCGGCGTGGCGTACACGACCCAGCACGACCCGATGCCGGTGGACGAGCTGGCCGAGGGCATGGCCGACATCGTCGCCAAGGAGTGCGCGTCCCTGGGGGTCGACGTCCCCCGGATCTCCGTCGAGCCCGGGCGGGCGATCGCCGGCCCGTCGACGTTCACGCTGTACGACGTCGGCACGGTCAAGGACGTCGAGCTCGACGGGGGAGGGGTGCGGCGCTACGTCGCGGTCGACGGGGGGATGAGCGACAACATCCGCACGGCGCTGTACGACGCCGACTACTCGTGCAGCCTCGCCTCGCGCCGCTCCGACGCCGGTCCCGTGCTGACCCGTGTCGTCGGGAAGCACTGCGAGAGCGGGGACGTCGTGGTCAAGGACGAGTTCGTCGCGGCCGACGTGGCCGCCGGCGACCTCCTGGCCGTCCCCGGCACCGGCGCCTACTGCCGCAGCATGGCGTCCAACTACAACCACGTCCCACGTCCGCCCGTGGTGGCGGTGCGTGCAGGGCGGTCCCGCGTCGTCGTCCGGCGTGAGACCGAGGACGACCTGCTCGCCCTCGACGTCGTCTGACTCCGGAGGGCGCTCCGCCACGCCGAAAGGGGTCGAACGGCGACCCGTGCTCGCGCGGTGGGGCGCGACTGGCACGCTGTCCCGCATGAGCATCCCGGCAGGCTGGTACCCCGATCCGCACCCTGACGCGCCGCGGGGCGCCATCAGGTGGTGGGACGGCGTGCAGTGGACCGACCACATCGACGCGGGGACGGGCCAGGCCTCCCCGGCTCCCGCCCAGCCGCAGCAGGAGCAGCCGCAGGGCCAGCCGAGGAGGACCAGCCGACGGACCAGCCGACGGTGGAGCTCGAGAAGGCCGTCCCCGACGGTCCGGCGACCCAGCCGTTCGCGCCGCAGAGCGAGCCCTCACCGCCCCTGTCCGGGTCTGCGGGCTACCCGGCGCAGCAGCCGGGCTACCCGCAGTTCTACCCGGCGCAGCAGCAGGGCTACCCGGCGCAGCAGCAGGGCTACCCGGCGCAGCAGCAGGGCTACCCGGCGCAGCAGCAGGGCTACCCGCCCCAGCAGCCGGCCGTGCCCCAGATGACCCACTGCCCGGACGGGACCCCGCTGGCCACCCCGTGGATCCGGCTCGGCGCCTACCTTCTCGACGGGCTGTTCGGCTTCCTGGTCACCCTCGTGGTGCTGCTCGTGTTCGGGCTGGTCTTCGGCCTGGTGGCGTTCGCGGTGTCGAACGGCGTGAGCGGAGGGTCGGACTCGTTCGGTGCAGCCGGAGGGGTGATCGTGCTGCTCTACATGCTCGGTCTCGGCCTGTCGCTCGCCTACTGGGTCTGGGCCTTCGTGCTGCGGGTCCGCACGCACGGCGCGTCCCCGGGCAAGCAGGTCCTGGGGCTGAGGATCCGCACGTTCCACGCCGACGGCCAGCTCACCAACGGCCAGGTGTGGGGTCGTGTGGGGCTGCCCGCCCTGGCGTCCACCGTCTCCATGGGCGTCTCGCCGATCGTCGACTACGTGTGGCTGCTCTGGGACCGCCACGTGCAGTGCCTGCACGACAAGGCGGTCGGCACGGTCGTGGTGAACACCCGCCTGCCTGTCGCTCCCCCCGAGCACCCGGGCGTGCAGCTGGCCAGGTCGTTCCCCGCGGCACGCGGGTGGGTGGCGGACGGTCCCGTCCCGCCCGGGACGACCACGAGCTCGTACCGAGGCTGAGGCGCCCGCCGCTCAGCGCGCGGGCAGAACGCGTCCGCGTACCTCGCCCAGCCCGACGCGGGACCCGTCGGCCCCGGCTGCGGTAGCGGTCAGCACGACCTCGTCACCATCCTCGAGGAACGTGCGGCTGGTGCCGTCGTCGAGCTGAACGGGCTCGGTGCCGTTCCACGACAGCTCCAGGAACGAGCCGCGCTGCGCGGGTTCGGGACCGCTCACCGTGCCGGACGCGAAGAGGTCACCCGTCCGCAGGCTCGCCCCGTTCACGGTGAGGTGGGCCAGCTGCTGCGCCGCCGTCCAGTACATCTGGGCGAACGGTGGCCGGCTCACCGTCGTGCCGTTCCAGCTCACCTCGAGGTCGAGGTCGAGGCCCCACGGGTCGTCGGGCTCGTCGGCCAGGTAGTCCAGGAGTCCGTGACTCCGCTCGGGCGGCGACACGCGGGCGTGGTCGAGGGCTGCGACCGGCAGCACCCAGTGCGACACGGACGTCGCGAAGGACTTTCCCAGGAACGGACCGAGGGGCACGTACTCCCAGCTCTGCAGGTCGCGTGCGCTCCAGTCGTTGACGAGGCAGACACCGAACAGGTGCTGGCCGGCGTCGGCGACGCCCACCCGGTCGCCGAGCGTGGTCGGCACGCCGACGACGAACCCGACCTCGGCCTCGATGTCGAGCTGTCGGCTGGGGCCGTAGTCGGGGGCGTCGGCTCCCCGCGGCTTGCGCTGCCCGCAGGGCCGCACGATGTCGGTGCCCGACGGCACGACGGTCCCCGCGCGCCCGTGGTAGCCGACCGGCAGGTGCTTCCAGTTGGGCAGCAACGGCTCCGAGTCGGGACGGAAGAGGCGGCCGACGTTGGTGGCGTGGTGCTCGCTCGAGTAGAAGTCCACGTAGTCGCCGACCCGGAAAGGCATGTGGAGCGTCACCGCGTCGAGAGGGAGGAGGTGCGGCGCTGCCTGCTCCCGGCGTCCCTCGGCGGTGACCACGTCGACGACCCAGGCCCGGACCTCGGCCCACACCGCCGGCCCGGCCGCCATGAAGGCGTTGAGAGTGGGCTCGGCGAGGGCGGCACCAACGGCCAGCATGTCCTCGGCGGCCAGTGGGGCGAGGTCGAGCAGGTGGTCGCCGATGCGGGCCCCTACGCGCGCCGGCTCGTCACCCACCGAGAAGACGCCGTACGGCAGGGCGTCCGGGCCGAACGGCGAGCCTGCAGGGACGGGTACCCAGGTCGACAGGGTCACGGGACCTCCTCGGTGAGCGGTGCGGGGACGGTGGCCCGGGACGGGCCGGTGAGGCCGTCGGCGGGCAGGACGCCGAGGTCGGCGAGCTCGCGCAGCGGGTCTGCCACCCCACAGCATCCGAAGCTGGCCCAGTGCTGGCGGACGGTGCGCCGGCCCTGGTCCGGGATCGCCGTGACGGCGGGGACCAGGCCCGACGGGTCGGTGAGGGACAGCAGGTCCTTCACGGCGGAGTCCTCGGCCCCACGCAGCAGGGCGTCGACGGCGGCGACCACGTTCAGCACGCCGTGGGTGATCCCGCCCGTGACGGGGTCCTCACCGCGGACGGCGTGGTGGAGGCCGGCCGTGAGCTTGAACGGCACCCCGGACGAGGTGCAGGCCCGCAGGAAGAGGGCCAGGTCCTCGATCGGGACGACGGCAGCGGCGGTCGTCCCCCCGGTGCGCAGCTTGGCCCCGAACGGGCTGCGACCGACGCGGACGTGGGAGGACGCGGTGGCCAGGGCAGCGACCGCGTCCACGCCGGCCTCTCCCCAGGGCACCTCGAACCACAACGCAGGCACGTCCAGGCGCTGGGCCGCGGTGACGGTGGACGCCAGCTCGTCGGCACCGACGGGCGGGATCTCGGCGGCGACGACCTCGACGGGGGATGAGCTCTGCTGGAGCTCGTCGCGCGCGGCGGCGATGGCGTCGACGGGCCCGATGAGGCCGATCTCCAGGGGATCGGCCGAGGAACCGAGTGCGGCGACGATCGCCGACGCCTGCTTCGCCGGCACCAGCAACGGACCCACCATCGGACCGTACGGGGAGATGCGGTGCGCCCGGTGGTCGGGCAGGGCCCTCGACCACGGGGCGTTCCCGGGCGGGAAGACCGCGGCGTCGTCGACCAGCCGTCGCCACAGCGGGTCCCTTGACATGCGCGGGAGCGTAGCGCAACGTAACAGCAGCGATACAGCGGTGACCGCTTATCGGACAAGCCCTTTCGTTCACCCTCACCGATCAGGAGCGACCATGGCCCACTACCGCCGCGTCGGTCAGGTGCCGCCCAAGCGGCACACCCAGTTCCGCCAGCCGGACGGGTCGCTCTACAGCGAGGAGCTGATGGGGGAGGAGGGCTTCTCGTCGGACTCCTCGCTCCTCTACCACCGCGGCATCCCCTCGTCGATCGTCGACAGCCGCGTGTGGGACCTGCCCGACCTCTCGACGCAGGCGAACCACCCCCTGACACCGCGCCACCTGCGGTTGCACGACCTCTTCACCACGGACGCACCGGGGCAGGGTGTCGACGTGGTGCTGGGACGGCGGCTGGTGCTGGGCAACGCCGACGTGCGCATCGGCTACGCCGTGGCCCGCGAGCCGAGTCCCCTGTACCGCAACGCGATCGGCGACGAGTGCGTGTACGTCGAGTCGGGTGCCGCGACCGTGGAGACGATGTTCGGGGTGCTGGAGGTTCGCCAGGGCGACTTCGTGGTCATCCCCCGGGCGACGGTGCACCGCTGGGTCCCGAGTCGTGTGGACGCCGAAGGGCCCCTGCGGGCCTACACGGTCGAGGCGAACAGCCACATCGCACCGCCCAAGCGCTACCTCTCGCGGTACGGCCAGCTGCTCGAGCACTCGCCCTACTGCGAGCGCGACCTGCACGCGCCCTCGGAACCGCTGCTCGTCGACGACGCGGGCGACGTGGAGGTCTACACGAAGCACCGTGGCCACGGCCCGTCAGGAGTGGTCGGGAGCGTCGTCGTGCACCCGGGGCACCCCTTCGACGTCGTCGGCTGGGACGGGTGCCTCTACCCGTACACCTTCAACGTCAGCGACTTCGAGCCGATCACCGGCCGCGTGCACCAGCCGCCGCCGGTGCACCAGGTCTTCGAGGCGTGGAACTTCGTCATCTGCGCCTTCGTGCCGCGCAAGGTCGACTACCACCCGCTGGCCGTACCCGTGCCCTACTACCACTCCAACGTGGACAGCGACGAGGTCATGTTCTACTGCGGCGGCGACTACGAGGCCCGCAAGGGCTCGGGGATCGGCCAGGGCTCGATCTCGCTCCACCCCGGCGGGCACAGCCACGGCCCACAGCCGGGCGCCACCGAGCGTGCCCTCGGCAAGGAGTACTTCGACGAGCTCGCCGTCATGGTGGACACCTTCAAGCCGCTGGAGATCGGCGAAGGGGGCGCTGCGGTGGACGACGGCAGCTACGCGTGGTCGTGGTCCGGGCGGGGTCCGGGCGGCGCCGCGCCCCCGCGGGGAGCGGACGGCTCGGCGGAGCCACCGTCCATCGGTTGAGAACCACCCCGCCCGTCACGGGTTCATGCCCGGTCAGGAGCACCCGTCGTCTAAGGTCTTTCGTCGGCGTGTGAACTCGAGGCGGCAGGGGGACCGGAGCAGTGGGTGACGACGTGGGAGCCGTCCAGACCCGCCTCGAGCAGGAGGTGGTGGACCGGCTCTACGACCGGCTCGACGGGATGCGCGAGCGGACGGCGGCCGACCTGGCCGACGTGCGGCGCACGCTCGCGACCGGCACGCACCAGTCGCGCTCGGAGCGTGACGCCTTCGCGACGCTGTACGAGAACCGCCTCGCCCAGCTGTGGGCGGTCGAGGACCGGCTCTGCTTCGGTCGGCTCGACCTGGTTCGGGGCGAGCACCGCTACGTGGGCCGGATCGGCCTCGCGGACGACGAGCAGAGGCGCATGCTCGTCGACTGGCGCGCGGACGCGGCGATGCCCTTCTACCAGGCCACTTCCGCCAAGCCCGGCGAGGTCGTGCGCCGCCGGCACCTGATGACCCGTGGCCGCTCGGTCACCGGGGTCGAGGACGAGGTGCTCGACCTCGACGGGCTCGACGACGGGTTGCGTTCCGCGCTCTCGGGTGAGGGTGCGCTCCTCGCGGCGGTCAACGCCCAGCGCACCGGGCGCATGGGTGACATCGTCGCCACCATCCAGGCGGAGCAGGACCGCATCATCCGTTCCGACCTGGCCGGGGTGCTCGTCGTGCAGGGCGGCCCGGGCACGGGCAAGACAGCTGTCGCGCTGCACCGCGCCGCCTACCTGCTCTACACCTACCGGGAGCGTCTGGCCCGCAGCGGCGTGCTCGTGGTGGGGCCGAGCCCGGTGTTCCTGCGCTACATCGAGCGGGTGCTCCCGTCGCTCGGCGAGACCGGGGTCGTCATGCTGCCGGCGGGACAGCTGGTCGCCGGCGTCGAGGCGACCCATCACGACGAGCCCCTGGTGGCACGCCTCAAGGGCGACGTCCGGATGGCGGACGCGGTCGCCGCCGCCATCGCCGCGCGGCAGAGGGTGCCCGCGGACCAGACCGTGCTCGAGGTCGAGGGCCACACCGTGCTGCTGACGCCCCGGGCCGTCGCGATCGCGCGCGACAAGGCCCGTCGCTCCGGCAAGCCGCACAACCAGGCCCGCGTCGCCTTCGTCAAGGACCTGCTGGTGCACCTGGCCGACCGCATGGCGCGCTCCCTCGGTTCCCAGTTCGACCCGGAGGACCGCGGCGACCTGATCGCCGACCTGCGTGCCTCGCTCGACGTGCGGCGTGCCCTCAACCTGGCCTGGATGCCCCTGACGCCGCAGCGCGTGGTCTCGACCCTGCTGTCGGACCCGGAGCGCCTGCGGGACGCCGCGCCCTGGCTCAGCGACGAGCAGGTCTTGCTGCTCCTGCGTGACCGGGACGCGCCCTTCACGGTCGACGACGTCCCGCTGCTCGACGAGGCCGCCGAGCTGCTCGGCGAGGACGACGCCGCAGCGACCGCGCAGGAGCGGGCCGCGGCCGCCCAGCGAAGCAGCGAGGTGGAGTACGCCCGCGGGGTCGTCGAGATGACGGGCGCGGGCGGCCTGGTGACCGCCGAGCAGCTCGCCGACCGGTTCGGGGAGTCCGGCCCCGAGCTCAGCGTGGCCGAGCGCGCGGCGACCGACCGCTCGTGGGCGTACGGGCACATCGTGGTGGACGAGGCGCAGGAGCTGTCGCCGATGATGTGGCGGCTCCTCGGGCGGCGTGTCCCGTCCAAGTCGATGACCGTGGTAGGGGACCTGGCGCAGACGCGGTCCGCGGCAGGCGCGGACGACTGGGGCACGATGTTGGCTCCGCTGGTCGAGAACCGTTGGCGTACTGAGGAGCTCACGGTCAGCTACCGGACGCCGTCCCAGATCATGGATGTCGCCGCCGCCCTGCTCGAGGCGACCGGCTCGTCGGCGCAGGCCCCGTCGGCCGTCCGCGAGGGACGGTGGGCGCCGAAGGCGCTCGGGACCGACCCGGACACGCTGCCCAAGACCGTCGTCGAGGCGCTCCGGCAGCAGATGGCCGACCTGGAGGGTGGGCGGCTGGCGGTGATCGCCACCGCCGCCGACCGCGACCGGCTGGCGCCGGTGCTCGTCGACGCGCTGCCCCAGGGGACGGTAGGCACCGGTTGGCAGGCGCTCGACCGCGAGGTCGCCCTGCTCGACGTGGCCGAGGCCAAGGGGCTCGAGTTCGACGGCGTCGTGCTGGTCGAGCCGGCGGCGGTCCTCGAGGCAGGGGCCAAGGGCACCGGCGACCTCTACGTGGCGCTCACGCGCTCCACCCAGCAGCTCGCCGTCGTGCACGCGCGGCCGCTGCCTCCTGGTCTGGACCGCCTGACGGACTGACCCGCCTGCCGGCGCAGGTCAGCTCGCGACGACCGGGGTTCCGACCAGCTCCGCTCCGGCCGCGCTCAGCTCGTCGAGGGCCGCGTCCGTGGTCGGACGCGCCACCCCGGCCGTCAGGTCCAGCAGCACGCGCGTGACGAAGCCGGAGGAGACGGCATCGAGCGCGGTCGCCCGGACGCAGTGGTCGGTCGCGATGCCCACGACGTCGACGTGGGTCACCCCTCGAGCTCCGAGCCAGTCGGCCAGTGCGTAGCCTGCGGGGTCGTGTCCCTCGAAGCCCGAGTAGGCGGCGGCGTGCTCGCCCTTGCGGAACCAGGCCTGCACCTCGCCGGCGTCGAGGGCGCGGTGCGACTCGGCCCCGCGGGTGCCGACCTCGCAGTGCGGCGGCCACGAGTCGACGTAGTCGGGGTCGTCACTGAAGTGCGGGCCGGGGTCGCGGTGCCAGTCGAGAGTCCCGGCCACCGCGTCGTACTCGTCGCGGTGGGCCCGGACGTGCTCGGTGATCGCCGCCGCCACGGCTGCGCCCCCGGAGACCGCCAGCGACCCCTCCTCGCAGAAGTCGTTCTGGACGTCGACGACGAGAAGGGCTCGGCGGATGGTCACAGGTTCTCCTCGTAGATGGTCGGGATGGCGGGCTCGCCCTTCTGGAGGCGGTGCGCCTGGGGCGGGAGCTCGGCTCTGCTGGCCAGGTGGCGTTTGGCCGCGAGGGTCACCGCGAGCGGACCGGTGTGGTCGTGGTCGACCTCCCCCTCGGTCACGAGTGCCACGAGCAGCGACCGGTCGTCCCCGTCGTCCCTGGGACGGTGCCCGATGCCGACGACCTCAGCGGTCGCGGTAGCGGAGGGGTCGCGGCGGCGCAGCGCCCACTTGCGTCCGCCGACGCCGACCTTGTCGCGCGAGGCCTTGGCGACACCCACCAGCCCGCCCGAGGAGTCCTCCCGCGCCACGAGCTTGTAGACCAGGCCCGCGGTCGGGTGGCCGCTGCCGGTGACCAGGGACGTGCCCACCCCGTACGCGTCGACCGGTCCCGCGGCCAGGGCGGCGATCGCGTGCTCGTCGAGGTCGGACGTGACGACGATGCGGGTCGACGTGGCACCGAGCCGATCGAGCTGTGCTCGCACCTCGTGGGCCTGGACGAGCAGGTCCCCCGAGTCGAGACGGACGGCGCCAAGACCGGTGCCGGCGATCTCGACCGCCGCGCGGACGCCCTCGGTGACGTCGTACGTGTCGACCAGGAGCGTGGTGCCCGGACCGAGCGACTCGACCTGCGCTGAGAAGGCCGCGCGCTCGTCGTCGTGCAGGAGCGTGAAGGAGTGGGCGGCCGTGCCGATGGTGGGCAGCCCGTAGACGCGGCCCGCCTCGAGGTTGGACGTGCCGGAGAACCCGCCGACGGCGGCCGCCCTCGCCGCCGAGACCGCCGCGTCCTCGTGCGTGCGGCGTGATCCCATCTCGAGGCAGGGGCGGTCGCCGGCGGCACAGGTCATCCGGCTCGCCGCGGCGGCGATCGCGCTGTCGTGGTTGAGCACCGACAGCACCATCGTCTCGAGCAGCACGGCCTCGGCGAACGTCCCCTCGACCACCAGCACGGGCGAGCCCGGGAAGAAGCACTCGCCCTCGGCGTAGCCCCAGACGGAACCGCGGAAGCGGTACTCCGCCAGCCAGCGCAGCGTCTCCTCGTCCACCACCCGCTCGCGGCTCAGCCACGACAGCTCGGTGTCGGAGAAGTGGAACGCCTCGAGGTCCTCCAGCAGCCGGCCCGATCCCGCAGCGACGGCGTAACGCCGCCCCTCGGGGAGCCGACGGGCGAACACCTCGAACACGCTGCGCCGGTGGGCCGCGCCGCTGCGCAGCGCGGCCTGCAGCATCGTGAGCTCGTAGCGGTCGGTGAGCAGCGACGTGCTCGTCGGCATGTGCCGCTCGTGAGGGGGGTGCTCTGCCTGCTGGCTCACGCGGCAACCCTAGGCGACGCAGACGCCTCCGCACTGTCGGCCTACAGTGAGGCACGTGCTGACGGTGTCCACGGCCCCCTCGGAGGTGGAGCAGACCTCCGCGGACGAGGCCGTCCGACCGGACACCCCCTGGGTGACGATCGTCTGGAACGACCCCGTGAACCTCATGTCGTACGTCACCTACGTCTTCCAGAGCTACTTCGGGTACTCGCGGGAGGTGGCCGAGCGGCTGATGCGCGACGTGCACACGCTCGGCAAGGCCGTGGTGTCGAGCGGCTCGATGGAGGAGATGGAGCGCGACACCGAGGCCCTCCACGGCTACGGGCTGTGGGCCACGTACTCCCAGGACGCCGCCTAGTGGCGCGCCGCTTCACGCGCAGGCAGAACGCGGTGGGGGCCTCTCTCGAGGAGGCCGAGATCGACCTGCTGGCGCGCCTCTTCACCGACGTGGAGGAGCTCCTGCGGCCCGACGTGCCGGACACCGTGCATCCCTGGGCCGCCGAGCTGGGGCTGGACGACGTCGCGTTGCAGGGGGTCGGCGACGACGACCAGCCCGCCGACTTCGACGACCCCGCACTGGCGCGGCTGCTGCCCCCGGCACGGCGTGACGACGACCGGGCCGCCGCCGAGTTCCGCCGCTTCACCGAACGCGGTCTGCGGCAGCGCAAGCGCGCCGCGCTGCGCAGCGCCCGGTCGGTGCTGGACGGGTGGCGCGCCGAGCCGGGGTCCGACCAGGTGATGACCGAGCGGCAGGCGCAGGACTGGACCACGGCACTCACCGACGTGCGGCTCGTGCTCGCCGAGCGGCTGGGCATCGAGAGCGACGCGGACGCCGAGGCGCTGCACGACCTGGACCCGGACGACCTCGACCCCGACGAGCCGACCGACTGGCTGGCGATGGTCTACGACTTCGTCACGTGGGTCCAGGAGTCAGTCACCGACGTGCTGCTGCAGACGCTGCCGCCCGAGGGCGACGGGCGCCGCCTGCCGCCGGACGTGTGACCGACACCGCGCCGCGGTGGGGGCGGACCGTCGCCGCCGCCGCCTAGGCTTGCCGACCGTGGCGGACGCACCGATCGGCATCTTCGACTCAGGCCTTGGCGGCCTGACGGTCGCGCGCGCCGTGATGGACCAGCTGCCGCACGAGCAGGTGCTGTACGTGGCCGACACGGCCCGCCAGCCCTACGGCCCGCGCCCGATCGCCGAGGTGCGTCGTTTCGCCCTCGACTGCCTCGACGAGCTCGTCGAGCGAGACGTCAAGCTGCTCGTCATCGCCTGCAACTCCGCCAGCGCGGCCGTGCTCCACGACGCCCGCGAGCGCTACCCCGTGCCGGTGGTCGAGGTGATCCGGCCGGCTGTGCGTCGCGCGGTCTCGGTAACCCACAGCGGCCGGGTCGGTGTCGTCTGCACGACGGCCACGGCCACGTCCGGCGCCTACCCCGACGCCTTCGCGGCGGCACCGCACGTGCAGGTGACCACGCAGGCGTGCCCCCGCTTCGTCGAGCTGGTGGAGGCAGGCATCACGTCGGGTCCGGAGCTGCTGGAGGTGGCGCGCGGGTACCTGGAGCCCCTGGTCGAGGCGCGCGTCGACACCCTCGTGCTCGGATGCACCCACTACCCCCTGCTCGCCGGCGCCCTGTCCTTCGTGATGGGGTCCGGCGTCACGCTGGTCAGCAGCGCCGAGGAGACCGCCCAGGAGGTCTACCGGGTGCTCGCCGGGGCGCAGGCCACGCGGCCGGTCGAGGCGGCACCGCCCCAGCACCACTTCATGACGACGGGGGAGCCGGCGCAGTTCACCGCCCTGGCGCGCCGATTCCTCGGGCCCGAGGTGGTCGCTGAGGCGGCGGTGGTGCCGGCATGAGGCTGACCGTCATGGGGTGCTCCGGGTCGCTGCCCGGCCCCGACTCCCCGGCGTCCTGCTACCTGGTCGAGGCCGACGGCCTGTCACCGGAGGGGGAGTCGCGCGCCTACCGCCTCCTTCTCGACCTCGGGAATGGCGCGCTGGGTCCCCTGCAGCGCCACGTCGCGTTGCCGGACATCGACGCCGTGTGCCTGAGCCACCTGCACGCCGACCACTGCCTCGACCTGTGCGGGCTCTACGTCGCGCTGAAGTACGACCCCGACGGTGGCCCGCACGCGCGGGTGCCCGTGCACGGGCCGACGGGGACCGCCGGTCGCCTCGCGCGCGCGTACGACCTGCCCGAGAACCCCGGCATGAGCGCCGAGCTCGATGTGCGGGAGTGGGTGGCGGGGGAGCCGGTCACCGTCGGCCCGCTCAGCGTCACCCCGTACCGCGTCGAGCACCCGGTGCAGGCGTACGCGCTGCGGGTGAGCGGCCCCTCCGAGGTGGACGGGCACCCGGTGACCCTGACGTACTCGGGGGACACCGACGCCTGCGACGGGCTGGTCGGCGCCGCCGCCGGTGCCGACGTGCTGCTCTGCGAGGCGGCCTTCCAGGAGGGCCGCGACTCGGCGCGCGGCATCCACCTGACCGGGCTACGTGCCGGGGAGGCGGCACGCGACGCCGGCGTGGGGCGACTTGTCCTGACCCATCTCCCGCCGTGGAACGACCCGCAGCGAACCCTCGACGAGGCACGGACCGTGTGGACGGGTCAGCTCGACCTGGCGGTGCAGGGGATGCGCATCGACATCTGAGACGCCTGCCAGGACAACGACGATCAGTTGAGGACGCGCACTCCCCCGGGAAGCGGGGCTCCCGTCAGCAGGTCGGCGGCGGCGTCGGCCAGGTGGGTGAGGGCGAGTCGCTGGGTCCAGGGCCCGTACGAGACGCGCGCGATCCCTGCTGCCTGGAGGTCCGCGACGGGCGGGTTGCCGGGTGCTCCGATGGTGGTCACCCGGCGGTCGCCGATGCCCTCGACGAGCGCCTGCACCATCTCGAGGTCCAGGCGGCCCGGGACGAAGACCACGGGGGCCCCGGCGTCCAAGAACGCCCGTCCACGCTCGATGGCGTCCCGCAGCACCTCGGCCGGGTCACGGTCGGCGCCCCGGAGCACGACGTCGGTCCGGGCGTTGAGCACGAAGTCGGGAACGCCTTCCGCCTGGGCGGCGTTCATCGCTGCCTCGACCGCGGCCACGGCCTCGGGCAGCGGTCGCATCCCGTCCTCGAGGTTCGCGCCGACCACCCCGACCCCGATGGCGCGGCGGATCGTCTCCCCCGGGTCGCCGTAGCCTGCCTCCAGGTCGGCGGAGACCGGCACGTCGACGGTCGCCGCGATGCGACCCACCATGTCGATCATCAGGTCGAGCGGGATCTGCTCGCCGTCCGGATAACCGAACGTGGCGGCGATCGAGTGGCTGGCCGTGGCCAGGGCCCTGCAGCCTGGTTGGTCGGCGACCACTCTCGCGCTGATCGCGTCCCACACGGTGACCATCACGAGCAGGTCCGGGTCGGTGTGAAGACGCAGGAGGTCGGTGGCGCGTCCTGGTGTGCCGGCGTCGGACGTCGAGTCGCTCATGCCACCACGCTAAGCCTCCGGCCGGGCTCGTCGCACCCCCTCGTTACGCTCGCACGCATGACCTCCCGACCCGACGGCCGCGCTCCCGACCAGCTCCGCGACATCCGCATCACCCGTGGGTGGCTCGACCACGCCGAGGGCAGCGTCCTCGTGGAGTTCGGTGCCACCCGCGTGCTCTGTGCCGCATCCCTCACCGAGGGGGTCCCGCGGTGGCGCAAGGGGTCGGGCAAGGGATGGGTGACGGCCGAGTACGCCATGCTGCCGCGCGCCACCAACACACGGTCGGACCGCGAGGCGGTCAAGGGCCGGATCGGGGGTCGCACCCACGAGATCTCCCGTCTGATCGGACGGTCCCTGCGCGCGGTCATCGACACGAAGGCGCTGGGGGAGAACACCATCGTGCTGGACTGCGACGTGCTGCAGGCCGACGGCGGCACCCGGACCGCGGCGGTGACGGGCGCCTACGTGGCTCTCGCTGACGCCCTCACCTGGGCCCGGGCCAAGAAGCTGGTGAAGGGCGACGCCCTGATCGACTCGGTCGCGGCCGTCTCGGTCGGGATCGCCGACGGCACACCGGTTCTCGACCTGAACTACGCCGAGGACGTGCGCGCCGAGACGGACATGAACATCGTCGCAACCGGACGTGGCCTCTTCGTGGAGGTGCAGGGCACCGCCGAGGGCGCACCCTTCGACCGTCGGGAGCTCGACTCTCTGCTCGACCTCGGGATCACCGGCTGCGCCGAGCTCACGCGCCTGCAGGCCGAGGCGCTCGCGCGACCGCTCGACCCCGCCGCCGCCCCGTGAGCGGGCTCCACCCGTCGGCACGGGTCCTGCTGGCCACCCGCAACGCCCACAAGCTGGGCGAGATGCGCGCCATCCTCGCCTCCGCCGTGGGTACGGACGTCGACCTGGAGCACGGGCTGGTATCGCTCGAGGGTCTCGACACCCCCGACGTCGTGGAGTCCGGCGTCACCTTCGCCGAGAACGCGCTGCTCAAGGCGCGCGCGGCCGCGGCAGCGACGGGCCTGCCCTCCGTGGCGGACGACTCGGGCCTGGCGGTGGACGTGCTGGGTGGTGCACCCGGCGTCTTCTCCGCGCGCTGGAGCGGCCTTCACGGGGACGACCGGGCCAACGTGGACCTCCTGCTCGCACAGCTGCGGGACGTACCGGCAGAGCACCGCGCTGCCGGCTTCGTCTGCGCGATGGCCCTCGTGCACCCGGACGGGCGTGTGGTCGTCGAGCACGGACACCTGCGCGGGACGCTGACCACCGCGCCGCGCGGTGATGGCGGGTTCGGGTACGACCCCATCCTGCAGGTGGACGACTGCCGCACCCTGGCCGAGCTCCCGGCGGACGAGAAGAACGCGGTCAGCCACCGCAGCCAGGCCCTCCGGGCGCTCGCCGACTCCCTCCTGCCGCTCCTGAAGTAGGACGAGGAGTGGTCCGGCAGGGGATCCGTCCCTTCTGCGGACCCATCCGGCCAGGTCGCGGTGTCGAACACGACGTGTGAAAACCCCAAGACGACGACCACGCCTCCTCGCCGCCCTCGCGGGCGTCACCGCCGGAGGCTTCACCCTCGGCGTCGCCGAGGTCCTCGCGGCCGTCGTCTCACCGTCGTCGTCCCCCGTCCTCGCCGTCGGCTCCGCGTTCATCGACCTCACGCCGCCACCGCTCAAGGACTTCGCGGTCGAGACCTTCGGCACCAACGACAAGCTGGTGCTGCTCGTCAGCATGGTCGTCGTCATCACCGCTCTCGCCGCGGTGGCCGGGGTCCTCGCCGCTCGTCGCCGTCTGTTCGGCTGGGTCGCCGTCGGGCTGCTCGGCGTGGTCGCCGCGATCGCCGCCGTGACACGGGCGGGAGCCGGGCCGCTCGACGTGCTGCCCAGCGTCGTCGGCGCCGGAGCAGGCATCGTCGTCCTCGACAGGCTGCTCGACCGGCTCGATGGCGCCACGGGCGCGGGTGAGGGCGCGGACCGTCGCAGCTTCCTCGTCGCGATCGGGGTCACCGCCGCGGTCGCCGCCGTGGCCGGTGTGGGTGCAAGGGTTCTGGGCCAGCGTGCCCGCGACGTCGTTGAGGCCCGTGGCAACGTGGCTCTCCCTGGCGCCTCGACGCCCGCGCCGAGACCCCCCGCAGGCGTGCAGGTCGACCTGGACGGCATCACGAAGTGGGTGACACCCAACAAGGACTTCTACCGGATCGACACCGCCCTCACCGTCCCCCAGGTCAACCCCGACGACTGGAGCCTACGGATTCACGGCATGGTCGAGGAGGAGGTCGAGATCACCTTCGCCGACCTCCTGGGCGCAGATCTCGTCGAGGCCTGGGTGACCCTGACCTGCGTCTCCAACGAGGTGGGTGGCGAGCTGGCCGGCAACGCGAAGTGGCTCGGCCTGCCCATCCGCGAGCTGCTGGAGCGGGCGCGACCCACCAGCGGCGCCGACATGGTGCTGTCGAGGAGCATCGACGGCTTCACCGCCTCCACCCCGCTGGAGGTGCTGCAGGACTCCGACCGCGACAGCCTGCTGGCGATAGGCATGAACGACGAGCCGCTGCCGCTCGAGCACGGCTTCCCGGTGCGGATGGTCGTCCCCGGGCTCTACGGCTTCGTCTCCGCGACCAAGTGGGTCGTGGAGATGGAGGTCACGACGTTCGCGGACGCCACGGCCTACTGGACCGACCGCGGCTGGGCCGAGAAGGCGCCGATCAAGACGGCGTCGCGTATCGACGTGCCCGCCTCGTTCGCCAAGGTCGCCGCCGGGCCGGTCGCCGTGGGAGGGGTGGCCTGGGCGCAGCACCGCGGCATCACGGCCGTCGAGGTGCAGGTCGACGGGGGCGGGTGGCAGGAGGCCACGCTCGGTGCGGAGGCAAACCTCGACACCTGGCGCCAGTGGTCCTACACGTGGGACGCGACCCCGGGCAGCCACACCCTGCGGGTGCGTGCCACCGACGCGACCGGTGCGGTGCAGACCGAGGAGCGTGCGCGACCGATCCCGGACGGCGCCGCAGGCTGGCACTCGGTCAACGTCACCGTCTCCTGAAACTCCTTCCCGTCCAGAGCAATCCACCCCGACGGCTGTCCCGAACACATCACACAAGCTGCATCAAACCTGGAGGAACTACCGTGAAGAAGAACCGCCTCGCGATCGCCGCCCTGTTCGCCTCGGTCGCCCTGACGACCGCAGCCTGCAGCGGTGGTGGCACCGAGACCGCCGCCCCCTCCGAGGACACGTCGTCGTCCCCCTCGACGCCGATGGCCACCGACACCGAGGCCGCGATGGCCTCTGGCCTGGTCGGCCCCGGCTGCGCCGGATACGCGGAGGCCGTGCCGGACGGCGCCGGCTCCGTCGACGGCATGGCTCAGGACCCGGTCGCCACCGCGGCGAGCAACAACCCGCTGCTGACGACCCTGACCGCGACCGTCTCGGGCGAGTACAACCCGGACGTGAACCTGGTCGACACCCTCAACGGTGGGGAGTTCACCGTCTTCGCCCCCGTCGACGACGCCTTCGCCAAGGTGGACGCCGCGACGCTCGAGACGCTGAAGACCGACTCGAACCTGCTGAGCTCGATCCTCACGTACCACGTGGTGCCGGGCCAGCTCGACCCCGAGGCCGTGGTCGGCTCGCAGGAGACCGTCCAGGGTGGGACCGTCGAGGTGACCGGCTCGGGCGACAACCTCAAGGTCAACGACGCCAACGTGATCTGCGGTGGTGTGAAGACCGCGAACGCCACGGTCTACCTCATCGACAGCGTGCTGACCCCGCCGGCTGCCGGCTGACCTGCAGCTGAACGACACGACGGCGCCGCCCCCGCTGGGGCGGCGCCGTCGTCGTCGTGCTCGTGTCCGGTCCGGCTTTGCGTCCGGTGCCGGTCGGTGCGGGAGGCGGGACTCGAACCCGCACGTCCGAAGACACAGGATCCTAAGTCCTGCGTGGCTGCCAGTTACACCACTCCCGCGCGCTCCGACACGATACGCGGGCGGTCACGCTGGCACACAGGCCTTCTGAACGAGCTCCGGTCACTCCACTGCGAGGTCGCGGCGCAGCTTGGCGACGTGCCCCGTGGCCTTGACGTTGTACCCCGCGTGCTCGACCTTGCCGTCCGTCCCGACGACCACGGTCGAGCGGATGGTGCCCGTCACGACCTTGCCGTAGCTCGTCTTCTCGCCCCAGGCGCCGTAGGCGTTCAGCACCGAGCGGTCCACGTCGCTGGCGAGCGGGAAGGTCAGGCCCTCCTTCTCGACGAAGCGGACGAGGGCGTCGACGGGGTCGGGGCTGATCCCGACCACCGTGTAGCCCGCGGCCTGGAGCGAAGCGAGGCTGTCCCGGAAGTCGCAGGCCTGCGTCGTGCACCCCGGCGTCATCGCCGCAGGGTAGAAGTACACGATCACGCGGCTGTCGCTGTGGTCGGAGAGCGTGAAGTCGGTGCCGTCAGCGGTCGGCAGCGTGAAGTCGGGTGCGGTGTCGCCGACGGCCAGGCGACCGGGCGCGGTCTCGGTGGATGGGGTCATGGACGCGAGATTACGGGGTACCGGCGGCTGCTCCGCGGGTGGTGCGACACCGCCGCGTCCGCTCTTGCGAACGTGTCGCAACAACGCGAGACTGACGCGGTGCACGTTCCCGACGGGTTCCTCGACGTCCCGACCTCGGTCGCGACGGGCGTCGTGGCCGCGACCGCCATCGGACTGGCGCTGCGACGCAGCGACTCAGAGCTGCGCGAGTCGGGAGCCCCGCTCGCGGGGCTGACCGCGGTCTTCGTGTTCGCGGTGCAGATGGTGAACTTCCCGGTCGGGGTGGGCACGAGCGGGCACCTGCTGGGCGGGGTGCTCGCGGCGGTGCTCGTCGGGCCGTGGACCGCGGTGCTGTGCCTGTCCGTCGTGTTCGTGGTGCAGGCGCTGGTCTTCGCCGACGGCGGGCTCACCGCACTCGGGACGAACATCACCCTTCTGGCAGTTGTCACGGTCCTGGTCGGCTACGCCGTCACTCGGGTCGCTCTGGCCCTCCTGCCGAGGCGTCCCGCCAGTGTCGTCCCGGCAAGCGCCGTCGGCGCCTTCCTGTCGCTGCCCGCGGCGGCGGGGGTCTTCGTCGTGCTCTACGCCGTCGGCGGGGCCGTCGAGATCCCGCTGGCCACCCTGACCGCCGCCATGCTCGGCTGGCACGTGCTCATCGGCGTCGGGGAGGCCGTGATCACCGCAGCCGTCGTCGGGGCGCTGGTGGCGACACGCCCCGACCTGGTCCACGCCGCGCGCGGTCTCACTCCGCGTCTCGTTCTCGTCGACGCGACCGGCCGGGAGGTCGAGGCCACCGACCACGGTGCCGGGCCGTCGCCCGCCGGGACGCGTGGGCGCCGCGGACCACTGACGGCGCTCGCCGCCGTCAGCGTCGTGGTGGCCGGGATGCTCTCGGTCGTGGCCTCCACGAGCCCGGACGGTCTCGAGTCGGTGGCCACCCAGCTCGGTTTCGGCTCGACCGCGCTCGCCTCCGCCACGGCGGCCTCACCCCTGTCCGGGTACACGGTGGCAGGCATCGACGGTGCCGCGCTGGGCACCGGACTGGCCGGGGTGGTCGGGCTCCTGCTCACAGGCCTCGCCGCGGTGGCGGTCCTCCGCCTGGCGCGCCGCCGTCGCGCCGAGGTCTGAGGGTCTACGCGTGGGCACCGCGCACGAGGGCCTGTACGTGGACCGCGACACGATCGTCCACCGCCTGCCCGCGCACCCGAAGGTGGTGGCGGCCATCGCGTTCGTCGTGGTCGTGGTAGCCACCCCTCAGGGTCGGTGGGCGGCGTACGCCGGGTACCTGGCCCTGATCCTGGGCGTGCTCGCCCTGGCGCGGGTGCCGGCCCCGGTCGTGCTGCGCCGGATGGTGGTCGAGCTGCCGTTCGTCGCGTTCTCCCTGCTGCTGCCGGTGGTGGCCGCCGGCCCACGCGTCGACGTGATGGGCGTGTCACTGTCGTCCGCCGGGATCGTGGGCGGAGCCACGCTGCTGCTGAAGGCGACCCTCGGCGTCGTCACCGGCATCACCCTCGCGGCCACCACCTCGGCCCGCGATCTCCTGGCAGGCCTCGACCGACTACGGGTACCGCGTCAGCTGGTCTCGATCGCAGGCTTCATGGTGCGGTACGCGACCGTGGTGACCGGCGACCTCCAGAGGATGCGGATCGCCCGCGCTGCAAGGGGCTTCACCGGTGGACAGATCGGCCACCTGAGGATCGAGGCCGCCGGGGTCGGTTCGCTGTTCGTCCGCAGCTACGAGCGCGGGGAGCGGGTGCACCGCTCCATGCTCTCCCGCGGCTACACCGGGAGGATGCCTGTGCTGGCGGGGCGGTCGGCCGGTCCCGTCCAGTGGGTGGCCTGTGCCGCGCTGCCCGCAGCGGCTGCGGCAGTGGCGATCTCGGCGATGGCGACATGAGCGACCGGACGCCGCGGGATGGTGGGCCCGTGGCTCGTGTGGAGCAGCTGACCTTCGCGTACCCCGACGGGCGGCAGGTGCTGTTCGGCGTCGACCTGGAGCTGCGCGCGGGGGAGCGGGTCGCCCTGCTCGGACCGAACGGGGCGGGGAAGACGACGCTGGTGCTGCACCTCAACGGCATCCTCGGACCGGGCACGGGCGGGTACGGCTCGGGTGCCGTGACCATCGACGGCCTGCCGGTGGCCAGAGAGCACCTGCCCGAGGTACGTCGGCGCGTGGGCCTGGTGTTCCAGGACCCCGACGACCAGCTGTTCATGCCCACGGTCGCCGACGACGTCGGGTTCGGCCCGGCGAACCTCGGTGTGCACGGCGCCGAGCTCGGCGCACGCGTCGACCAGGCCCTGGCCCTGGTCGGCATGCAGCACGTGGCGGACCGCCCGCCCCACCACCTGTCGTTCGGTCAGCGCCGACGGGTCGCGCTCGCCACGGTGCTGGTGTCCGACCCCCGGCTGCTGGTGCTCGACGAGCCGTCCAGCAACCTCGACCCGGCCAGCCGTCGCGAGCTGGCCGACATCCTGACCGGTCTCGACACGACCCTGCTGATGGTCACCCACGACCTCCCCTACGCGCTGCAGCTGTGCCCGAGGGCCGTCCTCCTCGACGAGGGCAGGGTCGTGGCCGACGGTCCCACGCGCGAGCTGCTCAGCGACGCGGAGCTGATGCGGGCGCACAGGCTGGAGCTCCCGTACGGCTTCGACCCGCTGTCGGTGCCGGGCGCCGACGGGTTCGAGGGGGCAGCGCCGGAGCGGTCACGATAGTTTCGTCCCTCGGCACCCGACGGAGGAGACACATGAGTGGCGACCAGGACACCCAGGGCACCGCGCCGGTCCCTTCCGCGTCCGCCGACGCGTTGCAGGCCGAGATCACCGCTCGGCAGGAGCGTCTCGCGGCGACGGTCGACGAGCTCGCCGCACGCGTGCACCCCAAGGAGGTCCTGCGGCGAGGTGCGGCCGACGGCAAGGAGAAGGCCGCCGACGCGCAGGCGAAGGTGCGCGAGGTGCTGACCGACGAGAAGGGCAACCCGCGGATCGAGCGGATCGCCGCCGTGAGCGCGGCTGCCGCGGCCATCGTCGGTGCGCTGATCTGGCGGCGGTCGCGGGGCTGACCGCCGAGGTGGACCGCCTCCTGCCGGTACGGTCCTGACGTGACGTCACGAGGTCAGACCGCGGGGAGCCTGCCGATCCGGATGCTCCACGACCGGGTCCTCGTGTCGACGGCCGAGGAGTCCGGCGAGCGGCGCTCGAGCGCCGGCATCGTGATCCCCGCCACCGCGTCGGTGGGGAAGCGGATGGCCTGGGGCGCCGTGGTCGCCACGGGACAGCACGTCCGGCAGGTGAAGATCGGGGACCGGGTCCTCTTCGACCCCGAGGACCGGGGCGAGGTGGAGATGTCCGGGTCCGCCTACGTCCTCCTGCGTGAGCGCGACCTGCACGCGGTCGCCGACCCGCCAGGTGAGTCCGAGCAGACGGGCCTGTACCTCTGAGCACCGGCGGGGACCGACGGAACGCCCGCTACACGCCTCTGGAGGCGGACGGTCCGCTCCCCGCGGACATGATGCGGGCAGTGCCGGCGATCCGGCGGGACCCGGTCGCCTACCTCGCACGGACGGTCGAGCGCTACGGCGACATGGTGGCCTTCCCGCTGCCGCGCAACGCTGTGCTGCTCGTCAACCGGCCCGCCTCCGCGTGGCAGGTGCTCGCGGCGGGGGAGCGCGGCTGGTCGAAGCGCACGCCCCAGTACGGGGCGCTCGCGGCCGTGACCGGCAGCGGGCTGCTCACCAGCGACGGCCCGGCGTGGCGCGAGCGCCGCAGGATGTCGCAGCCCGCCTACGGCCGCGGCTGTCTCGACGCGGTCGCGACCGCCTCGGTGCGAGCGGGGCGCTCGGTGGCCGAGCAGGCACCCGCCGGCGGTGGCGTGGTCGACGTCGAGAAGGCTCTGCTCGGCGCCACCCTCGACGTGGTCGCCGAGGCCCTGTTCGGCAGCACGGCGGTCGACGACGGCCGACGCCTGGTGCGTGCTGTGCTGGACGCCCTCGACGTGGTCGTGGCCCGAGTCCGCACACCGGTCCCCGTCCCGCGCTGGGCCCCGACCCCGGGCAACCTGCGGACCCGGCGAGCGGTCCAGGCCCTGGACGAGACCTGCGCCGCGCTCGTGGCAGGGCGCCGCAGAGCGGTCGCCCGGGGCGCCCCTGCCGGGGAGGACCTGCTCGGGGTGCTGCTCGCGGCGGTCGACGACGGGGCGCTGAGCCCGACCGGCCTGCGGGACGAGCTCGTGACCACGGTCATCGCCGGGCACGAGACGGTCGCCACCTCGCTGGCCTGGACCCTGGACATGCTGGCCCGCCATCGGGACGTCCAGGCGTCGGTGCAGGCCGAGGTCGACGCCGTCCCCGCCCTGGGATGGGACGCGCTGGCCCGGCTGCCCCTGACACGTGCCGTGGTCGACGAGGTCCTGCGCATCTACCCGCCCGCCTGGGTCATCACCCGGCGCGCGACCGACGACCACGACCTCGACGGCCTCGCGGTGCCGGCCGGCACGCTCGTCATCATCAGCCCCTGGCTCCTGCACCGTGGGGAGGCGTTCAGCGACCCGGAGCGGTTCGACCCGGGACGCTTCGCCCCGGGCGCACCGACGCCACCGCGCGGCACCTACCTTCCGTTCGGGGGCGGGCCGCGGCTGTGCATCGGACGGGAGGTCGCCCTCGCCGAGTCGGTGCTGCTGCTCGCCTCGTTGCTGCGCAGCCACCGCGTCGACGAGGTCCGTCCGGGCTCGCCCCCCACCCCGACGAACGCCCTGGTGACGCTGCGCCCCGCCGGTGGGCTGCCGCTCGTCCTGAGCCCCCGCTGACGCGAGCCGTGCCGCCCGGGCCCACCGGCCGATATCCGATTTCACCCGATCGTCCCCTAAGGTGGCCCGGACGTTCGGGGGGACCTCCACCGATAGGACGGCGATGGTCAGCACCACCAGGGGGCAGCGGCGCCGCGTGCCGCAGTCCCCGCGCAGGGAAGCCCGCGTGCGCCGCAGCACGTGGAGCCGGTCGGCGGTCGTGCTCACGGTCGCCGGCGCCGCCACGCTCGTGGCGGGAGTCGTGTCGCTGCAGGCGCTCGGTGCAGCCGACGCCGGCGGACCCGGACCACGATCCGACCCCCGGGCGGCGCAGGTCACCGTGATCGAGCCGTCGATCAGCGCCACGTCGTCCGCGGCGACAGGGCCGGCCCCCGGGGTCACCACAGCGGAGGGGACGGAACCGCCCGCGACCTCGTCGACGACCACCAGCTCGGCCGCCGCGCCGACCTCGTCCTCCGCGCCCGCCCCGACGTCGTCGGTGGCGCCCGTGGCGCCCATCGTGCCCCCGCCCGTCGGCCGGCCGACGTCCGCGCCCCCGAGCTCGGGGTCCCCGCCCTCGGGGTCCCCGACCTCCAAGCCGCCGTCCTCGCCCCCGCCGTCGGGAGGTCCGATCCTCTGCATCCCGGCCGTGATGGCCTGCTGATGGCCTGTGGCCTCCGTCCACGACGCGGCCTGATCGGGGCTCGTCACCGGGAACGACTCAGGGCGTCCACCCGGAGGTGAACGCCCTGGTCAGAGGTGGTGCGCCATCAGGGACTCGAACCCCGAACCCGCTGATTAAGAGTCAGCTGCTCTGCCAATTGAGCTAATGGCGCAACGACGGAGAACTCTAACAGCGCCTCGCCGGTGGGACGAAATCGTCGCGTTCCCGGGCGGTCAGGGCTGCGTCTGCTCCTCGTCACCCTCGTCGCCCTCGTCGCCCTCGTCGCCCTCGTCGTCCTCGCCGGTCCCGTCGCCGAGGTCCTTGCCCACCGAGCCCAGGTCCCCGTCGCCCTCGGCGACCCACCAGGAGTCGGCGGGTACGCCCTCGTTCTCCAGGATCTCCTCGGACGCCGGTCCCTCGGGGCTGGTCAGGTCGACGATCAACGAGAGCGGCACGTGCTCCGAGAGCAGCCCCATCACCTGACGGTCGTCGTCGTCGGCGGCGGCGCCCGCTGCGTCGGCCGCGGCGTCCTCGCCGTTGGACGTCTCCGGGTCCTGCGGACGCGTCTGGTCCGCTCCGTCGCTGCTCATGAGTCCTCCGATGTCCGGACAGCTCACCGTCCGGTGGTTCCCCGTTGCGGGTCGTTCTCGGCGGCACAATACGGCAGGCCCCCCGTCCGTGGGGGGACCACGGCGGGGGGCCTGGCGCCGTTGGCGGGTGAGACCGCGGGCGCCCCGACCGCATCGGGAGGTGCTGAGCGCTCAGTCAGAGGCGGATGGTCTTTGTCGCGCCACAGTCGAGAACGACCCGCTGGCTCGGCGCATCGGCCCACTCGCCGATGCAGGCCCGCATCTTGTACACGGCGTTCTCGGGCAGGTTGCCGAGGTTGTCCGAGTTGCTGGTGTTCTTGCCGGTCCGGACCCAGACGCGCTTCTTCTCGCCCGGCTTGCCGTCGGGCCAGTACTCGACGATGGCGCTGTGGCCGTCGGCGAGGTCGTCCGTGATCGAGATGCGGTCCGGGTCGTCCTCGTACAGCGCCCACGCGGCCGACAGGCCCACCCCGTCGGACGTGCAGTTGTTCGATCCGGCCTGGGTCACGGAGCAGTGGGCCGTGTACGACTCGGCCGCCGCCGGGCCGACACCCAGCGGACCCAGCAGGAGCATCGTCGTTGCGCCAGCGATACCCCAGACCCCACGGTTGTACTTCATGGCTTCCCCCTTCGTAGTGTGACAAGTGGGGGAAACGTAGCGGATCAGGCGAAAGGGGCGTCACACCTGCAGGCGGGTCAGCGCGTCGTGGGCTGCGACAGGCCCCGGCAGGCTCACCAGCTCGTCCCTGAGTGCCTCGGCTCGGGCGCGCGGACGGCCGCCGAGCACGTGCCGCACCGCGGCCGCGAGGTCGCCCCGCAGGGCGGCGTTCGGGTCGAGGGCCACACCCAACCCGGCCTCCTCGAGGGCCGCGGCACCGGCGAACTGGTCGGTCGAGAAGGGCAGCGCCACGACGGGGACCCCGCTGGTCAGCGCCTCCGTCACCGTGTTGTTGCCGGCGTGGCTGACCACGGCCGCCGCGTGCGCCAGGATCGCGACCTGGGGCAGGTGGCCGCGCACCAGCCAGGACGGGGGCAGCGTTCCCCACGAGGACGTGTCGGCCGACCCGGTCGCGAGCGCGACCCGGACGTCGAGCGGGCGCAGCGCCTCGACGACGCGGCCGAGGACGTCACCACGTGCGGACAGGAACGAGCCGAAGGCCACCATCACGACTGGCCGGGCGTCGGCCTCCAGCCACTCCGCGACGTCGTCGGGTGCCTGCTCCTCCCGCACCGACGACCCGAGGAAGGCGTGCCGCGGGAGCAAGGACGTCCTCGCCGGTGGGTGCAGCGCGGCCGGGTAGTTGAGCAACAGGACCTCGCCGTGCCGGGTGAACGCGTCGTCGACCGCCGGCGCCTGCGGGGCCAGCCGCGCGAGCGTCTCGTTCCACTGCACGGTGAATGCGTCCCGCACCTCGCGGCACCGAGCGTGGAGCGCCGCCAGGGCGTCGGGGTCGGGGTCGAAGCCGCGGGGCCACGCGGTGGGGTAGCCGTACACCTCGTCGCCCACCGGCAGCGCGCACGGGTGACCCAGCACCACGTCGGCGTGCGGGCACCTCGGCGGCCTGCAGGGCGAGTCGTGCGCTGAAGGCGAGGTGGTCGACGACCACGTGGTCCGGCTGCACGTCCTCGAGCACCGCCAGCACGGCCCGGGCGGTCGCCACGGGCTCCCACAGCAGGTCGGTGCTACGGGCGTCGGCCTGGAAGCGGAGCGTCTCGACCATGCCGCGGCGGGTGGCGTCGAAGAACCCGCGCAGTGCCGCGTCCTCGTCGCGCACCTGCTCCTCCGGCCGGATCACGCCCGGGTTGGACCCGCGGCCGAGGCGGAGGTCGACCCGCCGGTACCCGAAGCCCTCGACGACTGGCCCGGTGGCGGGGCCGGTGGCGACCACCACCTCGTCCCCGGCGTCGCGCCAGGCCGTGGCCAGGGTCGCGAGCGGGAGCACGTGCGAGGCGTAGTCGGGGCTGATGACGAGCAGGGTCATCCCAGCTCGTCCGCGAGCTGCTCGTCCAGCGAGACCGTCCGTCGCCCGGCCCGGACGTAGACGTCCTCGAGGGTCCGCGCCATCGCCTCGACCGTGAAGCAGGACTCCACGGTCTCCTGCGCCTGCCAGCGCGCGACCGTCGGCATCCGGCGCACCGGCCAGGTCGAGGGCGCGGGACATCCCGTCGGCCAGCTCGCAGACCACTGCGGTGTCGACGAGCACGCCGGTCACCCCGTCGTGGACGAAGGTCGCCGGACCACCGCCCCGCGGCGCGACGACGACGAGTCCTGCGGCCATCGCCTCCACCAGGGCGAGCCCGAACTCCTCCTTGAGGCTGCCGCAGACGTAGGCGCCGCCCGGTGCGACCAGCGGGTGGCTGCCCAGCCGGGCGGCGGCCAGCCAGTGCGCGACCACGTCAGGCGGACGATGACCGGCCAGCACGAGACCCGCTGCGGCACCGGGATTCTCGGCGACCACCCGCTCGATGCGGTCGAGCTGGGCGCGCTCGTCCGGGGAGGGGCCTTCGAGGTCGCCTCCGACGACGACGAGGTTGCACCGCTCGCGCAGCGTCGCGTCGCGAGGCCCAGGCCTCGACGACCGTCGCCGTGCCCTTGACGCGGTGCAGCCGTCCGACGGACATCAGCAGCGGCAGGCCGCGCCGCTCCGGCGGGAGGGTGGTGAGCGCCTCTTGCAGGGCCGCGGCGGCCGGGGTCGGCCGCCCCGCGCCTCACGTCGCGCTCGGCGGCGCGGGCGACGGTCAGGTCGATGCCCTCCGGGACGACGGTGCTCGTCCGCGGCTCGGCGTCCAGGTCCACGCCCACGAGCTCGCGAAGGTCGTCCGCGAGGCGCGGACGGGGGAAGAGCACGCGGTGCGCCACCGAGCGGGAGAGCCGCTGCACCAGTCGTGCGCGGAACCAGAAGTGCTCGACCTCATCCACGGCGCCGAAGTTCTCGCGCGTCAGCTCGCCGGTCATGTCGAGCCGGTGGATGACGGCCTGCGGGTCCGGGGCCAGGGTGAACACGACCGGCACCGCGTGACGGGCGGCGACGGTCGCCGCGGCGAGGGTGCCCACGTCGGCCATCCGCAGGTGCACCACGTCGACCGGGCCCATCCGCTCCAGCACGCGCCGGACCGCTCGCTGCACCTCGACGCGCGCGGGCCACGCCTGGGCCATCGATGGTGCGCGCTCGCCGGGGGCGTGCCCTGTGGTCAGCGGCACCAGGTGGTGCCCGTCCTGGTCGGTGCGGCCGTCCATGAGCCCCCAGCGCGTCGGCAGGGGAGCCGCGGTGCAGCGTCAGCACCCGGTCGACCGCGTCGCCGCCCGCCAGGGCGTCGCCGAGCCGGACCAGCATCGTCGCGACGCCACCGTTGTCACCGGCGCCTGCCCGCGACAGGCCGCGGTCGAGGTCCGCGTGCAGGTACAGCTGGGCGACGGTGAGGCCTGCGCGCGGCCGTCGTCGGTCCGGTACCTCAGGGGTGAGGTCCAGGGCCGCCAGCCGGACCGCAGCGGCCAGGTCGTCGTCGTGGTCGTGCGACAGCAGGGCGGCCACGGCGTCCTCGGCCGCGCGGTCCCCGCGCCGGTCGCCGAGGGCGGAGACGGCTGCCCGGCGTACGGCCGGGTGCTCGTCGTCCGCCAGCGCCACCTGCAGCACCGCACGGTCCGCGACCTGCCCGCGCGCCAGCCCGAGGGTCTCCACGAGGCGCACCCGCGCGGCCGCCTCCGGGCCCGCCGCCATCGCCCCTTCCAGCGCCAGGGCGACGTGGTCGGCAGCCGCCGGCGCCCAGGTCTCCAGCGTCCGCTGGGCCAGCACCCCGGAGAAGCCGCCGGCGACGACGACCTGCACCAGGCGTCCGATCGCCTCGAGCCGGGGGAGCCGACGGGCGAGCACCCAGGCCGCGTGCTCGCGGACGAAGGCCCGGTCGTGCGAGAGCAGGGCCGACAGCGCGGCATCGGCCTGGTCGTCGACCGCATGACCCAGGGCATGGACGGAAGCGACCGCGGTCAGCTCGTCGTCGGTGTCGTGGACGGAGTCGAGGAGCATCCGGACCGTTCTGGACGAACCGTCGGCGGCGACGGCGGACGCCAGGACGTCACCGGTTCTCAGCACGTCGACCACGAGCGGTGCGTCCCGCACCTGCCCGAGCGCTGCGCTCACGTCCACCACTTGTCGACGCTAACCCGGCGGCACCGAGGCTGCGACCTGGCGCCGGTGCGGCGGACAGGCAGGCCCCCGTCCGCATCGCGCAGAACGGGGGCCTGGTCTGTGGGGTGAGTGACGGGACTTGAACCCGCGACATCCGCGACCACAACGCGGCGCTCTACCAGCTGAGCTACACCCACCACGTGCCGGCGGCGGACCGCACGGCAGGCAGCGGAAAGTGTAGCGGCCCGCTGCCGGTGCTCCGAACGTGAGTCAGGTGGTCCCGAGGTGCCGGGACGCGATCTCCTTGGCGGTCGCACTGTCCGGACCCGGTGCCGGGACGAAGACCGCCTCGCGGTAGTAGCGCAGCTCCCGGATGCTCTCCCAGATGTCGGCCAGCGCGCGGTGCCCGCCCGCCTTCTGCGGTGACGCGAAGTAGGCCCGGGGGAACCAGCGCCGCGAGAGCTCCTTGATGCTGGAGACGTCGATGATCCGGTAGTGAAGGTGGTTGTCGAGCACCTGCAGGTCGCGGGCCATGAAGGCGCGGTCGGTGCCCACGCTGTTGCCGGCCAGCGGCGCCTTGCCCGGGGTGGGCACGTGCTCGCGCACGTAGGCCATCACCTGCTCCTCTGCCTCGGCGAGCGTCACGCCTGCGGCCAGCTCGTCCAGCAGGCCGGAGCTGGTGTGCATCTCGCGCACGATGTCCTTCATCTGGAGCAGCGACTCGTCCGGCGGCCGGATCACGACGTCGACACCGTCGCCGAGCACGGTGAGCTCGGAGTCGGTGACGAGCGCGGCGACCTCGACGAGGGCGTCGGACACGATGTCCAGCCCCGTCATCTCGCAGTCGATCCAGACGATGCGCTGGGCGGACATGTCCTCTTGTTCTGGCACGTCCCCAATCTACTGACGCGGGCCCGGGTCGTCGTGACCGGTCGACGGTGCGTCGTCCCCGCGCCAAGTCAGGGCCGGCCGTCGTGCGGGCCTTGGTTAGGCTCGCCGCCATGACCCTGCCGGCGTACCGGCCCGCGCCGCCGCGGCACCGGATCGATCCCGGCAGGCCCCGTGCTCAGCGCGTGCTGCTCTGGTCCGGTGTGGTCCTCGTCCTGGTCCTCTGCGGGCTGCTCACGGCCCTGGCCGTCGGGGTGTCGACCGGCGCCGACGGGGGCCCTGGTGGGCCTGGTCCTGGCCCTGCTGCCAGTCGTCCCCGTCGCCTCCGCGCTGCTCTGGGTGGACCGCTTCGAGGCGGAGCCGGTCTCGCTGCTGGCGTTCACCTTCGCCTGGGGTGCCACGGCGGCGATCGTCATCTCGCTCGCGGTGAGCCTGCCCGTCGCCGCGGTGATCGAGGCCAACGGCGCCGGCCCCGAGGCGAGCGCCGTCCTCGTCGCTCCGGTCGTGGAGGAGATCGCCAAGGGCATGGCGGTCGTCGGGGTGCTGCTCCTGCGGCGCCACGAGTTCGACGGCGTGGTCGACGGCATCGTCTACGCCGGTCTCGTGGGGCTGGGCTTCGCCTTCGTCGAGAACATCCTCTACCTGGGCGGGGCGTTCGTCGACGGTGGACTGCCCGCCGCGGTGACCCTCTTCGTGCTCCGCGGGGTGATGTCACCGTTCGCCCATCCTCTCTTCACGATGGCCTTCGGGGTCGGCGTCGGACTCGGCGTGCGCTCGCGGACGTCGCGGACGGTTCGTCTACCCGCTCATCGGGCTCGCGGTCGCCGTCGGGCTGCACGCCCTGTGGAACCTCAGTGCCGTGGCGGCGGCCGGCGAGCGCTTCCTCGGCCTCTACCTGACGGTGCAGGTACCGATCTTCGTCGCCGCCGTCGCGCTCGCGGTGGTGGCGCGGCGGCGCGAGGGGCGTTTGGTCGCAACCCATCTGCGGCCCTACGCGGCTAGCGGTTGGCTGAGCGACGCGGAGGTGGCGATGCTCGCGTCCATCCCGGGACGTCGGCAGGCGCGCGCGTGGGCGGGCACCGTCGCCGGTCCATCAGGACGGCGCGCAATGCGGACCTTCCAGGAGCTCGCCACCGACGTCGCCTTCCTGACGTGAGCGGAGGCGGCACGGTGCTGCGCCTGCCGACGCCGACGAGACCGAGCTCGACCTGCTGCAGTCGATGTGGGAGGTCCGGCGCGGGTTCGCCGAAATCCGTTGAGCCATAAGAAATCTGTGGTCTGAGCCTTGAGTGCTTCGGATGCCCGACCAGTCCGCGAAGCGGGCGTGTCGCCGAGCGCCCGACGAGGGGGGACTGCACACCAGCCTCGGTTACAGGCACAATCGCTGGTCACGACCGAGGAGGCTGCCGTGGCGTCGATCAAGGACGTAGCCCGGGCCACCGGTGTGTCGACAGCCACGGTGTCGCGCGCGTTGCGAGGTCTCAGCTCCGTGGCGGAGCCGACGCGCGAGCGGGTGCTGTCCACCGCGCACCGTCTCGGCTACGTCCCCTCCGCTGCGGCGGCCAGCCTGGCCAGCGGGCGCACACGGGCGGTCGGGCTGGTGACCCCCACGTGGCCCGGTGGTTCTTCGCCGTCTGCATCGAGACCATCGAGGCCGAGCTGCGCACGCACGGGTACGACGTGCTGCTCGTCATCCTGCCTCCAGGAGACCGCGGTCACCCCGGGCCCTGGCGACCCTCTGCCGCCGGAGCGGGCCAGCCTCGAGGCAGAGCTCCTGCGCAAGCGGGTCGACGCGACGATCGTGCTGTCCCTGCCCCTGGTCGGCGACGAGGTCGCGATGCTCCGCGGCCTCGGGCACCCCGTGGCCTTCGTCGGCAGCGGGGTGGAGGGCGTCGCCGCCTTCGGCGTGGACGACGTCCGGGTGGGACGCGAGGCCACCGAGCACCTCGTCGGGCTCGGCCACCGCGACATCGTCTTCGTCGGGGCCGGTGGTCCCAGCGGGGTGTGGGCGCCACAGGTGGAGCGCTACCACGGCTACCTCGACGTGGTGCGTGAGCACGACCTGCCCCACCACGACCCGGTCGTGGCCGATCTGACCGTCGCCGAGGGTCGGCGCGCCGCGACGGAGCTCGTCGACCCGCGCGCGGCTGCCCAGCGCCGCCGTCGCCGCGTCCGACGAGGTGGCGATCGGCCTGCAGTACGAGCTGCGCCGGCTCGGGGTCGACGTGCCGAACCAGATGTCGATCATCGGCGTGGACGACCACCCGCACGCCGCTCTGCACGATCTGACGACCATGTCCCAGCCGGTGACCGAGCAGGCGGAGCTCGCCGCACGGTGGCTGCTCGCCCAGCTCGCGGACGGGTCACCGCTGGGTCTGGCACCGCCGCCCCAGACCCTCGACTCCAGGCTCATCGTCCGCGGGTCGACCGCGCCCGGTAACTACCGACCGTGACGTTTGGCGGCGGACGCGCCCGAAATGGTCACCCGCGTTGCGTAATCGTTACGCGCAGGAAGGTGCAGGCGCCTTGTCGGGCAGCGGATGCAAACGTTTACATGGCGGTACACCTGAACCGAGCAGCATCGGTGCTGCATCGGAGAGCCATCAACGAGGAGGCACATCCATGCGCACTCGCCTGAACAGGCGCGCTGCCGCGATCATCGGATCGGCCATCGGCGTCACCATGCTGCTCGCGGCGTGCGGGGCCGATGCCATCGACGGAGGAGGTGGCGGCGGCGGCGGCGGGGGCGGTGACGGCCTCGGGCGAGATCGACTGCTCGGTGTACGAGCAGTTCGGCGACCTCGCGGGCACGAGCGTGACCTACTACACGCCGGTGCGCGCACCGGACGACGCAGGACTACATCGACTGGCTGGCCTTGTTCGAAGACTGCACAGGAGTGGACGTGTTGTACGAGGGCTCCGCGGAGTTCGAGGCACAGTTGCTGGTCCGGATCCAGTCCGGCCAGGCTCCCGACATCGCCATGATCCCCCAGCCTGGTCTGCTGGAGTCCATCGTCACGGACAACCCCGGATTGGTCGTCCCGGCCCCGGAGGCAGCCGTCGCGAACTTCGAGGAGTTCTACAACCAGGACGTGGGAGCATACGGCACGGTCGACGACGTCCTCTACGGCCTGCCGAACAGCTCCAACGCCGAAGTCGTTCGTGTGGTACTCGCCCAAGGCTTTCGACGAGGCCGGCTACGAGGTTCCCGACCACGTGGGACGAGATGGTCGCCCTGTCCGACCAGATCGTCGCGGACAACGTCGACAACGAGGCCGTCAAGCCCTGGTGCGCCGGCATCGGCTCCGGTGACGCCACCGGCTGGACCGCTACCGACTGGATGGAGGACGTCATGCTCCGCATGCACGGCCCCGAGGTCTACGACCAGTGGGTCAACCACGAGATCCCCTTCAACGACCCGAAGGTCGCCGACGTGCTCGAAGAGGTCGGCCGGTTCCTCAAGAACCCCGACTACGTCAACGGCGGCATCGGCGGCGTCAGCTCGATCGCGACGACCGAGTTCCTCGACGGGGGCCTGCCCATCCTCGACGGCAACTGCTACATGCACCGCCAGGCGCGGTTCTACTCCACGGCGTTCCCGGAGGGCACCACCACCGCCGAGGACGGCGACATCTGGGCGTTCTACCTGCCCCTCATGAGCGACGAGTTCGGTCAGGTCGCTGCTCGGCGGTGGCGAGGTCACCGCCGCGTTCGCCGACCGTCCCGAGGTCCAGGCCCTGCAGCTGTTCATGGTCCAGCCGGACGCCACCCAGGCTCGAGGCAACCTCGGCAACTACATCCCGCCCACCTCGGAGTTCGACCCGAGCGAGCTGCCGGACCCGATCCAGCAACTGGCGGCGGAGTTGCTCACCAGCGAGGACACCGTGTTCCGCTTCGACGCCTCGGACCTCATGCCGGGTGCCGTCGGGGCCGGCTCCTTCTGGTCGGAGATGACCGCATGGATCGCTGAGGACAAGTCGAACCAGGCAGTCCTCGACGCGATCGAGACGTCTTGGCCTAAGAGCTGACCAGGCGCTGAGACCGAGCCGGGGGCCGTGGACACAAGTCGTCCACGGCCCCGGTGTCCCGGCTCCCGCTAGTAGCGTGAGCCGCGAAGCCGCCGACACGAGGAAGTGACCGGACATGGACTTCTTGCTCAACGCCAGCACGCCACTGGAGAAGCTCACCGTCATGGTGATAGCGATCCTGCTCTTCGTGGCCTTCATGACCATCTTGCTGTTCGCCGTCGACCGACCCCGGAACGTCAAGAACTGGGTGGCCGCTCTCGCCTTCGTGGGACCGGCGGCGGCTCTGCTCCTCTTCGGACTGGTCAGACCCGCGGTGCTGACGGCCTACGAGTCGTTCTTCAACCGCAACGGCACGGAGTTCGTCGGTTTCGACAACTTCGTGCAGCTCGTCTCCACACCATCGCTGCGCCAGGTGCTCTTCAACACCTTTGCCTGGGTGTTCCTCGTCCCGCTCGCCGCGACCTTCCTCGGGCTGCTGTACGCCGTCGTCGTGGACCGGTCCCGGTTCGAGTCCTTCGCGAAGGCGTTGGTGTTCCTGCCACTGGCGATCTCGTTCGTCGGCGCATCGATCATCTGGAAGTTCGTCTACGACTTCCGGGCGGACATCGGCTCGAACGAGCAGATCGGTCTCCTCAACCAGATCCTCATCTGGCTCGGCCAGGACCCGTACCAGTTCCTGCTCAACGGACCGTGGAACACCTTGTTCCTCATCATCGTCTTCATCTGGATCCAGACCGGTTTCGCGATGACGATCCTGTCGGCATCGATCAAGGCGATCCCCGACGACATCACCGAGGCCGCGAGGCTCGACGGGGTCAACGGGATCGAGATGTTCCGCTTCGTCACCGTCCCGGCCATCCGCCCGGCCCTGATCGTGGTGCTCACCACCACCGCCATCGGCAGCCTCAAGGTCTTCGACATCGTCCGCACCATGACGGGCGGCCAGTTCGGGACCTCGATCGTCGCGAACGAGTTCTACACGCAGGCGTTCCGCCAGGCCAACCAGGGCTTGGGGGCCGCGCTCGCGATGGTCCTGTTCATCCTGGTGGTGCCGATCGTCGCCTACAACGTCCGCCAGATGAGGATTTCGGAGGGCGTGCGATGAGCACCAGCGGCCAGGGCCGAGAGGTCAAGGAGACCGTCGAGAACAAGGCTGTCACCCAGGGCGACGTCCTCGCGGGCGCGCCCGAGGTGGCGAACAAGTCCCGCACGCCGCGTCCGGCGAGGTCGCAGGAGCTGGCGAAGGGGCTGGGCACCCGCTGGGCGTCCGCGCTGGCGATCGTCATCGCGGTCCTCTGGACCATCCCCACCTTCGGGCTGCTGCTGTCGTCCATCCGCCCCGAGCAGTCGGTGAAGAGCAACGGCTGGTGGAACTGGTTCGGCAACCCCGAGGTCACCCTCAACAACTACAACCAGGTGCTGTACGGCGGTGACCCGTTCTCCGAGTACTTCATCAACACGGTGGTCATCACCCTGCCCGCCGTCCTCATCCCGATCACGCTCGCGCTACTGGCGGCCTACGCGTTCGCCTGGATCGACTTCCCGGGTCGGGACTGGATGTTCGTCGCGGTCTTCGCGCTGCAGATCGTCCCGATCCAGATCACGCTGATCCCCCTGCTCACCGACTACGTCAACTGGGGGCTCGCCGGTTCGTTCTGGCCCGTCTGGCTGTCGCACTCGATCTTCGCGCTGCCGCTGGCCATCTTCCTGCTGCACAACTTCATGAAGGACATCCCCCCGTCCCTCATCGAGGCCGCACGGGTCGACGGCGCCGGGCACGTGAAGATCTTCTTCCAGGTGCTGCTGCCGCTGCTCACCCCGGCGATCGCCGCGTTCGGCGTCTTCCAGTTCCTGTGGGTCTGGAACGACCTGCTCGTGGCGCTGATCTTCGGGTCGGCACAGAACACGGCGCCACTCACCGTCCGTCTCGCCAACCTGGTGGGAACCCGAGGCACGGAGTGGCACCTGCTCACCGCGGGAGCGTTCGTGTCGATGATCGTCCCGCTCGCGGTCTTCATCGGCCTGCAGCGGTTCTTCGTCCGCGGTCTGCTGGCGGGGAGCGTCAAGGGCTGACCGGCAAGCCCTCTCAGCGGCAGCGACGAGGCCCGGGGTGCCGACACCTCGGGCCTCGTCGCGTCCGGCTCAGCCCGCGAGGAGCCAGGCCGCCTGCGACGGGCCGACCGAGCGGAGCGGTGCGTCGGGCTCGCTGTGCAGGACGACGTCTCCGAGGTGCTCGGGCAGCACGACCGTCGTCCCCTCGATGTTGACCACGCAGGAGAAGCGTCCCTGTGCGAAGGCCAGGACGCCGGCACCGAGGTCGAGCCACTGGAGCTCCGCGTCGCGCTGTGTCGACAGCCGTCGCCGCCAGCGGGTCGCCCGGCTGTAGAGCGACAGCACCGAGCGGGGGTCCTCGGTCTGCACCTGCGCCGTCAGCGCGCCCCAGTGCTGCGGCTGCGGCAGCCACGGCCGGCTGCCCTCCGGCCCGAAGCCGAACGGGGGACCGGACCCCGACCACGGGAGGGGGACCCGGCAGCCGTCGCGACCACGGACAGTGCCACCGGACCGATGGAAGATCGGGTCCTGCCGCGTGGCGTCCGGCAGGTCGGTCACCTCCTCCAGGCCGAGCTCCTCACCCTGGTACACGTAGGCGGATCCCGGCAGCCCGAGCAGCAGCAGCACGGCCGCGCGAGCCCGTTGGCGCCCTGTGACGTGGTCGGGGCCCGCGGAGGTGTCGGGCGTGAACCGGGTCAGGTGCCGGGTCTCGTCGTGGCTCGACAGCACCCACGTGGGCAGCGCCCCCACTGCGGCGTGCGAGTCGAGGGTGCGCCGCACGGCGGCGTCGATGCGGTGGTGGTCCCACGGGCAGGCGATGAGGTCGAAGTTGAACGTCTGGTGCATCTCGTCGGGACGCACGTACGCGGCGAGCCGCTCAGGATCACCGATGACGGACTCGGACACGAGGATGCGCTGGCCGTCGTAGCGGTCGACGATCTGCCGCCACCGGCGGAAGATGTCGTGCACCTCGGGCCGGTCCCAGTGCGGGCTGTCGACCCAGGAGCGGGTGTCGAACGTGGCGTCAGGGCCGTGGCCCGCGTCGGGCAGCTGCGGGTCCTTGGCCATCGCGGGGGCGGCGTCCACCCGGATGCCGTCGACGCCCCGGTCCAACCAGAACTCGAGGACGCCGTCGAACTCGGCGACGACGTCCTGGTGCGACCAGTCCAGGTCCGGCTGCTCCGGGGAGAAGAGGTGCAGGTACCACTGCCCCGGGGTGCCGTCCGCAGTGGTCAGCCGGGTCCAGGCCGGGCCGCCGAACGCGCTGATCCAGTCGTTGGGCGGGGACTGGCCCCCCTGGCGACCGTCCCGGAAGAAGTACCGCGCCCGAGCAGGGGAGTCCGGTTCGGACGCGAGCGCCTCGGCGAACCAGGGGTGCTCCTGCGATGTGTGGTTGGCGACCAGGTCCACGATCACGCGCAGGCCGACGTCGTGGGCCTGGTCAAGGAGGCGGTCGGCGTCGGCCAGCGTGCCGTAGCGCGGGTCGATGTCGCGGTAGTCCGCCACGTCGTATCCGCCGTCCGCCATCGGTGACGGGTACCAGGGCGTCAGCCACAGGGCGTCCACGCCCAGGTCGAGGAGGTAGGGCAGCCTCGAGACCAGCCCGGCTAGGTCGCCTTCCCCGTCGCCGTCGGCGTCGCAGAAGCTGCGTGGGTAGACCTCGTAGACGACGGCGTCACGCCACCAGGGCCCCGGGCGGGCCGCTCGCCCCTGCCCCGCGGCCGCCTCCCTGCCGGTCGCCACCCTGCCGCCGTCCATCCCGCCTCCCGGGCACCCGAGCCGTCGCAACCACCAGCGTGGCGCCCCCGGCAGGACTCGAACCTGCAACCTACGGATTAGAAGGCCGTTGCTCTATCCATTGAGCTACGGGGGCCGTTCTCTGTGCGTGCAACGGTAGTGCGTGCGCCGACTCAGAACAGGCTCAGCTGCGCCTGCTCGCTCTCCTGCACCTCGTCCGTCACGACGACGACCGCCGCCGCTTCACGTTCTCCCACCGGACGACTCGGAGCGGGCAGGTCCTGCTGCTCGGCGACCCACCCCCAGCCGTCACCGCCGGGTGGTGCCCCACCGGTCAGGGCCCACAGCGAGGTCGTCAGGTGGATGTCGCGCTCGCGCAGGCCGGCCTGCAGCCTCACCAGGTCCATCGGGACGCGCATCGCGTCGATGCCCGGCAGCTCGAGGTCCTCGCACATCGCCATCAGGTGCAGGTTGCGGGCGACGTTCTCGCGGGCGACGGGGTCGGTCAGCCGCTTCGTGGCCGCTGGGCCGATCGCGGCGACGACCTCCTGCTCGCGCCCACCGGCGAGGGCGGCGTAGGCGTCCTCGACGCGACGGAACGCGGCGAGCAGCTTGGCGGCCGTCTTCGCTCCGATGCCGAGCGCGCCGGGGAGGTTGTCCGAGGTGTCACCACGGATCGCGGCGTAGTCGCGGTACTGGCCCGCCTCGACGCCGCACACCGCCGGCAGACGGGCCGGCGTGAGCAGGGGAGAGGCGTCGATACCGCCGACGATCACCCGCAGCACCGACGTCGTCTCGTCGATCAGCGCGAAGGAGTCGCGGTCGCTCGTCACCACGGTGCTGCGCCAGCCGGCGGCCCGCGCGGACGCAGCCGCCGAGGCCATCACGTCGTCCGCCTCGTAGCCCTCGTGCTGCACGACGGCGAACCCGGCTGCGCGCAGCAGGTCGGCGGCGCCGGCGAGCTGGTCGACCAGCTCGGCGACTTCTCCCGGCGGCCGGCCTTGTAGGTCGGGTACTCGCCCTTGCGCCACGAGTCCTCGGAGCAGTCGAAGCCCACCACCACGGCGTCCGGGGACAGGCGCGCGGCCGCGGCACCGATCGACACGACCATGCCGCGCAGACCCCACGTGGGACGACCCGACAGGTCCCGCTGCCCGCTGTGCTCGTGCGCGTGGTGCGCCCGGTGCAGCAGGCTGTTCCCGTCCACCGCCATCAGCAGCGGGGGCGGCAGGGTCGAGGTCACCCGGCCACGGTAACCCGCGGGACCGACGGGGCCGAGCGCCCTCGCCGCGCGGCGGCAGCCTGGCTAGCGTGGCGTCGTGAGCGAGCACCCCGTCCCCGAGACCATGCGCGTCAGCGTGCTGACGGCCCCCCGCACCCTCGAGGTGCGCGAACGGCCCGTCCCGCGGCCGGCCGCCGACGAGGTGCTCGTCCGGGTCACGGCGGTCGGGGTGTGCGGCTCCGACGTCCACTACTACGAGCACGGTCGGATCGGACGGTACGTCGTGCGCGAGCCTCTCGTTCTCGGGCACGAGGCCGGTGGCACCGTCGTCGCGGTCGGTGAGGACGTCCCGGGAGCGCGCGTGGGGCAGCGGGTCTCGCTCGAGCCAGGCGTCCCGTGCCGCCGGTGCGACCTCTGCCGTCGCGGTCGCTACAACCTGTGCCCCGACGTCGTGTTCTTCGCGACCCCGCCCGTCGACGGCGCCTTCGCGGAGTACGTCGCGATCGCCGCCGACTTCGCCCACCCTGTGCCGGACACGCTCTCGGACGACGCGGCGGCGCTGCTCGAGCCGCTGTCTGTCGCGATCTGGGCGAACCGCAAGGCCGAGGTCGGGGCGGGGTCGGCCGTGCTCGTGACCGGTGCCGGCCCGGTGGGCCTCCTCGTGGCCCAGGTCGCGCGGGCACGCGGCGCCGCCCGGGTGGTCGTCTCGGACGTCGACGCACACCGCCGTGCCCTCGCCGTCGACTTCGGTGCCACCGAGGTGGTCGACCCGGTGGCGGCACCGCTCGACCCCGACCTGCGGGTCGACGCGTTCATCGACTGCTCGGGCGTGCCGGCCGCGGTCGCCTCCGGAGTTCCTGCCGTGGCCCCCGGCGGCCGCGTGGTGCTGGTCGGCATGGGGGCGGACGAGGCGATGCTGCCGGTGTCGCTCGTCCAGGAGCGCGAGATCGCTCTGACCGGGACGTTCCGGTACGCCGGCACGTGGCCGGAGGCGATCGCGCTCGCCGACCAGGGAATGGTCCGGCTCGACGACCTGGTCACCGCCCACGTCGACCTCGACCACGTCCGGGATGCGCTCGCGCCCGATCCGCAGGACCGTCACGTGAAGGTCGTGGTGACCCCGTAGGGAGCCTGGGCGGGTCCCCACTCGTCACACACGTCCCTGTGGTCGCAGCGCGCCCATTGGTGCTCGGGCCTGCGCAACGGCAGTCTGTCCCCGTGAGCAGCACCCAGGAGGCGACGACCACGGGGTCCGGTGCTGACCTGCTGCTGGCCGCCGTCGACGAGCTGCGCGACATCGCGGACAGGCTCGACCTTCCGCTGGAGGTCGCCGACGTGGACGAGGCCCGCCGGTCCCGGGAGCAGCTGGTGGACCAGCTGGACGACTACGTGCTGCCGCGGATCCGCCGGCTCGACGCCCCGCTGGTCGCGGTCGTCGGCGGCTCGACCGGCGCGGGCAAGTCCACGCTGGTGAACTCCCTGGTCGGTGGCCAGGTGTCCCGCGCCGGGGTGCTGCGCCCGACCACGCGCTCGCCGGTTCTGGTGCACCACCCCGACGACGCCGAGTGGTTCACCACCCCGAGGGTCCTCCCCTCCCTCGCTCGGTTGACCGGTGACGACGCCGAGCCCGCGCGCGAGGCGACGGACCGCCGCATCTCCAGCCTGCGCCTCGTGCCGGCGGAGGCGCTGCCCGCCGGGCTCGCGCTGCTCGACGCGCCCGACATCGACTCCGTGGTCGACGCCAACCGCGAGCTGGCGACCCAGCTGCTGGCGGCGGGCGACCTGTGGGTCTTCGTGACGACGGCCGCGCGCTACGCGGACGCCGTTCCGTGGCACCTGCTGCGCACCGCGGTCGAGAGGGGCACCGCCGTCGCCGTCGTGCTCGACCGGGTCCCACCGGAGGCCATGGCGGAGGTCCGCACGGACCTCGCCAGGATGCTGCGCGACAACGGGCTGTCCACCGCGCCCCTGTTCACGATCGCCGAGGGCGTCACCGTCGACGGGCTGCTGCCCCCCTCCGACGTGGCCCAGCTGCGCTCCTGGCTCGCGGGCCTCGCCACGAGCACCCGGGCCCGCGACGTGGTGGTGAGGCGCACACTCGGTGGCGCCCTCGACTCCCTCGCCGTCCGGCTCCCCGCGCTCGCTGACGCTGCGGACGCGCAGGCGGAGGCGGCCGAGACGCTGCGCGCCGAGGTGCACAAGGCGTACGCGGAGGCCGACCGCCAGCTGGAGAAGGGGCTCACCGACGGCTCGCTCCTGCGGGGCGAGGTGCTGTCGCGCTGGCAGGAGTTCGTCGGCACCGGTGAGTTCCTGCGCGGGCTCGAGTCGGCCGTCGGACGGCTGCGCGACCGCCTCGTCCGGGCAGTGACCGGACGTCCCCCGCCGGCCGAGCCCCTCGGTGAGGCTCTGCAGTCCGGCGTCTTCGCGCTGGTGCGCGCCCAGGCGGAGGACGCGTCCGAGCGGGCTCTCACGAGGTGGCGCGCGTCGGCGGCCGGCAACGCCCTGCTGGCCCGCGAGCCGTCCGGGAGACTGGGTCTCGGTCCGGACTTCGACGAACGGCTCGAGCGGCTCGTCCGCGACTGGCAGGGCTTCGTGCTCGACCTCGTCCGCAGCCAGGGCCAGTCCAAGCGCGCGCAGGCCAGGGCCCTGTCGTTCGGCGTCAACGCCCTCGGCGTGGTGCTCATGCTCGTCGTCTTCGCCAGCACCGCCTTCATCCCGACGGGGGCCGAGGTCGGCGTCGGCGCTGGAAGCGCGGTCGTCGGCCAGAAGCTGCTGGAGGCGGTGTTCGGCGACCAGGCCGTCCGCAGCCTCGCCGCCAAGGCCCGCACCGAGCTGCTGGCGCGCGTCGACGACCTGCTCTCGGCCGAACGTGACCGTCTTCTCGGGCTTCTCGACGGGGTCGACATCGACCCGGACGCCGGTCAGACCCTGCGCCGGATCGACACGGCCATCCGGACGGCCCGATGAGCGTGCGGAACCGCCTGCGCCGACGCCGCGCACCGGACGTCCCGGCTCGCCTCCAGAGTCTGCGGACCGCGCTGGACGCCGGTCGCGACCGTCTCGACCCGTCGGCGGTGCGCGAGGCCGAGACCGTGCTGGAGCGGACGGACGACCGCCTCGCGCTCGGCCCCGACTCCACGGTCGTCGCCCTGGCCGGGGCCACCGGGAGCGGCAAGTCCTCGCTGTTCAACGCGCTGGCGGGCATCGAGGTGGCCCAGGTCGGTGCTCGGCGTCCGACCACGTCGAGCCCGACCGCCGTCGTGTGGGGCGACGACGCCGACCCCCTGCTCGACTGGCTGGACGTACCGCGCCGGCACCGGACCAGTCGCGAGTCGGCCCTCGACGGCTCCGACGAGAGTGACCTGTTCGGCCTCGTGCTCCTGGACCTGCCGGACCACGACTCGACCAAGCTGTCGCACCGGCTGGAGGTCGACCGGCTCGTGGGTCTGGTGGACCTTCTCGTGTGGGTGGTGGATCCGCAGAAGTACGCGGACGAGGCCCTCCACGAGCGCTACCTACGTCGGCTCAGCGGGCACCAGTCCGTCACCCTGCTGGTGCTCAACCAGGTCGACCGGCTCGCGGCCGACGAGGCGGCCTCGTGCGCCGCCGACCTGGAGCGGCTGCTCGAGCAGGACGGCCTGCACGACGTCCCGGTGATCCTCACCTCGGCCGTCACGGGGCAGGGCGTGGAGGAGCTGCGCTCCGCCGTGGCGGAGGCCGTGCGCGCGCGGGAGGCCGTGTCCCTGCGCGCCGCCGCCGACCTCGACGCGGCGGCCGAGCGTCTGCGTTCGGGGGTCGGTGCCGCCGAGACGGACCCCTCCGACGTCGCGGGGCGCGATGCGCTGGTCACCGCCCTCGCCAACGCCGCCGGGGTGCCTGCCGTCCTCGACGCCGTCGAGGGCGACGTCCGGCGGCAGGCCGCCAGGCGCCTCGGCTGGCCGTTCTCGCGCTGGGTGGCCCGCCTGCGCCCGGATCCGCTGAAGCGGCTCCGCATCGGCCCGGCGACCGACGCCGACGAGGCCGTCCGTCGGATGACGCGGTCCTCGCTGCCCGCACCCACGCAGGCCCAGCACGCCCAGGTCGAGCTGGCGTCGCGCCAGGTCGCCACCCGGTCGTCGGCCGGGCTGCCCCAGGGGTGGGCCGACGCCGTCCGGGCGGCCGCCTCCCCACCCGGTGCCGACCTCGCCGACCACCTCGACCAGGCGGTGGGCTCGGTCGACCTCGCCTACCGCCGGCCGTGGTGGTGGGCTGCCGCGGGAGCCATCCAGGTGCTGCTGGCGGCGGCCGCCGTGGTCGGCCTGCTGTGGCTCGGTGCCCTCGGGGTGATCGGGTGGCTCCAGCTTCCCGAGCTGAGGACGCCTCGCGTCGGCCAGGTGCCCCTGCCCACGCTGCTCCTGCTGGGCGGGGTCGCACTGGGGCTGCTCATCGCCGCGGCCGGCCGCCCTGTCGCGCGCTCGGCCGGCCGCCGCCGCCGGCGCCGCGTCGAGTCGCGCCTGCGGGAGGCGGTGACGACCGTCGGCCGCGAGCACGTGCTCGATCCCGTTGCCCGGGTGCTGGCCGACCACCGCGCCACGCGCCAGGCGCTGGCGCCCTACGAGTGACCTCTCCTTCCACAGGCAGGCGCTGAGGGCCGGTCGTCCACAGGGGACCTGACGGCTCTCGTCAGCGGTGGCGCCGACGGCGAGCCTTCGGGACGACCCGCACCGCGCGGGTCCTGACCCTGGAGGAGCACCCGTGTACGAGACCCATGTGAGCGTGGTCGGCAACCTGGTCGCCGACCCCGTGCTGCGAGAGACCGACCGCGGCCGCAAGGTGGCCAGCTTCCGCGTCGCCGTCACCGAGCGCCGCTGGAACCCCGAGGAGAAGGCTCACGTTGACGGCCGCACCTCCTTCTTCGGCGTGAGCTGCTGGGGCTACCTGGCCACCAACGTCGCCGAGTGCCTGGGCAAGGGCGACCGTGTCGTCGTCAGCGGACGGCTCTCGGTGCGCGAGTACCAGGTCGACGACACCCACACCCGGAACAGCGTCGACATCGAGGCGACGGCCGTCGGGCACGACCTCACCTTCGGCACCACCAAGTTCGTCCGCGTCATCCGCTCCGCGCACACCGAGGCCGCGGCGGGCGGGCCGGACACGGCCGAGGCGGACCCGTTCGCCACCGGCGAGTACGTGGAGGTCGACGGGCTGGCCGTGGACCGCGACGGCGTCGTCCACTCGACCGTGCCTGCCTGAGCAGGAGCCGAGGCGGACCGGGACTGCCGTGGTGCGGCCCGGCCCAGCCCCGGCCCGGTGCCCGACGCCCGAGCGATTCGGTCGTGCAGCCGCGCGCCACTAGCCTGGCGTGCATGGCGGAGTTCATCTACAGCATGTACAAGGCGCGCAAGGCGCACGGCGACAAGCTCATCCTCGACGACGTCACGATGAGCTTCCTGCCTGGCGCCAAGATCGGCGTCGTCGGCCCGAACGGGGCCGGCAAGTCCACGATCCTCAAGATCATGGCTGGCCTCGACGAGCCGTCGAACGGTGAGGCGCGGCTCTCGCCCGGCTACAGCGTCGGCATCCTCATGCAGGAGCCCGAGCTCAACGAGGACAAGGACGTGCTCGGCAACGTCCAGGAGGGCCTCGGCGACATCAAGGACAAGCTCGACCGGTTCAACACGATCTCCGCCGAGATGGGGGAGCCGGACGCCGACTTCGACTCCCTGCTCGCTGAGATGGGCGAGCTGCAGGAGGCCCTGGACCACGCCGACGCCTGGGACCTGGACTCCCAGATCGAGCAGGCGATGGACGCCCTGCGCTGCCCGCCGCCGGACGCCGACGTCACCGTCCTCTCCGGCGGTGAACGCCGCCGCGTCGCCCTGTGCAAGCTGCTGCTCAGCAAGCCCGACCTGCTCCTCCTCGACGAGCCCACGAACCACCTCGACGCCGAGAGCGTGCTGTGGCTCGAGCAGCACCTCGCCAAGTACCCGGGCGCCGTCCTGGCCGTGACGCACGACCGGTACTTCCTCGACAACGTCGCCCAGTGGATCGCCGAGGTCGACCGCGGCCGGCTCTACCCGTACGAGGGCAACTACTCGACCTACCTGCAGAAGAAGCAGGAGCGCCTGCAGGTCCAGGGCAAGAAGGACGTCAAGCTGGCCAAGCGCCTCGCGTCCGAGCTGGAGTGGGTGCGGTCCAACGCCAAGGCCCGTCAGACCAAGTCGAAGTCGCGCCTCGCGCGCTACGAGGAGATGGCCGCCGAGGCCGACCGCACGCGCAAGCTCGACTTCGAGGAGATCCAGATCCCGCCGGGCCCGCGGTTGGGCGGCCAGGTCATCGAGGTCCGTGGCCTGCGCAAGGGCTTCGACGACCGCGTCCTCATCGACGACCTGTCGTTCTCGCTGCCTCGCAACGGCATCGTCGGCGTCATCGGTCCGAACGGTGTCGGCAAGACCACGCTCTTCAAGACCATCGTGGGTCTGGAGCAGCCCGACAGCGGCGACGTGAAGATCGGCGACACCGTCAAGATCTCGTACGTCGACCAGGGACGCGGCGGGCTCGACCCGAAGAAGAACCTCTGGGAGCTGATCTCGGACGGGCTCGACTTCATCCAGGTCGGCCACGTGGAGATCCCGTCGCGCGCCTACGTCTCCCAGTTCGGCTTCAAGGGCCCCGACCAGCAGAAGCTCTCGGGCGTGCTGTCCGGCGGTGAGCGCAACCGGCTGAACCTGGCGCTGACGCTGAAGGAGGGCGGCAACCTGCTGCTCCTCGACGAGCCCACCAACGACCTCGACGTGGAGACGTTGGGCTCGCTGGAGAACGCGCTGCTCGACTTCCCCGGGTGCGCGGTGGTCATCTCCCACGACCGGTGGTTCCTCGACCGCGTCTGCACGCACATCCTCGCCTACGAGGGCACGGACGAGAACCCGTCGAAGTGGTACTGGTTCGAGGGCAACTTCGAGTCCTACGAGGCGAACAAGGTCGAGCGCCTCGGTGCCGACGCCGCCCGTCCCCACCGCGTGACCTACCGCAAGCTGACCAGGGACTGACGTCCCGGGGCCGCCCCCGAGCTCAGCGGGGCGGCCGGATCATGCCCTCCTGGGCGACGCTGGCGACGAGCCGGCCGTCCTGGCTGAAGATGCGCCCGATGCCGAGACCCCGTCCTCCCTGGGCGGACGGGCTGGACTGCACGTAGAGCAGCCACTCGTCCACGCGGGCGGGACGGTGCCACCACATCGCGTGGTCGAGGCTGGCCATCTTGATGCCGTCGACCCAGCTCATCGAGTGCCGCCGCAGCACGGACTCGAGCAGCGTGTAGTCGCTCGCGTACCCGAGGACGGCGCGGTGGAGCAGGTCCTCGTCGGGGAGCTTGGCCACCGTCCGCATCCAGACCGCCTGTCGCGCAGCGGGTTCGGGGTCGGCCTTGAGATAGATGGGCGCTTGCACGTGGCGCAGGTCGATCGGGCGCTCGTGCGACCAGTACCGGGCCGCCGGGTGGTCGATGTGCCCCAGCAGGGCGGCCGTCGTCGGCAGGTCCTCCGGGCCCGGTACGTCGGGCATCTCGTCGGCGTGGTCGAGGCCCTCGTCCCCGTCCTGGAACGAGGCGATCATCGACAGGATCGGCTTGCCGAACTGCAGCGCGTGCACGCGGCGGGCCGTGAACGAGCGGCCGTCCCTCAGCCGCTCGACGGCGAACTGGATCGGCTCCGTCGAGTCCCCTGGGCGCAGGAAGTAGCCGTGCATCGAGTGCACCGGCCGCCCCTCCTGCACGGTGCGCGACGCGGCGACCAGCGCCTGGCCCAGCACCTGGCCACCGAACACCCGTCCGTGCGGCTGCTGCTGGCTGTCGCCCTCGAACAGGTCCTGGCCGCGGTCGTCGTCGCCCAGCGCCCGCAGGTCCATCGTCGAGACCAGCGAGCGGAGGACGTCCTGGTCGGACTGGCGTTCGGCGTCGCGGGTCTCGTCGGTGGTCAAGCCTTCTCCTTCGTCAGTGCCTCGGCGTGCACGTCGGCGTCGTGTGCGTCCCCTGGCTCGGCGCCCAGCATCCGCAGCGCCAGGTCCGCGTAGACCCGGCCGGTGTCGGACGCGGTGTCGCGTCCGCGAGGGTCGAACCAGCGGGCCACGTCGACCGCCAGCGAGAGTATGGCGCGGCTCGCCTGGCGCGGGTGCGGCGCCCGGAGGGTGCCGTCGGCCACGCCCTCGCGCACGACGTCCTCCACGCGGTCCTCCATGCGCCGGCGCAGCGCGCTCACCTCGGCCAGGGTCTCCTCGTCGAGCGACCGCAGCTCGTACTGCACGACGCGGGCCACCAGGTGGTGCTCGGCGTGCCAGGCCACGAACGCGGAGACCATCGCGTGCAGCCGCTCGGAGCTGGTGCCGTCCCCTCCCAGGGTGCGTTCGACGAGATCCAGGGCTGCCACGTGACCGGCCGTCGACAGGTGGGCCAGCAGCGCCTGCTTGGACGGGTAGTGCACGTAGAGCCCGGCGGGAGACAGGCCGACGCGTGAAGCGATGTCGCGGGTCGTGGTGGCGTGGAAGCCCCGCTCGGCGAACGCCTCCGCCCCGGCCTCGAGCAGCCGGACCGCGGTCGGGGAGACCCCGGGTACCGCCAGCGGCACCTCTGGCAGGGCGACGCCGGCCCGGTCCTTCCCAGGTGCGTCGGCGCGGGTTACCCTGGTGGTAAGCAAGCGCTTAGTCATGGTCGGACCGTACACCCGGCCACCCGGACACGACCAGCCAGGAGGACCAGTGCGCCGCACCATCTTCGAGCCCGAGCACGAGGCGCTGCGAGCCAGTGCGAAGGAGTTCCTCGACCGCCACGTGCGTCCGCGCATGGAGGAGTTCATCGAGGCGCGGGCGCTCCCGCGGGACGTCTGGGTCGAGGCCGGCAAGCAGGGTCTCCTGGGGCTCCACGTCCCCGAGCAGTACGGCGGCGGCGGGGCCGACGACTACCGCTTCATGGTCGTCGTCGCGGAGGAGCAGTCGAAGGTGTCGGCCGCGATCTCCTCGTGCCTGGGAATCCACGCCGACGTCGTCGCCCCCTACCTGATCGAGCTGACGACCGACGAGCAGAAGACGCGGTGGCTGCCGCCGTTCTGCACCGGCGAGATGGTGACCGCGATCGCGATGACCGAGCCGGGCGGCGGGTCGGACCTCGCGGCGCTGAAGACCACTGCGGTCCGGGACGGGGACCACTACGTGCTCAACGGGTCCAAGACCTTCATCACCAACGGCTACAGCGCCGACCTCGTCGTCGTCGCGGCGCGCACCGACGCCAGCAAGGGCGCGAAGGGCATCACGCTGCTCGGCGTCGAGGCGGGCATGGAGGGCTTCTCGCGGGGCCGCAAGCTCGACAAGGTGGGCCAGACCGAGTCCGACACCGCCGAGCTGTTCTTCGAGGACGTCCGGGTCCCGGCCGCCAATGTCATCGGTGAGGTCGACCGCGGCTTCGTGCACATGATGGAGCGACTGGTGCAGGAGCGGGTCGGTGCCGCGGTGAGCAACATCGCCAACGCGCGCCAGATCCTGCTCGAGACGATCGAGTACGCGAAGGAGCGCAAGGCCTTCGGCCAGTCCGTCGGCTCGTTCCAGCACAACAAGTTCAAGATCGCGGAGATGGTCACGAAGGTCGACGTGACGCAGGCCTTCGTCGACGCGGCCGTGATGGAGCACGTCAGCGGCGAGCTCAGCGCGGTGGACGCGGCCAAGGCGAAGTGGTGGTCGGCCGAGGTGCAGAACGACGTGCTCGACGAGTGCGTCCAGCTGTACGGCGGGTACGGGTTCATGAACGAGTACCGCGTCGCGCGGGCCTGGCGCGACGCCCGGGTCACCAAGATCTGGGCAGGCTCGAACGAGATCATGAAGGAGCTCGTGGGCCGGGACCTCGGTCTGTGACGGACCAGCACCCCACGTCACGTCGGCTGGAGGGGCACACCGCGCTGGTGACCGGCGCGAGCCGGGGGATCGGTCTCGCTGTGGCCCGCCGGCTGGTCGACGAGGGGGCGAGGGTCGTGGTCACGGCCCGTCAGCCGGAGCCGCTGACCGAGGCGGTGACCCTCCTTGGCGGGCCCGACCACGCCCTGGCCGTGCCGGGGCGCGCCGACGACCCCGACCACCAGGACGAGGCGATCGCCTCGGCCGTGGCGACGTTCGGCGGCCTGGACCTGCTGGTGAACAACACCGGGATCAACCCGGCCTTCGGGCCGCTGGTCGACCTGGACCTCGACGCAGCGCGCAAGATCCTCGAGGTGAACGTGGTGTCCGCGCTGTCGTGGACGCAGAAGGCCTACCGCGCCACGATGCGGGAGAACGGTGGTGCCGTCGTCAACGTCGCCTCGATCGCGGGGGTCCGACCCGCGCCCGGCATCGCGTTCTACGGGGTGAGCAAGGCGGCCCTGATCCACCTGACCTCGTCGCTGGCCGAGGAGCTCGCGCCGCGCGTGCGCGTCAACGCCGTCGCGCCCGCGATCGTGCGCACGCGGTTCGCGTCGGCCCTCTACCAGGACCGCGAGGCGGAGGTGTCGGCCGCCTACCCGATGGGACGCCTGGGCGAACCCGACGACGTCGCCGCCGCGGTCGCCTACCTGCTCTCGGACGACGCGGCGTGGACGACGGGACAGACCCTCGTCCTCGACGGCGGCATCAGCCTGCGCGGAGGCCTCGGGTGAGGGCCTGGCGCGTGGAGCGGCTGGGCCCCCCGTCCGAGGTGATGGCGCTCGGTGAGGTGCCGGTCCCCGAGCCCCGGCCCGGACAGGTGCTGGTCAGGGTTGCGGCTGCGGCGCTGAACTTCCCGGACGTCCTGATGGCGGCAGGGCTGTACCAGGTGCGTCCGCCCCTGCCCTTCACCCCGGGGGTCGAGCTGTGCGGGGAGGTGGTGGCCGTGGGCGAGGGTGTCGACCCCGAGCGGGTGGGGCGGCGCGTGACGGGGATGACCGACGTGCCTGACGGCTCGCTGGCGGAGTACGCGCTGGCGCCGTCGGGTGGCGTGTTCGACGCGCCCGAGCGGCTCGACGACGCCGAGGCGTCCGGCTTCCACGTCGCCTACCAGACCGGATGGTTCGGCCTGCACCGTCGAGCCGCCCTGCAGGCCGGCGAGACGCTGCTCGTGCACGCGGCCGTCGGAGGGGTGGGCAGCGCCGCCGTCCAGCTCGGGCGCGCGGCCGGCGCGCGCGTGATCGCGGTCGTCGGCGGACCCGAGAAGGCCGCTGTGGCAGGGGAGCTGGGTGCCGACGTGGTCGTCGACCGCATGGCGGACGACGTGATCGGCACGGTCAGGAAAGCCACCGGCGGACGCGGTGTCGACGTGGTCTACGACCCGGTGGGCGGCCCGTCGTTCGAGGCGTCGACGAAGGTCGTGGCGTTCGAGGGGCGCATCGTGGTGGTCGGCTTCACGAGCGGGGTGATCCCGTCCGTGCCGCTGGGGCACGCCCTGGTGAAGAACTACTCGGTGCTGGGGCTGCACTGGGGTCTGTACCTGTCGAAGGCTCCGCGGCTCGTGGCCGAGGCCCACGAGGCACTGACACGCCTGGTCGACGTGGGAGCCCTGCGGCCGCAGGTGTCGCGGCGGGTGCCGATCGAGGAGGCGGCGACGGCGCTCGACGACCTGGCTGCGGCCCGGACGACGGGTCGGGTCGTCGTCGAGGTGCGCGGTGGCTGAACCGCTGCGGCTCGAGGGCGCGGGGGTCGTGGTGACCGGTGCCGCGTCGGGCATCGGGCTCGGCCTCGCGCGGCGCTTCGTGGCGGAGGGCGCGCGGGTGGTGATGTGCGACCGGGACGCCGAGGCGCTGGCGGCGGCGGCGGGGGCGATCGACGCGACGGACGTGCACACGGTGGTCTCCGACCTGGGTCGTCCGGAGGGCACCGACCGCCTGGTCTCGCGGTCCCGCGCGCTGCTGGGGGCCGTGGACCTGTTCTGCGCCAACGCCGGCGTCGCGCCGGCCGGCGGGGTGGAGGGCTCTGAGACCGCGACGGCCGAGGCATGGCAGGCGGCCTGGGACGTCAACGTGATGTCGCACGTGCAGGCAGCGCAGGCCCTGCTGCCGGGCTGGCTGGAGCGCGGCCGGGGCCACCTGCTCGTCACCGCGTCCGCCGCCGGCCTGCTGACGATGCTGGGCAGCGCGCCGTACACCGTGAGCAAGCACGCGGCCATCGGGTTCGCCGAGTGGATGCGTGCGACCTACGACCACCGCGGTGTGACCGTCCAGGCGCTGTGCCCGCAGGGGGTGCGCACGCCCATGCTCGAAGGGAGTGGCCCGGTGGGGCGCCTCCTGCTGGAGCCTGGGTCGCTCACGGTCGAGGACGTGGCGCAGACCGTGGTCGAGGCGCTGGGGGACGGGCGCTTCCTCGTCCTCCCTCACCCCGAGGTGGCGGGGTACGTACGCGACAAGGCGGCGGACCCCGCCGCCTGGCTCGCCGCGATGAGCCGGCTCCAGCGCAGGCTCGACGCGACCTAGACTGGGCCGGCGATGTCCGAGGCCCCTGCTGCACACCAGCCCGTCTGGGCGATCAGCTACCCGCCCGAGCTGCCCGTCAGCCAGCGCCGCGACGAGATCGCGGCGGCCATCCGGGACCACCCGGTGGTGATCGTCGCCGGGGAGACCGGGTCGGGCAAGACGACGCAGCTGCCCAAGATCTGCCTGGAGCTCGGACGGGGACAGGCTGGCCTGATCGGCCACACGCAGCCCCGGCGGATCGCTGCCCGGTCCGTTGCCGAGCGCATCGCCGAGGAGCTGGGCACCGGTCTGGGCGACCGTGTGGGGTACACGGTCCGCTTCACCGACCGGGTCAGCGCCGGCACCCAGGTGCGACTGATGACGGACGGGATACTGCTGGCCGAGATCCAGCGCGACCCCATGCTGCGCCGCTACGACACGCTGATCGTCGACGAGGCGCACGAGCGCAGCCTGAACATCGACTTCATCCTCGGGTACCTCCACCAGCTCATGCCGCGACGACCCGACCTCAAGGTCGTGATCACGTCGGCGACGATCGACTCCGCCCGGTTCAGCGAGCACTTCGGCAACGCGCCCGTGGTCGAGGTGACGGGGCGCACCTACCCCGTCGAGGTGCGTTACCGCCCCGTCGTCGACCCGGACGCCCCGGAAGGGGACCCGGCTGCGGACCCCGACCGCGACCAGGTCAGCGCGATCGTCGACGCCGTCGGTGAGCTGCAGCGCGAAGGACCTGGGGACGTGCTCGTCTTCCTGTCGGGGGAGCGCGAGATCCGTGACACCGCAGACGCTCTGGGCGACGCGGTGCGGTCCGGGACGCTCCGCGGGACCGAGGTGCTCCCGCTGTTCGCCCGGCTGTCCGCGGCGGAGCAGCACAGGGTCTTCGCCTCGCACACCGGCCGCAGGGTCGTGCTGGCCACCAACGTCGCGGAGACCTCGCTGACCGTGCCGGGCATCCGGTACGTCGTCGACACCGGGCAGGCGCGCATCTCCCGGTACAGCCTGCGCACCAAGGTGCAGCGGCTGCCGATCGAGCCGATCTCCCAGGCCTCCGCCCGGCAGCGCGCCGGCCGCTGCGGCCGCGTGGCGGACGGGATCTGCATCCGGCTGTACACCGAGGAGGACTTCGGGTCGCGGCCCGAGTTCACCGATCCCGAGATCCTGCGCACCAACCTCGCGTCGGTCATCCTGCAGATGACGGCGATCGGGCTCGGCGACATCGCCGCGTTCCCGTTCGTCGACGCACCGGACAGGCGCAACGTCCGCGACGGGGTGACCCTGCTCGAGGAGCTCGGCGCGCTGCGGGTCGGCCGCGGTGGCGGGTTGACGTCCCTCGGCCGCCGTCTGGTGCGGCTGCCGGTGGACCCCCGGCTCGCCCGGATGGTGCTGGAGGCGGACCGCCTCGGCTGCGTCGCCGAGGTGCTGGTCGTCGCCGCCGCGCTGTCGATCCAGGACCCGCGGGAACGGCCGATCGAGCACCAGCAGGCGGCTGACGAGTCGCACCGGCGGTTCGTGGACGAGCGCTCGGACTTCATGGCCTACCTGAACCTCTGGAACTACCTGCGCGAGCAGCAGGAGGCGTTGTCGTCCAGCGCGTTCCGGCGCAGGTGCAAGCGCGAGTACCTGCACTTCCTGCGCATCCGCGAGTGGCAGGACCTTCACTCGCAGCTGCGTCGTGTGGTCCGGGACCTCAAGATCACGGTCTCTCGGACGGCGGATCCGGCGGTCGAGGGGGCCGAGGTCGACGCCGACCGGGTCCACCAGGCGCTCCTGGCCGGGCTCCTCTCCCACGTCGGCATGCAGGACGAGCGGGCGTCGGCGCGCGGGGGACAGGGTGGACGGCGGCCGTTGCGCGAGTACCAGGGGGCGCGGGGCATCAAGTTCGCGATCTTCCCTGGCTCCGCGCTGGCCAAGAAGCCGCCCGAGTGGGTGGTCGCCGCGGAGCTGGTCGAGACGTCTCGGCTCTGGGGGCGCACCGTGGCCCGGGTCGAGCCGGAGTGGGTCGAGCAGATCGGTGCCCACCTGGTGAAGCGCAGCTGGTCCGAACCCCACTGGTCCGCGCGGCGGGGCTCGGTTGTGGCGAAGGAGAAGGTGACGCTGTACGGGGTCCCCCTGGTGGCCGACCGCACCGTCACCTACGGCCGGATCGACCCGGAGACCAGCAGGGAGCTGTTCGTCCGCCACGCCCTCGTCGAGGGCGACTGGCGCACGCGGCACGACTTCTTCCACGAGAACCGGCGGCTGCTGGACGACGTGGGCGAGCTGGAGCACCGAGCCAGGCGACGTGACATCGTCGTCGACGACGACACCCTGTTCGCCTTCTACGACGCCCGCATCCCCGCGCACGTCGTCTCGGGTGCCCACTTCGACTCGTGGTGGAAGAAGGTGAGGCGCTCGACCCCCGACCTCCTCACGTTCACCGAGCAGGACCTGGTCGACACCACCGCGAGCCAGGTGAGCCAGAGCGACTTCCCCGACCGGTGGGTGCTCGACGGCCTCGAGCTGCCGCTGTCGTACCGTTTCGAGCCCGGGGCGGCCGACGACGGTGTCACGGTGACCGTCCCCGCGGCGGTGCTGAACCAGGTCCCGCACGCGACCTTCGAGTGGCAGGTGCCCGGGCTGCGCCACGAGCTCGTGACCGCGCTGATCAGGTCGCTCCCCAAGCCCGTCCGTCGGCACCTTGCGCCCGCACCCGACAACGCCGCCCGCGCCCTCGAGCGGTTGGAGCCGGGTGCCGAGCCCCTTCTTCCCGCTCTCTCCCGGGAGCTCTCGCGGCTCGCGGGGGTCGACGTCCCGGCCGGGGCCTTCGACTGGGAGAAGGTGCCGGGACACTTGCGGGTCCGGGTCAAGGTGACGGGTGAGAAGGGCCGCGAGGTCGCCGCCGGCAAGGTCGTGCAGGATGTCGGCCGCGTGGCGGCAGGCACCGTGCGAGAGGCGATCTCGGCTGCAGCCAGGTCCGTCGGCCTGGAGGTGGACGACCTCGAGGGATGGACGATCGGAGAGCTTCCCCGGACGTTCGAGGGGGTGGGGGCCGGAGGTCCCGTGACCGGCTACCCGGCGCTCGTGGACGACGGGGGACATGTGCACGTGCGGGTGCTGCCGTCCGAGGTCGAGCAGACCCGTGCGATGCGTGGGGGCACTCGTCGGCTGCTCATGGCTGCCGTCCCGGTGCCGTCGACGGCTGACCTCACGGACGGCTGGGACACGGCCGACCGCCTCGCGCTCACGCAGCGCCCCCCACGCGTCGCTGGCCGCGCTGATGTACGACTGCGTGGGTGCGGCCGTGGACGACATCGTCGACCGGCATGGCGGACCGGCCTGGGACGCGGCCGGTTTCGATCGGCTCGCCTCGGTCGTACGTGGCGAGCTGCGGACGGTCACGGCCGACGTGGTGCAGCTGGTCGCCCGCATCCTGGCGAGTGCGCGTGAGGTGGAGGGGGCGATCAAGGACACGACGTCGATGACGGCACTGACCGCGCTCACGGATGCCCGCCGAGCACCTGGGGCGGTTGGTGCATCCGGGGTTCGTCACGGGGGCTGGGAGGTCGCGGCTGCCGGACATCCAGAGGTACTTGCGCGCCCTGCTGCGCCGGGTCGAGGCCGTCGCCGTGCAGCCGCAGCGCGACGCCCAGCACCTGTGGGTCGTGCAGGAGGTGGAGGGGGAGTGGCGCGCGGCGCTGGCCTCGGCGGGCCCGGACAGCCCGGCCCGTGAGGGCCTCGAGCAGGTCCGGTGGATGCTGGAGGAGCTGCGCGTCAGCCTCTTCGCACAGGGGGTCGGCACGCCCAGACCCGTCTCCCCGCAGCGGATCCGCAAGGCGCTGGCGGCGGCAGTGGCGGCGGGCTGAACGAAGGAGGCGGGGAGGCCTCCGTCCACAGGTCCGGTTGTCCGCTTGGTTGTCCACAGGTGGTGTGAGCCGAAACCCGTGGTCGGTGCTGGGGTTCAGTGTCGGTGCATGGACGGGACGGGGCCGCGCGGGTCGTGGCGGGCCTGCGCGAGCTGGCGGTCGAGCTGGCCGCCGGCGAGGCTCGGCGACTGCGTCTGCTGCACGCGCTGGAGGCCGCCGTCGGGGCCGACCTGGGCGGCGGACCCGCCGCACCCGGTCGGTGACGTGCTGTTCGACGCCGACGACGCGGACGCGCTGGTGGTGGCCGAGGTCGGTGTTGCGCTGGGCCTGGGTGCGGTCAGCGCCGCGTCCGCGGCGATCCTGGACGCTTTCGCCGATGGCGCCACCAGCGCCCGCGGACCCGACCGGCACGCCCGGAGCGGGCCGGTTCCCGGCGCGGACCGTGAGCTCGGCTGGTCATGCACGCCGACACCTACTTCGGCGACGGCCCCGCCGCCGCCGACCCCGGCCAGGTCCGCGGCCTCGGCACCCCCACCGCCATCACCGCCACCGCCGCGCGCGAGCTCGCACGCGGCCGCGCCGGCACCGGCTCGACGAACGCGCTGCTGGCCGACGAGACCGGCCACCTGCAACGGCTCGTCCGCCTCGGTGCCGCGCCCGAGGGCGGCTGGACCCGCGACTCCCTCACCACCGCCGTCTGCCACCGCCTCGCCCGCGAAGCCCGCAGCGACCCACTGACCACCGGCAGCTACACCCCCACCACCGCGATCCGCGACCACGTCCGCGCCGCCTACCCCACAAGCACCCGCCCCGGCTGCCACCGCTGGAAGACCCTGCACCTGCGGTCCTCCACCATGGGGACCGACGGCACCATCACCTGGACCACCACCACCGGACAGCACCACACCCACGGCCCCGAACCCCTACCCGGCCACGCAACCGGCGAGGCCCACTGGCAACCCCACACACAGGTCACCACGCGCCCCGCCGTGTGACGCACGCCGTCGTCCGTCGACCGGCCTCCGTACGCAACAATGCCGGGATGGCTCGTCAGAGGATCATGACCCCGCTCCGCTGGTCCGACATGGACGCTTACGGACACGTGAACAACGTCCAGTTCCTGCGGCTCCTGGAGGACGCGCGGGTCCTCGCGTTCCACGCCCACGACTCCGATGACGGCGGTTCCATGGTCGCCACCGGCCTGCTGGTCGCGCGGCACGAGATCGACTACCTGGTCCCGCTGCACTACCGCCCGCAGCCGGTGGCCATCGACCTGTGGGTCAGCGAGCTCGGGGGCGCGACGTTCGAGATGGGGTACGAGGTCCTCGACGACGGCACCGGCAGCACGACGGTCTACGCACGAGCCGAGTCGACCATGGTCGCTGTCGATCTCGCCACCGGCCGGCCCCGGCGCTTCAGCCCCGCCGAGATGGACAACCTCAAGGGGCTCTGGGACGAGCCCGCGCCGCTGCGCAGGCGGGTCAAGGAGCAACGTCGAGCACGTACGGCGGCCAAGGACGCGCCAGCCGGTGGCTGACGCGTCGCTCCTGCTCGCCGACTCCCCGTCCGTCGCTGACCTCGCCACGTACCTGCGCCGAGCCTCGCGTGCCGACCCCGGCGGCGCGGCGCGGCTGTCCGTCCACCGCGACGTGCTGGCCGTGTACGTCTGCCCGGTCGTGGGCGGGGGTGGTCCGACAGTGCTGGGACTGCGCACCTTCGGCCTCGCCGACCCTCAGACCGCTGCTGACATGTCCACCGGCGACCTCGACATGGTGGTCCCCCTGGCGGCCATGGCTGACCGCCTGGCACGCCCGGAGAACGGGACCCACGTCCCCCTCCCACCCACCACCGTCACGGGACTGCCCTGGACGGGCATAGCGCCTCCACGCTCCGGCTGGCACCCTGGCGGCCACCTTCCGGGCACGGAGCTGGTCCTCGCTGCCGATGGGGGGATCGCCGAGATCGCTTCCGGCTCACCGGATGTCGCCGGAGCCCCCGCGGTCGCTGCCCTGCGCGCGCGCGTCTGGGGACGGACCCTGCCCGGGCCGGGCCGCGTCCCCGCCGGGGCCGCCTTCGTGGCGCACGCCCTCGGCTTCGTCTCGCGAGAGGAGGACGCAGCGCTGTTCACCGCCGGCCCGTGGACCCGGCTCAGCACCTCACGAGGCCACGTGCTGGCCCGCAGCCCCCTCCTGCCCGGTGGCTGACTGTCCGGCCGCTGACTGGTCAGCGGCTGCGGTGGGTCAACGCCGTGGCGGGCCCGCAGCGATCCGCGCGCGGAGCCGGTCCAGGGCGTCCGCACCCATGGACCAGTCCGACTCGACCCACCACGTGGCGCCGGCCTCCTCGTAGGCCGCGACCTTCTCGGCCCCCGCCGCGTCCGGCGTGCTGACGCCCTCGGCCACCACGTCGTAGCCCTCCCACGGGAGCCCCGCCTCCTCGCGCAGCCGGCGGGCGTGAGCCACGACGTCGGTCAGGATGTCAGGCGTGAGCGCGTCACCGGCGCCCTGCCCCACGAAAGCCGGCAGCAGGCCGTCCCACCGTGCCGCCCGTCCGAGCGGACCTCACCGAGGGGTGGGCGCCGACCACCCACACCGGAACCCGCGGGCGCTGGACGGGGGGCGGCGGTGGCGGGAAGTCGGTCGGCATGACGTCGTAGTGCTGTCCGTGGAACTCGAACGGCTGACCTCTCATCAGGCCGTCGTACACGGCCAGGCCCTCGTCGAGCTTCTCCGCCCTGACCCTGCGTCCCTCGTCCCGCTCGAACGCGAGCCAGCCCGGATGCGGGGCGCCGAGGCCGACCGCGAGCTGGACGCGCCCTCCCGACAGGCTGTCGAGCGTGGCGACGCGACCGGCCAGCTCCCACGGCCTGATCCGCGGCAGCGGAGTCAGCATCGTGCCGAGCCGGATGGTCCGGGTCGTCATCGCGGCGGCGGTGAGGGTCATCCAGGCGTCCTGGCCCCACACGCTCTCCCACGCGAACACCGCGTCCCAGCCCGCCCGCTCGGCCCCCCGGGCCGCGTCGGCGAACTCTCGCGGCGTGCCGACGGTGAGGACCAACCCGTATCGCATGGCCCCGAGGATGGCACCGGCCACCGACAGTCGGGGCATGGCGAACGACCTAGCCGCGCACCCAGACCGTGGTGTCGGTCGGGACAGCACCGTCCACGAGCTCGCCGCTGGCGAGCAGCACCTCGCCCGCGGGCGGAGCGACCGGCTCCTCCCCGAAGTTCGTGAGGACCACCAGCGACCCGTTGCGTACATGGAGCACGTCGGGCGCGGACTCGGCCCACTCCAGCTCGCCCGTGCCGAGCGACAGCTCGCGCCGCAGCCGCAGGGCGGTGCGGTACATCTCGAGCGTCGATCCCTCGACGCCGGCCTGCTGGTCGGCCGCCAGCGAGCGGTAGACCTCGGGCTGCGGCAGCCACGGGGTCCCCCCGGGCCCGAAGCCCATCGACTCGCCCTCGGCCGACCACGGGATCGGCACGCGGCAGCCGTCACGACCCAGCTCGGTGAACCCCGTGCGTGCGTACGCGGGGTCCTGGCGCAGGTCGTCGGGCAGCGTCGTGTGGTCCGGCAGCCCGAGCTCCTCGCCCTGGTACACGTACGCAGAGCCGGGCAGCGACAGCATCAGCAGCGTGGCGGCACGGGCCCGTCGCAGCCCCAGCACCGCGTCGGGCTGCGGGTCCTCGGCACCGATCCCGTTCGGGCGCCGCTCGCCGACGGGCAGCGCGAGGCGGGTCGCGTGGCGGATGACGTCGTGGTTGCTCAGCACCCAGGTGGTGGGTGCGCCCACCTCGGCGGTGCCGCGCAGGCTGTGCTCGATCACCCGGCGCTGGTCGGCGGCACGCCATGCGGCCTCCAGGTAGTCGAAGTTGAAGGCCTGGTGCATCTCGTCCGACCGCACGTACCGCACGAGCCGCTCGACGGGCTCGACCCACGCCTCGGCCACCAGCATGCGGTCGCCGTCGTACTCGTCGAGCACGCGCCGCCAGCCTCGGTAGATGTCGTGCACGGCCTCCTGGTCCCACATCGGCGGCCGGCTCGCGCCGTCCCCGGTCCCGTGCAGGAGCTCGAGCGGCTCGTCCCAGTCCGGCAGCCCGCTCGCCTTCACGAGGCCGTGGGCGACGTCGACCCGGAACCCGGCCACCCCGCGGTCGAGCCAGAACCGCAGCACGTCGTGGAACTCGGCGACGACCTCGGGGTTGTCCCAGTCGAGGTCGGGCTGCTTGCGGTCGAACAGGTGCAGGTACCACTGGCCCGGCGTCCCGTCCGCCTCGGTGACGCGCTCCCAGGCGCCACCACCGAAGACGGACCGCCAGTTGTTCGGCGGTTCGGAACCGTCCGGGCCCTTGCCATCGCGGAAGAGGTAGCGGGCCCGCTCCGGGCTCCCGGGTCCTGCCGCCAGGGCCTCGGCGAACCAGTCGTGCTCGTCGCTGGTGTGGTTCGGCACGAGGTCGACGATCACGCGCAGGCCCACGTCGGCAGCGACGCGGATCAACTCGTCGGCGGCGTCGAGGTCCCCGAAGACCGGGTCGACGTCGCGGTAGTCGGCCACGTCGTAGCCCGCGTCGGCCTGGGGCGACACGTAGAAGGGCGACAGCCACACCGCGTCGACACCGAGGTCCCTGAGGTACGGCAGCCGGGCCGTCACGCCGGGCAGGTCGCCCATGCCGTCGCCGTTCGAGTCCGCGAAGGAGCGGGGGTAGACCTGGTAGATGACGGCGTCACGCCACCAGGGCTGGTGAGCGGCCCCGGAGGGCGCGCCGAGGACGGTGGACGTCTGGGGGGTGGAAGTCACCGGGGAAGCGTAGGGACCCTGGTGGCGCAGGGAGAAATCGCCACATCCCGTGTCCGGAACGTGGACCGCGGAGGGCCCCGGTCACCCGGCCGAGTTCACCATCGAGTGCGCCGCGCGCTCGAGGTAGTCCCACAGGAGTGACTCGTGCAGGGGGGAGAGACCCAGCTCGTCCACAGCTACCCGCATGTGGGCGAGCCACCGGTCGCGAGCGTCGGGCGTGACCGCGAACGGCCCGTGGCGCATCCGCAGTCGCGGGTGCCCTCGCCGGTCGCTGTAGGTGGTCGGGCCGCCCCAGTACTGCTCGAGGAACATCCGGAACCGCTCCTCCGCGGGCTCGAGGTCCTCCTCCGGGTACAGGGCGCGCAGCTCCGGGTCGGCCGCGACGCCCTCGTAGAAGCGGTGCACGAGCCGCTGGAAGGTCTCGTGGCCACCCACCTGCTCGTAGAAGGTGGGCTGCTGTCCGGGAGAAGTGCTCGTCACGCCGCCATTGTCTCAGGCGCTTCTGGTGGGATGGGTGCGTGTCCACCGCCCCCGCCCTGCCGGACCTGCCCGCACCAGATCGGGCGGCCGTCGACGATGCGCTCGCGACCGCCGCACCGCACGAGCGGGAGATCTTCGCCCTGCGCGCCCAGCGGTGGTGGCCCGACCTCCTCGAGGGCCTGCGTCCGGTGTACGGCGAGCCCGAGGCGGTGGCCGCGCGCCTGCTGGTCCTGGCCGCCACGGCTTTCGCCTCACGGACGGCGGAGCTGAAGTCGCTCGACCTTCGACGGTCCCTCGAACCCGACTGGTTCCAGCGCCCCGACGTGGTCGGCTACGCGGCCTACGCCGAGCGGTTCGCGGAGGACGGGACCGGGCTGGCCGGTGTCGGCACCCACGTCGACCACCTACGTGACCTCGGGGTGCGGTACCTGCACCTGATGCCGCTGCTGGAGCCGCGGCCCCACCCCGCAGACGGCGGGTACGCCGTGGCCGACTACCGCAGGGTGCGACCCGACCTCGGCACGGTCGACGACCTGCGTGCCCTCGCCGACCGTCTCCGGGGTGAGGGGATCAGCCTGTGCCTCGACCTGGTGCTCAACCACGTCGCCCGGGAGCACGTGTGGGCGCAGGCGGCCCGGGCCGGTGACGAGCACTACCGCCGGTACTTCCACATCTTCGACGACCGGACCCTTCCCGACGCCTACGAGCAGACCCTGCCCGAGGTCTTCCCCGACTTCGCCTCCGGCAGCTTCACCCGCGACGACGATCTCGACGGCTGGGTGTGGACGACGTTCAACTCCTTCCAGTGGGACCTCGACTGGAGCAACCCCGACGTGCTCTGCGAGATGACGGACGTCGTGCTCTTCCTGGCCGGCCTCGGGGTCGAGGTCCTTCGGCTCGACGCCATCGCCTTCCTCTGGAAGCGGATGGGCACCGACTGCCAGAACCAGCCGGAGGTCCACTCGATCACCCAGGCCCTGCACGCCGTCACTCGGATCGCCTGTCCCGCAGTTCTTCTCAAGGCCGAGGCCATCGTCGGGCCGAACGACCTCGTTCCCTACCTGGGGCAGGGGGAGCACCACGGCAAGGTCAGCGACCTCGCCTACCACAACAGCCTGATGGTGCAGGTGTGGTCGATGCTCGCCTCGCGCGAGGTCGGCCTGGCGGCGCACGCGCTGTCGGCGATCCCCGCCGTCCCGAGCACCACGGCGTGGATCACCTACCTGCGCTGCCACGACGACATCGGCTGGGCGATCGACGACGGGGACGCGGCGGCGATGGGGCTGTCGGGTCACGAGCACCGCCGCTTCCTCTCCGACTTCTACTCCGGGCTGTTCCCGGGGTCGTTCGCGGAGGGCCTCGTCTTCCAGGAGAACCCGGCGACCGGCGACCGGCGCATCAGCGGCAGCACGGCCAGCCTGGCGGGTCTCGGACGGGCCATGGCGAGCGGTGGTCCCGAGGACGTCGACGACGCCGTCCGGCGCGTGCTCCTCGGCCACGCGATCGTGCTGGGCTGGGGCGGGATCCCGGTGATCTGGTCGGGTGACGAGGTCGGCGCGCTCAGCGACCCGCACTGGGAGGACGAGCCGGGCCACGAGGGCGACAACCGCTGGGCGCACCGTCCCCGACTCGACTGGAAGGCGGTCGAGAAGGCGCAGGCCGACCCCGACAGCCCGCAGGGCCGGATCTGGGACGGGTTGCGCGCGTTGGTCCGTGCCCGCACGAACCTGCCGCACCTGCACGCCTCCGTGGCGTCCCGGGCCGAGCCCACACCGGACCGGCACGTGCTCGGTGTGCTGCGGCAGCACCCCCTCGGACCGATGCTCGGCCTCTACAACGTCACCGAGGACGAGCGCACGGTGCCGGGGTGGTGGGTCAGGGAGCGCGGCCTCGAGCCCACGGCCGCCCACGACCACCTGACAGGCCGGTACGCGCAGACGGCCTGGGACGGCGGCGTCGTGCTGCCGCCCTACGCGGCGGCCTGGCTCACCAGGCGCTGAGCGGGGCCGTCAGGCCACGGACCGCTTGGTGGGGGACGGCTTCCAGCGCGGCTCCTCGCCGCTGCGGGCCACCTCCTCGGCCGCGCGCGCGATCTCCCGCTGCATCGCGCCGAAGACGACGTTGTGGAACGGCGAGACCGCGAACCAGTAGGCGTGGCCGGCCAGCCCGCGGGGGTGGAAGAGCGCCCGCTGACGGAAGACGGTGCCGTACTCGCCGGCCTCGGCATCGTGGTCGATGATCAGCTCGAGCCACGCCAGGCCCGGCAGGCGCATCTCGGCGCGCAGGCGGAGCAGGTGCTCGTCCTCGATCTCCTCGACCCGCCACCAGTCGAGCGCGTCGCCCACCGAGAGGTCGTACGGGTGACGCCGGCCGCGCCTCAGCCCCGGCCCACCGGCGAGTCGGTCCATCAGGCCGCGGATGCTCCAGCCGAAGGACCACGAGTACCAGCCGTGCTGGCCGCCGATGCCCTCGATCACGGACCACAGCGCCTCGGGCGCCGCGTGCACGACGGTGGAGCGGTCGTCGACGTACAGCGAGCCGCCCGCCCACTCGGGATCGCTCGGCAGCGGGTCGCTCGGGGCGCCGGTGGTCGCCGCGGAGCGCCACGACGTGACGACCTCCAGTTCCTGGACCCTGACGAGAGCCAGCTCGAGCGCGCGGCGGAAGCCCGTGAGCCCGCCGTCGGGGTCGGGCACGTACTCGGCGATGTCGTGCTCGCTGCACACCACCTCGTGCACCAGCGAGTCGACGAGCGGTCGGGCGATGGAGTTGGGGACCGGGGTCACGACCTGCACCCAGTGGCTCGAGAGCCGAGGCGTGAGCACCGGCACGGGCACGATCCGTCGCGGCGGAAGCCCTGAGACGCGGGCGTACTCGTCCATCATCTGCTTGTACGTCAGCACGTCGGGCCCGCCGATGTCGAAGGCACGGTTGACGTCCCGGGGCATCGACGCGGAGCCGACCAGGTAGTGCAGCACGTCGCGCACGGCGATGGGCTGGATGCGCGTCCTCACCCAGCGCGGCGTGACCATGATCGGGAGCCGTTCGGTCAGGTAGCGCAGCATCTCGAAGGACGCGGAGCCGGAACCGATGATGACCGCGGCCTGGAGCGCAGTGGTCGGCACTCCGCTGGCGAGGAGGATCTCCCCGACCTCCTTGCGGGAGTCGAGGTGGTCGCTCAGCTCCTCGTGCTCGGGGTGCAGGCCTCCGAGGTAGACGATCCGGCCCACCCCCGCCTCGCGCGCCGCGGACGAGAAGGTGCGCGCCGTGTGGCGGTCCCTCGACGCGAACCGGCGGCCAGTGCCCAGGGCGTGGATCAGGTAGTAGGCGACGTCGACGCCCTGCAGCGCCTCGGTGACCTCGTCACGCACGCCGGCGTCGGCCTCGACCACCTCCACCCGGTCGAACCACTCCCGGTCACCCAGGCGGCGGGAGTTCCGTGCCATCACGCGGACCCGGTAGCCGGCGTCGAGGAGCCGGGGTACCAGCCGGCCACCGATGTACCCGGTGACGCCGGTGACCAGGACGAGAGGGGCGCGTTCCGTGTCGGTGTCGGTCACCCCTCCAGTCTCACGGGTCCTGCGCGTTCTCGCCCGCCGGCGCCGGCGCTCACCCTCCCTCGGTCGTGCCCCGTTCGTCGCGTTCGTCACGCATCCACACCATTCGCTGGGGGAACGGGATCTCGATCCCCTCCGCGTCGAACGCGGACTTGATGCGGTGGCGCAGCTCGCGGGCGACCTTCCACTGCTCCAGGGGGACGGTCTTGACCACCAGCCGCACCACGACCGAGTCGGCCGAGAGCGCCTCGACGCCCCACACCTCGGGGTCCTCCATCACCAGCGGCGCCCACTCGGGGTCGGCGCGAAGCTCGGTGCCCACCCGGCCGAGGATGTGCTGCACGTGGGCGATGTCCTCGTCGTAGGCGACGCCGACGTCGAGCACGGCCCTGGCCCAGCCCTGCGACTGGTTGCCGACGCGCTGCACCTGCCCGTTGGGCACGTACCAGACCGTGCCGTCGAGCGACCGGAGCCGTGTGACGCGCAGGCCCACGGACTCGACGGACCCCGCGGCCTCCCCGAGGTCGATGACGTCGCCGACGCCGTACTGGTCCTCCACGATCATGAACAGACCTGCAAGGAAGTCCTTGACCAACGACTGGGAGCCGAAACCCAGTGCCACACCGAGGATCCCGGCGCTCGCCAGGAGGGGGGTGATGTTGAGCCCCAGCTCGGCCAGCACCATGAGGATCACGATGACCGCGATGACACCGGTGGAGACGCTTCGAAGCACCGTCCCCATCGTGTTGGCTCGCTGCACACGTCGCTCGCTTGCCAGGGGGCTGGCCTCGAGGAAGGCGGTGTACCTGCTGGCGCGGCGCCGCACGCCGGAACCGACTGGGGCCCACCGGTCCTCGGCGACGATCCGCCCGACGACCTTGGCGATCGTCTTGTGCACCAGGACCCGCAGGACGAAGCCGACCACGATGATCAGCGCGATCTGCAGGGGGGTGCCCACGAGCAGCTGGGCCCACTCACCGGCGGTGGCGCTTCCGGTCCAGTCCGAGACCAGGGTGCAGATCCGGGCCCCCTCGTCGCACGCCTGGGAGGCCACCCCCAGCGGGTTCGACTCGATCACGCTCTCGCTCGGGCTCGGCGACGGGGTCGGTGCGAAGAGCAGCGCGGTGGTGAGGGCCGTCATGACGAGTCCTCCAGTCCGGTGTGGTGGGCGGCGAAGGCGAGGGTGTCGGCGGTGAGGTCGACGGACCGGGACACCGCCCGTGCCCCGTGCCCGACGTCCGCCTCACGCCGGAGGAGGATCGGGCGGGTGTCGATCCCGCCCGTCGTGGCGTGCTGCAGCGCGGCTGCCAGCTTGCGTGCGTGCAGCGGGTCGACGCGGCTGTCGCGGTCGAAGACCGTGAACAGCGTGGCCGGGTACTGCGTGCCCCCGGTCACGCGGTGGTACGGGGAGTACGACAGCAGCCAGCCCAGCTGCTCCGCGTCGTCGGCGTCGCCGTACTCACCCGTCCACGACACCCCCAGGCCGTGCCGCTGGTAGCGCACCATGTCGAGCAGCGGCGCCGAGCAGACGACGGCCGCCATCAGGTCGGGACGCTGGGTCAGCGCCGCACCGACGAGCAGGCCACCGTTCGACCCGCCCGAGACCGCCAGCCGGTCTGACGTGGTCCATCCGCCCCCCACCAGCGCCTCGGCGGCCGAGTGGAAGTCGTCGAACACGTTCTGCTTCGTGGCGAGCATGCCCGCGCGGTGCCAGGCCTCACCCTCCTCGCCGCCGCCGCGCAGGTTCGCCACCGCGTAGACACCGCCCGCCTCCACCCACGCCAGCAGCCCGGCCGAGAAGCCGGGGGTGAGGGAGATGCCGAAGCCTCCGTACCCGTAGAGGATCGTCGGGGCGGGGGCCGAGGGCCGTCCCTCGTCGTCGAGGGCGTCGGCCCTCGCGACCACGAACATCCGCACGGTCGTCCCGTCGGCGCTCGTGACCTCGACCTGCCGCACCACGGCGGCCGGGACCTCGACGACACCTGGCGGGCTGGCCCACAGCGTCACCGCGGCGTCGGCACCGTCACGTGCCTCGACCGTCGCGTCGTAGCGGTAGACCTGCGGCACGGTGGTGTGGTCCGTGTACGTGAACCACACCTCGTGCCCGCCCTCGGGGCGCCCGACCAGCCCGCCCAGGGTGCCGAGCCCCGGCAGCGCCAGGCGGCCCACCTGGGCGCCCTCCACGAGGTCGTGCTCGGTGACCGACGAGACGGCGTGCTCCGTCCACGCCACGAGCAGCCGTGGTGCCGACCCCATGGCGGGCCCGTCGAGCACGACGTAGTCCTCGAGCACGGCGTCGTCGCGCTCCGGGACCAGGTCGCGCCAGTGCTCCGAGGTCGGCGTGGTCGGGTCGGCGACGGCGAGCCGGCCGCGGGGGGCGTCCAGGTCGGTCGCCAGGTAGAGGCGCCCGTCGCGCCCCACGTGGGCGCCGGTGCGGGCGTCGAGCCCGACCGCCACCTCGACCAGGTGGGGGGAGGCCGGGTCCGCCCCGGCGAGGTCCGCTAACCACACGTCGTTGCGGGGGTCCGTGCCTTCAGCCGCGCTGATGACCAGCCACCGGCCGTCCCACGAGACCGACGCCCCGTAGTAGGAGGTGATCGGCCGGCCCTCGCCGAAGACCTCGACGTCGGTGTCCGGGTCGGAGCCGACGCGGTGGAGGTAGACCCGCCGGTGGTACTGGGTCTCGTCGGCAGGCACGAGGTCGGCTGCCAGCCGGCGCACGTAGTAGAAGGCCTCGCCGCCGACCAGCCACCCGACGGGGGAGTAGCGGGCGCGGTCCACCGGGCCGTCGACGACCTCGCCCGTCGCGACGTCGAGCACGCGCAGCACCGACTCCTCGCTGCCGCCCTCCGAGAGCTGGTAGGCGAGCAGGTGGCCCTCCTTGGAGGGCTGCCAGGAGTCGAGCGTCGTGGCGCCGGAGGGGTCGAGGGCCATCGGGTCGACGAGCACGCGCTCGACGACCCCGGCGTCCTCACCCGGTCCGGTGGGTTCGGCGACCAGCAGCTGCGCGTGCTCCTGCTCGGCCGTCCGCCGCACGAAGAAGCGACGTTCCCCCCGCCACACCGGCGGCCCGACGACGCCGGCGCCGAGCAGCGCCCGCACGCGCGCGGCGAAGTGCTCCCGTGCGGTCCACGTGGCCCGCTGCGCCTCGAGAAGGGCGTCCTGCGCCTCGGACCACTCGACGGTGCGGGGGTCGGACGGGTCCTCGAGCCACCGGTAGGGGTCGGCCACCCGGGACACCGGGGCACCGGCTGGAAGGTCCTCGACGAGGTCCAGGCGCTCGGCCTGCGGGTACTGGGCGACAGGGGGACTTGGGGCGAGGTCGGTCACGGACGTCAACCCTAGGGGCGGTGCGGCGCCGGGACCGGAGGTGCCCCGTCTGGCAGGATCGCCACCGTCCGACCGCACCCGTCACCCGGAGCAGACTCTGTGAGCGATCTCAGCGACTGGAGCGCCGCCAGCGCCGCCTCCGGCCGGTCCGTCCCGTCCAGCCCTCACCTGGTCGAGCTGGCCCAGCGCTACGGCGTGGCGACCGAGTACTGGGACTGGCAGGGCAACCACGTCCAGGTGTCCACCCACACCGTCGTCGCGGTGCTGGCCGCCCTCGGCGTGCCTGCGGGCACGGACGACGAGATCGAGGACGCGCTGGCGGCGGCCGATCTGGCCCCGTGGCGCGAGACGCTGCCGCCGGTGCTGGTGACCCGGCAGGACCGCGAGCTCACCTTCCCCGTCCACGTCCCGGACGGTCAGCCCGTGAGCACCTGGGTCGACCTGGAGAACGGCGGCCGGATGGCGCTGAGCCAGGTCGACCGCTACGTGCCGCCGCGCGTGGTCGACGGTGCCCAGGTCGGTGAGGCGACCTTCGCCGTCCCGGCGGACCTGCCCCTGGGCTGGCACCGTCTGAGCGCCCACGTGCCGGCCGGAGTGGTGTCGTGCCCCCTCGTCGTGACCCCGTCGCGTCTGGAGCTGCCGGAGGTTCTGACCGGACGTCAGCGGTGGGGCTTCATGACCCAGCTCTACTCGGTCCGTTCCAGCCAGTCGTGGGGGATCGGCGACCTCGCGGACCTCGCGGAGCTCGCCGCGTGGAGCGGCCGCGACCTCGGTGCCGACTTCGTGCTGGTGAACCCGCTGCACGCCGCCGAACCGGTGGGACGGATGGAGCCCTCGCCGTACCTGCCGACGACGCGTCGCTTCGTCAACCCGCTCTACATCCGCGTCGAGGACGTCCGCGAGACGGCCTACCTCGCCAGCACCGACCGTGCCCTGATCGAGTGGCAGGCCGAGGCGCTCCGCGCAGGCAACGCCGTCGACGACGAGCTCGACCGTGACGCTGTCTGGGCCGCCAAGAACGAGGCGCTGACGACCGTGTTCGCCCATCCGCGCACACCGGCTCGCGACGCGGAGTTCGCCGCCTTCTGCGAGCGGGAGGGCGGCGGCCTCGTCGGCTTCGCCACGTGGTGCGCGATCGCCGAGCACCTGGGGCTCCCCGCGGCCCGCTGGCCCGTCGAGGTTCGCGAGCACGACCCTGCCGAGATGGCGCGGCTCGGTCACCTCCTCGCCGACCGCATCACCTACTACCAGTGGCTGCAGTGGGTCGCAGACGATCAGCTGGCGGCGGCCCAGCGCACCGCGAAGAGTTCGGGGATGGGGGCCGGGATCGTCCACGACCTGGCCGTCGGCGTCCACCCCGACGGGGCCGACACGTGGGTGCTGGGCCCGGCACTCGCGCGTGGGGTCACCGTGGGTGCGCCACCGGACGCCTTCAACCAGGTCGGCCAGAACTGGAGCCAGCCGCCGTGGCGGCCCGACACGCTCGCCGCGGGGGCGTACGCGCCCTACCGCGACATGCTGCGGACCGTGCTCCGGCACGCGGGCGGCCTGCGCGTCGACCACGTGATGGGGCTCTTCAGGCTCTGGTGGATCCCGGAGGGCGCCGATCCCTCCGACGGCACTTACGTCCGCTACGACCACGAGGCGCTGGTCGGCATCCTCTGCCTCGAGGCGCATCGTTCGGGTGCCTTCGTCGTCGGTGAGGACCTCGGCGTCGTCGAGCCCTGGGTGCGCGAGAACCTCAGCGAGCGAGGCGTTCTCGGGACGTCCATCCTGTGGTTCGAGAAGGACGAGAACGGCACCCCGCTCGAGCCGGAGAAGTGGCGTGAGCTCTGCCTCGCGACCGTCACCACCCACGACCTGCCTCCGACCGCCGGCTACCTGGCCGGGGAGCACGTCGACCTGCGCCGACGTCTCGGGCTTCTGACCCGCCCGGTGGAGGAGGAGACGGCCGTCGACGAGGCCGACCGCGCGGCCGTCCTCGACCTCGTGCGGTCACGCTCCCTGCTGCCGGACGACCCCACGGAGCGTCAGGTCGTGGAGGCGCTCCACAAGCTGCTGACACGTACTCCGTCGTGCCTGCTCGGGGTGTCCCTCAGCGACGCCGTCGGGGACCGCCGCGCGCAGAACCAGCCAGGGACCAGCACCGAGTACCCCAACTGGAAGCTCCCGCTCGCCGACGGGTCGGGCTCCCCTGTGCTGCTCGAGGACCTCATCACCCGCCCACGCGCGCTGAACCTGGCGCAGGCGGTCTCCCGCCTGCGCTGATCGGTTGCCGCGTCATCCGGCGCGGGAAGCCAGGTCGCGCGCCTGCGCCGCGATCGCGCGACGGATGCCGTCGCGGTTCTCGGCGGTCAGCCGGTTGAGTGCGGGCAGCTCCTCGCCGGACGACGCCAGCCACGCGTCGGTCCGCTCGAGCAGATCGGGACCGGCCAGGGAGACGGGGTAGAGGCCGAGCACGATCTGCTGGGCGATCTCGTTGGTGCGCGACGTCCAGACCGACTGCAGCGCATCGAAGTACGGCTGCACGAAGGGTTCGAGCAGCGTGGTGTCGTGCACCCGCGAGAAGCCCGAGATGACGGACGCCTGCACGGCGTTCGGCAGGTCGTCCGCCTCGACGACCGACAGCCACGCGCGGTGCTTGGCCTCCGCGGTCGGGATCGCGGCCCTCGCGGCGGCGGCAGCCCGGTGGCCCGTGGCCGTGTCGTCACGGTCCGTCTCGTCGGCGATCTCGTCCTCGTCCGCCGCGCCGCCGGCGACGAGCGCGGTGAGGAGCTCCCACCGCAGGTCGGTGTCGACCGCCAGGCCGGGCATCGGGTCGGTGCCGTCGTACAGGCCCCGCACGCGGCCCAGCTGGGCCGGCGTGCGGGCGTACCCGAGGGCCGCCTTCACCAGCTGGAGCTGCAGGTCGCTGCCCGGCGTCGCCTCGGCTGCCAGCTGGAGCAGGCGGTCGCCGACCCGGTCGGCCGCCGCCTGCCGGTGGTCGGGTGCGAGGTACAGCCGCACCGTCGTGGCCAGCTGACGGAGGACGGTGAGGACCACCGAGGAGTCGGTCTCGACGGCGATGTTGTCGCAGACCAGGTCGACGAAGTCGCTGGGAGCCATCTCGGCGTCGCGCGTCATGTCCCAGGCCGCGCCCCACACCAGAGCCCGGGGCAGGGACTGGTCGAGGGCCCCGAGGTGCTCGACGGCCGTGCTCATCGACGTGGGGTCGAGCCGGATCTTCGCGTAGGCGAGGTCATCGTCGTTGACCAGCAGGAGGGCCGGCACCGGGCGCCCCGCTGCGGCCGTGACCTCGGTGGACTCGCCGTCCACGTCGAGCTCGACCTGCCACGTGCGCTCCATGCGACCGGCACCGCTCAGGTCGTAGCCGGCCACGGCCAGGCGGTGCGGACGCGGGACCGGGTGCTCGTGCGGCACCTCCTGCTCGACGGTGAGCCGGTCGATGGTGCCGTCGGTCGCGCTCACGAGCGGGCGCAGCGTGGTGACTCCGGCGCGCTGGAGCCACACCGAGGACCACGCGCGCAGGTCACGCCCCGAGGTCTTCTCGAGCTGGGCCAGCAGGTCGTCAAGCTCGGTGTTGCCCCAGGCGTGCGTGGCGAAGTACTGCCGGACGCCCTCGTCGAACTGCTCGCGGCCGACCCAGGCCACGAGCTGCTTGAGCACGCTGGCACCCTTGGCGTAGGTGATGCCGTCGAAGTTCACCTCGACGTCCTCGAGGTCGCGGATGTCCGCGACGATCGGGTGCGTCGAGGGCAGCTGGTCCTGCCGGTAGGCCCAGGACTTCTCCATCGACGAGAACGTCGTCCAGGCGGAGGCCCAGCGGGTCGACTCCGCCATGCACACCGTCGAGGCGTACTCCGCGAACGACTCGTTGAGCCACAGGTCGTCCCACCAGCGCATGGTCACGAGGTCGCCGAACCACATGTGCGCGAGCTCGTGCAGCACGGTCAGGGCGCGTCGCTCGACGGTGGCGTCGGGGACCTTGGACCGGAAGACGTAGGCCTCGAGGAAAGTCACTGCACCCGCGTTCTCCATCGCACCCGCGTTGAACTCGGGGACGAAGATCTGGTCGTACTTCTCGAACGGGTACGCGCGGTCGAAGGTGCGCTCGAAGTGCTCGAAGCCGGACCGGGTGACGTCCATCAGCTCGTCGGCGTCGAGGTGCTCGACGAGCGAGGCGCGGCAGTAGACGCCCAGGGGGATGCTGCGGCCGTCCGACGACGTCACCTGACCGGTGGCGCCCTCGTAAGGCCCCGCGATGACGGCCGTGACGTACGGCGCCAGGGGAGGGGTGGGGGCGAAGCGCCACACCGCGCTGCCGGTGCCGTTCAGCGGCTCCGGACCGGGCGTGGGCGAGTTGGAGATGACGTGCCAGTGCTGCGGCGCCGTGACCGTGAACGAGAACGGGGCCTTCAGGTCCGGCTGGTCGAACACCGTGAAGACGCGGCGCGCGTCGGCGACCTCGAACTGCGAGTAGAGGTAGACCTCCTTGTCGACCGGGTCGACGAACCGGTGCAGGCCCTCGCCGGTGTTCATGTACGCGCCGTCGGCGACGACGGTGAGCTCGTTCTCGGCTGCGAGGTCGTCGAGCGCGATACGGGCGCCGTCCGCGACCTGAGCCGGGTCGAGCGACCGTCCGTTGAGCACGACCGAGTGCACTCGAGGGGCGATCAGGTCGATGAAGGTGGAGGCGCCGGGCTCGCGGCAGGCGAAGTGCACCCTCGTCGTGCTCGCGAAGTGCTCATCGCCCGTGGTCACGTCGAGCGTCACGTCGTACGAGCCCACCTGCAGCAGGTGTGCGCGCTCGCGTGCCTCGTCACGGGTCAGGTTGGTGCCTGGCACGTGGTCTCCTCGTCCTGCGCTGGTCGCGCTCTCGTCGTGTCGGCGCCCTGGCGCCTGCCGCCTCCGTGCCCCGGCGCCCACGGCCGGACGGAGTGTCCGGCGGAATACTCCCACGGCCGAGGGGGCTGGACCCACCGACAACTCCGACTTCAGGAACGAGGAAGACATGAGCGACCGGACGAGTGTGGACTTCTGGTTCGACCCGGTGTGCCCGTGGGCGTGGATGACGTCGCGGTGGATGCTGGAGGTCGAGAAGGTCCGCGACGTCCGGGTGACCTGGCGCGTGATGAGCCTGTCGGTGCTCAACGAGGGCGCGGACCTGCCCGACGACTACCGCAAGATGATGGACCGTGCCTGGTTCCCGGTCCGCGTCGTCACCGCCGCCATGGACGAGCACGGCCAGGACGTCGTGGGGCCGCTGTACACGGCCATCGGCCGGCGGATCCACCCCGGCGGGGGCGACGACTACCGCGCCGCCGTGGCCGGCGGCCTCTCCGACGTGGGTCTGCCCGCCGGCCTGATCGATGCGGGCGACAGCGACCGCTACGACGAGCAGGTGCGCGCCAGCCACGCCGAGGGCATCGCAAAGGTCGGCCAGGACGTCGGCACACCTGTCATCGCGGTCGGCGACACGGCCTTCTTCGGCCCGGTCGTCACGCCCGCGCCCAAGGGCGACATGGCGGCCCAGCTCTGGGACGGTGTGCTCGCCGTCGCGGGCGTCCCCGGCTTCTACGAGCTCAAGCGCTCGCGCGACCGCGGACCGGTCTTCGACCAGGACTGAGCCGCCGTCCGCGCGTGCCAGGATGTGCGCCATGCGCGTACACCTGGGCTGCGACCACGCCGGTTTCGAGCTGGTCCAGCACCTCAAGGAGCACCTGGGCGCCGCCGGGCACGAGGTCGTCGACCACGGCCCGGCGGCGTTCGACCCCCTCGACGACTACCCGGCGTTCTGCATCGCCGCGGGCGAGGCCGTCGTCGCGGACCGCGGCAGCCTGGGCATCGTCGTGGGCGGGTCGGGCAACGGCGAGCAGATCGCCGCGAACAAGGTCGCCGGCGTCCGGGCCGCACTGGCCTGGAACCTCGACACGGCCCGTCTGGCACGCCAGCACAACGACGCCAACGTCGTCGCCATCGGTGCCCGCCAGCACGCGCAGGTCGACGCGGTGGCGATCGTCGAGGCGTTCCTGGCCGAGGGGTTCTCCGGCGACGAGCGGCACCAACGCAGGATCGACCAGGTCTCCGCCTACGAGAGCCGCTAGAACCCGCTGCCGTTGAACGGTGCGACGTGCCAGGCCAGGGCACGGGACGCCCGGTCCAGCGCCGCGGCGTCGTCTGCCTGGACCAGGCCCGAGCCAGCCAGCGCCGAGAGCGTGCGGCCACCCAGGTAGGCGGCTCCCAGGCTCCTCTCGCTGAGCCTGAGGTGGGGCGTGGCCCTCGTCCGGGTGCAGACCGCTCCCTCGGGGCCACCCTCCAGGTGCCACTGTCCGGCGTTGTCGGGGCACATGTCGTCCGTCACCTCGAGCACGACGTCGACGTCGGTGGTGTACCGACGGGCCTCGAGCGCCGCGGGCAGGTCGACCACACGCACCCACAGCCCGTCGGTCAGGTGGACCTTCGCCGCCCGGACGTCCACCAGCAGGTGCAGCAGGGGGTCGTCGGTGGGTCGCTTGTCGGTCTTCACGCTGGACATCAGGTCCATGTCGGCCAGCCGACCCCATAGGACCCGCGCGGCCGCGGCGTCGAGTGCCGTGGCGTGGGCGACCCGGACGGTGCCGTTCGGCCCCGTCGGCTCCCAGCCCTCCTTGCGGCGGAACAGGGCGACACCACGCACGGCGCCGGACGAGTCCTCCACGACCAGGACCTTCTTGCGCTCGGCCCCGTCACGCCATTCCTTCGGGTCGGCCAGCATCTGCTGCTGGCGTCCGAGCGGCCCCCGGGAGACCGCTCCGGGCCGCGTCCGCCGGTACGACTCGTAGCAGTCCTGAACCAGCGCGGTGTGCCGGTCGATGTCGGCGGTCTCGAACCGGACCCTCAGGTCGTCGGTGCCCGGTACGTCGACCATGTCGGCCCCGCGCCCGATCGTGAGGTCGAGCCCATGGGTCCCCAACCCGTAGCCGAAGCGCCCGTAGATGCCGGGTTCGGCTGCCCACAGCACGGACACAGGCTCGGTGCCGCGCTCGCGGACGGCGGCGAAGTGGTGGGCCATCATCGCCCGGAGCACGCCACGGCGGCGGAACTGCGGGTGGACGCCGACCCAGGTCAGGCCGGCAGCCGGCACCTGCCCGCCGGGGACCGTCATGTCGAGGGAGACGACCGAGTGCACGCCGGCGAGCCGGTCGTCGATCTCGGCGCCCACCGTGCGGTCCCACTCGTAGCCGAGGAACTCGGCGTCGACCTCGCGCTTCTCCACGTCGAAGGCCCACACCCACTGGTCGAGCTCCAGCAGCTCGTCGCGTCGGTCCTCACCGAACGGGACGAGGCGCGGTGAGCCGGCCGAGGTCGCGGGCGTGGTCGTGGACGTCATGACGTCATCGTGGCAGCGGGCCCCATCACGGTCATCCCGATATTCGTCGACACGCCTGCGTGGCCGCGACGCGCAGTGTGGGGAGGTGACACGTCCGGCACCGTGCGGGCCACTATCGTCGTGGGCGTGGAACAGACCGTGGCGGTGAAGCCGGCCACCACCCGGTCGTACCGGGTGCCGTGGCGCGGGCGGGTCTGGCGCCGCCAGGTGCTGACCTCGCAGCCCGTCGTGCTGCTCCTGCTCACCCTGCTCGCCGTGCTCCTCTTCTTCCTCCAGGTGCTGGCGTTCGAGTACACGCCGCTGAGCACCATCGTGGTGGTGATGCTCCTCGGAGGGTTCTTCCTGCGGGTGCGCTCCCTGGCCCTGCTCTACCTCGTCGTGGGCTCCGGCATCGCCTTCGTCCTGACCTCGCGAGACGACCAGGCCAACTACGGGACCCTGACCACGATCGTGATCACGGCCGTCCTGGTGTTCCTCTTCGCCCGCAGCCGGGAACGCCTCGGGGTCCAGGGCACGCTCGGCGAGTCGATGCTGGTCGACCTGCGCGACCGCCTGCGATCCCAGGGTCAGATCCCCCGCCTCCCGACGCAGTGGAGGGTGGAGACCACGCTGCGGTCCGCCTACGGGGACTCGTTCTCCGGGGACTTCCTCGTGTCGTCCCGGTCCAACGACGACACGCTGCTGGAGATGGCGCTGGTCGACGTCTCGGGCAAGGGCCAGGCGGCCGGCACGCGCGCGCTGCTGCTCTCCGGGGCCTTCGGCGGCCTGATCGGTGCGATGCCGGCCGAGGAGTTCCTCTCCGCGGCCAACGCCTACCTGCTCCGCCAGCGCTGGGACGAGGGTTTCGCGACCGCGGTGCACCTCGGTCTCGACCTCGTGACCGGACGCTTCCGGATGGCCAGCGCCGGCCACCCCCCGGCAGCCCACTACCACGCGGGCTCGGGCGTGTGGGAGGTCATCCGCACCGCCCACGGGCCGGTGCTGGGGATCATCGACGGGGTCGAGTACCCGGCGCACGAGGGCAGGCTCGACCGGGGGGACGCGCTGCTCCTGTACACCGACGGTCTCGTCGAGACCCCCGGCCGCGATCTCGACCTGGGGATCGACCGGCTGATGGGGCAGGCCGAGAAGCTCGTCCGGCGCGGGCAGTTCCGCGGCGGTGCCGACTGGATCGTCGACGGCACCCGCACCGACGAGAGCGACGACCGGGCCCTGGTGCTGCTCTGGCGCGAGTGACCCTCAGACGGCGCCGGTGACGCGTTCCGTGGCCCGCACCCTCGCGGCGTACGAGTCCACGGGCCAGAACGTGCCCCCACCGACGCGCACCTCGGTCACCGAGCCGTCCGTCCGGGTGTAGCGGACCCGCTCCCCGGGCGACCCGTACCCGCCGGTCTCGGCGATCAGGAGGGTGTCGCGATCGACCACCTCGAACGCGGTGCGGGCGGTGGTCGGGTCGGGCTGGTTGGGGGAGAGGCCGTACAGCCTGCCGCCGAGGTCGACCACGTCGAGGACGCCCCAGAGGTTGGCGAAGCGCCCCGTGAACGAGGCGGTGTCGCCAGGGGCCGACCCCGTCAGGGCGAGGTCGATGAGCGCCACGACCCCCTGGGCCAGGGCCAGCGCGGCACCGTCGATGCAGTTGGTCAGCACCGAGACGACGAGGCCGTCGCGCGGGTCGAGCAGGGTGCGGGTGATGTGGCCGGGGTAGCCGCCCCCGTGCCCGACCATGCGGCGCTCTCCGAGCTGGTGCACCGAGAAGCCGAGACCGTAGTGCTCCTCGGTTCCCTCGACCTGCCACCCGTCCCGCTGCAGCCGACGCTTGGAGGCGTCGGTGAGCAGCCGATCGTCGCCCAGCACGTGCGCGGAGGCGTACCGGCAGAGGTCCTCGGCGGTCGAGTAGAACCCCGTGGCAGCCGCGAGGGCCGCCGTGTCGACATGGGCGATCGGACGGCGCTCGTCGAGGTACGCGAGGCTCGAGTAGCCCGTCGCGAACTGGTCGGCGCGCGCGGGGTCGTACTCGGGACCCGTGTGCTGCAACCCGATCCGGCCCACGATGTGCTCGCTCACGTAGTCGGCGAAGCCCTGCGCCGAGGCCGCCTCGATCACCAGCCCCAGCAGGCCGTAGCCGATGTTCGAGTACTTGAACCGGTCGTTCGCGGGCAGCACGTCGGCCCCGTCGTGCGCCGCCGTGAGCAGGGCGTCGGTGTCCGGGAACGGGTGGTGCAGCTGCCAGAAGTCGCTGTCGTGGGTGTCGCGGACGACCCCACCCCCGTGTCCGAGCAGCTCCGCGAGGGTCCGGTCACCGACCGCCGCCCCGCTGAGGGCCGGCAGGTGGGTGCCGACCGTGTCGTCGAGTCGCAGCGCACCCGCCTCGACCAGCTGCAGGACAGCCGTCGCCGTGAACGTCTTGGAGTGGGAGGCGATCCGGAAGAGGTGGTCGGTCGTCAGGTCGGTGGCCGCACCTTCGCCGGTGCCGGTGTCCGCGTGCCCGTGAGCGCTGGAGAGCAGGACCTCGCCCCCCAGGGCGATCGCGACCTGCACACCGGGGATCTGCAGCGTGCGGCGTCGCAGGCCGACCCACGAGTCGGCGTAGTGCGCTGCGGCACGGACGGTGTCGAGGTCGCCGGATGAGCGGCGGGGGCGGTGTGGCGACATGGGCCGACCCTAGCCATCCACGTCGAATCCCGTTGACAGCCGCGGCGAAGCGGGCTGAGGGTGAGTGGATGAGGTCGACCGCCGCACAGCCTTGACGTGAGAACCGCCCCCTGACCGTCCGCGCGCTGTCGGTGCGAGCGGTCGCGTACTACTCGGTGCGCGACCTGATCCCGATGTACGCGGTCTACGCGGTCCTGTTCGCGGACAGCGGCCTGACCACCACGGAGATCACGTCGCTGTTCGTGATCTGGTCGGTGGTCGCGTTCGTCCTCGAGGTGCCCTCTGGAGCGTGGGCCGACACCGTCAGCCGGCGGGCGCTGCTCGTGCTGAGCTCCCTGCTGTACGCCGGTTGCTTCGCGGCCTGGACGCTCGTGCCGTCGTACCCGAGCTTCGCCGCCGGGTTCGTGCTGTGGGGGGTCAGCGGCGCGTTGATGTCCGGCACGTTCGAGGCGCTGCTGTATGACGAGCTGGCCGGTCTGGGGGCCACGGACCGCTACGCGACGCTGATCGGACGCGCCGAGGCCCTCGCGATGGGCTGCAACCTGGCGGCCACCCTGGCCGCGGCGCCGCTGATGGTCTGGGGCGGCTACCGGCTGGTGGGCACGGTCAGCGCGGGTGCTGCACTGCTGCAGGCAGGGCTGGCACTCGCCCTGCCGCCTGCGCGGCGCGTGGCCTCGGCGCAGGAGGTCGCGACGGGGGAGGTCACCGGACCCGCGGATCGTGCGGCCGTCGCCGCCCGGTACGTGCACGCCCTCACCAGCGGGCTCCGGGAGGTCAGGCGCCGCCCGGCGGTGCGCCGGGGCGTGCTCCTCGCCTCCGCGCTCTACGGGCTGACGGCGTTCGACGAGTACTTCGGGCTGCTCGCCCTGGAGCAGGGTGCGACGCGGGCCACGGTCCCGTTGCTGGTCGGCGTGACGGTCGGGGGCCAGGTGCTCGGGAGCGTGACGGCGGGGCGGACCGCGTCGTGGTCCCGTCGGACCCTCGCCGGGATGGTCGCGCTCGCTGCCGTCCTGATGGCGGCGGGGGCGCTCGTAGGTGCGCCGTGGCTCTCCTTCGCGGCGCTCGGCGCCGGGTACGGACTGGTCACCAACGCCTCGATCGTGGCCGACGCGCGGCTGCAGGACGCCATCGAGGGTGAGGCACGCGCGACGGTCACGTCGGCCTGTGGCCTCGGCAGCGAGGTGGTGGCGCTCGGCGTGTTCGCCGTCTTCGCGGTCGGCCCCGCGGTCGCGACGGTCGGGGTCACGATGGCCGCGCTCGCCGGCCTGGTGCTGGCGATCGCAACCGTCGTGCCGAGGTGGCTGCCGCCTAGGGTGTCCCGGTGACCGGCGACGAGCACGCGCCCCCGCTGGCAGTGAGGCCCTACCGGGCGGACGACTGGCCGCAGATCTGGGGCTTCATGCGCCCGGTCGTCGAGGCAGGCGAGACCTTCTGCTGGGACCGCGCCACGACCGAGGAGCAGGCACGTGGTCGGTGGGTGCGCGACCTCCCGGGTCGCACCGTGGTGGCGGTGACGCCCACAGGACGCGTCGTGGGCACGGCCGAGAGTCACCCGAACCAGGGCGGTGCGGGTCGCCACGTGGCGAACGCTGGCTTCATGGCCGATGCGTCGGCCGGGGTGCGTGGCGTCGGCCGCGCCCTCGCCCAGTGCGTGATCGACGGCGCCCGGGCCGACGGCTACCGGGCCATGCAGTTCAACGCCGTGGTGGAGACGAACGTCCGCGCCGTGGCCCTGTGGACGTCGCTCGGTTTCGAGGTCCTCGCGACCGTGCCGGAGGCCTTCGCGCACCCCACGCAGGGCCTGGTCGGGCTGCACGTCATGCACCGACGCCTGTGACGAGTCCGCCTCCGTCATGGCCTCCGGCGGCCCGCATGGTGTTCAGGGCCCGCCGGATGGGGGATGCTGGACCTATGTCCCCTCCAGCCGCGCGACGTCATGTTCCGGGAAGCCCGTTCAACTCGAAGCGCGCCGAGGCCGAGCGCGTCGTCCACTTCACGGTGGGTGAGCGCGTCTGTCACGACCGCTACGGGCTGGGCACCGTGGTGGGCACCGACGGCAAGACCACCGTCGACGTCGACTTCGGCCAGGGTCCTCGCCGGCTCACCGCGATCGCCTCGAAGCTGCAGAAGCTGGGCTAGGCACGCTGCCCCGGGTCGCCGGCGTCAGTCGGCGACGAGGCGGGAGCCCACCGGCCCGCGCAGTGACCGTGCCGCCGGACCCGCGGCGATGGCTGCGACACCCATGAGCACGAGGACGCCCGTCACGGCGAGCGCCGCCGCGCCGGGAAGGGCCGCCCCCGCGCTCGACCCGTTGGCGTCGGCGTAGGCCACCGAGAACACGAGCAGGCCGGCGGGCACACCCACGACAGCGCCCGGTGCACTCGCCAGCACCTGCGTGACCACGAGGCGTCCCGCCGCCTGACGACGGGTGAGCCCGACGGCCCGCAGACGTGCCCCGGTGACCCGCCCCTGACGGGCGTCGAAGTGGCTGACGCCCCAGACCGTCGCGGCGGACACCGCCAGCAGCACCACGCTGCACACCAGCACGAGCGTCCGAAGACGAGCGTCCGCCGCCGCGTCGGCCTCGGCCAGGAACGTGCCGTCGAGACCGGGCGGAGCCGGACCCCTGTCGGCCCGTGCCTCACGGTCGAAGGTGGCCTCCATGCTCAGCACGCAGACGACGGTGACGGCAGCCAGGCCCGTGCTCAACGCCGTCAGCAGGCTTCGCGACGGGTGGCGACCCACCGAGCGCGCGGCCAGGACGGCCGGCAGGGGCAGCCGAAGGACCTGCGCCACCGCCCCCACCACGTCCTGCGACCGCGGTCGACGGACGGGAGGAGCGAGCGCCCGCACGGTCGTCCCGGCCACGCCGTGCAGCGCCGGGGCGGTCGCGACGGCGATGACGGCCAGCCCCGCGATGGCCGTCGCGGCTGCACGCTCCCAGGTGAGCGGTGGCACCGACGTCGAGCCGACGGCCGAGGCCACCCTCCCGGACAGGATGGGCGCGAGCAGGCCACCGCTCGCCAGGCCGACCCCGATCGCGACACCGGCGACCACGGCGTGAGGTGTCAGCAGGACGACGACGACCTCCCCGGGGGTGAAGCCCGCGGCCTTCAGTGCACCGATCCGCCGCGCGTCCGTCGTCGTCCGCGCGCGCACCACGAGCACGACGGCGGCGCACGTCAGGAGCAGCAGGATGCCGCTGACCGACAGCAGGACGGCGCGCGTCGTCAGGACCTCGCTCAGGCTCGTGTCGCGCGTCTCCTGCCACGTCGTGATCGCCGGGCCGGCGCCGCGCCCCCCCAGCGACGCTGGCGGCGCACGGTGACTCCGGGCGAAGGCCTCCGCGGCGTCGGGGTCGGACAGCCGCAGGTGGACCTGCGCACCGGCCAGGACGGCGCTCTGACCGAGATCGTCCACGGTGGCTGTGCTGGTCCACGCGACGCCCGGGACCGTGCGGGGGAAGGGGGGCTGGGCGACGCTGACGGCCACGCCGGTGACCACGAGGCTCCTGTCTCCCACCTGCAGCCGGTCGCCCACGGTGAGGGCCAGGCCGTCGGCGAGGCTCCGCTCCAGCACCAGACCGGAGAGGTCAGGCGTGCCGTCGACGAGGGCGGGTCGCTCGACCGCCGCGTCGAGACTGTCCCGGCCCACCAGCTTGAGCAGCAGGTCGCGGTCGTCGTGCCTCGCGGTGACGAAGACGAGCGGCCACGGGCCGGAGCTCTCGACGACCTCGGGGGCGCTGGCCAGGCGTGCGACCTCGTCGACCACGCCCTCGACGACCACGTGGCCGGCGTGGGTCCGCTCCGCCGCCGCGGACCACGGGGCCAGTGCCGCCGACCGGACGGCCAGGGCCACGCTCAGCGTGGTGGTCGCCGCTCCGATGGCGACGAGCAGCACCAGGCCGGTCGACACCTGGGACCGCGCGCCGCTCGCGGCCACCCGCAGCGCCGGCCCCCATCTCATCCCAGGTCCAGCCCGATCATGCTGTGCGGTGGCGCGACGCCGTCCAGGCGCGTCTCGTCGACGATCGCCCCGTCCCGCATGCCCAGCAGCCGGTCGGCGGTGGTCGCGACGCGGGCGTCGTGGGTCACCAGGACCGTCGCCTGCCCCCCGCCGCGGAGCCGTGCCAGCACGGTCAGGAGGTCCGCGGTCGCACGGCTGTCCAGCGCTCCCGTCGGCTCGTCGGCGAGCACGACCGCCGGCCGGTTGACCAGGGCGCGTGCCAGCGCGACCCTCTGGCGTTGACCCCCGGACAGGCGGTGGGGCAGGTGCGTGGCGCGTCCCGCCACGCCCAGCTCGTCGAGGACCTCCAGGGCTCGACGCCGAGCCGCCTGCCGCGCGGTGCCCGCCAGAAGGGCCGGGAGCTCGACGTTCTCGACGGCCGTGAGCTCGTCCACGAGGTGCGAGTCCTGCAGCACGAAGCCGACATGGAGCCGCCGCAGCCGCGCCCACGCCGCCTCACCCAGGCCGTCCGTTCGTTGCCCGGCGATCGTCACCGTGCCCTCGTCGGGGTGGTCGAGACCCCCCAGCAGGTGGAGCAGCGTCGACTTGCCGCACCCGCTGGGGCCCATCACCGACACCGTCTCGCCCTGACCGACCGAGAGGTCGACGCGGTCCACGGCCACGATCGGCACGTCGCCGCCCGTGAAGCGCCTGACGAGACCGCTGGCCTCCAAAGCGGCGCTCACGGCGCTGCCGTCCCGGTCCAGTGCCGCTCGCAGGCCTCCAGCCAGCGCAGGTCCGCCTGCAGCCGGAGGGCTGTCGCCTCCAGCAGCAGCGTCCCGTCCTCCGCCGCGTCGGCGGCGCCGAGGCCGCGCTGGACGTGGCCGAGCAGCCGCAGCAGCTCCCGGCGCTGGACGTCGACCAGGGTCACCGGGTCGGCCAGGCGTGCCGCCGAGGCGGCCACGAGCTTGAGGTGGAAGTCGACCGGCGCGGCTTTCGTCCACGACGTGTCGGCCAGCCAGTCCCGAACGCGCTCGCGCCCCGCGGCGGTCGCGGAGTAGACCTTCTTGTCCGCCCGGGTCGCCTGCTCGACCTGCTCGGCGGCGACCAGGCAGGCCCGTTCGAGGCGGGAGAGGGTGACGTAGACCTGGCCGGGGTTCAGCTCTCCGGTGGAGGTGCCCAGTGCCGCTGATAGCCGCTGGTGGAGCTCGTAGCCGTGGGCCGGCTCCTTGCTGACGAGGGCCAGGATCGCGTCTCTCATGCCGCACCCATAACGGTTAGGTGTAACAGTGAGGGGTTGCTGTCGTCAAGAGGCAGAGGGGCGAGCGGGACGTTGGGCACTACCCACTCCCCGTGCGCGCCCGGTGTGATGGCGGCTGACAGCCATTCGTGGACGACGGGCAAGGGAGCCGACATGGACCTCGAGAAGAGCGACGACCGGCACGCGGCCGCTGTGAAGCGGGTCAAGGCCAAGCGGGACTTCAGGAGCCATGCGGCGACGTACGTCATCGTCAACCTGCTGCTGATCGGCATCTGGGCCCTCTCGGGGGCTGGCTACTTCTGGCCGATCTGGGCGATCGTCGGCTGGGGGGTGGGGCTCGCGTTCCACGGCTGGGGCACCTACTTCGAGCGGCCCATCACCGAGGAGCAGATCCGCCGCGAGATGGAGCGCGGGGCGTAGGTCAGCCCTGCTCGGTCTACTCGATCTGCTGGGTCTACTCGGTCGTGATCGCGCGGAGCACGTCGAGTCGCACGGCCCGCACGGCGGGTAGCACCGCTGCCACCACACCCGCGACCGCGGCCGCCAGGACGACGACCACCAGCGTGGCCCACGGGATCGCGAGGGTCTCCAGGCCCTGGCTCGCCACGGCGCGCTGCAGGGCGATGCCGAGCCCGAGACCCAGCGCGGCCCCGAGCAGCGCACCGAAGACGGCCGTCGCGACGGACTCGACGGTGATCATGCGGAAGAGCTGGCCACGTGTGAGCCCGACCGCTCGAAGGAGCCCGATCTCCCGGGTCCTCTCGAACACCGAGAGGGCCAGCGTGTTGATGATGCCCAGCACCGCGATGACGATGCTCAGGGCGAGCAGAACGTAGAGGATCGACAGGATCTGGTTGATGCTGTCGGCCTGGGAGTCGGTGAACTCGGAGCCGTCCTGCACCGAGACCACGAGGAACGGCTTGACGATGTCGACGAGCTCCGACCGCAGCGCGGGCACGTCCACGCCGTCCTGGGCCTTGACGTAGACGAGGAAGTCGCCCTGCTCGGGGGCGGGCACGGCCTCGCGGTAGAGCGCTCGCGGGACGATCATCGGACCCCCGACGACCTGGTTGTCCTCGTAGATCCCGCCGACGGTCAGGGTGCGGTCGGTGAGGGTGCCGAGCGCCGCCGTCACCGTGTCGCCCAGCGCCCACCCCCGCTCGGTGGCCAGGGACTCGTCGACCATGATCTCGCCGTCGTCCAGCGCCTGGAGCGAGCCCTCGGCCACGGTGAGCCGGACGTTGTCGGCGATGCCCGCCGAGTCGGCGGCGATCGCGAACGTCGTGTCACCGTCGATCTCCACACCGAGCCCGCCGATCGTCGCCACTGATGCGACACCCGGGAGCTCGGCGACCCTCTCGCCGACGGTGCCGGGGAACTGGACCTGTCCGCCGCCGTTCAGCACGTAGTCGGCGGTCAGCTGCGTCTCCACCAGGTCACTGACGCTCGCCTTGGCGGACTGAGCCAGGACCGAGATGGCGGCCATCAGCGCCAGCCCGATCATCAGGGCGGAGGCCGTGGTGGCGGTGCGCCGGGGGTTGCGCAGCGAGTTCTCGCGCGCGAGGCGTCCGACGGCGCCGAAGGCGACCACGAACGGCGCAGCCACGACGCGCACGACCGGTCGCGTGGTCAACGGTGCCGCCACCAGCACGCCGATGAGGGTGAGGGCCGCCCCCGTACCGAGCAGGAGCCACTGCACCTCGTCGCCGAGACCCAGGACCAGCAGAACGACCCCCGCTACCGCGGCGGCGACGCCGACGATGCCCCGACCGCGCAGCCCCTTCTGCGTGAGGATGACGTCGTCGCGCATGGCCTCGACCGGCGCGACCCGCGACGCACGCACCGCGGGCACGAGCGCCGACAGCATGGTCACCACGATGCCGACCGCGAAGCTGGCCGCCACGGTGCGAGGACGCACCGGCAGCTCCCCGGAGCTCTCGATGCCGATCAGCGGCTGCAGGCCGGCGGCGAGCCCGACCCCCAGCAGCAGACCCACCGCCGAGCCGATCACGCCGACCACCGCCGACTCACCGAGGACGACGCTCCTGACCTGCGCGCGTGTGGCGCCCATCGCCCGGAGCAGCGCGAGCTCGCGGCCACGCTGCGCGACCAGGATCGAGAAGGTGTTGGCGATGATGAACGCGCCGACGAAGAGGCTGATGCCGGCGAAGACGAGCAGGAACGTGTTGACGAAGCCGAGCCCGACCTCGACCTGGTCGCGCACCTCCTGCTTCAGCTCCTCGCCCGTCACCGCCTCGGCCTGCGGTGGCAGCACCTGCGCGATGCGGTCCCTCAGCTCGCCCTGGCTGACCCCCTCGTCCGCGGTGATGGAGAAGGAGGGGACGGCGTCGTCGGGGGAGAAGGCAGCCCGCGCGGAGGGGTCGTCAAGGAGCGCGAGGGTCGCGCCGGCCAGCGGCCCGTCGAACTGCACCTCGCCGACGACGGTCACCTCGCGGGGTTCCGCGCCGACCAGGGCCTGGGTGGTGTCGCCGACCGACAGGCCCGACCGCTCCAGCGTCGCGCTGTCGAGCACGATCTCCTGCCGACCGCGTGGTGCGCGGCCGTCGAGCAGCGTGAGCACGGGGTCGTCGTCGGCGTAGGCGAAGCCGAGGGTCGGGGCGCCACCGACCCCACGGACCGCCGTGCCGTCCGCCCCGACCACGAGGATCGTCCCCTGGATGTCCGGTACCGCCCGGGCGACCCCGTCGACGTCGCGCAGCTCGTCCTCGAGGTCGAGCGGCAGCCGGGTCATCAGGCCCTCGCCGCTGATGTTGCTGCCCCCCTCCAGCCCGCGGACGGAGACGTCCGTTCCCTGGGACGACGTCTCGATCAGCGAGTCGAACGTCGTCCGCAGGCTGTCGGTGAGCACGAAGGAGCCGGCGACGAACGCGACGCCCAGGGCGACCGCGAAGAGGGTGAGGAGGAAGCGGAGCACGTGCCCGCGCACACTCCTCAGAGTGAGGCGCAGCACGTCAGGTCCTCCGGCCCAGGGGTTCGAACACCTTCATCCGCTCCAGCACCCCGTCGGCCGTCGGGTCCCGCATCTCGTCGACGATCCGGCCGTCCGCCAGGAAGAGCACGCGGTCGGCGTAGGCGGCCGCGAACGGCTCGTGGGTGACGATCACGACCGTCTGGCCGAACTCGTCGACCGACCGGCGCAGGAACCCGAGGATCTCCTGGCTCGCGCCCGAGTCGAGGTTCCCCGTGGGCTCGTCGGCGAAGATGATCGTGGGCCTGCTGACCATCGCCCGCGCGCACGCCACGCGCTGCTGCTGGCCCCCGGAGAGCTGGTTCGGCCTGTGTCCCAAGCGGTCCCGCAAGCCCACGGTGTCGATGACCGTGTCGAACCACTTCTGGTCGACCTTCGTGCCCGCGATGTCGAGGGGGAGGGTGATGTTCTCCTTCGCGGTCAGCGTCGGAACGAGGTTGAACGACTGGAAGACGAAGCCGAGGCGCTCACGGCGCAGGTGCGCGAGGGCCTTGTCCTTCAGGTCCTTGATGGCGACGCCGTCGATGAGCACGTCCCCGCCGGTCGGACGGTCAAGGGCCGCCATGCAGTGCATGAGCGTCGACTTGCCCGACCCCGACGGGCCCATGATCGCGGTCAGCCGGCCACGCTCGAACTCCACGTCGACGCCGTCGAGGGCTCGCACCACCGCCTCGCCGGTGCCGTACAGCTTGGTCAGGCCGATCGCCTGCGCGACGACGCCGTCGGGTGCTGCTCGGTGACTGCTCACGGGACCCCTTCCGTCGACTTCGCTCACGGTAGGGCCTCGGCCGCAGGAGGCGAGGGGACGAAGGTCCCGGCCCCGGCGGGGCCGATGACTTCCGCCCGCGGCATCGGTCGAAACCGTGACAACCGGAAACCGCAACGAGAGACGGAGCCATGGAGATCACACGAGTCCTGTCCGGCATCGCTGTCTCGGATCTCGATCGCGCAACGACCTGGTACGCCACCCTGTTCGGCCGACCGGTCGACGCGGAGCCGATGCCGGGCCTGGCCGAGTTCCACACAGCGGGTGGGATGGTCCAGCTCGTCGTCGACCGGGATCGCGCGGGAGGGTCGCTGGTCACGCTGTGGGTGCCCGATGCGCGTGCGGCGCTCGCCGGCCTGCGCGCGCGAGGAGGGCCCGCAGTCGAGCTCGACGTCACGACATCCGACAAGGTGGAGTTCGCCAGCGTCACCGACCCCGACGGGAACCTCGTGACGATCGTGCGGTTGCGAGACGGTGTCTCGCTCTAAGGGCTGCACCGGTGCATCTCGCACCGTCGATGCCGAGACCCGCCAGACGGGGGGCAGAGCCGGGGGAGCGCGTGCGGCCCGGGCTCCGGTGAGCAGCCTGCTCGGCCCGCCGGTACCGGGCGTGGGCGTCCGCGGAGTCCCCGACCGCCGTGAGCCCTACGCGAAAGCGTTCGGTGAGGCAGCGGATCATGTGGAACACGATGCCGACCTGGCGCGACTGGTCGAAGTGGAGTCGGTGGCGCGCGACGATCTCGAGCAGCGGCCGTCGGTCGGGAACTGCAGTGTGAGGAACGGGAGGGCGTCCTCGCTGATCTGGGTGGCGTAGCGAAGTCGGCCGGTACCACTGGTTGAACGGGGACGCACACGCAGCAGTCGTTCTCGAGGCCGCCGCGACCACGATCGTCGACCACGGCCACGCGTACCGCGTCCCCGGCTCGTGCTCGAAGTACTCGCTCACGAAACCTGTCACACAACGATCTCCCCGCTCCTGCTCTGCAGAAGTGATCCCTTGCGCGGGTGTGATGTCCTCGAGCGCGGCTCTGGGGATGAGTCCGATCTCGCGTTGCAGGCATCTGCCGATGCGCGCGCTAGATTGATCCTGTCCTGGTGTGTCATTCACCCGGGGGCCGAGAATGCAGACGCTGGTGCTCTACTTGGGCAAGACCGAGTCGCTGCGCGTCGGTGCCGCGAGCGGCGTGGGACGGGTCGAGTCCCACTTCGCCCCGCTCTGGCCGAGCGGGTGGGCGCGGCACGGATGGGACCTTCCTTTCGGCGGCCTGCACCTGTGGGATGTCGACGACGCCGACTGCCGGTGGCCCTCCTGGTCCGAGGACGAGGACACCGCCACGGCCACCCTGTACGTCCCCCTCGGCTATCAGCGACTGATCGGTGACGTCCCTCCCGAACGAGCTCCCCAGCTGCTGGGACGCTCGTTGATGCACTCACCGGAGGGCGTCTTCGAGCTGACGCCACCGACCGTCGTCGCCCGCCTGGACAAGAAGGCCCCCCGGCTCGACCTGTGGACCGACGCACTGGGCGTCGGGCGGATGTTCCAGCTCCGGGCCCCGGAGGTGTGGGTCTGGAGCAACCGCCCGGAAGCCGCATGCCTCTTCGCCGGCGTCTCTGCGCGGCCCGACCCGATGGGGTGGCGGTACCACGCAGCCGTCGACTGGTTCATGGGTGAGACGAGCCCGATCGAGGGCGTGACGGCGGTGCCCGCGGCCTCTCACGTCACCGTCTCGGCTCGAGGGGCCGCCCCCGTGATCTCGCGACTGGACGCCTCGCTCGTCTACTCCGGTTCGTGGCCGGTCGACCTCGAAGGCGTGGCCGAGGCCCTGCGGGACGCCGCGCGGTCGATCACGGCGATCTGGCCACGCACCCCCACCCTCGACCTGACCGGCGGTCGGGACTCGCGTGTCGTCGTCGCCGCGTTCCTCTCCGCGGGCATCGACGTCCAGCTGCACACGCACGACGCGGTGCCGGGCGAGGCCGAGGCCGCTGAGCACCTGGTCGGGCTGCTCGACCGGCCCGTGCCTCACGACGTCGTCCAGCTGTCGTCCTCGACCCGGCGCGGAGCCAGTCCGATCGTGGTCGGCGAGCGGGTTCGGCGCTGGCACCGCTACGGGTCCGGTCTGCGTCCTGCCAGCTACCTGGCTCACGGGCCGGCGAAGCACGGATCGCTGTCACCGCCGGTCATCGGCGGCGCGGGAGGCGAGATCTCTCACGGGTTCTACTACCCGGCCGGGATCCTCACGGTCGAGGAGTTGCCGCTCATCGAGCGCGTGCCCGTCTACCGCGACCACCTGCTGCGCCGCCTGCTGGGTCTGATGGGGTCGACGGACGCGGCGCGAGCCGAGTCCGCTGCTCAGATCGACCGTGTGCTGCGGCAGGGACTGAGTCTCGGGCTGTCCGATGCGGGCCTTCTGGACTACTTCTACGCGGACGAGCGGCTGCGCCGCTGGGGGACGACCGCTGAGCGCCGCGGCCTCGTCTCGCCCTTGCTCACGCCCGCCTTCGTGCGGGCGGGCTTCGCCCTGAGCCCCCGACAGCGCCTCGACACGGTGCTGCACCGAGGCGTTCTGGAGCACCTCGTACCCAGCTGGGCCGACGTCCCCTTCTTCAAGCCCACGCGGACGCCACCACCGACCGTGCCCCGCGTCGCACCGCCGGCGGAGCCGTTCCGTCTCGGGTCCGCCGTCGACGCGGACCAGCTCGAGCCGGTCTTCGCCCTCCCGAGCCGGTGGTCCGCGGACATGGACCACCAGGTCGTCCGAGAGCTGTGGGCGGCGTCGAGAGCCGGCACGTCGGCGAAGCCCGAGGAGCTGGCGCTCTGGCGGGTGGTGTGGCGTGACCTCTTCAACGACTACCTCGCCGAGACGTTGGGCGGCACACCCGAGCCTCGGGGGGCTGCGCCGGCGCCCCCGGCCCCTGCAGCGAGTACGCGACCGGCGCCGGGTCTGCTCAGGTGGGCGGCGCGGACCCGTCCGGGCCGGGCGCTGCGTCGCAGCCGACGCGGTCGCGCACTGATCAAGCGTGCGCGTCGCCAGCGGTGGGCACGCTTCTAGCTCTGTGCCGTCGCGCTCGCCGCTCGCGGCAGGACGACCACTTCTGATCCGCGTGCGCGCCACGTCGGCGGTGCCATGACCACCTGACTCGGCCGCGCTGGAGCATAGTGAGCACCGATCAGGTGCTGACGTGAAGAGGGGAGACACTGGTGGCGGCCGACGTGATCCCGGTCTTCTTCCTGTCCGACAGCACGGGGATCAGCGCCGAGACGATGGGGAACGCGCTGCTGATCCAGTTCCCGGACCTTCACTTCGAACGCCGGCTCATCCCGTTCATCACCACCGCCGAGGAGGCGCGCAAGGTCGTCACGGTCCTCGACGAGGCGATGGACGGGCCGGTGACCCCGCTCGCCTTCACGACCGCCGCGACCGACGAGGTGCGCGAGGTGCTGCTCACGTCGCGCTGCCCGATCATCGACTTCTTCGAGATGCACATGCAGCGCGTGGAGACGATCCTCGGGGTCTCCGGTTCGCGGGTGGCCGCCCGGCTGCACGGTGTCGGCGACATCCAGCGGTACAACTCCCGGATGCAGGCGATCGAGTACGCGATCGAGCACGACGACGGCCAGAGCCTGCGGGCCCTGGAGCGCGCCGACGTGATCCTGGTTGCACCGTCCCGGTGCGGCAAGACGCCGACCACCATGTACCTCGCGCTGCAGCACGGCGTCTTCGTCGCCAACTACCCGTTGATCGAGGACGACCTGGAGACCACCGACCTGCCGCGCCCTGTCGCTCCGTTGCGGGAGAAGTGCTTCGGTCTCATCACCACGCCTGCGCGTCTGAGCGAGGTGCGCGAGCAGCGCCGCCCGGGCTCGGTGTACTCCTCGCTGGAGCAGTGCACCCGGGAGCTCCGCCGCGCGGATGCCATGTACCGCGCCAACGGCTTACCGGTCATCAACTCCACCACCCGGTCGGTGGAGGAGATGTCCACGGTCATCCTCCAGTCCCTCGGGTCACGACCCGCACACGGAAGCAGGAGCAGGACATGACGAACGTCTTGTGGTTCTCGCACCTCGGCATGAGCGACCTCGACCAGGTCGGCGGCAAGAACGCCTCCTTGGGTGAGATGGTCAGCAACCTGGCGTCGTCGGGGGTGCTCGTGCCGGACGGCTTCGCCACGACGGCCGATGCCTACCGCCGGTTCATCGCCCAGGAGGGGCTGGCCCGGACGATCGTCGCGCAGATGGCGGACCTCGACACCGAGGACGTGATGCAGCTCGCCGACGTCGGGCGCCGGGTGCGGGACGCGATCGTGGCCCAACCGCTGCCGCAGGACGTCGAGGACGACATCCGGGCCGCCTACGAGGAGCTGGCCGCCGGCGACCCCGGTGCCACCTTCGCGGTGCGATCGAGCGCGACGGCCGAGGACCTGCCGGACGCCTCCTTCGCAGGCCAGCAGGAGACCTTCCTCAACGTCCGCGGCATCGACGCGATCCTCCAGGCGGTCCGCGAGGTCTTCGCCTCGCTCTACAACGACCGCGCGATCGCCTACCGCGTCCACCACGGGTTCGAGCACGAGAACGTCGCGCTGTCCGCCGGGGTGCAGCGGATGGTCCGCTCCGACGTCGGCGCCTCGGGGGTGATGTTCACGATGGACACCGAGTCCGGCTTCGACGACGCAGTCTTCATCACCTCGTCCTACGGGCTGGGGGAGGCTGTCGTGCAGGGTGCGGTCAACCCGGACGAGTTCTACGTCTACAAGCCGGGGCTGCGCGCCGGGCGGCCGGCGATCCTCAAGCGGGGGCTGGGTGGCAAGGCCACCAAGATGGTCTACACCTCCGATGCCGCAGTGGGCCGGACGACCGAGTTCGTCGACGTGGACCCCGACCAGCAGAGGCTGCTCAGCCTGACCGACGCCGAGGTGGAGGAGCTCGCCCGGCACGCGCTGGTCATCGAGGAGCACTACGGCCGGCCGATGGACATCGAGTGGGGCAAGGACGGGATCGACGGCAGGCTGTACGTGCTGCAGGCCCGTCCCGAGACCGTGCAGTCCCGCCGGTCCGCCACCGTGGTGTCGCGGTACCGGATGGACGAGCGCGGACCGCTGGTGGTCGAGGGCCGCGCGATCGGCCAGAAGATCGGCGCCGGTGCGGTGCGCGTCCTGGAGTCCGCAGCCCAGATGCGGGACTTCCAGGCGGGGGAGGTCCTCGTCGCCGACATGACCGACCCCGACTGGGAACCGATCATGAAGCGGGCCAGTGCGATCGTCACCGACAGGGGCGGCCGCACCTGCCACGCGGCGATCATCGCCCGCGAGCTCGGCATCCCGGCCGTCGTCGGCACCGGCCGGGCGACCCGCGAGCTGACCGACGGACGCGAGGTCACCGTCTCGTGCGCCGAAGGGGACACCGGCTACGTCTACGACGGGTTGCTGGACTTCGCCGTCGAGGAGACGGACATGCAGGCGATGCCGTCGATCCCGGTGGGGATCATGATGAACGTCGGCACGCCGGACCAGGCCTTCTCGTTCTCCCGGCTGCCGAACGAGGGCGTGGGGCTGGCCCGGCTGGAGTTCATCATCAACCGCCAGATCGGCATCCACCCGAAGGCCCTTCTCGACCTCGACCAGCTCACCGGTGCCGTGCACGAGCAGGTCTCGGCCGCCGTGGCGCCCTACGCCTCGCCACGCGAGTACTTCGTGCAGCGGGTCGCCGAGGGGGTGGCCACCATCGCGGCTGCATTCGCGCCCAAGCCCGTGATCGTGCGGATGTCGGACTTCAAGTCCAACGAGTACTCCAACCTCGTCGGCGGCGACCTGTACGAGCCGCACGAGGAGAACCCGATGATCGGCTACCGCGGCGCCTCCCGGTACCTGTCCCCGGACTTCCGCGACTGCTTCGCGATGGAGTGCGAGGCGCTCCGGTACGTCCGCGACGACATGGGCCTGACCAACGTCAAGGTCATGATCCCGTTCGTGCGGACCATCGCCGAGGCGGCCGGTGTCATCGCCCTGCTCGGTGAGCACGGCCTGCGTCGGGGAGAGAACGGCCTGCAGGTGATCATGATGTGCGAGGTGCCCTCCAACGCCGTCATCGCGGACCAGTTCCTCGACCACTTCGACGGGTTCTCCATCGGGTCCAACGACATGACCCAGCTCACCCTCGGTCTCGACCGCGACTCCAGCCTGGTCGCAGGCTCCTTCGACGAGCGTGACCCTGCGGTCAAGGAGATGCTCCGGATGGCGATCACCGCTTGCAAGGCCCGCGGCAAGTACATCGGCATCTGCGGTCAGGGACCCAGCGACCACCCGGACCTCGCCGAGTGGCTCCTCGTCCAGGGCATCGACACGATGTCCCTCAACCCCGACTCCGTGATCGAGACCTGGACGCGACTGGGCCGTCTCACCAGGTAGGCGCAGCACCTGCCGTCGAGCGGCTGAGCGGGTGACCGGGATCGAACCGGCATGACCAGCTTGGAAGGCTGGGGCTCTACCATTGAGCTACACCCGCGAAGCGCCGGCGGACCGGCGCGCGGAGCCAGGATAGTGCCTCCCGGAGGTCGTCCCGTCGCCCGGTGCCGGAGCGCGGCAGTAGCCTGGGACCTGGCCGGACACGTCCGGCCGCGGGGTGTGGCGCAGCTTGGTAGCGCGTCCGCTTTGGGAGCGGAAGGCCCCCGGTTCGAATCCGGGTACCCCGACAGCGTCGTGCGTGACGCCCGTCCAGCATTCGGCCTGGGACGGCGTGGCGGCTAGCATGGGTGGCTGTTCCCGGCCTTCCTGGCGCCGACGCGCGCCTGGTGCCGGGTCGAGCGTGAAGTCCCCCTGAACCCCCGAACCCTGGAGCCATTGCGTGAAGAGCGACGTCGAGACCCTCAGCCCGACCCGGGTGAAGCTCACCGTCGAGGTGCCCTACGACGAGCTCGAGCCGAGCATGGCGAAGGCGTACCAGGAGATCGGCAGCCAGATCCAGGTTCCCGGCTTCCGCAAGGGCAAGGTTCCGGCGCGCATCATCGACCAGCGGGTCGGCCGCGGGGCCGTGCTGCAGGAGGCCATCAACGAGGCCCTGCCGACCTTCTACGGCCAGGCGGCCGAGGAGGCCAAGATCCGGCCGCTCGGCCAGCCCGAGGTCGACATCACCGACGTGCCCGACCCGGCCAAGGGTGGCGAGCTGAAGTTCACCGTGGAGGTCGACGTGCGCCCCGACGTCACGCTGCCGGACTTCTCCACCCTGGCCGTGCAGATCGACGAGATCGAGGTCACCGACGCCGACGTCGAGGAGCGCCTCGAGGCGCTGCGCGAGCGCTTCGGCACCCTCGTCGGTGTCGAGCGGGCCGCCGGCGAGGGTGACTTCGTCTCGGTCGACCTGGTCGCCAAGATCGACGGCGAGGAGATCGACTCCGCCAACGGCATCAGCTACCAGGTCGGCAGCGGCTCCATGCTCGAGGGGATGGACGAGGCGCTGACCGGCCTGTCCGCGGGCGAGCAGGCCACGTTCACCACGCCGCTGGCCGGTGGCGAGCACGCAGGCAAGGACGCCGAGGTGACGGTGACGGCCGTGTCCGTCAAGGAGCGCCAGCTGCCCGACGCGGACGACGAGTTCGCCGAGCTCGCGTCCGAGTTCGACACCCTCGACGAGCTGCGCGACGACCTGCGCGAGCAGGCGCAGCAGGCGAAGAGGTTCGAGCAGGGCGTCGTGGCCCGCGACCGCGTGCTCGACGCGCTGCTCGAGGCCGTCGAGGTCCCGGTGCCCGAGAAGGTCGTTCAGGCCGAGGTCGACGCGCACCTCGAGGGCGAGAACCGCATGGAGGACGAGGAGCACCGCGCCGAGGTGACCGAGGAGGTCACGAAGGGCCTGCGCACCCAGTTCCTGCTCGACGCCGTCGTCGAGGCCAACGAGGTCTCTGTCAACCAGAACGAGCTGATCGAGTACCTGGTCGCCCAGGCGCCGCGCTACGGCATGGACCCGAACGCCTTCGCCCAGGCCGTCGACCAGGCCGGTCAGGTGCCGGCGATGGTGGCCGAGGTGGCGCGCCGCAAGGGCCTGGCCGTCGTGCTCGAGCAGGCGACGATCACCGACCCGTCGGGCGCGAGCGTCAACCTTGACGACCTGGTGCCCCCGCGTGAAGAGGACGAGAACCTCGTCGAGGCCGAGGCGGCCGACATCGCCGAGACAGAGGCCCCGGACGAGACGGCCTCGGCCGAGGACGCCACCTCGCCCGCGAGCCTGCCTCGCGTCTGACACCACCGCTCGCGGGCTAGCGCACCTCGCCGCATGACCCAGTCGGTCGTGCGGCGACGTGTGTTCGGGGGGCCGTGCCGGCCACTGCACGAGCGTGCGCCGTCAGCGAACACCGCGCGTACCGGGGAGTGCTCCGTAGGGGTGCCGCGTTAGGGTCGATCACAGCCGACGGAGGCGCTTCCCGCACCGCGGGAGGGGCCTCGTCCCTCGACAGGATGGAGCGATCAGCGTGGGCGACTTCCAGCCGGGCCACCCGGGTGCCGACATCGCTGCCCGGAACACGGGCCAGCCGTTCGGCCTCGACGACCACATCTACCAGCGGCTGCTCCGCGAGCGGATCATCTGGCTCGGGTCCGAGGTGCGCGACGACAACGCGAACGCGATCTGCGCCCAGCTCCTGCTGCTCGCCGCGGAGGACCCGGACAAGGACATCTGGCTCTACATCAACTCGCCGGGCGGCTCCGTGACCGCGGGCATGGCGATCTACGACACCATGCAGTACGTCAAGCCCGACATCGCCACCGTCGCGATGGGCCTGGCCGCGTCGATGGGGCAGTTCCTGCTCTCCTCGGGTGCCAAGGGCAAGCGGTACGCCACCCCCCACGCGCGGATCATGATGCACCAGCCGTCCGGCGGCTTCGGCGGCACCGTGACCGACATCCGCATCCAGGCGGAGCTGATCAACAACATGAAGCGGACGCTGACCGAGCTCACCGCGGAGCAGACCGGCCAGTCGGTCGAGCAGATCTCCAAGGACAACGACCGCGACCGCTGGTTCACGGCGAACGAGGCCCTCGAGTACGGCTTCATCGACCACGTCGAGGCGCACTCGGGCGCCGTCACCGGCGGCGGCGGCACCGAGGGCTGAGGCCACGCCGTCCCCCCTTCCAGCACCCTGCCTCGCGTGACGAAGACCTCCGAAGGAGCTCCCGTGATCGACCCCCGCACCCCTGGTGGCCACGCCGACTACGCGCGTGCCGCCGGTACCCCAGCCCCGTCCGGGCCCGCCGCCCCGTCCAGCCGCTACATCCTGCCGCAGTTCGAGGAGCGGACCGCCTACGGCTTCAAGCGCCAGGACCCCTACACGAAGCTCTTCGAGGACCGGGTCATCTTCCTCGGCGTGCAGGTCGACGACGCGTCCGCCGACGACGTGATGGCCCAGATCCTGGTGCTCGAGTCGTCCGACCCGGACCGCGACATCACGATGTACATCAACTCGCCCGGTGGCTCGTTCACGGCCCTCACGGCCATCTACGACACGATGCAGTACGTCAAGCCCGACATCCAGACGGTCTGCCTCGGCCAGGCGGCCTCGGCGGCGGCGGTGCTCCTGGCCGCCGGAGCGCCGGGCAAGCGGCTCGCCCTCCCGAACGCCCGTGTGCTGATTCACCAGCCCGCGCTCTCCAGCGGCGACTACGCTCAGGCGTCCGACATCGAGATCCACGCCAACGAGGCACTACGCATGCGCAACTGGCTGGAGGAGACCATCGCCAAGCACTCCAGCAAGACGGTGGACGAGGTCCGCCGCGACATCGAGCGCGACAAGATCCTCACCGCCCAGCAGGCCCTGGAGTACGGGCTGGTCGACCAGGTGCTCCCCAGCCGCAAGGGGCGGGACAACTAGCCCGGCGTGACACGCCGGGCCAGCCCGCTGACAGCGTGGCTCGCGTAGTGTCCAATGGAGGAACGCAAGGCTCGCACCAGCGGGCCCTGGAGGAGGGAACCGGTCCGTGGCACGCATTGGAGACGGCGCGGACCTGCTGAAGTGCTCTTTCTGCGGGAAGAGCCAGAAGCAGGTCAAGAAGCTGATCGCCGGTCCAGGCGTCTACATCTGCGACGAGTGCATCGACCTCTGCAACGAGATCATCGAGGAAGAGCTCGCCGAGGCCAGTGAGCTCGGGCTGGTGGAGCTGCCGAAGCCGCGTGAGATCTTCGGCTTCCTCGAGGAGTACATCATCGGGCAGGACGCCGCCAAGCGTGCTCTCTCGGTGGCGGTCTACAACCACTACAAGCGTATCCAGGCGGGTGAGCCCAAGAAGGGCGACGACGCGGTCGAGATCGCCAAGTCGAACATCCTGCTCATCGGCCCGACCGGCTGCGGCAAGACGTACCTGGCGCAGACGCTGGCCCGCATGCTCAACGTGCCCTTCGCGATCGCCGACGCCACCGCCCTCACCGAGGCCGGCTACGTCGGGGAGGACGTCGAGAACATCCTGCTCAAGCTGATCCAGGCGGCCGACTACGACGTCAAGAAGGCCGAGACGGGCATCATCTACATCGACGAGGTCGACAAGATCGCCCGCAAGAGCGAGAACCCGTCGATCACGCGCGACGTCTCCGGTGAGGGCGTCCAGCAGGCGCTGCTGAAGATCCTCGAGGGGTCGACCGCGAGCGTGCCCCCTCAGGGTGGCCGCAAGCACCCGCACCAGGAGTTCATCCAGATCGACACGACGAACGTGCTGTTCATCGTCGGCGGCGCCTTCGCCGGGCTCGACGACATGATCCAGAACCGCAAGGGCAAGCACGGGATCGGGTTCGGGGCCACCCTGCACAGCCCCGTCCACCAGGCCGACGTGTACGGCGAGGTGATGCCGGAGGACCTGATGAAGTTCGGGCTGATCCCCGAGTTCATCGGCCGGCTGCCGGTCATCACGACGGTCTCCAACCTCGACACCGACGCCCTGGTGCGCATCCTCACCGAGCCGAAGAACGCGCTGGTCAAGCAGTACGAGCGCATGTTCGAGATCGACGGCGTGGAGCTCGAGTTCACCGACGACGCGATCAGCTCGGTCGCCGACCTGGCGATCCTGCGCGGCACGGGTGCACGCGGCCTGCGCGCGATCATGGAGGAGGTGCTGATGCCGGTGATGTTCGACGTGCCCTCGAGGGAGGACGTCGCCCGGGTCGTCATCACCCGCGAGGTCGTGCTGGAGAACGTCAACCCGACCCTGGTCCCGCGCGAGAAGGCCGCGCCTCGCAAGCGCGAGCGCGGGGAGAAGTCGGCCTAGGCCCATGCCGGCGGTCTGAGGTAGCGCCCGGTGACCATCGACCTGGTCGCCCCGCTGCGTGTCGCGGGTGGTGCCCTGCTGCGCAGCACCTGGTCGGCCCTCGCCCGGACGAGTGGGCCACGCCGCCGCAAGGTCTCGCCCGCGCCCCGGCCGGTGGACGGGGGACCCTCGGGCGGCGTCCGCACCCACGTCCTGCTCGACCGCGCGCTGCGCCAGAAGACCCTGGTGCAGGCGACCACCACCACCTGCGGTTCCGCCTCCCTCGTGGTGGCGCGGATGCTGGCCGACGAGCCGTACCTGCTGGCGGTGCTGAAGGGGCCTGGCGCCCATGAGCGCTTCGCGGCGCAGGAGCAGGCGGTGATGCGACGCACCAACGGGGTCCGGGGTGCGGCAGGGTCACTGCAGCTGCCCTGGCCGAGCGCCCTGGGGACGCCACCCTGGGGAGCGGCGGCCGCGATGAACGAGATCTTCGCGCCGCGCCTGACGTACCGCGTGCGACCGGTGGACTCCGACTCCGGGGGAGACCGGCTGGCGGCCTTCGACGCGCTGGCCTCGTCCGTCGCGGCGGGCCACCCGGCGGTGCTGTACGTCGGCGACGAGCTCACGCCCCGGCACGTCACGCTCGCGATGTCGGTCACGGACCAGGCGCTGCGCATCTACGACCCCGCCGTGGGGCGCCTGGTCACGGTGGCCCGCTCCGCGTTCGCGGCGGGGCAGGTGGGAGTCGCCGGCTGGCAACGCGTGTGGGCCGTCGTGGTACCGGACCGTGCCGGGGAGACGTCCCCTCGCTAGGCCTGGCTGTCGGCCACCACGAGGTCGATGTCGCGCACGGCCAGCTCGTCGCCGTCAACGGCCAGCTCGAGCGCTGACACCCGTCCCGCCGCCCGCAGGTCGCCCTCGGCGCCCCGCAGCAGGTCGAGTGAGCGCGCGGGCCCGGTGATCACCGCGCGCGTGACCTCGGTGCGCTGCGAGACCTTGGCCTGCGACTTGGCGCCACGCAGCGCGCCCAGGGCCACGCCCACCACGGTCAGCTGCTGCGGGTCGGCGTCGCCGGCCGCGCAGTCCGCCGCGGTGGGCCAGGACGCCCGGTGGATGGAGCCCTCCTGCCACCACGACCACGCCTCCTCGGTCGCGTAGGGCAGCACCGGCGCGAGCAGCCGGAGCTGCACCGACAGGGCCGCGGCCAGGGCGGCCTTCGCGGACTCCGCGGGCGGGCCCTCCGCGTAGGCCCGCTCCTTGACCAGCTCGAGGTAGTCGTCGCAGAACGTCCAGAAGAAGCGTTCGCTGACCTCGAGCGCCCGCGAGTAGTCGTAGGCCTCGAACGCGGCCGTCGCCTCGGCCACCACACCGGTGAGGGCGGCCAGCATCGACCGGTCGAGGGGCTCGGTCACCGCCTCAAGGTCCGCGGCCGAGCCGGCCAGGCCGAGCCCGAGCACGAACTTGCTGGCGTTGAGGATCTTGATCGCCAGACGCCGGCCGACCTTCATCTGCGTCTCGTCGAAGGGCGAGTCCATGCCCGGTCGGGCCATGGCGGCGCGCCACCGCACCGCGTCGGAGCCGAACTTCTCGAGGATCTCCGTAGGGACGACCACGTTGTTCTTCGACTTGCTCATCTTCTTGCGGTCAGGGTCGACCACGAAGCCCGAGACCATCGAGTGCGTCCACGGGAGGCTGCCGTTCTCGAAGTGGGCGCGCACGACACGGGAGAACAACCAGGTGCGGATGATCTCGTGGGCGTGCGTGTTGAGGTCCATCGGGAAGGTGCGCTCGAACAGGTCGTTGTCGCGCTCCCACCCGCAGACGATCTGCGGGCTCAGCGACGACGTCGCCCACGTGTCCATCACGTCCGGGTCGCCGGTGAAGCCGCCGGGCAGGCCCCGCTGGTCCTCGGTGTACCCCGGCGCCGCGTCCGAGGAGGGGTCGACCGGCAGGGCCGACTCCTCCGCCAGGATCGGCTTGTCGTGCAGCGGCTCCCCGGCGTCGTCGAGGGGGTACCAGACGGGGAACGGGACGCCGAAGAACCTCTGGCGGCTGATCAGCCAGTCACCGTTGAGGCCGCCCACCCAGTTCTCGTAGCGGTGCCGCATGAAGTCCGGGGTCCAGGAGATCTGCCGTCCGCGCTCGATGAACGTCTCGCGCAGGTCGGCGTCGCGGCCGCCGTTGCGGATGTACCACTGGCGGCTGGTCACGATCTCGAGCGGCTTGTCGCCCTTCTCGAAGAAGTTGGCCATGCGCTGGGTGGGCGCGGGCTCGCCGTCGAGGTCACCCGACGCGCGCAGGGCCGTGACCACGGCCTCCCTGGCCGAGAACGTCGTCTTGCCCGCCAGCTCGCCGTAGAGCTGCTCGCCCGGTCCGCCTGCCACCCACTCCGGGGTGTCGCGCAGGATCCGGCCGTCGCGACCGACGACCGAGCGCGTGGGCAGCTGCAGCTCGCGCCACCACTGCACGTCGGTCAGGTCACCGAACGTGCAGCACATGGCGATACCGGCGCCCTTGTCCATCTCGGCGGCGGGGTGCGCCAGGACCGGGATCTCGACCCCGAACAAGGGGCGAGGTCACGGTGGTGCCGAAGAGGGGCTGGTACCGCTCGTCGTCGGGGTGCGCGACCAGTGCGACGACGGCGGGGATGAGCTCGGGCCGCGTGGTCTCGATGAAGAGGTCCTCGCCGCCGGGCCGGTGGAACGCGACACGGTGGTAGTGCCCGGGGTACTCCCGCGCCTCGAGCTCCGCCTGCGCCACCGCGGTCTGGAAGGTGACGTCCCACAGGCTCGGCGCCTCCGAGGAGTAGGCCTCGCCGCGGGCCAGGTTGCGCAGGAAGGCGCGCTGTGCCACGGCCCGGGAGTCGTCGCTGATCGTCGTGTACAGCGTCGACCAGTCGACGGACAGGCCCAGCTGGCGCCAGATCGCCTCGAACACCTTCTCGTCCTCGGCGGTCAGCTCCTCGCACAGAGGTCGATGAAGTTGCGCCGCGAGATCGGGCAGCTGGCGCTTGGGGTCGGGCCTGGCCGGCGGGGTGAAGTCGGGGTCGTACGCCACCGAGGGATCGCAGCGGACGCCGAAGTAGTTCTGCACCCGCCGCTCGGTGGGCAGGCCGTTGTCGTCCCAGCCCATCGGGTAGTAGACCGACTTGCCGAGCATGCGCTGGTACCGGGCGATCAGGTCGGTGTGCGTGTACGAGAAGACGTGGCCGACGTGCAGGGACCCCGACACCGTCGGCGGCGGGGTGTCGATGGAGAACACCTGGTCACGGGTCGCCGTGCGGTCGAACCGTAGGTGCCCTGCTGCTCCCACACCTGCGCCCACTTCGCCTCCAGCCCGTCCAGGGACGGCTTCTCGGGGACGGTGGGCGTGCGGGGGCTGTCAGGGGTGGCTGGCATGCCGCGATTCTCCCAGATGCGGATGAGCGTTCGGAACGGGTGGTGGACGGGCGGGTGCCGCTCGGGTCAGACGCTGACGCCGCCGATGGCCAGACCCGACGAGGTAGGTGACCGTCATGGCCAGCGCGCCGCCGAGCACGTTGCGCCGGATCGCGCTTCCACATCAGGTCGGTCGCCTCGCCGAGGCGGGAGCTGATCACGCCGGTCAGGGCCAGCGCGAGCACGACGGCGACGAACGTCACCGGCACCCGGACGCTCGGACCGGGCACCAGGATGGCCACCAGCGGTAGCAGGGCGCCGAACGTGAAGGCGATCGCTGAGGCGTAGGCGGCCTGCCAGGGCCGCACCATGTCGTCCAGGTCGATGCCCAGCTCGATGTCCAGGTGCGCCCGCAGTGCGTCGACCTCGGTGAGCTCCTCGGCGACCTGGCGGGCGAGGCCGGCGGACAGGCCCTTGCGCTCGAACAGGGTCGGCGAGCTCGGCCAGCTCGGTCTCCGGCATCTCCTCGAGCTCGCGTGTCTCCTTCGCGATGAGGCTCTTCTCGGTGTCGCGCTGCGTCGAGACCGAGACGTACTCACCGGCTGCCATCGACAGCGCGCCAGCGACGAGCCCGGCGACGCCGGCGGTGAGGATGACGACCGGTCGGTCGTGGCGCCGGCGACACCCACCACCAGGCCGGCCGTGGACACGATGCCGTCGTTGGCGCCGAGCACTCCCGCCCGCAGCCAGTTCATGCGACTGGCGAGGCCGGAGCTGTGCGGCTCGTCGTCGTGCGTGGCGCACCGTCGACGGGCTCGGCGGAGCCGGCAGGGTTGGTCGAGACCATGGGGGGAGGCGTAGGCGGTCGCGCTGGTACGCGCTGGCGCTACCCTGGACTGCACAGGCGTCGACCCGGCCATCACCGGCGAGCCTCCGGAAGAACAGGGTGGCTCCCTCGGGTCGGCCCCCAGTAGAACCGGGCGGACCGGCCCGCGCAGCAGCCGGCGACGAGCGGTCGCTCGTGGGTGCCACGCGTGGGCGCCCACCGGCGGCAAGCGAGGTGGTACCGCGGTGCCGTCCGGACCGGCCGGGCGTCGTCGTCCTCGTGGGACCTGCACGACCCGCGAGAGGCACCGATGAGCTACCCCAAGGTCGGCCCCGAGGCGTTCGGCGCCGAGACCGTCGCGCCCAGCCCCCGGTTCCCGGAGATCGAGGCGCGCATCCGCCGCTACTGGGACTCCGACGGCACGTTCGAGGCGAGCGTCGAGGCGCGCGATGACCGGCACCGACGGAGCCAACGAGTTCGTCTTCTACGACGGCCCGCCGTTCGCGAACGGCCTCCCCCACTACGGCCACCTGCTGACCGGCTTCGTCAAGGACGTCGTGCCGCGGTACCAGACGATGCGCGGCCGGCGGGTCGAACGGCGCTTCGGCTGGGACTGCCACGGCCTGCCGGCCGAGCTTGAGGCCGAGCGCCAGCTGGGCATCACCGGGCGGGGCCAGATCCTCGAGATGGGCATCGAGGCCTTCAACCAGGCGTGCCAGGACTCCGTGCTGCGGTACACGCACGAGTGGCGAGGACTACGTCGGGCGCCAGGCGCGCTGGGTCGACTTCGACAACGACTACAAGACGCTCGACCTCACGCTACATGGAGAGCGTGATCTGGGCGTTCAAGACCCTCTACGACAAGGGGTACGTCTACGAGGGCTCGCGCGTGCTGCCGTACTGCTGGCGCGACGAGACCCCCCTCAGCAACCACGAGCTCCGCATGGACGAGGACGTCTACCAGCAGCGCCAGGACCCGGCCGATCACGGTGTGGGTCGAGCTGGAGACCGGCGAGCGGATGCTCGCGTGGACCACGACGCCGTGGACGCTGCCGACGAACCTCGCGATGGCCGTCGGCGAGGACATCGACTACGTGGTGGTCGAGCACGAGGGGGCACGGTGGCTGCTGGCCGAGCAGCGGCTCGGTGCCTACGCCAGGGAGCTCGGGCTGGACGGGCTCGACGCCGCTGCCGTGGCGGAGAGCGTGGTCGAGCGGGTCACGGGCGCGCAGCTGGTCGGTCGCCGGTACACGCCGCTGTTCGACTACTTCGCGGACGCGGAGACGTTCGGGACGCAGCACGCGTTCCAGGTCATCGCCTCGGACCACGTCACGACGACCGACGGTTCGGGCGTCGTGCACATGGCGCCCGCCTACGGTGAGGACGACCAGAAGGCCTGCGAGGCGGTCGGGATCCCCACCATCCTCTCCGTCGACGACCGGGCCCGCTTCACGTCGGTGGTGCCGGACTACGAGGGCCAGCACGTCTTCGACGCGAACACGCCCGATCACTCGCGACCTGCGCGCCAAGGGCGTCGTCGTGCGCGAGGACTCCTACGTGCACTCCTACCCGCACTGCTGGCGCTGCCGGAACCCGCTGATCTACAAGGCCGTCTCGTCGTGGTTCGTCGAGGTGACGAAGTTCCGCGACCGGATGGTCGAGCTCAACGAGCAGATCGAGTGGACGCCGGAGCACATCAAGCACGGCCAGTTCGGCAAGTGGCTGTCGAACGCCCGGGACTGGTCGATCAGCCGTAACCGGTTCTGGGGCAGCCCGATCCCCGTCTGGGTGTCGGACGACCCGACCTACCCGCGTACTGACGTCTACGGCTCGCTGGACGAGCTCGAGGCGGACTTCGGTGTGCGCCCGACCGACCTGCACCGCCCGTTCGTCGACCGCCTGACGCGCCCGAACCCCGACGACCCGACGGGCCGGTCGACGATGCGGCGCGTGCCTGACGTGCTCGACGTCTGGTTCGACTCCGGGTCGATGCCCTACGCCCAGGTGCACTACCCGTTCGAGAACACCGAGTGGTTCGAGCACCACAACCCCGGTGACTTCATCGTCGAGTACATCGGCCAGACGCGCGGCTGGTTCTACACGCTGCACGTGCTGGCCACGGCGCTGTTCGACCGCCCGGCCTTCTCCGCCTGCGTGTCTCACGGCATCGTGCTGGGTAACGACGGCCTGAAGATGTCCAAGTCGCTGCGCAACTACCCCGACGTTCCGAGGTGTTCGACCGTGACGGCGCCGACGCGATGCGCTGGTTCCTCATGTCGTCGCCGATCCTGCGCGGCGGCAACCTCGTCGTCACCGAGCAGGGAATCCGCGACGGGGTGCGCCAGGTGCTGATCCCGCTGTGGAACGCGTGGCACTTCCTCGCCCTGTACGCCAACGCCGCGAAGGGCGGCGCCGGGTACTCGCCCCGGTGGAGCACGGCGTCGACCCACGTGCTGGACCGGTACCTGATGGCGACCACCCACCACCTGGTGGCGCGGGTGCAGGAGGCGATGGACGCCTACGACGTCGCCGGAGCCTGCGACCTCGTGCGCGAGCCACGTCGACACCCTGACCAACTGGTACATCCGCCGCTCGCGGCAACGGCTTCTGGGACGAGGACACCGACGCCTTCGACACCCTGCACACGGCGCTGGAGGTGCTCTGCCGGGTGGCGGCGCCGCTGATGCCGCTGGTCACCGAGGAGGTCTGGCGTGCCCTCACCGGGGGCCGCAGCGTCCACCTCGCCGACTGGCCGGTCGCCGACGACCTGCCTGTCGACGATGACCTGGTGGCGGCGATGGAGACAGTGCGGGCAGCGTGCTCGACCACGCTCGGGCTGCGCAAGGCCGCCGGGCCTGCGCGTGCGGCTGCCCCTGTCGGCGGTGACGGTCGTGTCGGCTGGTGCGGCCGGCTGCGGTGACTACGCGCGACCTGCTCGTGCGAGGAGGTCAACGTCGGGAGAGCTGCAGGCTGCTGGACCTGGCCGACATCGGTGAGTCGGACTTCGGCATCGAGCGCCGTCTCACCGTCAACGCCCGCGCCGCCGGTCCGCGGCTGGGCAAGTCCGTGCAGGCCGCCATCAAGGGCAGCAAGGGCGGGGAGTGGTCGGTCACCGACGAGGGCGTCGTGACGTCCGGGGGCATCGAGCTCGCCGAGGGGGAGTTCACGCTCGAGACGGTCGTCTCGGGTGCCGGGTCCGGACGGCGAGGAGGGCGGGACGGCCGTGGGCATGCTGCCGGGCGGCGGCTTCGTCGTGCTCGACACCCACGTCACGCCTGCGCTCGCCGCGACCGGTCTGGCCAACGACGTCGTGCGCCTCGTGCAGCAGGCCCGACGGGACGCGGGACTGGCGATCAGCGACCGGATCCGCCTCACCATCGCGGGGGAGGGGCCGGTGTGGGAGGCCGTCGTCAACCACCAGGAGCTGCTGGTGACCGAGACGCTGGCCGACTCGGTCGGGGCGACCGGCGACCTCGACCAGCTACCTGCCGGGCGAGGGTGTGACCGAGGGTCGCGTGGGCGACGGTCACGTCGTCCGGGTGGCCGTCAGCAGGCTGTGAGGCAGACGCCTCAGCCCGAGCGCGGGCGGTACTCGGGGTTGTCGGCGCCGAAGTGCTCGCCGTCGGCCCATGCCTCCGGCAGGTTGCCGTAGGCCGGGTACCCGTCCGCGTCCTTCAGCATCCGCGCGAGGTGCAGGAGGTTGTAGGTCATGAACGTCGTGTTGCGGTTGGTGAAGTCGTTCTCGGGTCCGCCGGAGCCCTCGTCGAGGTAGCTGGGGCCCGGTCCGACCTCGCCGATCCACCCGGCGTCCGCCTGCGGCGGGATCGTGTAGCCGAGGTGCTGCAGGCTGTAGAGCAGGTTCATGGCGCAGTGCTTGACGCCGTCCTCGTTGCCGGTGATGAGGCAGCCCGCGGCACGCCCGTAGTAGGCCCACTGCCCACGCTCGTTGAGCTTGGCCGAGTTGCCGTAGAGCCGCTCGACCACGTGCTTGGTGACGGAGCTGTTGTCCCCCAGCCAGATCGGGCCGGCCAGCACGAGGATGTCGGCGGCCATGACGCGCTCGAACAGGGCGGGCCACTCGTCCGAGGCCGCGCCGTGCTCGGTCATGTCGGGCTGTACGCCGACAGCGATGTCGTGGTCGACGGCCCGGATCATGTCGACCTCGACCCCGCGTCCCCGCATCAGGCCGGCACTCAGGTCGACGAGACCCTGCGTGTTGCTGGTCCGGGGGGACGGCTTGAGCGTGCAGTTGATGAACATGGCCCGCAGGTCGGAGAAGTCGGGTGCCTCGGCGGGCGTGGACGTCGTCGTGTCGTTCACGGGGGTCTCCTCGGCAGTGGTGGCAGGGCGGCAGGGATGGACGCGGGACCGACACTACGTGGGCGTCGTTACCCTGGGTAGGTGCCGAACCCACGCAGGAACCCCGCAGAGGAAGCCGCCGCGTTCGAGGCCCGCGAGGAAGCCCGACGTGCCTCGGCGGAGCGGGCTCGCCAGGTGTACGCGGAGCTGCTCGCCCGCGCGCCCGAGAGCCGGATGCAGCCCCGGCTCGAGCCCGTCAGGGCCCTGTGCGAGCTCCTCGGGGACCCGCAGCGCTCGTACCCGGTCATCCACCTGACCGGAACCAACGGCAAGACGTCGACGGCCCGTGCCATCGAGCGGCTGCTGCGGGAGCACAACCTCAGGACCGGGCGCTTCACGAGCCCCCACCTGCACGTCGTCAACGAACGCATCAGCATCGACGGCCGCCCGATCAGCGACGAGGCGCTCGCCGACACCTGGGACGAGGTCGCTCCACTGGTGGCGATGGTCGACGGCCGTCTCGCGGCCGACCGCGACCCTGCGATGACGTACTTCGAGGTCGTCGCCGTCCTCGCCTTCGCGGCCTTCGCCGACACGCCCGTCGACGTCGCGGTGGTCGAGGTCGGCCTCGGCGGCACGTGGGACGCGACCAACGTCGCCGACGCCACCGTCGCCGTCGTGACGCCGATCTCCCTCGACCACACGGAGATGCTCGGAGACCGCGTCGAGGACATCGCCGAGGAGAAGGCGGGCATCTTCACCGAGGGCGGCTTCGTGGTGATGGCACAGCAGCCGGTAGACGCGGCCGAGGTGCTGCTGCGCCGCGCCGTCGAGAGCGGATCGACCATCGCCCGCGAGGGTCTGGAGTTCGGCGTCGTCCGCCGGGAGGTCGCCGTCGGCGGCCAGGTGGTCACGATCAAGGGCCTCGCCGGGGACTACGACGACCTCCTCCTGCCGGTCCACGGGCCGTTCCAGGCCCACAACCTCGCCGTCGCCCTGGCGGCCGTCGAGGCCTTCCTGGGCAACGGCACCCAGCGCCTCGACATCGAGGTCGTCGTCGAGGCCCTCGAGACCCTGACCTCGCCGGGCAGGCTCGAGGTCGTCAGGCCGAGCCCGGCCGTCGTCGTCGACGCCGCCCACAACGTCGGAGGGGTGGAGGCGCTCGTCACCGGTCTCGATGAGGCGTTCGGCTTCCGTCACCTCGTCGGGGTGGTCGGCGTGCTGGCGGGCAAGGACGCGGAGGCGATGCTCGGCGTCCTCGAGCCGGTTCTCGACGAGATCGTCATCACCCGGTCGTCCTCGCCCAGAGCCATCCCCGTGGACGAGCTCGCGGAGATCGCCCGTGACGTGTTCGGCGAGGAGCGGGTGCACGAGGTCGAGCGCCTCGACGATGCCCTGGTGCTGGCGGTCAACACGGCGGAGGCCGAGACCGAGCACGGCGCAGGCGTTCTCGTGACCGGCTCGGTGACCGTGGCCGGCGAGGCGCGCCTGCTGATGGGCGCCGGGCCGGTGGACATGCCCTCCGCCTTCGACGAGCGGCTGCAGCGGTACGCCGAAGGACCTCTGTGAGGCAGGCGGGCACAGTGACCGGCCGCTTCGCCGCCATGACGCTGGCGCTCGAGGCGTTCGTCGTCTTCTTCGCCACCCTCGTCGCCAGCCGGCTGTCGGAGCTCGACCCCTCGCTCGTCTGGGTGGCGGGGTCGGGACTCGCCGTGCTGTGCCTGCTGGTGGCCGGCGTCGTCCGGCGCCCGGGCGGGATCGTGGTCGGGTCCGTCGTCCAGGTGATGCTGCTGGCCACCGGGTTCTGGGTGCCCGCGATGTTCGGGCTGGGTGCCGTCTTCGTGGCCATGTGGGTCTGGCTCCTCGTGGTCGGCCGGCGCATCGACCGCGACCGAGCCGCCTGGCCGGCCGGCCCGCCGTCTCCCGAGCACGTGGATGGCTGACGCGGCGCAGCGCGGCCAGGTGCTGCTCCTCGCCGTCGCCGGCGTGGGCACCCTGCTCCTGGTCGTGCGGGCCGTCCTCGCCCGCGACGAGCCCTGGTGGGTCGCCTGGACGGCACCAATCGGCGCCGCCGGGCTGCTCGTGGCGGCCGCCACCGGTTTCCCGCCCGGCGTCGCGGTGCCCGCTCTGGCGCTGCTGCTCGTCGGCCTCGGCCTGCAGATCATGTGGTCGTACCGCGCCGGCCGGTACCTGGAGGACGACGTGGGCACGTTGTGGCGGCGGGTGCGGGGGAAGCCCGAACCGAAGCGACGGCGGCACCGCGCCCCGCGAGACTGACCCCGCTCAGTTCTCGCGCGACCAGGTCAGCAGGTCGTCGAGCGGCCACGTGTTGACCACCCGGTCGGCAGGAACCCCGTGCTCGACGGCGCGGGCGCAGCCGTGGTCGAGGAAGTCGAGCTGCCCCGGCGCGTGGGCGTCGGAGTCGATGCTCAGCAGGCACCCCAGACCCAGGGCCAGGTCGAGCAGGTCGTCGGGCGGGTCGCAGCGCTCCGGCCTGCTGTTGATCTCGACAGCGGTGTCGTGCGCCAGGCACGCCTCGAACACGGCCTCGGCGTCGAACACGGACTGCTTGCGCTGGCCGCGGTCCCCCGTGACGAGGCGACCGGTGCAGTGGCCCAGCACATCGGTGCGCGGGTTGCTCACCGCTGCCACCATCCGACGGGTCATCGCCGCGCGGTCCATGGCGAGCTTGCTGTGCACGCTCGCCACCACCACGTCGAGCTCGGCGAGCAGGTCGTCCTCCTGGTCGAGGGAGCCGTCGTCGTGGATGTCCACCTCGATCCCGGTGAGCAGCCGGAAGGGCGCGAGCTGCTCGTTCAGCTCCGCGACGAGGGCGATCTGCTCCCGCAGCCGCTCCGGTGACAGCCCGCGGGCCACGGTCAGGCGAGGGGAGTGGTCGGTCAGGGCCGCGTACTCGTGCCCCACCTGCACGTAGGCCGCTGCCATCTCGTGGGGTGGGCTCCCCCCGTCAGTCCAGTTCGAGTGGGTGTGGAGGTCTCCGCGCAGCGCCGAGCGCATCGCCTCACCACCCGTGGCGAGCGGTGCCGAGTCTGCGAGCAGCTCCGTCAGGTAGGTCGGCTGGCTGCCCGCGGCGGCCTCGGCGGCCACCTTCGCGGTCTTCGGCCCGACCTGAGGCACGTCCGTGAGGGTGCCGCGCTCGGCGCGTCGCACCACCTCGTCGGGGTCGAGACCGGCGAGCGCCCAGGCCGCCTTGCGGTACGCCTGGACGCGGTACGTCGACTCCCGTCGCCGCTCGAGCTCGAAGGCGATCCGCTGCAGGGCCTCGACCGGGTCCACGATGTCCACGCGCACCATGGTGCCGTGGCCCGACTAGGCTCGCCACGCGCCGACGGTCACCCCGTCCGGTGGCACGCCCCGACCCCTGCCGCGAGGAGCCCCGCACGTGAGCGACCAGCCGACCACCGACCCCATCGAGCGGAGCCTGGTGCTCGTCAAGCCCGACGGGGTCGCCCGCCGGCTGACCGGCGAGGTGCTGCGCCGTATCGAGGCGAAGGGCTACTCCCTGGTCGCCGCGCAGCTGCGCACCGCGGACGGCGAGCTGCTCGAGCGCCACTACGCCGAGCACGAGGGCAAGCCCTTCTACGCGCCGCTGGTCGAGTTCATGTCGTCCGGCCCGGTGCTGGCCGTCGTGATCGAGGGCCACCGCTGCATCGAGGGGTTCCGCGCGCTCGCCGGTGCTACGGACCCGACGGCCGCGCAGCCGGGCACGATCCGGGGCGACCTGGGACGCGACTGGGGCCTGGACGTGCAGCAGAACCTCGTGCACGGCAGCGACTCGCCCGAGTCGGCACGGCGCGAGATCGAGATCTGGTTCGGCTCGGACCTCTGAGCACCGGGCGTACCCTGGTCGCTGTCCCCGCACGACGACCGGAAGGCTCCTCCATGCACGGCCAGTCGATCTTCGACCGGCTCGAACCCCTCCTGGCACAGGTCTCGAAGCCGGTGCAGTACGTCGGCGGCGAGCTCAACGCCACGGTGAAGGAGTGGGACTGCGGCGGCGACGCCACGGTGCGGTGGTCCCTGATGTACCCGGACGCGTACGAGGTCGGTGTCCCCAACCAGGGCGTCATGATCCTGTACGAGGTGCTGAACGAGCGCGAGGGCGTACTGGCGGAGCGCACGTACTCCGTGTGGCCCGACCTCGAGGCCCTGATGCGCGAGCACCAGGTGCCCCAGTTCACGGTCGACTCGCACCGGCCCGTCAGCGACTTCGACGTGCTCGGCGTGTCGTTCTCGACCGAGCTCGGGTACACGAACCTGCTCACCGCGCTCGACCTCGCGGGCATCCCGTTGCACGCCGCCGACCGCACCGACGACCAGCCTGTGGTGCTCGCCGGCGGGCACGCCGCGTTCAACCCGGAGCCGGTGGCCGACTTCATCGACGCCGCCGTGATCGGGGACGGCGAGGAGGCGGTGCTCCTCATCACCGACGCGATCGCGGCCTGGAAGTCCGAGGGACGTCCGGGTGGGCGCACCGAGCTGCTGGCCCGGCTGGCGCGCACCGGTGGCGTGTACGTGCCGCAGTTCTACGACGTCGACTACCTGCCGGACGGTCGGATCCGCAAGGTCGCACCGAACCGACCAGGCGTGCCGTGGCGCGTCAGCAAGCACACGGTCATGGACCTGGACGAGTGGCCCTACCCGAAGCAGCCGCTGGTACCGCTCGCCGAGAGCGTGCACGAGCGCATGAGCGTGGAGATCTTCCGCGGCTGCACGCGGGGCTGCCGCTTCTGCCAGGCGGGCATGATCACGCGACCGGTGCGCGAGCGCTCCATCGAGGGCATCGGCGCGATGGTCGAGAAGGGTCTGGCAGCAACGGGTTTCGAGGAGGTGGGTCTCCTCAGCCTGTCCAGTGCCGACCACTCCGAGATCGGTGAGGTGACCAAGCAGCTCGCCGACCGCTACGAGGGCACGCAGACGGGTCTCAGCCTGCCGAGCACGCGCGTGGACGCCTTCAACATCGACCTGGCGAACGAGCTGTCGCGCAACGGCCGACGGTCCGGCCTCACGTTCGCGCCCGAGGGCGGTAGCGAGCGGATGCGCAAGGTGATCAACAAGATGGTCACCGAGGAGGACCTGATCCGCACGGTCGCCACCGCGTACGCGAACGGCTGGCGCCAGGTGAAGCTCTACTTCATGTGCGGACTGCCGACCGAGACCGACGACGACGTCCTCCAGATCGCGGAGATGGCGAAGAAGGTGATCGCCAAGGGCCGCGAGGTCAGCGGCCAGCGCGACATCCGGTGCACGGTCAGCATCGGCGGTTTCGTGCCCAAGCCGCACACCCCGTTCCAGTGGGCGTCGCAGCTCGATCATGAGACGACGGACGCGCGGCTGGCGAAGCTGCGTGACGCGATCCGGTCCGACAAGAAGTACAGCCGGGCGATCGGCTTCCGGTACCACGACGGTAAGCCGGGCATCGTCGAGGGACTGCTCTCGCGGGGCGACCGCCGCGTCGGTCGGGTCATCGAGGCGGTCTGGCGCGCCGGCGGCCGGTTCGACGGCTGGAGCGAGCACTTCTCGTTCGACCGGTGGATGGCGTGCGCCGGGACGGCCCTGGCCGAGCAAGGTCTGGACGTCGACTGGTACACCACGCGCGAGCGGGACTTCGCCGAGGTGTTGCCCTGGGACCACCTGGACTCGGGCCTCGACAAGGACTGGCTCTGGGAGGACTGGCAGGACTCGGTCAACGAGGTCGAGGTCGAGGACTGCCGCTGGACTCCGTGCTTCGACTGCGGTGTCTGCCCGCAGATGGACACCGAGATCCAGATCGGCCCGACGGGTCGCACGCTGCTGCCGCTGACCGTGCGCGGTGGGGCGACCGGCCGGGAGCGGGTCCTCGAGGGTTCCTGAGCCTGTGCTCGTCGTCATCTCGGGACTGCCCGGCACGGGCAAGTCGGCGGTCGCTGCCTCGGTGGCCGCGGACCTCGGTGCCGTCTACCTGTCGATCGACCCCATCGAGGACGCGCTCCTCGGCGCCGGTCTCCCGCGGGGGTGGGAGACGGGCGTGGCGTCGTACGAGACTGCGCGGGTAGCGGCGGAGCAGAACCTCGCTCTGGGGCGGACGGTCGTCGTGGACGCCGTCAACGACAGTGAGCCCGCCAGGGACACGTGGCGCACCGGCGCGGCCCGAACGGGCGCAGGTCTGGTCTTCGTCCTCCTGACCCTGGACGATCCGAGCGAGCACCGCCGCCGCCTGGAAGGACGAGTCCGCGACCTGACCCACATCCCGGAGCCGACGTGGGACGAGGTCCAGGAACGGGCGTCGGCGTACGCGCCATGGGACGGCGACTGCCTGCGTCTGGATGCCGCCGAGCCTGTCGATCGGCTGGCACGTGCGATCGTAGGCCGGCTGCCTGGCCGCTGACAGCGGGAACGGTCGGACGTTGGCGGACGAGGATGGGGGCCGCCCTACAGTGGCTTGGTGAGCCCCTATCGCGCAGAGCAGACGCCTGGGGTCGCGGCGGACGGGCCCCAGGAGGGGGCTGCGGGCGGTAGAGGGGGCCGGTGGACGTCCCGACTACCCCGTTACGACCTCGCCGGGTGCGCGGTGGCCCTCGCCTTCTTCTACCTCTCGGTGACCCCCTCGCTCCTCCCGCGGTCGATCCTCATCCAGGGAGTGGTCAGCGGCATCGTCACCGCCGCCGGGTACGGGATCGGCGTCCTCGGCTCGTGGGTGGTCCGGCGACTCCTGCGTCGTAAGCGCCCGGCTCCTCCCGCCATGGCGTGGAGGGTACTGGCGGGGTTCGCGGCAGTCCTGGTCCCTGTCTCCCTGGTCCTGGGGTCGGGTTGGCAGCGGGACCTCCACCTCCTGATGGGCGCGCAGCCGCCCGAGCGCTACGGCTACGCCGGCGTGCCGCTCCTGGCCGCCGCCGTGGTCCTGGTCGCCGTCGGGTTCGCCAGGGCGCTCCGGTGGGCGAGCCGCATGGTCACGCGCGGCGCAGCCCCCTGGGTCCCCGCTCCTGTCGCACGGGTCGTCGGCGTCGGTGTCGTTCTCGTGCTGGGGGTGTCGTTGCTCAACGACGTCGTCATCCGTTCGCTGGCGGACGTCGCTGACGAGTCGTTCAGGAGGATCAACGCCGAGAGCCGTCCGGACACGGCTGCCCCGATCGAGCCGAACCGTTCGGGTTCCCCTGACTCGCTGGTGGCCTGGGCGTCGCTGGGCAACCAGGGCCGCACCTTCGTGACGCGTGGACCGACTCAGGAGGAGCTGGCCGCGCTCTTCGAGGGTGCCGCGAGGGAGCCGATCAGGGCGTACGTCGGTGTGGACTCGGCACCCACCAATGCCGAGCGGGCAGCGCTGGCAGTGCAGGAGCTCGAGCGCACCGACGCGTTCTCGCGGGAGGTCCTGCTCGTGATGACGACGACGGGGACAGGGTGGGTGGATCCGCAGATCGCCGAACCGGTGGAGTACATGTACGGAGGCGACACGGCGATCGTGGCCACCCAGTACTCCTACCTGCCGAGCTGGCTGTCGTTCGTCGTCGACCTGCCGCGGGCGCGGGAGGCCGGACGCGTGCTGTTCGACGCCGTGTACGAGGTCTGGTCCGAGCTCCCGGCCGACGACCGGCCACTTCTTCTCGTCGCCGGGGAGAGCCTGGGGTCGTTCGGGGGGGAGTCGGCGTTCAGCGGGAGCGCCGACATGGCCAACCGCACCGATGGCGTCCTGTTCGTCGGACCGCCGAACGCCAACCAGCTGTGGTCCGAGTTCACCGCGAACCGCGAGGCCGGGACACCGGAGGTGCGCCCGACCTACCGGGACGGCGAGACCGTGCGATTCGCGACCGACCCTGCCAGCCTGGTCGGCGAGGAGGACGGGTGGTCGAACCCCCGCGTGATGTACCTCCAGCACGCCTCGGACCCCGTCACGTGGTGGTCGCCCGGACTGCTCCTCAACCGCCCTGACTGGCTTCTCGAGGAGCGGGGGGACGACGTGCTGCCCTCCATGCAGTGGTACCCACTGGTCACGTTCTGGCAGGTGACGGCCGACATGATCTTCTCGACGAAGGTACCCGCCGGCCACGGGCACAACTACGGAACCGAGCCCACGGCCGCGTGGGCCGTGATCGCCCCACCGGACGGGTGGACGCCTGCTGACACCGAGGAGCTGCGAGACACGTTGTCACAGGACGACTGACACGCTCTCGGTGGCGCCGTCAGTGGTGCATGTGCCGACCGCGGACAGGAGGGCGACGCCGAGGCCGGCGCCGACCTTGACGCCCGTCATGAGGAAACCGGAGGCCATACCGGCGTGCTGGGGCGGGATGACGGCCATCGCGGTCACTGACACCGGCACGAACACGGCGCGATCCGGACCGGCAGGCGCCCGGGGATGCTGCCCGCGCCGCGAGGTGGTGTGCCGCGTGCCCATCCGGCTACCAGGTCGCCGGGTACGCCGGGACGGCGAGGTCGACCGGGTGGATCTCGCCGTCCTCGGTGCGGAGTGCGATATGGAGCGTCCCTCCCTCGACGAGGTTGTCCGGGCCCCCGAACATGGCTGTCACCGGGCTGGTCTGGCCTGGCGGGAATCCCTGCAGGACGGCGTCTCGTAGTGGCTGGGGCGTGCCCGAAGGTGTCTCCAGCCAGGCCGCGGACGTCGTCCCGTCCGGGAGCTCGAGCTCGGTGGGCTCGAGCGCACCGTCCGAGTCGTTGGTGACCGTGAAGTCAACGGCCAAGCCGTCGGCGAGGAAGTCCGGGCACCCGGGGTCGGCGCGCTCCAGGCACGTGACATCGACGAACACCCCGACCGTGCGGGCGCTGATCGGGCCCGACCGCACGGTCGGCTCCGTCGGCGGCCCGGCCACCCAGCGTTGGATGGGGAAGCCGTTGCGTTCGAAGCTCGCGAGCTTCCAGCCGTCGTCGGCGCCGGAGAAGCCGAGGTCGGTCATGACGCGCGGGGAAGGGCCGTCGCTGGTCCCCCAGGTGAGCGGGCCGGTGAACCGCACGGTGCCGTCATCGACGAGGGTAGCCCCACCGGCCTCGGCGCGGGCATTCGGGAACACCTCGTCGGAGCTGCCGCCGGCCGCCCGCGCCAGGTGGTCGGCATGGGTGAAGAACGCCGCGGCCGCGCCCGTGGAGAGCTTGGCGAGGCGAGCAGGATCGGAACTCTCGAAGGCCGCAGCGACCTCGTCGAAAGCGGTCCGTGCCTGCTCGATCGCTGCTGCATCACCGGACCGGGGCGTTCCGGGTGCCACCGGAGTCCCTGCACTGCCGGTCCCGCACCCTGCGAGCGCGGTGCCGAGGGCCAGGACGAGCGCCCACCCTCGAACGTGCGAGCGACGTCCTGTCGTGAGTATCCGGGTCATCATGCACCTCCTGGTCGACCTCGATGCAATCACCGGACAACGGCGTCGCACATCAGGGCCAACCCGCGAACAAGACGGCGCCAGCTGGGGGCCAGCCCTCTGGTCGGATCGGTGAGCCTGGACCAGCATGGGGGCATGGGCGCTGACCCGCGCGACCGAGGGGGTCGGCCGCAGTGAGCCCTCGGGCGCAGCTGGTCACGGTGGTGTGCACCGCGGCGGTGGTGGTGGTGCTCGCCTGGGTGACGTCGCTCAACCGCCCCGTTCCGCCGCCGGCCTACGAGGTCGTTCCGGTCCTCTTCGCCGGCGCCACCACGGCGATCGGCGGGGTCCTGGTGGGTCGCTGGCGACCGGGCAACAGGATCGCGTGGATGCTGGTGGCGATCGGACTGCTCATGGCGGTCTCCCTGCTCGCGTACGCCAACCACGCGATCCCGTTCACGGTCGGCGGCGTGATCGCCGGCACGTACTACGCCGTCGTGATTCACCTCCTGCTCGCGCTGCCGGAGGGTTCGCTGGCCACGCGGGCCGACCGGGTGCTCGTCGGGCTCGCTTACGCCGACGCGGCCTTGTCGAGCGTGACCCCCAACCTGTTCTTCCGCTGCACGAACCCCTTCGGGCTCGGCTGTCCGGGCAACCTGCTGCTGGTCCGGGACGACCCGATGCTAGTCGAGCGCCTGGACACGCTGTGGGGAGCCGCGGGCGCCGCCCTCGTGGTGGCGGTCGGGATCCGGTTGGCGCTGCGCTGGCGACACGCCGGGACCGGGTTGCGGCGGGTCCTCTCCGCTCCGTATGTCGGCGGCGCGCCGGTCCTCTCGGTGGCCGCCGCCGACGCCCTGCAGGTGCTGGACCGGTACGGAGCGGTCCTCACGCTCCTGCAGCCTCTGGTGCTCTGCCTGCTGCCTGCCGGTGTCCTGCTGGGCGTGCTGCGGAGCCGGGCCAGGTCCGGCGACGTAGGGTCCCTGGTGCGCGCGGTCGACCTAGGTGGCGCGGTGGCGCGGCTCCAGCTCGAACCGCTTCTCGCTCGTGCCCTGGGAGATCCGACCGCCCGGCTGCTGACCCCGGAGGCCGCGACGCAGGGCCGCGCGCCCACCCGGGCCCGGGCCGCCGTCACCGCCCACGGTCGGACCCTCGCCGTTCTTGACCACGACGGTGTCGCGGACACCGAGCCGGAGGTGCTGGAGGCGGTGCTCGCCACCGCGAGCCTGGCGCTGGAGAACGAGAGGCTGGAGGCGCTGGCCCGCGTTCAGCTCGACGACGTGCAGGGGTCGCGCCGACGCCTGGTGACCGCCCACCTGGAGGAGCGTCGCCGGCTGGAACGGGACCTGCACGACGGAGCGCAGCAGCGGCTGGTCACGGCCCGGCTGATGCTGGGCATGGCCCTGGAGCAGCAGGGCGACCCTGCGCTGGTCGCCCAGGCCGCTGGCCTGCTCAACGAGGCCACCGTCGAGCTGCGTGACCTCGCCCGCGGGGTGCACCCCAGTGTGGTGACCGAGCACGGGCTCGACGGCGCCGTGGAGGCGCTGGCCGAGAGGGCGTCCCTGCCGGTGGAGGTGCACGGGACCGTGGTACGGCTCCCGGAGCTCTGCGAGGTCACCGCCTACTACGTGGTCGCGGAGGCCTTGGCCAATATCGCCAAGCACGCGCACGCCAGCCTGGCCGAGGTGGATCTCACCGTCGACGGCGGGTTTCTCCGGCTTGCAGTGCGGGACGACGGCGTCGGTGGGGCCGCCCCTCGGCGAGGAAGCGGGCTCTCGGGCCTCCAGGACCGGGTCGAGGCGGCCGGCGGAACCCTCCGACTGCGCTCGGACCCCGGGGCGGGCACGACCCTCGCGGTCGAGCTGCCGCTCGATCCCAGCGTCGGCCCCGGCCCTGACGATGCCCAGGGACACGCGCGATGACCGGGATCCGGGTGATCCTGGCCGACGACGTCGTGCTGCTGCGGGCCGGCCTCGCTCGGCTGTTGAACGACGCGGGCTGCGAGGTCGTCGGAGAGGCGGGCGACGTCGAGGAGCTGATCACCCTCGTGGACACGTTGCGGCCCGATGTCGTCGTGGTCGACGTGAGGATGCCACCCACCCACACCGTCGAAGGACTGGAGGCGGCTCGGACGATCAGGGCGAGGCATCCCTGGCTCGGCATCCTGATCCTGTCGCACCACCTGGAGACCCACAACGCCCTGGAGCTGATCGACCAGTCGACCGGCGGCGTCGGGTACCTGCTCAAGGACAGGGTGGCCGACCCGAGCGCGTTGGTTGCCGCTGTCCGAGACGTCGCGGAAGGTGGCACGGCGATCGATCCGGAAGTCGTCGCCCTGCTCCTAGGGCGGCGTCGACGGGTCGACCCGCTGGAGGGGCTGACGTCTCGCGAACGCCAGGTCCTCGCCGCTATGGCGGAGGGTCGGTCCAACCGCGCGATCGCCGAGGTGCTCTCCCTCAGCGTGAAGACCGTGGAGAAGCACATTTCCGCGGTGTTCGCCAAGCTGGGCATCGCGGAGGAGCCCGTTCGCCATCGGCGCGTCGCTGCCGTGCTCTCCTTTCTCCGCGCCGGAGCGGGCGACCGAGCGCTGCCGTGACGGCGCACCCGGGCACAGTGACCAGGGTGCGACGGAGGGGCGTCGTCACCGGCTGCTGCGGCCGGATCAGGGGGTCTGGCCGGCGTGCCGGGGCACGTCCAGGCGTGCCAGCTCACCTCGCGAGCTCACGCCGAGCTTGGCGAACGATCCGCGCAGGTGGAACGCGACGGTCCGCGGGGAGATCCACAGCTGGGCGGCGACGTCCTTGTTGGACAGACCCCGCGCGACCAGCTGCACGACCTGCAGCTCCGTCGGCGTCAGGGCCGTCAGCGTCGAGGGGTTCCGCTTGCGAGCCGTCTCGCCGGACGCGCGCAGCTCCTGCCGGGCCCGGGTCCCGAACGGCTCCGCTCCGAGGTCGTCGAAGACGGTCAGTGCGGTGCGCAGGTGGGTGCGGGCGTCGACCCGACGCTGGGAGCGTCGGAGCAGCTCGCCGTATGCGAGGTGCATGCGCGCGAGCTCGTACGGCCGGTTCGCTCTCGCGTGATGCGCGAGGGCGGCCTCGAACAGCCGCAGGGCCTCGGCCGGCCTGGCCAGCAGGGCCTGGCCGTAGGCGGCCGCCGCGTGGGCCCAGCCCCAGCCGGAGGCGTCGGCGAACCCGGCGAGGTCCTGGGCCCACTGCTGCGCGAGGGGCCGACGGTCGGCGCGGACCGCGGCGTCGAACCGGTCCAGTGCAGCCATGCGCGCGATGGGCGCGACACGGAGCCTGCTCAGCTGGTGCAGCGCGTCGGCGGCGTCCCCGGCCTGTGAAGCGCGGATGCCCGCGGCCCACCGGGACAGGTCGTGCACCGGGTCGGTCAGGACGCCGAGATGCTGCCGTTCGGCCGCGTTGAGCCGGGTCCGAAGGTCCTCGTAGCCCGCATCTCCGCGCTGCGCTGCCAGCAGTGTCAGCCAGGCGAGCGGTGCCGCGGCGAGAGGTCTCTGGCCGACAGCTGCAGCCAGGGCGAGGGTCTCGTCGGCCGCGTCGCGAACCCGGTCCCACCGGCCGCCGAGCAGGTCGGCGAAGGCCAGCCGTGGCAGCGCGTAGAGGACGGACGCGACGGCCCCCCGGCTCCGGGCGCCGGCGAGCATCCGGCCGTAGCAGCGGCGGTGGGCGTCGTCGTCACCGAGGTGCAGGGCGGCGTTCCCGACGTTCGCGACCACGTCGGCGTCGTCCACCTCGGGCACGGTCTCCACCGCGCGGGCGAGGGACTGCAGGGCATCGGCCCACGCGTGGGCGGAGTCCGCTGTGGTCGCCGACAGCAGGTCCCGCAGGCAGCGGGTCCTGGCGTCCGCCGGCAGCCGGGCGTCCGACGGCCAGGTGTCCGCGGTGTCCTGCGGGATGCCAGCGTTGTACTGGTGCGTGAGAGTCGCCGCGACGCGCATCTCCAGCGCCCTGACCGGGTCGTCGGCGGCGACCGCGCGCGCGGCGCTGATGAGGATGTGGTGAGCAGTGGCTGCCGACCCCACGTTGATCTCGACGCGGGCGCGCAGTCGGTCGATGTCGGCACCCAGCAGGCGGTCGTCGGCGAGCGGCCTCGCCGCCTGGGCCAGGGTCGCGGCGCGCGCGGCGTCGCCGCAGGCCCACGCGCAGCGCGCCGCACTGAACAACCGCCGCGCACGAAGCGGTTCTGGCGCCGTCAGATCGGCGGCCCGCTCGTACGCCGCGGCTGCTGCGGCGTAGCCACCGGCACGTTCCGCGCGTTCGCCGACTCGGTCGAGGGCGGTCGCGACCTCGAGGTCGGGGCCGTCGGCGGCCGCCGCGAGGTGCCAGGCCTGCCGGTCGGGATCGCGGTCGGCCCCGAGAGCAGCCGCAAGGGCTCTGTGGGCCGCGCGTCGTTCGTGACCGGTCGCCGCCTGGTACATCGCGGAGCGGACGAGCGGGTGCCGGACTCGCAGGCTCTCGCGGTCGGTCACAACGAGGTTCGCCCGCTCCGCCTGGTGCACGGCGTCGTGCGGGACGCCGAGGAGGGCGGCGGCTTCCTGCACGACGGCGAGGCCGCCGGTGTCGTCCGCGGCCGCCACGAGCAGCAGTGCCTGCACCTGTTCGGGCAGCCGTCGGCAGCGGTCGAGGAACACTCGCTGGACCCGTTCGGTCAGGTGGAGCTGGGTCGGGAGCGGAGCCGATCCGGCGAGCTGCTCGGCGGTGAGCTCGGTGGGGAGCTCGACCAGGGCGAGTGGGTTGCCTCCGGTCTGGGCCAGCAGGGCACGGGTCACCTCGTCGGACAGCTGCGCGCCGAGGCGGTCGGCGAGCAGCGTGCGGGCGGCGTTCGCGTCGAGCCCGTCCAGACGCATGTCGGTGATGCCGTCCGCCTCGAGGGTGCGGCTGTCGCCGTCCCGAGAGGCGAACACGACGGCGACCGGGTCTGCCTGCAGGCGACGGGCAGCGAACATCAGCGCGTCGGCGCTGGCGTCGTCGAGCCAGTGGGCGTCGTCGACGACGGCGAGCACGGGCTGTGCCTCGGCGGCGTCGGTGAGCATCCCGAGGGTCGCGAGCGCCACGACGAACGGGTCGACGGCGGGACCTTCCCGTTGGCCGAAGGCGACGCGGAGGGCCTGCGCCTGCGGCGCCGGCAGGACCTCGATGCGAGCCAGGAGGGGGCGGAGCAGCTGGTGGAGGCCGGCGAAGGCGAGAGGGGACTCCGACTCGAGACCCTGGCTGCGCAGCACCCGCATGCCCGCGGACGTGGCCGCGACGATCGTCGCGTCGAGCAGCGCGGACTTGCCCACGCCTGCCTCGCCCCTGATGACGAGGGCCGTGGCATCGCCGCTCCGGGCGCGGTCGAGGAGGTCAGTCAGGAGCGCCAGCTCGCGGTCCCGACCGTGCATCACGTCTGGACGCTACTGCGCTGGTAGCACCGACGTCAGTGCTGACGCAGGCTGCAGAGGACCGCGCCCGTCGCCAGCTGTCGCCCGCGCTGCTGAACCATTCGTACCGGACGTACACGTTCGGCATGGCGCTGGGCGCTCTGGAGAACATCGACGTCGACCGAGAGCTGCTGTTCGCAGCGGCGATGCTGCACGACGTCGGCCTGTCCGGACCCAGCCGGTCCGTCGACCCCACCGTGGCGGGCGCCCGCGCCGCGCGCGAGGTGGCCGAGGCGGTCGGGCTCTCCAGCGCGGCGACCGAGACCGTGCGTAGCGCCATCACCCTCCACCACGGCCCGGGCGTCACGCCCGACGACGGAGCGATCGCCCACCTGTTGTCGGCAGGGGCAGGGGTGCGAGCCGTCCCCAGGCACCCGTCCCCACGCCGCCGCCTCACCACAGACCTCACGACCCGCGCAGGGGAGCGCTCATGGAGACCACTGCGGTCCCGATGCAGCAGAGCCGCCCCGAAGCGGCGGCGGACGCCGCCGGGCCGTCGTCACCGGAGCAGGAACCCCCGCAACAGCATCGCGGTGCCCTCGAGGTGCTCGGCCATCACGCTCCGGGCTCGCTCACACTCACCCTCGAGGATCGCCTCCACCAGCTGCTCGTGCTGGCTGTTCGAGTGCTCGATGTTCGGGCGAAGGAGCGGGATCGCGTCGAGCAGGTCGTTGGTGCGCAGGCGCACCTCCGCGACGGCAGCGGTCAAGGACGGGCAACGGGTCACCTCCGCAACCGCCAGGTGCAGCCGTGAGTCGACCCGCCGGTAGTCGGCGTGAGAGGCGCTCGCAGTCTCGCTGAGGAGGCTCTGCAGGTGCGCGCGCTGTGCCGGCCCCAGATCGGTCGCCGCGGCCGCCTCCGCGGCCCCGGTCTCCACGACGTGCCGGAAGGTCAGGGCGTCGGCGAGGTCCGCAGAGTCCAACGGTCCAGGTCGAGCGCCGGCCCGGGGGGATGGGGCCGGCGGTTCCGGGTCGGCGCTCCGGACGAAGGTGCCGCCGTAGCGGCCCCGCCGCACCTCCAGGTAGCCCGCGTCGGTGAGCGCCGCCAGGCTCTCGCGGACCTTCTCGCGGCCGACCCCCAGCCGGGACGCCAGGTCGCGCTCCGACGGCAGCCGCTCGCCGGGAGCGACCACTCCGAGTCGCACCGCCTGGAGCAGCCGTTCCACGGTCTCCTCGAAGGCGTTGGCCGCCCGCACGGGCCGGAACAGCGCCTCGCTGGCGTGAGAGCGCCAACCCTCGACGCCGGCCACTGCATCCCCGCTCAGACCGGCGTGACGTACGCGCCGGAGATGCCGCCGTCGACCAGGAACGTGGAGGCCGTGATGAAGCTGGCGTCGTCACTGGCGAGGAACGCGACGGCGGCCGCGATCTCCTCGGGCTGGGCGAACCGGCCCATCGGCACGTGCACGAGGCGGCGCTGCGCGCGCTCGGCGTCGCTGGCGAAGAGCTCCTCCAGCAGCGGGGTGTTCACGGGGCCGGGGCACAGCGCGTTGACCCGGATGCCCTCCCGGGCGAACTGGACACCCAGCTCGCGGCTCATGGCCAGCACACCTCCCTTGGACGCGGAGTAGGAGATCTGCGAGGTGGCGGCGCCCATGACCGCGACGAAGGAGGCGGTGTTGATGATGCTCCCGCGCCCTTGGCGCTGCATGAGCGGGAGCACCGCCTTGCAGCACAGGTACACCGAGGTGAGGTTCACCTCCTGCACGCGGCGCCACGCTTCCAGCCCGGTCTCCAGGATGGAGCCGTCGTCCGGGGGCGCGATGCCGGCGTTGTTGAAGGCGACGTCAACCGAGCCGTAGCGCTCCTGTGCCAGGGAGTAGAGGTCGTCGACACCCGCGGGGTCGGTGACGTCGGTGCGCACGAACATGCCCGAGAGCTCCTGCGCCACAGCGGAGCCGGCGGCCTCGTCCAGGTCCCCGATGACGATGGTGGCTCCCTCAGCGGCCAGCCGTCGGCACGAGGCCGCTCCGATGCCGCTGCCCCCACCGGTCACCACCGCCACGCGGCCCTCCAGTCGTCGCGACATGCTCACTCCTCCGTGGAGATGTAGACGTTCTTGGTCTCGGTGAACGCGTCCAGCGCGTCCGGCCCCAGCTCACGCCCGAGCCCGGACTGCTTGAAGCCGCCGAACGGGGTCGAGTAGCGCACGGAGGAGTTGGAGTTGACCGAGAGGTTGCCGGCCTCGAGAGCGCGGGACGTCCGCAGCGCACGCCCGACGTCGCGGGTCCAGACCGAGCCGGAGAGCCCGTAGTCGGTGTCGTTGGCGATCCGGATGGCGTCCGTCTCGTCCTCGAACGGGACGACCGTCACCACCGGCCCGAACACCTCGTCGGTGAAGGCACGGTCACTCGGCGACACGGGCGCGAGCACCGTGGGGGCGAACCAGTAGCCCGGCCCCTGGGGTGCGCTGCCGCGGAAGGCGACCGGCGCATCGTGCGGCACGTAGGAGGAGACCTTGCGGTGGTGGTCCGCCGACACCAGCGGGCCCATCTGCGTCTGCTCGTCCCCGGGGTCGCCGACCCGGAGCCCGACCACCGCGGGCTCCAGCAGCTCCATGAACCGGTCGAGGGCGCTGCGCTGCACCAGGATCCGGGACCGGGCGCAGCAGTCCTGCCCGGCGTTGTCGAACACCGCGCCGGGAGCGGCGGCAGCGGCGCGTTCCAGGTCGGCGTCGGCGAACACGATGTTCGCGTTCTTGCCACCGAGCTCGAGCGTCACGCGCTTCACCTGGCGGGCGCAACCGGCCATGATGGCGCGGCCCACCTCCGTGGACCCGGTGAACACGATCTTGCGCACCGTGGGGGAGTCGACCAGCCGCTGGCCCACGACGGCGCCCTGACCGGTGACGACCTGGAAGACCCCCTCCGGCAGGCCGGCCTCCAGGGCAAGCTCCCCGAGTCTCACTGCGGTCAAAGGGGTCAGCTCCGCCGGCTTGAGCACCACGGTGTTCCCGGCTGCCAGAGCCGGAGCCAGTCCCCACCCGGCGATCGGCATGGGGAAGTTCCACGGAACGATGACGCCGACGACTCCGAGCGGCTCCTTGAACGTGATGTTGACGCCACCGCTGACCGGGATCTGCTGGCCGGTCAACCGTTCCGGAGCGGCGGAGTAGTAGTGCAGGACGTCGCGGACGTTGCCTGCCTCCCAGCGCGCGTTGCCGATGGTGTGGCCGGCGTTGGCCACCTCGAGCTGCGCGAGCTCCTCGACGTTCGCGTCGACCACCTCGGCGAAACGGCGGAGCAGGCGTCCACGGTCGGCAGGACCGACCGCTCGCCAGGCCGGCAGCGCGGCGGCCGACCGGGCGATGGCTTCGTCGGTGTCCTCGTCCGTGGCCGAGGGGACGGTCGCCAGCACCTGTTCGGTGGCGGGGTTGACGAGGTCGGTGGTCTCGGTGCTCACCGGTACTCCTCCTGCTGGTGGGGGACGGGGTCGGTGGAGTGCCGCCGGGCGGCCTGCACCAGGGCGGCGAAGAGCCGGTCGTCGTGGGCATCGAGCTCGGGGTGCCACTGCACGCCGAGGACGAAGGTGTCGCCCGGCAGCTCGACCGCCTCGACCGTTCCGTCGTCGGCCCAGGCCGTGGCCCGCAGGCCCCGGCCCAGCCGGTCCATGGCCTGGTGGTGGTAGCACGGCACGTCCACCGCTTGGCCAACGGCCCGGGCCAGCGCGCTACCGGGCTGGACGGCCACCCGGACGCGGCCGTGCTGCGCGGGCGCCGGCCGGTGCACGTCGGAACGCACCACATCGGGCAGGTGCTGGTGCAGCGAGCCGCCGGTGGCGACGTTCAGCACCTGGGCGCCGCGGCAGACGCCCAGCACCGGTACTCCTCGCTCCAACGCCACGGCCAGCAGGGCGAGCTCCCAGGCATCGCGCTCGCGCCTCGGGGGGTCGCTGCCCTCGCGCGGGACGGCGCCGTACCGCTCGGCGTCCACGTCGGCACCACCCGCCACCAGCAGCCCGTCCACCCCGGCCAGTGCCTCGGCCGCGCCGTCCGGCAGCGGCGGCAGCAGCAGCGGGACACCACCGGCGCGGTGCACCGCCGCCACGTACAGGTGCGGGAGCAGCACGGCCGGCTGGTCCCACGCGCCCCAGCGGGCCTGCTCCAGGTAGGTGGTGATGCCGATGCGGGGCCTGCTGCCTGCTGCTCCTGGTGCTGCGGGGAGCGCCTCAGAGGCGCTCGAAGCCACGGACCCGCTCCCAGTCGGTGACGGTGGAGTCGAAGGCGGCGAGCTCGACCCGGCCGGCGTTGACGTAGTGGTCGACGACCTCGTCCCCGAACGCCCCCCGGGCCACGGTGCTGCCCTCGAGCAGGGTCACCGCGTCCCGCAGCGTGCGCGGCACGTGCGGCTTGTTCGACGTGTAGGCGTTCCCCTCGAAGGCCGGCTCCAGCTCGAGCCGGTTCTCGATGCCGTGCATCCCGGCGGCGATCATGGCGGCCACGGCGAGGTAGGGGTTCACGTCACCCCCGGGGACCCGGTTCTCGAACCGCAGCGACTCGCCGTGCCCGACGACCCGCAGGGCGCACGTGCGGTTGTCGCGGCCCCAGGCCAGGGCCGTGGGGGCGAAGCTGCCGTCCACGAACCGCTTGTAGGAGTTGATGTTCGGCGCGAGGAAGTACGTCAGCTCCTCCATGCAGGCCAGCTGCCCGGCCAGGAAGTGCCCCATGAGCGTGGAGAAGCCCTGCGGCCCGTCACCTGGCATGACCGGCTCATCGTCGCGCCGCAGGCTGAGGTGGATGTGGCAGGAGTTGCCCTCTGCCGCATCGTACTTGGCCATGAAGGTGAGGCTCATGCCCTGGTCGGCGGCGATCTCCTTGGCCCCAGCCTTGTAGATGCTGTGCTCGTCGCACGCACCGAGGGCGTCCCGATAGCGGAAGACGATCTCGTGCTGGCCGGGGTTGCACTCACCCTTCGCGGACTCGACGTACAGGCCGGCGCCGGTCATGCCGTTGCGGATGGCGCGCAGGAGCGGCTCCACCCGCGAGGTGCCGAGCACCGAGTAGTCGACGTTGTACTGGTTGCCCGGCTGTAGGGCCGCGTACCGCGACGCCCACGCCTCCTCGAACGTGTCGCGGAAGACGATGAACTCGAGCTCCGTCCCGGCGTGCGCCGTCAGCCCGAGGTCGGCCAGCCGGTCGAGCTGGCTGCGCAGCACCTGGCGGGGCGAGGCGACGACGGGGGAGTCGTCCTCCCAGAGCACGTCGCAGAGCACCATCGCCGTGCCCTCCTGCCAGGGCAGCAGCCGCAGGGTCGACAGGTCGGGCTTGAGGACGAAGTCCCCGTAGCCCGACGACCACGACGACATGGCGAACCCCTCGACGGTGTTCATCTCCACGTCCACGGCCAGCAGGTAGTTGCAGGCCTCGGTTGAGTGGGGGACCACCTGGTCCAGGAAGTACTCGGCACCGCAGCGCTTGCCCTGCAGGCGGCCCTGCATGTCGGTCAGGGCCACGATCACGGTGTCGATGGCGCCCTCCGCCACCAGATCACGCAGCTGCTCCAGCGTGAGCAGGCCGGGACGGCGATCGTTGTCCGTGTCGCTCACCGCAGGTCCCTCTCGGCCTCGGCGACCGCGGCGAACTCCTCCTCCGGAGCGTTGGAGACCAGGTGGTGGCGGCTGTAGTACCAGAAGTAGCCCAGCGCCGCGACGAAGATGGCGGCGGTGATCCCGGCCGCCCTGACGTCGACGAAGAACGTGGCGATCACGGCGCACACGGCCAGCACCAGGGCGATGCCGGTGGTGCCGGTGCCGCCCGGCGTCCGGTACGGCCGCTCAAGGCCCGGCTCCCGGCGGCGCAGCAGGATGTGGGACACCATCATGAGCACGTACGAGACGGTCGCCCCGAACACGGCGATGTTGATCAGCAGCGCCCCGTCCCTGGTGATGCCCGCCAGCAGCAGGCCGACGGCCCCAGGCACGATCAGGGCCAGGTAGGGCGTCTTGCGCTTGCCGGTGACGGACAGCGCGCGCGGCAGGTAGCCCGCGCGGGAGAGGGCGAACAGCTGCCTGGAGTAGGCGAACACGATGGAGAAGAAGCTCGCCACCAGGCCGGCCAGCCCGGCGTAGTTGACGAAGGTCGACAGTCCGGTGGACCCGCCGGCAGCAGCCTCGAGCGCCTGGGGAAGCGGGTTGTCGGACTCCTGGATCGTGGACGACCCGGCCCCGCCCGGCGCCGTCACCAGCATCAGGGCGGCGAAGACCAGCAGCACGAGCATCGCGGCGATGATGCCCTTGGGCATGTCCTTCTTGGGGTCGCGTGCCTCCTCAGCGGCAAGCGGCACGCCCTCCACGGCGAGGAAGAACCAGATGCCGTACACGAAGGAAGCCAGGATGCCCGCGTAGCCGAACGGGATGAAGCTGCTCGCGCCGGCGGCCTCGGTTGCCGGGATGTCCAGCAGATTCCCTGGGTCGAAGTGCGGGATCATGCCGATCACGAAGGCCAGCAGGGCCACGACCGCGATGGCCGTGATCGCGAACATCACCTTGAGGGCCTCGCCGACCCCGTACAGGTGGATGCCGATGAAGATGACGTAGCAGGCGACGTAGATCGGCCACCCGCTCGTGAGCCCGAACAGGCCGAGCGACTCGACGTACCCGCCGATGAAGACGGCGATGGCTCCGGGGGCGATGGCGTACTCGATGAGGATCGCTGTGCCCGTGGCGAAACCACCGAGCGGCCCGAGGGCGCGTCGGGCGAAACCGTAGCCCGCGCCGGCGACCGGCAGCGCGGAGGCCATCTCCGCCAGCCCGAACACCATGCACGTGTACATGACCGCCATCAGGATGGTGGCGATCAGCAGCCCGCCCCAGCCGCCGGTGGACAGGCCGAAGTTCCAGCCCGCGAAGTCACCGGAGATCACGTAGGCGACGCCCAGCCCGGCGAGCAGCAGCCAGCCTGCAGCTCCCTGCTTGAGCTGGCGCCTCTGCAGGTAGTCGTGCCCCATCCGCTCGTACTCGACCCTGGACTGCCTGCGCTGCTGCTCCACGAGGGACCTCCATCGGCCGGCCACGCGCTAATGGTCTGGGACCAGACCATGCATGGAGCGGAAACGTACTCAGGCTCGGGTGGCTGTCAAGACCCCCTGTCAGCCCTGGGACGTTCTGCCCGGATTCGATCCGTCCGGCTCTCGGCTGTGGGCGATCATCCGGCCGAGGAACGTGGGACGGGTTGTCGCGGAACGGCCGACGGGCTGTCGGCGTCGCTGGAACCGGGACGCGCCCAGTGCCGGTCAGCCGGCGATGAGCTCATGGCGTTCCATCCGACGCCATACGAGATACGCGGCTCGAAGTCCCCTCGACCGTCGTGAGAGCCAGCATCGCGATCCCCCACAGGACAGCGGCGATCGCCCATCCGGCATCCAAGGCGGAGGCGGCGTCGGTGGCGACGAGCGAGGCGGTCCCGACCGCGACAGCCGCGAACCCGGCCAGGGTGGTCCCGAGTTGCCAACCCGTTCCCGGCAGGGCGCCGGATGCGCCGACGAGGAGGACGAGGAGCGCAGCCAGGGACATGGCGAACCAGTGCGCTTGATGGTGCGGATCAGCCATCGGCGGCCAGGTGTCTCGCTGCATCAGCCCCTGCTGGAACCCGTACCAGGCCCAGGGGAGCCCTAGTCCCGCGAGGAGCAGGAAGCGGGGACGCACCGGACCACCGCGGCCCCACGCCCGCCACGGAGCAGCAAGCACTGACACGACCAGCGCCGGCAGCGCCAGAACGATGAACGCGAGGTCGACGAACCCGGCCTGGCCTCCTTGGTTGTCGGGATCACCCACGACCACCGACACGAGCAGCCACGCGACCGCTGCGACTCCGACCTGCGTGGCCGAGCCTGCGCGTTGGGGGCGGACGATCAGCCCTGCGAGCCCGACCACGCCGAATGCCAGTGCGGTGACCGCTCCGACGAGGTGGACCATCTCCCCCGGATGCTCCGCACCGATGCGAGCCTCAACGGAGCCCGGCGCCACGAGCTCCGGCACGGAACCCATCGGGTCGACCGCGTCGGTGGCGACGAACACCAGCATGAAGTTGAAGGCGAGCAGCGCAAGAACGGCAAGCACGCGGATGGACCAGCGCCGGCCACGACCGAGGGGTGTCTCATCTCGTGGGGCGCCATCGCAGCACGGTGCTCGCGCCCCGCCGGGGCCGGCGGGTCTGGACCGGTCGGCCTCCACAGCGACTCCGCTCCCATCAGCCCCGTCCGGGCGCGTAGTCGACACGACCGCGCCGCGCGGCGTCAAGGCCGCGGTCTGGTCCGCGAGTCAGACCCGGCGCACCAGGATCGTGCTGTTGGACCGGTGCAGCACCTTGTCGAGCCGCCCCATCGCGACGTCCTCGCTGCGGGCGTCGACCACCTCGCCCAGACCGGTGCTCTCGACCATGGTCACCACCTCGTCGTGGCCGTAGAACGACACCAGCGGGGCACCGATGTTGTTCCAGTAGCCGCGCACCCCGATCCGGCTGCCCGTGAAGGTCGTCGTCACGCGCTTGACCCAGAACAGGCCCGACATCAGGACGCGGGGCGTGCACACCGGCTCGAACACGACCAGGTGGCCGCCCGGCTTCAGCAGCTCCAGCGCGTTGCGGAGTCCGTCGACCGCGTCCTTCCGCGAGCTCCGCCTGGTGCGTCCGACGAGGTGGTGCAGCAAGGCGGCTGCGAGGGCGAAGTCGTACCGGCCGGCGTGCTCACGGACCTGCGCACCGTCGAGGATCGAGGCGTGCACGGTGCGGCAGGCGACCCGCTCCTGCGCGACCGCCAGCGCGGAGGCGCTGACGTCCATGGCCCACAGATCCGTCAGACCCGTCGATCCGGCCAGCACCGCGAGCACGTTGCCGGTGCCGCAGCCCACGTCGACCAGCGACGAGCCCGGCTCCATCCGCTCCGTGATCATCTCCGTGGCGTGGCGCAGCCGGGCGGGGCTGTAGTCGTGGGAGTGGTTCTCGAAGTAGTCGACCGTGCCCTTGTCGGCGTGATCGGGACGGGTCATCGGTGCATCGTAGGCGGACGCGGGAGCAGCGGTCACCGAGGTCGGGCGCTGTCGTCGCCAGAGGTCAGGTCCGCCACACTGGCGCCGTCCGCACGCCACCGCCCCGTCCGAAGGAGCAGTCCGCTGGCTCGTCGACCCGAAGGCCCGCCACCACCGCCCGCGGTGCAGAAGCTGCGGATCCGGTACGCGAAGCGCACCCGCCTGCGCTTCACCAGCCACCGGGACTTCCAGCGCGCCCTCGAGCGCGCGCTACGGCGGGCCGAGGTGCCGATGGCCTACTCGGCCGGGTTCTCGCCCCACCCGAAGGTCTCGTACGCGAACGCCGCCTCCACCGGGGCCGCGAGCGAGGCCGAGTACCTGGAGATCTCGGTCGTGGAGCGCTGCGACCCGCAGGCACTGAGGGCTGCCCTCGACGAGGCGCTGCCCCCCGGCCTCGACGTGATCGAGGTCGTCGAGGCCGGGCCGGGTGCGCTCGCGGACCGTCTGACGGCCGGCGACTGGGAGGTCGTGCTGCCCGGCCTGGAGCCCGGCGCGATGGCCCCAGCCGTCGAGACGTTCATGGCGCGCGAGTCCGTCGAGGTCGAGCGCGTGACCCAGAAGGGTCGCCGGACACTCGACGCCCGCGCGGCGGTGGTGAGGATGGGTGTGGTCCACCCGGACGACGCGCGGAGCGACCTCGCGCGGACGGCGGTCGATTCCGGACGGGTGTGTGCGATACTCCACCTGGTCGTCCGGCTCGCCACACCGGCCGTTCGACCCGACGACGTCCTGACCGCCCTCCACGCGGTGGCTGACCTGGCGCCGGCGTCACCACCCCAGGTGACGCGCATGGCGCAGGGGCTGCTCGACGAGGAGTCAGGAACCGTGGCCGATCCCTTGGCCCCGGACCGGGACGCCGCCGGCGCAGCAGAGCGCCGCGCGCCAGGAGACTGGCAGCGCGAGCACTGAGGCGCGACCTCGACTTTCCGCCGGCGCCCATCCGGGCGCACGGCGACAACCGCCCCCAGCGGTGCCGCGCAGGTGTGGCCGGCATCCGGGGATGACGGGAGACACCCGTGATGCTCGACAACGAGCCCACTGACCAGCAGACCACCGACCAGGGTGTGCAGGAGCCGGCCCCGCCGCCGGCCAAGAAGGCCACCCGCAAGCGGGCGGCCAAGAAGGCCACCCCACCGACGTCCGACGCGGCGGTCGAGACCGGGTCCGAGGACACCCCGGTCAAGGCCACGCGCTCGCGGCGCTCCGCCAAGAAGACGGCGGCGTCCCCTCCGGCAGACACGACAGCCACCGGGAGCAGCAGCGACACCGCGGGCGGGACCGAGGCGCCCCCCGCGCCAGCCAAGAAGGCGACCCGCAAGCGCGCGAGCAAGAAGGCCGCCGCTCAGACCCCGGTCGAGGTCCCCGCCGCGGACGCTGCGCCCGAGGATGAGGACGAGAGCACCGCAGAGACGCCCCCGACGCCCGGCATCGCCGTGCTCTTCCAGGCGCCCGAGGTCGAGGCTGAGCCGCGCCGACGCCGTTCCGCCAGCCGCCCCGCCGGCCCCCCAAAGGGCGTCGACGACGTTCCGACCGACCAGGCGGAGGTCCCGGCCGACGCGAGGGCCGCCGACGACGCGGCGAGCGAGAAGGACGACGACGACGGCGACGAGGGTCGTCCTCGTCGACGCCGCCGAGGAGGCCGCGGACGGCGCAAGCGCTCCGAGTCCGGTGACGGTGACGCGCCCCAGTCGAACGGCTCCGACAGCTCGGACGACGCGGAGAGTACGTCCGAGGGCTCGGACGAGACCACCCCCGCCGACTCCACGGACGAAGGGCAGTCGGGTTCCGGTCGCCGTCGCCGTGGGCGCGGGTCCCGTTCGGCCGAGCAGGCGTCGGACGGCACGGCCGCCGAGGAGCAGGCAGCGTCCGACGACGAGTCCTCCGACGACTCCGAGGACGAGACCGAGGGCACGTCCAGCAGCCGCCGGCGCCGGCGTCGCCGCCGTCGCGGTGCTGGCGGTGACGACTCCGACTCGACGCCGAGCCCGGACGACCCGCCGAACACCGTCGTGCGCGTGCGCCAGGGGCGCAAGGCCGCCGCGAAGGACGAGGTCGTCGGCGTCAAGGGCTCGACCCGCCTGGAGGCCAAGCGCCAGCGCCGCCGCGAGGGACGCGAGTCCGGACGGCGCCGCCAGGTCATCACCGAGTCGGAGTTCCTGTCGCGCCGCGAGGCCGTCGACCGCACGATGCTCGTGCGCGAGCACGAGGGCCGCACCCAGATCGCCGTGCTCGAGGACGGCGTCCTGGTCGAGCACTACGTGGCACGGAAGGCCGCGGCGTCGATGATCGGCAACGTCTACCTCGGCAAGGTGCAGAACGTGCTGCCGAGCATGGAGGCGGCCTTCATCGACATCGGCAAGGGACGCAACGCGGTCCTGTACGCGGGCGAGGTGAACTGGGACGCCGCCGGCATGGAGGGCAAGCCCCGTCGCATCGAGCTCGCGCTGAAGTCTGGCGACCCCGTGCTGGTCCAGGTGAGCAAGGACCCGGTGGGGTCCAAGGGCTCCAGGCTGACGAGCCAGATCTCGCTGCCCGGCCGCTACCTCGTGTACGTGCCGAACTCGTCGATGACCGGGATCTCGCGCAAGCTGCCCGACACCGAGCGCGCCCGCCTGAAGAAGATCCTCAAGGCCGTCGTGCCCGACCACGCGGGCGTCATCGTGCGCACCGCGGCCGAGGGCACCAGCGAGACCGAGCTCGAGCGCGACGTCGTCCGGCTGCAGAAGCGCTGGGAGGACATCGAGAAGCGGTCGAAGGCGGCCAACCCGCCGACCATGCTGCACGGCGAGCCCGACCTCACGGTCCGGGTGATCCGCGACGTCTTCAACGAGGACTTCTCGTCGCTCGTCGTCACCGGCGACGAGGCCTGGTCGACGGTCAAGGACTACGTGGACGAGGTGGCGCCCGACCTGTCGGAGCGCCTCAGCCACTGGGACGGCGACCAGGACCTGTTCGCCGCCCACCGGGTCGACGAGCAGATCGCCAAGGCGCTGGAGCGCAAGGTGCACCTGCCGTCCGGCGGCTCGCTGGTGATCGACCGCACGGAGGCGATGACCGTCGTCGACGTCAACACCGGGAAGTTCATCGGTGCCGGCGGCAACCTCGAGGAGACGGTCACCCGCAACAACCTGGAGGCCGCAGAGGAGATCGTCCGCCAGCTCAGGCTGCGTGACGTCGGCGGCATCATCGTCATCGACTTCATCGACATGGTGCTCGAGTCGAACCGCGACCTGGTGATGCGTCGCCTGCTCGAGTGCCTGGGCCGCGACCGCACCAAGCACCAGGTGGCCGAGGTGACCTCGCTCGGGCTCGTGCAGATGACCCGCAAGCGCGTCGGCCAGGGCCTGCTGGAGGCCTTCTCCGAGCCCTGCGAGTACTGCCAGGGTCGCGGGGTGATGCTCTTCGACGAGCCGGTCGAGCCCAAGGGCGGTTCCGACGACGGCGGCACCAACGGCCGTGGTGGACGTGGTGGCGGCAACGGCCGCGACCAGTCGGCCAAGAAGGGCCCGTCCGAGGCGCAGAAGGTGCACGAGGCCGCGCGCAAGGCCCAGGAGAAGGCGGAGCAGGAGAGGGGCGAGCAGGAGAGGGGCGAGCAGGGGAAGGCCGACCGGCAGGAGGACGAGCCCGACACGCGGCCCGCGTCGACGCCGGACCAGGTCCCTGCCGAGGTCCCCGCCCTGGTCGAGGTGGCGCCCGCGGGCGCCGAGATGGCACCGGTGGGACCGGTGCTGGACGGCGTTTCCGGCACGACCGGTGGCGCCACGGCGACCGAGCCGACGGCGACCCGTCCGCGGCGTCGTCGCCGGGCAACTGCCCCGTCCACGACGCCGGCGCCGGCCCCGCCTGCCTGAGGGCCGGCCCGCGCGGGGGCCGGGCCCGCTGGTTTGACCCGAGCACGGAGCGATCCGTACTCTGGAGCCCGGTCCGCCCCTGTGACCCTGCGTGGTTCCAGCAAGGCGGTCCTGCTGCGTGCGCTCCCGCGTGCGAGCCGATGCCATCCGTGGCGAGCGGCGCGACAGCACCCCGAACGAGTCAGAAGGTGAGCCACACGTGTACGCGATCGTTCGAGCCGGCGGCCGTCAGGAGAAGGTGTCCGTCGGCGATGTGCTGACCGTCGACCGCCTCGCAGGTGACGCCGGCAGCACCGTCGAGTTCAAGCCCGTCCTGCTCGTCGACGGTGACACGGTCACCAGCGACGCCGCGAAGCTGGCGAAGGTCACCGTCACCGCCGAGATCCTGGCGGCGACCAAGGGGCCCAAGATCACGATCCTCAAGTACAAGAACAAGACCGGCTACCGCAAGCGCCAGGGTCACCGCCAGAAGCACACCCAGGTCAAGGTCACCGGCATCGACGCCTGAGCCACTCGGCTCGACGTCACCACGACAACTTCCATCACCCAGGCACGAACGGCGGTAGGACCCCATGGCACACAAGAAGGGCGCGAGCTCGACCCGGAACGGTCGCGACTCCAACGCACAGCGACTCGGCGTGAAGCGCTTCGGCGGCCAGCTCGTCAACGCCGGCGAGATCATCGTCCGTCAGCGCGGCACCCACTTCCACCCCGGTGAGAACGTCGGCCGGGGCAAGGACGACACGCTGTTCGCCCTGACGCCCGGCTCCGTCCTGTTCGGCACGAAGCGCGGTCGCAAGACCGTGAACATCGTCGCCGGCGAGTGACACCGGCCCGGGTCCACCGGGCACCGCCCGACCAGGGCACCGCAGAGGCGTGACGAAGGGGTGAGCCGCTCGGCTCACCCCTTCTCCCTTTGGACGCACGTACCGCGCAGCTCTTCAGCCAGGCGCACCACCAACCACAGGAGGCACGACCCATGGCGAGCTTCGTCGACCGGGTGGTGCTGCACGTGGCCGGTGGCGACGGCGGTCACGGCGTCGCGTCCGTCCACCGCGAGAAGTTCAAGCCGCTGGGGGGCCCGGACGGCGGCAACGGCGGACGCGGCGGCGACGTCGTCCTCGTGGTCGACCCGTCCACGACCACGCTGCTGGAGTACCACCACACGCCGCACCGCACGGGCGGCAAGGGCGCCCCGGGCGAGGGCGGGATGCGGCACGGCCGCAACGGCGAGGACGTCGAGCTGCGTGTCCCCAGCGGCACCATCGTCAAGGACTCCCGTGGCGAGATCATCGCTGACCTGGTCGGCGCGGGAACCCGTTTCGTCGTGGCCGCCGGTGGTCGCGGCGGGCTCGGCAACGCCGCGCTCGCCTCCGCGCGTCGCAAGGCGCCCGGCTTCGCGCTGCTCGGTGAGCCCGGCTTCTCCGACGACATCGTCCTCGAGCTCAAGTCCGTCGCCGACGTCGCGCTCGTCGGGTTCCCGAGCGCCGGCAAGTCCAGCCTGATCGCCGTGCTGTCGGCCGCGCGTCCAAAGATCGCCGACTACCCGTTCACCACGCTGGTGCCGAACCTCGGTGTGGTGCAGGCGGGCGACGTCCGCTTCACCGTCGCCGACGTCCCCGGCCTGATCCCCGGCGCCAGCGAGGGCAAGGGCCTCGGGCTCGAGTTCCTGCGCCACGTCGAGCGGTGCGCAGCTCTCGTCCACGTGATCGACTGCGCCACGCTCGAACCGGACCGCGACCCCCTCAGCGACCTCGACGCGATCGAGCACGAGCTCGCCGCCTACCCCGTCGACCCCGACTCGACCGGTTCCGCCGTCCCGCTCACCGAGCGTCCGCGGATCGTGGCCCTCAACAAGGTCGACATCCCCGAGGGACGTGAGCTGGCCGAGCTCGTACGCCCCGAGCTGGAGGAGCGCGGCTACCAGGTGGTCGAGGTCTCGGCCACGTCGCGCGACGGGCTGAAGGCCCTCTCGTTCGCGATGGCGGCCCTCGTCAAGGACGCCCGCGAGGCCGCGCCCGCGCCGGAGGCCACACGCGTCGTGATCCGCCCCGTCGCGGTCGACGACGCCGGCTTCACCGTCACGCGCGAGCAGGACCCCCACGACATGGACCAGGTGCTGTTCCGCGTGGAGGGCGTCAAGCCCGAGCGGTGGGTGCGCCAGACCGACTTCGCCAACGACGAGGCCGTCGGCTACCTCGCTGACCGCCTGGCGCGCCTCGGGGTGGAGGAGAAGCTGTACGAGGCCGGGGCCGTGGCCGGGTCGACCGTCGTGATCGGCGCCCGCCGTGACGCGGTGGTCTTCGACTGGGAGCCCACCATGGTCGGCGGTGCCGAGATGCTCTCCGGCCCGCGCGGCAGCGACCTCCGGCTCGCGGAGCCGGCCCGCAAGAGCCGTGGCGAGCGTCGTGAGGAGCACGCGCAGCGGCGTTCGCTGATGGACGAGGCCCGCGCGGAGCTCGAGGCCGACCGTCGTGCCGGTCGCTGGACCGACCCCGACGAGGACTGAGCCACTCCGCCATGGCGCCCGCCGCCAGCCGTGCAGACCTCCCGACCGCCGGGCGCGTGGTCGTGAAGGTCGGCTCGTCGAGCCTGACCACCGCGGCGGGTGGCCTCGACCCGGAGCGGCTGGGACGCCTCGTCGACGCCCTCGCCGCGCGCCGGCTCGCGGGCGGCGAGGTGGTGCTGGTCTCGTCGGGTGCGATCGCGGCAGGGCTGGCTCCGCTGGGGCTCGCGCGACGGCCACGTGACCTCGCCACGCAACAGGCCGCGGCCAGCGTCGGGCAGGGCCAGCTCCTGGCGCGCTACGCCGCCGCCTTCGGCGCCCACGACCTGCGCGTCGGGCAGGTCCTGCTGACGGCCGACGACGTCGTCCGGCGCAGCCACTACCGCAACGCCCAGCGCACCCTGTACAGGTTGCTCCAGCTCGGCGTCCTGCCCGTGGTCAACGAGAACGACACGGTGGCGACCCACGAGATCCGCCTCGGCGACAACGACCGGCTCGCGGCACTCGTCGCGCACCTCGTGCATGCGGACGCGCTGGTGCTGCTGTCCGACGTCGACGCCCTGTACGACGGCCCACCCGAGCGGGAGGGCGCGCGACGCGTGGCGACGGTCGCCGGACCGGACGACGTCGCCCGTGTGCGGGTCGGCAAGGTCGGCACCGCAGGGGTCGGCACAGGGGGGATGGCGACCAAGCTCGAGGCCGCCGCCATGTCGACGTCGTCGGGCATCCCCGCCCTGCTCACGTCGGCCGACCGTGTCGGCCGGGCACTCGCGGGGGAGGACGTCGGCACGTGGTTCGAACCCACCGGGCGCCGCACGCCCACGCGGCTGCTGTGGCTCGCGCACGCCGCCGAGCCGACGGGAGAGCTCGTCCTCGATGACGGAGCGGTGCGAGCCGTGACGCAGCGTGGCGCCTCCCTGCTGCCGGCGGGTGTGACGGCCGTGCGGGGCACGTTCGAGGCGGGTGACCCGGTCGACCTGTCTGACGAAAAGGGTCACGCCGTGGCGCGGGGGCTGGTCAACTACTCGTCTGAGGAACTCCCGGGTCTGCTCGGGCGGTCCACCCGGGACCTGGCGGAGGCGCTGGGGCCCGGCTACGACCGTGAGGTGGTGCACCGGGACGCCCTCGTGCTGGTGCGGGGTTGACCTGGCGTCGACTGGGGCCTCCAGGGGTGGAGAGTGCAGGGAGGCGGAACGACATGGGCAGAGAGGGTCGTCCTGACGGTGACGAGTTGCACCTGACGCCTGTGCCCTCCACGGGCGACGAGCCGGTCGCCTCGGGACCCGCACGTGGCGAGCCGGCACTGCCGCTGTGGCACGTGCGCGTCACCCTGGCGGGGGACCCGTGCGACCCCGGGCCGCTGGACGACGCCCTCCGGGCGCTGTGCGAGGCGAACCCCTTCCTCGCGTCCGTGCGCTACCGCAGCGACCGTGCCGAGGTCACCTACTGGGACGAGGCCGAGAACGCCGACGACGCAGCGGCTCTCGCCCTGCGGGTGTGGAACGACCATCGACGGAGCCTGGGCCTGCCCGCGTGGGAGGTGGTCGGTCTCGAGGTGGTGGACCGCGATACCCGTGCGACGCGCGGAGACTCCGGCGCGGGGCCTCAGGCCATCGGGGACGTCCGCCCCTTCTGAGGCGACGAACCGGTCCTAGGGTGGGGACATGGTCAGCGACGACGTCCGCGAGGCGGTGCACGAGACCTGTCGACGGGCGCGCACGGCCTCCCGCGCCCTGGCCCGGGCCACGAGCGCGGAGAAGGACGCTGCCCTGCACTCGATCGCGGACGCGCTCGAGTCGGCGGCCGACCGCATCGCCGCCGCGAACGCGGGGGACCTCGAACGGGGTCGCGCGGAGGGCATGAGCCCGGGGCTTCTCGACCGCCTGTGCCTCGACGCGCCGCGCGTGTCGTCCGTGGCCGACGCCGTGCGTGTGGTGGCGTCCCTCGACGACCCCGTGGGCGAGGTCGTCCGCGGCCAGACGCTCCCGAACGGCTTGCGGCTCAGGCAGGTTCGCGTCCCGATGGGTGTCGTCGCGATGGTCTACGAGGCCCGCCCCAACGTCACCGTCGATGCGGCGGTGCTGGCGCTCAAGAGCGGCAACGCGGCGGTCCTGCGGGGCGGCTCGGCGGCGCTCGGCACCAACGCGGCGCTCGTGCGTGTGATGCGTGAGGCACTGGCGGGCGTCGGGCTGCCCGCCGACCTGGTCGCCTCGATCGACGAGCACGGGCGTGAGGGCGTCACCGCACCTGATGCGTGCCCGAGGGCTGGTCGACGTACTGATCCCTCGCGGGGGAGCAGGGCTGATCCAGGCCATGGTCGACGGCGCCACCGTCCCGGTGATCGAGACGGGCATCGGCAACTGCCACGTCTACGTCGACGCCAGTCCGCCCCGTCCGAGGTCGCGCGCGCGATCGTCCTCAACTCGAAGACGCACCGGGTGGGGGTCTGCAACGCGGCCGAGACGCTGCTGGTGCACGCGGGGGCGCACCCCGGTCTGCTGGGTGACCTGCTGGAGGACCTGCACGCCGCGGGCGTCGTGCTGCACGTCGACGAGCGCGCCGCGGCCGCGGCGCAGGAGCGTGGCGTCCTGGCCGAGCCCGCCACGGACGAGGACTGGGGCACCGAGTACCTCGCCCCGGAGATGGCCGTCGCGGTGGTGGACGACCTCGACGTGGCCCTCGAGCACATCCGTCGCTGGTCGAGCGGGCACACCGAGGCGATCGTGACGACCGACCTGGTCGCCGCGGAGCGCTTCGGCACCGAGGTGGACTCGGCCGCCGTGATGGTCAACGCCTCGACCCGGTTCACCGACGGGGGACAGCTCGGGCTCGGCGCGGAGATCGGGATCTCGACCCAGAAGCTGCACGCACGCGGGCCGATGGGGCTCGCCGAGCTCACGACCACCCGGTGGGTCGTGCACGGGGACGGTCACGTCCGGGACTGAGTGGACGGACCTCGGGGGCGAGGCGACGAGGAGTGACGACATGCAGATCGATGCCGTGCACGGCGACATCACCGCGCAGCAGGTCGAGGCGGTGGTCAACGCAGCCAACACGTCCCTGCTCGGCGGGGGAGGTGTCGACGGCGCGATCCACGCCGCGGCAGGTCGGATGCTGATGGCGGAGTGCCGGCGACTCCGGGAGACCCACTGGCCGGAGGGACTGCCGGTCGGACGGGCCGCCACGACCGGCGCCGGCGCCCTGCCCGCCCGCTGGGTCATCCACACGGTGGGCCCCAACCGGCATGCCGGGCAGTCCGACCCCGCGCTGCTGGCCTCCTGCTTCTCGAGCAGCCTGGACGAGGCGCTCCGGATCGGGGCGCGGACGCTCGCCTTCCCCGCCGTCAGCGCCGGGGTCTACGGATGGGACGTGCACGAGGTCGCGACCGTCGCCGTCGGCACAGTGCGCACCTGGGACTCGGCCCACCCCGAGGCGGTCGACCTCGTGCGCTTCGTCCTCTTCTCACCCACGGCGCTCGCGGCATTCGAGGGCGCACTGAGCCGGCCGCACCCCGCGTAGGGCGCGTCCGGCCGGGCGAGGCGTTTCGAGCGGGTCTGGGTGCCGTCTGCCAGACTGTCCGCACGAGGCGGCCTCGACGCCGCATCGCCTTGCAGGAGAGAGAGGGACACGATGATCAGCGCGATCCTGGCCAGTGGTGAAGCGCAGGAGTCGGAGCACGCGACCAGCCTGGCGATGTCCCCGGAGGCCTACGGGCTGACCGTCCTCGGGGTGCTGCTGGGCCTGTTGCTGGTGACCTACGCATTCCGCAGCGTCGGGACCCGGCACTGACCGGCCGGTCGCCGGCCGTGTCCCCGCCCTTGCATCACGTCGCCCACCTGCGCCTCGGCTGACGGATGGCTCGCACACGCGTCGGCGTGATGGGTGGCACCTTCGACCCCGTGCACCACGGCCACCTGGTCGCGGCCAGCGAGGTCCAGTCGCAGTTCGACCTCGACGAGGTGGTGTTCGTCCCCACCGGAAGGCCGTGGCAGAAGGCCGCGCACGAGGTCTCCCCGGCCGAGCACCGCTACCTGATGACGGTGATCGCGACGGCGTCGAACCCGCGCTTCACCGTGAGCCGCGTCGACATCGACCGGCCCGGCACGACGTACACGATCGACACGTTGCGCGACCTGCACGCCGAGCGCCCGGACTCCGAGCTGTTCTTCATCACCGGCGCCGATGCCCTCGCGCAGATCCTCTCGTGGAAGGACGTCGAGGAGCTGTGGTCGCTCGCGCACTTCGTCGGTGTCACGCGTCCCGGCCACGCGCTGTCCGACACCGGGCTCCCGCCGGACAGGGTGAGCCTGCTGGAGGTCCCGGCGATGGCCATCTCGTCGACGGCCTGCCGTGAGCGCGTCAGCGCGGGCGAGCCGGTCTGGTACCTCGTGCCGGACGGCGTCGTGCAGTACATCGCCAAGCACCGCCTCTACCGCGACGACGAGTCGTGACGGACCGCCCGGCGGACGAGGACACCCCGCCGACCACGCGCCGCGAGCGACGTGAGCGCGAGCGGCGTCAGGCCGACCGTCGCGTCGGTGACGAGTGGCGCACCGGTGGCGACCGCCGCGTGGGTGGAACCGACCCCGGCGGCCTGGAGGCCCGGGGCGGTGTGGACCGGCGCAGCGGCAGGGACCGGCGGGTCCAGGAGCGCCGCAGCGCCGACGGGCCGGGTGCTCGACAGGAGACGGCAGCCGCATCCCCTGAGCGCGCCGCACCGGCGGCGGGCGGACCGGCCCGCACGCGGTCGGCGGAGAACCCGGTGAGGCGACGTCGTCCTGGCCGGGTCCTCGCTCTCGCTGTCGCGGCCCTGGTCGTCGCGGGGCTCGCCGCGGTCGGCGTCTGGCGACTCTCCGCGTCCCCCGAGCCTGAGCCCTCCGCCTCGCCACCGGCACCGCGCCAGCAGCAGACGACCTTCGTCGCGGTCGCCACGCGCGGGGGCGACGTGGTGGCCGGCGCCCTGATGGCCAGCGACGAGCAGACCGACGTGCTCCTCGTGCCCAGCCGCCTCGTCGTCGACGTAGCCGGGCAGGGGCGGGTGCTCCTCGCCGACTCCCTCGGCACCGGTCCCGATGCCCCCGGGCAGGCGGTGGCCGACGTGCTCGACCTGCGCGTCGACGGGAGCTGGGTGCTCACCCTCGACGGGCTCGTGTCGTTGGTCGACGCGGTCGGGGGCGTCGTCGTCGACGTCGACGTGCCGGTGAACGGCCCCACGGGCCGGATCAGCCCCGGCGCGGGGCAGCGGCTCGACGGCGCGCAGGCAGCGACCTTCGCCGGGTGGCTCGAGGACGGCGAGCCCGAGGCCGCACGGCTCGCACGCGTTGACCAGGTCCTGAACCAGGTGCTGCAGGGGCTGCCCGAGGGGGCGAACGCCGTCGGGTCGACGCTGTCGTCCCTGGGCGAGGAGAGCCGGACGTCCTTCGACTCCCTCGAGCTCGCGGAGCGCGTCGACTCGATCGCGGCTGACGCCCGCGACCGGCAGTACGCGGCGACCGTGCTGCCGACGAACGACATCCCCACCGGCGGCGTCGTGGCCTACGGGGTCGACGACGAGGCGGTCGCCCAGCTCCTCGCCCAGCGGTTCGACGGGGCGCGCAGCGCGGCCACGGAGGACGCCGCGAGGGTGCTGGTGCAGAACGGTGACGGCACCCCCGGTCTCGGCGAGCAGGCGCGCGAGCGGCTCGTCGCGGACGGTTACCGCTACATCAGCGGCGGCAACGCCGGCCAGCTCGGTCAGCAGGTGAGCACCGTGGTCATCCCGGAGGACACGCCGCTGGTGCGCGCCCAGGGGGCCGCCGTGGCCGAGTCCCTCGGGCTCGGCGAGGACGTGCTGGCGGTCGGTCTCGAGAACCCGACCCTGGCCGACATCGTGGTGGTGCTCGGCGCGGACTTCGCGGCCGTGGCCCGGACGGACGGCTGAGGCCAAAGCACTGCGGGTATCGCGCTCTCCTGCGGGCACAGGCCGACGTGAGAGGCTGGTGCCCACCATCCACTGCAGGGGAGCACCGTGACCGCGACCGACCGAGCCGTCGAGCTTGCCGTGGCGGCGGCCGAGGCCGCCGCCGAGAAGCTGGCGGAGGAGATCATCGCCCTCGACGTCAGCGAGCAGCTGGTCATCACGGACGCGTTCGTGCTCGCGTCGGCCGACAGCGACCGCCAGGTGCGGGCCGTGGTCGACGCCATCGAGGACCGGCTGCGGGAGCTGGGTGCCAAGCCGGTTCGACGCGAGGGGCTCAAGGAGGCCCGCTGGGTGCTCCTGGACTTCAACGACCTCGTCGTCCACGTGCAGCACGCCGACGACCGCCAGTTCTACGCCCTCGAGCGCCTCTGGAAGGACTGCCCGGTGATCGACCTGCCGGACTCCGTCCGCGCGCCCCGCTGAGCCGTGCCTGCCTCGAGGGTCGTGTTGTGGCGCCACGGGCGCACCGCGTCCAACGCCGGCCGTGTCTGGCAGGGCCAGGCCGACGTGCCGCTTGACCGACTCGGCCTCGCCCAGGCGGCCGTCGCCGCGACGACCCTGGCCGAGCTGGCTCCGGCGGTCGTCGTCACCTCCGACCTCAGCCGCGCGGCCGAGACCGCCGCCGCGCTGACCCGTCTCACGGGCGCGACCACGCTGCAGGACAAGGACCTGCGCGAGGTCGACGCCGGGGCCTGGGAGGGCCTCACCCGGGACGAGATCGAGGTCTCCTGGCCCGAGGACATCGTCCGCTGGAAGGCGGGGGAGGACCTGCGCATCGGCGGTGGTGAGCGGATCAGCGAGGCGGGTGCGCGCTGCGCCGCCGCGATCCAGCGGCACGCGGAGTCCACGGAGGGCGTCCTCGTCGTGGTCGGGCACGGAGGTGCCCTGCGCAGCGCCGTGCAGCAGCTGCTCAGGGTCGGGGTCGACGGACGCTTCCTGGGGACGCTCCGCAACGCGCACTGGGCGGTCCTCCTGCCGCACCGGGAGGGCTGGGCGCTGGACGCCTGGAACGTCGCGGCCCCCGGCCACCCGCTCGACCGTCACCAGCACGGGGGCGCGGAGGCCTGATCGCCGGGCGGCCGCTGGGGGCGATTAGTGCGAGCCCGGCCGCCTGCTCTATGCTCTCGGAGTCCCTTTCGGGGGGCGGCGGGGCTGTAGCGCAGCTGGTAGCGCACCTCCATGGCATGGAGGGGGTCAGGGGTTCGAGTCCCCTCAGCTCCACCACTCGACGGGTGTTCACACCCCGGGCACACCAAGAAGGCCAGGACGGACGTCCTGGCCTTCTTCGTGTCCGGGGGCTCAGCCGTCCGTGGCCGCCCCCTCGATGCTGGTCACGATCTCTCGCGCCGTGCCCCTCTTGACGCCGAGATTGAGCTTGAACAGCGACTGACCGTCGGTGCGATCCGCGACCGTCACCTCGCTCAGCGGGCGCGACGTGGTCGAGGCGACCAGTGCGGCCCTCGGAGCGGAGAACAGCATCGGGCCGACGCCGAGGCGCGCCATGGGGCCCTGCTTCGGGGCCTCGAACAGCAGGACGCGCTCGGTCGTCACCACGAGCCACGCGGAGGCCGGGATCACGGCGACAAGCAGCCCCACCGACCCGCCAGTCGCCGCGGAGACGGCCAGTGACCTGGCGACGCCACCGAGGGTGGCCTTGGCGATCGCTCGCTTCTGGCCCTGCTTGACCTGCGAGACCGTGGCCATCAGTACTCGTTCGCCGTCGACGAGGCTGGTGGCGATCTGGGCGGTGACGGCTGGGGAGATCGCCATGGTGGTCCTTCCTGGAAGGGGACTGATTTCCTGGAATGTACTGGTCTGTGCCAGGCACGAGGGCCCTCGGTTGTTCGGAGCGAGTACGTCACGACGGGTCCGTGGTGCGCTCTAGCATGGCCGCGTGAGCGTGGACTACGTCGCCTTCGGTGAGATGGCGGTCCACGTCGACGGGATCCGTCACCCCCTCACCCGGGCCCGCGAGCGGGCCGTGCTCTCCGTGCTCCTCGCCAGTCACGGGTCGCCGGTGGCCGCCGAGCGCCTCCTCACCGAGGTCTGGGGCGACGACTCCTCCGGGCAGACGCTCGGTGCGTTGCAGGTCGCGATCTCCCGGCTGCGCGGCCGGCTCGAGCCGGCCCGGGGCGCTCGCAAGGGGTCACGGCTGGTCAGCACCGCGGCGGGCTACGCGCTGGTGGCCGGCCAGGACGACGTGGACACGTGGCGGTTCGACGTCCTGGCCCGTTCGGCGCTGGAGGAGGTCGACGCCTCCGACCTGCTCGACCGGGCTCAGGCCGCGTGCGCGCTCTGGACGGGTTCGCCGTACGACGGCAGCGAGTCGCCTCTCGTCCGGGAGGAGAGGCACCGGCTCGAGGAGCTCCGGCTCACGGTGGAGGAGCGGCAGGCCCGTGCCCTGCTCGACCTCGGCAGACCGGAGGACGCGCAGCGCGCGCTCGCTGCCCTCGCCGCCGGCCACCCGTTCCGGGAGCGCCTGTGGGCCCTGCTGGCCCTGGCGCACTACCGCTGCGCGCGACAGGCCGACGCGCTCGAGGTGCTACGGACCCTGCGGTCGCACCTGGCCGATGAGCTCGGCGTCGACCCCTCGGACGAGGTCCGACTCCTCGAGCAGCAGGTGCTCAGGCAGGACGCCGCGCTGCTGGCGGCCGTTGCGCCCGCCGTGCGGTCGCCCCGACCTTCCCCGCAGCGTCGAGCCGTCGAGCCCGTGCCCGCGCGCGGGCCGGGCTCCACGGTGGGTCGGGAGTCCGTCCTCGGCTCGGCCGTCTCGCTCCTCGAGGAGGCCTCGACGGCCTGCTCGTCACGGTTCCTGCTGGTCGCCGGCGAGCCGGGCATCGGCAAGTCCCGGCTGGTCGAGGACCTCGCGGCGGCGGCCCGCGAGCGGGGATGGCGCTCCCTCGTCGGCCGCTGCCACGAAGGCGAGTACGCGCCGGCGCTCTGGCCGTGGCTGTCGATCGTCCGGGAGCTGGCCACGACGCACTCACCGACCGACCCGTTGCTGCGGCCGCTGCTCCGCACCGACCCGGAGCGCCCCGACGCTGGTGGTGGCACCGGGTTGCGGATGTTCGACGCCGTCGTCGAGCTGGTCCGCCGGTCCGCCCTCGACCAGCCCCTCCTGCTCGTGCTCGAGGACGTGCACTGGGCGGACGACACCTCCCTCCACCTGCTGCGCCACCTGACCGGTTCCGACGTGCCCGCCCCGGTCATGGTGGTCTGCACTCGGCGCACCACCGAGGCCGGGACGAGCCCTGCCCTGCTCGACGCCCTCGCAGCACTGGCCCGGGCCGGCGCCGAACGGATGCGCCTCGACGGCCTCGACGCGGAGTCGGTCGGGGCCCTGCTCCAGCGCGACATCGCCACCGTGCCCCCCGGGCTCACCGCCAGCGTGGCGGCCACGACCGGTGGCAACCCCTTCTTCGTCCTGCAGTACGCCCGCCTCCTGGCCTCGTCCCCCGCCTCTAGGTCCGCAGACCCGGCGGAGCTGCCGGTGCCGGACGGCATCCGGGACGTGCTGCGCCAGCGCATCCACCGGCTGCCCGACGAGGCGGTCCGCGTGCTGACCGCCGCGGCCGTGATGGGTGACCGGGTCGAGTCGGAGCTTCTCGCGGAGCTCACGGGCACCCCGCTCGAGGAGTGCCTGGACCTGCTCGACCTGGCGCTGACCTGCGGGCTCCTCGAGGAGCGGGGTGCAGGCTTCGCCTTCGTCCACGCGCTCGAGCGCGAGACGCTCTACGCCGAGCTCAGCGCGCCACGACGGATGCGCCTGCACGATCTGGCCGGGCGGATCATCGAGGCGCGCAGGCCGGACGACCCGGACGCGGGCGCGACGATCGCGCACCACACCCATCGCGCCGCACCCCTCGGCCCGGAGCACGCCGAGCGAGCCTGCGTGTGGCTGGCGCGGGCGGCGCACGTGGCCACCGCCCGGCACGCGCACCCGGAGGCCCTGCAGCTCTGGCAGATGGTCGTGCTCAACGCCCCCGCGAGCTCGCTCGCCACCGCAGAGGCCCTGTACGGGGTGGCGGGTGCCCTGCTGCGGCTCGCCCGCACCGCGGAAGCGAGGGAGGCCGTCGACCGCGCCGCCCGTCTGGCGGGCACGCTGGGCCGCTGGGATGTCGTGGCGCGGGCCGCCGCCATCCTCAACGGGGCGGGGGTGTGGTCCTGGCGGGAGCACGGCACGAAGGACGACGACTTCATCGAGCTGCTGTCCGATGCGGTCGCTCACGTCGGTGACGCCGACCGTGCGAGGCTGCTGGCGACCCTGCAGATGGAGCACTACTACGGCTGGGACGGCGACGTCGCCGAACGGGTCGGCAACGAGTCGCTGGAGCTCGCCCGCTCCTGCGGCGACCGTGCGCTCCTGCTCGAGGTGCTCCTGGTACGGATCATCTCCACCTGGCGACCGGGGCGGGGCGACCTGAGGCTCGCGCTCGTCCGCGAGGTCCTGGCCCACCGGCCGGAGGGCGAGCTGCGCGTGCTCATCCTGTTCCAGCTCGGCAGCGCCCTCTACGAGGTGCTCGACGCCGAGGGCGCGGACGAGGCGATGCGGCGCTGCGCCGACGAGGCGGCCGTCCTGCGGCACACCGGCGTCGAGATCCCGCTCGCGTGGTGGCGCTACGCCCGGGCTCGCGACCTCGACGACGCCGCCGCTGCCGAGATCGGCCGCACCGCCCTGGAGCTGCACCGCTCCAGCGGCTACATCAACCTCGACGACCTCTCGTGCCTGCACGCGATCAGGTCGGCGCCCACCGGCGCGCCGGTGAGCGACGACGTGGTGCGGGCCGCACGGTCGTGCAACGCCGGGCTGCGGGCCCTGGTCGCCCACGCCGCCCTGGAGGCGGGGGACCACGGAACGGCCTCCGAGCTGCTGGGCGAGGCCGCACCGCCGGGCGCCGGGGACTACTCGGTGCTCGCCGGACGATGCCTGCGGGTCCTGGTGCTGGCAGAGACCGGGAGTCGTGCCGAGGTCGAGGACGCCCTCAGCCGGATCACGCCGTACGCCGGCCAGTCGGTGACGTACGGCACGGTCGAGCACCTCGGTGCCGTCGACCACTTCATCGCCTGCGGGTACGCCGCGCTCGAGGACCCACGAGCCCTGGCGCACGCCCGGCAGGCCGTCGTCCTCAACGCCCGGATGCAGTGCGCCCCCTGGCGACGCCGCTCGGAGGCACTGGTGGCGCGCCTCGCGGGCTAGGCGCACGTCCCGCGCCGCGCCCCGTCACCCGCGGGAAAGCCCGCGGCAAGAGCGGTGCAAGCGCCGCCGAGCAGTCTCGGCGTCACCGGCTCGGAACCGAGTCGGTGATCACCGAGAGGAAGCCCCATGTCCGAGATCCTGGTGCCGCCCCCCACGGCGGGCACCCCCGACCAGTCACATCCGCTGGCCGACCTGCGCCGCCGGGTGGTCGGCAGCCTGCACACCCCCGCCGACGACACCTGGGACGCCGCGCGCAGCCCATGGATCGTGAACATCGACCAGCGGCCGATGGCCGTGCTGGAGGTCCGCGACGCCGACGACGTGATCGCCGCCGTCCGGTGGGCCGTCGACCACGGCGTCCAGGTCACCGCCCAGCCCACCGGCCACGGTGCCAACGACGCGCTCGAGGACACCCTCATCCTGCGTACGCGCGCCCTCCAGGGCATCGAGGTCGACGTGCGCCGGCGCACAGCGTGGGTCGGGGCAGGGGTCAAGGCGGGCGAGCTGCTCGCCGAGCTGGACGGCACCGGCCTGACGTTCCTGGCCGGCTCCAACCCCGACCCGACCGTGGTGGGCATGACCATCACGGGAGGGATCAGCTGGTTCGGCCGCGCCTACGGGCTCGGGTCCGAGAGCATCGTCGCGGTCGAGATCGTCGACGGGCTGGGCCGCCTGCGCCGGGTCGCTGCGGGTAGGGACGCCGAGCTGTTCTGGGCGCTGCGGGGCGGCGGCGGCGACTTCGGGATCATCACCCGGATGGAGGTCGCCCTCCACCCCGCGGCCCGCGTCTACGGCGGTCGCCTGCTGTGGCCCGTGGAGCTGATGGGCGAGGTGCTCCGTGCCTTCCGGACGGTGACCGCCGCGGCCCCGCCGGAGCTGACGACCTGGTACCACACCTACCAGTTCCCGCCCCTGCCCGAGGTGCCCGAACCGATCCGTGGCAAGGCCTTCGCGTCCGTCGCGGTCGCGTACCTGGGGTCGCCCGTGGACGGTGAGGAGCTTCTCGCCCCGTTCCGGCGCGTGCCCGGGGTGGCGATGGACCTGATGGGCGAGGTCCCGCTCTCCGCCCTCGGCAGCATCGCCGACGAGCCGACCGAGCCGATGCCCGGCATGCAGCGCTCGCTGCTGCTGGACGGCCTCGACGAGCAGGCGGTCGAGGCGCTCGTGGCGGCGGTCGGACCGGGCAGCGGCTCGCCCCTGCCGATCGTGCAGATCCGGCACCTCGGCGGGGCCTTCGCCCGGGAGAGCCCGAACGCCGGCGCCCACGGCCCGGTGACCGAGGCCTACAACCTCTTCGCGCTCGGCGTGCCGGCCGTCCCCGAGCTGGTCGAGCTGATCGGCGCCTGCTTCGACCGGGTCAGCGCGGCCGTCGACCACCTGAGCAGCGGTCGCACGCTCCTCAACTTCCTGGAGTCGGGCGAGGACCCCGGGCTGTGGTGGTCGCCCCAGACCCGGCGACGGCTGGACGAGGTGAAGCGCGCCTCGGACCCCGTGTCCACCATCCGCAGCAACCGCACCGTCCGTCCCCCAGCAGCATCCACATCCACCGAGAGGAACCCGTCATGAGCACGCGCAGCATCAACCCCTGGACCTGGCAGGAGGCGCTCGGCTACAGCCAGGGCGTCCTGGTCGAGCAGCCGGAGCGGACGCTCTACGCGGCCGGTCAGGCGTCGATGGATCCCGACGGCAACCTCCTGCACGCCGGGGACGTGGCGGGCCAGGCGTCCGTGGCGATGGACAACGTCGAGACCTTGCTCGCGGCGGCCGGGATGACCCTGGCCGACGTGGTCCGCTACGACATCCACTGCACCGACCTGCAGGACTACTTCCTCAGCGGCGGACACGAGCAGGTCGCGAAGCGGTTCGCCATGGCCGGCACGCTCCCGGCCGGCGGGATCGCCACCCAGGTGCCCGCCCTGGCCGTGCCGGGCATGGCGGTCGAGATCACCGTGATCGCGGCGCGCTGACGAGCGACACGGCCCGGACGGCCCCGACCCGGACCCCGGGTCGGGGCCGCGGGCTGTGGACGGAGCGGCCCGCGGGTGGGGCGTGCCTGGGTCGACCGGCCCGTCGGCACCGCGACGGCGACCTCGGCTCGCCGTGACCGGTCAGGCCGCGGGTGCGAAGAACTCCAGCGCGATCCCGTCGGGGTCGCGGAAGCTCAGGCCCGAGCCGTAGGGCGCGTCGACGATCTCGCCGTGGTCGATGCCGAGCTCGTCGAGCCGGGTCTGCCACCTCTCCAGGGCGGACCGGTCCGTGCAGCCGAAGGCCACGTGGTCGAGCCCGGTGCGGAGCTCCGAGAACGCACCGGTCCGCGCCTCAGGGTGCTCGTGCAGGCCGATGAGCGTGCCGCCCACCAGGAAGACGCTGTGGTGGAAGCCGCCGTCGGTGGGCTCGTCGAGGACGGGTGCGGCGCCGATCAGGCGCTCGTACCAGGGCCGGCTGACCGCCAGGTCCTGAATGGTGAGGGCGACGTGTCCGATGGCTGGGAAGGTGGTCATGGCGTGGCTCCGTCCTGAGCGCGGTTCTCCGGTCACCCTGGAGGCGCCAGGCACGGCGTCCTTCCGCCAGATCCGGTCTGGCGATCCAGCACCCGTCCGCGGGTCGCTCAGCTCGTCGACGGCTCCGGCAGGATCGGTCGGTCCAGCAGCACCGGGCCACCCTGCGAGGGGACGACGGCCGCCAGGAGGAGGTGCACGCTCGCGGCGTCCACCGGTCGCGACCACAGGTAGCCCTGGCCGAGTGTGCATCCCTCGCGGCGCAGCCACGCCGCCTGCGTGGCGTGCTCGACACCCTCCGCGACCGTGCTCATCTCGAGGGACCGGCTCATCTCCAGGATGGTGCGGGTCACGGCGGCCTGGTGCTCGTCGTCGGCGATCCCGTCCACGAAGGACTTGTCCACCTTCAGCACGTCCGCGGGCAGGCGGCTCAGGTAGGACAGCGAGCTGTACCCGGTGCCGAAGTCGTCGATGGCGATCCGGACCCCCGCGGACCGCAGGGCGGCCAGGCGAGGGGCCACCGTCTCGAACTCGGTGAGCATCACGCTCTCGGTGATCTCCAGCGTCAGCCGGTTGGCGGGCAGACCGGTCGAGTCGAGCACCGCCAGCACCTCGTCGACGAAGCCGGGCTGGACCAGCTGGCGGGCGGCGACGTTCACCGCCATCGTCGGCCGGCGCAGGTCCGACTGGAGCTGCGCGGCGAAGGTGCAGGCCGTCCGCAGCACCCAGGAGCCCACGGCCACGATCAGACCCGTCTCCTCGGCCATCGGCACGAAGGCGGCGGGGGGAAGCAGGCCCCGTTCGGGGTGGCGCCAGCGGACGAGCGCCTCGAAGCCGTTGATCGCGCCCGTGCGCAGGTGGATGGTGGGCTGGTAGCGCAGCTCGAGCTGGTCGCTTCGCAGCGCCCGCTGCAGGTCGGAGCGCAGCTCGAGGCGCGCGAGGGCCTCGTCGTGCAGGGCGGCATCGTAGACGGCGACGGTCGACTTGCCGCGGTCCTTCGCCCAGTACATCGCCACGTCGGCGTTGCGCAGCGCCTCCTCGGCGGTGCCGCGGCCGGGAACGGCGGTGGCCAGGCCGATGCTGATGTGCACGGGGAGCTTGGCGCCGTCGAGCTCCACGGGAACTGCGAGGTCGGAGAGGATCCGCTCGGCGACCAGCAGGCCCTCGTCCAGGTCGGTGTCCTCCATCAGCACCGCGAACTCGTCGCCGCCGAGCCTCGCTGCCGTGTCGCCGGCGCGTACGGCGGCGCCGATCCGCGCACCGACCTCGGTCAGGAGCGCGTCGCCGACGCCGTGTCCGCGGCTGTCGTTGACGTTCTTGAAGTCGTCCAGGTCGCAGTACAGCAGCACGAGCGGGCGCTCCTCCCCGAGCGGGGTCGACAGAGCGTGACCCAGCCGGTCGGAGAACAGCTGCCGGTTCGCCAACCCGGTCAGCGCGTCGTGGAACGCCTGGTACGCAAGGCGTTCCGCGAGGGCGTGGCGCTCGGTCGCGTCCCGGACGGTGAGCACGAAGCCTTCGACGGTGGGGTCGGCGAGCCGGTTGCTCAGCACCCCCTCGAGCACCAGCACGCGCCCGTCGGCATGTGGAGCCCTCACCTGCACCGCCTGCTCGGCATCGGGTCGCAGCGTCGCCATGAGGCCGACCAGCACCTGCACGTCCTCCTCCGTGAGCAGGTCCACCACCCGACGAGCCAGCACGTCCTCCGACTCGAACCCGAGCACGGCCCGGCTCGACGGGCTGACGAACGTCGTGGTGCCGTCCGCGTCGAACACGGTCACCAGGTCGGATCCGTTCTGCACCAACGTGAGGAGCCGCTGCTCGCTGGCGGCGAGCGCCTCGGCCTCCGTGGCGACGCGCTCCAGGTTCCGGTGGCGACGCACGAGCCGGCGGAACCACATGAACCACCCGATGGACACGACCACGATGAGGGTGGCGTACACGCCGTCCGCCTGCCGGTCGATCCGCGTAGCGCGCCCGTCGAGCAGGGCGCCCAGGCGATCCGTGGCCCCGCGGAGCCGGTCCGCCGACTCGGCGCCGGGGGAGAGGTCGACCTGGGTCGCCGCCGCGCGCAGCTCGCGCAGGTCACGCTCGGGGACACCTGAGAACGCGAGTGCGTCGAGCGTGCTGGTGAGGTCTGCGGTGTCCCCGGCCGCGAGCCGGCCGGCCAGGGCGGCCTGAACCAGACGCTGCTCCTGCACCGCGTCGCCCCGGTGGTAGACGGCGCTGAGCAGCAGGATCTCGCCGCCGATCACCGCGAGGGTGACCAGCAGGGTCGCCAGCACGCGTAGACGCGACCGAGCCCGCAACGGCGTACCGGACGTGCCTGTCTGCGACCGCACCCTGATGCCGCTCCCTCGTCTGTGGACGCCTACTGCTGTCCATCGGCGCGCGGACGCACGGGGTTGAGGTCGGCGCATGCTCCGGTCGCACGGCCGACGGACCGGGCTGCGGTACCCTCGGCCCATGCGTAGCGGACTGCTCCTTCTGCAGCCGCGCTGATCAGCGGCCCGCGTACGGGCCCGGACCAGCGCGGCGACCCCTCCTGAGCGAGGGGTTCTTCTGTGTCCGGACCTGACCAGCACACCGAGACGAGGACGACGATGACGCAGGCAGACACGACCCAGGCGCAGGCGGGAGGCGGGTCCGCCGAGCAGGAGCGGTACGACTTCGCGGCGATCGAGGCCCGCTGGCCGGCCGTGTGGGACGAGATGGCGCTCTTCCGCAGCGGCAACCCGGACGACCCCCGGCCCAAGAAGTACGTCCTGGACATGTTCCCGTACCCGTCGGGGGACCTGCACATGGGGCACGCCGAGGCGTACGCGCTGGGCGACGTGCTGGCCCGGTACTGGGTGCACCGCGGGTTCAACGTCATGCACCCGATCGGCTGGGACGCGTTCGGTCTGCCCGCGGAGAACGCCGCCATCAAGCGCGGTCTCGACCCTCGCCCGTGGACGTACGACAACATCGAGCAGCAGAAGGCGTCGATGCGCCGGTACGCCTGCGCCTTCGACTGGGACCGCGTGCTGGTCACGTGCGACCCCGACTACTACCGCTGGAACCAGTGGATCTTCCTGCGCCTGTACGAGCGCGGTCTGGCCTACCGCAAGCCGTCGCAGGTGAACTGGTGCCCGACCGACCTGACGGTCCTGGCGAACGAGCAGGTCGTCAACGGACGGTGTGAGCGCTGCGACAGCGTCGTCACCAAGAAGAAGCTGACCCAGTGGTACTTCAAGGTCACGGAGTACGCCGACCAGCTGCTCGCCGACCTCGACGGGCTGGCGGAGACCTGGCCCGCCAAGGTCGTCACGATGCAGCGCAACTGGATCGGGCGGTCCGCCGGCGCCGACGTCCAGTTCGTCATCGAGGGCCGCGATGACCCCGTCACCATCTACACGACGCGCCCCGACACCCTCTACGGTGCAACGTTCTTCGTCGTAGCGGCCGACTCCGACCTGGCGGCCGAGCTCGCCGCGGGGGCGTCCGAGGCGGTGCAGGCGGAGTTCGCGGCCTACGTCGAGCGGGTGCGTCTCGAGAGCGACATCGAGCGGCTGACGGTCGACCGTCCGAAGACGGGTGTGTTCCTCGAGCGGTACGCGGTCAACCCGGTCAACGGTGAGCGTCTGCCGATCTGGGTGAGCGACTACGTGCTGGCCGACTACGGCCACGGCGCGATCATGGCCGTGCCTGCGCACGACCAGCGCGACCTCGACTTCGCCCGGACGTTCGACCTGCCGGTGCGCACCGTCGTCGACGTCCGCGGCGAGGACGGGCAGCCGCTCCCTGACCCCGCCGAGTCGGGTGAGGCAACCGCGGGTGACGGTGCGCTGGTGAACTCCGGTCCGCTCGACGGGCTGCGCAAGGACGGGGCGATCGCCGCGATCACCGAGGTCCTGGCCGAGCGCGGGACCGGGACCGCGGCCACCAACTACCGGCTGCGCGACTGGCTGATCTCGCGGCAGCGCTACTGGGGCACGCCGATCCCGATCGTGTACTGCCCGTCCTGCGGCGAGGTCCCGGTTCCCGACGACCAGCTGCCGGTCGAGCTGCCCCCGGCGGAGGGTCTCGACATGAGGCCGAAGGGGACTTCTCCCCTGGGCGGGGCGACCGACTGGGTCCGCGTCGACTGCCCGTCGTGCGGGGGTCCCGCCGAGCGCGACACCGACACGATGGACACGTTCGTCGACTCGTCCTGGTACTTCCTGCGCTTCTGCTCACCGGACCGCGACGACGTGCCCTTCGACCGGGCCGAGGTGGCGAAGTGGGCCCCGGTCGAGCAGTACGTCGGCGGGATCTCGCACGCGATCCTGCACCTGCTCTACGCGCGGTTCCTGACCAAGGCGCTGCGCGACCTCGGGCTGCTGGACTTCGACGAGCCGTTCACCCGGCTGCTCGGACAGGGCATGGTCGGCATGAACGGCCAGGCCATGAGCAAGTCACGCGGCAACCTGGTGCGGCTGTCCGAGCAGCTCGACGAGCACGGTGTCGACGCGATCCGGCTGTCGATGTCCTTCGCCGGACCACCGGAGGACGACATCGACTGGGCGGACGTGTCCCCCCACGGCTCCCAGCGGTTCCTGGCCCGTGCCTGGAGGCTCGCGGGCGACGTGACGTCGCCGGTCGGGACCGACCCCACCCCCGGCGACCCGTCGCTGCGCGCGCTGACCCACCGCACGCTGCACGACAGCGCCGAGCTGGTCGAGGGGCTGAAGTTCAACGTGGTCGTCGCCCGGCTGATGGAGCTGGTCAACGCGACGCGAAAGGCGATCGACAGGGGCGTCGGCGGTGCGGACCCCGCCGTGCGGGAGGCCGCGGAGGCCGTGGCCGTGCTGCTCAGCCTCTTCGCGCCCTACACCGCGGAGGACGCCTGGGCGCGTCTGGGGCATGAGCCGTCCGTCGCCCTGGCCGGCTGGCCGGAGGTCGACGAGTCGCTGCTCGTGGAGGAGACCGTGACCTGCGTCGTCCAGGTGCAGGGCAAGGTGCGGGCCCGCCTGGAGGTCCCGCCCGGCATCGAGGAGGACGACCTGCGCACACGCGCCCTGGCCGACCCCGCCGTGGTGGCGGCGCTGGACGGGCGCGACCTGCGGACCGTGATCGTCCGGGCGCCGAAGCTCGTCAACGTCGTACCCGCCTGACCATGGCGGAACCGTCCGACGGCCCCGGTCCGAGTCGGGTGGGGGTGCTCACCGACTCGACCGCGTACCTCCCGGTCGAGCTCGTCGACGAGCTGGGCATCGAGGTGGTGCCGCTCGAGGTCGTCATCGGCGGTGTCGCGCACGCGGAGCCGGACGTCTCCAGCGAGGACCTGGCTGCGGCGCTGAGGCGATGGGTGCCTGTCACGACGTCCCGACCGTCCCCCGCGGCGCTGCTCGCGGGGGTGCAGGCGCTCGTGTCGCGCGGCGCCGAGGAGGTCGTCGTCGTCCACCTCTCCGGTGAGGTGTCGGGGACCTGCTCGGCGTCGAGGCTCGCGGCCCGCAGCGCCGAGGTGCCGGTGCACGTGGTCGACTCCCGTTCTCTCGCCATGGGTCTGGGCTACGCCGTGCTGGCGGCGGCCCGGGCGGCACGCGCCGGCGCGTCCGTCGACGAGGTGGTGCGTGCCGCCGAGGCCACCGCACGGGCCACCCGCGTCTGGTTCTGCGTCGACACCCTCGAGCACCTGCGGCGTGGGGGACGCATCGGCGCAGCGCAGGCACTGATCGGCTCGGCGCTGGCGGTCAAGCCGATCCTGCACCTCGTCGACGGGCGCGTGCAGCCGCTGGAGAAGGTGCGGACGTCGAGCAGGGCGATGGCCAGGCTGGTCGAGCTGGTCGGCGAGGCTGCGGCCGAGCTGGCCGCCGACGGGAGCTCGACGGCTCGGCCGGAGGTCACCGTCCACCACCTCGCGTCACCCGAGCGGGCGGAGCAGCTGGCCGAGACCCTGCGGCGGAAGCTGCCCGGGAGCCCGCCGGTGCGGGTGGTCGAGGTGGGTGGCGTGGTCGGGGCGCACGTCGGGCCCGGCACCGTCGGCGTAGTCCTCGCCCCAGGCTGACGGGCGGGCGGTCTACGGCCCCGGCTGCCTGGGGGTGTCGACCTCCAGGGTCGTCGACCCCGGCCCGAACCACAGCGTGCGCTGCGGGAACGGGATCGAGACCCCGGCCTCGTCCAGCGCCTTCTTCACCGACACGGCGACCGCGCTGCGTACCCGCCACCGCGTCGCGATGTCCGCGTCGTGCCAGTAGCGGACGGCGAGGTTGATCGACGAGTCCCCGAACTCCTCCACCCACACCTCGGCCGGGGGGCTCGGGAGCACCCCCTCGGTGTCGTCGCAGGCCCCCAGCAGGGTCGCCCGGACCTCGTCGAGGTCCGCGTCGTACGCCACGCCCACCGTGATCGACGTCCGGTTCGACGGCGTGCGGGTGTAGTTGACGATCGGTGCCTGCAGCACCTTGGCGTTCGGCAGGTAGACCGTGAGGCCGTCGTAGGTCGTCAGCTCGACCGTGCGCAGGTTGACGTCGTCGACGATGCCCTCGAAGTCGCCGCTGCCGATCTGGTCGCCCACCCTGAACGGCCTCCTGACCTGGAGCAGGACGCCGGCGACGAAGTTCTCGAGGATGTCCTGGGCGGCGAACGCCAGCGCGATGCCGCCGACGCCGAGGGCACCGAGCAGCGGACCCACCTGCACGCCGGCGATCTCCAGCGCGTAGACCGACCCGACGATGACCACCAGGACGCCGGCGAAGCGGCCGATGAGCCGACCGGCGTGGCGGTCCGAGTCACCGCGGTCCACGGTGCGCACCAGGATGCGGCGGAGCAGGGTGGCGAGGAGCAGCGCGGCCGCGAACACCACGACCGCCCACAGCACCTGCAACCCGTCCACGTCGTCGAGCACCCGGCCAGTCTGGCGTACCGGCGTACCGGCGTACCGGCGTACCGGCGTACCGGCGTACCGGCGTACCGGCGTACCGGCGTACCGGCGTACCGGCGTACCGGCGTACCCGGCTGCCGGCGCGCCGGGTCGAGCGTGGTGCCTGTCTCCGTCCACAGGTCGCCGTGCCCGGGGCCGTCGTCCACAGGCCGAGGCCGATGCTGTCCCCAGCCCGGTCGGGGCATCCACGGTGGGCCCCATGGTGCTTGCCTCACGACGCGACGCGGACGCCCGGGCGCAGGCCGAGGGGAGGTTGGCCGACCTGTTGCGCCCGCCCTCGGGGTGGACACCCTCGCAGCCCCCACCGGCGCCTGACCCGGACGACGACTTCTGGGAGCCACCCCAGCGAGGCCGGCACCGCGCTCGCCCAGAGCCGGAGAGCCGACCTGCCGGGGTGCTCGAGCGGGCCGTCCCGTCGACCCTGCGTCAGGCGAGATGGGGCGTGACCTGGCGAGCGGCGGTGGCCGTCGCGGTCGTCGCCGTCGCGCTCGCCCTGGCCATCGCCGTGCGGTCGGCGTCCGCGAGACCGGGGGAGCCGGTCCCGGCGCGACCGACGGCGGTTGCCACGGCCGTCGCGTCGGGTCCGCTGTCGACGAGCCCGGAGTCGCCGGGTCCGGCGTCGCCCGGTCCGGGGGCGGCCGGCACCACGGGCGGTGGCCCCACGTCGGATGGTCAGGAGCTCCTGGTCCACGTCGTGGGGCAGGTCGCGACGCCGGGGGTGGTGCGCGTGCCGGCCGGGTCCCGGGTCGCGGACGCGCTCGAGCGGGCGGGCGGTGCCCTGGACTCGGCCGACCTGGCTCGGGTGAACCTCGCCCGGCCCGTCGTGGACGGTGAACAGGTCGTCGTGCCCAGACCCGGGGAGACGGTGGCTCCCGCGCCGGGGGTCGGCGGGCAGGTCGGGGTCCCTGGGGGACCCGGTGGCGCGGCCGGTGCCGGGACGCCCGTGCGCTTGAACAGCGCCGACCTGGCGGCCCTCGACGCGCTGCCGGGGATCGGTCCCGTCCTCGCCCAGCGGATCCTCGACTGGCGCCGGGAGCACGGGTCGTTCTCGAGCGTCGACGAGCTGGGCGAGGTCTCGGGGATCGGCGACAAGCTGCTGGAGCAGCTGCGGTCGCTCGTGACGGTGTGACCGACCGTGGCGGCGTGACCGATCCGGAGGGCGGCGGGCAGGGCGCGGACCTGCGGCTGCTGCCCGCGGCGGCGGCGGCGTGGGCGGGCGCCGGCTGGGCCGTGGGCCAGGACCTCCGGTCGACGCTGGTCGGCGCGGCCGGACTGACCGGTCTGGCGCTCGTAGGGCTCGCGCTGCTGGTCGCGGGTCGGACGAGGCAGCGGGCGCGGGGCGCGGTCGCTGCCGCCGTCGTCGCGTGCCTGTGCGGAGCGCTCGCGATGCTCTCGGGCGGCGTCCAGGGCGACGCGCGGTCGGCGGGCGCGATCGGCGCGCTGGTCACGGACGGCGCGACGGTGACGGTGACCGGCCGGGTGATGTCCGCGGCGCGCGCGGTCACGCCCGAGCCGGGGCGCGAACGGTCGGGTCCGCAGAGATGGACCCTGCGGCTGCGGGTGGACCACGTGGCCGGGCGGGGGCTCGACGGCGACGCGGCGTCGCCGGTGCTCGTGATCGGCGGTCAGGGATGGACCGACCTCGAGATCGGGCAGCAGGTGTCCGCCACCGGGCAGCTGCAGCCCGTCGAGGACGGCGACGACGTGACCGCCCTGCTCATCGGACGCGGTCCGCCGGTCGTGGTGCGGAGCGCCAGCCCGGTGGCCGCCGTCGCGGCGTCGCTGCGAGCCGGCCTGCGGCGGGCCAGCGAGCAGCTGCCGGCGGACGCCCGCGGGCTGCTCCCGGGCCTGGTGGTGGGGGACACCTCGCGGCTGCCACCGGACCTCGAGCAGGACATGCGTGACACGGGCCTGACCCACCTGACCGCCGTCTCCGGCAGCAACATCACCATCGTCTGCGGTGCCGGCCTGCTGGTCGCGGCGTTCTGCGGGCTCCGTCGTCGGTCGCGTGTGGTCGCGGCCGCCCTGGTGCTCGTCGCGTTCGTCGTCGTAGCCGGTCCCGAGCCGAGCGTCCTCCGTGCCGGCGTGATGGGGGCTGTCGGCCTCCTCGGTCTGGTCGGGTCGCGCCGGGGCACGGGCATGCCGGCGCTGTGCCTGGCGGTCCTCGTCCTCGCGGTCGTGGACCCCTGGTTGTCGCGCGCGTTCGGCTTCGCGTTGTCCGTGTTGGCGACCTCCGGCCTCCTGCTGCTGGCACGGCCTCTCGCGCAGGCGATGTCGCGGGTGCTCCCCGGCTGGCTCGCGATGGCCGTCGCGGTGCCGCTCGCCGCCCAGACCGTGTGCGGGCCGGTGACGATCCTCCTGACGCCCCAGGTGCCCCTGATGGCACTGCCGGCGAACCTGCTGGTGGCGCCGGCCGTGGCACCGGCCACCGTCCTCGGGGTCGTCGCGACCGTGCTGGCGCCCGTGTGGCCCTCCGGTGCGGAGGCGGTGGCGTGGCTCGCGGGGTGGGCGGTCCGGTGGGTCGCACTGGTCGCCCGGGCAGCGGCAGACGTGCCCGGCGGCAGCCTCGCCTGGCCCGAGGGCGCCCTCGGTGCGGCACTTCTCGCAGCGGCCAGCGTGCTGGCCCTGGCGGGTACCGCCGTGCTCGCCCCGGCGCTCGGCCCCTTCGCCCGCCACCGCAGGCTGCTGGGCGGGCTGGCGTGCGCGGCCGGGCTCGTCCTCGTCGTGGCCCTCGCCCCGTTGCCGGGTTGGCCGGGACGCTCCCCGTCGTCCTGGCCACCCGACGGCTGGCGTGTGGTGGCCTGCGACGTCGGGCAGGGCGCGGCGCTCGTGGTGTCCACCGGCCCCGGGCGGGCGGTGGTCGTGGACGTGGGCCCCGACCCGGCCACGGTCGACGGCTGCCTCGACCGGCTCCGCGTCCACCGCATCGAGGTGCTCGTGCTGACCCACTTCCACGCCGACCACGTCGACGGGCTGGAGGGGGCGCTGAGCGGCCGCGAGGTCGATGACGCCGTGGTCAGCCCCCAGCGCGACCCACCCGGCACGGCTCGTCGCGTGACCCAGGCGCTGGCAGACGCCGGGATCCCCGTCCGGGAGGGTTGGGCGGGCGAGCGGGGCCGGGTCGGCGACCTGGACTACGAGACGGTCTGGCCAGCGGTGCTCATCGGTGGACAGGCTGGAACGGCGCCGGAGGGTTCGCTGGCGAACGACGCCAGCGTCGTGCTCGCCGTCCGCGCGCCCGAGCTCACCCTGCTGGCCACCGGAGACGTGGAGCCGGTGGCCCAGCAGGCGCTGCTCGCCGAGCTGCGCGAACGCCCCGACCTCGGCCCGTTCGACGTGGTCACGGTCGCCCACCACGGGTCGGCGCACCAGTGGCCCGCGCTCTACGAGCACCTGGCGCCGCGCGTCGCGGTGGTGAGCGCGGGCGCGGGCAACGACTACGGGCACCCCGCAGCGGGGACGCTCGAACTGCTCGAGCGCGTGGGTGCGGTCGTGCCGCGCACCGACCGGGACGGTGACGTCGCCGTCGGCGTGGGCGCGGACGGTTTGTGGTGGTCGGCCCGCAGGTGATCCCGGCTCCCACCCGCACCCGCCGGTGTCGCCGCGGCGTGGCAGGCTGACGCCCGTGGCGACGAGCGGATCCAAGGTGGCGACCGCCCGGGGCTGGCGGCAGGCGACGTGCGCACCCGTGGTGCTGGTGACCGGACCGGAGAGCCTGCTCGCCGACCGGGCCGTCGACGGGGCGGTCGCGGCGTCGCGCAGCCAGCACGAGCACGTCGAGGTCAGCCAGCTCGACGCCGTGGCCTACGAGTCCGGCGCCCTGGCGGTGCTGGCCAGCCCGTCGCTGTTCGAGGAGAGCCGCGTCATCGTCCTGCGCGGGATGGCCGAGGCCTCCGACGCCGCGATCATCGACGCCCTCGACTACCTGACCGACCCACAGGACGACGTGGTCCTCGTCCTGCAGCACGGGGGCGGACCCAAGGGGCGCAAGCTCATCGACACCGCCAAGGCGACCCCCGGTGCCGTCTGGGTCGACTGCCCCGCGCTGAAGAAGGACGCCGAGCTGCTGTCCTTCGTCTCGGGCGAGTTCGCGGACGCGAGGCGCAAGATCTCCTCCCAGGGCGCCCGGGCGCTCGTGGACGCCTACGGCAGCGACGTCCGCGAGCTGGCCAGCGCGTGCTCCGCCCTCCTGTCCGACGTCGAGGGCGACGTCGACCTGGAGCACGTCAAGGACCACCACGGAGGACGAGCCGAGGCGACGGGGTTCGAGGTCGCCGACGCGGTGGTGGCCCGCGACCGGGGCAAGGCCCTGCTGCAGCTGCGTCGGGCCCTCGACACCGGGGTCGACCCGATCCCGCTGGTGGCAGCCGTCGCCATGAAGCTCCGGGGCATGGCCAAGGTGGCAGCCGCCTCGGGGCGGGGCCCCCAGGTCGCCAAGGAGCTCGGCATGGCCCCGTGGATGGTCGACAACGCCCGCCGTGACCTGCGCCGCTGGAACCCGCAGGACCTGGGCGACGCCATCGTGGCTGTCGCCGGCGTCGACGTCGCCCTCAAGGGCGGCGTGATGGTGGGCGGCCTCTCCCGCGGCCGGTCGGAGGACAACGTGTACACGCTCGAGCAGTTCGTCCTGCGCGTCACGCTGCCCGAGCACGACTGACGCCCGGCCCCGCTGGTTCGCGCGCCCGGACGACCCGTACCCCGTCGCACGACGGCACGAACCCCCGGTGCGACGAGGGTCGCGACCGGGGGTTCGGGTCGAGTCGGGGGGTGGCGCCCGTCAGCTGACGGGCACGCGCGGCGGCCTCAGAGGCTGCCGGCCGACTTCGCCATCGCCGACTTGCGGTTGGCGGCCTGGTTCTTGTGGATGACGCCCTTGCTGACGGCCTTGTCGAGCCGGCGCGAGGCGTTGGCCAGGGCCTTGGCGGCCGCGTCCTTGTCGCCCGCCTTGGCGGCGTCCTTGAAGGCGCGCACGGCAGTCTTGAGCTCGGACTTCACGGCCTTGTTGCGCAGGCGGGCCCGCTCGTTGGTCTTGATCCGCTTGATCTGGGACTTGATGTTCGCCACGAAGAGTCTCTCTGTCGGTCTGCCGGTTGTCCGGCGCGGTCGGTCAGGTCGGGAGGGCTGCGGGGCGCGCTGGCGGACGGTGGGGACGTCCGGGGTTGCCCCGCGTTGGGACTGGCGCCCGCACGACCACGCGGACACGCAAGGGGCAAGGCTACCAGCGGGGCCGTGCGGGGCCGAATCGCGTCGCCCCGGGCGTCCGGCGCCTCACCCGTCCCATCCGTGCAGCTGCCGAAGCTCCCCGGCCACCTGGTCGAAGCGTTCCCGGTCCAGACGCCCTCCCTCGCGGCGGATGCCGTCCGGGTCGAGGCGCAGCACGCGGTCGAGCCGCACCTCGCTGGCACGCCCGTCCCGGTCCCAGGGGCCGGCGCCGATGTCGAGCCAGCGGGTGCCGTCGCGGGAGTCGCGACGGACCCGACCCGGCTCGTCGTGGTCCTGGCTGGTGAGCATCAGCGCCAGCACCCAGGGGCCGTCCCGTCCCACGACGAGGGAGGGCCGGTCCTTGCCGCGGGTGGCGTCCTCCTCGAACGGGACCCACCCCCAGACGACCTCGCCCGGGTCGGCGCGGCCGTCCGGCACCGGTGCGTAGCTGATCGTGGCGCGGCCGCGGAAGTCGCCCGGGTAGCGACGCCTCCGTGCCGCGGAGGGGGCCGCCGCCCGGCCTGTCCGCGTGGCCGAGCGCACGGCGGCCCGCAGGCCCGTGACGGCGGCTCGGCCAAGGACGGTGCGCCAGGCGGGTGACATGCCCAGGATCCTAGGCACGACCCGTACGGCGTCGCCGCAGTCAGGCCGGCCTCCCCGGGCGTGGGACCATGTGGGCCGCACGACGACCCCGCGGCGCACGACGACCCCGCGACGCACGATGACCCAGAACGAGGTGCTCCACCGTGTCCCCGAAGGCCCGCACCCCCTTGGTGCCCGCCGCCACCCCTCCGCAGCTGCTCCGCAACTTCTGCATCATCGCCCACATCGACCACGGCAAGTCGACGCTGGCCGACCGCATGCTGCAGATCACCGGCGTGGTGGACGACCGCGCGATGCGCGCCCAGTACCTGGACCGGATGGACATCGAGCGCGAGCGCGGGATCACGATCAAGTCCCAGGCGGTGCGGATGCCCTGGGAGGTCGAGGGACAGACGTACGCGCTGAACATGATCGACACGCCCGGTCACGTCGACTTCACGTACGAGGTCTCGCGCTCGCTGGCCGCGTGCGAGGGCGCCGTGCTGCTCGTCGACGCGGCGCAGGGCATCGAGGCGCAGACGCTGGCGAACCTGTACCTGGCGATGGAGAACGAGCTCGCGATCGTCCCGGTGCTCAACAAGATCGACCTGCCGGCGGCGCAGCCGGAGAAGTACGCGGACGAGCTGGCGGGCCTGATCGGCTGCGACCCGGCGGACGTGCTGCACACGTCCGGCAAGACCGGGGCCGGGGTGTCGGAGCTCCTCGACCGGATCGTCGCCGAGGTGACGCCGCCGGTCGGAGACCCCGACGCGCCCGCCCGGGCGATGATCTTCGACTCGGTCTACGACACCTACCGGGGCGTCGTCACCTACGTGCGCGTCGTCGACGGCCACCTCAGCCCGCGCGAGCGCATCGTGATGATGTCGACGCGGGCCCACCACGAGCTGCTGGAGATCGGCGTCAGCTCTCCCGAGCCCGAGCCGACCAAGGGGCTCGGCGTCGGCGAGGTCGGCTACCTGATCACCGGGGTCAAGGACGTGCGCCAGTCCCGCGTCGGTGACACCGTCACGAACGCCGCGAAGCCGGCGGCCACCGACCTCGGCGGGTACAGAGACCCCAAGCCGATGGTGTTCTCGGGCCTGTACCCGATCGACGGCTCCGACTACCCGACCCTGCGCGACGCCCTCGACAGGCTCAAGCTGAACGACGCAGCCCTCGTCTACGAGCCCGAGACCTCGCTCGCGCTGGGCTTCGGCTTCCGAGTCGGCTTCCTGGGCCTCCTGCACCTGGAGATCGTGCGAGAGCGTCTCGAGCGCGAGTTCGACCTCGACCTGATCTCGACGGCTCCGTCCGTGGTCTACGAGGTGCGCCTGGACGACGGCACCGAGGTCGTCGTGACCAACCCCAGCGAGTACCCCACCGGCAAGATCTCGGAGGTCAAGGAGCCTGTGGTGCGGGCGACGATCCTGGCCCCGGCCGAGTACATCGGCACGATCATGGAGCTGTGCCAGTCACGCCGCGGCACGCTGCGCGGAATGGACTACCTCTCCGAGGAACGCGTCGAGATGCGCTACACGCTGCCGCTGGCCGAGATCGTCTTCGACTTCTTCGACATGCTGAAGTCGCGCACGCGCGGGTACGCGTCCCTCGACTACGAGCCCGACGGTGACCAGGTCGCCGACCTGGTGAAGGTGGACATCCTGCTCCAGGGCGAGCAGGTCGACGCCTTCAGCCAGATCGTCCACAAGGACAAGGCCTACTCCTACGGCACGATGATGGCCGGCAAGCTGCGCGAGCTGATCCCCCGGCAGCAGTTCGAGGTGCCGATCCAGGCGGCCATCGGCGCGCGAGTGATCGCCCGCGAGACCATCCGCGCCATCCGCAAGGACGTGCTGGCCAAGTGCTACGGCGGTGACATCACCCGCAAGCGCAAGCTCCTCGAGAAGCAGAAGGAGGGCAAGAAGCGCATGAAGATGGTCGGCCGCGTCGAGGTGCCGCAGGAGGCCTTCATCGCCGCGCTCTCCTCCGACGCGGAGGTCAAGGGCGAGAAGCCGAGGAAGTAGAAACGGTGCGGGTTCCGAGCGGTCCGTCCTAGGGTGGCGGGACAGTCGGCCGGCGTCGGTCGACGTGGACGAGGAGGTCCCGCGATGAGCACGACCCGTGGCCACGACGACCGCCCGCTCGCGGCGCAGGCCCCCGGCGGCTCTGCGGACCTGTCCGCCCCCGCCGGCGTCTGCACGGCCTCTCCGCAGGAGGAGGCGGCGCTCGCGGCCGCCATCGCCGACGCGCCGGCCTCGCTCGGGGCGATGTTCCTCGACCGCGTCGCGGCCTCCCCGTCGCACGAGGCGTTCCGCCGCCGCCACGCCAAGGGTGAGTGGGAGTCGTCCACCTGGACCCAGACCGCGGCGGCCGTCACCGAGATCGCGGCGGGCCTGATCGCCCTGGGTGTCCGGCCCGAGGACCGCGTCGCCATCGCGGCCGGCACCCGGCTCGAGTGGATCCTCGCCGACCTGGGCATCCTGTGCGCCGGAGCGGCGACGACCACCGTGTACCCCACGTCCAGTGACGAGGACGTGCGCTACATCCTCTCCGACTCAGGCTCGCGCGTCGTGATCGCCGAGGACGCGGCCCAGCTCACCAAGATCACCGACTGCTGGGACGACCTGCCCGACCTGACGCACGTGGTGCTGATCGAGTCCGGCAGCCTGATCGCCGCCGGCACGGACGAGCGGGTGATCACGCTCGAGACGCTCCGCCGCGAGGGCAAGGCGAGCATGGCCTCCGACCCCGAGGTCGTCGAGCGCACCACGCGCGCTGTCCGTCCGGAGCACCTGGCCACGCTGATGTACACGTCGGGGACGACCGGACGCCCCAAGGGAGTACGGCTCACGCACTCGAACTGGGTCTACGAGGGCCTGGCCATCGAGGCCACGAAGGTGATCGGCGAGGACGACCTGCAGTACCTGTGGCTGCCCCTGTCGCACTCGTTCGGGAAGGTGCTGATGGCCGCGCAGCTGCGCATCGGCTTCGCCACCGCCGTCGACGGCGACGTGACCGTCCTGGTCGAGAACCTGGCCGTGGTCCGGCCGACGATCATGGCGGGCGCGCCGCGCATCTTCGAGAAGGTGCACGGCCGGGTCGTCAGCAACGTGCACGCCGAGGGCGGCGCCAAGAAGGCCATCTTCCAGCGCGCGATGACGACCGGCCGCAAGGTCTCGGCCCTGCGGATGGAGGGCAAGGAGCCGAGCGGCCTGCTGGCCGCCGAGTACCGGGTCGCCGACAGGCTCGTGTACTCGAAGCTGCGGGAGCGCTTCGGCGGTCGCATCCGCTACTTCATCTCCGGGTCCGCCGCACTCAGCAAGGACATCGGCGAGTGGTTCCACGCGGCCGGCATCGTGATCCTGGAGGGGTACGGCCTCACCGAGACCTCGGCCGCCTCGTTCTGCACCCGGCCCGAGGGGTACCGGTTCGGCACGGTCGGGCCCCCGTTCCCCGGCACGAGCGTCCGCCTCGACGTCGACGGTGAGGTGCTGATCCAGGGTCCCGGCGTGATGCAGGGGTACCACAACCTGCCGGAGGCCACGGCCGAGTGCTTCACCGAGGACGGCTGGTTCCGCACCGGCGACATCGGGACCTTCACGGACGAGGGCGTGCTGGCGATCACGGATCGCAAGAAGGACCTGATCAAGACCTCGGGCGGCAAGTACGTCGCGCCGCAGGCGATCGAGTCGATGTTCAAGGCGACCTGCCCGTACGCCAGCCAGATCGTCGTCCACGGCGAGGGGCGCAACTTCGTCTCGGCGCTGATCGCTCTCGACCCGGAGGCCATCGCGCTGTGGGCCGAGCAGCACGAGGGGCTGGCGGGCAAGGACTACGAGCAGATCGTGTCGTCGCCGGCCGCGCGCCAGATGGTGCAGGAGTACGTCGACGGGGTCAACGCGCGCCTCGGACGCTGGGAGACGATCAAGAAGTTCGAGATCCTGACGCGTGACCTCACCGTCGAGGACGGCGACCTGACCCCGTCGATGAAGCTGAAGCGCAAAGTCGTCGAGAGCAAGAACGCCTCGGTGCTCGAGGGGTTCTACGCGGAGTGACCGCGACTGGCCGTGTGATGGCCGTGTGCCGCGTGCACGCCCTCCGTCCGGACAGCGGCTCGGTCGGGGTGACGGCGATCGACAAGCGCCCGGTGGACGGCCCGGTCGCGGTGCGGGAGCTCGGGCTCTACGGCGACGTGCAGGCCGATCGGCAGCACCACGGTGGGCCCGACCAGGCCGTGTACGCGTACGCCGACGAGTCCGCGTCCGTGTGGGCCGACGAGCTCGGGCGTGACCTGCCTCCCGGCGCGTTCGGCGAGAACCTGCGCACGACCGGGGTGCGGGTGGACGGGGCCGAGCTCGGTGAGCAGTGGCAGGTGGGGGACCGCCTGGTCGTGGAGGTCACGGGTCCGAGGATCCCGTGCGCGACGTTCGGACGGTTCGTGGACGAGGACTCGTGGGTGCGCCGCTTCACCGAGCGGGGCCTGTCCGGCGCGTACCTGCGGGTCGTGCGTCCGGGACCGGTGCAGGCCGGCGACGAGGTGGAGGTGGCCACGCGTCCGGGGCACGGGGTGACCGTGACCCGGTGGTTCACGCGACGGGACCCCTCCGACGCCCGCGTCCTGCTCGCCGCCGCCGAGACGGGCGGCTTCACGATGTCGGCGGCGCTGCGGCGGTTCGCGGAGCGTGCTGCGGCACGCGGCTGACCAGCACGTGCTGCGGGCCGACGGCACCGCCCAGGTAGCGGACGCCGGTGTCCGACCAGCCTGCGCGGCCGTAGGCGGCCACCGCGGTCGGGTTGCCCTCGTTGACGGTCAGCACGACGAGCTCGACGTCGCCGAAGAGCCCGCCCACCAGCTCGGGGACGGCGCCCGCCGCTGCCGTGCCCAGCCCGCGGCGCTGGTGTGCCGCGTCGACGTAGAACCCCCGCAGCAACGCGGACCGTTCCGGCTGGTCGACGAGCTCGGGCAGGATCCCGAGCCGGTCGAGCACGCCGAAGCCGACCGGGGTCTCGCCGTCGGCGATGGCGAACGGCGTCCGCGACAGGTCCGCGTCCGCCGCCGGGAGTGTGTCGGCGGCGCGTCCGGAGAAGGGCTCCTGCTCGGGGGTCGGCGCCAGCTGCAGCACGCGCGGTCTCCAGAGGTGCCCGGGGTGCAGGACGACCAGCCGGACGTCTGCCGTCGGTCGGGGCGGTCGACCCGTCGCGCGCACCCGCCGATCGTAGGGTCCCCACGCTGGTCCACCATGGCCGGGTGACCCCGCCTCGACTGCCGGAGGGCGACCCCGTGCCCGTCGACGGGGCCCTCCCCTCGCACGCGGCCCGGGGAGCCCTCGACCGGTCGTTCGGCCTCTACGTGCACGTGCCGTTCTGCGCCGTGCGGTGCGGCTACTGCGACTTCAACACCTACACGGCGCTCGAGCTGGGTCCGCCCTCGCTGCCCGGCGCCTCGGTCGCGGGGTACGCCGGCTCGGTGGTCGACGAGATCGCGCTCGCCGCCGCGACGCTGGACGCCTCCGGCGTGCCCAGCCGTCCGGTCTCGACCCTGTTCGTCGGCGGTGGCACGCCCACGCTGCTGCCCGCGGGCGAGCTCGTGGCGGTCGTCCGCGCCGCCGCGGACACGTGGGGGATGGCGGACGACGTGGAGGTCACGACCGAGGCGAACCCCGACTCGGTCACCCCGCAGTCGCTGCAGGAGCTCGCGGACGGCGGCTTCACGCGCGTCTCGTTCGGCATGCAGTCGGCTGTACCCCACGTGCTGCGCACCCTCGACCGCACGCACGACCCCGCGAGGATCGGTCCGGTCGTGTCGTGGGCCCGCGAGGCGGGGCTGCAGGTCAGCCTCGACCTGATCTACGGCACGCCGGGGGAGTCGACGGCCGACTGGCAGGCCTCCCTGGACGCCGTCACGTCCCTGCGGCCCGACCACGTGTCCGCGTACGCCCTCGTGGTCGAGGAGGGCACCGCCATGGCGGCGGACGTACGCCGGGGACGGCTGCCGTCGCCCGACCCGGACGACCTCGCGGCCAAGTACGAGGTCGCCGACGAGGCCCTCACGGCAGCCGGCTACGGGTGGTACGAGGTCAGCAACTGGGCCTCGGAAGACGACGCCCGGTGCCGCCACAACCTCGGCTACTGGTCGGGCGACGACTGGTGGGGCATCGGGCCGGGTGCGCACAGCCACGTGGGCGGCGTCCGGTGGTGGAACGTCAAGCACCCCGCGGCCCACGCGGGCCGCCTGGCTGCGGGACAGAGCCCGGCAGCGGCCCGGGAGGTGCTGGACCCCGGGGCGCGCCACACCGAGGCGGTCATGCTCGGGGTCCGGCTCCGCGGTGGGCTGCCGGCCGAGGCCCTGCTCGGGACCCCGGGGGTGGCCGACGGAGGACACGACGTCGTGCGCGTCGTCGACGAGATGGTGGGCGAGGGCCTGCTGGACGCGGAAGCCGCCCCGCACCGGGTCGTGCTGACCCGGCGGGGGCGGCTGCTTGCCGACCTGGTGGTGCGGCGACTGCTGGGGTGGTGACCGTCTCGAGGACTAGTTCACGAGACGGATGTTGAACGGGTACCGGTACTCCTCGCCACGGTTGGCGGCCATGCCGCCCATGATCGCGAAGATGACGGCGACGATGACCAGCCCCAGCAGCAGCAGGAAGCCGATCAGCACGAAGGTGAGGATCCACCCGACGACGAAGCCGATCAGCAGGGTGATCTGGAAGTTCAGCGCCTCGGCCGACTGGCGCCGGACGAAGCCACCGCGGTCCTTCGTGACCAGGTAGATCACCAGGACGGGCACCACGGCCCACCCGCCGAAGACGTTCAGGATCCCGCTCAGGTGGGCGAACATCGCCCACTGGCGCTGCTCGCCCGGCGCCATCTCGCCCTGGGGACCGCCGTAGCCCTGCGGAGGACCGGTGTAGCCGCCACCCTGGGGCGGGTAGCCACCCTGCGGGGGGTAGCCCGGCTGCTGCGGCTGCTGGGGAGCGCCATAGCTCGGCGGCTGCTGGCCGGGTGCGCCCGCGCCCTCCTGCGGCTTGTTCAGGTCGGGCTGGCCCTGCTGTTCGGGCTGGTTGCCGTACTGGGGCTCGCTCACGGGACTTCCCCTCCGTTTGCCTTGATGTGGTGGTCGTTGGCCGCAGCGTACTGCGCCTTCACCACGCGCGGTGTCGCCTCGGGAAGGAGGCCGCCGCGCGTCGGGCGATACGTCCCGAAAGCGCTCATCAGTCGGTGACGAAGTCGATCAGCTGCTCCACCCGGCCGAGGAGCTCGGGCTCCAGGTCGGTCCAGCCGCGCACGCTGCCCAGGATCCGCCGCCAGCCGAGCGCCACGTCGGCCTGCGAGGCCGAGGACCAGCCGAGGTGGTCCAGGACCCCCCGCTTCCACTCGGTCCCGCGGTCGATGACGGGCCACCTCTGGAGGCCGACCCGCTCCGGCTTCACCGCCTGCCAGATGTCGACGTACGGGTGGCCGACGACCAGCACGTGCGCCCGGAACCGGCGGTCCGCGAGCGCCTCGGCGACGATCCGTGACTCCTTGGACCCGGCGACCAGGTGGTCGACCAGCACCCCGAGCCGGCGCCCCGGGTCCGGGGCGAAGCCCGCGATCGCCGCGGCGAGGTCGTCCACGCCGTCGAGCGGCTCGACCACGACCCCCTCGACGCGCAGGTCGTCGCCCCACACCTTCTCGACCAGCTCGGCGTCGTGGCGGCCCTCCACCCAGAGTCGCGAGCCCCTGGCGACCCGCGCGCCGGCTCCGTGCACGGCCCTCGACCCGCTGGCGGTCCGGTCGGCCGGCCGGGGTCGTGCCGGCCCTGCGGGAGCGACCAGCCGGACCGGGTGCCCGTCGAGGAGGAACCCCGGCCCGAGCGGGAAGGACCGCATGCGGGCGCGCCGGTCCTCGAGCACGACCAGGTGCATCCCGCCGCTGCGCTCCACACGCACCACCGCGCCGCACCACCCCGTCTCGACGTCCTCCACGACCAGTCCCGACTCGGCGGGGACGGACGCCGGCTCCGCCCTGCGGGGCGGCCCGCCGGCCAGGACGTCCGTGCCGTAGCGGTCGGGGTGCGCGGGGGAGTGCCTCACCGCGGCAGGCTAGGCCCGGACGGCCCCGTGGAGGTGGAGGACGCGGCGTGACGCCGTAGACTGGCACTCCGAAAGCGCGAGTGCCAGGAAGGTGCGAGCGACGGCGGACGAGGGAGCGAGGTGCCGGTGTGAGCGAGGAACGCAAGCTGTCGGTGCTGCGAGCCATCGTCGAGGACTACGTCGCGACCAGCGAGCCGGTCGGGTCGAAGGCGCTCGTGGAGCGTCATCACCTGGGTGTGTCGCCGGCCACCATCCGCAACGACATGGCCGCCCTGGAGGAGGAGGGCCTGATCGCCCAGCCGCACACCAGCGCCGGGCGCGTCCCCACCGACCACGGGTACCGGGTCTTCGTGGACCGGCTGTCGGCGGTGCGGCCGCTGTCGCAGGCCGAGCGACGCGCCATCAGCACCGTCCTCAACGACGCCGTCGACCTCGACGACGTCCTCGACCGCACGGTGCGGGCGCTCGCGCACCTGACGCGACAGGTCGCGGTCGTCCAGTACCCCTCCCTGAGCCGCTCGACGGTGCGGCACCTCGAGCTGGTGCCCGTCACGTCGGGCCGCCTGCTGGTGGTGCTGATCACCGACACCGGTCGGGTCGAGCAGCGCATCGTGGAGGTCGACGCCGACCTCCCGGACGACCTCGTCGGCGAGCTGCGCGCCCGCCTCAACGAGGCCGCGAGCGGCCAGCGCCTCTCGGCGGTGGCGTCCCGCACTGCCCAGGTGGCCTCGGCGTTCCGTCCCGAGGACCGCGACCTGGTCCGTTCGGTGGTCGCCGCGATCGAGGACGCGATCACCATCCAGCGCGAGGAGCGGGTCGTGCTGGCCGGCACGGCGCACCTGGCACGGTCCGGCACCGACTTCCCCCAGTCCATCGGCCCCGTGCTGGAGGCGATCGAGGAGCAGGTCGTGCTGCTGCGGCTGCTCGGCGAGATGGCCGACGATCCCGCGGTGGGCGTCGCGGTGCGGATCGGGCACGAGAACGAGCACCGGGGTCTGACCGACACCTCCGTCGTGACCAGCGGTTACGGCACCCCCGGCGGGGAGGTCGTGGCGCGTCTCGGCGTGCTGGGGCCGACCCGCATGGACTACCCGACCACGATGGCCGCGGTGAGGGCTGTGGCGCGCTACGTCTCCCGGATCATCGGGAGCTGACCCACCCCTCGACCACGCCCGTCCCCCCACGACCCAGGAGGGTCCCCGATCCGTGACTGACCACTACGAGGTCCTGGGTGTCGCCCGCGACGCGACGCCCGAGGAGATCAAGAAGGCCTACCGCAAGCTGGCGCGGCAGCTGCATCCCGACGTGAACCCCGAGGAGTCGGAGCGGTTCAAGGACGTGTCACGCGCCTACGACGTGCTGTCCAACGCCGAGAAGCGGCGCGCCTACGACCTCGGCGGAGACCCCTTCGCGTCGGGAGGCGGCAGCGGACCCGGCTTCGGCTTCAGCGACATCTTCGACAGCTTCTTCGGCCAGGCCCAGACGCGCGGCCCGGTGCCGCGCCAGCGTGCGGGCCAGGACGCGCTGATCCGGCTCGACGTCGACCTGCAGGAGTCCGTCTTCGGCGGACAGCGGGAGATCAGCATCGACACCGCCGTCGTGTGCGGCGTCTGCGAGGGCTCCTGCTGCCGTCCCGGCACCGGCCCCGCGGCCTGCTCGACCTGCGGCGGACGGGGACAGGTGCAGCGGGTCGCCCGCTCCTTCCTCGGCCAGGTGATGACCACCGCCCCGTGCCCGACCTGCGGTGGCTACGGCACCGTCATCCCCGAGCCGTGCTTGGAGTGCTCCGGTGAGGGCCGCGTCCGCACCCGCCGCACGCTGACCCTGAAGATCCCGGCGGGCGTCGACACCGGCACCCGCATCCAGCTGAGCGGACAGGGCGAGGTCGGACCCGGCGGTGGGCCGCCCGGCGACCTGTACGTCGAGATCTCCGAGCGACCGCACGACGTGTTCCAGCGCCGCGGTGACGACCTGCACTGCACGATCCAGGTACCGATGACGGCGGCCGCGCTCGGCACGACCCTGACGGTCGAGACGATGGACGGGCCCGAGCAGATCGACCTCGTCCCGGGCACGCAGCCGGGCGCCGTGCACCGGCTGACCGGCTACGGTGTGACCCGCCTGCGCTCGGGCAGCCGCGGCGACCTGCACGTGCACGTCGACGTGCAGGTGCCGACGCGCCTCGACGAGCAGCAGGAGGAGCTCCTGCGGCAGCTCGCCGAGCTGCGCGGCGAGACGCGGCCGACGGGTCGGATGGCCAGCGCCCACGGCGGGGTCTTCGGCAAGCTCAAGGACAGGTTCGTCGGCCGCTGACCCCGCCGCGGGTCACTGCACGGTGATGGTGCGGGTCTGCTCGAACATCCGCGGGCCCTCGGGCGACTCGCCGCCGGAGATGTCGTCCGCGTAGAGGTGCACGGAGTACGTGCCCGGGGTCAGGTCGACCGTGAACTCGTAGCCTTCGTAGGTCTCCTGCGCACCGCCCATCGTGAAGCCCTCGGCCACGACGGCGCCGCCGGCGTCCTGGACCTCCCACTGGATGGTCGCCTCGAACGCCCGGGAGCTGCCGGTGACGGTGACCGTCCCGGCCGGGACGGTCTGCCCCTCGGTCGGGGAGTCGATCCAGATCTGGCCGCGCGCGTCGTTGTCGCGGGTCATCGGCTCTCCGAGGGCTACCGTTCCCCAGGCGTCGTAGGACCCGCCGTCGACGGTGATCGTCACCGGGCCGGGGGACTGGGCCGCGGCTGTGGCCGTCCAGACGAGCTGCTGGATCGCCCGCTCCGCGACCCGGCTGCCGACGTCGCCGTTCGCGAAGGCGTCCGCGGAGAGGTCGACGGTGATCGCGTCACCGTCCTGGGTGACCGTCACCTGCGACGCCGGCGACCAGGGGGTCGAGTAGTCGGGGTCCTGCGGCTCGAGCGTCGTCATCGCGGAGACGGCCGAGGCGACCTCGCCGCCCACGTCGGGGACGTCACGGAACTCGCGGTAGAGCCAGACGTCGGCCTTCGACTCGCCCAGCCAGTAGACCGGTACGCCTGCCAGCTCGCCGGCGGCCGGCGGCGTCGAAGGCGACTCCGTGGGTGTCTCGGGCGAAGCGGTCACCGACGGCGAGCTCGTGGGCGTGCCGGCCGTGTCGACCGGGTCCTCCCGGTTGCCGGCGTAGACGAGACCGACCACGACACCGACCACGGCGGCCGCCACCAGGCCGGCCACCCAGGGCCTCCACCCCGGCCTCCCGGTCGGCGCCTCGTAGCCACCGTCGTCGTACCCGTCGCCCTCGGCGTCGAGTCGTGCGTGGATGCGCTCCAGTCCGTCGTCGCCGGGCTGAACCATGTCGGCCTCCCTCATCAGGGCGTCGCGCAGCCTGCGCTCCACCTGCTCGTCGCCGTAGGCGTGGTCGTCTCGCGGGTTCATCCCCGTCCCCCCGTCGTGCCGTGCTGCAGGCCCTGCTTCAGGGCGGCCAGGCCCCGGTGGGCGTGGCTCTTGACCGACCCGCGGCTGACACCCATCAGGTCGGCGATCTCGGCCTCGCTGGCGTCCAGGTAGTAGCGCAGCACGAGCACCTCTCTCTGCCGCTGCGGCAGGGACGCGAGCACGGCCATCACGGCCGCGTCCTCGTCACGCCGCTCGGCGATCTCCTCGGGACCAGCCGGTTCGGGGGCCGACGGCTCCCGGTGCCGCAGCTCCACGACCCGGTGCCGGTGCACCGACCGGCAGCCGTTGACGACGCTGTTGCGCAGGTAGCCGGCGGCCGCCTGCGGGTCCCGCAGGCGGTGCCACCTGCGGTACGTGCCGACGAAGGCCTCCTGCACCACCTCCTCCGCCGCCGAGGTCGACCCCAGGAGCAGGGACGCGAGGCGGACGAGGGCTCCCCAGTGCGCGGCGTACAGCATCCGCAGCGCGCTGTCCGGGTCAGCCGGGACCGGGTCGTCGGCGCCACGGGACTGCTCCCGGGTCATCGTCATCACATCCCTCTCACGCGCGGCTCGGTGTCGAGGTTGTCGCAGACCGGCGCGTTTCGGGTGCTGCCCCGCCGCAGTCCGGTCGGTAACCTGCCGCGATGACGGCATCCCGTGCGCACCTGAGCGACCCGCACTGCCTGTTCTGCCGGATGGTCTCCGGTGAGATCGCGGCCGACGAGGTGGTGCGGACCGACCGCGTGCTCGCGTTCCGCGACGTCAACCCCAAGGCTCCCCTCCACGTGCTCGTGGTGCCCGTGGACCACCACACCGACGTGGGTGCCCTGGCCGCGGCCGACGGTGAGGTCCTGGCCGAGATGGGCCGCGTGGCGCACCAGATCGCCGAGGGGGAGTCGCCGGACGGGTGGCGTTGGGTCTTCAACACCGGCCCGGCCAGCGGCCAGACGGTCTTCCACGTGCACGGGCACGTGCTCGGCGGGCGAGAGCTCACCTGGCCCCCGGGCTGACCTCGGCCGGTAGACTGCGGGGGAACTCGACCCGCCGATCCGAGGAGCGAGGGCCCCCCGGGCCCGCCCATGACAGACCAGGACGACCACGACACGACGCCGAGCGGCGTCGTCCCCGGCCAGGAGGCGGTGCCCTCCGCCCCCGACCTCGACCCTGCGGCCGGCGGTGAGGTCGGCGCGGACGGGGCCAGCCCCCAACGGCGTTCGCGGCACACGGTCGTGGTGCCGGGCCAGGTCTCGATGGTGTCGCTCCTCGGTACCCGCGACGAGCTGCTGCGCGTCGTCGAGAGGGCGTTCCCCCGCGTCGACGTCCTGGTCCGCGGCAACGAGGTGACCCTCGAAGGTCCGGTCGGCGACGTCGCCCTGGTCGAGCGGCTGGTGGACGAGATGACCGCCGTGCTCGGCAGCGGCCAGCACCTCAGCCCCGACGCGGTGGAGCGCTCGATCGGCATGCTGCGGCACTCCGCGGGTGAACGTCCCGCGGACGTGCTCACGCTCAACGTCCTGTCCCACCGCGGGCGGACGATCCGGCCCAAGACCGTCAACCAGAAGCGCTACGTCGACGCGATCGACCAGCACACCGTGGTGTTCGGCATCGGACCCGCCGGTACGGGCAAGACCTACCTCGCGATGGCCAAGGCGGTCCAGGCGCTGCAGGCCAAGTCGGTCAACCGCATCATCCTCACCCGTCCCGCCGTCGAGGCCGGGGAACGGCTCGGGTTCCTGCCGGGCACCCTGACCGAGAAGATCGACCCGTACCTGCAGGCCCCTGTACGACGCTCTGCACGACATGCTCGACCCGGACTCCATCCCCCGGCTGATGGCGGCCGGGACCATCGAGGTGGCGCCGTTGGCCTACATGCGCGGGCGGACCCTCAACGACGCGTTCATCATCCTCGACGAGGCGCAGAACACCTCGACCGAGCAGATGAAGATGTTCCTGACGCGCCTCGGGTTCGGTTCCAAGATGGTCGTCACCGGTGACGTGACTCAGGTCGACCTGCCCACCGGCACGCGGTCAGGCCTGCGGGTGGTGCGCGAGATCCTCGACGGCGTCGACGACGTCCACTTCGCCAGCCTCACGCAGCTCGGACGTCGTCCGCCACCGACTGGTCAGCGACATCGTCGAGGCCTACGGGCGCTGGGACGTCGACGAGCAGGCCCGGCAGGCGGCGGTGCAGGGTGCGCGTGCGGGCCGTCGTGGCCCGATGCGTGACAGCCGATGAGCATCGAGGTCTCGAACGAGTCCGGGTACGAGGTCGACGAGGCCGAGATCGTGGCGCTGTCCCGCGCACGTCCTCGATGCGCTGCACGTCCATCCGCAGGTCGAGATGTCGGTCCTGCTGGTCGACGTCGACGCCATGTCGGCGCTGCACGTGCAGTGGATGGACGAGCCCGGCCCCACGGACGTGCTGAGCTTCCCGATGGACGAGCTGAGGCCCGGCCGCGAGGGCGCTCCGAGCGAGCCGGGGCTGCTGGGCGACGTCGTGCTCTGCCCCGAGGTGGCGGCCACGCAGGCGAAGACGGCCGGTCACGCCACAGCCGAGGAGCTGCTCCTGCTGGCGACGCACGGCATCCTCCACCTGCTCGGGTACGACCACGCCGACCCGGAGGAGGAGAAGGAGATGTTCGAGCTGCAGCGACGCCTCCTGCTGACCTTCCTCTCGGGGGTTCCCGGCGACGCCGCGATCCCCTCGGGCACCCGCGCGATCGACCCGACCGTCGGGTCCGGCCGCGCCCGAGCCCGGGAACGGTTGATGGGCGTCCCGTCCGCGCTCCTCGTGGTTCTCGGCCTGCTGCTCGTGGCCCTGGCCGGGCTCTTCGCCGCCGCCGAGACCGCCATGGTCCGGGTGAGCCGGGCCGATGCGGCGAAGCGGGCGGCCGACGGGCAGCGCGGCGCGGCGGCCCTGGTGCGCGTGCTCAACGACCCCGCCCCGGTCGTCAACGTGACGATCTTCCTGCGTGTGGCGACGGAGGCGGCGGCGGCGGTGTGCGTCGCGCTCGTCGTCGACGCGCAGGTGCAGCGCTGGTGGGTCGTGCTGCTGCTCGCGACCGCGGTGATGGGCTCGGTCTCGTTCGTCCTCGTCGGCGTCAGCCCCCGTACCGTCGCCCGTCAGCACCCGGAGCGGGTGGCCCTGCTGATGGCGCCCGTGCTGCGAGCCGTCACGACGTTCCTCGGGCCGATCGCCCGGTTGCTGGTCGTGATCGGGAACGTGGTGACACCCGGAAGGGGGTACCGCCAGGGGCCGTTCGCCTCCGAGAGCGAGCTGCGTGACCTGGTCGACCTGGCGACCGAGTCGGAGGTCATCGAGGCCGTCGAACGCAAGATGATCCACTCGGTGTTCGAGCTGGGTGACACGCTGGTTCGTGAGGTGATGGTGCCGCGCACCGACATGGTCACGATCGAGTGCGGCGCGACGCTGGAGCAGGGCATGCGCCTCTTCCTTCGCTCCGGCTTCTCCCGCATCCCGGTGATCGGTGAGGGCGTCGACGACCCGCTCGGCATGCTGTACCTCAAGGACGTCGCGCGCCGCCTGCACAGCGACCACCCCGAGAACGCGACCCAGGTCGTCGAGCGCGCCATGCGCCCCCCGGTGTTCGTGCCGGAGAGCAAGCGCGTCGACGCCCTGCTGCGCGAGATGCAGGGCGAGTCGGCGCACGTGGCGCTCGTGGTGGACGAGTACGGCGGCATCGCCGGCCTCGTGACGATCGAGGACCTGGTCGAGGAGATCGTCGGCGAGATCAACGACGAGTACGACCGCGAGGCGGCGACCGTCGAGAGCCTGGAGGACGGCGTCTTCCGCGTCAGCGCCCGCCTGTCGATCGACGAGATGGCCGAGCTGTTCGGTGTGGAGATCGAGGAGGACGAGGTCGACTCGGTCGGCGGCCTGCTGGCCAAGACCCTCGGGAAGGTCCCGATCGCCGGCGCCGTGGCGACGGTCGCCGGCCTCGTGCTGACCGCCGAGCGGATGGAGGGACGCCGCAACCGGATCGCCACGGTGCTGGTGACGCGAGAGCAGGAACCGACTGCAGGGAGCGGGACCGACGTGACGGACGCGAACGAGACCGAGGACGGCGTCGAGCGCGACCAGCCGGCCGACCGCGACGAGCGGGCCGACGCCGGGTCGGGTGCCGCGTGAGCCACCGCTCCGGCTTCGCCGCCCTCGTCGGCCGACCGAACGCCGGCAAGTCGACGCTGACGAACGCCCTCGTGGGCGAGAAGGTGGCGATCACCTCCAGTCGCCCGCAGACCACGCGGCACACGATCCGCGGCATCGTGCACCGCCCGGACGCCCAGCTCGTCCTCGTCGACACGCCGGGCCTCCACCGTCCGAGAACCCTTCTGGGACAACGCCTCAACGACCTCGTCGCCGAGACGCTGTCCGAGGTCGACGTGGTCGGGTTCTGCATGCCGGCCGACGAGAAGGTGGGACCCGGCGACCGGTTCATCGCCGAGAAGCTCGCGGTGGTGGCCGAGGGGAGGCGCCCACCGAAGGTCGTGGCCATCGCCACGAAGGCCGACCTGGTCAAGTCCGACCGTCTGGCCGAGCACCTGGTGGCCATCACGGGGCTGGGGGACTGGGCCGACGTGGTGCCGGTGTCGGCGACCGGCGGCTACCAGGTCGACACGCTGCTGGAGGTGCTCCTGGGGCTCCTGCCCGAGGGTCCGGTGATGTATCCGGAGGGGGATCTCACCGACGAGCCGGAGGCCGTGATGATCGGCGAGCTCGTGCGTGAGGCGGCGCTGGAAGGGCTCGGTGACGAGCTGCCGCACTCGCTGGCGGTGGTCGTCGAGGAGATGCTGCCGCGGGAGGGGCGTGACGACGGCATGCTCGACGTGCGCGTGAACCTCTACGTGGAGCGGCCGTCGCAGAAGGGCATCGTCATCGGCAAGCAGGGCGCGCGGCTGCGCGAGATCGGCACGACCTCCCGGCCGGCCATCGAGCGGCTGCTCGGGGTGAAGGTCTACCTCGACCTGCACGTGAAGGTCGCCAAGGAGTGGCAGCGCGACCCGAAGCAGCTGCGCCGGCTGGGTTTCTGACCCGGACGCCTAGCCGTCCGCGGGCCTCGCGGCCCGGAAGCTGACCTGGTCGGACCGGTCCACCGCGACGACGTCGTCACCGAGCGACCACTCGGCGACCCGGGCCACGTGCGCAGCGGGAACCGCCACCCCGATGTCACCGTCCGCCGCGATGGGGTGGGTGCCGTGGGAGTCACGGGGGAGCACCACGGTCAGACCGCGGGACATCGCCGCGCGTGCTGTGGCAGCCACGCACATCTCGGACTGCACGCCGCACACGACCACGGTGCCCACACCACGCTGACGCAGGACCGTGTCGAGGTTCGTGCCCGCGAAGCCGTCGTCCCCGCTCTTGCGGATGACCTGCTCGCCTGGCACGGGCTGCGCCACGAGCGCCCAGCCGGGTGAGCCCGGCTCGTCCACCGCGTCGATCCCGCCGTCGTTCTGCAGGTGGACGACCAGGGCCCCGGCGTCACGGGCACGGGCGACCAGTCGGTCCACGACGGTCACGAGGAGACCCGCATCGGGTACCGCGTGGGTCCCGGTGACGTGCGCCCGCTGCATGTCCACGACGATGAGAGCCTCGGCAGGGGCGGCGATCACGCCCAGCAGGCTAGCCGCGTCACGGCGGTCCGGGCGACGCCTCGCGCCGCACGTAGACTCGTCGCATGCGCGTAGGAGTCTTCGGTGCCACCGGTCAGGTCGGCGGGGTCATGCGCACGCTCCTGGCGGAGCGTGCCTTCCCGCTGGACGACATCCGCTACTTCGCCTCGGCCCGTTCCGCGGGGACGACACTGCCGTGGATGGACGGCGAGGTCACCGTCGAGGACTCCGCCACCGCGGACCTGGGCGGGCTCGACATCGCCCTGTTCTCGAACGGCAGGACCGCGTCGCTCCAGCTGGCTCCCCAGGTGGCTGCCCACGGCGCGATCGTGGTCGACAACTCGAGCGGCTGGCGGATGCACCCTCAGGTGCCGCTCGTGGTGAGCGAGGTCAACCCCGGCGACCTGGACGACCTGCCGCTCGGCATCGTCGCCAACCCGAACTGCACGACGATGGCGGCGATGCCCGTCCTCAAGCCGCTGCACGACGAGGCGGGGCTGACCCGGCTGACGGTGGCCACCTACCAGGCGGTCTCGGGTACCGGCGGCAAGGGCGTCGCCGAGCTCGACTCGCAGTCGCGCAAGGTGGCGGACTCCGCGTCCGCGCTGGCCTTCAGCGGCTCCGCCGTGGACTTCCCCGAGCCGCAGGTGTACGCCGAGCCGATCGCGTTCAACGTGCTTCCGCTGGCGGGTTCCGTCGTTGACGACGGCAGCGGCGAGACCGACGAGGAGCAGAAGCTCCGCAACGAGAGCCGCAAGATCCTCCACCTTCCGGACCTGCTGGTCTCCGGCACCTGCGTGCGCGTGCCGGTGTTCACGGGGCACAGCCTCGCGATCCACGCCGAGTTCGCCCGCGCCCTCGACCCCGAACGTGCCGCCGAGCTGCTGGGACAGGCCCCCGGCGTCGCGCTCGACGCCGTGCCCACGCCCCTCAAGGCGGCCGGCGCCGACCCGAGCATCGTGGGGCGGATCAGGGTCGACCAGGGGGTGCCCGGTGGCCGGGGCCTGGTGTTCTTCGTCTCGAGCGACAACCTGCGCAAGGGTGCGGCGCTCAACGCCGTGCAGATCGCGGAGGAGCTCGTCCGCCGCCGCGGCTGAGGACCTGCTCAGGGTCGGACCGGGGTCGGCTCAGGGGCTCACCGGATGGTGCGTCCCGCCCGTCCACGGCATCGTTGACGGTGTCAACGACCTCCGACGAACGGGAGCTGAGCCAGATGACCGGGATCCACGAGAGCATGGGCCGCCAGGGCCTCTACCGACCGCGGGACGACCGCGTCATCGCCGGCGTGATGTCGGGGCTCGGTCGCCGGTTCGGTCTCGACCCGTGGCCGGCGCGCCTCGTCTTCTCGGTGCTCCTCCTCGTGGTGCCGGGCAGCCAGCTCCTGCTGTACCCGGTGCTGTGGGTGCTGATGCCCAACGAGGAGAAGGTGACCGGTCACGGCAGGTAGGGAGGCCTCCCGCATCGCAAGACGCCCGACCGGTGCGTGGACGGGGTGCCGCGGTCGCGTCTAGGGTGGGGCTCGTGCGCGCGAGCCTCCTCCTCGGCCGCCGCGGCGAGGGTCTGTAACCAGACCGGTTCCCCCGCCGCGGTGTTGCAGTCCGCCGCCGGTCGCTCCCCTCGCTCGAGAGGCACCGTCAGATGACCGGCCAGTACGACGCCCGCAGCACCACCACCCCCACGATGTCCTCGCCCAGCACGCGCTGGCGCACCGCCGCGCAGCAGGGCACCGACATGCCCGTGCACAAGTACCGGCCGTACCTCGAGCAGTTCCGTGTCGACCTGCCCGACCGCACGTGGCCCGACCGGGTGGTCACCGAGGCTCCGCGGTGGTGCGCGGTCGACCTGCGGGACGGCAACCAGGCACTGATCGACCCGATGAACCCGGCGCGCAAGCTGGCGATGTTCCAGCTGCTGGTGCGGATGGGCTACAAGGAGATCGAGGTCGGGTTCCCCTCGGCGAGCGAGACCGACTTCGCCTTCGTGCGCCAGCTCGTGGAGGGCGACCTCATCCCGGACGACGTGCGCATCCAGGTGCTGACCCAGTGCCGTGAGCACCTGATCGAGCGCACCTTCGAGTCGATCCGCGGTGCCGACCAGGCCATCGTGCACTTCTACAACTCGACGTCGGCATTGCAGCGCAGGGTCGTGTTCGGCCTGGACCGCGACGGCATCACCGACATCGCGACGCAGGGTGCCCGGCTGGCCATGAAGTACGCCGAGGCCATCACGCCGCAGACCGAGGTCTACTGGGAGTACAGCCCCGAGTCGTACACCGGGACCGAGCTGGACTACGCGGTGGAGGTGTGCGGCAAGGTCACCGAGGTGATCGACCCGACCCCCGAGCGGCCCTTGATCGTCAACCTGCCCGCGACCGTGGAGATGGCGACGCCGAACGTCTACGCCGACTCGATCGAGTGGATGCACCGCAACCTGGACCGGCGCGACTCGCTGGTGCTGAGCCTGCACCCGCACAACGACCGCGGCACCGGGGTCGCCGCCGCCGAGCTCGGCTACCAGGCCGGCGCCGACCGCATCGAGGGCTGCCTGTTCGGCAACGGCGAGCGCACCGGCAACGTGTGCCTGGTGACCCTCGGCCTCAACCTGTTCAGCCAGGGGATCGACCCGCAGATCGACTTCTCCGACATCGACGAGGTCCGACGCACGGTCGAGTACTGCAACCAGCTGCGGGTGCCCGAGCGGCACCCGTACGGCGGCGACCTCGTGTACACGGCGTTCAGCGGATCGCACCAGGACGCGATCAAGAAGGGCTTCGACCACCTGAGTGCCGACGCCGAGGCCGCAGGCAAGGGCGTCGACGACATCGAGTGGGCGGTGCCGTACCTCCCGATCGACCCGCGCGACGTAGGCCGCACGTACGAGGCCGTCATCCGCGTGAACTCCCAGTCGGGCAAGGGCGGCGTCGCCTACCTGATGAAGTCCGAGCACCACCTCGACCTGCCGCGGCGGCTGCAGATCGAGTTCAGCCAGGTCGTCCAGCGCCGCACCGACACCGCCGGCGGCGAGATCTCGGCCGAGCAGCTGTGGCAGGTCTTCGCCGACGAGTACCTGCCCACGACCGACCCCGCGCGGACGGCCGACGCCTGGGGCCGCCTGGTGCTGCGCGGTACGCGCTCCGAGAGCGAGGTCGACGGGGCCGACCGGCTGAGCGTCGACCTGCTCGACGCCGGCGCGGCCCGCACGCTCCAGGGCATCGGCAACGGGCCGATCGCCGCCTTCGTCAGCGCGCTCGAGGGCGTCGACGTGCACGTGCGCGTCCTCGACTACGCCGAGCACGCCATGGGCGCCGGGGGCGACGCCACGGCGGCGGCCTTCGTGGAGTGCGAGATCGACGATCGCGTGCTCTGGGGCGTGGGCATCGACCCCAACATCGTCACGGCCTCGCTGCAGGCCGTCGTGTCGGCGGTGAACAGGGCCGGTCGGGGGTGACTGTGGCGTTCGCCACGACCTGACGGCCAGTTCGTGGCACACTCTGGCCTGCGCTGACGGGGGCCCGCGCACGGGGGTGGAGGGTCCCAGGGTGAGGAACGGAGCTCGGGTCCGGCCTGCCACGACGACGGGGAGCTGGGAGCCGTGGAGCTGAGCAGAGAGCTGGTGCCGACGTCCGAGTTCGGCCCCTTCGACCTCATCAGCGACCGCGCGCACGCCAAGTACCTGGCCGGCTACCACGACGACGCGATCTACGACGCCCGCTGCGCGCTCGCCATGGTGAGCCTGACGGACGACACCACGACCGTCCTGTACCTGCACTACACGATCGGCGTCGCGCTGCACGAGCTCGGACGCCCAGCCGAGTCGGCCGTCAACGCGCAGGTGCTGCTCTCCCGCGTCGACCCCGAGACCCAGCCCTACTGGAGGGCCAAGGCCCTGTCGCTCCTGGCCGAGGCGTGGCTGCGCGAGGGCGAGATGAGCCGGGCGATGGACGCCGTGGCCGAGGGCAGCGCCGTGCTGGCGGCCCACCCCTCCACCGCCTACAACCACATGTCCGCGAGCATGGCGGTGTCGCTGGCGCTCCGGGCGATGTACCTCTACGAGGAGGCCGAGCGTCTGCTGATGACCTCGGTCCGGGGCGAGGACCTGTGGGCCGACCTGCTCGTGCTCGACGAGGCCACCCAGCTCCTCCTCTACTGGGGTGCCACCTACGACCTGCTCGGGCGCGGGACCGAGGCCCGCGACCTGTACCTGCGCGCCGCCTCGTTGATCTGCCGGGTGCGACCGCTGGCGCAGGCCCTCGACGAGACCGTGCTCGGCCTGCGGGCCCGCGTCTACGAGGCGTTCGTCCACGAGCGGCTCGGCGAGCCCGGTCTCGCCGAGCGTCGGCTGCGGGCGGCGCTGGTCGACTACGAGGTGCGCGACCAGCTGAGCGACGGCCACATCGCCCGCATCACGTTGGCCCGGGTGATGAGCCAGCGGGGTGAGTTCGTCGACGCACGTGAGCACCTGCGTGTCGCGCGCGAGTCGGCCGCGCAGGCCAGCCGTGACGTCTGGGCGGCGACGGCGCTCTCGGTCGAGGTCGACGTCGACGAGCTCGAGTACGGCAAGCACCCCGGCCTGGCGCGGATGCGGGCTCTCGCGCAGGAGGTGATGGCGCGCCTGGTGTGGGACCGGTCGAGCCGCTTCTCCGACATCCAGGCCCGCAACAAGGTGCGCGAGCTGATCGCCGAGACCGAGCGGATGGGCCAGCAGGTACGCGAGGACCCGCTCACCGGACTCGGCAACCGCCGGAGGCTGGTGGAGTACGTGGCCCGCGCCTCCGGCGTGGTGTCGGCGATCTTCGTCGACATCGACCGCTTCAAGTGGGTCAACGACCGGTTCGGCCACGAGGTCGGGGACCGCGTGCTCACCTCCATCGCCGGGATGCTGCTGATGCACTGCCGTGCCGGTGACGTCATCGTGCGGTACGGCGGCGACGAGTTCGTGGTGCTGGTCGAGGGCGACCCGATGGCCGCCACCGCGGTCGCGGACCGCCTGCATCTGGCGATCAGGGAGCACGACTGGGACCGGCTGGCCGTGGGGCTGATGGTCACCGCGTCCATCGGCGTGGCCACGTCGCTGGCCGCCGAGACGGTCCTCGCCTCGGCCGACCAGGCGCTGTACAGCGCGAAGCGCCAGGGGCGTGACCAGGTCGTCTCGACCTGAGCGCGGCGGCGCGGAGTGGTGTCTCACGTGCGGCCAACGTGGCGGGCACAATGGGTGGGTGACGCTGACCCGCGACGAGGCCGTCGTGCTGCGCACCCAGAAGCTGGGTGAGGCCGACCGCATCGTCACGCTCCTGACGCGTCAGCAGGGCAGGGTGCGCGCCGTCGCGAAGGGCGTGCGACGCACCTCGAGCCGCTTCGGTGCGCGTCTCGAGCCGTTCATGTACGTCGACGTCCAGCTGTGGACCGGCCGGTCCCTCGACATCGTCACGCAGGCCGAGACCATCGCTCCGTACGGGCAGCACATCGCCCCCGTCTACCCGCGCTACGCCGCCGGCACGGCCATGCTGGAGACCGCGGAGCGCCTGACGGAGAACGAGCGGGAGCCGGCGACACAGCAGTTCCTGCTCCTGGTCGGTGGCCTCCGCACGTTGGCCGAGGGGTCGCACGACCCGGCGCTGGTGCTCGACGCGTTCCTGCTGCGCTCGCTCGCGGTGGCGGGCTGGGCCCCGTCCTTCGACGACTGCGCCCGGTGCGGCGCCACCGGACCGCACCGCGCCTTCGCTGTGGCGATGGGTGGCACGGTCTGCTCCCAGTGCCGGCCCCCGGGCGCGGCCGCTCCGGCACCTGCCACGCTCGGGCTGCTGGCGGCTCTCCTCACCGGGGACTGGGGGGTCGCTGACGCCGCGGACCAGCGGACGCGGCGCGAGGCAAGTGGTCTGGTGGCGGCCTACCTGCACTGGCACCTGGAGCGGGGAGTGCGGTCGCTGCGGATGGTCGAGCGTCTGTGAGCCGCTCCCGTCGGGCCCTGGTCGCTGCGCGCAAGCGGACGGGGGAGGTCCGGCCGCCACCTCCTCACCCGAGCGGTGTCGCGCCCCCGCGGCTCGACCCGTCCCAGCTGCCCGGGCACGTCGCCGTGGTGATGGACGGCAACGGTCGCTGGGCCAACCAGCGCGGCCTCACCCGCACCGCCGGGCACGAGGCGGGGGAGCAGGCGCTGTTCGACCTCGTCGCAGGCGCGATCGAGGTGGGCGTCCGGAACCTGTCCGTCTACGCCTTCTCGACCGAGAACTGGAAGCGCTCGCCCGAGGAGGTGCGCTTCCTGATGGGCTACAACCGCCAGGTCCTGCGCCGCAGGCGAGAGCAGCTCGACGCGTGGGGGGTCCGGGTGCGGTGGGCGGGTCGCCGTCCCCGGCTGTGGACGTCGGTGATCCGCGAGCTGGAGGAGGCGGAGGAGCTCACCCGCGACAACACGGTGATGACGATGACCCTCTGCATCAACTACGGCGGGCGGGCCGAGATCGCGGACGCCGCAAGGCACATCGCCCAGCTCGCGGCCGCCGGGCGGATCGACCCGGACCGGGTGGACGAGCGGACGGTCGCGCGGTACCTCGACGAGCCGGACATGCCTGACGTCGACCTCTTCATCCGCACGTCGGGGGAGCAGCGGATCTCGAACTTCCTGCTCTGGCAGTCGGCCTACGCCGAGCTCGCCTTCATCGACACCCTGTGGCCGGACGTCGACCGCCGTCACCTCTGGGACGCCCTGCTGACCTACGCGGGCCGCGAGCGGCGGTACGGCGGCGCGGTGGACGCGGCGCCGCCGGGATGAGCCGGCCCGCTGCCCGGATGCTCAGCCCACCCGGCTGCAGTCCGCGCACTGCCCGAAGACCTCGACCTGGTGCTCGACGTCGACGAACCCGTGCTGCTCCGCCACGGTGGCGGCCCAGCGCTCGACCGGCCGGTCCTCGACCTCGACTGTGCGGCCGCACACGCGACAGACCAGGTGGTGGTGGTGGCCGGTGCCGCACCGCCGGTACACGGCCTCGCCGTCGTCGGTGCGGAGCACGTCGATCTCACCGTCCTCGACCATCCCCTGCAGCGCCCGGTACACGGTGGCCAGGCCGATGCGGTTGCCCCGCTCGCGCAGGTGGGCGTAGATGTCCTGCGCGCTGCGGAACACGTTCTGCCCGGACAGGAAGTCGAGCACCGCGGAGCGCTGCTTGGTGTTCCTGCGTGTGGTGGTCGGAACCACGGCTTCCTCCTCCGGCTCGTGCTCGTCGGTGCTCGTCAGTGCTCGTCAGTGCTCGTCAGTGCTCGTCGTAGTGCGCGCCGTGGGCGGCGTGCCGGTGCCCGTCGTGCACGTAGTCGACGTGGTCCTCGTGGGGCACCGCCGGGTGGCCGCACCCCGGGAAGTGCTCGTGCGGGTGGTCCTCGGTCGGCGCGTGGTGCGCGGCGCGCAGGCGGCGCCGCAACCAGCCCGCCAGGGCGGCGATCCCGAAGGCGGCGATCGCGTAGAGAACGATCGTCCCGCCGGACGGCGTGTTGGACCAGAACGACGTCAGCACCCCGACCACGCTGACCAGCACGCCGACGGCCATCGCCGTCGCGATGGTGGTGCGGAAGCTGCGCGCCAGCTGCTGGGCCACGGCTGCCGGCAGGATCATCAGCGCGCTGATCAGCAGCAGCCCGACGACGCGCATCGCCACCACGACCGTGACCGCCGTGAGCACGGCCAGCAGCAGGTTCAGCCCCGTCACCGGGAGACCGCTCGCACGCGCGTACTCCTCGTCGTCGCTGATCGCGAAGAGCCGGGTCGCCAGCACCAGGCACGTGCCCAGCACGACCGCCGTCAGCACGCCGAAGACGACGAGGTCGGCCGTCGTCGTCGTGGTGATCGCCCCGAAGAGGTAGGCGTTGAGCCGGGCGAGCGAGCCGCCCTCCGCCGTCGAGACCAGCACGACGCCTCCGGCGATGCCGCCGTAGAACATGACCGCGAGCACGACGTCCCCGCCGGAGCGGCCGCGGGCTCGCACGAGCTCGATCAGCACCGCGGCGAGCACCGCCGCGCCCAGGGCCGTCCACACCGGCGAGGTCCCCGTCACCAGGCCGATCGCGACGCCCGTGAGGGCGACGTGACCCATCCCGTCGCCGATCAGCGAGAGCCGGCGCTGTACCAGGAAGACACCGACGACCGGCGCGCTCAGCCCGACGAGCAGGGCTGCCACCAGGGCCCGGACCATGAAGTCGTACGACAGGACGTCAAGCACGGTGCTCCCTCCGCTGCGGCTCGAACGCGTTGGCCGGCTCGGGCACCCAGGCAGGACCCGTTCCGGCGGCGCCGGTCTCGACCTGGCAGTGGTGCCCGTCCGTGTCGAGCGCAGCCTGCGCGCCCGACCGGGCGCCGGCGAGAGGGCCGTCGTAGACCATGCGGCCCCGCGACATCACCAGGGCACGGCTGACGACGCCCGAGAGCGGCCCGACCTCGTGGGTGACGATGAGGAGGGTGACCTTGCGCTCGGCCAGTCGCTGGACGGTCGCCGCCAGGGCGCCCTGGCTGCTGGCGTCCACACCTGCGGTCGGCTCGTCCATCACGAGAACGTCCGGCTCACCGGCCAGGGCACGGGCGATCAGTACCCGGCGCTGCTGGCCGCCCGACAGGGAGGCGACCTCCTCCGACGCGCGGTCGAGCAGCGAGACGGTCCGCAGTGCCTCGTCGACCGCACTCCGGTCGGCAGCCGTCCGCCGGGAGAAGAGCCCGCGCCGGCTGAGACGGCCCGACGCCACGACCTCGCGGACGGTGGAGGGGATCGCGCCGGCGACGGTCTGGCGCTGGGGCACGTACCCGATCCGGTGCCGCTCGGCGAGCCGCCCTCCGGGCCGGCCGAAGAGCTCGACCTCCCCGGCCTGGATCTCGGCCAGGCCCAGCAGCCCGCGGACGAGCGTCGTCTTGCCCGACCCGTTGGCCCCGAGCACGGCGACCACCTCACCGGCCGTCACCGAGAGGTCGACGCCGCGCACGACGGGCACCCCGTCGTAGCCGACCTGCAGGCCGCGCAGGGTCAGTACCGTTGCGCCGGTGGTGTTCTCGCCCATCACGCGCACTCCAGCCCGGTACGGAGCGCGGCGAGGTTCGCGCGCATGACCGCAAGGTAGTCCTGGCCCGCCGAATCGGAGGTGATCCCCTCGACGGGATCCAGGACGGCAACCGTCGCCCCGGTCTCCTTGGCGACGGTCTCGGCGACGGCAGGGTCGACCAGGACCTCGGTGAAGATCGTCGTGACGTCGTGGGTGGTGACGAAGTCGGTGACCTCGGCAAGCGTGAGCGCACTGGGTTCGCTCTCCGGGCTCAACCCCGAGATGCCGACCTGCAGCAGGCCGAAACGGTTCGCCAGGTAGCCGAAGGCCTCGTGGCTGACCACCAGCTCGTCGTGCTCGCAGGTGCTCAGACCGGACGCCATGTCGGCGTCCAGCGACTCCAGGTCGGCACGCAGGGACGCGAGGTTCGCCGCGTACGCGGTGGCGCCCTCCGGGTCGATCTCGGACAGGCGCTCGGCGACGGCGTCGGCGACGTCGGCCAGCCGGAGGGGATCCAGCCAGAAGTGCGGGTCGAGGCCTTGCACCGGGTCGCCGTGGTCCTCACCCTCACCCGCCGGGGCGGGGCCGGAGTCGGCGGGACCACCGAGCACCTCGAGGCGTGCGGCCTGCGACACGTCGAGCTCCCGCTCGGGTGCCTGCTGCTCCACCGCGGTGTCGACCGCGGGCTGGAACCCGCGGACGAGCACGACCAGGTCGCTGTCGACGATCGTGGCCACGTCGCGGGGGGTGAGCTCGAGGTCGTGCGGCTCCGCGCCAGGGGGAGTCAGCGACACGACGTCCACCCGCGGTCCGGCGATGCGCTCGGTGACGAACTGCAGCGGGTAGAAGCTCGTGACCACGGTGGGTCCGTCGGCGCCTCCGGAATCCTGACCGCGCGCGCACCCGGTCAGGGCGAGGGCAGCCACCACGGTCGTCACGAGCATCCTCAACATGACAACCATTCTCAATATCAGTTGGAGTGCTTGTCAACACGGGGTTAGGCGGCTCACCCCACGGCGCGCGCGACCACCGCGGCGGTCAGGCCGCCGAGGACGACCATCCGCAGCAGTCGTCCGCCGCGGTCGAGCAGGGGCCACGACCGGGTGGTCAGCCAGGCCAGGCCCACCAGCACGGCGAGCAGCAGGAGGGCCGGCCACCTGCCCGGCAGCAGCAGCCCGGCCAGCGCAGTGACGCCGACGGCCACGGGCAGCAGGACGACCGCCCAGCGGGGGAGGGTGGGCGCCCCCGTGACGTGGCGCTGCTGCGGGCTACCGGCGGTGGGGTCGGGATGCTGTGCCATGGGAGCATCCTGACAGCGTCCGCGCGCCACCCTCACCGGCGCGGGCCCGACCCGAGGAGAGCCGTGCTGGTCGTGAACCGCTACCGCCTGGAGGCGCACGAGGTCGACGACTTCTGGCCCCAGGCCGAGGTGGCGCTGTCGGCCCTGGCCGAGCGGCCCGGGTTCGTGTCGGGCCGTGCGGCCCGGTCCAGCGACGACCCGTGCCTGCTGGCGATGGTGACCGAGTGGGAGTCGGTCGGGACGTACCGCCGCGCGCTCTCGCACCCGCACGTCAAGATGACCGCCCACCCGCTGATGTACCGGTGCATCGACGAGCCCGGCGCCTACGAGGTCGCGCTCGAGGTCGTCGCAGGCAGGGTCGTGAGCCGGCCGAGCGACCTGAGCCCGGACCGGTAGGACGATGTCGGGCCTGGCCGTCGCGCTGATCCGCACACGATGGTTCGTCCGGGCCCCGATCTGGCTCTACCGTGCCCGCCTCGGTCTCCTCTTCGGACGCAGGCTGCTGCTGCTCCAGCACACCGGCCGCTCCTCCGGTCGCCGGCGGTCGGTGGTGCTCGAGGTGGTTGACCGGCCCGCACCGGGCACCCTGCTCGTCGCGTCCGCGCTCGGCGAGCGGGCCCAGTGGTTCCGCAACGTCAGGCAGACGCCGCAGGTGAGGGTCCAGCTGGGCAGCCGCGGGCCGGCGCCGGCCGTGGCCCGGGTGCTGGCGCAGGACGAGGCCGCTGCCGCCATCCGCCGCTACGCCTCCGCCCACCCCCGGGCCTGGTCCCGGCTGCGGCCCGTCGTCGAGGCCCTGCTCGAGCGACCCGTGACGCCCGACGACCCCGGGGTGCCGGTCGTGGCCCTCGACCTGCTGTGACGGCGGACAGCAGGGACGATGGAGCTCATGGACCTTGGCGAGGGATCCGCGGGCGAGACGCTCTCCTCCGGCCGGGACCGGCCGCGGCGACGCTGGCTGGTCCCTGTCCTGGTCGCGCTGGTCGGCCTCCTGGTCGCGGCGTCGACGATCGACCGTGTGACGCGTGAACGCGAGGTGGACGCGCTGATCGAGGACGTGGAGGCCGTCTCGACCGCGGTCTCCCTGGCCGACCAGCGGGTCACCGCGATGCAGCAGTACATCCGCCCGGTGGCCGCGTCCCGTGGGTTGCCGGACCGGCTCACCGCTGATCTCGACTCGCTGGTGGGGGACGCGGGCGCCGAAGGGAGCCGCCAGATGCTCTCGCAGCGGGCCATGGTGGAGGAGAACGCCGTCCTGCCGTGGCACGACGAGGTGCGGGAGGCCCAGCGCCGCCTGGGCGACTACGCGGCGTCCCAGGCGGAACGGCTGTCCGCGGCGGGGGACGGCAGCGCCGCCGCGGGCGTCGCGGCGGACCGGGCGCTCTTCGACGCGGTGACGGCGCTCCGCGCGGCCGTCGTCGAACCGGGTCAGGCCGTCCGGCTGGAGCAGGCGGTGAGCGGGCTCCCGGGCGTCCGGGACCTGCCGTCGATCGGCGCCCCGACCCGTCCCGTCGACCCCACCGGCGACCGATAGCCTCGGACCTTCCCGTTTCCGCCGACACCCAGCCGGATGGAGTTCTGCCGTGGCAGCCCCCGCATCGCGTATCGAGACCGTCGTCAGCCTGTGCAAGCGCCGGGGGTTCGTCTACCCCAGCGGCGAGATCTACGGAGGCACGCGGTCCGCGTGGGACTACGGCCCACTCGGGGTCGAGCTGAAGGACAACATCAAGAAGCAGTGGTGGCGCTCGGTCGTCACCGGCCGCGACGACGTCGTCGGCCTGGACTCGTCGGTCGTGCTGCCCCGCCAGGTCTGGGTCGCGTCGGGGCACCTGAGCGCGTTCAGCGACCCGCTGACCGAGTGCCAGTCCTGCCACAAGCGCTACCGCGCGGACCACCTCGAGGAGGAGTTCGAGGCCAAGAAGGGCCGCGCCCCCGAGAACGGTCTCGACGACATCGCCTGCCCCAACTGCGGTAACCGCGGTGCGTGGACCGAGCCCCGTGACTTCAACATGATGCTCAAGACCTATCTCGGCCCGGTCGAGGACGAGTCGGGCCTGCACTACCTGCGGCCGGAGACCGCGCAGGGCATCTTCGTGAACTTCGCCAACGTGGCGTCGAGCTCTCGCAAGAAGCCGCCGTTCGGCATCGGCCAGATCGGCAAGTCCTTCCGCAACGAGATCACGCCGGGCAACTTCATCTTCCGCACCCGCGAGTTCGAGCAGATGGAGATGGAGTTCTTCGTCGAGCCGGGCACGGACGAGGAGTGGCACCAGTACTGGATCGACGAGCGGATGGCCTGGTACGTCGACCTCGGCATCTCGCCGGACAACCTGCGTCTGTACGAGCACCCGTCCGAGAAGCTGTCGCACTACTCGAAGCGGACCGTGGACATCGAGTACCGGTACGGCTTCAGCGGGTCGGAGTGGGGTGAGCTCGAGGGCATAGCGAACCGCACCGACTTCGACCTCGACACGCACTCGAAGCACTCGGGCACGGACCTGTCGTACTTCGACCAGGCCAAGGGCGAGAGGTGGACGCCGTACGTCATCGAGCCGGCCGCCGGCCTGTCGCGCTCGTTGATGACGTTCCTCGTCGAGGCCTACGCCGAGGACGAGGCGCCCAACGCCAAGGGTGGTGTCGACAAGCGCGTCGTGCTGCGGCTCGACCGCCGGCTCGCGCCGGTGAAGGCAGCGGTGCTGCCGCTGTCGCGCCACGCCGACCTGTCCCCGAAGGCACGCGACCTCGCTGCCGCGCTGCGCAGGCACTGGAACGTCGAGTTCGACGACGCGCAGGCGATCGGGCGGCGCTACCGGCGCCAGGACGAGATCGGTACGCCGTTCTGCCTCACGGTCGACTTCGACACCCTCGAGGACCAGGCCGTGACCGTGCGCGACCGGGACTCGATGAGCCAGGAGCGTGTCTCGCTCGACCAGGTCGAGGGCTACCTCGCGGCACGCCTGCCGGGGTGCTGACGGTGGGAACCCCTGCCGACTCACCACTGACGGCGCTCCGTCACGGGTGGACCGCCACCGTCCCCGGTCCCGACGACGTCGCCGACCTGGCCGCGCTGAGCCGCCGCCACGAGACGGCCGCGGGCGCGGGGGCCTCGACCACCGAGGACGTGGTCGAGGCGGAGGTCGCCGGATGGGGGGCGCCGACACGCCGGCACCTGATGGTGCGCGACGGGTCAGGAACGCCTCAGGGGCGGGCCTCGGTCCACGACCGTGCCGCCGGCCGCGTGCTCGGCGCCGTGGTGGTCGACCCCGACCTGCCCGACGAGGTCGCTGACGGGCTGGCCGCCGACCTGATCGGTTGGATGCGCGACCAGGCGATGGCCATCGCGGTCGAGCGCGGCCTGCCGACGACCCAGCTCGACACGGGCGCCTACGCCGCGGATGAGCGCCAGCAGCGTTGGTTGTCGGCCGCGGGCCTCGACAAGGCCCGCACGTGGTGGCAGATGTCGCGACCGGTGGACCCGTCCGAGGGAGAGCCCGGCGCGTTCCCCGCACCGCGTGAGGGTGTCGTCGTCCGCGCGGTCCGACGGGGCGCCGACGGCATGCCGGAGATCGACGACCTGCGGGCCGTGCACGATGTGCTGGAAGCCTCCTTCGCCGACCACTTCAACTCCCACGAGGAGACGTTCGACGAGTTCATCGACCGGCTGCGGGCCGACCCCGGCCACCGCTGGGACCACTGGTGGCTGGCCGAGCTCGTCGGCGGCGACGCGGTTGAGCCTGCCGGCGCACTGGTCGGCGAGGTGTCGCCGGGCTCGAACGGCGAGCCGGACGGCAGCTACGTCTCGTACCTGGGGGTGCTGTCGTCCGCCCGCGGCCGCGGTATCGCGAAGTCGTTGCTGCACACCGTGATCGCGGATGCCGCGCAGCGTGGACGCGACCGGGTGGGCCTCGAGGTCGACGCTGACTCGCCCACCGGCGCCGACGCCTTGTACCGGTCGATGGGTTTCGTCACCAAGTACATGACGCAGTCGTGGCACCTCGACGTGACGGTGCCCGGAGGGGACGCCACGTGATCGACGTCGCTCGCATCCGCGAGCAGTACCCCGCTCTGGCGGACGGCTGGGCCTACCTGGACGCCGCGGCCGGGAGCCAGGTGCCGCAGTCGGTCATCGACGCCGTCGTGGCGGCCTGGACCCGCGGGATCGGCAACCACGGCGGGGCGTTCGCCGCCTCCGCGCGGTCGGACTCGTACACCGAGGGAGCCCGGCAGGCCGTGGCGGACCTGGTCGGTGCCCCCGACCCCGAGGGGGTGCTGCTCGGCCCCACGATGACCGCGATGACCTACCGCGTCGCCGCCGCGCTGTCGGCCGGCTGGGGCGAGGGCGACGAGGTCGTGCTGACCCGGCTAGACCACGACGCCAACGTGCGGCCGTGGGTGCAGGCAGCCACGCGGGCCGGTGCGACGGTCCGTTTCGTCGACCCCGTGCTGCCGAGCCTCGACCTGCCTGCCGAGCAGTTCGCCGACGCCATCGGGCCCCGGACCAGGCTGGTCGCGCTGACTGCCGCCAGCAACGTCGTGGGCACCCGTCCCGAGGTGCGGCAGGTGTGCGACGCCGCCCACGCCGTGGGGGCGCTGACCTACGTCGACGGGGTGCACGCGACACCGCACGGCCCGGTCGACATGGCCGCGCTCGGCGCCGACTTCTACGCCACGTCGTCGTACAAGTGGGCCGGCCCGCACCTCGGCGCGGTGGCAGCCGACCCGGCCCTGCTGGCACGGCTGCACCCCGACCGCCTCGCGTCGTCCCCGCCCGAGGTTCCGTGGCGCTTCGAGCTCGGCACGCACCCGTTCGCCCAGCACGCAGGGCTCGTCGCGGCCGTCGACCACCTGGCCGCGCTCGACCCCGGTGACGCCGGGCCGGACCGACGTGCCCGCCTGCTGGCCTCCATGGCGTCGGTCGAGGAGTACGAGACCGAGCTGTTCGCCACGCTGCTGAAGGGCCTGGAGGCGCTGCCGCACGTGCACCCGATCGGCTCGCCGGAGCGGCGCACTGCCACCGCCTACTTCACGGTCGACGGGCACGAGCCCCAGCACGTGGCCGAGCACTGCGCGCGCGCCGAGGTCAACGTGTGGGCCGGCCACATGTACGCGTGGGAGCTGACCGCGCTGCTCGGCATCCGCGACACCGGCTCTGCCGTCCGGGCCGGGCTCGTGCACTACAACGACCGCAGGGACGTGGACCGGCTGCTGGAGGCCCTGGCCGACCTGGCCTGAGGTCCGGCAGCGTGCTCACGCGCTGTCTGCCCACGGCGCTAGAGTGCGATTCATGGGACGTTCTGAGGTGGCATCGCCCGGGTCCCTCCCGTGAGCCGCCGAGCGCTCCTGCTGTTCATGGGCCTGGGCGTCGTCTGGGGCATCCCGTACCTGCTGATCAAGGTCGCCCTCGACGAGCTCGAGCCGACGACGCTGGTGCTGGCCCGTACGGCGATCGCCGCGGCCGTGATGCTGCCGGTGGCCGCGGGACGCCGTGCCCTGCTCCCGGCGGCGCGGCGCTGGGTTCCGGTGCTGGCGTACGCGGTGATCGAGATCGTCGTGCCGTGGTTCTTCCTCGCGCGCGCCGAGCAGCAGCTGTCGAGCTCCCTGACCGGGCTGCTGCTCGCGGGTGTCCCGGTCGTCGGCGTGGGCATCTCGCTGGCCACCCGACGCAGCGAGAACCTCGGGCTCGCAGGGGGACTCGGCCTGCTCGTGGGCCTCCTCGGGGTGGGTCTGCTGGTCGGCTTCGAGGGCGTCGCCACCGGCGGACGGCAGGTGCTGGCCATGGGCGAGCTGGCGATCACGGTGGTCTGCTACGCCGTCGGCCCGGTGATCATGACGCGGTACCTCTCCGACCTGCGGGCGTCCGGCGTGATCGCCGTCAGCCTGGCGATGTCGGCGCTGCTGTACGCGGTGCCTGGTGTGCTCGAAGCGCCCCGTCAGTGGCCGTCGGCCCAGACCACGGCGTCCGTCCTGGGTCTGGCCACGGTATGCACGGCCCTCGCGTTCGGGCTCTTCTTCGCGCTCGTCGCCGAGGTCGGGCCGGTCCGCACGACGCTGATCACGTACATCAACCCCGCCGTCGCGGTACTCGCCGGTGTGGTGGTCCTGAAGGAGCAGGTCACCTGGGCCACCGCGGCGGGCTTCGTGCTCGTGGTCGGGGGGTCAGCGCTCGCCTCCGGACGGCGGCGGCGCGACGAGCCGGCTGCCGACCAGGCGGCCTGCCCACCGGAGCCGGGGCCGGACCTGGCCGCGCAACAGGCCACAATGGGGGCATGACGACCACCACCACGACCACGGCGGGCCTGCGTCTCGGCCCCATCGAGGTCGGCATGCCCGTGGTGCTCGCCCCGATGGCAGGCATCACCAACCAGGCGTTCCGGGCGCTGTGCCGCCAGTTCGGCCCCGGCGGGGTCTACGTCAGCGAGATGGTGACGTCGCGCGCGCTCGTCGAGCGCTCGCCCGAGTCGATGCGCCTGATCCGGCACGACCCCGACGAGCAGCCGCGCAGCGTGCAGCTCTACGGCGTCGACCCGGCCACCGTCGGCGCGGCAGTCCGGCTGCTGCTGGAGGAGGACCGGGCGGACCACGTCGACCTCAACTTCGGCTGCCCGGTCGCCAAGGTGACCCGCAAGGGCGGGGGCGCCGCCCTGCCGTGGAAGACCGACCTGTTCACGCACGTGGTGCGGGCCGCCGTGGGCGCGGCCCGCCCCCACGGGGTGCCGGTCACGGTGAAGATGCGGATGGGCGTCGACGCCGACCACCTGACGTACCTGGACGCGGGACGGATCGCCGAGGAGGAAGGTGCCGCGGCGGTCGCGCTGCACGCGCGCACGGCCGCCGACTACTACGGCGGCGTCGCGGACTGGTCCGCCATCGCGCGCCTGAAGGAGACCGTGACCAGCATCCCGGTGCTGGGCAACGGGGACATCTGGTCGGCGGAGGATGCCGTCGCGATGGTGGCCCGGACCGGCTGCGACGGCGTCGTCGTCGGGCGCGGGTGCCTGGGCCGGCCGTGGCTCTTCGCGGACCTCGCGGCGGCGTTCGCGGGGAAGCCCGACCGCGTCCGGCCCTCGTTGGGCGAGGTCGCCGCGGTGCTGCGGCGGCATGCGGCGCTGATGGTCGCGCACTACGGCGACGAGCTGCGGGCCTGCCGGGACCTCCGCAAGCACATGTCGTGGTACTTGAAGGGCTATCCCGTGGGCCACGAGCTGAGGGCCGCCCTCGGCATGGTCGAGTCGCTGCAGCAGCTCGACGACCTGCTCGGCCGCCTCGACGGGGACCAGCCCTACCCCGGTGAGCCTTCGGAGGGCCCGCGTGGTCGCACCGTCGGGGCCAAGCGCGTCGCGCTGCCCGAGGGGTGGCTCGACGGGCACGACCTGACCGGGGAGGCGGCCCGCATGATCGGCGAGGCCGAGCTGTCCGTGAGCGGCGGGTAGCCTCCGCCCGTGCGCGCAGTGGGGACGTTGGTGAGCCGGCTGGTCTGGCTGGTGCTGCTGCTTGCCCTCGCGCTGGTCGTGGTCACCGCGACCCGCGTGGTACTGGTCAGCCGCGACGACGACCGCCGGGCCAGCGACGCCCTCGTGGTGATGGGCGCGGCCCAGTTCGACGGCGACCCGGGGCCCTTCCTCACCGCTCGGCTCGAGCACGCGAAGTCGCTGTACGACGACGGCGTCGCGCCGCGGATCATCACGACCGGGGGATCCCTGGCGGGGGACCGGTTCACCGAGGCCGAGTCGGGCGAGATGTGGCTGACCGAGCACGGTGTGCCGCAGTCCGACGTTGTCGTGGTCAGCACGGGAAGCGACACCCTGACGTCGGTGGAGGCCGTCGCCGAGGCGATGGACGGCGAGGGGTGGAGCTCGGCGGTCGTCGTCACCGACCCGCCGCACATCCTGCGGGCGGTGTCCATGCTGGGTGACCAGGGCATCGACGCGGTGGGGTCCCCGGCGACCGACACCCCCGACAGGGACAGCGTCTGGGCGCAGGTCAAGTACGTCGGTCGCGAGACCGCCGGCTACATCTACTACCAGTGGCAGCGGCTGACGTCGTGAGCGATCCGGTGACGGGGCCGGAGGGTGCTCCCTCCGGCAGGTACACGGCCGACGACCGGCGACGCCGGGTCGACGAGGGTCCGTACTTCAGCGACCGCGGGGACTTCGCGCGGGACCGCGCGCGGCTGCTGCACTCCTCCGCCCTGCGGCGCCTCGGGGGGAAGACCCAGGTGGTCGGGCCGGGCAGCGACGACTTCGCTCGCACCCGCCTCACGCACAGCCTCGAGGTCGCCCAGGTGGGGCGTGAGCTGGGGATGGCGTTGGGCTGCGACCCCGACGTCGTCGACACCGCGTGCCTGGCCCACGACCTGGGGCATCCGCCGTTCGGGCACAACGGCGAGAAGGCGCTCGACCGGGTGATGTCCGAGCACGGGGGCTTCGAGGGCAACGCCCAGACGCTGCGGCTGCTCACGCGGCTCGAACCCAAGGTCTTCGGCCCGGACGGTCGCGCGGCCGGGCTCAACCTGACCCGGGCCAGCCTGGACGCGGCGACGAAGTACCCCTGGCGACGGGGTGAGAACGATTCCGCCGGAACGAAGTTCGGCGTCTACGACGACGATGTCGACGTGTTCGAGTGGGTGCGTGAGGGAGCCGAGCCCCTGCGGCGCTGCATCGAGGCGCAGGTGATGGACCTCAGCGACGACGTCGCCTACAGCGTGCACGACGTCGAGGATGCGGTGGTGGGCGGTTGGGTCGACCTGAGCCAGCTCGACGACCCAGAGGTGCGCGACCGCGTAGCCCAGCTCGTCGGCCAGTGGTACCTGCCGGGCGTGGACCCCGCGGAGGTGCACGAGGGCCTCGCGCGGCTGCAGGCGCTGCCCTTCTGGGTCCCGGCCCACGACGGCGACCGCCGCGCGCTGGCAGCACTGAAGAACCTCACCAGCAGCCTGATCGGTCGCTTCTGCAGCGCAGCCGAGAGGGCCACGCGGCAGGAGTACGGCGGGCAGCCCCTGACGCGGTACGCCGCGGACGTCGTGGTCCCGCGGGAGACCCAGGTCGAGATCTCGGCTCTGAAGGGTGTGGCCGCCGTGTTCGTGATGGTCGCCGACGACCGCCAGGACGAGTACACCGACCAGCGCGCGCTGCTGACCGGTCTGGTGGGGGCACTGGCAGACCAGGGCGGGGCGGCCCTGGAGCCGGTCTTCGCCGCCGACCACGCCGCAGCCGACGACGACGGGGGCCGCCTGCGCGCCGTCGTCGACCAGGTTGCGGCCCTGACCGACGCGAAGGCACGCGCCTGGGCGGCCCGGCTCGGGGTGACCGGTGCATCCGCCCGGCACGCCGCCACGGACCCGGCCTAGGATCAGCCGGTGGCAGGCCTGATCCGACGCGACGACGTCGAGGCGGTGCGTGAACGTACGCGCATCGAGGACGTGGTGGCGGAGTATGTCACGCTCAAGACCGCCGGCGTGGGCTCCCTCAAGGGCCTCTGCCCCTTCCACGACGAACGCTCGCCCTCGTTCAACGTGCGACCCCAGGTCGGCCGGTACCACTGCTTCGGCTGCGATGAGGGAGGCGACGTCATCGCCTTCCTGCAGGCCATCGACCACCTGTCGTTCACGGAGGCGGTCGAGCGCCTCGCGTCCCGGCTCGGGTACACGCTGCGGTACGAGGAGGGCGGCGGGCCCGACCGCGCCGAGCACGGCAAGCGGCAGCGGCTGCTCGACGCCAACGCGGCCGCCGAGGCGTTCTTCCGCGACCAGCTCACCGGCCCCGCAGCCCAGGTGGGGCGCACGTTCCTCTCCGAGCGGGGCTTCGACCGCGCCGCCGCCGACCAGTTCGGGGTCGGGTTCGCGCCGCAGAGCTGGGACGCGCTCACCACCCACCTGAAGGGCCGCGGGTTCACCGAGCACGAGCTGACGTCGGCGGGGCTGCTCGCCGCCGGCGACCGGGGAGCCTACGACCGGTTCCGCGGGCGACTGGTGTGGCCGATCCGCGACATCACCGGTGCCACAGTCGGTTTCGGAGCGCGTCGGCTGCTGGAGGACGACCAGGGTCCGAAGTACCTCAACACCCCGCAGACCCAGGTCTACAACAAGTCGGCGGTGCTCTACGGCATCGACCTCGCCAAGCGCGAGATCGCGAGGCGCCGCCAGGTCGTGGTGGTCGAGGGCTACACCGACGTGATGGCCATGCACCTGTCCGGGGTGCCCACGGCGGTCGCGACCTGCGGCACGGCGTTCGGCACCGACCACATCAAGATCGTGCGCCGGCTGCTGGTCGACGACGACGCCCGGTCGGGCGAGGTCGTGTTCACGTTCGACGGCGACGCGGCCGGGCAGAAGGCCGCATTGCGGGCGTTCGAGGAGGACCAGCGCTTCGTCGCGCAGACGTACGTGGCCGTCGAGCAGTCGGGGATGGATCCGTGCGAGCTGCGCCAGGCCAAGGGGCCGGACGCGTTGCCCGCCCTGGTCGCCGACCGCACGCCGCTGTTCGAGTTCGCGATCGTGTCGACGCTGTCGGGCTTCGACCTGGACCACGCCGAGGGTCGCGTGCAGGGGCTGAGGGCCGCCGCACCGGTGGTCGCGCAGATCCGCGACTCCTCCCTGCGCCCGGAGTACGCGCGTCGCCTCGCCGGGCTGCTGGGCATGGACGTCGACGAGGTGCGCGGCGCGGTCGCGCAGGCGGCGAAGCGCCTCTCGACACCGGGCGGTTCCTCTCCGGGCGGCCGGACCCCGCCGCCGCAGACGCGGGCATCCGGCGACCACCGTCACGCGGACGAGCACGCGACCCCGCCGGAGCCGGTCCTGCCGCGACCCGACCTGCGCGACCCCGTGCTCGGGGCCGAGGGACGGCTGGTGCAGGTGCTGCTGCAGTTCCCGTCCCGGGTGCCGGACGAGGCGTTCTCGATGCTCAGTGAGTCGTCGTTCACGCACCCGGCGTTCGTCGCGGTGTTCAGGGCGGTCCAGGACGCGGGGACACCGTCCCAGGCCGGCCAGGACTGGATGGAGAAGGTGACCGAGGCCGCCCCCAACGCCGTGCAGCAGCTGGTGCGTGAGCTCGCCGTGGCTCCGCTGCCGGTGCGCGGCTCGGACAACCTCACCCGGTTCGCCGAGGACCTGGTGCGCGGAACCCGGCAGCGGCAGCTGCTGCGCCGCAAGGCCGAGCTGCACAGCAAGCTGCAGAGGGCCGAGGCGACCGGTGACGCCGCGGCACTGTCCCAGGCGAACACCGAGCTGATGGCGCTGCAGCGTGACGAGCACGCCCTGCGGGGCGTGTGATGGCGCCTTTCCGCAAGGCGCCGGCCGTGGAGGGTGTCGACCTGTTGCCCGGCGAGCGGGCGCTGGCGTCCGCTGTCCTCGGCGCGGGTGTCACCGTCGCCGCCACCACCCTGCGCCTGATCGTCCTCCGTCCCGACACGCCCGTCTGGTCGCGGGCGTGGCACGAGGTCGACGCGGTGGCCTGGGAGCGCGACGACCGCGTGCTGGCGGTGGTGACCGTCGACGGTGCCGCGCTGACCGTCGAGCTGGACGAGAAGGAGCACCTGCAGCTCGCCCAGGTCGTGCGCGAACGCGTGCAGGCCTCGCTGGTGACCTGGCAGGCCGTCGCGGTGCCGGGCGGCCGGGTGCGGGTCGCCGTGCGCAAGGGTCCGGAGGGCCTGATGCTGCAGGAGATCCCCGACCCGGGGGTGGCGACCGACGGAGTCGAGGCGCGGTCGCGGATCGACAGAGCACGGCGCGAGGTGGCCTCCTCGGTGGGTGCCGAGCCATCGACCTTGGGCGGTCCGGAGCACCTGTGACCCTTTGCTACGCTTGCCCGGCCCCGCTGGGGGCGGTCCCGCGTAGCTCAATTGGCAGAGCATCCGACTGTTAATCGGACGGTTACTGGTTCGAGTCCAGTCGCGGGAGCAAGGATGTCCACACGGCCTCTGACCTGCGGAGACGCACCGTCAGGGGCCTTCTTGCCGGCGATGCCATCGTGAACACTCGCTGATACTGCCCTGGCGGTCGTGGGGCGCCGCGTGGTTCGTCGTGCATCGAGAACGGGCCCATTGGCCCGGCGATGCACCTCGTCGGCGCTTCCTCGAAGGTGTTGGCCCCGCCGACGCGAAACCACGCGCCGGTGGTCAGGCGTGGCTCACCCGACTCGTCAAGGACCTCGAACTCGCATCCAGGCCCGTGTACAGGCACCCGTCGGCGTAGCCCGCAGCTCTCCCTCGGACGGCGCCTGCAGCTTGACGCAGCGTGGGGACAGCCCGAACTCGGCAGGTCGCCTCGAGCGGCGGCTCAGTGGCCGTCGACGGAGTCGTCGTCGCGGGGCTGCGCGAGCACCCGACCAGCACTGCCAGCGCCGTCATGGCGGAACTCCGCCGCGGAGCGCAGGTCGCGGCTGACCGCGCACGAGCCGATTCGACATCGTCCACCCCGGGGTTGATCGACTTCCCGGAATGACTGCCAGGATCGGATCGAGGGTGAGCTCACGGAACCGCAACTTCGATGGCCACCACCACTGACCATGACCGAGCTAGCCATCCGCTGCTTGCAGGCGACTGAACCGCTCAGCCTGACGGAGGGTCAGCCAGCCTGCGGCGACCGAAGCCGTGGCCGTGGCCCGGTGATCGCCGAAGCCCACGCTCGCGGCGACGACCATCTCCGGCACGAGGCCGATCATGGCCTCGACTGTCAGAGCCTCGCTCAGCACGAGGCTGACCACGCCGTGCGTCAGTGCCCAGAGCTGGGTCGCCGCGTGGTCCGCTCGGACGTCTCGGTCGAATCGCCCTGAGGCGCAGGCTCGTTCGACGGCGGCCACGAATACTCCGAACGGCGCGTCAGCGACCTGCGGGTCGGTGAGCGTGTAGCGCTGGTCGAACATCGTGCGGTAGAGGTCGGGCTCGCGCAACGCGTGCCCCACGTAGGCGGCGCCGGCCGCCGTCACGTCCCGCACGCTGTCGTCGGTCGGACGAAGTCGCGCCAGTCGGGCCGAGAGCCTGCGGAAACCCTCCTCGCGGACAGCTGACCACAGCCCCGGCATGCCGCCGAAGTGCGTGTAGACAGCCATCGTCGAGGTCCCGGCCGCCTCCGCCACGGCTCGCAGCGTGACCGGCTCGGCCGAGCCCAGCCGCTGGGCAGCGATCTCGATGAGCGCGAGGCGTTGTGCGGGATCTGCGGTGCGAGGCATGCTTGCCATGATACATAGCGTTGCTATAGCGTGGCTATACAACACACCCAAGGAACACGGAGGACCGGTCATGGCCGTGCAGCTGATGAACCCCGAGGGGCTCCCGAAGCCGGAGCACTACTGCCAGCTGGCCATCGCCAGCGGCAGCCGGACGGTCTACCTGTCCGGGCAGGTCGCGCGCGACGCGGACGGCGACCCGGTCGGTGAGGGTGACCTCGCCGCCCAGGCAGAGCAGGCATTCCGCAACGTCCTGACCGGCCTGGGCGCTGCCGGGGCGAGCTACGCCGACGTCGCGAAGGTCACCATCTACGTCGTCGACTGGGAGCCGTCGAAGCTGGGCGCTCTCGGGGAGGGCATCGGGCGCGTCGCCGGCGAGCTCGGCATCGACCCCACCAAGCCGACCACGATGATCAGTGTGGCCGGGCTGGGTGAGCCCGACCTCCTGATCGAGATCGAGGCGATCGCCGTCGTGGACTGACGGGACCTGAGTCCTCGCGCGATCGTGCAATTGAGACTGCGTGCGCGTGACGGTCCGATCTGCCTCGGTCTGGCCTCGCCCGCGGTGGCTTCACTCCTCCGACCGGACGACGTCCTGCCAGAGGTCGAAGAGGCCGGCTCTCGCCAGCGGGTCGTAGGGATCCTGCCCGGCCAGGGTCCTGTACCGACCGGGTGGGTGCCCGTACGCCCGGGAGAACCGTCGGGAGAAGTGGTAGGCGTCGGCGAAGCCGGTGAGACGGGCGACCTGGTCGATCGTGAGGTTGCTGCGGGTCAGGGTGGTCGCGGCGTGGGCCAGGCGGACCAGCTCGAGCGCCGCCGCAGGGCTGGTGCCGACCTCGCGCGCGAAGGTGCGGGAGAAGTGCGCCGGTGACACCCCGCACGCGTCAGCCAGGTCCTTGTTGGGCATCAGGCGCATGCCCCGCGCTCGCCACGTCCGCCGGACGAGGTCGAGGGCGGGGACGAGCCGCGGGCTCACCGGCTGCGGCGGGCGGGGCAGGGGACCGTCGACGAACAGGTCGAGGAGCAGCGACACCACGTGGCTGGTGCGCAAGAGCGCGGTGGCCTCGCTCTGCGATCGGAGTCGGAGCAAGTACGCGCACAACGCGCCGAGCGGATCGTGGCTCGCGTCGAGACTGCGGGCCGGTGGCACGAAGGTGAGATCCGGGCCCGACGACGTGTGGAAGTGAACGTAGGCGTGGGAGGACGTCTGGTCGGGATCCCAGTCATATCGATCCAGGTCGCCGGCTCTCGCCAGGGCCACCATGCCGGGCCGAAGGACGACCTCCGTCACGTCGCCCTCGCGTCGTTCGACCCGCCAGCGCGCGGACCCCTTCAGCACCCAGACGAACTCGTGGTCGACCAGTCGCCGTGGGCCGTAGCTGGAGCCAGGGGGGTACTCAGCCACCCGTGCCAGCGAGGTCACGGTCGCGCGGGTAGCTGCCTGCGGGATCACGATCAGACATTAGCGCGCGCCTTCGAGGCATCGTTCTGCCCGGTTGAACACTGCAGGATGGGTGAACGCACCGCGACGGACAGCAGACACAGACAGGAGCCCCCATGACCTCGACCCTTGAACCCGGCACGGCCGACGTCCGCATCCACGACGACGTGACGGACGAGCTGGTGACGCAGATGCGTCAGGACGGCTTCGCGGTCCTGCGCCACGCGATCACGCCGGAGGAGGTGTCTGCCCTCCATGGCGAGGCGGTCCGGCTGTGCCGGGGCGAGCTGGCCGAGATCGACCACGCACCCGTCGTCGGGGACGAGTCCGACGACGAGCTGATGCGCCGGTTCCTGTGCATCCACTACCCGCACAAGGTGTCGGAGGTCGCGCGGCGTGCGCTCGACGCGCCGCGCGTCGTGGATGCCTTGACCCGCGTCATCGGCCCGAACGTCAAGGCGATGCAGTCGATGCTGTTCATCAAGTCCGAGGGAAAGCCCGGGCAGCCGTGGCACCAGGACGAGTTCTTCATCCCGACAAGGGACCGCTCGCTCACGGCAGTGTGGATCGCCCTGGACGACGCCACGATCGAGAACGGCTGCCTCTGGGTCCTCCCCGGCTCGCACCGCCGGGGCGTCCTCTACCCCGATCGGGAGCAGGACGACGACCGGTTCGACTGCAGCATCGAGGCTTTCGACTTCCCCTACCGTGACGAGGACGCCGTCCCGGTGGAGGTTCCGGCGGGTTCCGCGGTGATCTTCAACGGCTACCTGCTGCACCGGTCCCTGCAGAACTCGGGTCGCCACGGCTACCGCCGCGCCCTCGCCAACCACTACATGAGCGCCGAGTCGCTCCTGCCGTGGAAGGGCGTTCCCGATGGTGTCCACGTCGGCAAGCACGACTTCCGTGACGTCGTCCTCGTGGCAGGTGAGGACCCGTACGCGTACAAGGGCGTCGCGGACATCTCCCGACCGCTCTCCCGTCCTGACAAGGACGGTGGCTGCGACCGCTAGCGGTTGGCAGGGTCAGCCTGGTGGGACGACCAGGGAGCACCGCAGGGGGAGGTCGCTGACCGAGCTGCCGACCAGCACGTCGTACGTGCCGGGGTCGGCGACCCAGCCGTCGTCCCACCGCGTCAGCGAGCGCCACGGCAGGGGCAGGACGATCGTCTGCTCCTCGCCGGCGCCGGCTCGCACCACCTGGTGGGTCGCCAGCCACCGCACCGGCCGTCCCGTGTCGTCCTCCCGCGCGGCCAGGTAGACCTGGACGACGTGCTTGCCCGGGCGGGCGCCCACGTTGCGCACCCGCACACGGACCCAGCCGCCCCTCTCAGGGGTCGGTGCCTGGACCTCCGCGTCGTCGAGCTCCCAGGTCGTGTAACCCAGGCCGTGACCGAACCAGAACGCGGGGCGGCGACCCGACCGCAGCCACGCCCGGTAGCCCACGTGGATCCCCTCCGAGTACTCCAGCCGCCCGTCGGTCGGGGTCACGTCCAGGACGGGGGGCTCGTCCTCGCCGGGCCACGTCGTCGGTAGGCGACCACCTGGCTCCTGGTGCCCCAGCAGCACGTCAGCCAGGGCGTGGCCGACCTCCTGTCCGCCGAAGTGGGTGACGACGATCGCGGCGACTTCGTGCCGCCACGGCATCAGCACGGGCGCGCCCGACCCGACGACGACGACGGTGGGCGTTCCCGTGGCCGCGACGGCGCGCACCAGCGCGTCCTGGTGGCCGGGCAGGCCGAGGTCGCGACGGTCGAAGCCCTCGGACTCCACGTCGGAGCTCGTGCCGACGACGACCACCGCGACGTCCGACGTCCGCGCCAGCGCGACGGCGTCCTCGATCAGGTCCTCCGCCGGCGTCGGATCGGGCTCGAGGCCCACCCGGACCGCCAACAGGCCGGCCTGCCCGAGCGCCTCGCGACGCAGGGTCAGCCGGACCTCCACCCGGCGCGCCACACCGGCCTCCACCTCCACGTCGCCGGAGTGCGAGGGAGGCGCCAGCGGGCTCGCTCCGAGACGGTCGCCCACCACAGCCCCTGTCCCGGAGACGATCACGGCCCCGTCGACCTCCACGAGGCCATGGGCTCCGGCGGCGAAACCCAGCCGACGCGGTACCGGTGCGGGACGGGACCCAGGTGAAGTCGACATCGAGCCGGGTGGTCTGCCTGACCGGCGCGTCACCGCCGAACCAGACCAGGTCGGTCGAGAGCCGGTGCTCCTCGTGGAGGGCGCGCCCGTCAGCGTCGCGGAACGTGACGCGTACCCCCGGCTCGCCGCTCTGCGGGTGCCGCAGCTCGTCCAGGGGCAGCCCCGCCACACCGTCCTGGACCACCGCCCCCACGGCGTGCTCGACCGCATGACCGGGCAGGGCGGTCCGCAAGCCGTCCAGTGGGCTGACGACCCGGTGGGGGAGGACCGTGGCCGACCCACCTCCCTGCGTGCGCGCGTGGTCGGCGTTGTGACCGATGACTGCGATGCGGCGGAGGCGAGCCGGGTCGAGGGGCAGCAGCCCGTCGTTGGCGACCAGCACCATGCCGTCGCAGGCGACCTCGTGGGCCAGTGCCGTCCCCGCCACCTCGTCGGGGGCGGGGTCCTCCTCGGCCGGCGTCGAGCCGGTCGGCTCCAAGGCACCGACTCGGGACGCGAGGAGCAGGATCCGGCGCACCTTCTCGTCGCACGGCTCTCTCCGGCACCTCGCCGCAGCGGACGGCGGTCACGAGCGCGTCCCCCCACGGTCCGTGGGGGCCGGGCATCACCAGATCCTGGTCGCCCTTCGCCGCTCCCACCGAGCGCACCGCACCCCAGTCACCGACGACCACGCCGTCGAAGCCCCAGTCCGTACGGAGGGGCGTGGTCAGAAGAGGGCTCTCGGTCGCGGTGACCCCGTTGACCGCGTTGTAGGAGGACATCACCATCCACGCGCCGCCGCTGAGCACCGCCTCCTCGAACGGACGCAGGTACACCTCGCGGAGTGCGCGTGCGGACACCTCGGCGCTGGCGGTGAAGCGCTCGGTCTCGGAGTCGTTCGCGACGTAGTGCTTCACGGCGGCCGCGACACCGTGTCGCTGGACGCCCCGGACGACGGCCGACCCGAGATGTGCTGTGAGCAGCGGGTCCTCGCTGAACGCCTCGAAGTGGCGACCCGCGAGCGGGGAGCGGTGCATGTTGACGGTCGGCGCGAGGAGGACGTGCACGCCGCGTCGCCGCGCCTCGCCCGACAGCACCCGTCCGTACTCGTGAGCAAGCCCCGGGTCCCACGTCGCCGCGAGGACAGTCGCTGACGGAAGGTTGAGCGACGGGCGGCGCTCGTCCCACAGCTCGCCGCGCACGCCGACGGGGCCGTCGGACATCAGCATCGGCTCCAGCCCGATCTCGGGCACTCCGCAGGTGCGCCAGTGGTCGGCGCCGGTCAGCAGGGCCACCTTCGCCTCGAGCTCGAGCCGGACCAGCCGCGACTCGATCTCCGGGTGTCGCGTGTGCAGAGCCTCGGTGACCGGTTCGGCGGTCACGCGAGCTCTCGGCCGATGGCCGGGTGCAGTGCGGCGATGTCGCGTCGTACCCGCCGCACGTGGGCTCGGGCTGCCTCCTCGGCGGCGTCGGCGTCGCGCGCCAGCACGGCGTCGAGCACCGCCTGGTGCTCCACGATCGCCTGCTTCGACCACACCAGCGGCTTGCCCCCGAGCATCGCGATCGCGATCCGGCCCTGCACCCGCTCCAGGTAGGGCAGGAGCTCGTCGTTGTGCGCCGCGGATCGCAGCACGGCGTGGAACGCCATGTCGAGAGGGACGTGCTGCTCGGCCTCTCCTCGTTCGACGGCCGTCGCGTGCTGCCGGTGGGCCTCTGCCAGTGTCGCGAGCTCCTCCGGCGTGGCGTTGAGGGCCGCCAGCCTCGCGGCGAGTCCTTCGAGGACCTCCCGGATCTGGTACAGCGGAACGAGTTCCGTCGGATCCAGGACGGCGACCCCCGCACCCCGGTGCGGCTCCTCGGTGGCAAGTCCGTCCTGCACCAGTCGCTGGACCGCCTCCCGCACGGGGCTGCGGCTGACGTCGAACTGCTGTGCCAGGACCGGGACGCTCAGCCTGCTCCCGGGCGCGAGCCGCCCACTGACGATCGCGGTGCGCAGCGACTCGTAGACGCTGTCGGCGACGCGTCGCTGCTGGGGGAGCGCGGCGAACGGGCTGGGCGCGACGGCCGTGGCGTCGACGACGCCGTCGTGGTCGAAGGTGCTCATGAGCGCGTCCTGTCGTGGCTGGTCTCGGCTGATAGGTCCTCTGCGCTACGAGACGCATCCACCAGGATCTCCCTGCTCGGGGCGAAGCCGAGGCGCCACGCCCCGACGGTGACGGGGACGTCGGGCACGGCGATCGGCGCGGTGTAGAGGTGCCAGTGTCGGCCATCGTCGACGGGGGCGCCGGTCACCTCCTCGACCTGGGTCCGAGGACGGACGGGGCCGGAGGGGTCGGTGGTCCACCCGATCGAGGCGCCGGGCGTGTCGCACGACGCGTGCAGCGCTCCGTCCCTCCGGTCCGCCACGGGCGCGCTGGTGACGCGCAGCTCGCCGCCGGGGCGCCACTCATCCAGCTGCTGGCGCTCCGACGCAGGCCAGGGGTTCGCGTAGACCTGCTGCCACTCGTCCAGCAGCCCACGCAGCCGTCGCAGGTCGTCGGTGTGGCCGGGGTCGGACGCCAGGTTGACCAGCTCGTAGGGGTCCTCGTCGTGGTCGTAGAGCTCCTCCGGCGGTCGCCCCGGCGCGAGGACCGCTCGCTGGATCGGGCTGAGATGGCGCTCCGGGAGCCCCTTCGCCACGGCGTCGGAGTCGGCGAACGCGAGCCTGCGGAACTCGCGCCAGGTGACGAACTTGTCCGGGTACTCGCTGTGCTGCATCGGGGACCGGTCGGGGTGCGCGTGCCGCACGTACCGGTAGCGGCGGTCCCGGACCGTCAACGACGCGTCCTCCTGCTCGTCGATGCGAGCCCGTCCGCCGAAGACCGCCGGGTTGGGGTCGAGGTAGCGACCCTCGGAGTCGAAGACCGGACGACCGTGCATGTGGTCCGGAACCGGCAGGCCGCACGCGGCGAGGATCGTCGGGGCGAGGTCGAGGCAGTGGACAAGCTCCGGTCGACGCGACGGCGCGAGGACCCCTGGCCAGCGGACGATCAGCGGCACTCGCAACCCGGCCTCGTTCGCCCAGCGCTTCGCCCGTGGCATCCCGACCCCGTGGTCGACCCAGAACACCACGATCGTGTCGCGGTCGAGGCCGTCCTCCGCCAGCTGGCCGAGCAGGCCTCCGACCCAGTGGTCCATCTGGGTCACGAGGTCTCCGTACCGGGCCCAAGTCTCACGGAAGGCGGGTGTGTCCGGGTAGTACGGGGGCAGCGGTGCGACGGCCGGGTCGTGACGCCGTTCCTCAGAGACGTCCGCGGTCTCCGCCGCGAAGGCGTGCTCGTCGTAGTACAGGCGCGACTCGTGGGTGATGCTGCTGTGGAATCCCGCGAAGAACGGCGTCGACGGCGAGGGGCGCTTGCGCCAGTGCGCGGTCGTGCTGCACTCGTCGAAGGCGGTCGGCGGGGTCTGCACCTGGAAGTCGGCGAACACGTTGTTGGTGACGTAGTACCCCGCCTCCCGGAAGTACTCGCTGAGCAGCCTCACCTCCGGCGGCGGGACCGCCTTGGTCCGCATCGGGAGCGTCCCGATCGCGGACGGGTGGCAGCCGGTCATGATCGCCGACCGTGAGGGAGCGCAGACCGGGGCGCTGGCGTAGGCGTGGGTGTACAGCGCCCCGTTCGAGGCCAGCTCGTCGAGCACCGGGGTGTCCGCGTACTCGGCGCCGGGCCAGATCCCCTGGTAGGCACCGAGGTCGGGGTTGATGTCGTGCGTGGAGATCCACAGGACGTTCGGTCGTGCGTCCTCGCCGCGGGACTCGCGCATCTGCGCGTGGCCGTCTTCCGTCATGTCGCTAGACTATCCCAACATGCTGCATGTAACGTGCAGCACGTACCACGCAGCGTGGACTTATTACATCGCTGGGCAACCGCACTCTGGAGGAGAGACATGACGTGGACGAGGGCCCGACGGGGCGCGGTGCTGATGGCGGCGTCGGCGATGGCGCTGGCGCTGGTGGGATGCACCTCCGAGGGGCAGAGCGGGGACGGTGCCGAAGGTGACGAAGGGGGCGAGCAGCAGAGCCTGACCCTCACGATCGGAGCCCGGGTGGACAACAACTCCTTCGACCCGGCCGACCTCGAGATCGGCAACCGGATCCAGTACTGGCAGCCGGTCTACGACACGCTGGTCCGGCTGGACGCGGACGCTGAGCCGCAGCCCAACCTCGCGACCGAGTGGTCGTACAACGACGACAACACCGCTCTGACGCTGCAGCTGCGCGACGACGTGACCTTCACCGACGGTGAGGCCTTCGACGGTGAGGCGGTCAAGGCGAACATCGAGCACATCAAGGCCGGCTCGGGACAGAACCAGTTCATGGTCGCCGGGATCGAGGAGGTCGTCGTCAACTCCCCGGCCGAGGTGGAGCTCCGGCTGTCCGAGCCGGTGCCCTCCCTGCTGTCCTACCTCGGCTGGGTCGGGGGCGCGATGGCCTCTCCCGCGGCCCTGGAGGCCGGCAGCATCGCCGAGGAGCCCGTGGGTTCCGGGCCGTACGTCTACGACGCGGCCGCCAGCCGTCCTGGCACCGAGTACCGCTACACCCGCAACGAGGACTACTGGAACCCCGACGCCTTCCCGTACGACACCTACGTCGTCCGTCCGCTGAACGACGTCACCCCGACCCTCAACGCGCTGAAGACCGACCAGCTCAGCGGCGCACTCCTGACGCCCGCCGTGGCCCAGGAGGCCGAGTCGTCCGGTGTGGCGATCAAGACGAGGTCGGTCGCGTGGGCGGGGCTGCTGATCGGTGACCGCGAGGGCACGAAGGTCCCCGAGCTCGCCGACCCCCGCGTGCGCCAGGCGATCAACTACGCGATGAACCGCCAGGAGATGGTCGAGTTCATCCTCAACGGCTACGGGGAACCGACCAGCCAGGTGTTCAACACCGCGAGCCAGGCCTACGACGAGGACCTCGACGACGCCTACACGTACGACGTCGACCGGGCCAAGCAGCTGATGTCCGAGGCCGGCGTCGGCGAGTTCACGATCACCATGCCGCAGTGGGACAGCCCCTGGAACGACCTCTTCCCGACGATCGCCGCCCAGCTCGCGGAGATCGGCATCACGGTCGAGTACGACCAGGTCCCGCCGGACCAGGCGATCTCCTCGGTCCTGTCCGGCGACTACCCGGTGGCGTTCTTCCCCCTGGCGTCGGCGAGCGCGTGGCAGGACCTTCAGACCTGGGTGACCCCCGAGGCGCCGTGGAACATGCAGAAGGCCACCGACCCCGAGCTGACCGCGCTGATCGAGAAGGCGCAGATGGCGACAGGGGACGAGCAGGACGCGGCCTTCCAGGCCGTGAACGAGTGGCTGGTCGAGGAGGCGTGGTTCGCGCCCCTGTTCCGCCAGGACCAGGTCTTCGGGGTGACCGAGGGGACGGACGTGACGATGCAGGCACAGAACGCCGTCCCGTCCCTCTGGCTCTACGAGCCGGCCGAGGGCTGACCGTTTCCCGCCGGGGCCACCACGGCCCCGGCGGGAACCACTCCCGACCGACCTGACCGACGACGAAGGGTTCTGACGCCGTGATCCGGTTCGTCCTGCGAAGAGTCGCCTTCGGTGTCAGCCTGGTGCTCTTCGCCACGACGCTGACGTTCTTCCTCGTCTATCGGGACCCGTTGACGATCGCCCGGAACATTCTCGGCGAGAACGCCTCCCAGGATCAGGTGCTCGCCAGGGCTGAGGTGCTCGGCCTCGACCGGCCCCTGGTCGCGCAGTTCCTCGACTGGCTGGCGAGTGCCGTCACCGGTGACCTGGGCACGTCCTACTTCTCGACCGAGACGGTGGCGTCGATCCTGGTGAGCCGCACACCGGTCACCTTGTCGATCGTCGCCGGTGGAGTCCTGCTCACGGCGATCGTGAGCGCGGTGCTGGGGATGCTGGCCGCGGTCCGGGGCGGCTGGGCCGACCGGTCCGTGCAGGTCCTGTCCGTGGTCGGCATGTCGCTGCCGAACTTCTGGCTCGCCCTGATGTTCGTCCTGCTCTTCGCCGTGAGCCTGCGCATCTTCCCGGCGACCGGCTATGTCTCACCGGACATCTCGGTGGTCGGCTGGCTGGCGAGCATCACCCTCCCGGTGGTGGCGCTGGCCCTGAGCGGGATCGCGGCCGCCACCCAGCAGGTCCGGGGCGCCGTGATGGACCTGCTCGAGGCGGACTTCGTCCGGACGCTCCGGTCGCGGGGGCTGTCCGAGAAGTCGATCCTCTTCCGGCATGCCCTCAAGAACGCCGCGTCACCGGCACTGACCGTCCTGTCGCTCCAGTTCATCGGCCTTCTCGGCGGAGCCATCGTCATCGAGAAGGTGTTCGCTCTCCCCGGCCTGGGGACGACCGCCGTGAACGCCACCATCCGCGGTGACATCCCGGTGCTGCTGGGGGTCGTGGCCGTGACCGTGGTGATCGTGGTCGTCGTCAACCTGGTGATCGACGTCGTGAACGGCTGGCTGAACCCGAAGGTGACCCTGTCGTGACCGACATGCCCACTACCGCAGCCCCGTCCGCACCCGCACGACGGAGCGTGCTCGGCCTGATCCTGCGAAACCCGTTGGCGCTGACCGGCCTCGTCGTGCTGCTGGCACTCATCTCGGTCGCCCTCCTGGCCGGCGTCCTGGCGCCATTCGACCCGATGCAGCCGGATCTGCGCCTGCGCAACGCGCCACCCGGCACGGACGGACACCTGCTCGGCGGCGACGGAGCCGGCCGCGACATCCTCTCCCGGCTGCTGTACGGCACGCGGCTGACGCTGGCAGGTGCCGCACTCGCCATCGGCGTCGCGATCCTCGTCGGGGTGCCGGCCGGACTGGTCGCCGGCTACGTCGGGCGGACGTTCGACGCCGTCTCCAGCTGGGTGGCCGACGTCCTGCTCTCGGTCCCGGGCAAGGTGCTGCTGCTCGCGGTCATCGCGGCGTTCGGACCGTCCGTGCTGATCACCATGACCGCCTTCGGCGTGATCCTGTCCCCGCACCTGTTCCGGCTCGTCCGCGCCCAGACCATCGGCGTCAGGAACGACCTCTATGTTGACGCCGCCAAGGTGGCCGGCCTCTCGGACACGCGGATCATCGCCCGGCACATCCTCTACGTGGTCCGCGCCCCGATCATCATCCAGTCCGCCATCCTCGCGGGCATCGCGATCATCGTGCAGTCGGGCCTGGAGTTCCTGGGACTGGGTGACCCGGGACAGGTGACCTGGGGCTCGATGCTCGGGAACGCCTTCTCCGTCATCTACCTCGCGCCCACCGCGATCGTCTGGCCCGGGGTGGCGATCGGTGTCACCGTCGCCTCCCTGGTCCTGCTCGGCAACGGCCTGCGCGACGCCGTGCAGGGCACGACGACGCCGCCGCGTCGGAACGCGGCGGCCGGCGCCCTCGGACCAGGCTTCCGCTCCCGTCGCGACAGGCTCAGAGCACGACCGTCCGCGACCGGCAGCCCTCCTGTCGGTGAAGGGGCTGCGCGTGGGCTACCCGCAGGCCGATGGCTCGACCACCGTCGTGGTCGACGGGGTCGACCTGGAGCTGAGACGCGGTGAGGTGCTGGGCCTGGTCGGCGAGTCCGGGTCGGGCAAGACGCAGACGGCCTTCTCGATCCTGGGCCTGCTGCCTCGTGGCGGGGAGGTGCTCGGCGGGTCCATCGAGGTGGGGGGCGTCGACGTGACCCGCCTCCCGCCGCGGCGGAGGCGCGATCTCATGCGCTCGACGCTGGCCTACGTGCCGCAGGAGCCGATGAGCAACCTGGACCCGGCCTTCAAGGTCGGCTCCCAGCTGGTGGAGCCCCTGCGGGCCAAGGGCCTCGGGCGTCAGGCCGCGAGGAGGAAGGCGCTGGACCTGCTCGCGGAGGTCGGGATCCCCGACCCCGAGCGGACCTTCAACTCCTACCCGCACCAGGTGTCCGGCGGCATGGCCCAGCGGATCCTCATCGCAGGTGCCATCTCCTCGGACCCCGCCCTGCTGATCGCCGACGAACCGACGACCGCCCTGGACGTGACGGTCCAGGCCGAGGTGCTCTCCCTGCTCCGACGGCTGCAGCGCGAACGTGACCTGGCGATCCTGCTGGTCACCCACAACCTCGGGGTCGTGGCCGACCTCTGCGACTCCGTGGCCGTGATGCGGAACGGGACGATCGTGGAGACCGGCTCCACCCGTGACGTGTTCGCCTCCCCTCGGCACGAGTACACCAAGGTCCTCCTGGCGGCGAACCTGGACGACACCGCCCCGCGGCCGCCGCTGCGTCCGGTCGGGTCGCCCGACACCGCAGCCCCGACGCGTGCAGGGAGCCCGGCATGAGCCTCCTGGAGATCGAGGACGTCTCGGTCGACTACCCGAGCAAGGGGTGGCGGGCCAAGCCCTTCCGTGCGCTGCTCGACGTGAGCCTGGACGTCGAACGGGGTGAGACCGTCGGCCTGGTGGGGGAGTCGGGGTCCGGCAAGACCACGCTGGGTCGCGCGGTCCTGGGTCTCGTCCCCGTCGCATCCGGTCGGATCCGCTTCGAGGGCCGGGACATCCACGACCTCGGACGGCGGGAGCGACGCCGGCTGGCACCGGAAATCCAGGTCGTCTTCCAGGACCCCTACTCGTCGCTGAACCCGGCGATGACCGTGGCCGACATCCTCACCGAGCCGCTGGAGGCGCAGCGTGTGCCGACGGCTGAGGCGCGGCGACGGGTCTCGGAGCTGCTGGACCAGGTCGGGCTCCCGGGTGACGCCGACCGGCGGTACCCGCGCGAGTTCTCGGGCGGCCAACGTCAGAGGATCGCGATCGCCCGAGCCCTCGCGCTGCGACCCAAGCTGATCGTCTGCGACGAACCGGTGTCGGCCCTCGACCTGTCGACGCAGGCGCGGATCCTCGACCTGCTGATCGAGATCCAGGACCGCACGGGCGTCGCCTACGTCTTCGTCTCGCACGACCTGTCCGTGGTGCGCCACATCAGCCACCGGGTCGCTGTGATGTACCGCGGGGAGATCGTCGAGTCGGGCGACTGCGACCAGGTGACTGCCCGGCCCGAGCACCCGTACACCCGCAGCCTTCTGGGAGCGGCCCCGGTCGCCGACCCGGAGCGCCAGCGAGAGCGACGCGAAGAGCGGGAGCGGACGCTCGCGAGCCGAGCGCCGATGACGTCGCTTACCACACCGCAACGCACCACCGACGATGGGAGAACACAGGACATGAGCAACCGGGTGGCCTTCCTCGGCCTCGGCACGATGGGCGGTCGCGCTGCCCTCGCGGTGGCGGCCACCGGCTGCGTCGCGGTGGGGTTCGATCCTGCTGAGAGCGCCAGGAGGCGCGCAGCCGACCAGGGGCTCTGCGTGGTCGCCGACGCCGAGGCGGCGCTGCAGGACGCGGACGTGGTCGTGCTCTCGGTTCCTCGCCCAGAACACGTCCGAGCCCTCGTGACGGGCCTCTGCAGCGGGTCGAGGGCGGGGGTGACGGTCGTCGACCTGTCGACCATCGACCCTGAGACCGCGCGGGCCGCAGCGGACGACCTCGGGCTCCGAGGCGTGACGTACCTCGACTGCCCCGTGCTCGGCCGGCCGGCCGGGTGCGGGTCCTGGACCCTCGTCGCGGGTGGCGACGGCGGAGGCGGTGGCCCGTGTCGCTCCACTGCTGGAGCGCAGCATCGCCAAACGCGTGGTGCGGGTCGGCGACGTCGGCGCCGGCTCCACGGTGAAGATCCTCAACAACCTCATGTTCGGGGCCATCAACGCCGTGACTGCCGAGGCCCTGCATCTGTGCCGCGAGTCGGGCATCCCCATGGAGGTCTTCATCGACGCGGTGACCAACTCGGGGGCGGCCACGGTCTCGAACCTCTTCAAGGACGTCGCGCCGAGGCTCGCCTCGGGTGACGACGACCCCGTGTTCGCGCTCGAGCTGCTGGCCAAGGACAACCTGCTGGCCCAGGCGTTGGCCGAGCAGCTGGGAGCGACGGCACCGATCGCCGACGCGGTGGTCCGGGTCAACACGCGCGCCATCGATCTCGGCCAGGGCAGCCGTGACAGCTCGGCGGTCCTGCGAGCCTATGAGGACGGCGGCGCGGCGTGATCATCGACGCCGTCCGCCTCACGGTGCTGTCCGTCCCTCTCGACGAGCCGGTTCGCATGTCGTTCTCCCAGCTGTCCTCACGCGACATGGTGCTCGTCGAGCTGGAGTCGGACGGCCTCGTGGGCGTGGGCGAGAGCTGGGTGAACTACCCGGCCTGGGCGGCGCAGGAGAGGCTGGTGACGCTCGAGCGCGGACTGGTGCCGCTTCTGGTGGGACGCGACGTCTCCGACCCGGTCGGCGTCCAGTCCGACCTGTGGCGGCTGCTCGAAGGCCCGGCACGCCAGTGGGGTGCGCCCGGCCCCATGTGGCAGGCGCTCAGCGCCGTGGACATCGCCCTGTGGGACCTGGCGGCCCGTCGTCAGGGGGTGTCCGTGGCGCTCGCTGCTCGGCGGCGACGCCGCTCGCACCCACATCGAGGCCTATGCCAGCGGGATCGGACCCTCCGAGCATCGAGGCGTGCTGCGACGTGGCGCTCGCGGCGGGCTTTCGCGCGGTGAAGGTGCGAGTCGGATTCGGCCGGCAGCGTGACGAGCAGACCCTCAGCGAGACCCGCGCCGCGATGGGGGATGACGTAGCGCTGTTCGCCGACGCCAACCAGGCCTGGGACACCGCGGCGGCTGCCGACTTCTGCTCCTGGAGTGAGGCTTTCGACACTCCTGGTTGGAGGAGCCTTTGGCCGGCAACCGGCTGGAGGACCTGGCGGAGCTGTCCGCGAAGGTGGATGTGGGCCTGGCCTGCGGCGAGAACCTCTACGGGGCGGACGAGTTCGCTCGCTACGTGACCTCGGGCGTCGTCGCTGTGATCCAGCCCGACCTGGCGAAGTCCGGCGGCTTCACGATCGCTCGTGAGGTGGCGCGTGGGCTTCCGGAGGGTGTCGGGATGGCACCTCACTGCTACGGGGGTGCCCTGGTGACCGCCGCCAGCGTGCAGATGGCCGCTGTGTGTGATCGGGTCCCCTACATCGAGCTCGACGCGCGGCCCAACCCGCTGCGCGACGAGATCCTGGTCGAGCCGCTGACGCCCGTGGACGGGCGGATCGCGGTGCCCGATGGACCGGGCCTCGGCGTCGAGCTGGACCGGGACGCACTGGAGCGTTTCGTCGTCGAACGAAGGGACTGTGATCTGCGTGCAATGGTCTGAGCTGGGGCTGCCGGTCGATGATCGAGGCGGTCTCGGGGCGGGGCGGGTGTCGGGCGAGGTCGTGCCTGGCGCGCCGGCGGAGATCCCCGACCCGGCACACGGGCGGACTGTCGGAACGGTGGCCTGGGCGGAGGGGCGAGAGGTCGACCGGGCGGTCCGCGCAGCCGAGAAGGCGATGTGCGAGTGGGCCCGCACCGACGCGCGTGAGCGGGCGCGCGCGCTGCGTGCCGTGGCCGACGACCTGCGTGCGCTGGCGACCCCTCTGGGTGACCTGATCTGCGCGGAGTCGGGGAAGCGCCTGGACGAGGCGGTCGCCGAGGTGCACTTCTCGGCCCGCTACTTCGACTGGTTCGCCGACGCCGCCACTCGCCTCGAAGGGTGGACCTACGAGACGCCGCAGCGTCACTTCCAGGTCGAGCGCCGTCCGGCGGGTGTCGTCGCCGCCGTGAGTCCATGGAACTTCCCGCTGTCGATCCCCGCTCGGAAGCTGGCGCCGGCGCTCGCGGCCGGCTGCGGCGTGGTGCAGAAGCCGTCCGAGCTGTCCCCGATGTCGACGCTGGTCCTCACGGCCGTGTGCGAGCGCCACCTGCCCGTCGGTCTCGTCTCCGCCCTGGTCGGAGACGGCGATGTGCTGACCGGAGAGCTGATCGACCACCCAGCGGTCCGCGTCGTGACGTTCACGGGCTCCACCCGGGTCGGCCGTGTGGTGGCGGAGCGCTGTGCACGCGAGTTCACGCACGCGGTGCTGGAGCTCGGGGGACGTGCGCCCTTCATCATCTGCGAGGACGCCGACGTCGACGTCGCCGTCGACGCACTGGTCGTGGCCAAGCTGCGCAACAACGGGGAGTCCTGCCTGGCGGCCAACAACGTGTTCGTGCACGCCGACCGCTACGACGGTGTGCTGTCGGGTCTGCGGGACCGGCTGGCGAACCTTCGCGTCGGCGACCCGCGCGACCCAGGCACCGGTCTCGGCCCTCAGATCCGGGCGAGTGAGGTCGAGCGACTGCGGCGCCTGGTCGACGGCGCGCGAGGAGCCGGGGTCCACGTGGAGTCCTTCGGCACGGTGCCCGACGTCGGGTGGTTCGCCCCGGCGACCCTGGTCGAGGGCGGTGCAGCCAGCGGAGACGCGTGGGAGAGCGAGACGTTCGGACCGGTCTTCAGCATCGCCTCGTTCACCGACGTCGGAGCCGTGGTCGACGAGGTGAACTCGTGGCGCACCGGTCTGGGCGGGTACGTCGTCGGCACCGACCCGGAGCAGCGGCTCGCGATGGCACGCCGGCTGGACCTGGGGATCGTCGGGATCAACAACGGTGCACCGAACACGCCGGAGGTGCCCTTCGGTGGGCGGGGCGAGTCCGGGCTGGGGCGCGAGGGCGGGCTGTCCGGCCTGCTGGAGTTCACCACCGAGCACACAGTCTCGCTGGCTCGCTAACGGCGGCGGCGCGCTACGGGACGTCGGCCGCGCACCGGAAGCCGGTGTGGCCCGTGGAGCTGTCAGGGGTGTTGTGGGTCCGGGCGGCGACCCGGTACCTGGTGCAGTAGGACTCGTGGCAGAGGTAGGAACCGCCGCGCACGACCCGGGAGTCGCCCCCGGGGGGACCTGCCGGGTCGGTTCGGGTCGTGATGGACTCGGCCACGTGCCAGTCGGCACTCCAGCGGTCCGCCGTCCACTCCCACACGTTGCCCACCATGTTGAACAGCCCGAAGCCGTTGGGGCTGAAGGCTGAGACCGGCGCCGTGCCGACGTGGCCGTCCTCGCCGGTGTCGTGCGCCGGGAAGGTGCCCTGCCAGATGTTGCAGCGGTGCTCGCCCAGCGGGGTCAGCTCGTCCCCCCACGGGTACCGGCGCTGGTCCAGCCCACCTCGGGCGGCCTTCTCCCACTCGGCCTCGGTCGGGAGTCGCTTGCCCGCCCATGCCGCGTAGGCAAGGGCGTCGTTGAAGGACACGTGGACGACCGGGTGACGTCCCAGGGCGTCGACGTCGGACCCAGGACCTCGTGGCGAGCGCCAGGTGGCCCCGCGCACGGCCTGCCACCAGGGTGCGCCCGGGAGGCTTCCGACGACGCCGTCACGCGCGCACGGCGTGAGGAGCCCTTCGAACACGAACGACCAGCCGAACTGCTCCGCCTCGGTGCGGTAGCCGGTGTCGGCGACGAACACGGCGAAGTCGGCGGTGGTCACTGCGCACCGGTCGATCAGGAACGCGCTGACGTGCACGGAGCGGACAGGACCCTCGCCGTCCGCGACGATCGCGTCCGGGTCGTCGCCTCCCATGCGGAACGACCCGCCGGGGACCACCACCATCTCGTCGACCGACGGCGGACGCCGTGTGGCGCCGAGCGTTCCGCCAGGCGCGCCCGTCGGGGCCGCCCCCCGCCGCGGGCTGCAGCAGGCGCTCACGGCTGCTGACCCGTCGCGACCAGTGCCAGCGCGACTGCCGCCAGACCGACCGTGGTCGAGGTGAGCCCTGCCGCTGCGAGCACCCCGGGACGGAAGGCCCCACGGCGCAGACGGGCGACGCCCCGCACGTGGCGACTGGACTGGAGGGTCATGATCGCGGTCGCCATCAGCAGACCACCCAGGGCGGCGACCAGCGCCGTCGTGCCCGTGTCCGGGGTCAAGCGGGTCAGCAACAAGGACACCGCGGCCAGGGCCAGACCGGTACGGACCCAGGCGAGCATCGTCCGCTCAGGCTGGAGGCCCGGATCCCAGGGTGCGTGGGTCACAGGTCAGCTCCCGACCAGCACGAAACCCAGCAGCATCAGTGCGGTCACGCCGACTCCTCCAGCGAGCCACGGAGCCAGGCCTGGTGGCGGCAGCGAACGACGCTCGCGCATCGCGCGCTCGGTGCCCAGCCACCGCAGGAATGCGCCGAGCGCCAAGCCCGCACCCAGCACGATGAGAAGGGACGCCAGTCCGCGGCGCAACGGCTCGGGGAGGTCGTCGACGAACGCCTCCAGACCGATGCCCCCGGCCAGGAGCGCCAGCGAGGTGCGGATCCACGCCAGGAAGGTGCGTTCGTTGGCGAGCGTGAAACGTGGATCGGGGTCGTCGCCGTCTGCGAGGAATCGTCTCAAACCTGGACTCACGGTGACGACCCTATGCGTTCTGCTGCTGTCGGGGGGTCCCCAGTCCTGCCGCCAGGTGCCCTGCGCGTTCGTGCAGGTGTTCCTCACGCTCCTGGTCGCCTGAGACAGACTCCCCTCGGAGGTCGTCTCCGACCTCGGATCTGCCGGAGGAAGAGAGTTCCTTCGGGTTCGGCAACGATCTCTTGGGGGATCACATGATGATGAAGAAGATGGCGATCGCCGGCCTCGGCGCCTCGATGCTGGGGCTCGGTCTCCTCACTGCACCGGCGGCGCAGGCGGCGACGGCGAAGAACGGGGTATGTGAGTCGGGGGAGTTCTGCCTGTACTACAACTCCAACCACGGAGGGTCGCTCGTCGACCTCAAGAACTCCCAGAAGACCTACGGCACAGGGTCCTCGTGCATCAAGTTCGTCTCCTCAGGCAGTGGCAGAGGGCAGTGCGTGAAGAACAACACCGCGTCCGTCTGGAACCGCGAGAACGCGGTCGTGACCGTGTTCTACAAGAGCAACTGGGCTGGGGCGATCGACTCGATCCCGTCCGGCGGCAAGGTCAACCTCACGTCGACGCTGAAGAACAACAACGCCGGCCATGTCGTCGGGGACAAGGCGAACGAGACCTTGCAGCACGGTCTCTACAAGGCGTCGGGCGGCCACATCTCGTCCTACTTCGACGGCTACCTGTACACGTCCGGACGGCACGAGGGCATCGACATCGCCAAGGGTGCCGGCGCGGACGTGCACTCGCTCACCAACGGGACGGTGACTCGGGTCACCCAGGGCTCGCGAGGCAGCGGTGGGCTGTCCACGATCGCCATCTACAACTCCACTCTCAACAAGACGATCGTCTACCTGCACACCAATCCGCTGGCCCTGAACGTGGGCCAGCACATCAACCGCGGCCAGAAGATCGCCGATGAGGACTGGCGTGGGGTGTCGTCCAGCAGTGCGGCGCACACCCACGTCGAGATGCGCCCGGGCCGTCAGACGGCGGCGGCCACCAGCGTCGGCGACCCGAACCTGACCAACCCCATCCCGACCCAGTTCTGGATGGACCGCGGCTACAACGCCTGCTGCAGCTGAGCGACTCGTCCCTCTGGATCTGCTGTGCCCCCGTGCTCCACGCACGGGGGCACAGCGGTGCCGGAGACAGCGGATGGCTGTCAGACCCCACGTGCCGGTTTGCGCGTTCGCGCAAGAAACGGCGCTGGGTCTTCGACGTGGACACACTCCGTGGTGGCAAGACATTTCCGTCTTTCCGTCACCCGGAGGTAGTCGTTTCCCCCGGGATCGGCAACCACGTTGGGAGATCAGATGAAGAAGATGGCGATCGCGGGCCTCGGCGCCGCGCTGCTGGGGCTCGGGCTGCTGTCCGCACCCGCGGCGCAGGCGGCAGACGCCAAGAACGGCGTGTGCGAGTCGGGCGAGTTCTGCCTCTACTACAACTCCGACCACCAGGGCTCGATGGTGGACCTCGCGAACTCGCAGAAGACCTACGGCACCGGCGCCGGGTGCATCGAGTTCATCTCGACCGGCAGCGGCAAGGGCCAGTGCGTGAAGAACAACACCGCGTCCGTCTGGAACCGCGAGAACGCCGTGGTGACGGTCTTCTACAAGAGCGACTGGGCCGGCTCGATCGACTCCATCCCGTCCGGCGCGAAGGTCAACCTCAAGTCGACCCTGAAGAACAACAACGCCGGGCACGTCGTCGGTGAGGCCGCGAACGACAGCCTGCAGTTCGGTGTCTACCAGGCCTCCGGCGGCAGCATCACCGCGTACTTCGACGGCTACCTCAACACGTCAGGTCGGCACGAGGGCATCGACATCGCGAAGGGCGTCGGTGTGGACGTGCACTCGCTCACGGACGGGACCGTCACCCGGGTCACCCAGGGCGCTCGGGGCAGCGGCGGGCTGTCCACCCTCGCCATCTACAACAGCACCCTCGACAAGACGATCGTGTACCTGCACACGGACCCGCTGGCCTTCAGCGTGGGAGCGAGCATCAACCGTGGGCAGAAGATCGGCGTGGAGGACTGGCGTGGTGTGTCCTCGAGCGGTGCGGCGCACACGCACGTCGAGATGCGGCCGGGCCGCCAGACGTCTGCGGCTACCAGCGTCGGGGATCCGAACCTGACCAACCCCATCCCGACCCAGTTCTGGATGAACCGCGGCTACAACGCCTGCTGCGCCTGACGGCTCGGCATCCGCAAGCCCGTCGTGCCCCTGCGCCCACCGCGCGGGGGCACGACGGTCCCTGTGCAGAGGCAGGACACCAGGGACATGATGGGAGTCGGGACAGACCCCTTCGAGTGGTGGGGAGGACGATGATGAGCGCAGACTCGCACCGGTCCAACGGATGGTCGCGCGCGTTCAAGCTGGCGGTGTTCGGGCTCCTGGCCGTGGCCGTGGTGCAGGAGCTGCGCAAGGCCCCGGCAGAGCGCACGTGGCAGGGCCGCGTCGCGGGCATCCCGTACGACCTGCGGCCACCCACTCTCGAGCGCCTGCGCGCTGCCTACTGGAACCCGGATGACCCGAGGATCTTCACGCCCCGCCCCGCGGGTCTCGGCTGGGGCGTGAACGTCGCTCGGCTGCTGCGTCCCCAGTCCTGAGGTCCTCTGTGCGTCGCAGCACCCTGACGGGCCGGCGAGCGGGCGCGCCGGGAGCGTCCCGTGACCCGGACGGTCATGCCTGCTTGAATCTCGCCACGACACGGCAGCTCGTGAGGGGGAGGTCGGACCAGTGGACGCGACGGTGCACGCCACGCGGCACCGCAGGCGGTCCGGTGCTCTGGTCCGCGGCGACGGTCTCCGCGCGCACCTCGTGCCGCTGGTGGAGCGGCCGCTGACGTGAGCGACGGTCTGCTGCTCACCGGGGCGCTGGTCCTCCTCGCACTGGCCGCGACGGGTGCGTGGCTGGCCGTGCGCGTAGCGCGGGCGCCGCTGGTCGTCCTGCCGTTCGAGTCCGGGTCGCTGGTCACCCAGCACGCCGTCAGCAGGTACCACGTGCGCTGGTACGCCGTGACGCTGCTGTTCCTGGCGTTCGACATGGAGATGGTGTTCATGTACCCCTGGGCGCTCGTCGTGGCCGAGGTCGGGCCGCCGGCCGTCATCGAGATGTTCGGCTTCCTCGGGGTCCTCGTGCTGGGTGTCGTCTACTGCTGGCGCGAGGGAGCCCTGAGGTGGACGTGAGACGGGCCGTCGTGGACAGGGCGCGCAGCTGGGCGTACGGATCGCCGCGGGTCGCAGTCCTCGCCGCGCCGAGTGACCTGGCCCTCGGCTGGCAGGTCGAGCGCGCATGCGTCTCGCGCGGGTGGGACCTGGCGGTCTCGCCCGCCGGAACGGAGCTCCTGGTGGTCGTCGGGGACCTGGAGGGCCGGCCCGACCCGTTGAGGGCGGCAGCCGACGTGTGGTGGCACCACGTCGGCGCTCCCCGGGCCCGCACCACCGTTCGCCGGGCGAGCGAGGCGGATGGCGCTCTGGACGCCGCCCTCGAGCGGCTGCGCGACTGGCCCGTCCAGGGGCAAGAGTCGCTGCGCGGGAACGAGGTGGCCGAGCTGCTCGGGGCCGGGGACGAGGAGCGCGGCCGCCACGACATGGAGGGGCACGGCGGTCACGACATGGCAGACGTGGCCGGCCTCCCCATGGCCGGGACGGGGGACGACCGGGACGGCCTGGCGCTCGACCTCATCACCTACCGCTTCGGTCCCTTCCTGCACGGCTGGCCGGCGGGCCTGGTCGTCCGCACCCAGCTGTCCGGTGACATCGTGGCCACCGCTGACGTCGAGGCGAAGCCACACCTGCCCGAGCCTGTTCCCGGGCGCCCCGCCCTGGCCCACGCGGTCGCCGAGGTGCTCGACCTCGCCGGCTGGGGGTCGGCCTCCCGCGAGGTGCGCAGCGCCAGGAACCAGCTCCTGGACGGCGGTGACCTCGGCGCGTCCCACCGTCGGTGGATCACGCGGGTGCGCCGGTCGCGGACGCTGCGGTGGACTCTCCGGGGGATCGCTGTCCTGCAGGGTCACGACGCGGCAGATCGGATGGCGGACTCCTGCGACGAGCTGCTCTCTCCCGGCCCGGCACGCGCGGCGGACGTGGTGCTCGACGTGGATCCGGACGACGTCGTCGCCGTCATGGCGGGTACCGAGCTGGCGAGGGCACGGATCGCGGTCGCCAGCCTGGCTCTTCACGCCTCGTCGACGACCACCGGGTCCCATGCCGCCCTTCGCGGAGGGCCGCGGTGACGGGCGCCACCATCCTGTGGGCCGTGGTGCTCGTGCTGCTGGTGCCGGTCCTGCGGCACCGCTCGGTCGTGGCGCCCGTTCGTGGTGGCGCGCGGATGATGGTGGAGCAGCCACGCCTGCTGCCCGCTCCCGACCGCCTGCTGGGTCGGGTGGCAGCGGTCCTCGTCCCGTTGTCCGCGTCCCTGGCGTTGGCCGTGGTCCCGATCGGGTGGAGCGGCGGGTCCTGGCTGTCGTCGTCGGCCGATCTGGTGTGGTTCAACGCGGCCGAGGTGATGCTGTGGGTGGCGTGGTGGTGCGCCGGCTGGTCACCGAACAGCGTCCTGCCGCTCGTGGGTGCCTACCGTTTCCTCGCGCAGGGGCTGTCGTACGAGCTGCCCTTGATGTTCGCGCTCATCACCGTCGGGGTGGGAGCGGGGTCGCTGCGTGTCAGCGACGTGGTCACTGCCCAGCAGGGCCTCTGGTTCGTGGTCGTCATGCCAGTGGCTGCTGTCGTGTTCGTCGTCGCTGCAGCTGCTTTCGCGTGCTGGGGGCCGTTCGCAGCACCGATGTCCCGGGACCTGGCAGGTGGGGTGCTCGCGGAGACCAGCGGACCGGCCCGGCTGGCGCTGACCGCAGGACGAGCCGCCTTCCTCGGAGTCGCAGCCGTGATGGCCGCGACCCTGTTCCTCGGTGGCCCCGCCGGTCCGGGCGGGCCGGGCTGGGCCTGGCTCCTGGTCAAGACGGTCGCGGTGGCCGCGGTGATGGTCGCCGCGTCGCGCAGGCTGCCTGTGCTGCCGCCCGACCGGACCGTCGACGTGGCCTGGGTGGTCGTGCTGCCGCTGACCATCGCCCAGGCCCTCGTCGTGTCCGTGCTCGTGCTCACAGGGGTGGTGTGAGTGGACGCCGGCCCTGCCCCCGATCTCGTCGAGCTCGTCGGACTCGCTGCCCTCGGAGCCTTGGCCGTGGCCCTCGGCGTCGCGGTGTTCGTCGTGGACTCCATGGCCAGGGCCACGTTCGCCCTGCTCGGGTCCTTCGTCGTGGTGGCGGGGATGCTGTGGTGGCTCGGGCTGGCCTACCTGGGGGCGGTCACCGTGCTGATGATGACCGTCGAGATGGCCGTCATGGCGGTCTTCATGGTCGCCTTCATGATGAACCCGGCCGGGTTGATGCCCATGACGATGGTCCATGCCGGGCGCTCCGCGGCCGGGTTGGCGGCCGGGGTCTTCGCCGTCCTGGTGGCGGGCGTCTGGCTCGTCGACTGGCCGGCCGTCGTCGCGCAGGCGTCGGGTGGTGCGGCCGAGGTGAGCGTCGAGGGGTCGTCCGCCGCCGGCTCCGGGGGCTCCGCGTTGGCGGACCCGACCCTGCAGCTCGGTCGCGCCGTGATGGGTTCGCACATGCTCGTCATGCTCGTCGTCGGCGTCACGCTGCTGGCCACGATCGTCGCCGCCACGGTGCTGGCGACCGACCGCGGGCGGTATGACCGCTTCGGCGACGACCTGGGGTCCGGCCCCTCCGACCCGGTGAGCGGGGGGCTGCCACGATGACCGCCGGCGTGGAGCCCCTGATCGACGTCACGACGCTGCAGGTGCTGCTGACCGTCGCCGCCGGTCTGCTGGCCGTCGGCCTGTTCGGTGCGCTGTCCCAGCAGAGCGTCGTGATGGTGATGATGGGCCTCGAGCTCATCGTCAACGGAGTCCTGCTGGCAGGTGGCGTCGCGTGGGCGGCGATCTCTCCGTGGATCGCCGACGCCCAGATGCTGGTGGTGGTGGCCCTCGTGGTGATGGCGGTCGAGATGGCGATGGGTTTCGCAGTCGTCATCGCGATCTACCGGTCGCGACAGGTCGACATGGTGGACATGGCCACGGACCTGCACGGATGAGCGCCGTCCCGCAGGGCCAGGCGCTGGCGACGTCCCTTCTCCCCGCCGTTCCCATCGTCCCGGGCCTGGTCGGCCTCTCGCTGACCCTCGTCGGACGGCGGCTGACCGGCGACCGGGAACGGAGCGCCGCCGCCGTCGCCGTCGGCACCGCTCTCCTCGGGGCTGTCCTCGTGGCGTCGGTGCCGGGCGACGCCGCGGTCCGCTCGCCCTTCCTGGCCGTCGGCCTCCCGGGAGCCGGGCTCGAGCTCGCCGTCGACCCCCTGGCCCGATTGACGTCGATGGTCGTGGCCGTCGTCCTCCTGGCCGTCGTCGTCGTCTCGTCCTCGGGCGCGCTGCACGACGCCGTGACCGACGCGGACACCGGCACCAACCGGCCCCGGCTGATGGGTCTGCTGCTGCTGTTCGCCGCCGGCATGCACACGACCGTGCTGGCGTCGTCGCTGCCCGCGCTCATCGTCGGATGGGAGGTGATGGGCGCGGCCTCGGGTCTCCTGGTGGCCAGCGCCTGGCGTGACCCGAGCCGGATCAGGGCGGGTACCACCGCGTTCCTCACCACGCGTGCAGCGGACCTCGGTCTCTTCGTCGCCGCCGGTGCCGCGCTGGCGGGTGGGAGCCTGAGGCTGTCCGACCTGGCACGGATCGATGCGCCCTACGGCACGATCGTGGCCGTCGGGCTCCTGGTCGCCGCCATCGGCAAGTCGGCGCAGCTGCCCCTGTCGGGATGGCTGTCGCGCGCCATGCTCGGACCGACGCCGGTCAGCGCCCTCCTGCACTCAGCCACGATGGTCGCGGCGGGCGGCTACCTGCTGCTGCGGGTCGAGCCCCTCCTGGCCGCCCATCCGGTCGTGGCGCAGTCGGCGGTCGTGGTCGGCCTCCTCACCGGCGTGGTGTTGGGCCTGGTGGCGCTCGGGCAGAGCGACGTCAAGCAGCTGCTCGCGGCCAGCACGTGCGCCCAGGTCTCGGTCGTGGTCGTCGCGGCCGGTCTCGGCGCCGTCGGGGGAGGCGCGGCGCACCTGGTAGCACACGCCGGCGTCAAGGCCGCGCTCTTCCTGGCGGCCGGTCTCTGGCTGACCCGCACGGGGAGCCGGCAGCTCGGCGACCTGCGCGGCGTCGCCCGGTCCCGCCCCGCCCTCGGGGTGGCGGCGACACTGGCCGCCCTCGCCCTCGCCGGCGTGCCGCCGCTGCCGCTGTGGGTGACCAAGGACCTCGTCGTGGGAGGCGCCATGTCGGGCGTCGGGGAGAGCGGGACCGTGGTCGCCCTGGCGTTGCTGGGAGTCACCCTGCTGTCGGGGGCCTACGGCGGTCGGCTCGTTGCCGTGATCTGGTCCACACCTCACGAAGCGACCCCACGGTCGCGGACTGCCCCCGGAGGTCGGGCCCCGGCGCGGTTCGCCACCGCCGTGGTGACGACGCTGGCCGTGCTTCCCCTGCCCGCGGTGCTGCTCCTCGTCCCCGCGGCCGAGGAGTGGTGGGGAGAGCTGCTGGGGTACGCCGGCCCGGCTCCCACCCTCGCCGTAGCGGCCGTGTCAGGCGTGACGGCCGCGGTCGGCGCGGTGGCTGCGGCAGCGCTCGGGGGCCGCACCCCCGGGCGCGTGGTCCGCAGGCTGACCGGGAGCTGGTTCGGGTTGCCCGAGGCGCTGGACCGCGTCGGAACGGCGGTCCTTCCGGTGGCCGGCGTCCTGGCCCGGGCCGACGACGGAGCCCACCGCGAGGTCGTCGCGCGGGCGGGTCCCACCGTGAGGCGTCTCGCAGGCCGCCTGGCCAGCGCGGACGACGCCGGCCACGGGTCGATGGTGCTCGGGTCGGCCACCACCGTCCGGCGGCTGGCCGCCGGATCGGCACGCCTCGACGTCCGAGAGGTGCACGGCGCCGTGTTGCGCGTCGCGGCGGGGGCACGACGCCTAGGCGCCGAGGCGCGGCGTCCGCAGACAGGGCTGCTGCACCAGTACTACTTCCAGCTCGCCGCCGGCGCAGGCGTGCTGCTCGTGCTGCTGCTCCTCGTCCCCACCTGACTCCGGCCCGCCTTCACGGACACGCCGCCCGCGACCCCGACACCTGGAGCCCTTCGTGCTGCTGAGCCTCGCCGTCTTCCTCCCTCTGGTCGCGGCCTGCCTCGCGCTGCTGCTCCCCGCACGTCGGGCACGAGTCGTCGCCGTCGCGGCCACGGCAGCCACGCTCGTGCTCACGGTCGCCCTCTGGGCGACCCTTCCGGCCCGGGCCGGACACAGCGGTGGGTTCGGCTCCGAGGTCGACCTGCGGTGGATACCGTCGGTGGACGCCGGCTACCACGTCGGGGTCGACGGGCTGTCCCTGCCGCTGATGGTGATGTCGGCCGTGCTGTTCCTCGCGGCCGCCGTGTGGTCGTGGCGCCAGGACGTCAGACCGCGGAGCTGGGTCGCCCTCTTCCTCTTCCTGGAGACGGCGAGCCTCGGCACCTTCGCCGCACTCGACCTCATCTTGTTCTTCGTCTTCTTCGACCTGACCATCGTCGGCATGTACTTCGTGATCGCCGGTTGGGGACACGGACGCCCCCGCGCCAGCGCGCTGCTCTTCTTCCTCTACACGTTCCTCGGGTCGCTGGTCATGCTCGTGGGCTTCGTGGTCGTGTTCGCCGCCTCGGCCCCGCACACGTTCGACATCGTCGAGCTCGTGCGCCAGCAGCCGCTCGCCGACGACCCGTCGTCCGCGTCGCTCGCGTTGCTGCTCATCGGTCTCGGGCTCGCCGTGAAGACACCCACCGTGCCGTTCCACACGTGGCTCCCGCCGGCCCACACCGACGCGCCTGCCGAGGGCTCCGCGATCCTCGCGGGCGTCCTGTTGAAGCTGGGGACCTACGGGTTCGTCCGGATCGCGATGCCCGTCCTCCCCGAGGCCTGGCAGCGGTGGGCCTGGGTCGTCGTCGTGGTCGGCGTCGCCAGCGTGCTGTGGGGGGCCCTGGTGGCACTCGCCCAGCGCGACGTGAAGCGCATGATCGCCTACACGTCGGTGAACCACATGGGCTACGTGCTGCTGGGCCTCGGGGCGGCCGGTCTCGCCGCGGCGCCGGCCGCGGGGCGCGAGGTGGCCGTGACCGGCGCAGTCGTGCAGATGGTGAGCCACGGCCTCCTCACCGGGGCGCTGTTCCTCCTCGCCGGCTACCTGTGGGAGCGAGGGAACAGGTACGACTTCTCCGCATGGGGAGGCCTGGCCTCCTCGGCCCCACGGTTCTCGGTACTGCTCGTCGTCGCCGCGCTGGGGTCCCTCGGCCTGCCGGGGCTGTCCGGCTTCCTCGCCGAGTTCCACGTCTTCGCCGGGTCGTACCAGGCTGCACCCGTCGCGGTGATGGTGGCGGTCGTCGGCGTGCTCCTGACCGCCGGCCTGTTCCTCGTGGCCCTGCAGAGACTCCTCACCGGTGAGCCACGCGAGCCAGCCGCCGAGAGGCTCTCTGCTGCCGGCGATCTCGTCCCACGCCAGACCCTCGTGGTCGCGGGGCTCCTCGTGCTCTCGGTGATGCTGGGGCTGGTCGCGCCTGGGCCCGTGCTCGACCTCGTCACACCGGCCGCGCGCCGAGCTGCTCGTCCAGATGGGTCCCTGACGTGGGCATGGACGGCGGATCCGAGGACCCACTCGCGCTCCTGCCCGAGATCGCGCTGCTCGCTGGAGTGGTCGGCTGTCTCCTGCTGGCGCTGTGGACGCCGCGTCGACGGCAGGCGCGGGTCCGCTGGCTCGGAGTCGCTGCAGCCTCGCTGTCGGCCGTGGCGGCACTGCCCGGGTGGGCGGGTGCCCCCCGCGAGGTCTACGAGGCCACGTGGGTGGTGGACCCGCTCACCGGAGCCGTGCGCGTCGCAGCGGCCGTCGCCGCCGTCCTGGTGCTCCTCGTCAGTGCCCCGGCGTTCCGCCACCATCCCCGCGAGGGAGAGGTCACGGTGCTCGTGCTGCTCGCCGTCCTGGGTGCCAACGCCCTGGCCGCGGCGGGCGACCTGCTCATGCTCTCCGCCGCCTACCTGCTCGCCAGCGTCCCGCTGTACGCGCTGGTGGGGTTCCTGAAGGATCCCCGGGCGACCGAGGCCGCCCTCAAGTACTACCTCGTGGGCGCGCTGTGCGGGGTGGGCCTCCTGTCCGGCACGGCCGTCCTCGTGCTAGCGACCGGGGCGACCGGTTACGGGCCCGTCTCCCGTGCGATCGGTGGCGCCCCACCCGCTCTGGCGGCGGTAGGGATCGTGGGAGTCCTCGTCGGCGTGCTGTTCAAGGTGGGTGCCGTGCCCGCCCACTTCTGGGTGCCCGACACCGTGGCGGGCACAACGGGCGCCATCGGGGCGCTGGTCACTACGGTGCCCAAGCTGGGCGGTCTCGCGGCCGTGCAGCGGCTGGCGACCGGCCCGTTCGACCAGGCGCCGGTCGATGTCGTCCTGGTTCTCGCCGTCGTGGCGACGGCGTCCATGACCCTCGGCAACCTCGCGGCCTTCCGTCAGGACGACGTCCGTCGCCTGCTCGCCTACTCCAGCATCAGCCAGGTCGGCTATCTCCTCGTGATCGTCGCGGCGGCAACGGGGACCGATCTCGCCACCCCCGCCCTGGTCGTCTACCTGATCGGCTACGCGGTCACCAACGTCGGTGCGTTCGCCGTCGCCGCGTCGGCACCCGCGGCGCGTGACCTCGCAGCCTGGACCGGCCTCGCGCGCCGGCGCCCCTGGTTGGCCGCGGCACTCGTCGTCCACCTGCTCGGCCTGGTCGGCACACCACCGACGCTGGTGTTCGTCGGCAAGCTGCTGGCCTTCAGCGCTGCGGCGGAGGCGGGTCTCGTCTGGCTAGTGGTCGTCGCTGCCGTCAACACGGTCGCGAGCCTCTACTACTACCTGCGCTGGCTGGCTCCGGTGTTCACGAGGTCGGACGGCGTGGGACCCCCGGACCTGGACGCCGGACCCGCTGCCGTTGCCGTCGGCAGCGCTCTCTTCGTGGTCGTGGGCGGCATCGCCGCCGGGACGGTCGTCCTGATCACCTAGACGGCCCCTCGTCGTGGGTCCAGGCTCGTGGGAGTCCCCGAGCGAGTCCCGACGCGGTGTGCCGCAGCAGCCCCGCCGTGACGAGCCCGTCCCCGAGCCCGATCTCCACCAGCGCCGCGAAGTCCTGCGGGCGCTGGCGGGCGGTGCGGATGCCGGCCTCGACGACCCGCCGCGAGCGGGTCAGCGTCGCGAGGGCGGTGGTGTGACGCAGGTGCCGTCCGAGCCGCGCCTGCAGGGCGGTGCGGTAGGCCTGTCCCGGCTCGTCGGACGACACGGCCACGCGGCCCGCGAGGCTGCCCGACAGCACCGCGTAGTAGATGCCCTCGCCCGTCATCGGGTTGATCAGCGAGGCCGCGTCGCCCACGAACAGGACCCGCCCGTCGGGAAGCCGAGGCCGGCCGCTGCTCAGCGGCAGGTGATGGGCGCGCCAGTCCGTGGCGCCGACGGCGGCACGCGGCAGCAGCTCGTCGAGCCGACGGAGCAGGTAGGCCCGCTGCAGCGGCCCGCCTGACGGCAGGACCTCCCCGTAGCCGACGTTGGCACGGCCGTCCCCGAGGGGGAACGACCAGGCGTACGCGGGCCACCCGCGCCGGGCGAACGCGATGACCTGCGAGTGCGCCCGTTCCTCATGGACGGGCGCGTACCCCCGGATCGCCACCGCCGTCCGGCGCCGCGGCGTCGCCGGCAGGCCGAGCTGTCGGCCGGTCGGGGAGCCGGCACCGTCAGCCGCCACGACGACCCGCGCCCGCACCGTGCCGTCGAGAACGACCCCCTCCGGGCCGGGGACGACCGAGCGGACCCGCTGCCTGCGCAGAGTCGCCCCACGGGCCACGGCAGCGCGCACGATGCGGTCGTCCAGCACGGCGCGGGGTACGACGTGGGCCGCGCGGACCATGTCGGCGGTGACGCTGCTTCCGCTCGGGTAGCCGAGTCTCATCCGGCGGACCGGGGTGAAGCCGTCCGCGAGACCGTGAGCGCCCAGTGCCTGCAGCACGTCGAGAGCATGCGGGGCGACGCCGTCCCCGCAAGGCTTGTCGCGCGGGAAGTCCGCGCGGTCCAGCAGCAGCACCGACGCGTCCGGCCTTTCGGCGAGCGCCCCGAGCGCGGCCGCGCTGCCGGCGGGCCCGGCGCCGACGACCACCAGGTCCCAGACCGCCCTGCCGTCAGTCGAAGGCACTGGCCGGCAGGTCCCGCTCGTCGTCCACCATCGCGCGGACGATGCGCTCCGCCACCTCGTCAGGGTCCTTGCCCTGTCCCAGCGCCGGCGCGTTCCCGGAGAGCGGCCGCGTGGCCAGGCCGGTCTCGGTGTGCGGCGGACGCGCGTCCAGCACGCGGATGCCCTGCCGCCGGAGCTCCAGCGCGAGTGCCCGGTCCAGAGCGGTCAACGCTGCCTTGCTGGCCGAGTAGGCGGCCATGCCTGCTGTGGGCCGCTCGGCGACCACGGCACTGAGGAGGGCGACCACGGAGTCCCTGCCGAGCACCTCGAGCATGGCGCGGACCACCCGGAGAGGGCCGAGGAAGTTGACCAGGAACAGCTGGTCCACGTCGTCGTCGTCCAGGTCGGTGAGTGGGCCGAAGGCCACGACGCCCGAGGCGATCACGAGGCCCTTGACCTCACGCCCACCAGAGGTCGCACCCTCCACCACCCTTCCCGCGCAGCCCGGGTCGGTCAGGTCCGCGGAGACGGTCGCGACCACTGCCGCACCGAGGTCGGCGGCCAGGGCGTCGAGCTTGTCCTGCTGACGCCCGACGACGGTCAGGACGGCGCCGGCGCCAGCCAGGTGACGGCAGATCGCCGATCCCAGCACCCCGGTGGCCCCGACGACGACGACGTGCGATCCCGCGAGGTCGGTCATCCGTCGAGTCTGCGTGAGCTGGCGCGGGTCCGCACCCGAGAGCGCCTGTGGGGGAGGGACATATGTCGTGCACCCGGGTCAAGTAGTACCGATCGGTCGCCGGATCGAGCGGTCGCAGACCAGGCGTCCGCGCCATCGGCGTCTCAGCCGCGCCAGCGGGACGGCGTCCCGAGGTGCGGTGTCCGGCGCGACGAGCCCGAGCGCCGGGACCTCGGCGAGGTACAGGGCGACCGGGTCGCCGCCTGTTCCGGGGGAGAGGCCCTCAGGGACCTCCGCCCAGGTCAGCACCAGGTGCGTCCAGGCGCGTGAGGCCACCGGGTCGCTGGCGAGGCAGCGTGGCTCGGTCACGACCAGCTCTCGACCGAGAGGGTCGACCGCCAGGCCCGGACCGACGTGGATGCCCGCACCGTCGACCCGGACGTCGAGCCCGTCAGCGATCCCGTAGCCGTGCATGCGGTTGTGCAGGTACCGCATCGTGCGGTGGTACTCCTGCTCGGCCTGGAGGTCCTCGGCCGTGAGGAGCCGGCCGGTGAAGAAGCTCACGCGGCGAGGTGGGTCGGGCATCGCGCCTCCCGTGGACGACGGACCGGGCGACCATCGTGGCAGCGGACCGACCACCCCGACAGGTCCTGCCAGGGACGAACGACCCTGTTCGGCGACGGGCGCGCACGACGAGGGTGGGCTGACGGGTGACCGCGCAGGCAGGGCGGTCGCGTGAGGGACGGAGGCCCCGATGGCGACGCAGACGGCGACCGCGGGGCGGCACGCCGTCGTGGCCGGCGGCGACATCGCCGTGTCGACCGAGGGTCTCACCAAGCGGTTCGGTCAGACCGAGGCGCTGGCCGACGTGTCGATCCAGGTTCCTTCGGGCACCGTGTTCGGCTACCTGGGCCCCAACGGTGCCGGGAAGACCACCACGATCCGGCTGCTGATGGGGCTGATCCACCCGACCGCGGGGCGTGCCGTGGTCGTCGGCCGCGACGCCTGGTCGCAGCGGACCGCGGCGCACGCCGACATCGGTTACCTGCCGGGCGACTTCGTCGCCTACGAGCGGATGACCGGTCAGCACTACCTGGCGTTCCTTGCCGGGCAGCGTGGCAAGGCGGGGAAGACCGTCTGGCCGTTCGTGCGGGAGCTCGCGGAGCGGTTCGAGCTGGACCTGTCGCGACGGTGGGGCACCCTCTCGAGCGGCAACCGCCAGAAGCTGGGTGTCGTCCAGGCCTTCATGCACCGCCCGCGCCTGCTGATCCTGGACGAGCCGACCAAGGGTCTCGACCCGCTCATGCAGCGCGAGTTCCTCGCACTGGTCCGCGAGGCGAGCGCCGCGGGCCAGACCGTCTTCCTGTCGAGCCACGATCTGAGCGAGGTCGAGCAGGTGGCCGACACGGTGGCCATGCTCCGCAGGGGACGGCTCGTCGTGGTCGAGAAGGTCGCTGCCCTCAAGGCGCGCGCCGTGCGGCACATCGACCTCGCGTTCGAGGGTGCCGTTCCCGAGCGCGACCTGCGGGGCGTGCACGGCGTCCGCGATGTGACCGTCACGGGGCAGTCCGCCCATGTCTTGGTCGAGGGCCCGCTGGGAGAGCTGGTCCGGTTCGCCGCGGGGTGCGGGCTGACCGACCTGGTCACGCACCAGTCGGACCTGGAGGAGATCTTCCTGACCTACTACGTCGACGACGCCGGCTGAGGAGGTCGACATGTACCGCACGATCATGTCCAGGACGCTCCACGACCGTCGACGGAGCCTCGCGGGGTGGAGCGTCGGCGTCGTCGCGGCGACGGTCCTGCTCGCGGCGATCTGGCCCACGATCCGCGACATGGCCGACTTCCAGCAGCTGATCAAGAGCTATCCGCAGGAGCTCAGCAACCTGTTCAACATCGAGGCGATGGCGACCCCGGCCGGCTACCTGAACGCCGAGTACTTCAGCTTCCTGGCGCCGATCCTCTTCCTGACGTTCGGCATCGGCCTGGGCGCACGCCTTCCCGCGGCCGAGGAGGAGCGAGGGTCCCTCGACGTCCTGCTCGCGCTACCGGTGCCGCGGTGGCGCCTCCTCCTCGAGCAGGCGGCCACGGTGGTGGTGGCCTGTGCCGTCCTCTGTGTGGCCCAGGTCGTCGCGCTGCTGCTGTCCTCCCTCCTGTTCTCGATGGGTGTGGGGTTCGGGCAGGCGCTGGCGGTGTCCGTCAGCATGTCGCTGCTGGCGGCCCTCTTCGGGCTGATCGCGCTGACCATCGGAGCCCTCACCGGACGCCGCGCCGTCGCCCTGATGGTCGCCTCGGTGCTGGCTGTCGGCTCGTACCTGCTGTACGTCGCGGCGCAGTTCGTCTCGGCGGTAGAGCCCTGGGTGTTCCTGTCCCCGATCGAGCACGTGGTCGGGAGCGAGCCGATCCTCAACGGGCTCCCGTGGGTGGCGTCCGGTGCCCTCGCCGCGGTGGCCGTCGTGGTCGTCGCCGCAGCCATGCCGGTCTTCACCCGGCGCGACCTCGCGACCGCCTGACCACGCTCCCCCTTGGGCGGACTCAGGGCAGAGGCCCCGGCCTGCCCAGCAGGAACCCCTGACCCAGGTCGACGCCCAGCTCCGACAGCTGCTGCCGCTCGGACGGGGTCTCGATGCCCTCGGCCACCAGTCCCGCTCCCAGGCTGCGGGCGAACGAGACCAGCGACGTGGCAAGCGCGAGGCGCACCGGGTCCCCGTCGATGTCGCGGGTGAGGTAGATGTCGAGCTTGATCAGGTCGGGCCTCAGCAGCAGGATGTGGCGCAGGCTCGCGTAGCCCGCGCCTGCGTCGTCGACGCTGAGTCGCACCCCGCACTCCCGCAGCTCGGCCACCGTGCCGATCAGCGCGTCGTAGTCGGCGACCGGGACGTGCTCGGTCAGCTCGACCACGACCCGCTCCATCGGCTGGGCGAGCAGGAGCGCGCGGATCCGGTCGTCGAGCAGCGCGTCCGGGGAGCAGTTGACCGACAGCCACTGGGTGGGCGGCACCCGCTCCACGTGCGTGAAGATCTCCTGCAGGCTGAGCAGCTCGAGCTCGACACCGAGGTCCGCGTGCCGGGCGTTCGCGAACGCGGTGGCCGGGTCGAGCGGGGGCGGTCCGTCGAACCTCGCCAGCGCCTCGTAGCCCACGGTGCGTCCGGTGACGAGGTCGACGATCGGCTGGAAGACGGGCCGCACACCCCGTTCTCGGAGCCTTCGGACCGTGTCGACGGCTCGGCGCCTCTCCTCGGCGCCATCCCCGTCACCCGGCTCGGCTGCTCCGATCAGCTCGACGAGACCGGCGAGCAGACGGCCCGCCCGGGCGTCGAGAGCCGGCTTGGGGGCGCGGTTCAGGCAGCAGAGCATGCCGACGGCCGTGCCCTCCTCGGTCCTGACGGGGGACCCGACGTAGGCGCCGATCCCCAGGTCGGCCGTGACTGCGAGGTCCCGTGTCCGCAGGTCGCGTCGGGCGTCGGGGATGACCCCAGGCAAGGTCCCCGCCGCCACGCGCACGCAGTAGGAGCGGGCCAGGTCGCTGCCCTCTCCCACCTGCAGGCCCAGCAGGCTGAGGTCGCCGCTCGCGGCGGTGATGACCTGCTGCCCGTCGCGGAAGTCGGAGAGCCACGCCACGTCCATGTCGAGCTGCGTCCGGGCGAGGTCGAGAACGCGCTGGAGCGGGATCCTCGCGACGGCCGTGGTCGCGTCCGCGGAGGAGAGCTCGCCGGTACGCGTCACGACGGCGGTGTCCGGTGGCCGGGCACGGCGCCGCGGTGCACGGCTCCACCCACGACAGCCCCCTTGGTGCTCGACCGTTCTCAGGACCCTTGACCCACCCCCACAGAGCCGATGATGACGGACGGGGCGGCCCCGCGCCCGCAAAACGGCACAGGTCACCCCTTATGGACGAGACGGTGCGACTCGGACGCGCTCAGGCCAGGGCGGTCACCGTCACCCGCGCGCCGTCGGGGGCGACGATCGAGACGGCCGCCGACAGCGGCGCGGTCAGCGGGATCCACACGTCGTAGTTCTCGGTCCGTCCCCGGCCGCGCCGTCGCTTCACCCGCACCACCTGGATCTCCGTGCTCCGCGGGAACGGGCCGACGGTGCTGCGGATCTCGTCGAGCGGGAAGGATCCCGACAGGGTCCGCCCCAGGAGGGGACCTCGCTCGAACCAGCGGGACCACCAGGGCGTCGGACTCCGGAACCGCTGCCGGGCGACGACCTCCAGCACGTAGGGGGGCTGCGCACCGGCATCGGCGTCGGTGAAGATCCCCAGCGAGACACCTCGTCCGGCGATCGTCGTGACCCGGACGAGCTCCAGGTCGACGGTCGGCGGCGGCGTCCACCCCGGCACGGTGACCGTCCGGACGGTCACGCGACCGAAGGGGTCCGTGACCTGGACCTCCACCGTGACCGGGTCGGCGGCCACGGGCCGGGTGAACCAGACGGCGAGCGGCGACCGTCCGGTGGCGCGTGGTCCACGCTCCGCCACGACGGCGGTGCCTGCGGCCGCCGGTGGTGTGGTGAGCGCCGTCTGGGTCAGGTCCTCGAGGGGTGTCGCCGCCAGGACCTGCGTGCCCCCCGTCGCGGTCAGGCGGTGCGAGCCGGCGGCGACGGCACGCGCCGGAGCGGACGTCGAGGTGCGCACGAGCACACCACGGTGGTCCGCGCCCCAGATCTCCGGCACGAGCGGGTCGAGGTCCGGCGGCCCGGTCGGGGGCACCCAGAGGCTGGCCACGTCCGAGGCGGTCGACGGCAGGCCGCGTTCCGCCTTCACCGGCACGGTGTCGACCGGCAGCGCGACGGCGCGGAGCAGCCAGGGGTCCCAGTGGCCCGGCAGCGTGCCGGTCCACGTGGCGCGGTAGACGGGCAGCCCCAGCACCGGGTCGACGTCCGTCGGGGAGGGAGTGACCGTGACGGCGGGCTGCGCGAACGCCGGGCCCATCGTGTCGACGGTGCGCGCGGCGGCCTCTGACCGGGTCCGGTACAGCTGGAACCTCTGCACCGGGATCGCGCTGGTCGAGAAGAGGTTGACCGTGACCGTGCCGTCGGCGGCGACCGACGGCCGCGCGAGCGGCGGCCCCGGACGTCGCAGGCGTGGTGCCGTCACCGCCTGCAGGTGGTCGTGCGGCGCACCGGGGCCGGTGGGCCAGGGCGACTCCACGCCCGTGGTGGTCATGGTCGTCACCAGGAAGAGGTGGATGTCGGTCGACCCCTTGGGCAGCGTCACGTCCAGCTCGTTCCGGGTGCCGGGGACCTCCTGCAGGCGGCGGAACGCGGCCCGCCGGGCGGCGGGGCTCAGGGCGTCGTACGCCGCCCACAGTGCTGCGAGCCTCACCCCCGGTGAGTCGCTGTCGGGGGCGCGCTGCGGCAGCCCGGCCCGCTGACGGAGCGACGTCTCGGCCACCTCCCAGACGACAGAGGTGCGCACCGGGCTACCAGCGGGCAGCGACCACTTGACGCGCACGTGCGAGCAGCCCTGGGCGTCGAGCGTGCTGCCGAGTGGGACACCGGGTGGTGCAGGAGGCGGAAGTGGCTGCACGGGAACGGGACTGGCCGCGCTCGTGATCGCGGGATGGGGAGCGCCCGGGACCCAGGGGGTCGGGCTGGCGCCGACCAGTAGCGAGATGCGCGCCCACACCTGGACCCCCCATCGTCGGGTCGCCCCGAAGTCCAGGGTCGGCACGTCGGAGCTGACGGCGTACCGCCGGCCGCCGTCGCCCTGACCGGGACCCGGGACCATCGGCGCGTCGCCGTCGGGGTTGAGCGGCACGACGGTGCAGCCGCTCGGAACCGGGACGTCGCCGGCGAAGGAGAGGGACAGGTCCCGGCGGAAGCAGCCGGGTGGCGTGGCCGCGCCCGGCGACAGTCCTGCGGGCGGAGCACTGTCGGCCGCTGCCATCGGGAAGAAGACGGCCACGATCTCGACCTGGGTCGGCGTCCTCTCCACCCAGTCGACGGCCACCTGGGTCTCGAGCGTCGCGGGGCAGGCGGCGGACCCCGCGTACCTGGTCGACAGCCCGAGCGACACGAGGCGCGGGGCTGCGGGCCCGGGCTCGTCGCCGTTCCAGGGCACGTCCTGCCAGGTGGACCACACCCCGAAGACGTCGCTGACGGCTACCGCGTACCCGACGTGCCGGCCGCCGCCGCCGATCGGGATGCTGACGCCCCCGTCGGCGAGCGACGTGCGGTCGCCGCCGTCCTCCTCCCCGGCGTCACGGCTGATGACGAAGGGGCGCCGCCCACCGGACCACCGCTCGGGCAGTAGCGACTCCGCCTGCCCGGTGCCGAGCTCGAAGCGGGCGAGGGACGACTCCGTCGTCGGAGGCGTCCCGGCGTTCGGCAGCACGACGTCCCAGGACAGGCGAACCGACTCACGCCAGGGCTGGTCGCGCCGGGCCGGACCCACCAGGCCGGCGCGCTCGGCGGTCAGCCCGGTCGGCGCCGGCACCATGAGGTGCTGGTTCGCGGCCGGGGCGTAGGCCGCCATCTCCGCGCCGCCCGTGGCCGGTGGCGCCAGGCGCCGGTACTCGGCCGTCACGAGGAAGTCGCAGCGCCCGACGGCCACCTGCTCCTCCTCGAAGCGTTCCATCGCGTACACGGATCCGAACCCGCACGCCAGGTTGAGGAACGGGTCGCTGGCAGCCGGGAGCATCAGCATCGGCCAGGGGCCGACGTCGGCCGTCGACGACAGCGTGGACATCCGCCCGTCCTGGGTCGGGCCGTCCACGGTCCGCGGCGTCCGCAGCTTCCACTGCAGGAACTCGTCGGTGCTCCCGTCGTACAGGCTGGTGATCTCCGGAAGCACGTCGCGGCGCACCTCCTCGACCAGCAGCTTCGGGTCGGGTGCCTGCCACGGTGGCGCCAGGACCCCGCTCTCGGTCACCGGCCACCAACCGAGCGGCGGGCCACCGCGCTGCAGCCGCTGGTAGGCCGCCTCCTCCGGGGAGACCGGGCTGGTCACCAAGCCCTGGTCGGTGGGGTCGTAGCCGGTTCCGCCCCAGGGCTGGTCGGCGGGCAGGCCCACGAGCTCGAGTGGCTCCCACGCGCCGTTGTTGACGACGTCGTCGAGCGGCTCGATCGACACCTGGGCGTCGAAGCCGTTCACGAGACGGGCGTAGGTTGCCCCCGACGTGCGCACCTGGATGCTCAGAGGGCCAGGGCCGGAGGGCGTCACGGCACCGGCAGCTACCACGTGGTCGACCGACGAGCCGCTGCGCATCAGCATCAGCGCGACCGGTCGCGTGGGGTCGGCGGGGCGGCACGTGACCCGGACGCAGCCGGCGTCCGTGCCTCCCCACACGACGAACGCGGGGTCCCCGCCGCCCACGAACGCCCTGACCCGCTCGGGCGAGTCCTCGGGGACGCGCGTCCAGACCATGAAGGGCGTCGACGGGACCCCGAGGCCCTGGGAGCAGGCCCAGGTCAGGTGCACGTCCGTCGACCGCAGGCGCAGCAGCCTCTCGTCGAGGCCGGACTGCTCGAGCTTCTGCCGGCCACCTGCCTTGCGCAGGGCGGAGCGGTGCCGGGAGCCGATCGTGGCCCACGGCAGGTGCTCGGCCCGTGCCCGGAACAGCAGCGAGTCCGCCTGGCGCATCACTCGTCCACCTCCCACGGTGCCCGGTGCAGCGGGATGCCTACCGCTCGTGCCCTGACCTCCGCCGACGCACCCAGCGGATCGGCGGCGACGACCAGGTCGAGTCGGACCTCCCGCCCACGCGAGCCCGGTGCCAGCACCACGACCGCGCGGGTCCCGCCCGGGCCGTGCACGAGCCGCGTGATGCCGGCTCTGGGGAGGTCTCCGGCTGCCGGGGCGGTCGCGGAGTCCTTGACCGACAGCCATTCGGCGGGGCGCGCGGCCCACCACTTGTGCGTGGCGTCGGCGGCGTCCGCCGGACCGGGGACAGACGTCGGCATCAGGCGCGAACGCCAGAGCCGCTCGCTGCACTCCACGACGACCGCGACCGGCTCGGGGAGGGTGGCGGCCGACCAGAGCACCTGCACGGCGGGAACCGTCGGAGTCTGCGGCGGGGCCAGCCCCGCCTTCTGGAAGGCCGTGTCGAGCTGGTCGCCGGTCGGGTGCTCGGGCAGCATCGACGGGTCGGTCAGGTACCCCGGTGTCGGAACCGCACGGTGCTCCCAGGAGGTCTGCGACACCAGCTGCGCGAGGTGTGCGACGTCGTCGAAGCGGCTGGTGGTGAAGCCGACCCGGTGGACGAGCGTGGAGACGGACGTGGCCGCGCCGGCGACGACCGCGTGCACGTCGAGGAGGTAGTCGGTGAGCGGGTCGAGGTCGTAGGGCAGCTCGAGCACCTCGTGGTGGGTCCGCGTCCCGGGAGGGATGCAGGGGAGGTCCGAGGCGATCTCGGTCACCGCTTCCTCCCAGGGGGTGAGCACCGTCAAGGCGGTGGCCGCCTTGAGGAAGGTCCCGTCCGGCGCGAGGGGTACGACGAACGCGTCGCCCGGGGCGCCACCTCCCGGGGGGACCGGGTGCTTGCCCGACGCCGCGTGCACGACGATGCGCAGCTCGCGGCCGTAGGCGGCGAACAGCGTCGCCACCTTCTGGGTGGCGAACGCGATCCGCAGGGGCTCCCGGCAGAACACGCCCGTGTCGTCCATACCCGGTGCCGATGCCAGGAGCCACGGCGAGAGGTCCTTCGGCGACCGGGACGCCGGGTCCGCGGTGAACCGGTACCGCTGCGTCACGTCGGCGCCGAACGCGGGCGTCGTCGTCGCGACCGGTTGGTCGTCGGACTCGAGCGACGCGGCGCGCCACGTCACCTCGACCGTGTAGGTGCGCCCGGGAACCAGCAGCGCGTGGTCGTCGGGGTCCTGGGTCAGCACGGCACTGAGCACGTCCTGCTGGCTCGTCACGACGTGGGAGTCGTAGGAGTGGCGGCGACCCTCGCTGCTGACGAGGCCGGCCATCGCGACGACGTGGAAGGCCTGCACCGGCTCGTCCTCCGCGAACGCCCTCCGGTCCCAGCCGACCACGACCGACGCGACGTCGCCGGGGACGTCCACGCCGCGCACCAGGACCAGCGTCTGCGACCAGCCAGCCCCCTCGGCCACGCGGGCGGCGATGCGGCCCGCCCGTTCCACCCGGTCGGCCCACGGACCCGTGGCGTCGAACCACTCGGGTGGAACGGGGTTCGCGGGGCCTACCCGGTCCGTCCCGGTCACGGCCCGTTCGGCCAGCACGGTCCCCTGGCTGTCCTCGTAGCGCACGACCAGCCGCTCGACGAAGATCTCCTCCGGCACCATCAGCAGCAGCTCTATCCACGACACCCCGGCCTGGGGGGTGATGCGGACCGCGTCGCCGAGGTTGTCCGGCCTGTACTTCCTTCGCTTCCAGTCGCCCTCGACACGGTCGCGGTCCTGCGTTGACCCCCAGGGGGCGGGGTCTGGCAGGTCCCTCACCGGCGAGCGCAGGATGCGGCCCTCGCAGTCGAACGGGAGCCGGCTGGTCGAGGGGTCCCACCCGGCGGCGAGGCGAAGGGCCGACACGTCCGTCAGTGAGGAGCCGGCGGCGAGGTGCCCGGCCACCTCGTCCCACGCCTGCCCGTCGTCGTAGAGGCCGCGGTGGCTGAACGTGAGGGGCGAGCCCGCGCGCCAGGCCTTGAGCGGGTCCGATCCGGACCCGGCCGGCTGGTCGTCGGGGCAGGGCACCGTGTCGCCGATGACGACGGCCGGGCCCGTGCCGTGCATCATGTCGGTCACCGGATCGCCGCAGCGCCATGGCTCCGTCACGCGGCACCGCCCCTCGACCGGGCTGGTCCGGAGCGTGTGCGGGGGGTCGGGCCACGGGATGCCGACCAGCCGCCAGCCGGTCGTGCTCGGTCCGCGGGGCTTGCCGTCGAAGCTCCAGAGCACCGGCGCCGGCGGCGCGGCCGGCTCGCACACCGTGCCCCAGCGGTCGGTGACCGACGTGGTGAGTGTCTCCCCATAGGGGACCGCCCGCGAGAACGGGGTGGGAAGCCAGTTGAGCAGGGCGAGCGCGGGGCCGCTCGCAGGGTCCGCGGGGGGTGCGGCGGTCCACCAGGTGCTGGGTGTCCTCCCCGCCGGTGGAGGTGGCTGCAGGTCGCCGGTCAGCGTCACGGTGACCAGCTCGTAGACCCACCAGCGGTCGCCGAGCCGGACCCACGGGTTGGCCGGGGCGACGGGCGAGCCGTGGGCGACCTGGCCCATCACCACCGGGCCGGAGCCGGTGGGGGCGGTGGAGAACAGCACCACCGGCACGGCGTCGAGCGGCACCGACGGCAGGGCGGGCTGGGGCGTCGGGCCGTCCTGGTCGACGGCGTCGGCGAGCTTGCCGTCCACGGCCCTGTTGGTGGCCGTGCCCTCCACCAGGGCGGGGGAGCGGCTGACGAGGCTCACGCCCGCGACCAGCGATGGCGGAGTGAGGGTCTCGGCCGGCTTCGAGCCGATGGTGAGCGACACGCAGCCCTTGATCGAGAAGAAGAAGAAGTCGACCTTGCCGCACACCTCTCCGTGCACGTACGTGACGTCGGGGCTGGTCTGCGTGACCCGGCCCACCAGCACGTCCAGCTCGGCGCTGGCGCCGATGCTGATGATGAACAGCCGCAGCTCACCGCGGGCGTAGATCGTCCCGGCGAGGAAGAACGGGTCGAAGCCGAGGATGGCGTCGAACCCGGCCGCCACCTCGAGGTAGAGGCCCACGCTCTTGCTGCCCATCAGCACCGCGCTGATGTGGAACCCGGTGGCGATGGCGAGGCCGCCGCTCACCGCAGGCAGGCCGGCGATCCCGCTGATGCCGTCGCCGTGCACCATCAGGTAGCCGCTGCCCGAGATGACGTCGAGCACCTCGACGGTGACCCGGTCGGTGTAGGTGCCCAGGTCGACCAGCCAGTTCTGCGGGTCTCTGGTGTTGAAGAACGCCGTGACCGGCACCCGGACGCGCAGCAGCGCCTTGATCTCGTAGGACGCGACGATCCCGAGCGAGATGGTGCCCCGGCCGAAGTCGATGTCGAGGACGGCGAGGAACGAGGCGGTGTCGTTCCTGTCCTTCAGCACCGGCGGCATCTTCAGCACGTCGGCCTTCATCACGATCAGGAGGCGGGGGCCGGGCACCTCGATCATCACGAGGCCCTTGAGGTGGACCACGAACCCGCCGTCGACGGTGCCGAGCAGCACGCCGGCGGCGAAGGCGTAGGCGCCCGCCTCGACCTGCCAGCCGTCGGGGTGCATGACGTTGCCGCGGCCCAGCTGGTCGGCCAGCCAGCCGAGCGACGGCACCGCCTGCCCGGCGTACGGCTGCTCGTTGCGGGCGTAGTTGACGCCGACGCCACCGAGGAAGCCGTAGATGCCCAGGCCGGAGTTGCCCAGCAGCAGCGGCACCGGGAACTCCACCTCGGCGCCGATCAGCACGCCGGTGACGCCGTTCTTGGTCTCGACCGCGAGCGAGGCGCTGGCACGGATGTTGAGCGGGACGACCGTCAGGTCGAAGAAGCCCTTGAAGCCGAACGGCGTGAACTCCAGCACGCCCGAGCCGTGCAGGGTCCCCGGGACCTCGATGGACGCGCCGAGCTTGGTCAGCGACAGCTCCAACGGCGGCCCGTCGACGCGTGCCCGCACCCGGACGGTGTCGACCGTGACGATGCCGAGGTCGAGGCCCAGCCCCACCTCGACCTCCAGGTAGGCCGGGTTGTCGCGGCTGACGCGCACGCCGAGGATGCGGAGGATCTCGTCCAGCGGCGGGCTGGCGGAGATCGCGCCCGCGGGGATGTCGAGGCTGTACCCGCGGCTCGGGTCGAACACCGGCACGGGCAGGTAGTCGACCTGCGCGCCGGACGGCACCTCGTTCCACGAGGACCGGACGCCGACGGCCTTGTAGCGCGTGGTGATCGGGTGCGCGGGGTTGACCCGCACGATCCCGAGGTCGAACGTGAAAGTGGTCTCGAGGTCGAGCAGCACGCTGACCTGCGTGCCGCGGTTGCTGGCCGTCGTGCTGCCGTCCGGGCTGAGGATGCCCTGGCTGACGACCAGCTCACCGCCGCGCAGCATCAGCGACCTCGTGCGGATGAGGTCGCTGGCACCGAGGGTGAGGGTTCCCAGTGCCACGAGCGTCCCGGCGGCGGGGGAGAGCTCGGCGGTCGCCGAGCTGAGCGGCGCCAGCACGGTGAGCGCGCCGAGCACGTCCAGCGCCGTCTGGTTCGCCTGCCCCTGCGTCATCATGGCCAGACCGTCGAGGTCGCCCTCGGCCGCGCGGAACTCCGCGCTCACCGCCCACGACTGCTGGTCGGTGGCCAGGCGCAGCCGCGCGAGGAACGTGCAGACCCCATCCATCGGGTTGGGTCGTGGTCCCTGGCGCAGGGCAGGCTGGCCGCGGCGGGCCAGGCCGGACTCGGCCGCCGTCTCGATGTCGAACTCGCCGTAGACCTCGGCCCGGATGACCGTGCTGCGCACGAGCTCGACGCGCACGCCGATCTTGCGGAAGCAGTCGGGACGGCGCGGCTGAGGAGGCCGGGGGTCGACCGCGCTGCGCGCCGGCACGGCCGGTCGGCGCACACGGGCTGTGACGGTCTCCGCACTCGAACCGTCGGTCACCGCCCGGGCGCGCCACCACGCGGGGTCGCCGGGTGGGGGAGCGGGGGTCTGGGCGTCGATGGCCACGTGGTCGCGAGCCATCTCGTGCCCGCGGCAGGGTGCGTCGACCAGGTTCGAGAAGCCCGCCTCCGTCAGCAGGCCGCGCAGCGCGGCACGCCGCCGCTCGCTGAGTGCCTGGTTGTGCAGCCTGGTCGCGCTGTCGTCGTGGTCCTCGTACGAGGCGTAGCCCTGCAGGGTCAGCTTCGTGCTCGCGCCGATGTCGGCGAGCCGGTCGGGCAGGGTGGGCTTGAGCGTCGGTGAGGCGCCCGGTCGGTTCCGGTCCCCTGCCGGGCCGGTGTGGGAGTTGGCCGGGTTGAGCGCCCACTGCTGGGCGGCCTGCGGGCTGGTCGGGGCCGGTGGCCGGTCGAAGAGGAAGAAGCACTCGACGACCGCGGGGGCGGCAGCGGCCAGTGTCGCGGTGACGTCGACCTGCGCCGCCGCCGCGACCGGAACGGTCGCCGTGGTCGCGGAGGTGGCAGACCCTCCGGGCCACGACCAGTCGGCCGCCGCCTCCGGCTGCAGCGCCAGCACCGTGGCCGTGGTGGTCTGCGACCGCAGCACGATGGTGTGCGTGCGGTGCGACGTCGGCGTGACGGTCACGGACGTGGCCCCGCCCGTCGCCGGGACCGCCGCGGCACGCCGGCTCACGGAGACGGTCCGGGTCGTGACGTGGGAGCCGCCGTCCGTCGCGGTCACGATGATGTCGCGTGAACCGGTGGCGGGCGCGGTGACGTCGAGCCGGGCGCCGGGGTTCGCCGAGCCGTCGATCGTGAGGGCCACCGGGGCGATCCCTCCGGCCGTGTCCACGAACATCGTCGAGCTCTCGGGCAGCTGCGCGGCTCCCGAACCGGGATCGCCGACCCACTCGCCGGTCGCCGTGAGGAAGTGCACCGAGATCACCGGGGCGCTGCCGCGGTTCACCACCTCGGCCTCGAGGATGCCGGTCACACCCGCGTGAGCGCCGAGGCCGATCCAGAGGTTGCGGACACCCGCGCTGACCGCGATGCCCTCCAGCCCGGACGGCGAGACGAACAGCCGTGCCTCCGGCAGCCAGAGCCCCTGCCAGTCGGCCGGCATCGCACGCGCCTCGGGCGGGACGCCGGACGGCCCGCCGGTTCCCGAGAGGTCGAGAACGGCTGTGCGGAAGGCGAAGCCCACCACGTTCTCCGGACCGATGAGCGCGTAGGGCGGCGACATCTCGATCATCTCGTAGATCTGGTCGACCGCAGCGCCACCCGTCGTGGCCGAGAGCAGCTCGACGCCGACGGACCCCCCGGCCAGCTGCTTGGCCTGTACCCGCAGTGCCGGCAGCGTGAACGTCACCGGCAGGCCGTTCGCTCGCAGCTGTCCCCGCCCGTCGAGCTCGGCACCTCGCAGGAAGGGAAGTCGTACCAGGCAGATCGGCACGCTGAGCACGACCCGCCAGCCGCCGTCCATGGACCCGCCCGTAGCCGTCAGGTGCAGGCCGAGCTCGATGCCGACCGTGGGGTCAGGGAACTCGATCGGTGTGGACGAGGAACCGGCGCCGGCGCCGAAGCCCCGCGTGCCGGGGTCGAACGCCACGGGTCCGGGCCACGTCCCGCTGCCGGTCCAGACGTCCCAGGTGCCGTCGCCGTCCGTGCGCTCCCCGACGTGGGTGCCGTTGAGCGACTGGAGCAGCGGGCGCAGCTGGTCGAGCGTGCCGGAGCCGCGCACCGCCTGGGGCAGCTGGTCCCACAACGTCATGGACGTACCCCTGACGACCGTGTGGTGAGCGGGAGATCACGAGGTGCAGGCGTCGGGAGGACGTCGGCTGGTGGCCACACGGGCGAGGCAGCAGCGAAGAGATCCTGAGTGAAGCAGCGGCGCCGTCAGCTCGTCAACGGTCTGATTCAGCCCAGAAGGCGCACCTCGGGCCAGATCCGCGTCCACGGGACGGTCCGGTCTCGGCACACCCAGATCGGGGTGCCCTGCTCGTCGTTCTCCAGGTCGACGCCGTTGTCGACCCGGGCTGCCTCCTCGCAGTCGGCGAACCAGGCTCCCAGGCGCGCCTGGTCGTAGCCGACGACCACGGCCGTGGTGGCGGAATCAGGTGGGGGACCCCACTCCGCGTACCCGTTGTGGCCGCTGTACGCAGTGGGGAGGCCGAGCTCTCCACCGAAGCGGTCGACAGCGCCGGCTTGACCGTAGTTGCGGGTGAGAACCACTGCGCCGCCGCGCTCTTCGGCTGGCAGTCGCCTGTAGACGTCCTCCACGGTACCGACCAGCCGTGGCCAGCCCACCGTCTCCCCGGCGTCGTAGTTGATGTCCGCCACCGGGGTGCCACCCAGGCTCTGCACCGGCACCAGGGGGAGCATGAGGACGGCCGAGATCGCCGCGCTCAGCGCGATCGCGGCGCCGAGCGCTGCGCGGCGCAGCCGGGTGGCGCGGACCCTGACCCAGCGCAGGGTCGGCTCGGCTCCCGCAGCGAGCAGCACCGGGTAGAGGCCGGTGAGGTAGTACGGCTTGCCACCGGTGGCCATGAAGACCACTGCGAGGAGCGCGTAGGCGAGTGCGAAACCCCGGTAGCGACGCACAGTGGGGTCCCGCGCCAGCCGCCACAGGCCGGCCAGCCACAGGGGCACCAGCAGCGGGCTGACGAGGACCAGCTGGAACGGGAGGAACAGGAACCACGGCTCGCTGGTCCCCGAGCTTCCTCCCGCGATCGCGGCCGAGAGCTCGAGCTGGGGCCATCCGTGCGTGGCCTGCCAGAGCAGGTTGGGCGCCCAGAGCACCAGCGCGACGGCCGCGGCGGCCCACGGCCACCGGGAGCGCAGGACGTCGCGCGGACCGGTCACGAGCAGGGCGACGACGAGGGCTGCCAGCAGGAAGGCGATCAGGGTCTTGTTCTGCAGACCGAGACCGGCCACCAGGCCGACGGCGAGCCAGTCGCGGGCGCCGCGACGGTCGAGAGCACGGATCACCAGCCACGAGACCGCGGTCCAGGCGAGGAGGTCGAAGGTGCTGGTCGAGAGCAGGTGACCGACCGCCAGCAGGATCGCGGAGACCGCCATGGAGGCGGCCGCGAGCGTCTGCGCCTGCGTGGCCCCGCCGAGCTCCCGGGCGATGAGGCCGGTGAGGAGGACGACCAGTGCGGCGGCCACGGCCGACGGCAGCCGCAGCCCCACCAGGGATCCCCCGAAGAGGCCGTCGGCGATGCGTGCCAGCAGTGGCGTCAGCGGCGGCTGGTCGGGGTACCCGAAGGCCAGGCTCCTGCCGGCCCGCAGGAAGTAGAGCTCGTCGCGGTGGTACCCGTACCGGCCGCTCGTGGCGACGAGGACCGCGGACAGCGCCACGGAGATCGCCCCGAGGGCACGCCAGGCGACCCGAGGCGGTGGCGTGGAGCGACGACCCTGCTCCTGGATCGTGCCGGCGTCCACCGCTCAGCCCGCGAGCGTCCCGCCGAACACCTGCCACGCCAGCACGGACTTCGCCACCAGGCTCAGCACGATGTAGGTCCGCTCGCCGTAGAGGTAGTCGCGCCACCGCCCGAGCCGGCGGTACTGCAGCCACTGGTTGAGGGCGAACACGTTGAAGAACAGGAACAGCGAGATGATGATCGCGTAGACGAAGGTGGGAGGTGCTGCCGCGCTGGGCGACCCGGGCGACACCACGTAGATGGCGACCGCGAGCCACGGTACGGCCCCGGCGATGCAGCCGAAGATGAAGGGCAGCCAGCCCCCCTCGCCCGGTTCCTCGTACTTCTCCTGCAGCCACCCGAACAGGATCATCGAGGCGTTGACGCCGAAGATCGCCAGCAGCGCGACCACGTCGGTGATGCCGGTGAGCTGGGCGATCAGCACGATCATCATCGAGCTCGACACCGCGTACTCGACCCAGCGGAAGTAGTTGCGGTGCGCCAGCAGGCCGGCCGCGTAGCGGGGGTAGAACATCGGCGACGCGACGACCAGGTGCGCCACCGCGGAGACGGCGAGGAACCCCGCGACCGCGAGACCGATCGGGCTGTCGAACAGGGTCGTCGTCGATGCCGTGTCGGATCCGGGAGGTCCCTCGAGGTAGGTCGCCTTGACCGGGAGGGTGAAACCGTTCGACAGGACGACGACCACGACGGCCTGGACGGTGTGCAGGAGCGCCGCCGCCAGGTTGAACCGGCGAAGCCCCGCCAGGTCCTCGTGGCTCCGGTGCCGCGCGTGCTCGAGAGGGCTGTCCGCGGGCTGCTGCGTCGTGGCCATGTCTGCCACGCTACCGGCGTCGAACGCGGTGCCGTGGGCGTCTGGCGTGAAGTGACTGAGTGCGGACCGCGAGCTCGCTGGAATCGCAGGGGTCTCAACCGGGTTCCGCTGACGTGACCCAGGCCGCGCGCAGCGAGCAGCACGACGCGTTCGACCGTCATGTCCTACCCCATGTGTCCGTCATGTACCGGGTTGCGCTCTCGTTGACGGGGCAGCCCGCGGACGCCGAGGACCTGGTGCAGGACACCCTCATCCGGGCCTTCCGCGCGGTCGACCGCTTCGACGGCGCGCACCCCCGGGCGTGGCTGCTCACGATCCTCCGCAACACCCACATCAACAGGAACCGCCGCCAGCGGCCGGTGCTGATGCGTGGGCAGGAGACGGCCGAGCTGGCTCTCGAGCGGCTGGGGCCGAGCGCCCCGGCCAGCGAGGACGTGGTGATCAGCCACGAGTTCGAGGCGGTCGTCTCGGACGCCCTGGCGCAGCTGCCGGACAAGCACCGTGCGGTGATCGCCCTCGTCGACATCGACGGGCTCACCTACCAGGAGGCCGCCGATGCGCTCGGGATCCCGCGCGGCACGGTCATGAGCAGGCTGCACCGTGCGCGCGCCCGGATCCGCGCGCGGCTGCAGGTCGCCGGCGTCGTCCCGTACCAGAGGAGGCCCTGATGCTCCGCATGCTGAGAAGTCGCGCACGCTGCATGCGCGTGGCCAAGGTCCTGCAGTCCTACCTCGACGGCGAGGTCACCTCGGAGGTGGCCGACGCCGTCGCCGAACACCTCGAGGAGTGCCGTCGGTGCGGGCTCGAGGCCGACACCTACCGGGCGATCAAGGAGTCGGTCGCCTCGGTCGCCGACGGTCGGGCCGCGGCGGTCGACGCCGGCGTGGTCGAGCGGCTCAACCGGTTCGCGCAGGAGCTGTCTCAGAACTCAGGAGGCTCGCAGGGGACAGGGGACTCACCGCCGTCGGGCGACTGACGACCTGGTGCCCACGCGGACCTGGATGTGTCCGCCGCGCCGGCTGTCGCTCTCCACGTCGACGGCGTCCTTCTCGAGGGCGCGCCACGGCTGTGCGGACGGGTCCGAGCCACCCACCGCGCAGGCCAGCCGAGCCAGCGGCGCGGCCCACGCCGCCCGGCCCCGTGGCAGCCTCATGTCGACGACGGCCATGCGCCCGCCCGGTGCCGTCAGCTCGACCGCCGACCGCCACGCCTTCTCCCAGTCGGTCATGAGGGACAGCGCATAGGTGATGAGGACGGCGTCGGCCATGCCGTTCCGCAGGTGACGTGCCACGCGACCCGCGTCGAGATCCGTCGCATCGTCCTCGATGAGCACCACGTTGTCCCAGCCGTTGCGGTTCGCGCGTCGACGGGCCCGGGCGAGCATGTGCGAGCTCGCATCGATGCCGACGATGCGCCCCGAGGGGCCGACAGCCAGCTGCAGCAGGTGGTGGTTGAGCCCTGTGCCGCAACCGATGTCGATCACCTGGTCACCGGTCCGAAGACCCAGCCGGTCGATCGCGACCTGCCGTCCGACGCGGTAGACGGGCTCTGCGGCAAGGAGGTCGTACCAGCGCGCCACAGACGTGTACCTCTGGGGACGGCGGACGGCACGCGTGACCGCGCGCAGGGCGCGTCCGAGGAAGCTCATGCCCCACCACCGCGTGCCAGTGCCCGGTAGCCACCGACCACACGCTGGGTGGCGCTGACCGCCACGACGGCGGCCCAGATCCACGCGATCTGCGGAGCCCAGAAGGGGAGGATGCACCACAGGGCATGCACTGCCACGGTCTCGGTGCCCTCGGCCAGGCCGCCGAGGAACGACAGCGACCGGCCGTCGTCGACCGTTCGTCCAGTGCGCTCGGCCAGCGACGAGAAGGCGAGGAACGCGGCGCCGTTGACGTAGTAGGCGAGCAGTACCGCGAGGAACGGCAGCAGGGAGCCGCCGGCGCCCACGCCGACCCCGACGACGAACGTGCCGTAGACCATGAAGTCGCCTGTGATGTCGAGGAAGCCGCCCGCCCCCGAGTCGGGCACGCCGGACCCGGCGCGCCGACGTCGCGCCAGCGCCCCGTCCAGCCCGTCGATGAGCCGGGACGCCAGCCACAAGGCCAACGCGAGCCACCACCACTGGGCTGCAGCGGCCCCCGCTCCGGCCAGGCCGAGCACGATCCCGGCCACGGTGAGCCGGTCGGGTGTCACCCCCGGGCGGTCGAGCCAGGCGGCGGACCGGTCGAGGGGCGCCTCCAAGAGCGGGCGCACGCGCGAGTCAAGCACGGGCGGCCCTGCGGCGGCGTGCGAGCATCAGGCCTCCGGCGGCGAGCAGGACCAGGGCCGCCGCCGCCCCGAGGAAGGGCCACGACCCGGGGTCGGAACCGTAGGCGCCGAGCAGCACGTACGAGACCGTACCGGGCAGGATGCCCACGGCCGTGGCCCCCACGTAGGGCAGGAAGCCCACGGCTGTCAGGCCGGAGCCGTAGTTGACGGCGGTGAACGGGACAACAGGTACGAGACGGGCGACGAGCACCGCGAGCGCGCCGTGCCGTCCCACCAGCCGGTCGAGCCTGGCGAGATGCCGGCCGACGAGTCGGCGTACTCCGTCGCGACCCAGCCGGCGTCCCAGCCAGAACGCCGCGGTGGCTCCCAGCATCGCGCCGACCCAGACCAGTCCGACGGCGGGCGCGGTTCCGAAGACCACACCTGCAGCGATGCTCAGGACGTTCTTGGGCAGCAGGAGCAACGTGGCTGCGACGTAGCCCAGGACGAAGACCAGCCAGCCGGCCGGGCCGCTGGCGCTGACGGCCTCGCGCACGGCCTCCGCATCAACCGGCACGACGAGCAGGAGCACCCCGCCGGCCGCGAGGAGGAGGGCCAGGCCGCCGAGCCGCCACCAGACCAGGGTCGGCGCAGGCTCGAACGGTCCCCCGTCGTCCGGCTCGTGCATGGGGGCGGCGGACAGCGGGTGCCAGGACCCGTGGGTGTTGCTCACGGACGAGGGAAGCCTGTTGAGGAGACAGCGTGTTCCCGTGTGGACCGAGTTCTTTCCTCTCAAGGAGCCCGATGGCCCCCGTACGACCCGACAGCGCCCGCTGGCTGTGGTCCCGCACTCCCACGGCGGGCGTCGCGGTGGTCACCGGTGCGGCGCTCGCGCTCGCGGCGTGCGCGCCCCCCGGCTCGTCGGGTGTCACCGGGTCCGCGCTCCTCGAGCCTGCTGACTGGTCGGAGGTCGTCGACACGGCGCAGGGCCAGGAGGTGTCGCTGTGGATGTACGGGGGCGACACGCGCGGCAACGCGTACGTCGACGACGTGCTCGCCCCGGCGGCCCTGGAGCTGGGCGTCACCCTTCGGCGCGTGCCTGTCGCCGACACCCAGGACGCGTTGAACCGGGTGCTCACCGAGCGCCAGGCCGGACGGGACGACGGCAGCGTCGACCTCGTGTGGGTCAACGGTGAGAACTTCCGCAGCGGTCAGCAGGCCGACGCCTGGCGCTGCGGGTGGGCGGACACGTTGCCGAACACGCAGTACCTCGACCCGGCGGACCCGCTGCTGACCGAGGACTTCGGTACGCCCGTCGACGGATGTGAGTCGCCATGGCACAAGGCCCAGTTCGTCCTCGCCTACGACAGCGCCGACGTCAGTGCCCCGCCGACGTCGGTGGAGGGCGTTCTCGACTGGGCTGAGCAGAACCCCGGACGCTTCACCTACCCGGCCCCGCCGGACTTCACGGGCTCGGCGTTCCTGCGCCAGGCGCTGTACGACGTCGCGGGCGGCCCGCAGGACGTCCGCGCCGACTACGACCCGTCCTCGGCGGCCGCGGCCGATCCCCTCTGGGAGCGGCTCACCGCGGTCGCGCCGTCGCTCTGGCGCCGAGGTCAGACCTACCCGCGCGACCTGGCGCAGCTGGAGGACCTGTACGCGGGGGACCAGGTGGACTTCACGATGACCTACGGCCCGACGACGCTGCAGGACCGCGTGGACGACGGGACCTTCCCGGCGACGACCCGAGTACTCCCTCTCGACGGGGGCACGCTGGGCAACGCCAGCTTCCTGGCCATCCCCGCCAACGCCTCGCACCCCGAGGGCGCCATGGTGGTCGCCGACCTGGCCCTGGCTCCCGAGCAGCAGCTCGCGAAGGCCGAGCCGGACGTGTGGGGCCAGTACACGGTGCTCGACCTCGGAAGGATGGACCGTGACCTCGCGGCCGACTTCGACTCCTTGCCGCACTCAGAGGTCGTGCCCTCCTTCGCCGAGCTCTCCCGTGACGCCCTGCCCGAGCTCTCCGCGGGCTGGGTCGGGCCGCTCGAGGACGGCTGGCGCACACAGGTGCTCGGCCGGTGAGGGGGCGACAGCGTCCTCTGCTGCTGACTCTGCCCGCTCTGGTCCCGACAGCTGCCGTCGTCGGCACCGGTGTGGTGGCAGCTGGTCTGCAGAGCATCGGGCTGGCCCCGTCGGTCGGCGCGCCCGCCGCGTCGGTGGACGCCTACCGCGCGGCCGCGTCCGGCACCGCGCTACGTGAGTCGCTCTCCCTGTCCCTGGGTCTCGCCACCGTGAGCACGGCGATCGCGCTCGTGGTGGGCTTCGGTGTGGCGGTGCTGGTCCGGCGCAGCAGGGCCGGCGGTCGTGTGCTGGCCGCTGCGGCGTCCCTGACCGTTCCCGTGCCGCACCTGGTCGGTGCCACGGCCATCGGCCTGCTGCTGGCCGACAGCGGCCTGGTCGCGCGGCTGCCCTTCGTGGACGGCGGCGCCTTCCCCCCGCTTGTCGCCGGACCCTGGTGGGTCGCAGTGGTCGCCGAGTACGCGTGGAAGGAGTCGGCCTTCGTCGCGCTCGTGGTGCTCGGCGCCCTGTCGGCGGCGGAGGGCGGGCTCTCCGAGGCCGCCGCCACCCTGGGTGCCGCGCCACTCGCCCGGCTGCGCCGAGTGACCCTACCGCTGGCGTCCCCCGCGCTCGTCGCCAGCGGCGGCATCTCGTTCGCCTACGTCGTCGGCTCGTACGAGGTTCCCTGGCTGCTCGGGCGCACGTCCCCGGAGCCGCTCCCCGTGCTCGCGTACCGCCTGTCCACCGACATCGACCTGACGACGCGCCCCGAGGCGGCGGCGGTGGCCGTCGTCACGATCGCCCTGAGCGCCGGCGTGCTGGTCGCCACGGCGCTTCTGCTGCGCCGGCTGCCGTGGACCGCGTGAGCGCCGCCGGCCGCCTCGTCGAGCCGCCGTCACGTCGCGTCGGCCGTGCCACCGGGACGACGCTCGCCGCGACCTGGCTCTTGCTGCCCCTCGTGCCTCTGGTGCTGTGGGCGCTGGCCGACCGGTGGACCTTCCCCGACCTGCTCCCTGGTCGTTGGGGGTTCTCCGGATGGACCGCCGCGGCCGGGCAGGGCGTCCTGCCTGCGATGGTGCGCTCGGCTCTGCTGGGCACGGCGGTCGCCGCGCTGGCGACGCCTGCGGGCGCTCTCGCCGGATGGGCCCTGGCGCGGCGCGGGGTCGCCGGTGGTCGCCTCGTCGCGGCGGTCCTGCTGCTGCCCGTCGCGTTGCCTCCCTTCGCCGTCGTGATGGGTCTGGGCAGCGTCGCCCTGCGTCTGAGGGTTCCCACAGAGGTCTCCGTGATCGTCGTGCTGACGGTCGCCGCCCTGCCGTACACGACCTACGTGATGCGCGCCGCCTACTCCGCCTACGACCACGGCTACGACGAGGAGGCCCGCAGCCTGGGCGCGACGCCTCGTGCGGTGCTGCTGCGGGTGCACCTCCCGCTCGTGGCGCCGGCCCTGGCAGCCGCCGCCTTCCTCGCGTTCCTCGTGGCGTGGAGCGACTACATCGTGACGCTCCTGCTCGGAGGCGGGAGCCTGGTGACGGTGCCGATCCTGGTCGGCTCTCTTGCGTCGGCGTCGGGCAACGACGCCACCGTGGCCGCCGTGTCGGTCGCCGCCGTCCTGCCCCCGGTCCTGGCCCTGGTGCTGACGGCACGCTTCGCACGTCGAGGAACCCGGCCATGAGCGGCGCCCTGTCGCTGCGTGGCGTCTCCCGGACCTTCCCGGGTGCGGACGGTCCGGTCCTGGACGCACTCGACCTCGACGTCCCGGCAGCCGGCTGCGTCGCACTGCTCGGGCCCTCCGGCTCGGGCAAGAGCACGCTCCTTCGCCTGGTGGCAGGGCTCGACACCTCCACCAGCGGATCCATCGTCGTCGACGACCGGTCGCTGGACGGCGTCCCCACCGAGCGGCGCAACACGGCCATGGTCTTCCAGCGGCCACGGCTCTTCCCGCACCTCGACGTGCTCGACAACGTCACCTTTCCCCTGGTGGTGGCAGGGGGAAGGCGGGCGAGCGCACGACAGGACGCGAGGAGGTTCCTCGAACTGGTCGGGCTGTCCGACCTCGCCGCGCGCAGGACGGGGACGTTGTCGGGTGGCCAGGAGCAGCGGGTCGCGCTCGCGCGTGCTCTCGCCGCACGGCCCGACGTGATCCTGCTGGACGAGCCTTTCAGCGCACTCGACCCCGGGTCGCGGGCCGAGATGCACCAGCTCGTGATCGAGCTGAGGGCCACCGTCGAGCCCACCATCCTCCTCGTGACGCACGACCGCCACGAGGCCGCGGTGCTCGGCGACACGGTCGCGGTGCTGCTGGACGGGCGCATCGTCCAGCAGGACACGGTCTCCGGGCTCTACACCCGTCCTGTCGACCTCCGGGTGCACCGCTTCCTGGGTGGACGCAACTGCGTGCCCGGGAAGGTCCGCGACGGCATGCACCACTCCGCCCTCGGCGCCCTCGCGCTGGCGCACGACGTGCGGGACGGGGACGGGGCGCTCGTGTTCCGCCAGGAGGCGGTCGAGCTGGTCGCCCCTGACGACCCGTCGGCCGACGCGATCGGCGTCGTGGTCCGAACGCGTCCCCTCGGCGCCCGCACCGAGGTCAGCGTCGACACCGGTGGCGAGGTCGTCGTGGTCGAGGCCGGGCTGCCGGCGCCGCGTGGCGGCCGGTCGGTGGGCGTCGTCGTGCCCGTGGCCACCCGTCACGTGATCGCGACCCCCCAGCGGGCCGGCGTCAGCGAGGAGACCGTGTCACCACGCTGAGCGGCAGCAACCGCCTGAGCTCGGCGTTGGCGACGGGATCCAGGACGCTGTGCTGCACGCACGCCGGTACGACCCGGTCCATCTCAGGGTGCGCCATGGCGTAGGCGCACGCCCCGAGCCGCTCCTGCGCAGCCCTGACGTCCGGGTCGTCGCTCGTGACCCCTTGCTGCATCAGGTCCCATGCGGGACCGACGACGGCGGCATCGATGAAGACGTGCATGACGAACGTCATCGGCCGAACTCGCCGTGTCACAACGGTTCTGACCCCGCCGGAGCGCCGGACGGCTCGCCGCAGCCACCCGGCGGCCACCGGCAGTGCCCCGAGGTTGCCGAGCACCGCCCTGATCAACCGGGCGACCAGCGTCCGGCGCGCGAGACCGCCGAGCTGCAGTCCACCCAGCCGGTCGAGGAAGGCGTCCCGTGCTGCGAGATCGCGGGGGTCGTCCTCGTCCGCGACCGGAACGAAGCGGTCGCCGACCATCCACCCGAACGCCGTGCGGTTGCACCGGGGGTCGCCGAAGTGCACGGCGTCGTGGGACAGCGGCGAACCGACCCCGGCCTCGACCTGAGCCCAGACGTCGTCGGGCGTCATGGCGTGGAGGTCCTCGCGCCAGCGTCGGTCGTCCCCGACGTAGGCGGCGGGCTGGAAGGACAGCATGCTGAAGCTGGTGGAGCTCAGGCAGTCACGGACCACCTGCGCGACCTCGCCGAGGTTGGACGGTGTCACGGTCATGTTGTGCGCGAGGTAGGAGCGGATGCCGTGCTCGCGGCGCAGCCGGTCGAACATGGCGGTGAACGCCTGCCGGTACGGCGTCACCTCGGTCTCGCTGCGCGGGCGCGGCAGTCCGCGCCGTCCCCGCATCAAGGAGTCGAAGTGCCCCGCGAACGACAGCTTCCTGGAGCGTGCCTTGCCGTTCTCGTCGAGGGCGACCTTCAGCAGGTACTCCTCGTCGAAGTCCCCGTGCGTGAAGCTCATCGGCTCCCGGCCGTGCTCCCGCATCACCGCGAGGGCCTCTGCGTGGGTGTTGGCGTCCAGCAGGCTGACCTCGCCGCCGATCAGCTGCGCGTGTGCGCGCGGGCCGCGGCGCTCGCGCAGGAAGGCCATCTGGCGGCGCACCTCGCGAACCGTGTGGTCACCGTCCACGCGGACGTGGTTCGCGTCCTTGGAGTGGTAGCAGGGAGTGCACGTGAGGTTGCACTGGGGGAAGACCCCGTGGGTGCCCTCGCAGCCGACCGCGTGCCTGCCGAGCACCTGGGCCGGCGTCCTCGCCGGTGCGGGCAGCCCGGCCCACCGCTCAGCCAGGACCTCGCGGGCCTCCGCCGACACCGGGGACGTCGCCCTCCACCACTCCGCGACGCCGTCGAGGGTTCTCATCGCGCGGTCCAGCGGCGGAGGCGGGCAAGCACAGTGGTGGCGACGCGCGCCACCGGGCCGTCGAGCCGGGCTTGCGTGTCGGCGATCGCCGCGTTCCACGGTCCGTCCCCGTAGGTGGGGTAGGCGTGGGTGGTGCCGCTGAGGTCCCCGGTCGTGAGCCCCTTGCGGACGGCGAGCACCATCTCAGCGAGGGACTCGCCCGCACGCGGTCCCACCAGCGTGGCGCCCACCACCGTGTGCCGGCCTCCGAGCACGAGACGGCTGAAGCCGCCGGTGCGCCCCTCGGTCACGGCGCGGTCGACCTCGTCGTGCCGGCGCGTGACGACGGTCGGCGAGGGCCCCTTCTCCGCCCAGCTGGGCGCTCCCACGGCGGCCACCTCCGGATCGGTGTACGTGACCCGCGGAACCGCGGTCAGGTCGACCTGTCTGCGCAGCCCCAGAACCGCGTTGGAGGCGGCCATGCTGCCGTGAACGCCTGCCACGTGGGTGAACTGGGGATGCGGTGTCACGTCGCCGGCGGCCCAGATGCGCTCGTTCGTGGTCCGCAGGCGAGCGTCGACCTCCACGTGGCCGCTGTCGTCGAGCGCGACGCCGGCGAGGTCGAGGCCGAGGTCCGCGGAGCCGGGTTTGCGTCCGACGGCGACGAGCAGGGCGTCGTAGGCGACTTCGCGTTCGCCGCCGTCCCCGTCGGCGGAGCCCTCCTGTGTGACCATCAGCCCACCGGACCTGTCCGGGGACCCGTCGACACGAGCGGCCCGGTGCCCGGTCAGGATCGTGACCCCGTCGGCACGCAGCGACGCCTCGACGATCTCAGAGGCTTCCGGGTCCTCGTTCGGCAGCAGCCGCGGCGAGGCCTCCACGACGGTCACCTCCGAGCCGAGGCGGGCGAACGCCTGACCGAGCTCGCAACCGATGCTGCCGCCCCCGAGCACGACCAGCCGGCGCGGCAGCTCGGTCAGGTCCCACACCGTGTCGCTCGTCAGCGGGGCCGCCTCCCGCAGTCCCGGGACACCGGGCACCGTGGGGGAGGAGCCCGTGGCGAGCAGCGCGCGGCGGAAGGGGATCTGCCGGCCGTCCACCTCGACGGTCCGCGGGCCGGTGAAGCGGGCTGACCCCGAGATCACAGTGGCGCCTGCGCGTTCCAGCGCCGCCGGGGAGTCGGCCGGCTCGATCGCCGCCATGGCTCCGTGCACGTGCTTCATCACGGCAGCGAAGTCGACGCTCACACCGTCGACCGTGACGCCGAGGTCAGTGGCGTTCCGTGCGCCGGCTGCCGCCGCGGCGGCCGCGAGCAGCGCCTTGCTGGGCACGCAGCCCGTCCACAGGCAGTCGCCGCCGGTGCGACTGCGCTCCACGAGCGCGACCCGGGCACCCAGCCTGGCCGCCGTCTTCGCCGCCACGATGCCGGCGGTGCCTCCGCCGATCACGACCAGGTCCCAGGGTGCGTCCGTCATCACTGCCTCTCGTGGTGCGGTCGTGCGGTCACCACTGGAACCCGCGTGGGGCCCGAGGGTTTCCGCGCTGCGCCCGCGGGCCCGGGTGGAAGCGGGCCGTGCGCGGACCGGGTTCCGCTGGCGAACGCCCGCGGCACGCCTCGTCGGCTCCGGCCGTCGCGCGGCGTCCTGACCGAAGGAGTCCACGTGTCCACGGTACGTCGCAGGTGCGGGCTCCTGGTCGTGTCGATGGTGGTGGCACTCACCCTGGCCGCGTGTGCTCCCGCGGCCACGGGGGGCGCCGCCCGGGACCAGGCGCTCGCGGGCACCGGCGCACTGTCCTTCTCGGGCCCCACCCTGGACGGAGGCGATCTCGACGCCTCGACGCTCGCGGGCGAACCGGTGGTGCTGTGGTTCTGGGCGCCCTGGTGCTCGATCTGCCGAGCGGAGGCCCCGGGCATCGCGCGGGTGGCCGACGAGCTCGACGGCCGCGTCACCGTCCTGGGGATCCCCGGGCTGGGCCGGACCGCCGACATGCGCGAGTTCGTCGAGGTGACGGGCACCTCCGGCCTCCAGCACGTGATCGACGTCGACGGGTCGCTGTGGGCACGGTTCGGCATCATCGGGCAGCCCTCGTTCGTCCTCGTCGCTCCGGACGGCTCGGCACGCCTCTTCGGCGGCGCCCTGGGCGAGGAGGCGCTGCGCGACGCGGCCGTCCGGCTCGAGGTCTCGACATGAGAACGCCACGCCTGGCTGCGGTCCTGGGCGTCGCCGCCCTGGCGCTGGCCGCCTGCGGCGGTGGCGACCCGGGGTCGAGCGGGTCGACCGGGTCCGAGGCGGGCGCGGCGGAGGGGTCGGCCCCGACCGGGGACGCCGTCCGGCTGGAGGCGATCGACGAGTCCCCCCGGGAGGACGGTCCGTCGGCGCTGAAGCTCCGCCTGGACGACCCCAGCCTGCCCCAGCCCCTCGTCGACCCGGCCCGCGTCATCTCCGGCGGTCCGCCGCCCGACGGCATCCCGCCGGTCGACGACCCGCTGTTCCTGCGACCCGACGACGTGGGCTTCCTCGCGGACGACGAGCCGGTGGTGGCGCTGGAGGTCGACGGCCAGCACCGCGCCTACCCGGTGCAGATCATGGTGTGGCACGAGATCGTCAACGACACCGTCGGCGGCGTCCCGGTCTCGGTGACGTACTGCCCGCTGTGCAACTCGGCGCTCGCGTTCGAGCGCGAGCTCGCCGACCGGACCGTGACGTTCGGGACGTCCGGCAGCCTGTACCTGTCGGACCTCGTGATGTACGACCGGCAGACCGAGTCGCTGTGGTCCCAGCTCGAGGGACGAGCCATCGCCGGCGTGCTGACCGGGGAGGTGCTGACCCGCATCCCCGTGCAGACGCTGACGTGGGAGCAGTGGCGTTCAGCGCACCCGGAGGGCTGGGTGCTGAGCCGGGAGACCGGCGCCCAGCGCGACTATGGTCGGAACCCCTACGTGGGGTACGACCAGCCGGCCAGCGCACCGTTCCTGTTCGACGGCGAGAACGACGACCGTCTGCCACCCAAGGAGCGGGTGATCGCCCTGGGTGACCCCGACGACCCGGTGGCCGTGACGCTGGCCGACCTGTCGGTCGACCGGGTCCGCAGGATCGAGGTGGGCGGCCTTCCCGTGGTCGTGTGGGCAGTGGCCGGCCTGCGCTCCGCCCTCGACACCCAGGACCTCAGCGAGGGCCGCGCCCTGGCCACCAGCGGCGCCTTCCGGCCGGTCGCGGGAGGACTCGACCTGACGTTCGTGCCGTCCGGCGACGACGCGTTCACGGACCAGGAGACCGGAACCCGATGGGACGTCACGGGGCTCGGGGTCGACGGACAGCTCGGGGGCGAACAGCTCGAGCGCGTCGGCCACATCGACACGTTCTGGTTCGCCTGGGCCGCCTTCCACCCCGAGACTCGCCTCGTGCGCGCCGACTCCTGAGCCTCGTGCCCGGCGGCTCGGCGCGGCGGCTTGGTCGAGGTCGGTCACACCATCGCGTGCTCTCGAGGGGCCGTTGCCTCGAGGCCAGCCTCGACCCCGATCGCGCGGTCGACCGACAGCCGCCCCGGCCCCAGGAGGAGGATGCCGAGAAGGCCCGCCAGCAGCGCGATGTCGAGTTCGGCGCCCGGCATCGGGGCCCCAGCCGGGGCGATGATCCCCAGGTCGGTCTTGACCATCAGGATCGCGCCGATCAGCGTCGCGACGAGGGGGAGCGTCGCGAGCCGGGTGAGGAGCCCGAGAAGGATCGCCGAGCCGCCGACGAGCTCGGCCACCGTGACCAGCCAGGAGACGACATCCGGCGCGGCCACGCCCAGTCCGGACAGCATCCCCGCGAAGGCCTCAGGCCCGTCGGAGAGCTTCGACCAGCCGTGCACGACGAACACGAGGCCGACGCCGATCCGCAGGAGCAGCAGTCCCGGGTCGGTGAGGCGGTGGAGGAAGGGCAGGCTGAGCGTGCGCATGACAAGAGACCTCTCGATGTCGACACGTGACAGGGCAGTCACGGAACCCAGGTCGTCGCGGCCGTGATTCCGCCGACGGTGGTGCAGGTGGTCCAGACGGAATCGCACGCCGACCCTGACGGGTTCGTGGTGCCATGGGCCTGATCCGTCACCTGCGAGTGCGGCGCCGGCTCGGCGCGTTCGCCGACGGCGAGCTGGGCGCGACCTCGGCGCGGCACGTGGCGGTGCACGTTCGGGAGTGCTGGACCTGTGGGGGTGAGCTCGAGCTGCTCCACCTGGTGCGCGGGGCGCTGAGACAGGGGAGGCGGTCGGAGCCCTCACCGCTGCAGGTGCGCCGGCTCGAGCACTTCGTCCGGGAGCTCGCGTGAGGGGTGACCGGCGCTACGGTCGTCACAACCGTCGTCGCCACGGTCGTCCACAAGGAGGCTCGCATGCCCGACCGCCCTGCGGTCATCGTGTTCGACGTCAACGAGACGCTCTCCGACATGTCACCGATGGCAGGACGTTTCGTGGACGTCGGGGCGCCGGCGTACCTGGCGCAGCTCTGGTTCACGTCGCTGCTGCGAGACGGCTTCGCCCGGACGGCGTCTGGGGAGACGGAGCTGTTCTCCGTGCTCGCCGAGGGTTCACTACGCGTGGTGCTCAGCCAGGTGCGGCTGGACCGACCCGAGGACGAGGCGGTGAGCCACGTGCTGGCGGGGATCGCGGCGCTGGAACTGCAGCCCGACGTGGCGGAGGGAGTACGGCGCCTGCGGCAGAGCGGCTTCCGTCTAGTGACCTTGTCGAACGGGGCCAGCTCGGTGGCCGAGGGACTGCTCGAAGGCGCCGGTCTGCTCGAACACTTCGAGGCCCTGCTGACGGTGGAGGACGCCGGTGTGTGGAAGCCTGCGCGGGGTTCGTACGCCTACGCGGCCGAGACCTGCGGCGTCGCCGTGGAGCAGATGATGCTGGTGGCCAGCCATCCGTGGGACACCGACGGGGCACAGCGTGCCGGGGCGCGCGCCGCTTGGGTCAACCGGACCGGCGCCCGGTGGCCCGGGTACTTCCGGCCGCCGGACCTGGAGGTCCGCGAGATCGGCGAGGTCGCGACAGCGCTGCGCTGACGTGGTCAGCCCAGGGTGGTGGGGGCGGGACTGGTCACGGTGTCGGCCGCCGGCCGCTCGCGCCGGCTGAGCGCGAGGAACGGCAGGGCCAGCAGCTGGATGAGGCCTGCCGCGACGAACGTCGTGCTGTAGCTGGTGACGTCGGCGGCCCGGCCCAGGACGGGCTGGACGACCACCCCGCCGCTGCTGCCCATCAGCGAGTCGAACGACAGCACGGTCGCACGCTGCTGCGACGGGATCATGTCGTTGAGGTAGGCCTGCCGGATCGGGGTCGACGCTGCGAAGACCAGCCCCCACGCGGCGAGCAGGACCAGGGCCAGCCAGAAGCTGCTGCCGGCGCCGAGGACGATCAGGACCACGGAACCCGCGGCGATGCTGAGCATGAGCACCGTCGTGCGGTGGCGGAACCAGCGTCGGACACGGGCGGCGAGCAGGCCTCCCGCGATCTGCGAGCCCGCCACGATCGCAGCGGCGAGCCCGGCGATGGAGTATGCCTCCGGGTTCCCGTACAGCTCGAGCAGGTACGGCTGCAGCGCGTAGAACACGTAGACGCCGACGCCGAAGCTGAAGGGAGCCGCGAGCATCACGAAGCGCACGGGCCGGTTGCGGAGGCCGTGCTCGATCGAGGCGGACAGCACGTCCCTGGTCTCGCGCAGGGGATGGGTAGCCGGGCGCGGCTCGAAGCCCAGGTCCCTCATCAGAGCGAAGGCGACTCCGAACATCAGCAGCAGGATGACCACGCGCAGGAGGAACGGCACGCCGAGGTTGGTGACCTGGGCGATGACGCCGCCGAGCACCGACCCGCTCAGCATCGCGATGCCGGTGACCACCTGGCCCCGTCCCAGCACCGCCTCGAGCAGCCCTTCGTAGCCCGTGAAGGCGAGGGCGTCGACAAGCCACGCCTCAACGGCGCCGGAGAAGAACGTGAACCCCATCCCGATGCCGATCGACACCAGCGCCCACGCCCAGAAGGGCGCACCGATCTGCCACATGACGTAGTAGAGGAGCGTGGTGGCTGCGAGCGTCAGCGTGCCCAGGAGGTAGGACACACGCCGTCCCCACGTGTCCGCGACGACTCCCGTAGGGATCTCGAAGATGACCATGCCCGCTGTGAAGAAGGCGTTGGCGGTGAACGCCTCGAGGTTGTTCAGGCCCGCGTCCAGCAGGAAGAGGGTGTTGATGCCCCAGATGAAGGACGCCGCCAGCGTGTTGCCGAGCAGCAGGGTGAGGTAGACCCGCTGGACCTTGGCGGCCTCGGCGTTCACCGTTGCCCGCCGTGCGTCACGACGTCCATGGCCCACCTCTCTGCCGCAGCAGGTGCCGTGCAGGACCACTATGGACGCCGCACGACGTGCCCGTCACCGGTCCGGACCAACTCGTCCGGGCGCCCGTGGGGTCGGGCAGAGGTCACCGTTCCGTCATCGGCGTCGCTCGGCGGGGAGCGGGAAACCGGGTGAGGATGGGTCGATGAGAGCCCGTCGCGCATTGAGGCGCCGTTCCGCCCTGCTGGCTGTCGCGGTCGTGGCGGTGCTGACGGCGTGCTCGTCCGCCACCACCGGTGAGGACGCGTCCGAACCCCGGGCCGAGACATCCCCGGGCGGGGCGGTCACCGCACCGTCCGCGGAGTCCGACCAGCCCGCCGTCGGCGGCGTGGAGGGCCAGGCGCTCCCGGACGTCCTGGACTTCACCGCCACCGAGATCTCGGGCGAGCAGTTCGCGGGCGCGGACGTGGCCGGCACGGACACGGTCTTCTGGTTCTGGGCGCCGTGGTGCACGGTGTGCGCCCGCTCGGCGTCCGACGTGGCCGCCACGGCGAAGAGCTCGCCCGACGTCACGTTCGTCGGCGTGGCCGGTCTGAGCTCCGACGCGGAGGGGATGCGCCGGTTCGTCGACCAGAACGGCGTGAGCGACCTGCGGCACGTGGCCGACACCGACGGCTCGGTCTACACGCGGTTCGGCATCAGCCAGCAGCACTCGTTCGTACTCGTCAGCGCAGAGGGCGAGGTCGACTCGGTGACTGCCTACGGCAGCGACATCGACCTGGACGGCCTCGTGAAGGAGACGTTCGGCTGATGGACCTCGGCCCGTACGCGATCGCCCTCGCCGCGGGAACCGTCGCGGCGCTGAACCCCTGCGGGTTCGCGATGCTGCCCGCCTACCTGGCGCTGCTGGTCGCCCCGGACGGAACGTCGGGCGCGGGCCCCGCGGTGGGGCGCGCCCTGCGGATGACCGCTGCCATGACAGCCGGCTTCGTCGGGGTCTTCGCCGTCTTCGCGGCGGTCGTCGTCCCCCTCTCGTTGGCGCTGGAGCGGTACCTGCCGTGGGTCACCGTCGTGATCGGGATGGCTCTCGTGGGCCTGGGGTTCTGGCTCCTCTCGGGGCGCCACCTGCTGCTGCGGGCTCCCAGCGTCGGCGGCGCGCCCACGACGTCCCTGAGGTCGATGGTGGTCTACGGCGTCGCCTACGCGACCGCCTCGCTGTCCTGCACGATCGGCCCGTTCCTCGCGGTGGCGACCAGCACGACCAGGGTCGACACCCTGCTGGGCGGCGTCGCCGTCGTCCTCGTGTTCGCCTTGGGGATGGGGCTGGTGGTCGGCATCCTCGCCGTCGCCGTCGCGCTCGCCCGTGAGGGCTTCGTCGGCCGCATGCGCCGCGCCCTGCCGTACGTCAACCGGGTCAGCGGCGCCCTGCTCGTGGTGGCAGGCCTCTACGTCGCCTACTACGGCTGGTACGAGCTGAGGGTGTTCTCCGGTGACGTGTCCGGCGACCCGGTGGTGGACACGGCGCTGAAGGTCCAGTCCGTGCTGGCCCGCACCGCGGGCGAGGCCGACCCGTGGGTCCTCGTCGTGGTGGCCCTCGTCCTGCTGCTGCTCGCCGTGTGGTCCGTCCGCTCACGTCGGTCGCGGGCCCGCCGGGCCATCGAGGAGGACGCTCCCGACCGCGTCCTCTGAGTGCTTCTGGTCCCTTCAGGGGCGGATGAAGCAGCCGTTGCCACTCAGAGGACGGGGGTGGGGCAGGATCGGACGCGTGATCGTGCGATGAAGGTGACCGTGGTCGGTGGGGGCTCGACCTACACCCCCGAGCTGGTGGACGGGCTGGCCCGTCGGCGAGAGCGCCTCGACGTGGACGAGCTGGTGCTGACCGACCCGGCGCGCGCACGGCTGGACCTCGTCGGCGGCGTGGCGAGGCGCATGTTCGAGCGCGAGGGCCATCCGGGACGGGTCGCGACGACCACCGACCTGGACGAGGCGGTCGACGGCGCAGACGTGGTGCTGCTCCAGCTGCGCGTGGGCGGGCAGGCGGCCAGAGGGCTGGACGAGACCCTCCCGCTGGAGTGCGGCTGCGTGGGCCAGGAGACCACCGGGGCAGGCGGTCTCGCCAAGGCGCTGCGCACGGTCCCGGTCGTGCTGCGGGTCGCCGACGCGGTGCGACGAGGTGCCGCTCCGGACGCGTGGCTGGTCGACTTCACCAACCCCGTCGGCATCGTGACGCGCGCCCTGCTGGACTCCGGGCACCGGGCGATCGGGCTGTGCAACGTGGCGATCGGGTTCCAGCGGTTCGCTGCCGACCTGCTCGGACGACGCGAAGCCGACGTGTCGCTCGACCACGTCGGCCTGAACCACCTCACCTGGGTCCGACGCGTCCTCGTCGACGGCGAGGACGTGCTGCCCGGCCTTCTGGACGAGCACGTCGACGTGATCGCTGAGCGAGTTCGGTTGTCGCCGAGCCTCGTTCGCGACCTGGGGATGATCCCCTCGTACTACCTGCGGTACTTCTACGACCACGACCGGGTGGTGACGGAGCAGCGTTCCGAGCCGTCGCGGGCCGAGCAGGTCTCCGCGATCGAGCGTGAGCTGCTGGACCTGTACGCCGACCCGACGCTCGACACCAAGCCCGACCTGCTCCAGCAGCGCGGTGGCGCGTTCTACTCCGAGGCGGCGGTCGACCTCGTCGCCTCGCTGGTGTCCGACACCGGCGACGTGCAGGTGGTCGACGTGCGCAACAACGGCACGCTCCCCTTCCTGCCGCACGCCGCGGTCGTCGAGGTGCCGGCGCGCATCGGCGCCGCGGGTGCCGACCCCGTCGACGTCGCACCCATGGAGCCGCTTCTCGCCGGCCTCGTCGCGCACGTCGCCGCGTACGAGGAGCTGGCGCTGGACGCCGCGCTGCGGGGTGGTCGCGACCGCGTCTTCCGCGCGCTGCTCGCGCACCCGCTCGTCGGCCAGGTCGACCGGGCCGAGCGGCTGACCGACCTGCTTCTCGCAGCGAACCGGGAGCACCTGCCGTGGGTGTGAGGCGCACCGTCCTCGCCGTCGACGGCGGCGGCAGCAAGACCGATGTGGTGCTCGTCGACACGACGGGCGTGGTGCTGGCGCACGTGCGCGGACCGGGGAGCCAGCCGCAGCACGTCGGCGTGGCGGAGGCCATGCGGGTGCTCGACGCGCTCGTCGGTGAGGTCGCGGCACTCGACGGGCCGGAGTCGGGGGAGGTCGCCGACCATGCCGCGGTCTACCTGTCCGGGCTCGATCTGGAGCAGGAGATCACTGCGGTGAGACAGGAGGTCGGGCGCCGGCCCTGGGGCGTGACCACCACGGTCGCCAACGACACCTTCGCGCTGCTGCGAGCAGGGTCCGACTCACCCGACGCCGTTGCGGTGGTGTGCGGCACCGGCATCAACTGCGTGGGGCGCAACGCGTCCGGGAGGACGAGCACGTTCCCGGCCCTCGGCATGCTGACCGGCGACTGGGGCGGCGGGTACCACCTCGGCCGGCTGGCCCTGTGGCACGCCGTCCGCGCCGAGGACGGCCGTGGCGCCGCGACGGTGCTGCAGACCGACATCACCAGGCACTTCGGGCGGGAGACGGTCCAGGACGTGGGGGTGGGGATGCACCTCGACGAGATCGACGTGCGCCGTCTCGCCGAGCTGGCTCCCGTGGTGCTCTCGGCGTGCACGCGAGGGGATGCGGTCGCCACGGAGCTGGTGGACCGACTCGCCGACGAGGTCGCCCTGATGGTCTCGGTGACGTTCCGCCGGCTCGGCCTGCACGGATCTCCGGCGGACGTCGTGCTGGGCGGTGGGGTGGTGCGGTCACGTCACCCGCGGCTGCTGGACGGTGTCGCGGAGCGCGTGCACCGGTCGAGTCCGGCCGCTCGGGTGCTGGTTGTCGACGACCCGCCAGTGCTGGGCGCGGGCCTGCTGGGTCTGGACGAGCTGGGTGCCGGCCGCGAGGCCGGCAAGCGGCTGCGTGACGAGCTCGGGGCCAGTCCGCGCTGACGGGGTGCGGGGATTGGCAAGGGGTCAGGGCTTGCCGAGCAGCCCGCCCACCACGCCACCGACTCCCGGGCCTGCGGGAGGCGACGGCTTCGGAGCAGGGGCCGGGCCGCCACCCGAGCCGCCAGTGGCCGAACCCACGACGCCCGCCACTGGCGGTAGGACCTCCTCGAGGACCTCCACGGCCTTCTGGCCGGCACCGGAGGCCGCGCCGCCGACAGGGCCTCCGACCGCTCCGCCGACCGTCCCGGTGGTGCCGACCACGACACCGCCGACCGCGCCGCCGGCTCCACCCACGACCTGGCCGACGGCACCGCCCACCGACCCGATCGGTCCTGGGAGGACGTCCACCACGCCGCCCGGGGTCGGGACGACAGGGGGCGGCGTCCCCACGACGGGTGGCACGGTCGGCGTGCCGCCGGGCACCGACGGGTCGGTCGGGCCCTCCGCGGTCGGGCCGGCACCGCCGGCGGCCGCGTTGGCGCGCTGGGTCGGGGGCACCTCGTCCGCGAGGTCGGAGGAGCTCACAGCGGTGCCCTCGGTGAGGCCGTCGACGCGCGGAGACTGCTCCTGCTCGCTCTGCGAGGTCTCGGAGGCCGACGCGGCGGTGCCCGTCGTGTCCAGCGGAGCCGCGATCGCGCTCGAACCGGCCGCCACGAGGGCTGCCGTGCCGAGCGCCTGGGCCAGCGTCGCTGCGGGCACCGTCTGGGAGGCCAGCACAGGCACCTCCGAGAGCCAGGAGATCGCCCCCTGGGCACGACGCAGCCGCGGTGCCGAGATGGAGATCATGGCGCGCACGACGGCGGGGTCGAACTGGCTGCCGGAGCACCGGATGAGCTCGCGGTAGGCGGCGGCGCGGGAGACCGGCCGCCGGTACGCACGAGCCGCGGTCATGACGTCGAACGCGTCAGCGACGGAGACGATCCGCGCGCCGTACGAGATCTCCTCGCCGTGCAAGCCCTGGGGATAGCCACTGCCGTCGTACATCTCGTGGTGCTGGACGATCACGTCGCCCCACTCGGCGAGCCAGGGCATGAGAGGTGCGGCCAGGTCGGCTCCCGCGACCGGGTGGTACCGCAGGAGCTTCCACTCCTCGTCCGTCGGCTTGGCCGGCTTGTTCAGCAGCTCGGACGAGATCGTCAGCTTGCCGATGTCGTGCAGCAGGGAGGCCCACCTCAGCCGGTCACGGCCGGCCTGCGGAACCCCGAGCTCGACCGCGAGCAGCTCGGTGAGCAGGCGCACGCGCTCCGCGTGACCCCGGGTGGGGCGGTCGTGGTGGTCGAGTGCGGCGACGAGCACGAGGATCTCGCGGGCCACCTTCCGGGGGTCCTGGCCCGCGCGCCGCAGCCGGGCCACGTGCTCCTGGACCGAGTAGCGGCGCACGGCGTCGCGGGCCACCTTGAGCCTGGAGGGCGCTCGGTCGGGGAAGAGCAGGGTCAGGTCGAGAAGCGTGCTGAGGGGGAGCAGGCGCCGGGCGAGCCCGTCGACCACGAAGAGGATGACCGTCGCTGCGCCGAGTACGCAGACGACCAGCAGCAGCCTGTCCATGAGGGTGGACACGGGCGGCATGAAGCGGGCGACGCCCCAGCCCGCAGCGGTCGCGGCGATGACGGGTCCGATGAAGATGGCCACTCGTAGAGCCGCCGCGAGGCGCGGCCGACCGGCCCATCGCGCGCTGTCCCGCGTCTGCATGTCAGCCCTCCCCGCCCCGTTGCCTTCTATCAATCGGCATGCGCACGCCTGGGGGATAGGGCCGAACGGGTGGATTCGTCCCTGTCGGGCCGATGAGACTATCTGCCCGTGAATCGCCCCGTGACCCCTCGACGCTTCGTCCTCAACGACCACCGCGAGCCTCGACCGCACTCTGACCTGCGCCTGGAGGAGGACGGCGTGCTGCGGAGCTGGGCGGTGCCCCGGGGGCTGCCGGACGACCCGGCCCAGGACCGGCTGGCGGTGGCCGTCGACGACCACGGCATGGAGCACCTGACCTACGAGGACGCCGACAAGTCGATCGTCGACGACGGCACCTGGGAGGAGGAGGACCGCACCGATCGGCGACTCCTCTTCGTGCTCCACGGCAGGCAGGGAGCGCGGCGGTACGCCCTGATCCGCACCGAGCGCGACTGGCTTCTGCACCTGACCAAGGACCAGCCGTGACGGCGGGGATCCCCGTCGCGGACAGCCGCCCCGACGACGACGCCTGGCCGTCGATGGCGTGGCCGCCGTCACCTGACACGGTGCTGCGCGGTGACGTCGTGGAGGTCGCGCCGGTCGACCCGTCCGGACGTGGGGTCGCCGGGCTCTTCGAGGCGCTCGACCACGAGGTGGTGTGGCGGCACCTGTCCGGACGGCCCGTCGACGCCCAGGGGCTGGCGCGCAGGTTGGGGGCGAGGGTGGATGCCGGCTGGCTCCCGTGGCTCGTCCGGCTCCGCGGACCCCTGGGTGACCTGCCTGGGGGAGCGGTGGTGGGGACGTCCAGCTTCCTCGACGTGTCGGTGGAGGACGCGCGCCTCGAGATCGGCTTCACGGCCTACACGCCAGGGGTGTGGGCGACGTCGGTCAATCCCGAGACCAAGCTGCTGCTGCTGGAGTACGCGTTCACGACCCTGCACGCCGGACGCGTACAGCTCAAGACCGACGTGCGGAACCATCGCTCGCAGAGGGCGATCGACCGTCTCGGCGCCCGGTACGAGGGCACGCTGCGCCGGTACCAGCGCCGGGCCGACGGCACCGTCCGCGACACCGCGCTGTTCTCCGTCGTCGCCGAGGAGTGGCCCGGCGTGCGAGCCGGTCTCATCGCCCGGCTGCGTCCAGGACGTCGGCGCGACGGCCTGTCGGTAGGGTCTGGGTGACGGGGCAGTAGCTCAGCCGGTCAGAGCAGGGGACTCATAATCCCTCGGTCGCGGGTTCGAGCCCCGCCTGCCCCACGGGTCTTCGTGTGTGGTCTCGGTTGATGCTTGACACCTCGTCCCGCCTGTTCTCGGCTTCCGGAGGGAGCCGGAGGAGGTGGCCGAGCGTGCTGCAGGAGCTGAGCGTGGCCGAGCAGAGGTACCAAGCAGTGCTGGCGGTGATGGAGGACGGCGTGTCGGTCAGTGAGGCCGCCGCGAAGGCGGGGTTTTCACGGCAGACCTTGCATGCGTGGCTGTCGCGGTACGCCGAGGCGGGCCTGGTCGGGTTGGTGGACCGGTCGCACCGTCCGGTCTCGTGTCCGCATCAGATGAGCCCGGTGGTCGAGCAGCGGCTGGTCGAGATGCGCGGGCTGTACCCGGTCTGGGGCGCCGACCGGTTGCGCTATCGGCTGGCCCGTGAGGGCGTGGATCCGGTGCCGTCGCGGGCGGCGGTCAGCCGCGCTCTGGTCCGGCTCGGGCTGGTCGACCCTCGGGGCCGGCGGCAGGCCAAGCGGTCCTATCGGCGCTGGGAGCGGGCCCGGCCGATGGAGCTGTGGCAGATGACGTGATGGGCGGGGTGCTGCTCGACAACGGCACCGACCTCAAGGCGGTCACCGGGATCGATGACCATTCGAGGTTCGTGGTCTGCGTCGGCCTGGTGGAACGGGCCACCTCGCGGGCGGTCTGCTCGGTGCTGGTCCAGGCGCTGGCCACCCATGGGGTGCCCGAGCAGATCCTGACCGACAACGGGAAGGTGTTCACCGGCCGCTACGCGCACCGACCGATGGAGGTGCTGTTCGACAAGATCTGCCGCGAGAACGGGATCCGGCACCTGCTGACTCCAGAACCGCTGCGCAGCAGGCGATCGACGCGTTCATCCGCGAGTACAACACCGACCGACCGCACCAGTCGATCGGGAACTGCACCCCGGCCGAACGCTTCATCACGCGAAGACCAGACACCGGCCCCCCGGTCGACGACACCGCCCTGACAGACCGGATCCGCGGCCGCCGCGACGGGCCCGAGTGGGTCACCCGCCGCGCCGGCAGCAACGGTGTGATCTGCGTCGGCTACCAGCAGATCAGCGTCGGCAAGCACCGCGCTGGCCAGGTCATCGATGTCACGTCGACGACCGGCTGCTCCATGCCTGGTCCGGCAACGACCTGATCCGTACCGTCGTACGCACCTGGAAGGGAGAGATCCGCAAGAAGCGGGCCGCCCGACCCGCCCCATGAACCCCACGAGGTGTCAAGCACCAACAGAGACACCAACGTCAAGGATCAACCGAGACACCACAGCCCCCCGGATCTTTGCGCGAGCCCGGTTGATGCGTGTCAGTTCCGCCTCGGGCCCTGGTCGACGTGAGCTGACGGTAGAAGAATCGCCATAGGTCGGGAGCGTGACCGGGAGGCCGTCGTGATCCATGCGGGATTCCAGAAGCCGAGAAAGACGCTGGGGCAGGCGGGGGACTACTACCTGCTCCTTTCGCGAAGCACCGAGCCGATGGTGGTACTGCGCAAGGGCTTAGGTGGAACCGAGTGGGTCGAGGTCGCGACGATCGGAGAGGCGGGACCACCTGGCCCTGGCGGACCTGTCGGGCCCCGAGGTGAGACGGGTCCTCCAGGGCGACGCGGAGAGCCGGGGCCTTCTGGTCCTCGTGGTCCGTCGGGCGCGCAGGGTCCTCCGGGGTCGGTTGCCGGACTCCCCGTGGTGCATGAGCTCGTGCGTGACCACCCGCCGACCTGGGTGACGACGGGGACGTGGATCACGCTCGCTGAGATCGATGTCACTGAAGGTTCGTATGTCGTCACGGTCTCCTTCTCAGCGACGGCTCACGGTGACACGGCAGAGGTGCGGATGACCGCGAACAGCGACGTGCTCCTGCACGTTGTGGTGGGCTCGGCCGGGGGCGAGGAGCACCGGGTGGAGAGGGCCACAACCATGCGGAGCGATGGCTGGATCCGCTTGCAGGGTAGAGGCTTTCACGGAGAATCCGCCACGCGGGGTGGGGTAGGGGTGGGTGGGATGCGGATGCTCGTGGCTCCGGTTGGGGCAGTGCGTACATTGTGAATCGGGTGCATGCCTGAGCCAGGAGGCCACCGGCGGTCCGCCTCGGCGCCGTCGACATGTCGAGATCGGTGTCGACGAACAGCCTTGCAGGCCCGACCCGGCCCGACGCGACGTATGCTCGGGGGATGGGCACGATCGACCGCGTCCTGGGTCGCTCACCGACCACGCACGCCGCAGCGCAGGCACAGGCGGCGGACGGCGTCGTGATCTACTTCCGCGAGGGCTGTCCCTACTGCCTGACGCTGTCGGTAAGCGTGCGTCGGTACGCATCTCGCGCCGCCTGGGTGAACATCTGGGCCGATCCGGAGGCCGCGGCGTTCGTGCGGAGCGTCAACGACGGCGACGAGACCGTGCCCACCGTGGTGATCGGCGGCGTCGCGCACACGAATCCTCGTCCCGGCCTGGTCGCCGACGCCTTGCGGCGTCTCCAGCGCGTCGGGTGACCCCGTGTCGCGGGGAGACCTCCTCCCTGCGACACGCACTCCTACACGGGCCAGCTCGGATTGCTGCTGACGTAGGCGGAGTAGGGGCCGGAGATGTAGTTGTAGTCGTTCGTCTGGGCGTCGTAGGTGTAGTGGCGCCAGGTCACGCGGTTGGGAGTCCCGTTCGCGTTGGACTCGTGCATGTCGAAGGTGCACTCGTGCCAGGTGCCGTAACCGTGGCTGTTCCTGCACGAGCCCGAGCCCCCGCGCGACGTGGTGAAGGAGATGTACGCCGAACGACCGTCCTTCTCTGCGTCGTACACCCAGAAGTCGTCGCCGTTCTGCTCGAAGCACGACTTCACGTAGTTGTCCGTGGCACACACCAGGGGTTCGCCGCCGGGCGGACCGCCGGAGTGCGCGGAGGCGGCGGGCGCCGCAACGAGGGGGAGGAGGAGGACACAGGCTCCAGCGGCGAGGAGTGGTGTGCGCATCGACGGACCGTCCGTTCCGGATGAGGGTGCCCGAACGCTAGTGCGAGATGCGGGACATGTCCATCATTCCGGAAATACTGGATTCGTTCGGCCGGCCGACGGGTGCCCCGGCCGCCTTCGGCTTCCTGGCGGCCTACGCGCCGCCCGTCCTCGACCCGGCCTCGGCCGGCGCGGACGTCGCGAGGTCGAGCAGGGTCTCGCCCTCGAACGTGCCGAGGTCCTCGCGGTACAGCTCGATGCCGGACGCCGTTGGGGTCGCGGAAGTACATGCTCTCCTCGATCGCCGGCGTCGGGACCCGAGTACGCCATGCCCTGCTCGTCCAGGCGTGCGCGCAGCATGTCGTACTGCTCGCGCGGCACGCGAGATCGCGAGGTGCTGGATGCTGCCGACCGTCTCGGTGAACTCGGGATGGTCGTGCCCGGGAAAGTCGAAGAACCCCAACAGGTTGCCGTTGCCGAGGTCGAAGAAGAAGTGGCTGGAGCCGGCATAGTCGCGGTTCTCGACCAGCTCGACGAGGGGGAAGCCGAGCACCTCGGTGTAGAAGCGGATCGTCTCCTCGACGTCCTTGGCGATGAACGCGGCGTGGTGGATCCCGGCGGCGGTGGTGGTCGGGCGGTCCTCGCGTGGCCGCAGGTACCGCTCACGGATCTCGTCACGGCGGGTCCTGACGGCGTCCAGGTCGGCTCCAGTGGGCTGGGGCATGTCAGGTGCTCCTCGCGGGGCTCGGCGGACGGCCGGCGCGGCCGGGGTCCCAGTCTGGCAGGGGCCCGTCGCGCCGCGACCTCAGGCGACGTGCGCCGGCGGCGGCCACGACGACGAGAGCAGCCACCGCCCAGCCCTGCCGGGCGGTGGTCAGGTCGTCGTGCAGCACGTACGCCCACCCCGCGGCGACGGGCACGGCGAGCCACTCAGGACGGCGTGCGAGGACCAGCAGCCCGACGAGGGGCAGCGAGTACCAGGGGTAGGCCGGGGTGGCCACGAGCAGTGCGGTCCCGAGCAGCCAGGTGGCGGTGTCCCACGGCCGCCGGGCGTCTGCCGTGCGCAGCGCGAGCGCCACAGCGACGGCTGCGACGACGAGCGCGATCGGCCACCGCGCAGCCAGCGGCACCGGCAGCAGCGCGATCACCCCGAACCGCGACCGGCCGTCGTCGAAGCCTTCCTCCACGACGTACGACGGCAGGTAGCCGAGCACAAGGGACCCGGCGACCAGCACGTGGGGCAGGTACGTGGCCGCCGCCGCCCCGACCGTGCCCAGCGGCACGAACAGCTGGCGCCGCGCGCCACCCGGAGCAGCGCGTCGCAGCACCGCGAGCGCCGGCAGCAGCAGCAGCGGCACCACCTTCGTCGCGACGGCCAGCCCGAGCAGGACGCCACCCACCACGCGGCCGCGCACCCGCTGGTCGAGCGCGAGCACGGCGCAGGCGCCGACGACCAGCGCGGTGGTCAGCACGTCGACGTGGGCGTTGTTGCCCGCCTCCACCGCGACGACCGGCGACCAGCCCCACAGGGCGGCCCACCGCAGGTCCCGTCCGGTCCGCAGCAGCACACGACCGAGCAGGCCGGTCACTGCCACCGCGAGCGCCGCGGCTCCCAGCTGCAGCCCTGCCGTTCCGGCGCTCCACGGCGTCACCAGAGCGACCGCCGCGAACCAGGCCTGCGCGACCGGCGGGTAGATCGTGGGCACCTGCGGGCGGTTGACCGCGATCCGGTCGTCGTTGCGCGTCACCTGGCGCAGGGCCTTCGGGTCGGTGGGCAGGGGCCGGACGGTCCCGAGACCGCTGCTCTCGTCGGGACCCAGCCCGGGGAAGAGCAGCCGGGTCGCGGAGGGCGGCCAGCCGGTCGTCCGCCGGGGCGTAGCGGTACGGGGAGGTGCCGGAGAGCTGGACCCTCCCGTCCCACACGTACCGGTAGGCGTCGGTGGACGTGAGGGGCGGCTGGGTGAGCCCGGGCACCTGGCAGGCGGCGGCGCCGAGCACCAGCACGGCCACGGCCAGCCCGCGGTGGCCGGCCGAGGGCCGCCTGCCCGACAGGCCCAGCGCCGCGGCGGCGGCGAACACCGCCCACGCGACGAGCCACCCGTAGGCCCACCCGCGAGGGTCGTCGGCCGCACTCCCCAGACGTGAGAGTCCGACCGACACCGTGACGCAGACCAGTCCGGCCGCGCCCCACCGCACGAGGGCACCCGTGTCTCGGCGGGTCGGGTCGCGGTCCGGCACGGCACCACCCTGCCTGCTCGCGGCAGCGGCGACGAGCGGGGGAGGCTCCGGACGGCGAGGCGTCACGGTTTCGTCACCGCGGGCCCGGCCGGGAACCGCCTCGGTCTGCCTACGGTCGGGTGGTGTCGTCGATCCCGAAGCCCCTGGCGACCCTCGACCGCGAGGTCGGGCGTCGTGTCGACCGCCTGCGGAGCAGCCAGGCGCTGTCGTCACCGGTCCACGACGAGCGGGTGGCCGCACGCATCGGGGCGGTGCTGGGCCTGTGCTTCGTCATCTGCTTCGTCACCGGTGTCGTCAGCCACCTCCACCAGCACCCTGTCGCGTGGCTGCCGCTCGGCCCGAACCCGTCCTGGGGCTACCGGCTGAACCAGGGCCTGCACGTGGCCACAGGCCTTGCCTGCGTGCCGCTGCTGCTCGCGAAGCTCTTCGCCGTGTACCCGAACCTGCTCGCGTGGCCCCCGGTCCGGGGAGCGCTGCACGCCCTCGAGCGCACCTCGGTCGGGCTGCTGGTGGGCGCCGCGTTGTTCCAGGTGAGCACCGGCGTGATGAACATCTTCCAGTGGTACCCCTGGGGTTTCGGGTTCACCACCGTCCACTGGATCGTGGCGTGGGTGGCCATCGGGTCCGTGGTCCTGCACGTCGCGGTGCACCTGCCCGCGATCCGGCGGGGGCTCGCCACGCGCACGGACGCCGGACCGGTACGCCGGTCGTCGGCGGTCACCGAGTCCACCGAGTCCACCGAGACCGCCGGTCCGCGGTCGCCTGCTGCGATCGCCGACGCGGGGCGCACCCGTCGCGGCTTCCTCGTCGGCACCGGGCTGACGGTCGTCGCGGTCACGGTCGGCACGATCGGGCAGACCGTCGCGCCCTTGGGCTCCCTGGCCGTGCTGGCTCCCCGGCGCCCGGACATCGGCCCGCAAGGGCTTCCCGTCAACCGCTCCTCGGCCCAGGCAGGGGTCGGCACGTCGGCACTCGACCCCACCTGGTCGCTGGAGCTGGTCGGCCCCGACGGCAGCACGAGGCGCCTGGCCCGCGCCGCGCTGCTCGCGCTGCCGCAGCACCAGGCCGTGCTGCCCGTCGCGTGCGTCGAGGGCTGGAGCGCCAGCGCACGCTGGGGCGGGGTGCGCATCGCCGACCTGGTGGCGCTGTCGGGTGGTGGCACCGGCACCGCCGTCTCGGTCACGTCACTGGAGCAGCGGGGTGCCTACCGCCGGACGGAGCTGCCGGCCGCGTATGCCGCCCACCCCGACAGCCTGCTGGCGCTGCGCCTCGGCGACGAGGACCTCGACCTCGAGCACGGCTTCCCTGCGCGGATCATCGCGCCGAACCGTCCAGGGGTGCTGCAGACGAAGTGGGTCGCACGGCTCGAGGTAAGCCGTGGCTGACGCACCGGTGGAGGGGGCCGCGCGGGCCGGCCGCGGAGCACGCCTGGCACGGCTGACGATCGGGGCGATCGGGCTGGCTGCGATCACGGTGGGCCTGGTCCTGGCCGTGGTCGAGGTGCCGTCCGGCAGCAGGTTCGCGGTCGCGACGTGGCTCGTCGGCGGTCTCGTGGTGCACGATGCCGTGCTCGCTCCGGCGGCGCTGGTGCTGGGCGTCGTCGTTCTCGACCGCGTGCCTGCCGGCTGGCGTCCCGCCCTGCGGGCCGGGCTGCTGGGCGTCGGGTCGCTGGGGTTCCTGCTGGTCTGCCTCGTCGTGGCGACGGGGCTGAGGCGCAACCCCACGGTCCTGCCGCTCGACCCCGTCGTCGGGATGCTGGGTGCGCTCGCGCTGCTGTCCACGCTCGTGCTGCTGACGGCGGTGTGGACGGTTGACCGACGCCGGCACCGCGGCTCAGGCCGACTGGAGTGACCGCGCCGCGAGCAGCACACGCTGCGCGGCCCGCCACTCCTCGACGACGCTGAAGTCGTGGCGGACCAGCAGGTCCGTGAGGGCGCGGGCGCCCAGCCGCGCCCACGGGATCGGGGTGCTGGTCCGGCCGTCCTCGGCGCGCAGGACGACCCGGTCCCTGCTGTCGGCGTCGTCGTCGGGGTCGGCCTCGACGAGCAGCAGGCCACCGGGCCGCAGCAGGTCACGGCAGCGGTCCAGGATCGCATGGGGATCGCCGCCGATGCCGATGTTCCCGTCGGCGAGAAGTACCGTTCCCCAACGGCCTTCACCGGGCAGCCGGTCCTGGACGCGGCGCCTCAGCACGCAGGCACCGCGACGCGTCGTCAGCTCGACCGCGACCGACGACACGTCCACGCCGAGGGCGGCCAGGCCTCGTTCCGATGCCGCGGACACCAGACGCCCTGGGCCGCAACCGATGTCGATGACCGGTGTTTCGCAGCGACTGATCATCAGGTCGTCCACGTCGTCGGTGGGACCGGCCCACCGTGCCGCGTCGAGGGGCGTGTGGCGGCCCTGGTCGTCGACGAGCACCTGCTGTCCGGCGAGTGCCTCGTCGAACAGCACGAGCGGGTGCACGCGGCGAGCCGTCGTCTGCACCAGCCGTCGGTGGGTCGCCGCGAACCGGGTGCCGGGGTTGGCCCGCGCGACCTCGTCGGCGTCCTCCGGGGTGTCGACGTCGAGCAGCTCGGGCAGCAGCCGTACCCGCAGTCCGAGCCGCCGCAGTCGGTCGAGCTGGTCGGCTCCCGTGTGCGCGGTCGACATCGGCACGCCAACCATGGCGTCGGCCACCGGCCGGCGGAAGCCGATCGCCCAGTACCCCCCGTCGGCGCTGAGACCGAGCACCGCGTCGGCGCCCTCCCAGTCGACGTCCAGCAACGCCGGGGTGAGCTGGGGGGTGTCCATGCCGACGAGCAGCATCGGGCCGTGGCCCTCGACCGCGGCCGCGTCCTCGAACGCGGCCGCGAGCCGCTCGTCGAGCCCGTCCCCGCGCTGGGTCAGCACCTCGAAGCCCGCCGGCACCCAAGGGCCCGCGGACCCGTCCAGCACCAGGACCCGGCGGACGACGGGGAGCGATGCGACGACGTCGAGGGTGTCGCCCAGGGCGGCAGCCGCGAGCTCACCGGCCTGGTCCGGGGTGAACCGTGCTCTGCAGCCGCGTCTTGACACGTCCGGGCAGCGGCTCCTTGGCGATCACCAGCAGCGTGCCCGTCCGTTCGGGCGGGCGACCGGCCGAGCGGTGGGCCGGCCGCCAGAGACGTCGCCTCACGACGCCAGCACCCGGCTCATGTCGCGCACGGCCCGGGCCGCGCCGAGCAGGGGTGCCGGTGACCTTCGACCGTCCCGAACGGGGCAGGTAGGCGACGTCGACCTCGCCGCACGCGCCAGCCCGCGTCGGCGGCGGCGACGAGCATCTCCAGCGGGTAGCCCGACCGCCGGTCGGACAGGCCGCAGTCCGACCAGGGCATCGCGCCGGGCCGCGCGCATCGGGCCGAGGTCGTGCACCCGCACGCCCGGTGCGGCGGTGGATCCGACGGCACAGCTCGCGGTTCGCCAGCCGCAGGTGCCACGGCCACGCGCTGCGGCGTCGTCGGACGACGACGGCCCAGCACCAGGTCGGCCGTCCCTGTCGACCACGGGGTCGACGACCGCGCCCGAGGTGGCGGCGGGTCGAGTGAGCCGTCCGCGTCCATGAAGGCCACCACGTCGGCCGTCGCGGCCTCGAGACCGCGCGCGCACGCGGAGCCGAACCCCCGGACGGGAGCGACCACCACGGTGGCACCCAGCCCGGCGGCGACGTCCGCCGAGCCGTCGACCGACCCGTTGTCCACGACGATCGCCCGATAGCCCTCGGGTATCCGTCCGAGCACCCACGGCAGGGCCTCGGCCTCGTCGAGGCACGGCAGCACCACGTCGACCGGCGCCTGCCGCTCCCCGTCCGGTCCGCCTGGCACGGGCCAGACGCTAGGCCCGGTCGGGGCACCGGGCACCTCGAAGCGACGATGACGGTTCGTTGACGTGACCGGTCCACCGCCGGCAGAGCGGGCCGGCGGGGCCACCGGCGTCCGTAGGGTGATGAGCGTGAGCGCCCGCGTGCTGATCGTCGAGGACGACCGCACGGTGTCCGACGTCGTGCAGGCGTACCTCAGCCACGCCGGCCTCGAACCGCGGGTGGTCGACGACGGGATGGACGGTCTCGACGCCTGGCGCACGTGGAAGCCCGACCTCGTGGTCCTCGACCTCATGCTCCCGACCCTGGACGGGCTGGAGGTGCTGCGCCGCGTCCGGGCGGACGGTGACCGCACGCCCGTCGTGGTGCTGTCAGCGCGCGGCGACAGCGAGGACCGTGTGATCGGGCTCGAGGTCGGCGCGGACGACTACCTGGCCAAGCCCTTCAGCCCGCGTGAGCTGCTGCTGCGCGTGCAAGGGCTGCTGCGCCGCGACGAGCGGCTGCGGCGCGCCGACCTGCTGCCCCGCCAGCTCGCGCGGGGCCCGCTCGCGATCGACACGGTCGCGCGGGCCGTGACGCTGCGCGGCGAGCCGCTGTCGCTGACGCAGCGCGAGTTCGACCTGCTCGTGTTCCTGGTGGACCACCCGGGTGAGGCCTTCGGCAAGCGCGACCTGCTGCGCCGTGTGTGGGGATGGGACTTCGGGGACACCTCGACCGTCGCCGTGCACGTGCGGCGGGTCAGGGAGAAGGTGGAACGGGACGCCTCGGACCCGCGCCTCGTGGTGACGGTCCGCGGCACGGGGTACAGGTTCGCCACCGACGCCGAGCTCGAGGGAGGGAGCACATGACCGGGGCTCTGCTGACGGTGCTGGTGCTGACCATCGCCTCGTGCCTGGCCACGGGGCTGGTCGGCGTCGTGGTCCTCCGGGCGATGCGCCGCCGCCCGATCACGGTCGTCCTCGTGATGGCCGTGCTCGTGCCGGTCGTCGCCGTCGCCGTGTCGGTCGTCGTCAACGTGCAGGCGATGTTCATCTCGGTGCACGACTCGCAGGTCATGCTCGCCGCACTCGGTGCGGCACTCGTGACCGCGGTCGTGCTCGCCGTCGTCGTCGGTCGCTGGCTGGTCGCCGGGTCCCGGGCGGTAGGACGGGGACTGCAGGTGCTGGGCGCCGAGGAGGGAGCCGTCGTCGTCGAGGGCGGACCGTGACGACCTCTCGCCGAACCTGGCCCTCCCCGCCGAGCTGGCCGCCCTGGACCACGAGCTGAGGGCCACGAGGCAGCGGCTGGACGCGGCTCGGGCGCGGGAACGAGGTCTGGAGGCGAGCCGGCGCGAGCTGGTCGCGTTCCTCTCGCACGACCTGCGGACCCCGCTCGCCGGTCTGCGGGCGCTGGCCGAGGGGCTCGAGGACGGGGTCGTCGACGACGTGCCCGCGGCGCTCGCCCAGGTGCGCTCGTCCGTCGACCGGATGAACGGTCTGGTCGACGACCTCTTCGAGCTCTCCCGGCTGAGGGCCGACGGCGGACCGAGCGTGCGCTCGCTGGTCAGCCTGCGCGAGGTGGCCGAGGACATGGCCCGGGAGTGCGAGGAGCAGGCGCGCGCCTCGGGAGTGAGCCTGTGCGTCGAGGCGGACGACAGGCTAGCGGTGCACGGCGTGCCCGAGGATCTGGCGCGGGCCCTCTCGAACCTCATCTCGAACGCGCTCCGCCACACCCGCTCCGGTGGTGAGGTGCTCGTGCGAGGTGCCCGGGACGCCGACGGCCGCGTCGTGCTGGCCGTGGTCGACGGCTGCGGGGGCATTCCCGCGCAGGACCTCGACCGCGTCTTCGACACGGGCTGGCGCGGGGACCCGGAGCGGACACCCGGCGACGGGCGGGCGGGCCTCGGGCTGGCGATCGCCCGCGGTGTCGCGGAGTCGCACGCGGGCTCGCTCGAGGTGGCCAACACCAGTGAGGGGTGCCGCTTCGAGCTGGTGCTGCCCGCCGCGCCGGCCACGGACCGGCGCCTGGTCACCGGCTGACCGGGCGCCCTACGAGGTCGGCGAGCCCGTCGGGGAGCGCCACGCGCGCCTGCCACCCGAGCTCGTCGGCGATGCGTCGCGAGGACGCGGTGACGTGCCTGACGTCGCCGAGCCGGTACTCACCGGTCCTGACGGGCGTCGGGCCGCCGATCACGTCGGCCAGCGCGGAGGCCACCTCCCCGATGGTGGTCACGCGACCGGACCCCACGTTGTAGGCGCGCAGCGCCCCCTCGTCCGGCCCCGAGGCGGTCAGCGCGGTGACCACCGCGCGCGCCACGTCGTCGACGTGCACGAAATCGCGGCGCTGCCGCCCGTCCTCGAAGACCCTGGGTGCCCGTCGCGCCTCGAGCGCGGCACGGAACACCGCGGCCACGCCTGCGTAGGGCGTGTCCCGGGGCATGCCCGGGCCGTAGACGTTGTGGAACCGCAGGGCCACCGCGCCGCCGCCGGTCTCGCGGGCCCAGGTCGCGCACAGGTGCTCGCCGTGCACCTTCGTCGCGGCGTACACGTTGCGAGGGTCGAAGGGTGCGGTCTCGTCGACCAGCGCCGGGGTCAGCGTCCGCCCGCAGTCGGGGCACCCGGGGTCGAACCGGCCCTGCTCGAGGTCGGCCCGCCGCCGCGGTGCGGGCGCCACCCGGCCGTGCTCGGTGCAGTCGTACGCGCCCTCGCCGTAGACGACCATCGACGACGCCAGGACCAGCCGCCCGACCCCGGCCCGCCGCATCTGGCGAAGCAGCACCGCGGTGCCCAGGTCGTTGCTCGACACGTAGTCGTCCACGTCGTCGAGATCGACACCGAGCCCGACCTTGGCGGCCAGGTGGGCGACCGCGTCGACCCCGTCGAGGGCCCGGTCGACCGTCGGACGGTCGCGCACGTCCCCGTGCACGAGGTCTGCGTGCACCGTGGGGTGCGGGCCCGGCACGTGGACGTCAGGACGCAGGCTGTCGAGGACGACGACGTCGTGGCCCGCGTCGTTCAGCCGGCTGACGACCTGGGACCCGATGAAACCGGCTCCGCCGGTGACGAGGACGCGCACGGCCTCACTGTGCCACCGCCGGACCGTCACGGCGTGACAAGGCCCCTCGAGCTCATACCTCGAGGGGCCTGGGACCTGTCTACGCCAGGGACGCGGCTCGGCGGGGGAGGCGCGCCGGGGACCATGCGCGCGTCGGGTCGGGTGCCGGGGAGAGGAGTTGTGCGTCGGGCCGGGAGCGCCTCTCGGCGCGGGGCCGCTCGAAGCGGCTTCAGGTGGAGCCCGGGGCTACCGCGGCCCGACGCACGTCGAGCCTAACGTGACCTGCCGCGCCGGTGTTCCCTTTCGCCGAGCCTCCCGGGCGTGTCCCGCGACGGGCTGTGACGGCACTCACGCGCCTCAGTGCAGCTCGTCCGAGCGCCAGTGCCGCGCCGCCGTCTCGAGCTGTTCCGCGGTGCGGACCAGGCGCGCGGCGGAGTGCACGCCCGCGTGCTCGTCCTCGGCCGGGCCGTCCTCGGTCTGGCGCGTGAACGCGTCCTCCGGCTCGTGGGCCCGGCCGACGGCCACGATGCGGGCGAAGGCGGCCGCGCGCTCCAGCGCCACGGCGAAGTCGCCCTGGTAGACGCCGGTCAGCACCGCGTCCACGAGGTCCTTGACCTGCCCGGGACCCGGCGGGTCGGCCACGCCGGCAACGACCTCGAGGACCGGGGTCAGCCGGCGTCCGAGGTCGAACTCGCGGGAGGCCGAGGTGGGGTCACGGTGCACCCAGGCGCGCAGGGCGTAGAGGCGCCACAGGGCACCGGCGAGCGACTCTGCGGGCGCGTCGGACCACAGATGGGCCAGCAGCTCGATGCCGTGCTCGTCGGTCAGCTCGACGAGGCGGCGGACGGTCTGCGGGTTGTCCTGCTCCCGTGCGCCCTGGACGAGCAGGCGGGCGGTGGCGTGGGCGGCCTGCTCGCGCTCGGCGGGGTCCATCCCACCGGGGCGCGTGTCCATCGCCGCCGGCCCCAACAGCGTGGGGCGGCGTGGGCGGGGTGCCTCAGGACCAGGGGCCACCACACCATGGTGCCAGGCGCTGGGCGGCGGTCAGATCCTGACGACGGGCGGGGGTGTCGTGAGCTTGGCCCGGGGGCACTGGTCCAGCGAGAGGCGGCCGAAGGACAGGGCCTCGTCGCACAGGGTCGCGACCGACCAGCCGTGCTCGGAGCCGAACTTGGTGACCGTGACGCGGTAAAGGGTGATCTCGTAGCGGCTGGGGGTGCCGTACGCGAGCTGGATGCTGCCGATCAGCTCGGCCCCGGTCGCGTTCGTGCTGCCGCTCCAGGGACGGTCGTAGCGGCTCCACAGGCTGGGCTTGGACTCCCAGAGCCCGCTGTTGCGCACGTCGCGCATCGCGAGCTCGACCAGGATCGCGCGCGCGGCGTCCTCGGGCACGATCGCCGCCGGACGGATGACCTCGGTGACGGTGCCCTCGCTGTACGCCTCGGACATGAGCAGTTCGGCGTCGTCCACGGTTCCCTCGCCTGCCGTCGGGTGCGGGGCGGCATGCCCCGTGCGGGTGCATCGGCAGGGTCTCGCGTGCCCTTGAGCGTGCTGGAGGGCCTGTACTGGCGTGGTGGGTGGTGCGCAGGAGGCTGGTGAGGCAGACTGTGCCTCGCGAGCACGCCGCCGCACCGGGCGACGCCCGTGGTGAGCACCGAGGTCCGTGGGGAAGACGTACCTCAAGCCACCAGGGAGGTCGGTATGTCTGGTTCCATCACGCGGGGCGTGGTGTTCGTGCACTCCGCGCCGCGCGCACTGTGCCCTCACGTCGAGTGGGCCGCGGGCGGAGTCCTCGACGTCCGCGTCTCCATGGACTGGACGGCGCAGCCCGTAGCCCCCGGCATGTTCCGCGCCGAGCTGTCGTGGCAGGCGCCGGCCGGTACCGGTGCGCGCCTCACGTCGGCCCTGCGCGGCTGGGCGCACCTGCGCTACGAGGTCACCGAGGAGCCCAGCGCGGGCGTCGACGGCGGCCGCTGGAGCCACACCCCGGAGCTCGGCATCTTCCACGCCGTCACCGACGTCCACGGCAACGTCGTCGTCCCCGAGGACCGGATCCGGTCCGCCCTGGCCGTCGGAGCCGGCGACCCGTCCCGGCTGCAGCGCGAGATGGACCTGGCGCTGGGCCAGGCGTGGGACGACGAGCTGGAGCCGTTCCGGTACGCCGGCGACGGCGCCCCCGTCCGGTGGCTGCACCGCGTGGGGTGAGCCGCGCTCCCCCTGCGTCCTCTGAGTGCAGATGGCTGCTATCCAGGGTCGCGTAGGGACGTTCTGCACTCAGAGGACGCGGGCCGAGGGGTGCAGCAGGGGGACGAACCCGTGTCGCAGGGCCAACACCGAGGTCGGCGGCGTCAGCACGTGCACGGCTCCGACCGGGCGGGGCGTGGGGGAGTGCCAGCCGGCGAAGCCGAACCTGAGCGCGCGGTCGGCCAGGAGCAGGAGGGCGTCATCGCCGACGCCGACGACGGTGCCGGACGGCAGGTCCGCGGCGGGTGCGGGCCAGACGAGCCGGTCCGCCGCCCGCACCATCCCGCGACCGGGGCGCAGCCGCTCGCCGGCGAGCCGGCGGTCGAGCTCGGCGGCGCTCACCGGTGAGGAGGAGCCGCTCCCCGACGTCACGGCGCGCTGGTAGCCCAGGTGGTCGTCACGGCGACAGAAGCCGCACGGACGGTGTCCGGCGGCCAGGACGACGGCGTCGTCGAGGAAGAACACCGGGGTCCACCGCCCCGAACGTGCGAGCCCGACGCGCCGACCCCGGAGGTCGAGCACGCAGGCGATCCACAGGCGGCCTGCGTGGTGACGCACCATGTGCTCGTCGTCGTCCACGAGGCAGCCGCGGTTGCCGGTGAGCAGCCCTCGGTCGGGCACGGCGTGCAGGTCGCCCCACGGGTCGACGCGGTTGCGTCGCGCCACCGCGGGGCTCCGGCGACTACAGCGGGATGTTGCCGTGGGCGCCCCGCCGCGCGGGAGCGTCGGCGATGGCACGTGCGAGGGCCGTGCGGGTCTCCTGGGGTGTGACCACCTCGTCGACCACGCCGATCTGGACGGCGCGGTCCAGCCCACCGGCCATGCGCTCGTGCTCGACGGCCAGCTCGGACTCGACCTGCGCCCTGGCGTCGTCGGGCACCTCGGCCAGCTTGCGGCGGTGCAGGATCCGCACGGCGGCGACCGCGCCCATCACCGCGACCTCGGCGCCCGGCCACGCGAAGACACGGGTCGCCCCGAGCGAGCGCGAGTTCATCGCGATGTACGCGCCGCCGTAGGTCTTGCGCGTCACCAGGGTCACCCGCGGCACGGTCGCCTCGGCGAAGGCGTGCAGGAGCTTGGCGCCGCGGCGCACGACGCCGTCCCACTCCTGGCCGACGCCGGGCAGGTAGCCGGGGACGTCGACGAGGACGACAAGCGGCACGCCGAACGCGTCGCACATGCGCACGAAGCGCGCGGCCTTCTCGGCCGACGACGAGTCCAGGCACCCGCCCAGTCGCAGCGGGTTGTTGGCGACGACGCCCACGGTGCGCCCACCCAGGCGCCCCAGGGCGGTGACGATGTTCGGCGCCCACTTGGGGTGCAGCTCGATGGCGCCACCCGCCTCGGTCGAGCCGAGGGGGGCGTCGAGCAGCTCGTCGATGATCGGGTGGACGTCGTACGCCCGCTTGAACGACTCCGGCATGTGGGCCGCGAGGTCGCGGTCCGGCAGGCCGGGGTCGATCTCGCCCTGGCCGCCGAGCAGCACCGTGATCGCGCGGGCGCGGTCGTAGGCGGCGTCGGTGGACTCGGTCACCACGTGCACGACGCCCGAGCGGCGGCCGTGCGGCTCGGGACCGCCGAGACGCAGGGCGTCGACGGCCTCGCCGGTGACCGACCGGACCACGTCCGGGCCCGTGACGAAGATGCGGCCGTCGGGACCGAGGATGACGATGTCGGTGAGCGCCGGCCCGTAGGCGGCGCCACCGGCGGCGGGGCCGATCACGACCGAGATCTGCGGGATCTTGCCGGAGGCCCGGGTCATGATCGCGAAGACCTCGCCGACGGCGTGCAGCGACACGACGCCCTCACGCAGCCGGGCGCCGCCGGAGTGCCAGAGGCCGACCACGGGGACGCCGTCGGCCAGCGCACGCTCGTAGGCGACGAGGATGACCTTGCACCCGTCCACGCCCATCGCGCCGCCCTGGATGGTGGCGTCGGAGGCGAAGGCGACGGCGGCCACCCCGTCGACCGTGCCGGCCGCGGCGAGCATGCCCGAGTCGTCCTGCTCGGTGAGGAGCTCGACGGTGCCGTCGTCGAAGAAGTGCTCGAGGCGCAGCAGGGGGTTGCGCGGGTCGGTCGCGGGGTCCACCGGCGTACGGCCGGCGGACACGGCCGCCGCACCCTGCCCGGCGGGACTCATCGGACGCTCCGGAACGCGACGGCCACGTTGTGCCCGCCGAAGCCGAACGAGTTGTTCAGCGCGACACCCGGCCCGATGTCGCGCGGCTTGTCGGAGACGACGTCGAGGGTGATGGCGGGGTCCTTGTCGGTGATGTTGGTGGTGGGCGGCGCCTGGCCGTGGTGCAGCGCGAGGATCGACAGGATCCCCTCGACGGCGCCGGCGGCACCGAGCAGGTGGCCGGTCATCGACTTCGTCGCGGAGACGGCGACCCGGTCGACGTGCTCGCCGAGCACAGCCGAGATCGCTGCGGACTCCGCGATGTCGCCGGCCGGAGTGGACGTGGCGTGGGCATTGATGTGCACGAGCTCATCGAGGCCGATGCCGCCCTTCTCGAGCGCCGAGCGCATCGCCCGGGTCGCCCCCAGGCCCTCCGGGTCGGGGGCGGCGATGTGGTGGGCGTCCGAGGTCAGGCCGGCGGACACCAGCTCCGCGTAGATCCGGGCGCCGCGAGCCTCCGCGTGCTCGGCCGACTCCAGCACGACCACGCCGGCGCCCTCGCCGAGCACGAAGCCGTCGCGGCTCGTGTCGTACGGGCGCGAGGCCGTCTCGGGGCTGTCGTTGCGGGTCGACAGGGCGCGCATCGAGGCGAACCCGGCGATCGGCAGCGGGTGGATGGCCGCCTCGGTCCCGCCGGCCATCACGACGTCGGCGCGGCCGGTGCGGATCATGTCGAGCGCGTACGCCATGGCCTCGGCGCCGGACGCGCACGCCGACACGGGGGAGTGGGCGCCGGCACGGGCACCGAACTCGATGGCCAGGGCACCGGCGGCACCGTTGGGCATGAGCATCGGCACGGTCATCGGCAGGACGCGGCGCGGGCCCGACTCCTTGAGCACGTCGTAGGCGTCGAGGAGCGTCCACACGCCGCCGATGCCGGTGGCGATGACCATGCCGAGCCGCAGCGGGTCGACGTCCGGGCTGCCGGCGTCGGCCCAGGCCTCGCGGCCGGCGACCATCGCGTACTGGCCCGAGGGGTCGAGCTTCTTGGCCTCGTGGCGTGGCATCACGTCGGCCGTGGGCACCTCGAGCCGGCACGCGAAGTGCACGGACAGGTCGTAGCGCTCGAGCCACTCCGCAGGGAGCGCCTTCGCGCCCGACCGGCCGGCCAGGGCCGCCTCCCAGGTGCTGGGCACGTCCCCGCCCAGAGGGGTGGTCGCCCCCATTCCGGTGACGACGACGCGACGGTCGGTGGACGGGCTGCTCATCGCGGTGGCCTCCAGGTGCCGGGGTGGTGCGGGTGACCCGACCGGCCGGTGGGCCGGCGGGTCACCCGGTTGGTGCTGGGTACAGCGGGTGGTGCGGGTGGTGCGGGTGGTGCAAGAGCCTGTGTGGTCAGCCCTGCGCCTGCTGGACGTAGGCGACGACGTCGCGGACGGTCGAGAGGTTCTTGATGTCCTCGTCCGGGATCTTCACGCCGAACTTGTCCTCGGCCTGCACGACGATCGAGGTCATCGACAGCGAGTCGATGTCGAGGTCCTCGGTGAAGGACTTGTCGAGCTCGACGGACTCGGTCGGCAGACCGGTCTCCTCGTTGACCAGCTCGGCGATGCCCTGGAGGATCTCCTGCTCGCTCTGCGCCATGGTTGGAACTCCTTCTGCTGTCGGTGTCCTCGGTGAGAACCCTGCGTGGTGACTACTCGGTGGACGATCGGACGGTGGTGCGTCCCGCCGGGGCGGGAGTCAGTGGGGCGGTCGCGACCCTAGGGCAGCTCGACCACCTGGGCGGCGTACGCGAGGCCGGCGCCGAACCCGATCAGCAGGGCGAGGCCTCCGTGCGGCGCGCTGCCGTCGGCGAGCATGCGGTGCATCGCGAGCGGGATCGACGCCGCCGAGGTGTTGCCGGTCTCGGCGATGTCGCGGGCGACCGGCACGTGCTCGGGCAGACCGAGCTGCTTGACCATCGCGTCGATGATGCGGACGTTGGCCTGGTGGGGGATGAACGCCGCCAGGTCGTCCGGCGTGATGCCCGCCGCCTCGATGGCCTTGCGGGCCACCGGCGCCATCTGCCAGACCGCCCAGCGGAAGACGCTCTGTCCCGCCATGCGCAGGGTGGGCCACTCGAGCTCAGGGTCGTCGCGCAGCTGGTCCCACGACTGGTTCTGGGTGATGACGTCCCACATGTTGCCGTCGCTGCCCCAGAGCGTGGGGCCGATGCCCGGGGTGTCGGACGCGCTGACGACGACGGCGCCCGCGCCGTCGCCGAAGATGAACGCGCTGGAGCGGTCGCGGGGGTCGGTGATCTCCGAGAGCTTCTCCACGCCGATGACGAGCACGTGGCGGGCCGAGCCACCGCGGACCATGTCGCTGGCCAGGCCGACGCCGTGGCAGAAGCCCGCGCAGGCCGCTGAGATGTCGAACGCGGCGGCCGGGGTGGCGCCGAGCCGGTGGGCGACCAGTGGTGCGGCAGCGGGGGTCTGGTACAGGTGCGTCACGGTCGCGACGAGGACGACGTCGATGTCGGCCCCGGTCAGCCCGGCGTTCGCGATCGCCTCGGCACCGGCGGCCTCGCCCATGTCGACGACGGTCTGGCCGGGCGCGGCCCAGCGACGCGTCACGATACCGGAGCGCTCGCGGATCCACTCGTCGGAGGAGTCGATGTACTGGCAGATCTCCTCGTTGGTGACGACGCGCTCGGGGCGGTAGGCGCCGACGCCGGTCAGCCGGGCGTGAGCAGCGCCCGTGGGCGTGACGAGGCCGGTCATGACGAGCTCCCGGCGGGGTGGAGCCGCAGCAGGGGCTGGCCGGGGGAGACGGGGTCGCCCTCCTCCACCAGCCACTCCACGACCGTGCCGCCGTGCTGGGCGCGCACGTCGTGCCCGTCGCGCAGGCCCTCGACGCGGGCTACCACGCTGCCTGCCACGACGTCGTCGCCGGCGCCGGCGGCGGTCAGGAGCCGGACGGCACCCTTGGCGGGCGCCACGACCAGACGCCACGTCGGCGAGCTCTGCAGAGGACTGCCGACGCCGTGGCGCTCGACCATGTCGCGCGCCGTGTCGAGGTCGGCCGGCGTCTTGAGCGCGAGCGTCTCGACCCCGGGCAGCGCCCGCTTGGCGAGGTTGGTCAGCGTTCCGGCCGGCGGGATCTCGATCAGGCCGGTCACGCCGAGCTCGGCGAAGGTCTGCATGCAGAGGTCCCAACGCACCGGGTTGCTCACCTGGGTGACGAGGCGCTTGAGGACGTCGCGACCGTCGTGGACGACGGTGCCGTCGGCGTTGGACAGCAGCAGGGCCCGCGGGTCGTGGGTCGACATCGCCCGCGCGTGGCGGCCGAGCACGTCGACGGCCGGCGACATGTGCCGGGTGTGGAAGGCGCCGGCGACCTGGAGCGGGATGACGCGGGCCTTGGCCGGCGGCTCGTCCGCCAGCGCGGCCAGCTCGTCCATGGTGCCGGCGGCGACGACCTGGCCGGCCCCGTTGACGTTGGCCGGGGTGAGTCCGTGCTTGTCGAGGGCCGCGAGCACCTCGTCCGGGTCGCCGCCCACGACGGCGCTCATGCCGGTCGGCGTGACCGCGCTGGCCCCGGCCATCGCCCGTCCGCGCTCGCGCACGAAGACCATGGCCTGCTCGGCGCTGATCACGCCGGCCGCCGACGCGGCCGTGATCTCACCGACGCTGTGACCGGCTCCGCCCGCGATCACCGCGAAGGCGTCGGCGGGGTGGGGGAACAGGGCGAGGAGCGACACGAGGCCGGCGCCCACGATGAGGGGCTGCGCCACGGCGGTGTCGCGGATGGTGTCGGCGTCGGAGGTGGTGCCGTGCGCGACGAGGTCGAGACCGGCGACGGTCCCGAGCCAGTCGAGACGCTCACGGAAGCCCGGTACCTCCAGCCACGGGGAGAGGAAGCCGGGGCTCTGGGACCCCTGGCCGGGGCAGACGATGACGAGCACGTCTCCACCTTCCCCTGCGAGGTGGGCGCGATCGGGCTCCGAACCGGACAAGGATCTCTCGGAAACTTGGAGGGTTCCTACAAGACGGTGCGTGGGCCGGCCAGCAACCCGATGGCCAGGGCGACCTGGAGGACGTAGCCGTCGCGCGGGCGGGTCGCGTCCCACCCGGTGACCTCGGCGACCCGGCGCAGCCGGTAGCGGACCGTGTTCGGGTGCACGAAGAGCGTGCGCGCGGTGCCCTCGAGCGAGCGGCCCCCTTCGAGGTAGGCCGCCACGGTCTCCGCCAGCACCGGGCCGGCGGCCTGCAGCGGGTGGTACACGCGGTCCAGCAGGGCGCGCCGGGCCGACACGTCGCCGGAGAGCACGCGCTCGGGCAGCAGGTCGTCCGCGTCGACCGGGCGGGGTGCGGACGGCCAGGCCCGGGCCGCGACGAGCCCGGCGAGCGCCACCCGCGCCGAGTGGCCGGCACCGGGAAGGTCGGTGACCGTCGGCCCGACCACGACGGGACCCGGCCCGAAGCGGGGGGCGAGGTTGGTGGCTGCGGCCGCCGGGTCCGAGCTGGTCCCGAGCACGACCACGACGCGGTCGCCCTGCACGCCGACGAGCGCGTCGTCCGCCGCCGTCCGTGCCGCGCGGCGCAGGTCGTCGACCACCTGCTCGGGCGGTCCTGGACGGTTGGCGCCCACCACGACGGTGACCGCTGCGTGCTCGTGCCACCCGAGCGCGGCGACGCGCGACTGCAGCGCGTCGTCCGTGTCGCCCCTCAGCAGGGCGTCCACGACGAGGGCCTCGAGCCGGGCGTCCCAGGCGCCGCGCGTCTCGGCCGCCTGCGCGTAGACCTCGGCCGCCGCGAACGCGACCTCCCGCGAGTACCGCAGCACCGCCTCCTTCACGGCGGCGAGCTGGCGGGGGTCGTCCGGGTCGTCGGTGAGCGCTTCGACATGGTCCTCGACGACGTCGACGACGGCCCGCACCAGCTCGAGGGTCTGACGCAGGCTGATCGACCGGGTGAGCTCGCGGGGCGCCGTCCCGAACACGTCGGCCGTGATCGTCAGCGGCCCGGAAGGCTCGGCGAACCACGTGGTGAAGGCGCGGATGCCCGCCTGCGCGACGAGCCCGACCCACGACCTGTCCTCGGGCTCCATCGCCCGGTACCAGGGCAGCGTCTCGTCGAGCCGGCGCAGCGCGGCCGTCGACAGTCCGGCGACGGCGCGGCGCTGGCGCGTCGACGTGCCGGACGGCCTGACGGCCCTCGACGCGCGGACGCGCCCCGTCCGCGTCCCCGCGTCCGCCCTCGACATGGGCTCAGGATAGGGCGCCGTGTTGCGGAATCACACAATCGGCACGACGGCCCCCGATACTCAGGGGGGCGGGGGGTGGTGGGTCAGGCATCCCCGCCGGCGGTGCCGGAGGAGCCCGCGGTGATGTCGTTCAGCTTGTACAGCTCGTAGGCCATCGACGGGGCCAGCCGGTCGACCTGGCCGCGCAGTGCGAGCATGCGCAGCGCCTGGTAGGCCACCGACGGGCCGTCGATGTGGAAGTAGCGGCGCACGGCCGCGCGGGTGTCGGACAGCCCGAACCCGTCGGCGCCCAGGGACCGGAACTCGTTCGGCACGAACTGGCGCACCTGGTCCGGTACGGCCCGCATGTAGTCGCTGACCGCCACCACCGGGCCCTCGCGACCCTCGAGCTGGCGGGCCAGGAACGGCACCGGCGTCTCCTCGCCGGGCCGGTCGAACGCCCACGCGTCGCAGGACATGCCGTCGCGGCGCAGCTCGCTCCACGACGTCACGCTCCACACGTCCGCCGCCACGCCGAAGTCCTTGGCGAGCAGCTCCTGCGCCTCGAGCGCCCACGCCACCCCGACGCCCGACGCCATCAGCTGAGCACGTCGCCCGACCGCGTTGTGCTCGCCGTTGGCGGCGACCTCGTCGTCCGCGGCGCGCAGCAGGTAGGCGCCACGCAGCAGCCCCTCGACGTCGAGCCCCTCGGGCTCGGCCGGCTGCACGGCCGGCTCGTTGTAGACCGTGAGGTAGTACATGACGTCGCGGTCCCGCTGTCCGTGCTGACCGTCGGCGAGGGGGTCGGGCCCCTCACCGAACATGCGCTGCAGCCCGTCGCGGACGATGTGACCCAGCTCGTACCCGAAGGCGGGGTCGTACGAGACGACCGCCGGGTTCGTGGACGCGAGCAGCGGCGAGTGGCCGTCCGCGTGCTGCAGACCCTCACCGGTCAGGGTCGTGCGGCCGGCCGTGGCGCCGATCATGAACCCGCGGGTCATCTGGTCGCCGGCCGCCCAGATGCCGTCGCCGGTGCGCTGGAACCCGAACATCGAGTAGAAGACGTAGACCGGGATCATCGGCTCGCCGTGCGTGGCGTACGACGTGCCCGCCGCGGTCATCGCCGCGATCGCGCCCGCCTCGTTGATGCCGACGTGCAGGATCTGGCCCTGGGCCGACTCCTTGTACGCGAGCATCAGCTCGCGGTCCACGGACGTGTAGTTCTGGCCGTGCGGGTTGTAGATCTTGATCGTCGGGAAGAACGAGTCCATCCCGAACGTGCGCGCCTCGTCAGGGATGATCGGCACGACGCGCGGCCCGAACTCCTTGTCGCGCATCAGGTCCTTGAGCAGCCGGACGAACGCCATCGTGGTGGCGATCTGCTGCTTGCCCGAGCCCTTCTTCGAGCCGGCGTAGGCCTCGTCACCCGGCAGCTTCACGGCCGTGGTCGGTACGCGGCGCTGCGGCAGGTGCCCCCCGAGCGCGCGGCGGCGCTCCTGCAGGTACTGGATCTCGGGGCTGTCCGGGCCGGGGGTGTAGTACGGCGGCAGGTACGGGTCGGCCTCGAGCTGCTCGTCGGTGACCGGGATGCGCAGGCCGTCGCGGAACGTCTTGAGGTCGTCCAGCGTCAGCTTCTTCATCTGGTGGGTCGCGTTGCGCCCGGCGAAGTTGGCACCCAGGCCGTAGCCCTTGATGGTCTTGGCGAGGATGACCGTCGGCTGCCCGGTGTGCTCCGTCGCGGCCGCGTAGGCGGCGAACACCTTGCGGTAGTCGTGCCCGCCGCGCTTGAGGGACCAGATCTGGTCGTCCGTCATGTCCTGGACCATCGAGCGCGTCCGAGGGTCGCGCCCGAAGAAGTGCTCGCGGATGAACGCGCCGTTCTCGGCGCGGTAGGTCTGGTAGTCGCCGTCCGGGGTCGAGTTCATCAGGTGGACGAGCGCCCCGTGCGAGTCCTTGGCCAGCAACGTGTCCCACTCGCGGCCCCACACGACCTTGATGACGTTCCAGCCGGCGCCACGGAAGTAGGACTCGAGCTCCTGGATGATCTTGCCGTTGCCGCGCACCGGGCCGTCGAGGCGCTGGAGGTTGCAGTTGATGACGAACGTCAGGTTGTCGAGCTCCTCGTTCGCCGCGACCTGGAGGAGGCCACGGCTCTCCGGCTCGTCCATCTCGCCGTCGCCGAGGAACGCCCACACCCGCTGGCCGGACGTGTCCTTGATCCCGCGGTTCTGCAGGTACTTGTTGAACTGCGCCTGGTAGATGGCGTTCATCGGGCCGAGGCCCATCGACACGGTGGGGAACTGCCAGAAGTCGGGGGCCAGCCGAGGGTGCGGGTAGGACGGCAGGCCGCCGCCCGGGTGCGACAGCTCCTGCCGGAACCCGTCGAGCTGCTGCTCGGACAGCCGCCCCTCGAGGTAGGCCCGCGCGTACACGCCGGGGGATGCGTGCCCCTGGATGTAGACCTGGTCGCCGCCGCCCGGGTCGTCCGGACCGCGGAAGAAGTGGTTGAAGCCCACTTCGTAGAGCGTGGACGACGAGGCGTACGAGGAGATGTGGCCACCGACGGAGATCCCGGGCCGCTGTGCCCGGTGCACGACCATCGCCGAGTTCCAGCGCAGCAGCGCACGGTAGCGACGCTCCACGTCCTCGTCACCGGGGAACCAGGGCTCGCGCTCGGGCGGGATCGTGTTGACGTAGTCGGTGGCCGTGAGTGAGGGGACGCCGACACCCAGCTGGCGCGACCGCTGCAGCAGCTCGAGCATCAGGTACCGGGCGCGGCGGCGCCCGGCGGTCTCGGCGACACCGTCGAGCGACTCGATCCACTCCGAGGTCTCTTCCGGGTCGATGTCCGGCATGTTCGTCGGCAGCCCGTTGAGGATGGGTCCGGCTTCGTCGCGTCCAGCCACGTCAGGTGTTCCTTCCCTCAGCGCCCTTCACCGACCCGGCCGGGCGAGGGCTAGAGACCATCCTGTCCCTCACCCGGGCCGGCGTCACATCCGGGTGGGCGCTACCCGGGCGTAGGGTCCGTGCCGTGCTGGAGCCGATCGCCCGTGAGGCCGCTCGCGTCGTCCTCGTCGACCCCTCCGACAAAGTGCTGCTGTTCGAGGCCCACGTCCCCGAGGCACCCGTCGTGCGCCGGTGGTGGTTCACGCCGGGAGGTGGTCTCGACCCCGGCGAGGACGCCCGGTCGGGCGGCTGCCGCGAGGTGCTCGAGGAGACCGGTCTGCTGCTGGAGCCCGCACGGCTGGGCGAGGCCCGCTACGAGCAGACGATCGACTTCCCCTTCGAGGGACGCACGTACCGCCAGCACGAGGTCTTCTTCGTCGTGCGCGTGGACGCGTTCGAGGTGGACGTCTCGCGCTGGACCGCGGTCGAGCGTCGCGACATCGTCGGCCACCGGTGGTGGCCCCTGGACGAGCTTCCGCACGCCGAGGTGCCGGTCTACCCGGAGACGCTCACCTCGCTGGTGGAGAAGGCGATCCGCTCGGGGTGGGCGTAGCCGTTCATCGTCCGCCCTCGCACGAACCCGACGAGGGTCATCCCCGCCTCGGTCGCCAGCTCGACCGCCAGAGAGGAGGGGGCAGAGACGGCCGCGAGCACCGGGACACCTGCAGCCCAGGCCTTCTGGGCCAGCTCGAAGGACGCGCGACCGCTCACGACGAGGACGGTGCCCCTCAGCGGCCAACCCTGCTCGCGGGCGGCCCACCCCAGCACCTTGTCGACCGCGTTGTGGCGGCCCACGTCCTCGCGCACGACCAGCAGCTCCGCCTCGCGGCCGCTGTCGACCACACGGAACAGTCCGGCCGCGTGCAGGCCTCCGGTGCGGTCGAAGACACGCTGCGCGTCACGCAGCCGCCCGGGCAACGACGCCAGCAGGGACGCGTCGACCGCGACCGGGTCCTGCGTCAGGTCGGCGCCGCCGCGTGCACGGACCGCGTCGATGCTGGCCGACCCGCACACCCCGCACGCCGAGGTCATGCCGAAGGTGCGACGTCCCTCGAGGTCGGGCGCCGTGACGCCGGGCGCGAGGGAGACCTCCATGACGTTGAAGGTGGGCCGGCCGTCCTCGCCGACGTCGGTGCAGTGCACGGCGGCGCGGACGTCGCCCACGGCGCCCAGCAGCCCCTCGGTCAGCAGGAAGCCCATCGCGAGGTCGAGGTCGTCGCCCGGCGTGCGCATCGTCACGACGACGGGATCGCCCCCGACGCGGATCTCGAACGGCTCCTCGACCGCCAGCGCGTCGGGTCGGCGGAGGACACGACCGGTGTGCAGGTCCCAACGTGTGGTCGGCGCTCTCGTGCTCGCGGTGCCCATCGCTCGATCGTACGTAGCCCGCGTCGCCGCGCGTGGTCTACCGTCGTGCCCACGCCCGGTCAGCCGGGTGACGGCGGGACGCAACAGGCGGCTGCCCATGGCGAAGGAGATCAGCAGTGGGGACGACCGCGGACGCCGCGGAGGAGTCGGGCCTGGGGGCTCGGCTGGGATTCCAGTCGGGGCAAGTCGTGCAGGAGTTCGGGTACGACGACGACGTCGACCACGAGCTGAGGGATGCCGTCGAGCTGGTCACCGGCAACGAGCTGGCCGACGAGGACGCCGACGAGGTCGTCGACGCGGTGCTGCTGTGGTGGCGCGAGGACGACGGCGACCTGGTTGACGCCCTGGTCGACGTGCTCGGTGCCCTCGTCGAGGGTGGGCCGATCTGGCTGCTCACGCCGAAGAGCGGGCGAGACGGCCACGTGGAGCCCTCCGACATCGAGGAGGCCGCGCCGACCGCCGGCCTGCACAACACCCGCACGACCAGCGTCGGGACCGACTGGAGTGGGACGCGGCTCGTCACCCCTCGTCCCGGCCGCAAGGGCTGAGCACGGTGGGGGACACGATGACCGATGCCGCCACGCGCCTGCCGGCGCTGGGCAGCGAGGCGCCGGACTTCACGCTCACGGACCAGTTCGGCGAGGACCTGTCCCTGTCCGACCTGCGCGGTGACCGCGCCACGCTCCTCGTCTTCTACCCCTTCGCCTTCTCGGGCCTGTGCACGAACGAGCTGTGCACCCTGCGCGACGACCTGTCGGTCTTCGCCGAGGCGGGCGTGCAGGTGGTCGCCGTCTCGTGCGACCCGATGTACACGCTGCGCGCCTTCGGTGAGCAGGAGGGCTACGACTTCCCGCTCCTGTCGGACTTCTGGCCGCACGGCGAGGTCGCGCGCCGCTACGGGGCGTTCGACGAGCGCGAGGGCAAGGCGATGCGCGCCTCGTTCCTGGTCGATCCGGCCGGCGTGCTGAGGTGGTCCGTCGTGAACCACCCGGGCGAGGCCCGCGAGATGGCGGCCTACCGCGAGGCCCTGGCCACCCTCTGACACCCCGGACGGGGGAACGGCGGAGCCGAACCGGAGGGCCCCTTCCCGTCCGAGCGGTCGTTGCGGTTTCATTGACCCCGGCTGCGGCCGTCGTCGACCCGAGACCTCGGCGGCCGCAGTCCTTCACCGGCTACCCTCGCGCCCGGGGCCTGTAGCTCAGTTGGTAGAGCACCGCGTTTACACCGCGGGCGTCGTCGGTTCGAGCCCGGCCGGGCCCACTCACCCCCTGCGCGTCGATAGGGTCGTCCGGTGGCAGCCGAGGATGTTCCGACGGTCGGCGAGGTCCTGACGCTCCTCGACTCCGCGTACCCCGAGCGCACCGCCCTCGGCTGGGACGCGGTCGGCCTGGTCTGCGGCCGCCGGGACGCCCCGGCCCGCCGCGTGCTGCTGGCCGTCGATCCCGTGTCCGCGGTCGTCGACGAGGCCGTCGAGACCGGTGCGGACCTCCTCGTCGTGCACCACCCGCTGCTGCTGCGCGGGGTGCACTCCCTCTCCGCGGACACCCCCAAGGGAGCGCTGCTGCACCGGCTGATCGAGGCCGGGTGCGCCCTGTACGTCGCCCACACGAACGCCGACGCCGCCCGTGACGGGGTCAACGAGGCGTTGGCGTCCGCGCTCGGGCTGGTCGACCTGAGACCGCTCGAGCCCGCGCCCTCCGCGGCCGGGGCCACGATGGTGACCTTCGTGCCCGCGGACGCCGTCGACGCCGTCGTCGACGCGGCCGCCGCCGCCGGCGCCGGGCGCCACGGGGAGTACGACCGCTGCGCTTTCACCTCCACCGGCTCGGGCACGTTCACCGGCTCGAACTCCGCCAGGCCAGCGGTCGGGTCCCCCGGGCGACGCGAGGTCGTCGACGAGGTGCGCGTCGAGATGGCCGTCCCGGCCGGCGCCGGTCCCCACGTCGTGCGGGCCGTCCGTGCGGCCCACCCGTACGAGGAGCCCGTCGTGCACCTGCTGGTGACAACCGGCGGGCCAGCCGACGTGGGCATCGGCCGCGTGGGCCGACTGGCGTCGCCGATGACCCTGGAGGCCTTCGCCGGCCGCGTCGCCGAGGTCCTGCCCGCGACGGCCCAGGGCGTACGCGTCGCAGGCGACCTGCGAGCCGAGGTCTCCACCGTGGCGCTCTGCGGTGGCAGCGGTGACAGCCTGTTCGACGCGGTCCGCGCCAGCCGGGCCGACGTCTTCCTCACGGCCGACCTGCGTCACCACCCGGCGTCCGAGGCGCGCGAGGAGGCCGAGGTGGCGGGCCAGGGGCGCCCCTTCCTCATCGACGTGGCGCACTGGGCCAGCGAGTGGCCGTGGCTGAAGTCCTGCGCCCGCCTCGTCCGGACACTGGACGGGGTTACCGTGACCGTCAGCGAGCGGTCCACCGACCCGTGGAACGTGAGCATCCCCAGCACCCCCAGCGTCCCCGCACCCTAGGCACCCCCAGCACCGGAGGCCCCCGCACGTGACCACCGCGAACCCGCTCGACCAGGTCCGTCTGCTCGACGTGCAGGCGCTCGACACGCGCCTGCGCCAGCTCTCGCACAAGGGCACGTCCCTGCCTGAGCACGCGCGCCTCACCGCGCTGGAGGCCGAGGTGGCCGCCCTGCGGGACCGGGTCGTGGTGGCCCGGACGACTGTCAGCGACATCCAGCGCGAGCTGCGAAAGTCCGAGACCGACGTCGAGCAGGTGCGTTCGCGGGCCCAGCGCGACCAGTCCCGCCTCGACGCCGGCCAGGGCTCGGCGAAGGACCTGCAGGCGATCCAGCACGAGCTGGGTTCGCTGGCACGACGCCAGGCCGAGCTGGAGGACGTCGAGCTCGAGGTGATGGAACGGCTGGAGACGGCCCAGAACGAGGCGGAGGCGCTCGCCGAGCAGCTCGAGCGGCGCCAGGCCGAGGTCGCCGAGGTGACGGCCTCCCGCGACGCCACCCTGGCGGAGATCGGCGACGAGGCGGCCAAGGTCACGGCCGAACGTGACGGCGTCGCCGCAGGACTCGACCCTGCGCTGGTGGCCCTCTACGAGAAGATCCGCGCCGGTTCGGGCGGCGTCGCCGCCGCCGCGCTCAAGGCGAAGCGCTGCGAGGGCTGCCGGATGGAGCTCACGGCCAGCGACCTCGGGCGCATCCGGTCCGCCCCCGACGACGAGGTGCTGCGGTGTGACGAGTGCCGCTGCATCCTCGTGCGCACGTCGGAGTCGGGGCTGTGAGCGAGGTGGCGCGGCCCGCCGAGGGGTATGCGGGCGACCTGACCCCCGAGCAGGCGTGGACCGTCGTCTCGGGCGAGGACGAGGGCGTCCTCGTCGACGTCCGGACGGCCGCGGAGTGGACGTACGTCGGCGTACCCGACACCTCGTCGACCGGGCGACCGCTCGTGACCGTCCAGTGGCAGCGGTTCCCCGACGGTGCGCGGAACCCCGACTTCGTCGACGAGCTGCGCGTGGCGCTGGAGGCGATCGAGCCGGGTTCGGAGTCGATGCCCAGCCGGCCGCTCGTGTTCATCTGCCGGTCGGGTGGACGGTCGATCGCGGCGGCCAAGGAAGCGACCGCCGCCGGTCTCGGCCCGTCGTTCAACGTCCTCGCAGGCTTCGAGGGGGATCTCGACCCCGACGACCACCGCGGCGGGAGCGGGTGGCGGGCGGCGGGGCTGCCCTGGCGGCAGTCGTGACGGGCGAGCGCGCAGATCCCGGCGGTGGGTCGCCCTGGCGCCCCGACACCGTTGCCGTGCGCGGTGGTCTCAGCCGCTCCGGGTTCGACGAGACCGCGGAGGCCCTGTACCTGACCTCGGGGTACGTCTACCCGTCCGCGGCCGACGCGGAGGCGGCGTTCGCCGGCGACGTCGACCGCTTCATCTACTCGCGCTACGGCAACCCGACCGTCGAGATGTTCGCCGAGCGGCTGCGGCTGCTGGAGGGGGCGGAGGCGTGCTTCCCGACGGCCTCCGGCATGGCGGCGGTGTTCACCGGCCTCGGTGCGCTGCTGGCGGCGGGGGACCGGGTGGTGGCGGCACGGAGCCTGTTCGGTTCGTGCTTCGTCATCCTCGACGAGATCCTGCCGCGCTGGGGCGTCACCACGGAGTTCGTCGACGGAGCCGACACGGCGCAGTGGGAGAAGGCCCTGTCGACGCCCGCGGCCGCGGTGTTCTTCGAGTCACCGTCCAACCCCATGCAGGAGATCGTGGACGTGCGTGCCGTCTGCGACATGGCCCACGCGGCCGGTGCCCAGGTGGTCGTCGACAACGTGTTCGCGACGCCGGTGCTCCAGCGTCCGCTGGAGCTGGGCGCCGACATCGTCATCTACTCGGCGACCAAGCACATCGACGGGCAGGGGCGCACGCTCGGCGGCGCGATCCTCGGCCCGAAGGAGTTCGTGCGCGGCCCCGTCGAGAACCTCATGCGGCACACCGGGCCGTCGATGAGCCCGTTCAACGCGTGGGTGCTGGTGAAGGGCCTGGAGACGCTCGCCATGCGCGTGCGCCACGCCCAGGCGTCGGCGCTGCGGATCGGGGAGTTCCTGGAGCGGCACCAGCGGGTCGAGTGGGTCCGCTACCCGTTCCTGCCGTCGCACCCGCAGTACGACCTGGCCCGGTCCCAGATGGACGGGGGCGGCACGGTGCTGACGTTCGAGGTCTCGGGCGGCAAGGACGCGGCGTTCGCCGTGCTCGACGCACTCCGGATCGTCGACATCTCCAACAACCTCGGTGACTCCAAGTCCCTGGTGACCCACCCCGCGACCACCACGCACCGTCGGCTGGGCGTCGAGGGGCGGCGCGCCGTCGGCATCACCGACGGCGTCGTCCGGGTCTCCGTGGGCCTGGAGGACGTGGACGACCTGCTCGACGACCTCGACCAGGCTCTGGCCCGGTGACCGCCGGTCCCGCCTCGTCCAGCCGCTGCCGCAGGCGGTCGCGGACGTCGTCGGGGCTGAGCGCGCGCCGACGCCGCTCGTCCCGGGCGATCACGGCTCCGGTCGCGGCCACCCCGGCCAGGCCCGCGAGCCCGAGGAGCTTCCACCTGTTCATCATCGCCCTCCCCTCGCCGTCATGTCGCTGACCCTCGACGAGGCCGTCGACCTGACGCGGACCGGCGACCTCTGGCTGTTCCGGGGACGCAGCCCCGCCGACCACGCTATCCGCACGCTGACCAACGCCCCGGTCAACCACGTCGGGATGGCCGTGGTGCTCGAGGACCTCCCACCGCTGATGTGGCACGCCGAGCTCGGCCGGTCGCTGCCCGACGTCTGGAGCGGGTCGCACCACCGCGGCGTGCAGCTGCACGACCTGCGTGACGCGGTGCTCGTGTGGTCGGACCGGTACGGGCAGAAGGCCTGGGTGCGGCAGCTGCTCACACCCGTGACACCGGCGATGGAGGACGACGTGCTGCGCGTGGTCGCGAGGATGGACGGCACGCCGTTCCCCAGCACCCTCTCGCTGGCGGGCCGGTGGGCGAGGGGCCGCGTCCGGCGGCCCGCCCCGGTGGAGACGACGTACTGCGCCGAGGTCGTCGCTGCCACCTACCAGGCGATGGGCCTGCTGCCGCCCGACCGTCCGACCAACTCCTACGACCCCGGCAGCTTCTGGAGCGGGGACGGCCTCGAGCTCGCCGGCGGCGGCCGGCTCGGAGACGAGATCGCCGTGGACGTCCGCGCCGCCGGGCCTGCCCCGGATGACCGCCTCACCTGACGACCACGTCCAGCCGGTGGCTCCCGTCCCGACCGGGGCGCGAGAGCTCGACCTCGAACGCCTCGCCCACCGCCGACGCGAGCGCGGACGCGGTGCGCGGGTCGCGACCGGCACGGGAGACGAGGTGCCGGGCGACGAGCCCGCGCGTGTGCTTGGCCATGTGGGAGACCACGGTGCGTCGGCCGCCCTCGTCGCGCAGCACCCTGACGGTGACGGTGCGCTCGGCCACCGGACCCTCGGGCTTCCACGCGGCCGCGTAGGTGGACGACCGGCAGTCGACCACCAGGCCGGTCGCCAGCGGCGGAAGTGCCGCGGCCAGCCGGGGCCGCCAGAAGGCCGCGAGGGCACCCAGCCCCGGCAGTGAGGTCCCCATCGACAGCCGGTACGGCGGCACGCGGTCGTCCGGCCGCAGGGCGCCCCAGGCTGCCGAGACGACCAGCAGTCGTGCCGTCGCGCGACGCCGGGCTCCTGCCGGGAGGGCGGCCAGGCCGAGGGCGTCGTAGAGGACGCCGCTGTAGAGGGCCGCGACCGGGACGGCGGGCTCGGTGGCCCAGCGGGTGTTGCGCACCAGCTCGGGGGCGAGCGCGTCGCTCACGCCGAGGACCCGGTGCCCGTCCGCGGTCGCGGAGACCCTCGCCAGCACCTCGAGCACGCGGGAGCGGGCTGTGGTCAGCTCGGGGAGGTGCAGCGCGCCGAGGTCGACGGGCCGACCCCGGACGCGACCGGACTTGCCCTCCGAGGGCGGCAGCAGCACGAGCACGCGCACAGCGTAGGCACGCCGTCACGGACCTCCTGCCGCGGACCGCCGCCGTGCGTAGGGTGTCGCGCATGACACACCCCCAGACGATCCTTCCGGCGAGGCTCGAGGCGCCGCTGGAGGCTCTGATGACCGAGCTGGGGACGCCGGGGGAGTTCGCACCCGACGTCGTCGCCGACGCCGAGCGGTCGGTGGCCGAGCCCGACCTGCCCGACACGGACTGGACCGACGTCCCCTTCGTGACGATCGACCCTCCGGAGTCGATGGACCTCGACCAGGCCCTGCACCTGGAGCGCCGGGAGAACGGCTTCAGGGTCAGGTACGCGATCGCCGACGTCGCCGCGTTCGTCCGGCCCGGCTCGCCGGTCGACGAGGAGGCACGCCGCCGCGGGCAGACCCTCTACGCGCCGCACCGGCGGATCCCGCTGCACCCACCGGTGCTGAGCGAGGGGTCCGCCAGCCTGCTGCCCGGCGAGGTGCGTCCCGCCTACGTGTGGGTGATCGACCTCGACGCCGACGCGGAGACGGTGGCCGTCGACGTGCGGCGCGCGATGGTGCGCAGCCGCGAGCGCTACTCGTACCAGATGGTGCAGGCGGACCACGACGCCGGAGAGATGCCCGAGCCCTTCGCCCTGCTCCCGGAGGTCGGCCGCGCACTGGTCGCCCAGGAGCAGTCGCGCGGCGGCGCGGCCCTCGAGATCCCCGACCAGGAGGTGCGAGAGCTCGACGGTGGCTTCGAGCTGCGGTACCGCCCGAAGTCCGACGTCGAGGACTGGAACGCGCACCTCTCCCTGCTGACCGGGATGGCTGCGGCGGACCTGATGCTGGCCGGCGGCGTCGGCATCCTGCGGACGATGCCCGCGCCCGACGAGCGGACCACTGCCAGGTTCCGACGCCAGGCCAAGGCCCTCGGCGCTCCGTGGGTCGCGGAGCAGTCCCTGGGTGACTTCCTCCGGTCCCTCGACCCCGGGGACCCGCAGCAGCTGGCGGTGCTGCACGAGTCGGCGGCACTGTTCCGCGGCGCCGGCTACACCCCGTTCGAGGGGGCGGTGCCCGAGCAGGTGGTGCAGTCGGCCGTCGCGGCCGAGTACGCGCACGTCACCGCGCCGTTGCGTCGGCTCGTGGACCGCTTCGGCCTGGTGGTCTGCGACGCCATGTGCCGCGACACCGAGGTGCCCGACTGGGTGCGCCAGGCGCTGCCCCAGCTGCCGGAGATCATGGCCGCCTCGGACCGGCTCGCCGGGACGCTGGAGCGCCAGACCGTGGGCATGGTCGAGGCGGCCGTGCTGGAGACCAGGGTCGGCGAGGTCTTCGACGCGGTCGTCGTCGACCTGGACGAGAAGCGTCAGGGCGACGGCCCGAACGGGAACGGCGGCGGGGAGGTGCAGCTGCAGGACCCGGCGGTGACGGCCCCGTGCTCGGGCGACCTGCGCCTGGGTGCGCAGGTGCGCGTGCGCCTGGAGGAGGCCGACGTCGCGAGCCGCCGGGTGCGCTTCACCGTGGTCGGCTGACGGGCCGGGTCGGGAGTACGCTGAGCGCGCGGACGAGCCAACCGGGCGGCCGCGTCGAGATCCTGGAGACAGGGGCTCGCCGAGGAACGTCCGGGCTCCGCAGGGCAGGGTGGTGGGTAACACCCACCCGGGGTGACCCGCGGGACAGTGCCACAGAGAACAGACCGCCACGGCGGGGCCGTCGAGAGGCGGCGCCGGCGCGGCAAGGGTGAAACGGTGGTGTAAGAGACCACCAGCACCTCCGGTGACGGAGGTGGCTCGGTAAACCCCACCCGGAGCAAGGTCAGACAGGAAGCGTCCGAGGGCTGCCCGCCCGAGCTTCCGGGTAGACCGCTGGAGGCGTGCGGCAACGTACGTCCTAGATGGATGGTCGCCACCCGCCACCGGGTGACCGGTGCGGGGACAGAACCCGGCGTACAGGTTGGCTCGTCCGCACCCCCGGGTCGCCGCTCACGAGGCAGGCGCCGGGACCGCCGAGCAGGCGGTTCGGAATCTCCCGAAGAAACTTCGCCGAGACCCCTCAAGGTTTCCGCGAAGCGTGCCGACAACAGCCTCACGGCGCCGATCCAGGGGTGGACTGGCCAGTTGAACCGGGATGGACGGATCTGATGCGACAGCGAGTGGTGCTGGCCCCGCGCAATGCGGGTGAGGCGGTGGCAGTGGCGGTCTCCGCCGTGCTGATCGCCGGCAGCGTCGTCGCCGTCATCCAGCGCGACACCCCGCAGCCCCAGCCCGTGCCCGCGTCGGTCGTCGCCACCCGTGACGTCCGCACCGTCTCCACGCCCGGGCAGATGGATCGGGTCGAGATCGGCGTGGACGGATCCCGCCTGCCTCGCGTCCCCGTCTTCGTCGAGGAGGCCCCCAAGGTCCTCGCGAACCCCATCACCCGGCAGGTCGGCCCGCGCACGCAGCAGCGGTCCACGAACCCCTCGGCGAGCGCGCCCCTGCTGGAGGGCCTCGGGCCGTCCCAGCCGGTACCGACCCCGAGCGGCGTGAGCATCGTGCAGGACTTCCCGGTGCCGCTCCCGCCCGCGTCGACCGCGACCCCCTCGGAAACGCCCTCGAGCAGCCCGACGACGACCACGCCGACGACCGCGCCGACGTCGCCCGCGTCGACCACATCGGCCTCCCCCGCGGCGACCACGCCGCCACCGGCCCCGTCTCCCAGCGGGACTCCTGCGTCCTCGCCGACGACCAACGCCTCGCCGGCGCCGGAGGGGACTCCGGCGACGGGTTCGTCCTCGGTGCTGCAGACCCCGCCGGCGACGGCGGTGCCGCCGCCGAGCGCGTCGCCCACGCCGGCGCCGCCGCCGGGAACGGCTCCGACTCCCCAGGGCGGGGCGCCGTCCGGTGGAGGGATGGGCGAGCCGACGCCCCAGTCGTCGTCCGGCAACTGAGGCCGTCGGGACCGCAGGCTGCCGCGTAGGTCAGGGCAGGGTCAGGATCTCCGGGCCGGACTCGGTCACCAGGATCGTGTGCTCGAACTGCGCCGTGCGCAGGCGGTCCTTCGTCACCACCGTCCAGCCGTCGTCCCACATGTCCCACTCGCGGGTCCCGAGGGTGAGCATCGGCTCGACGGTGAACGTCATGCCCACCTCGATCACGTCGGAGTGCCGGGGTGCGGCGTCGAAGTGGGGGATGATCAGGCCGGAGTGGAACGCCGTGCCGATGCCGTGTCCGGTGAAGTCGTGGACGGTGTCGAGCCCGTTCCTGCGCGCGTAGGACTCGATCACCTTGCCGATGACGTTGACCTGGCGCCCCGGCAGGGCAGCACGGATGCCGCGCATCGTCGCCGCCTCCGCGTGCTCGACCAGCGCCCGGGTCTGGGGGTCGGGCTCGCCCGCGAAGAAGGTCGCGTTCGTGTCCCCGTGCACCCCGCCGATGTAGGCCGTGATGTCGATGTTGCAGAGGTCGCCGTCCACGAGGACGGTCGAGTCCGGGATGCCGTGGCAGACGACCTCGTTCACCGAGGAGCACAGGGACTTCGGGAAGCCCTTGTAGCCCAGGGTGGACGGGTAGGCGCCGTGGTCGAGCAGGAACTCGTGACCGATGCGGTCGAGCTCGTCGGTGGTCACGCCCGGGACGATGTGGCGACCGACCTCAGCGAGGGCCTGCGCCGCGATGCGACCCGCGATCCGCATCCGCTCGATGGTCTCGTCGTCCTTGACGTCCGGCCCCGGGTCGGCCGACGGTGCGGGCCGGTCGACGTACTCGGGCCGGGGGATCGAGGCGGGCACCGGACGTCGGGGGCTCACCCGTCCGGGCGTCAGGGTGCCGACGGGTGCGGTCTCGGAGAAGGAACCGACGTGCGGGGGCGTGCCGGTGCTGGTGCTGGACGACATGCCCCGAGTCTAGGTGTGCGTCGGCAGGGCGGATGGGGCAGCATCGGGTCCGTCCGGGGGTTCCCCGGGGCGGACCACCACGGAGGCTGACGTGACCGAGTACTGGTTCAACACGCGCACGCGGCAGGTCGAGGAGGGCCACCAGAGCGACTGGGCGAACCTGATGGGTCCGTACCCGACGCGTGCCGACGCGGAGCGCGCGCTCGACAAGGCCCGGGAGAATACCGAGCGCTGGGACCGCGAGGACAAGGAGTGGCAGGACCGCACCTGGGACGACTCGGAGGACTGACTCAGCGACCGAGGACCGCCATCGCCGCGTTGCGGCCCGGAACGGCACTCACGCCGCCACCCCGGCGGGCGCCGGCTCCGCACAGGAGCACGCGGGCGTGGTCGGTGGCGACCCCCCACCGCGCCGCGGGACCGGCGGAGCGCCCGATCTCGGCGGGGTCGTCGACGAAAGGCCACTGCAGAGGACGCTGGAAGATGTTGCCGCCGGGCAGCCCGACGTCGGCCTGCACGTCGAGGGGGGTGCGGACCTCGAGGCAGGGCCTACCGTCGGGGTCGGTGAGCAGCACGTCGGTGAGCGGCTCGGCCAGCACGCTGTCGAGCGACGCGAGGGTCGCCTTGAGGGCACGCTCGCGCGCCCCGTCGTTGTCGGCCTCGAAGAGCCGGGACGGCATGTGCAGGCCGAACAGCGTGAGCGTGGCCGCGCCGCTGGCGCGCAGGTCGGGGCCGAGGATCGTGTCGTCCGAGAGCGAGTGGCAGTAGATCTCGCACGGGGGGACGTCGGGGATCTGACCCGCCTCGGCCTGCTCGTAGGCGCGCTGCAGCTGGGTCGCGGTCTCGTTGATGTGGAAGGTGCCCGAGAACGCCGCCACGGGGTCGACGTTCTCGCGCAGGCGGGGGAGCCGGCGCAGCAGCATGTTGATCTTGAGCTGGGCGCCCTCGACCGGGTCGCCGGGCGGGTCGCCCAGCAGCCGGGCGAGGGTGGACGGGGCGCAGCCGGCCAGCACCCGCTCGGCGCCCACGCGGTGCTCGGCGCCGTCGGCGCCGCTCCACGTCACCTCGGCAGGGCTCGACGCCGAGCCGGGGTCGACGGCGGTCACGCGGGCGTCGGTGAGCAGGGTCGCCCCGGCGTCGCGGGCAGCCCGCTCCAGCGCGCCGCTGACGGCGCCCATGCCCCCGACGGGGACGTCCCAGTCGCCTGTGCCGCCGCCGATCACGTGGTAGAGGAAGCAGATGTTCTGCTGCAGGGAGGCGTCGTCACCGGCCGCGAAGGTGCCGATGAGCGCGTCGGTCAGCACGACGCCGCGCACGGTGTCGTTGCCGAACCGCTCGGTGACGACCTCGCCCAGCGGACGGGTGAACAGGTCGCGCCAGGCCGTCTCGTCGTCGACCACGGCCTTCAGCTGGTCGGCGGTGCGGAGCGGCTCGGTCATCGTGGGGAAGACGCGCTTCGCGACGCGTCCGGTCATCTCGTAGAAGTCGTTCCAGGCGTGGTGGTCGGTGTCGGAGCCGGTGATCGAACGGAACGAGGCTGCCGTGGCGGCGTCGTCGCCGTTGTCCACCAGCAGTCCGAGGCCCTCCGGGTGCCCGGGGACGGGCGTGTACGAGGAGTACCGGCGCCGCTTCAGCCGCACCGTCAGTCCGAGCTCCTCGACGATCGTGCGGGGGAGCAGCGACACCAGGTACGAGTAGCGCGACAGGCGGGCGTCGACGCCGTCGAAGACCTGGGCCGACACCGCCGCGCCGCCGACGTGGTCGAGCGCCTCGAGCAGCAGGACGCTCTTGCCTGCGCGCGCCAGGTACGCGGACGCGGCCAGGCCGTTGTGGCCGCCCCCGACGACGACGGCGTCGTAGCTCGGCGGCAGATCCTGTGCGGCACTCATCGGGTCACCTTCGGCAGCACGTCACGTCCGAAGACCTCGATCCACTCGGCCTGGTTGCGGCCGACGTTGTGGAGGTAGATCCGGTCGAACCCGAGGTCGGCGAACTTCTGGATCGCGGAACGGTGCACGTCGGGGTCGGAGGAGATCACCATGCGTCCCTCGAAGTCCTCCGGCCGCACGAGAGCCGCCATCGCCGCGAAGTCGTGAGGACTGCGGATGTCGGCCTTGCCGAACTTCATCCCGCCATTGGGCCACTGGTCCAGCGCGTTCGCAAGGGCCTGTTCGTCCGTCTCCGCCCACGACATGTGCAGCTGCAGGACCTTCGGCATGGCGTCCGGGTCCTTGCCGGCCTTGCGGGCTCCCTCGGCGAACCTGCCGAAGAGCATGTCGATCTTCTCCAGCGGAGCCCCGACGGTGATCATCCCGTCGGCGAACTGGCCGGTCTTGCGTGCGTTGACGGGGCCGGCGGTGGCGACCAGGATCGGCGGCGCCTTCTCCGGCATCGTCCAGAGCCGTGCCGTCTCGTGCTTGAAGAAGTCGCCCGAGAACTTCGTGTCCTTGCCCTCCAGCGAGGCGTCGAACAGCTGCCGGATGAGCCGGATCGCCTCCCACATCCGCGACGACCGCTCGCCGGCCTCGGGCCAGTAGCCGGGCACGACGTGCTCGTTGAGAGCCTCGCCGGTGCCGAGACCGAGCCAGCTGCGGCCGGGGTACATCGCCTCCAGCGTCGCGGCGGCCTGGGCCACGATCACGGGGTGGAAGCGGAAGCTCGGGCAGGTGACGCCCGGACCGAGGTCACCCTTGGTGCGCTCGCCGACCGCCGTGAGGACGTTCCAGACGAACGACGCCTGCCCTTGGGCCGGTACCCAGGGCTGGAAGTGGTCGGCCGCCATGCACCCCGAGAACCCGTGCTGCTCGGCCAGAGCCGTCAGCTGCACGCACTCGGTGGGGTGGAACTGCTCCAGCATCGCCGCGTACCCGAAGGCCTGGGAACCCATGGGGCGACCCTAGTGCGGGCGGGAGTGGCGGCGGCTGACAGGTCCTCCCGCGTGCTCCCCTCGTCGCCGTGAGTCAGCCGGGGTGGGACCTGGGTGGGCTTGCCGATCCCGGTGCCACCGCTGGCGAACCGACGAACGTTCGGCTCTTCCGCGATGAACCACGGACGGGCACCATGATCGGGAGGGCCTGAGGTCCTCTCATCGAGGTGTCGCGTGAGCAGTCAGGACGATCGGGTCGAGGCCTTCCGGCGGTTGCACTCCTCCGGCTGCTTCGTCATGCCGAACCCGTGGGACGTCGGGAGCGCGCGTGCCTTGGAGCAGCTCGGCTTCTCGGCGCTCGCCACCACGAGTGCCGGCTTCGCCTGGACGCTGGGTCGTCCAGACCAGCACGTCACGCTCGAGGAGATGCTCGAGCACCTCCGTGCCGTCGTCGACGCGGTGGGCTTGCCGGTCAACGCAGACTTCGAAGGCGGCTTCGCGGTCGATCCGCAGCAGGTTCACGCGAACGTGGAGCTCGCCGCGCACACGGGGGTCGCCGGGCTGTCGATCGAGGACTCGACAGGGGACGAGGCGCATCCGCTCCACGACCTTGACCAGGCGGTCGAGCGGATTCGGGCCGCACGCGACGCGATCGATGGCAGCGGTACGGGCGTCGTCCTGACCGGTCGGTCCGAGGGGTTCGTCGTCGGACGACCCGACATCGACGAGACGATCCGCAGGCTGCGCGCCTACGCGGAGGCCGGCGCCGACTGCCTGTACGCGCCGCGGATCGGAACCGTCGAGCAGGTCGCGGCGATCGTCGACGCCGTGTCACCCAAGCCGGTGAACCTGCTGATCAACGCGCCGTTCATCACGGTCGCGCAGGCGGCCGCACTCGGAGTACGGCGGATCAGCGTGGGCGGAACGCTCGCGCGCACCGCGTGGGCCGGCTTCCTCCAGGCGGCGCAGGAGATCGCCGGCGCCGGGACGTTCTCCCGGTTCGAGAACCTGCCGGACGTCGACGGACTCCTCAGCCCGGACGCGGAGGCATAGGAGGGGGCGTTCGAGCGACCGGGAGGGCCGGTCCGAGGTGCGATCCCCGGGAACCCTGCCCGGGCGACCTTCTCGACCCCAGTCCTTCGTCGCCTCAACGAGATGCGACCAGTCGGGCCGGGACGACGCCCCTGCTGCCATACTTCTCGCATCTCGTTGCCCCGTGTGATCAGCCGTCCTGACCAACGGGGTCGATGGCCCCGACTCAGGGCCTGCGCTCGACCCCGATTCTCCCGAGATCGGGGGTCGGGAGGGCACGCGGCGGACCGATTCTCCCGAGAATGGGGCTGGGACGACGGTCAGCCGCCCCCGCCGGACTTGCGGCGGAACGTCTTCTGCGGCTTCGCCGGCGCCGAGTGCGGGTGCTGGGCCGCCGGGTTGTGGGCGATGCCCTCGCCGCGGTGGCCGTACTTCTTGCGGTCGAGCGCCTCGCGGAACTTGCGGCGAGCCGCGTCCTGCGGCGTCTCGGTGCCCTCCGGGACGTCCGGCGGCGTGCTCTCGTCGTTCGTCGGCTCGCTCATGCGTCCATCCTGTCGGTGCGAGGGGCTGCTGACCAATGCGTTTGCCGGCTCAGTCCTCGAACGAGTGCTCCGGGGCGGGGAACTGGCCCGACCTGACGTCCTCGGCGTAGGCGCGGGCGGCCTGCGACAACGTGCCACGCAGGTCCGCGTACTTGCGCACGAACCGGGGTGCCTTGCCCCCACGCAGGCCCGCCATGTCCTGCCAGACGAGAACCTGTGCGTCACAGGCGGACCCGGCGCCGATCCCGATCGTCGGGATGGCCAGCACCTCGGTGGTCCGGGCGGCGACGGGTGCCGGCACCATCTCCAGCACCAGCGAGAAGGCACCCGCCGCCTGCAGGTCGCAGGCGTCCTGGACGAGCTGGTCCGCCGCGTCCCCACGTCCCTGCACGCGGTACCCGCCGAGGGCGTGCTCGCTCTGCGGGGTGAACCCGAGGTGGGCCATCACCGGGATGCCGGCCTCGACCAGCGCCGCCACGGTCGGCACGACGCGGGCGCCGCCCTCGAGCTTCACCGCGTGGCAGCGTCCCTCCTTCATGAAGCGGGTCGCCGTCGCCAGGGCCTGCTGCGGCCCCTCCTGGTACGAGCCGAACGGCAGGTCGGCCACGACGAGGGCGCGGCGCACGCTGCGGGTCACCGCCCGCACCAGCGCCAGCATCTCCTCGACCGTGACCGGCAGGGACGTGTCGTAGCCGTAGACGTTGTTGGCGGCGGAGTCGCCGACCAGCAGCACGGGGATGCCTGCCTCGTCGAAGATCTCGGCCGCGTACTGCTCGTACGCCGTGAGCATCGCCCAGCGCTCGCCCCGCTCCTTCATCTGCTGAAGGTGGTGGATGCGGACCTTCGAGGTTCCGGACGCGGTCGGCGACGCGCCCGGTGCCGACGCCGCCGGCCCGTTGCCGTACGGCGCGCTCTGCTCACTCATGGGGGACCTTCCTGTGGGACGTCGGCGGCGGCGGGAGTCAGCTGTCCTGCTCGCGCCAGCGGCTGGTGACGGGGAGCCGGCGGTCGCGTCCGAACGCGATGCGGCTGATCTTCGGGCCCGGGGCGAACTGCCGCCGCTTCCACTCGGCGCGGTCGACCAGGCCGACGACGCGGTCGACCACGTCGGCGTCGAAACCGGCCTCGAGCAGCTCCGACCGGCCCTCGGCGCCGACGACGTACCGCTCGAGCACGGCGTCGAGCAGCTCGTAGGGCGGGAGCGAGTCCTGGTCGACCTGGCCCGGGGCCAGCTCGGCTGACGGGGGTTTGGTGATGGAGCTCTCCGGGATCGGCGGCTTCTCGCCGGACTTCTCGGCCCGGGCGTTGCGCCACCGCGCCAGCTCCCAGACCAGCGTCTTCGGCACGTCCTTCAGCGGTGCGAAGCCGCCGACGGAGTCGCCGTAGATCGTCGAGTACCCGACCGCCAGCTCGCTCTTGTTGCCCGTCGCCAGGACGAGGTGGCTCTCCTGGTTCGAGATGCCCATCAGGATCGCGCCGCGCACGCGGGCCTGGAGGTTCTCCTCCGCGACCCCGGTCAGCTTCAGCTCGTCGAGGTAGGTCGCCACCACGGCGCCGATCGGCTGCACCCGGTAGTCGACGTCCAGCCCGCTCCGCCAGGTCGGCGGCGTCGTCCCTGGAGTGCTCGGACGAGTACTTGCTCGGCATCGACACCCCGACGACGTTCGGGCCGCCGACCGCGTCGGCGGCGACCGCCGCGACCAGCGCCGAGTCGATGCCGCCGGAGAGCCCGAGGATCACCGACGAGAAGCCGTTCTTGCGCACGTACTAGCGCAGACCGACGACGAGCGCCTGGTAGACCTCCTCGACGGGGTCCAGGCGCGGTGCGCACGGTGCGGGCATGCGGGTCGTAGGCGGCCACCGGCTCGTCGGAGACCACGGTCAGCTCGACCGACCCCGTCGCCGCGTCGGTGTCCAGGCGCGACTCCGGCAGGTCGAGGTCGACCACGATCAGCTCCTCGGCGAACTGCGCGCCGCGCGCCAGCACCTCGCCGTCCGGCGACGACGACGACCGAGTCGCCGTCGAAGACGAGGTCGTCCTGCCCGCCCACGAGGTTGAGATACGCCAGCGTGGCCTCCGCCTCGGCCGCGCGGCGGCGCACCAGCGCGAGCCGGGCGTCGTCCTTGTCCTGCTCGTAGGGGGAGCCGTTGAGCACCAGCAGCAGCTCCGCGCCGGCCTCGCGGGTCATCGCCACCGGGCCGCCGTCCTGCCAGAGGTCCTCGCAGATCCCGAGGGCGACGTCGACCCCGGCGACGCGCACCACGTGCAGCCGCTGCCCGGGCACGAAGATGCGGAACTCGTCGAAGACGCCGTAGTTGGGCAGGTGGTGCTTCGCGTAGCGCGTCGCCATCTCGCCCCGGTGCAGCACCGCGGCGCAGTTCTGCGGCATGCCCTTCGGGATGCCGGTCTCCCCGTCCTCGCTCACGCCGTCGCCGTCGAGGTCCGCGTCGGTCCCCTCCGCGCGGTCGAGGTAGCCGACCACGACGGGGGTCCCGCCGAAGCCCGTCCGCCGCCAGGTCGCGCGCCAGCTCGGCGATCGCGGCCCGTGAGGCGTCGACGAAGGAACGGCGCAGGGCGAGGTCCTCGACCGGGTAGCCGGTCAGCACCATCTCGGGGAAGGCGACCAGGTGCGCACCGGCCTCGACGGCCTTGGCCGTCCAGGTCCTGACCAGTGCTGCGTTGGCCGCCAGGTCACCCACCGTGGGGTCGACCTGGGCCAGGGCGAGTCGCAGCTGCGGCATGCCCGGAGCCTAGTGCCGCCCTCCTGCTGGCAGACTTCGGGCAGGACGGGACGACCACCAGGACCGAAGGGGTGCCATGGACCGCCAGGAGGAGTTCGTGCTCCGCTCGATCGAGGAGCGCGACATCCGGTTCGTCAGGCTCTGGTTCACGGACGTGCTCGGCTTCCTCAAGTCCGTGGCGGTGGCGCCCGCCGAGCTGGAGGGCGCCTTCAGCGAGGGCATCGGCTTCGACGGCAGCGCGATCGAGGGTCTCGCCCGCGTGTCGGAGGCCGACATGCTGCTTCGTCCCGACCCGTCGACGTTCCAGGTCCTCCCGTGGCGGTCCGAGGAGAGCGGCAGCCAGGGCACCGCCCGCATGTTCTGCGACGTGCTCAACCCCGACGGCGAGCCGGCGTCGGCCGACCCACGCAACGTCCTCAAGCGCGCCCTCGCGAAGGCCGGCGAGCAGGGCTTCACCTTCTACACGCACCCCGAGATCGAGTTCTACCTGCTGCACCCCGGGTCCGAACCGGGCGCCGAGCCGGTGCCGGTCGACGACGGCGGGTTCTTCGACCACGTACCCGGCGGGCCAGCCCACGACTTCCGCCGTGCCGCGATCACCGTGCTCGAGAACATGGGCATCTCGGTGGAGTTCAGCCACCACGAGGGCGGCCCGGGCCAGAACGAGATCGACCTGCGCTACGCCGACGCCCTGGCAACCGCCGACAACATCATGACGTTCCGGACGGTGATCAAGGAGGTCGCCATGGAACAGGGCGTCTACGCCACCTTCATGCCCAAGCCGCTGTCGGGACAGCCCGGTTCGGGCATGCACACCCACATGTCGCTGTTCGAGGGCGACCGCAACGCCTTCCACGAGGCCGGGGCCCAGTACCAGCTCAGCCGCACCGCCCGGCAGTTCATCGCCGGTCTGCTCAAGCACGGCGCCGAGATCAGCCTCATCACGAACCAGTTCGTCAACTCGTACAAGCGGCTGTGGGGCGGGGGAGAGGCGCCCTCGCACCTGTGCTGGGGACACAACAACAGGTCCGCGCTCGTGCGGGTGCCGATGTACAAGCCGGGCAAGGAGCAGTCGGTGCGCGTCGAGCACCGCGCGCTCGACGCCGCCTGCAACCCCTACCTCGCCTACGCCGTGATGCTCGCGGCGGGGCTGAAGGGCATCGAGGAGGGCTACGAGCTGCCCGAGGGCGCCGAGGACGACGTCTGGACGCTGACCGACGGGGAGCGGCGCGCGCTGGGCATCGAGCCGATGCCGGCGAGCCTGGACCACGCGATCGCCGCGATGGAGGGCTCCGAGCTGGTGGCGGAGACCCTCGGCGAGCGCGTGTTCGACTTCGTCCTGCGCAACAAGCGCCAGGAGTGGAACGACTACCGCCTCCAGGTCACCCCCTTCGAGCTACGCCGCTTCCTGCCCATCCTGTGACCGAGACCGTGGAACCACTGTCGGCGCCCCGCGTCCTCGTCATCGAGCACCACCGCGAGTGCGGCCTCGGCCGGCTCACGCCCCTCCCGGGGTGCGAGGTGGTCCTGGTGCGGGCCGGGGAGGGCGAGGAGCTCCCCGCCGACCTCGACGGGTGGGACGGACTGCTGGTCCTGGGCGGCCCGACCGCGGCCTGGGAGGACGACGTCGCCCCGTGGCTGCCCGCCACCCGGGCACTCCTCGCGGACGCGGTCGAGCGCAGGGTGCCGACCCTGGGCGTGTGCCTCGGCGCCCAGCTGCTGGCCATGGCCACCGGCGGCACGGTGGAGCGCGGCCCCGACGGTCCCGAGCTGGGCGTGCTCGGGGTGCTGCTGGCGCCAGAGGCGGGCTCGGACGAGTTCACCGCTGCCCTGGCCGCATCGCTCGGGGCGGGCATCCCGGCGCCGCAGGGGCACCACGACGCGGTGACGGCCCTGCCGCCGGGCGCCGTCCTGCTGGCCTCGTCGCCGAGGTACCCGCACCAGATCTTCCGGGTCGGCGAGCGGGCCTGGGGCGTGCAGTACCACCCGGAGGTCCTGCCGGAGGACTTCGAGAGCTGGCTGGTCGAGGACGCGGAGCACCTCGCGGCTGCCGGCACCAGCGTCGAGCAGCAGATGGAGGTCTTCGCTGCCGCGCGCGACTCCTTGCAGCACAGCGCAGGCGCGCATGCCGAGGCGTTCGCCGGCGTCGTCCTCCGGCACGCGGCCGCGCCGGTCGCATGACGCGGTCGGGGACCGGTGGCGCCAGCAACCGGCAGGCCAGCCCCACCGGCACGCTCGCCCGTCTCGGCTTCGCCGAGCCCGACCGCGCGCTGACCCTGCTGCAGGACGAGGCGCTCGCCGGGCTCGTGGACCCGTTCGACGACGTCTTCGACGACGGCCTGATGCGAGCCCTGTCGGACACGGCCGACCCCGACCAGGCGCTGCTCGCGCTGGTGCGCGTGCTCACCGAGGCACACCGGCAGCAGGCCGGCAGCGCCCGACGCGGTGACGACGACGACGGCCTGGCCCCGGGCAGGCTGCACGCCCTCGTGCGGACGCCGGGGGAGGGACGCGACCGGCTGCTGGCCGTCCTCGGCGCCTCCGCCGCCCTCGGCGACCACCTCGTGCGCCACCCCGGCCACTGGCAGGCGCTGACCGCCCCCGAGCCCGAGCTGCCGGAGGAGCTGCGGCGCGACCTGCTCTCGGCCGTCGGGGCCGACCCCGACGCGGCGGTGCCGGTGGCGACGCTGCCCGTCCCCGACGCGCTCGGCACGCTGAGGGTCGCCTACCGGCGGCGGCTGCTCGCGCTGGCGGGGCGCGACCTCGCGTCGCCGGAGCCGGCTCTCGTCGTCGACCGCGTCACCCTCGAGCTGGCCGACCTCGCCGCCGCCGCCCTGGAGGCCGCCCTCGCCGTGGCCCGCAGCGAGCTCGACGACCACGGGAAGGGCTGCCGGCTGGCGGTCATCGCCATGGGGAAGACGGGCGGCCGCGAGCTGAACTACGTGAGCGACGTCGACGTGGTCTACGTGGCCGAGCCCGCCGACGGCACCGACGAGGAGGCGGCGCTCGCGACCGGCGCGCGCCTCGCCTCGTCCCTCGCGCGGGTCTGCTCCGCCAGCACGTCCGAGGGCACCCTCTGGCCCGTCGACGCCGCGCTGCGGCCTGAGGGAAAGGACGGGCCGCTGGTCCGCACCGTGGCCAGCCACCGCGCGTACTACGAGCGCTGGGCCGCCACCTGGGAGTTCCAGGCGCTGCTGAAGGCGCGACCGGTGGCGGGCGACGCCCAGGTCGGGCGGCAGTACGTCGAGGCGATCACGCCCCTGGTGTGGGAGGCGGCCGGACGCGAGAACTTCGTGCGCGACGTGCAGGCGATGCGCCGCAGGGTCGAGGCGCACGTGCCCAGCCGTGAGAGCGAGCGCCAGCTCAAGCTCGGCCCCGGCGGGCTCCGCGACGTGGAGTTCAGCGTGCAGCTCCTGCAGATGGTGCACGGGCGCGCAGAGGATCGGCTGCGCACCCCGAACACGCTCGAGGCGCTCGAGCTGCTGTCCACCTACGGCTACGTCGGTCGCGACGACGCGGGGGCCCTCGACACCGCGTACCGGGACCTGCGCGTGCTCGAGCACCGCCTCCAGCTGGCCAGGTTGCGGCGCACCCACGTGATGCCCGAGAACGACGAGGACCGGCGGCGGCTCGCCCGTGCCGCCCGGCTGGGCGGTCTCGAGGGGCTGGACAAGATGTGGAGGTCGACGCGCGCTGTCGTCCGTCCACTGCACGAAAGGCTCTTCTACCGACCGATTCTCGCCGCAGCGGCCCGCCTCACCGCTGACGAGGCACGCCTCACTCCCGACGCGGCCAGGGCCCGCCTCCAGGCGCTCGGGTACACCGACCCGGCCGGAGCGATGCGCCACCTCGAGGCGCTGACCGAGGGGGTGAGCCGGCGGGCCGCGATCCAGCGTCAGCTGCTGCCCGTGCTGCTCGGCTGGTTCGCCGAGGGCGCCGACCCCGACGCCGGCCTGCTCGCCTTCCGGAAGGTCAGCGATGCCCTCGGTACGACCCACTGGTACCTGAAGATGCTGCGCGACTCCGGTGCCGGTGCGGAGCGGATCGCCAGCGTGCTCTCGGGCGGCCAGTACGCCTCCTCCCTGCTGGCCCGTCTGCCCGAGGCGACCCGGTGGCTCGGTTCGGACGAGGACCTGGCGCCGCGGGCTCCGTCCGCGCTGTCGGCGGAGGTGGCCACGGCCGTGGCACGCCACCGCGACCCGGCCGACGCCGTCGCCGCCGCGAGGTCGGTGCGGGCGCGCGAGATGCTGCGCACGGCGCTCGGTGACCTGGCCGGCGTGGTCGACCTGACCCAAGTGGGTGCGGCCCTCTCCGCAGCCACGGTCGCTGCTCTCGAGGGCGCTCTCACGGTCGCGTGCCGGACGGTCGCGCTGGAGCGGTCGGTCGACGAGCTGCCCACCCGCGTCGCGGTGATCGGGATGGGGCGGCTCGGTGGGCTGGAGCTGGGGTACGGCAGCGACGCCGACGTGGTGTTCGTCCACGATCCGCGGGACGGGGCCGACGAGCAGGAGGCCCAGTCCGTCGCGATCGCCGTGGTCACCGAGCTGCAGAAGCTGCTGCGCACCCAGGGGTCGAGTCCGACGGTCGACATCGACACCAGCCTGCGCCCGGAGGGCCGGGACGGGCCGCCGGTGCGGTCGCTCGACTCCTACGCGGAGTACTACCGACGCTGGTCCTCGGGGTGGGAGGCGCAGGCGCTGCTGCGCGCCGAGCCGATGGCCGGTGACGACGAGCTGGGTCAGGCCTTCCGTGAGCTGGTCGACCCGCTGAGGTACCCCCGGTCCGGCCTCGGCGCGGGGGACGTGCGAGAGCTGCGCCGCATCAAGGCGCGCGTCGAGTCCGAACGCCTTCCCCGCGGCGTGAGCCCCGGTCGCCACCTCAAGCTCGGCCCGGGCGGCCTGGCCGACGTCGAGTGGACCGTGCAGCTCCTCCAGCTGCAGCACGGGGCCGAGCACGCCGAGCTGCGGACGACGTCGACCCTCGGCGCGCTCAGGGCGGCGATGCACCTCGGGCTGGTCGCCACGGCCGACGCGGAGACGCTGGAGCACGCGTGGGCGACGGCGTCACGGCTGCGGAACGCGTTGGTGCTGTGGCGAGGACGAGGAACGGACGTGATGCCGACGATCCGGCGCGACCTCGACGGTGCCGCGCGGCTGCTCGGCTACGCCCCGGCGCACGTGGGCGCGCTGGAGGACGACGTCCTGCGCGCGATGCGGCACGCCCGCTCGGTCGTGGAGCGGCTCTTCTACGGCTGAAGCGGGCCGTTGCGGGGGGACTACTGGCCCACGATGACGTTCACGTTGCGGGGCCAGTTCAGGTACCGCACAGCGAGGTTGGTGATCACCGCGAAGCGGTTGCGGTTGCTCAGGAGGACCATGACGTGCAGCGCCAGCCACGCGAGCCACGCGAGCGTGCCCTTGAACGTGATGCCGACCGGCAGCTCGGCCACAGCCGCACGGCGGCCGATCGTCGCCATGATCCCCTTGTCCTTGTACGAGAAGGGGGTCGACGGCAGGCCGGCGATCGTGCGACGGATCTGCTCGGCGACGTGCGAGCCCTGCTGGAGTGCAGGCTGGGCGAGCTGCGGCTGCGGGTCGTCGACGTCCGCGCTCACGTCGCCGATCGCGAAGACGTTGGCCAGGCCGACCACGCGCTGGTCCGGGCCGACCTGGATCCGTCCGCCGCGACCCTGGGGCAGTCCCCACTCGGAGACGACGGGGTGGGCGGTGACGCCGGTCGCCCAGATCACGGTGCGCGTCGGGATGACCTCGCCGTCGCTGAGCCGCACCTCGGTGTCGGTCACCTCGGCCACCGTGGCGCCGAGCCGCAGGTCGACGCCGCGCTTGCGCAGCATCTTGGCCGCGTAGGTGCGCAGGCCCTTCTTGAAGGGCGCGAGGACGTCGTCGCCCATCTCGACGAGGATCACCTTCATCGCGCCCGCGTCGAGCTCGGGGTAGGCGTAGGGGAGCGCTCCGCGCACCATCTCGGCCAGCGTCCCGGCCATCTCGACGCCGGTCGCGCCACCGCCGACCACGACGATCGTGCCGCGGCCACGGGTGTCCTGCTTGCGGGAGAGCTGGTCGAGCTGGGCGAACAGGTGGTCGCGGGTCTCGATGGCCTCGGACCGCGTGTAGATCGTGAGCGAGTGCTCCTCGGCGCCGGGGATGCCGAAGAAGTTGGCCCGCACGCCGGTGCCGATCACGAGGTAGTCGTAGTCGACGTGCTCACCCTCGGCGAGCCGGACCTGCTGCGCGGCGGTGTCGATGCCGACGACGGTGCCGCGCAGGTACCGGGCGTTGGGGTGCTTCACCGCGAACGCCCGCAGCGCGTACGTGACGTCCCCGGGGTTCAGGCCGCCGGTGGCCACCTGGTAGAGCAGCGGCTGGAAGGTGTTGAAGCCGTTCCGGTCGATGAGCGTCACGTCGACGTCGGCCCAGCGCAGCGACTGCACGGCGGCCATGCCCCCGAAGCCCGCCCCCACGACCACCACGCGCGGTCGCTGGCGGCGGCTCACCTTCTTGTGGCGCACGGACGTCGTCGCCTGGGTTCCTTCGTGGTCGACCGTCGTCTCGGCCATCGCGCTCGGTCTCCTGGGGGGTCGGGGTCGGGTCCGGCTCTCACTCCATGGAACACCCGCCGTCAGCGTGGCATGTCCCCAGATGGTCCCGACAGGGGTGAGGTCGCTCACTCTCGGAACCCACCGGCCCCGGTCTCGCCGATCCGCGGATCGGGGGCCGACGTACCGACGGCGGCCGACCCGTAGGGGCGGCCGCCGTCGGGCGTCGGGGCGTGCTCAGCAGTCGTAGTACATCTCGAACTCGTGCGGGTGCGGCCGGAAGCGCACGGGGTCGATCTCCTTGGTGCGCTTGTACTCGATCCACGTCTCGATCAGGTCGGGGGCGAACACGTCGCCCTCGGTGAGGTAGTCGTGGTCCTCCTCGAGCGCGTCGAGCACGGCTCCGAGCGAGCCGGGGACCTGCGCGATGGAGGCGTGCTCCTCGGGAGGCAGCTCGTAGAGGTCCTTGTCGACGGGGTCGGCCGGCTCGATGCGGTTCTTGATGCCGTCGAGGCCGGCCATCAGCATCGCCGAGAACGCGAGGTACGGGTTCGACGACGGGTCGGGCACGCGGAACTCGATGCGCTTGGCCTTCGGGTTCGACCCCGTGATCGGGATGCGGACGCAGGCCGAGCGGTTGCGGGCCGAGTACACCAGGTTGACGGGGGCCTCGTAGCCGGGCACGAGCCGGTGGTACGAGTTCAGCGTCGGGTTGGTGAACGCGAGCAGCGACGGGGCGTGCTTGAGCAGGCCACCGATGTACCAGCGGGCCATGTCGGACAGGCCGCCGTAGCCGCGCTCGTCGTAGAAGAGCGGCGAGCCGTCCTTCCACAGCGACTGGTGGACGTGCATGCCGGACCCGTTGTCACCGAACAGCGGCTTGGGCATGAACGTCGCGGTCTTGCCGTGCGCGTGCGCGACGTTCTTCACCACGTACTTGAACAGCATCACCTTGTCGGCCGACTTGGCGAGGCTGTCGAAGCGGTAGTTGATCTCGGCCTGGCCCGCGGTGCCGACCTCGTGGTGGCTGCGCTCGACCTCCAGGCCCAGCTTGTCGAGCTCGAGGCAGATCGCGTCACGCAGGTCGGCGAAGTGGTCGACCGGCGGCACGGGGAAGTACCCGCCCTTGTAGGGGGTCTTGTGCCCGAGGTTTCCGCCTTCCTCCTTGCGACCGGTGTTCCAGGCGCCCTCGATCGAGTCGATGTAGTAGTACCCGGCGTTCGACTTCGTCTCGAACCGGACGTCGTCGAAGATGTAGAACTCGGCCTCCGGGGCGAAGAACGCCGTGTCGGCGATGCCGGTCGACTGCAGGTACGCCTCCGCCTTCGCGGCGACCTGACGGGGGTCGCGGCTGTAGGGCTCGTCGGTGAGGGGGTCGACGATGCGGAAGTTGAGGTTGAGGGTCTTCTCCGTGCGGAACGGGTCGATGTACGCCGTCGTCACGTCCGGGATCAGCTTCATGTCCGACTCGTGGATGGCCTGGAAGCCGCGGATCGACGACCCGTCGAACATCTGTCCCTCGGTGAAGAAGTCCTCGCCGACCGAGGCGGCGGGCACGTTGAAGTGCTGCATCACGCCGGGCAGGTCGCAGAACCGCACATCGACGAACTTGACGTCTTCGTCCCTGAGGTACGAGACGACCTCTTCGGAGTCCTTGAACATCCATCCTCCTCATGCCGGACCGGGTGTCCGCTGCGTCGACCCTAGTGAGGGGCAGTTACTCGGCCGTGTCCCGGATGTTTCCGTGGAGTTACGCAGCCGGCCGCCCCGAACCCGCGGCTGAGCGACCCCGACGGTCGCGGGCTAGCCTGGCACGGTGGTGGAGCGAAGAGACGTCGGCGCGTGGCTGGAGGGTCCTCCGTCCGCGCGCGAGAGGGGTCTTGGTCACCCCGGCGAGCGGCTGGGCCTGCCCGACACCGGGCCGCGGTCCGTCGCCCGCGTCGGCCGCCGGCTGGTCGCGGTCAGCATCGACTGGCTCGCCTGCCTCCTGATCTCCACGGCCTTCTTCGGTGGCGACCCCTGGGCGACGCTCGGCGTGTTCGCCGCGCTCCAGGTGCTGACGGTGGGAACCGTCGGATCCAGCCCCGGGCACGCCCTGCTGGGCCTGCGGCTGCAGCGCGTCACCGGTGGGTGGGCCGGCCCGGCGCCGGCGGCGGTGCGCACCGTGCTTCTCTGCCTCGTGCTGCCGGCCGTGGTGTTCGACCGCGACCAGCGGGGTCTGCACGACCGGGCGGCGGGAACGGTGCTGGTGCGACGTTGAGACGTGGCGGCCCCGGGACCGCCGGGGCCGCATGGACGGACGACGAACCGGCGGTGGCGCCGGAGAACTGGGGTGCGTGGACGGTGGCCGCAACGTGGCGTAGGTGTGAGACCTGCCGGAAGGTCCTCTCGGTGAACGACTTCGACGGCGACGCGGGCACCTGTGACGGTTGCCTGACCAAGCCTGAGAAGCCCGCCCCGCGCAGCGCGGGGGCCGCCAAGGTGACGACCCGCCGCGTGGCCCCGGCCGCGGGTGCCGCGACGGCCCAGGCAGTCGGCACGGACGAACGCCGGCGCGCGGCGCCCGTGGGCGTCGTCGGCCGCGGTGACCGGGAGGTCCGGGCCCGTCGTGCGCGGTCCACGGCGCTCGAACGGCTCGTGGAGATGCACGAGGAGGACTACGAGCGGCTCCTCGCCGAGGCGCGCCGGGCCGAAGGCGTCTAGGTCTTCGGGACGGCCTCCGCCAGCGCCGCCATCGCGGCGGTGAAGCAGTCCTCGGGCGGCGTCACCAGGCCGGCACCGACCTGGCCCACCCCGGCCTGCTTGCCGGCCATGCCGGTGTTGATCTGCGGAAGGATCCGCGTCCGCGCGACGGCCGTCACGTCGATGCCCACCGGGCTGCCCCGGAAGCCCATCGCCGCGATCTGGAACGCGGGGTGCTCGGCCAGGGTGATCTCGTACATCCGCAGCGTGGTCGAGACCGCGGTGGTCGAGTCGCCGCCCACGAACGCCACGATCGCCGGCGCCGCTGCCATCGAGAAGCCGCCGATGCCGGCCGTCTCGGTGATCGACGAGTCGCCGATGTCGGGGTTGGCGTCGTCCGGACCGTAGTCGCCGAGGAACAGCCCGTCGGCGAGCTGCGCCGGACCGGTGAACCACCGGTCCCCGGTGCCCGAGACCTGGATGCCGAACTCGGTTCCGTTCCGTGCCATCGCGACCACGAGGGTCGAACCGGGCACGTCACGGCCGGCGTCGAGGGCGACCTTGCAGGCGGGCATCACCAGGTTGAGGAAGAAGTGGTCGTTGCCGTTGCAGAACCGCACGACCTCGGCCACCTGCGCGGGCTCGGGGGCGTCGGCGCCCGTCAGGTCCAGCAGCTCCGGGACCAGCTCGCGGACGAGCATCATCGTGCCGGCGCGGTTACGGTTGTGCCCCTCGTCACCCATCTGCAGCATCTGGGCGATGATCGAGCGGATGTCGATCGGCCCGGCGGCCGACTCCACCCGTCGGCGGACGGCGGTCTGCAGCAGCGGGCCGAGCACGTCCGACATCCACTGGAGCCTCTCGACGACGTCGGACGAGTAGGCGCCGTACCGCAGCACCTTGCCGAGGCCCTCGTTGAGGGAGCAGAAGGCGCTGCGTCCCGAGCCGGGGTCACGCACCTCGAAGACCCACATGCTGGGGCTGACCACGCCGGCCATCGGACCGACCGCGCGGTGGTGGTGGCAGGGCGACAGCGTGATCGGTGAGCCGTCGCGCAGACGCCCCTCGGTCAGCAGGCGCTCGGCCTCGCCGGCGTCGTCGGCCAGGTTCTCGTACAGCATCGCGCCCACCAGTGCCCCACGCATCGGCCCGGACGCGTCGGCGAAGTCGAGCGGGGGACCTGCGTGCAGGAAGGTGCCCGGTTCCAGGTCGAGGGCGTCGGAGGCAGGCCGCACGTCGACCAGCTCGGCGCCTGCCGCCAGCACGCGCCGCACGGCCTCCTCGTTCGCCGCCTGCCGTCGCGGGTCGGCCAGCACTCGACGCAACGCAGCCTCCGTGCCGGTCAGGGGCGGCCGCCAGTCGACGCGGTGCGCGGTGACCGCCTGGGCCTCCAGCGCGTCCGCGAACAGGTCGACGCCGACCGTGGTCACGTCCGTCGGGCCGGCGAGGAGGCGGGCGGCGGGGCTGTTCTCGTCCGTCGTGGTCATCGGGTGGCTCCTGCGGGGACGTGGGGGAGGAGGTCGGTGGCCGCGGCCGTGGCCTGGGCGTTGGAGAGGTAGACGTGGGCCCCCGAGGCCGCGAGGGCCTCGGCCTGGACGTCACGACCCTGCGGGTCGTCCGCTGTGGCCACCAGGGTGACCAGGACGTCCAGCTCGCGGCCCTGGTCGCGCGCCGTCGCCAGTGCCTGCTCGATCGCCGGCGCGTGCGCCCCTGCCGGGTCGGCGTGGGCGCCGTGGCCGAGGACGACGTCGAGCAGGAGCACGCGGACGCGGGGGTCGGCGGCGGCGTCGGCGATGGCCTCGAGACGCAGCGTCGGGTCGATCATGGGGTGCGCCCGGCCCACCGTGAGCGTGTCGTCGCCGAGGTCGACGACGGCGTGACCCGCCTGGCTGAGCGACGCCGTGAGAGCGCCGGGCCCGGACGCATCCAGGGCCGGCGCCCCCTCGAGGGGGACGTTCGAGGCGATCGCGCCCAGGGTGCGGGAGGCGAGGACCATCGCTTCGTCGCAGAGCGTCCCTCCGGCGAAAAGACCTCGCAGCAGGCTGTTCTCGGGGGAGGCCGGCTGGTCGAACGTCACCGGCTGGTCCACGGGGACCGGCCGGCCCCAGGCGGGCCAGAGGGGGAACTCGTTGCCAAGCCGTGCGCAGACCTGTTCGGCGGCCACGGTGAGGCCCTCGGACTCGGGACCGAGCACCGCCCAGACGAGGTCGAGGCCGAGCTCCTCGGCCAGGTGCTCGAGCCTGGTCACGACGTCGGCGTCGGCAGGCTTCGAGACCAGAACCACCAGCTCAGTCGCCTCATCCACCGCGAGCATGCGCAGTGCCTGCTCGGCTGCAAGGCCTCCGACCCGCGCCCCGAGATCACGGCCACCGAGGCCGAGGCAGTGCCTGACCCCGATCCCTTGCGCGTCAAGCAGCGACATCAGGTGCTGCGCACCGGTTCCCGACGCGGCCACGATCGACACCAGTCCGGGTCGCACGGCGTTGGCGAAGCCGAGGCCGACGCCACCGACAACGGCCGTGCCGCAGTCGGGGCCCATCACGAGGAGACCGCGCTCTGCGGCGGCCCGCTTGAGCGCGACCTCGTCGTCGAGGTCGACGTTGTCGCTGAACAGCATCACGTGGGCTCCGGCGTCGAGCGCGTCCCAGGCCTCGACGGCAGCCGAGGCTCCGGGAACGGAGATGAGCACCAACGGCGTGGGATCGGCCTTGAGCGCGGTGGCCGTGGTCGCCGGCGGCACCTGGGCGGCCTCGCCGGACTGCCGGCGGGGTGCCAGCGCCTGCAGCAGCGCCTCGAGCGCCGCCTCGCGGGTGGCGTCCGCGTCGTCCGCGTCCAGGCGCAGGGCGACCACCAGGTCGTCCGGGCTGGTGGGTGGCAGGTCGAAGCCCATCTGCGCCAGCACGTCGAGGTTGAGGGGGGTGGCCATCGCCACCTGGGCCGCGGCCACTCCGGGAACCTGTGCGACCGTGCGGCTCACCCCCAGCAGGGTCACCGAGTCGTGGTACTGGCCGTGCCGTACCTCGACGTGCATGTGGCTCACGCGATCCTCCTGGTGGTGGTGTGAGAACGGGGCGATGGGACGTGCTGCGGGGTGGCCCCGTCGAGGGCCGTCGTCAGCACGGCGAGCAACCCGGTCGCCAGGTCGGCGCCGGAGTGGTGCCCGAGGTCGAGGAGGCCGTCGAGGCGTCGCGCCACGTCGCCGGGGTCGGTCGACGGCGGGCCCGCTGCGGGGGCGAGGACGGCGAGTGCGAGGGCGACGGGCCGGGGGCACCGGCCCTCCGCCACGTCGGCGAGCAGCGCGGTCGAGACGGCCGTCGTGCAGCCGGCCGCGCCGTCGGCCACCGCCCTCGCGACGGCCTCGACGCGCGTCCGCGCCGGTTCGCCGGGCGCGAGGGCGAGGGCGGCGAGCAGCACGCCCGCGGCCACGTCGTCGCCGCTCGGGGTGGCACCGGGGCCGAGTCCCAGACGGGACACGAGCAGGTGCGTGGCCTCGGCGTCGCGTCCTTCGGCGAGTGCCCTGGCCGCGTCCACGGCCCCGGAGCGCGCCGACTCCACCTCAGGGGGCGGCGAGGGGCGTGCCGTCACGCGAGCCGCCAGCAACCGCGTGGCGTTCGGGTCGGGCCGCCCGTGCGGGATGCTGTCGGCGTCGAACCACCGCGCGACCCGCAGCACGTGGTCCCCGAGGTCCGAGGTGAGACGGCCCCCGCCGAGGACCAGACGGCTCCCGTCCGGCAGCACGACGTCGGGACGGGCGCCGCGCGGGAGCACGAGCGAGCCGGCGGGCACCACGGCACCGGGCGCCACGACGGCCACGACGCGGGGTTCGGCCGCGTCGACCGCGAGGTAGGCCGCCAGGCGTCCGCTGGTGAGCACGCGCACGGGCCTCGACGGGCCCAGCAGCAGCCCACGGAGGTGGCCTGCCGCCGCGACGGGGAGGGCACCGGACACCAGGCGTGCGTCCACGGTTCCTCCTCGGGCCACGGGGCGGGTGGTCACGGCGCTCGACCGGGGTGCGCCGAGTGGGTGTTGTCGACGCTAGGTGCACGCACTACCGTCGCCACATGGGAAATGTTGCCAACGATCCTCTGCTCCGGCACCACATGGTGACGACGCGGGGCGTGGGCCGCGTGAGGGCGACGACCACATGAGCGAGCCGAGGTCGGCCGACGTCGCCGAGCCCGGGGCCGGTGCCGGTTTCGAGGAGACCGGCGGCGTGCCGCTCGACCAGGTGCTGCGCACTCCGGTGCTGAGCGGATCCCGCGTGCTGGCCGGAGCCCAGGGTCTCTCCCGCCCGGTCACGCGGCTCAACGTGATGGAGGTCCCCGACATCCAGCCCTGGGTTCGCCCGGGCGAGCTGCTGCTCACCGTGGGCTACCCGGTGCGGGACGACCCGGACTCGCTCGGAGAGCTCGTCGAGGGGTTGCACGCGCGGGGTGTCACCGCGCTGGCGATCAAGCTGGGGCGCTACCTCGACGCCGTCCCCGACAGCGTGCTCGCCATCGCGGACCGGCTCGGCTTCCCCGTCGTCTCCCTGCCCGCCCACGTGTCCTTCGACGACGTCCTGACCGACGTGCTCGGCGAGCTTGTGAACCGCCAGGCCAAGGCGCTGGCACGGGCCGAGCGCGTCCACCGTCGCCTGGTCGACGTGGTCCTCACCGGCGGGAGCATGGTCGACGTCGCCGAGTCGCTGTCGGACGTGCTGCCCGCCGTCGTCGTGGTGACGACGCCGGACGGCCGTGAGATCGCCTCTGCCGGACCGGACGACCTGCAGCGGGTCGTCCGTGGGCAGCCCTGCTTCGACACCACCGGGCGCCTGCGCACCGAGGACCAGTGCGCAGCCCTCGGTCTGCACGCCGCGGAGCCCGGAGCGGGCACGAGCCCGCTCGTGTCGACCGCGGTGGCGACGGTCTCGGCCGGCGCCCTCGAGCACGGACGGATCGCCGCCTTCGGCGTCGGGCGTGAGCTGGGCCCGGACGACCTGCACGCCCTGCAGCGGGCTGCCACCGTCTGCGCCCTCGTCGTCACCCGTGACCTCGCCGTCGCCGCGGTCGAGGACAAGTACCGCACCGACTACCTGCGGGACCTGCTGCTCGGACGCGCCGGCCGCCCGGAGGACGCCGTCGCCCACGCCCGTGCCTTCGGCTGGGACGTCAGCCGCCCGCTCGTCGTCGTCGTGCTCGAACCCGACCCCGCGCCACTCGAACCCGATGCCGCCGAGGTCGACGCGGCCCGCCGCCCGACCGTCGACCGGCAGGCGGCCGCCCTGGCCGGCGCCCTTCGTGCGCGGGAGGGCCAGGCCGCGGTCGCCGGCCTGCGGACCGAGACCGTCGCCCTCGTCGGCGTGCCCTCGGACGGCGACGTGCGCCGTACCGTGCGCGAGCTCGTCGCCATCGTCCGCGGCGAGGGCGGGGGAGGGCGCCGCGCCTTCGGCGTCGGCGTCAGCCGGGTGTGCGAGGGCGTCGACCAGATCCCGTTCGGCTACGAGCAGGCGCGGACCGCGGTGCGGGTCGGGCGACAGGTGCACGGGGAGTCGTCCCTGACCCACTTCGACGAGCTGGGTGTGTACCGGCTCCTCAGCCTGGTCAGCGACGAGGGGGAGCTGCGGTCGTTCGCGGCGGAGACGCTGGGCGAGCTCGCCGGGACCGATCCCGAGGCCGAGGACCTGCGACGCACCCTCGAGGTGCTGCTGGAGACCAACATCAACGTGGCCGAGACGGCTCGGCGGCTCCACTTCCACTACAACACCCTGCGCTACCGCATCGGCAAGCTCGAACGGCTCCTCGGTCCCTTCACCTCCGAGTCGACGCTGCGTCTCGACCTGTCGCTCGCCCTCAAGGTGGTCGCGATGCGTGGTTTGTCCAACAGCGCGTGACGGCGCTGGAACTCGTTGCCGTCGAGCGGCCTTGAGGGCTGGCAAGACTCGCCCATCCCGCCTGCCTGACACGGACGTAACGTTCCGTCATCCTGACCGCACGTGCGCTGCGTCACACCTGTCGTGGCGCCAGGGCTCGGTCACCAGCGGGTCCCCTCAGCGAGAGGAACGGGCATGGCCATCGGATGGAAGCTGCACGGAGACGGGAAGACTCTCGCACCGGGCGAGGTCGTCGCTCCTGACGAGCGACTCACCTGGGGACGGACGGCGGGGCTCGGGGCCCAGCACGTGGTCGCGATGTTCGGCGCCACCTTCGTCTTCCCCCTGATCATGGGTCTGAACCCCCAGCTCGCGATCATGATGAGCGGCATCGCGACGATCGCGTTCCTGCTGATCGTGCAGGGCAAGGTGCCCAGCTACCTCGGCACGTCGGCGTCCTTCGTCGGTGGCGTGGCCGCGATCTACGCCCAGGAGGGGACGCCGCAGCAGGTCACCGGCGCGATCCTCGTGGCCGGCGTGATCCTCGCCCTGGTCGGCGTCCTCATCCACTTCGTCGGTGCCCGGCTGATCTACAGCGTCCTCCCGCCGGTCGTGACCGGGGCCGTCGTGATGCTGATCGGCTTCAACCTGGCCCCCGTCGTCGCGAACATCTACTGGCCCCAGGACCAGTGGGTCGCCCTGCTGGTGATGCTCGCCGTCATCCTGATGAGCGTCGGGCTGCGCGGCTTCATCGGCCGCATCTCGATCTTCCTCGGTCTCGTCTTCGGCTACGCGCTCTCGTGGGTGTTCGACCGGGTCTTCGGGCAGATCACGAGCTACGACGCGGCCGCCGACGACATCACCACCCACTTCCGGGTGAACTGGGCCAACGTCGAGTCGGCGCCGTGGTTCGGCTTCCCGCCGGCCACCGACACGGCGGCAGGGATCGTCGGCTACCACCTGCCCGAGTTCAAGTGGGTGTTCGTGCTGCTGGTGATCCCCGCCGTGATCGCCCTGATCGCCGAGAACACCGGGCACGTCAAGGCGGTCGCCGAGATGACCGGCGCCGACCTCGACCCGGTGATGGGCCGTGCGATCGCCGCCGACGGCGTCGGCACCGTCCTCGCCTCCGCCGTGGGCGGTTCGCCCACCACCACCTACGCCGAGAACATCGGCGTCATGGCCGCCACCCGGGTGTACTCGACCGCGGCCTACTTCGTCGCTGCCGGCGTAGCGATCGCCTTCGGCTTCTCGCCGAAGTTCGGCGCGATCATCTCCGCCACCCCGGGCGGCGTCCTCGGCGGCATCACCGTGGTGCTCTACGGGATGATCGGCCTGCTGGGCGCGAAGATCTGGAAGGAGAACAACGTCGACTTCGGCAACCCGATCAACCTGGTTCCGGTCGCCGCGGGCATCATCATCGCCATCGGCAACACGTCGCTGGTGTTCACCGACACCTTCTCGCTGGCGGGCATCGCGCTCGGCACGATCGTCACCGTGGGCGCCTACCACCTGGCCCGGGCGGTGGCACCGCCGCACCTTCGCGCCGCCGCCGACTCCCCGAGCCTCGTGCTCGGCGAACCGGGGATGTACACCCAGGAGGAGACGGACGGCACGCACACCAGGCTGACCAAGCGGGTGGACCGGCCCGAGTAGGGCTCGCCCACGAGCTCGACGGCCACGTCGGGCCGGGGCTGCTCCCGCGTACCCCGGCCCGACGCCTGCCGCCCGGTGACCCGGCCGTCCGCACGGCACCGCGACCCGCGGCGGTGTTGACTGGGCAGGAGCCGACCCGACCATGCCACGACGACCGAAGGGCAGGCGCGATCCGTCGATGAAGCCGTCCCCGCTGCGCTTCCACCGCCCCGCCACGCTGGACGAGGCGCTGGCGCTCCTGGCCGACCTCGGCGCGGACGCCAAGGTCCTGGCCGGCGGGCAGAGCCTCGTGCCGATGCTCTCGATGAGGCTGGCCGCCCCGGCGAACATCGTCGACATCACCGCGATCCCCGGGATCGACGAGGTGACGGCCGGACCGGACGGCGTGACCTTCGGGGCCCTGGTGACCCACACGGCCCTGCTGTCGCACGACGGGGCCGCCGGTCACCAGCCGCTGCTGCGCCGGGCGCTCCGCAATGTCGCGCACCCCACCATCCGCAACCGCGGCACGACGCTGGGCTCGATCGTCCACGCGGACCCCTCGGCCGAGATGCCCGCCGTGATGGTCCTTCTCGGGGGGACCGTGACGGTCGCCTCCGCCGCCGGCGGCGAGCGGCTGATCGCCGCGTCCGACCTCTTCCTCGGCCCGCTGGAGTCGTCTCTGGAGCCGACCGAGATCGCCCTGCAGGGCTCCGTGCCGGCTCGCCGGGGCGGTGTGGGCACCGCCGTCGAGGAGCTCGCCCGCAGGCACGGCGACTACGCGATGGCCGGCGTGGTCGCCCTGGTCGAGGCGACGGAGGGGGTCGTGCGCGCCGCACGGGCCACGTTCGTCTCCGCCGGTGAGCTGGGGGAGGTGGTCGACCTCGACGCCGCCACCGGGCTGCCGGTCGACGCCCCGCCGGACGCGTGGGCGGTCGTCGCCGACCAGGCGCGCGACCTCGTCCTCACCGACGACGACGTCCACGCGACCGCCGCCTACCGCAGCCACCTGGTCGGTGTGCTGACCGCACGGGCCGTGGCCCGTGCCGCGGTCGACGCCACCGACCCCACGACCCAGGAGCGTGCAGCGTGAGCGACGACGACGTGGACGTGCGCGTCAAGGTCAACGGGGTGTGGCGCGAGGTCACCGTCCCCGGGCGTCGCCTGCTCTCCGACGTGCTGCGGCACGACCTGCGCCTCACCGGTACGCACGTCGGCTGCGAGCACGGTGTCTGTGGTGCCTGCACGGTCCTCGTCGACGGGCAACCCGCCCGGTCGTGCCTGATGCTGGCGGGCTCCGCCGACGGGCGCGAGGTGACGACCGTCGAGGGGCTCAGTCCCGAGGGCGGCGGCCTGCACCCCGTCCAGCAGGCGTTCGTCGACTGCCACGGACTCCAGTGCGGCTTCTGCACACCGGGTTTCGTGACGACGATCGCCGCCTACCTGGAAGAGAACCCCGACCCGACGCCGGAGGAGGCGACCGAGGCCATCGGCGGCAACCTGTGCCGGTGCACGGGCTACCAGAACATCAAGGCAGCCGTGCTGCGGGCGGCCGAGCTCCAGCGCGACGCCGCGGCGGCGTCCGGCCCCGCCGGCACCGTGCAGGGCGGTGAGAACGCTTGACCACCAAGATGTTCGGCGCGCCGATCCGTCGCAAGGAGGACCCGCGCCTGTTGCGTGGAGAGGGGCGCTTCCTCGACGACCTCGGCCACGACGCCCTCGCGGCCGCCTTCGTGCGCAGCCCGCACGCGCACGCGCGCATCCTGGACATCGACGTGTCGGGGGCTCTCGACGTCGAAGGTGTCGTCGCGGTCTACACGTACGACGACCTGGCCGAGGACCCCGACGCCCCGGTGGCGCAGCCCCTGCCGCTGCTGATCCCCCATCCCGCCCTGACCTCCCCGCGCACGGGCTACGTGCTGGCGAAGCACGAGGTGAACCACGTCGGGGAGCCGATCGTCCTGGTCGTGGCGACCGACCGGTACATCGCGGAGGACGCCTGCGAGCGGATCAGGATCTCCTACGACTACCTCCCCGTCGTCGTCGGCGTCGAGGCCGCACGTGCGGCGGAGCACGCCGTGCACGAGGACGTGCCCGACAACGTGGCCGCGCACCTGGTCCAGGAGGTGGGCGACGTCGAGGCGGTCCTGGCCTCGTCGCCCCACACGCTGACGCTGGACCTGGAGATCGAGCGCTCCGCCTGCATGCCGATGGAGGGCAAGGGCGTCTACGCCATCTGGAACTCCGACGAGGACTCGATCCGCGTCTACACCTCGACGCAGGCGGCGACGTCCGTGCGCATGGCGGTGGCGGCGAAGCTCGGGATGGCCCAGAACAAGGTGGAGTGCATCGCGCCCGACGTGGGGGGCGGCTTCGGGGTCAAGATCATGCACCCCTGGCCGGAGGAGGTCGTGGTCCCATGGGCGGCCCGCAACCTGGCCCGCGCCGGGATCGCCCGTGAGGTGAAGTGGACCGAGGACCGCCGCGAGCACTTCACGTCCTCGGCCCATGAGCGGGGCCAGCTGCAGACGGTCACCGTGGGGTTCGACGACGACGGGCGGCTGCTCGCGCTCGACTTCACCTTCTGGCACGACAACGGTGCCTACACCCCGTACGGGATCATCGTTCCGATCATCACGTCGACCCAGGTGCTCGGCCCGTACAAGCCGAAGGCCTATCGCTGCAACGCCTTCTCGCTCTACACCAACACCGTCATCGTCACCCCGTACCGGGGAGCCGGACGGCCCCAGGGCGTGTTCGCGATGGAACGTGCGATGGACGCCATCGCCAGGTCCCTGGGCAAGGACCGTGCCGACGTGCGGGCCCTCAACCTGATCACTCCGGACGAGATGCCCTACGACCACCAGCTGCTCTTCCAGGACGGGCGGCCGCTCGTCTACGACTCCGGCGACTACCCGGCGGGACTGGACAAGATCAAGAAGCTCGTGGGCTGGGACGAGTTCGAGGAGTACCGCGACGCCGCTCGGGCCGAGGGGCGCCGTGTGGGCATCGGCCTCGCCGCCTACGTGGAGGGCACCGGCCCCGGACCGTACGAGGGCGCGCACGTCGTCGTCGAGTCGTCCGGGAAGGTCAAGGTCGCCACGGGCCTGACCACCCAGGGCCAGGGGCACCAGACCTCGTTCGCGCAGATCGTCGCCGACCAGCTGGGCGTACCGGTCGACGACGTCGAGGTCGTCACCGGTGACACCCGCCGGTTCCGGTACGCGGTGGGTACGTTCGCCTCCCGTGCAGCGGTGATGAGCGGCTCGGCGATGCACGTCGCGGCGGGCAAGGTGCGCGACAAGGCCCTGAGGATCGCCGCGGAGGCGCTCGAGGTGGACGCCGCCGACCTCGAGCTGGTGGACGGGGTGGCTCGGGTCAAGGGGACGCCGGTCGGCACCTCGGGGGCCGAGCTGCCGCTCTCGACCATCGCGGTGCTCTCGAACCCGTTGCGCTACGCGTTCGACGAGGCGTCGAAGGCGGCCACCCAGTTCAGCGTCGGCGACACCTCCAAGCCCCCGGTGGCCGAGGGGGACGAGCCCGGCCTCGAGGCGACCGGGTACTACTCGCCCGAGCGCTCCACCTTCGCCTCCGGGATGCACGCAGCCGTCGTCGAGACCGATCCCGACACGGCCGAGGTGAGGATCCTGAGGTACTGCGTCGTCCACGACTGCGGGACGCTGATCAACCCGATGATCGTCGAGGGGCAGATCCACGGCGGGGTGGCACAGGGTGTGGGCGGTGCCCTCTACGAGCGGATCGTCTACGACGAGCACGGCCAGGTGCTCAACGCCTCGTACATGGACTTCCTCATGCCCTACGCGTCCGAGGTCCCGAAGAGCATCGAGATCGACCACCTCGAGACCCGGTCCCCGCTCAACCCGCTGGGCATCAAGGGTGCAGGCGAGGCGGGCGTCATCCCGGCCGCGGCGCTGTTCGCGTCCGCGATCGAGGACGCCGAGGGCATCCCGATCCGTTCCATGCCGATCTCGCCGAGCGAGCTGTTCCACCTGCGCCTCGCCCACGCGGCCGAGTCGCTTGCCACGTCGTCAACGCAGGAGGACCGATGAAGATCAGCGGCACCGCAGACCTGGCCGCACCGCCCGACAAGGTGTTCTCGGCGCTCAACGACCCGGCCGTCCTCGCGGCGACCATCCCGGGGGTCCAGGCGCTCGACCAGGTGGGCCCGGACAGGTACACGATGACCGTGACGGCCGGGGTCGCGTCGATCAAGGGCTCGTACGACGGTGAGGTGCGCCTGGCCGACCAGCAGCCACCGGACTCGTTCACCCTCCGCGCCAGCGGTTCCGGCGCACCCGGCACGGTGGACGCCACGGTGCGTGTCCGGCTCGAGGCCGCCGGCTCCGGGACCCACCTCGCCTACGACGCGGACGCGGTCGTCGGCGGCATGATCGGCGGTGTCGGGCAGCGGATGCTGACCGGCGTGTCCCGCAAGATGGCCGGGCAGTTCTTCGGCGCGGTCGACACCGTCATCGCGCAGGGCATCCCCGTGGCACCGGCCGCGGGCGAGGCAGTGGCACCGGTGGCGGGCGAGGAGCTCGTCCCGGCGGCGGGCATCCGCGTCCCGGCCGCCGCGGTCGCCGGCGACAACCGCGTACCGTTCTGGGTGGTGCTCGCCGGTGTCGGGGCGGGCGCGTTCTGGGCACTCGCCGGCGTCGTCGTCGGCTATGCCGTGTCACGACGGAGGAGGGACTGATGCGCGCGTTCACCGCAGCCGCGCTGCAGCTGGCGCCCCTGGCCGAACCGCTCTCGCAGAGCACCATCGAGCGCAACTGCGCCACGGCGGCCGACTGGGTGCGGCGGTGCGTCGACGCGACCGGCGCGGAGCTGGTGGTGCTGCCGGAGACCGCCTCCACCGGGTTCACGCCCGGCTGCCCGCCCGAGGAGCTCTGGGACCTGGTGAGCTCGCTCCCCGGGCCGGTCACCGAGACCCTGCAGGAGGCCGCCCGCGCCACCGGGGCGCACCTCGTGTGGGGCACGTACGAGCGCGGACCCGAGCGCGGCGTCGTCTACAACACCAGCGTGCTGATCGCCCCCGACGGCGAGATCGTGTCCACGTACCGCAAGACCCACCCGTTCTGCACCGAGATCGTCACGCGCGGCGGCTGGGTCACTCCCGGTGACGAGGTCTCCGTCGTGGACACCGACCTCGGACGGATCGGGATGGCGATCTGCTTCGACGGCGACTACCCGGAGCTCTGGCGGATCCAGGCCGTGCAGGGCGCCGAGGTGATCGCCCGTCCGTCCGCGCTGCTGCGCTCGGCCGACATCGCGGAGCTGACCAGCCGGGCCCGCGCGTACGACAACCACGTCTACGTGGTGGCGTCGAACTCCACCGGGACCGACCCGGCCGGCGTGCACTACTTCGGCAACTCCCACATCGTCGACCCGACGTCGCACACGATCGCGCGGGCAGCCAGCCACGAGTGCTGGATCAGCGCGCGGCTCGACCCCGCCGACGCGATGTCGTCGATGACGCCGGGGTCCTCGGTCAAGCAGGGCTTCGACCACCTCGCCGACCGCAACCTCGACCTGATCCGGAGGTACGCGGACGACCTGATGGCCCCCGCCAAGACGTCGTTCCCGTTCTCCCGGGCGGGGGAGTAACCCGGGGGTCGCCTTCGCCTCGTCTGGCCCCTTTGCGGTCTGGGCAGGTCGTCGCCCGGGGACTAGCGTCGAACTCGTCCGAACCACCGGTGACGAAGGGATGCGACATGTCCGGGCGAATTGTGCACTGCGAGCTCCCCTACGACGACGCGGACCGGGCCAAGCGCTTCTACCAGGAGGCGTTCGGCTGGGAGATGAGCGAGATGCCGGGGATGGAGTACACGACGTTCTCCACCGGCCCGTCAGGCGAGCAGGGCCCCACCGAGGCCGGCTACATCGGCGGTGGCATGGGCCCACGTGGCGAGAACATGCAGCAGACGATGATCACGATCGACGTCGACAACATCGACGACGCCCTGGCGAAGGTCGAGCAGCTCGGCGGGAGTGTGCTCACCAAGAGGACGCCGGTGGCTGACATGGGCTTCACGGCGTACTTCGCCGACTCGGAGGGCAACACCGTCGGGCTCTGGGAGACGGCGCGCCAGGGCTGACCCGCGGCGGAGCCGGACAGACGGCACATCTCACGGGCCGAGAGCGGCCATGGCCGGGGTGCCGGGTGCCGGACGGCGACGTACGGTGCCGAGATGAGCGAGGTCTCGTCCAGCCGCACATCATCCCTGGTGCCGTCCCCCGCCCCGGCGCACCTGCCCACCACCCTCGGCGCGCTGCGCGCGAGCGGTCACGTCTACCGCAGCGTCAAGGCCGAGCTGCGCCACAACCTGCTCGCCCTGATGGCGTCGGGCGCGTCACCGTCGCAGCGCTTCCCGGGGATCGTCGGTTTCGACGACACCGTGCTGCCGGAGCTCGAGCGCGCGCTCCTGGCCGGCCACGACGTGGTCCTGCTCGGGGAGCGCGGGCAGGGCAAGACGCGCCTGCTCCGGTCGCTGACCGCGCTGCTCGACGAGTGGACGCCGGTGATCGAGGGGTCCGAGCTGGGCGAGCACCCCTACGACCCGGTCGTCCCCGCGTCGGTGCACCGTGCCGTCGAGCTCGGCGACGACCTGCCCGTCGCCTGGCGGCACCGCTCCCTGCGCTACTCCGAGAAGCTCGCCACGCCGGACACGAGCATCGGCGACCTGATCGGCGACGTCGACCCGGTCAAGGTGGCGCAAGGCCGCACCCTGGGTGACCCCGACACGATCCACTACGGCCTCGTGCCACGCGCCCACCGAGGCATCGTGGCGGTGAACGAGCTGCCCGACCTCGCCGAGCGCATCCAGGTCGGGCTCCTGAACGTCCTGGAGGAGAGGGACATCCAGGTCCGGGGGTACCAGCTCAGGCTGCCGCTCGACCTGCTCCTCGTGGCGACCGCGAACCCGGAGGACTACACGAACCGCGGACGCATCATCACGCCGCTGAAGGACCGCTTCGGGGCCGAGATCCGAACCCACTACCCACTGGCCCTGGACTCGGAGACCGACCTCGTGCTCCAGGAGGCCCAGCTCGTCGCCGAGGTCCCGGACCACGTCGTCGAGGTGGTGGCGCGCTTCACGCGCGGCGTCCGGGAGTCCCCGGCCGTCGACGCACGGTCCGGCGTCTCCGCTCGCTTCGCCGTGGCCGGCGTGGAGACGGTGGCGGCATCTGCCCTGCGCCGGGGAGCCCTGCGGGGCGAGCAGGACGCGGTCGCCCGTGTCGGTGACGCCGAGTCCATCGTCGGGACCCTCCGCGGCAAGGTCGAGTTCGAGTCCGGTCACGAGGGCCGCGAGACAGAGGTCCTGGCGCACCTGCTGAGAACCGCCGTGGCGGAGACGTTCCGAGCCCGGCTGGGTGGCGCGGACCTGAGTGGGTTCACGGCCCTGGTGGCCGAGGGCGAGACCATCGAGACGGGCGAGCTGGTCACGTCCGCGGAGGTGATGGCGCAGGTGGGCACGGTCAGTGGGCTGGCGAAGGTGCTGGACCGGCTCGGGCTGGGCGACGCCCCGAGCCCTGGCCACGCGGCGGCCGGCGTCGAGCTGGTGCTGGAGGGCCTGCACCTGACCCGGCGCCTGGCCAAGGACGCGACCGACGACGGACGGACGGTGTACGGCGGGTGAGCGCAGCGGCCGGGGCCGGCGGCGGTGCGGCGCACGAGCGCCGCTACCGCTACGGCGCCTGGTCCGGCGGCCCGGACCCCCTGGCGGCGCCCTACGACGTGAGGGCAGCTGTCGACGCGGTGGGGGAGGAGGTGCTGGCCGGTGGCAGCCTGCGCGAGGCGCTGCGCGACCTGCTCCGGCGCGGCACCGAGGAGGGACGCGGCCTCGACGACCTGGAGGCCCGGGCCCGCCGGATGCGCCAGGAGGTGAAGAGGAGAGGTCGCCTCGACGGAACGGTCACCCGCGCAAGGGCGCTGCTCGACCAGGCGCTGGCGGCCGAGCGCGACGCGCTGGCCGACCGGGAGGCGGCCGCCCGGGGCGAGGACGGGACAGGTGAGCCGGACCTGGACGCGCAGTTCGTGCAGGCGCGGCTCGACGCGCTGCCGCGGTCGACGGCCGCCGCCGTCCGCGAGCTCGCCGACTATGACTGGGTCTCCGACGAGGCGCGGGCTGCGTACGAACAGATCCTCGACGACCTGCGCGGCGAGGTCCTCGACCAGCGCTTCGCCGGCATGCGCGACGCGCTCCGGGCGATGCGCGGCGACGGGGACCCCGGGCGCGACCCGGCCGCGTCCCAGCGGTTGCGGGAGATGCTGGAGGACCTCAACGACCTGCTGGCCCAGCACGCCGCCGGGCAGGACACCACGGACGCCTTCCGCGAGTTCATGGAGCGCCACGGCGACCTGTTCCCCGACGACCCGCAGGACACCGAGGAGCTGATCGACTCGCTCGCCCGGCAGGCCGCGGCCGCCGAGCAGCTGATGCGGTCCCTGTCACCGGCCCAGCGCGAGGAGCTGGGGCAGCTGATGGCGCAGGCGCTCGAGGGTTCGGGTCTCGCTGACCAGATGGCGGCCCTGCAGGAGAACCTGCGCGCGCTGCGGCCCGACCTGCCGTGGGACCGGGCGCAGCGCATGCAGGGGGACGAGCCGCTGGGGTACGGGGCGGCCACCGGTGCCCTGGGCGAGCTCGCCGACCTCGACGACCTGATCGAGCAGCTGGGCCAGGAGCACGCCGGCGCCACCCTCGACGACGTGGACGTCGCCGCGGTCGAGCGCCGGCTCGGACGCGGTGCGGCGGACGACGTGCGCCGCCTCGCGGAACTCGAGAGCGAGCTGCGCCGCCAGGGCTGGCTCACGCGCGGCGACGAGGGCTGGACGCTGAGCCCCAAGGCCCTCCGCAGGCTGGGCAGCACGGCACTCCGTCACGTCTTCGCCGACCTCGAGAGCGGCCGACGGGGACAGCACGACCTGCGGTCCGCGGGAGCCGCGGGGGAGGCGACAGGCGCCAGCCGGGCGTGGGAGTTCGGTGACACCCAGCCCCTCGACGTGGTGCGCACGGTCGGCAACGCGCTGCGCCGCACAGCGGGCACGGCGGCCGCCGACACGAGCGGGGCGGTCGCCCTCGACGTGGCGGACTTCGAGGTGGTCGAGACCGAGCGGCGGGCGGGCGCTGCGGTCGCCTTGTGCGTCGACCTGTCGTTCTCGATGGTGGCCGAGGGCCGGTGGGGTCCGATGAAGCAGACCGCGCTGGCCCTGGCGCACCTGGTCGCCACCCGGTTCCCCCAGGACGCCTTGCAGATCATCGGCTTCGGCCGCTACGCGATGCCTCTGACCCAGGTGGAGCTGGCCGGCGTGGAGCCGGACTACCAGCAGGGGACCAACCTCGCCCACGCCCTCGCCCTGGCAGGGCGGCACGTGCGACGCCACAGCGCGTCCGACCCCGTCGTGCTGGTCGTGACCGACGGCGAGCCCACCGCCCACCTCGGTCCGGACGGCGAGGCGCTGTTCATGTGGCCGCCGCACCCGTCGACGATCCAGGCCACCGTGCAGCAGGTCGACCAGCTCGCTCGCTACGGGGCCGTGCTCAACGTCTTCATGCTCGGTGAGGACGCCGGACTGCGCCGCTTCGTCGACGCCGTCGCGCGCCGCGCCGGCGGGCGGGTGCTGACGCCGTCGGCGCAGGATCTCGGACGCTACGTGGTCAGCGACTACCTGCGCGCGCGCCGCGGTCGGCGCGGCTGATCCCCACCGCGCCCGCCTCCACGGCCACGCAACGTCCTCCGACCGGTCCCTTGACGGCCGCTGGGTGCGCTCGCCGACCTGCGCTCGCGGATGCGCGTGGCCACGCTGCGCCGAGGATCGAGACGAATCGGCGACGAGACCTGGACGACCACCATGGTCGGAGGGCAGCTCGAGCTGGCCGACGAGTCGTTCTGGGTGGCGGAGGACATGCGCATCACCGGGACCGACGACCCGGATCGTCTCGGGCAGGAGCAGAGCGACACCTCGGCGGACCCGCTCGTCCTCGACGGGAACGCCGTGGTGTCGGTCCTCTCGCCCGCCTGGGAGGACGAGGGCCGGCAGCGGTTCGCCTGAGCGGTTCGTCCCGGCTGGACGAGCGCGCCACCGACGACGGGTCGGCCTACCGGGGCGCCTCGAGGTCGTCGCGGCTGACACGCCTGGGCATCGGCGGCACGGCCCGCAGCGCCGCGTCGTGCATCAACCCGGCCACCTGCAGCAGGTCGACCACGACCGAGCGCAGCTGCGCGATGACCACGTCACCCGCGAGAGCCTCGCTGCGTGGCAGGGCCGTGCTGGCCTCGCCGACGGCCTGCAGCTTCGCCACCGCCGACGTGCGGCCACGCCCATCCAGCAGGTCGCGTGACAGCTGCTCGGTGGCGTCGGCGAGCTGGTCCATCAGCCGCGCGGTGGCGCCCGGCACCGGCTCCTCGCGCCAGGAGGTCACCGTCACCCGGCGCAGCAGCACCCTGACGTTGTGCATGCACCGGTCGAGGGGGACGACGAGATCGGCGATCCGCAGCAGACCGGGCCGGTGGTGCCGTCGCAGCGGTGAGATCCGCACGACGTCGAGCCCCTCGGACGCGGCGGCCTGCAGGTCGTCCAGCACCCGCTGGCCCGCCCGTGCCCGCTCCAGCGCGCGGCCGGCGCGCTCGGTGTCGCCGTCGCCGGCGCTCGTGGCGGCCTCGCGCAGCAGCTCCGCCACCTCGGTCACGGCGGCGGCGGCCAGACGTCGCGGCCGCACGAGGGGGGTCGCCGGCACGACGGCCGCCACCAGCAGCGCGACAACGCCGCCGAGCAGCGCGTCGTACCAGCGCGACAGACCGGCCGACGGGTCGGGCAGCAGCGTGGTGACGATGACGGCCTGCACCCCGGCCTGGGTGGTGAGCACCGCACCCGCCCCGACGAGCACGGCCACGGCCATCGAGGCGCCGACGACGAGGGCGATCTGCCAGGGGCCGGTGCCGAAGAAGGAGACGAAGAGGTCGCCCACCCCGACACCGACCGCGACGCCCGCCACGACCTCCAGCACGCGGGAGAGGCGGTTGCCGTAGTTGAGCCCGAGCGCGACGACGGCGGCGACCGGGGCGAAGAACGGCGTGGCGTGGTCCAGCAGGCCGCGGGCCAGCAGCCACGCCAGGGTCGCGGCGAGCGCGCACTGGCCGACCTGCCAGCCGCGCTGCCGCAGGCGCTCGACGCGCACCACGGCCGAGTCGCGGACGGCTCGCCGCAGGCGTCCGGGCAGCGACGAGTCCTGCGAGAGCTTCCTCAGGGGCCACCCGGCGCGCGCCACGACTCGATCATGCCCTCAGGGGACCTGCCAACGAACACCGCCCGCTCATGGCAGGACGTGACGACGTGCTACCCGCCCGTCGGGGGTGGAATGCCTGCAGGTACTTCGACCCGCCGCAGCCGGGAGGCCCCGTGAGCACGCGCAGGATCCGAATCGGCATCGACACCGGGGGCACGTTCACCGACGTCGTCGCCGTCGACGAGGACTCGGGCGAGGTGGTCACCACCAAGACCCCCTCGACCCCCGTCGACCCCGCGGAGGGCTTCCTCGCCGGCATCGAGAAGGTGCTCGCCCGGCTCTCCTCCGACGGGGAGCCCGTCGGTGGTGAGGCCCTCACCGCGGTGAGCCACGGCACCACGGTCGCGACGAACAAGCTGCTCGAGGGCAAGGTCGAGAACCTCGGCTTCGTCACGACCGAGGGCTACCGGCACATTCTCGAGATCGCCCGCCAGTCGGTGCCGGACGGCTACGGCAACTCCTACTTCTGGGTGAAGCCGGCGCGCATCGTCCCGGCGGACCGCGTGCGCACCGTCGGCGGGCGGCTCGCCGTGGACGGGTCCGAGGTGAGGCCCTTCGACGAGGAGCAGGCCGTCGCGGCCGCGCGCTTCTTCCGCGACCTGGGGATCTCGACGATCGGGGTGTGCTTCCTGCACGCCTACGCGAACCCCGAGCACGAGGAGCGGATGCGCGAGGTGATCGAGCGTGAGCACCCGGAGGCGACGGTCAGCATCTCGAGCGAGGTGCTCCGCGAGTACCGCGAGTACGAGCGCTCGGTGACGACGCTGGTCGACGCGGCGGTCAAGCCCAACATCCGCCGGTACGTGCAGAACATCGCCACACGCCTCGCGGACTTCGCGACCACCGAGGGCACGCCGCGGGACGTGCCGTTCTACGTGATGAAGTCCAACGGCGGCGTGCTGTCGGCTGCGGAGGTCGTCAAGCAGCCGATCACCACGGTCCTCTCCGGCCCGGCGGCCGGTGCTCTGGGTGCGGCGCTCGTGGCGAGCGAGGCCGGGGTCTCCAAGGTGCTGACGTGTGACGGCGGCGGAACGTCCACCGACGTGACCGTGGTCGTGGACGGGCAGCCCGCCCTGACGACCGAGGGGACGGTGGGTGCCTACCCGTCCAAGATCCCGATGATCGACGTCGTCACGGTCGGTGCCGGCGGAGGCTCCATCGCCTGGGTGACCCCCGAGGGCACCCTGAAGGTCGGTCCCCAGTCGGCGGGCGCCGACCCCGGTCCGCTCTGCTACCGCAAGGGCGGCACCGCGCCGACGATCACGGACGCCCACGTGCTGCTCGGGCGCATCCCCCCGCACCTGCTGGGCGGCGAGATCCCGCTCGACGTGGAGGCCGCCGGCGACGGCGTCACCGCCCTGGCGGAGCGGCTCGGCATGGGGCTGGAGGAGTGCGCCGCGGGCATCCTCGAGATCTCGGCGTGGAACCAGGCCAACGCCCTGCGCCAGATCAGCGTCAAGCGCGGCCTCGACGTCCGCGACTTCACGCTCGTCACGTTCGGCGGGTCGGGGTCCCTGCTGGCCTGCCGGCTCGTGGACGTGCTGGGGCTCGCGGGCGTGCTCGTGCCGCCGAACCCCGGCAACCTCTCCGCCTTCGGCCTGCTCACGGTGGACGTACGCAACGACTACGTACGCACGCACGTACGCCGGCACGACCGGCTCGATCACGGCACCGTCCAACAGGTCCTCGACGAGCTCACAGCCGATGCCGACAAGGCCCTTGCCGCAGAGGGTTTCGGCTCGGACGAGCGACAGTTCGTCCGCACGGCGGACCTCCGCTACTACGGTCAGGCGTTCGAGGTGCGGGTCGACCTGCCGGCCGGCGGAGCGGTTCGACGAGGCCCTCGCCACCGCAGACGGCGGAGGCCTTCCACGCCGAGCACCGGGCGCTGTACGGGTACGACTTCTCGGACGACCCCACGCCAGCACGTCGAGTGGGTGAACCTGCGCGTCACCGGCGTCGGCCCGATCAAGCGACCCGACCTGCCGAGGGTGGCCGCCGGCACCGGGGCTGAGGCCGCCCGCACCGGGACGCGCCAGGCGCTACTTCGACGAGTGGATGAGGGCCACGCTCTACGAGCGCTCGCGGCTCGGCCACGGCGACGTGCTGCACGGGCCCGCCGTGATCGAGGAGTTCGGCTCGACCATTCCTCTGCACCCCGGCTTCCGGGCCGAGGTCGACGGCTTCGGCAACGTCCTGATCACGCGAGAGGTGGCGTCACGATGACCATCAGCGAACGCACCGGCATGACGACGGCCACCGGCAAGCCGTACCGCCTGACCGGGCTCGACACCCCGGTGCCCGACCCGGTGCTGGTCGAGATCGTGGCCGGCTACCTGGCCAGCGTGGAGACCGAGGTGGAGACGGCGATCGCCCGCACCTCGCGCTCGCCGATGATCCGCGACGCGCACGACTTCCGGGCAGGCATCCACGACCGCAACCTGCGCAAGCTCACGGGGCGGTCGTACTCGGCGCTCGTGCACCCGGTGGCGCGCGACTACCCGCTCGACACCATGCGTCCCGGCGACGTCTTCTTCCACAACGACGTCTACCTCTCCGAGGGGGGCATCGGCCACCTGCCGGACCTCTGCGTGACGGTGCCGGTCTTCGCCACCCGTCCCGGGGACGAGGAGCCGTCGGTCGTGGCCTTCGTGCAGGCTTTCGGGCACCACGACGACATCGGCGGGGCCGTGCCGGGCTCGATGCCGTCCCACGCCACCTCGGTCTTCGAGGAGGGGCTGATGGTCCCGCCGATCCGGTTGTGGGACCAGGGCGTGCCGAACGAGGCGGCGCTGAAGATCATGACGCGCAACTCGCGCATGCCGGACTCGCTGGCCGCCGATCTCGACGCCGAGTGCTCGGCGTGCCTGATGGGCGCTCGCCGGCTCGGGGAGCTGTTCGACCGCTACGGCGTCGACACGGTCGAGGCGTGCTTCGACGCGCTGCTCGACGCGACCACGGCCACGTACCGGCGCGAGATCCTCTCGAAGATCCCGGTGGGGGAGTACGTCTGGGAGGACTACGCGGAGCACGACGGGGTCGACGAGCCGAGGCTGCACACGCAGCGGATCACGCTGACCCGCACTGCCGAGGACGATCCGGGTGGTGAGCGCCTCATCATCGACTTCACCGGGACGGGTCCCCAGGCGAAGGGGCCGATCAACCACTGCGGCGACTACGCCGACGGCAACTTCCTCGCGAAGTGGCTGGCGCCGATCCTGCGCAACCTCGCCGAGACCCCTGAGCGGATGGCCGAGCTCGACGTCAACGAGGGCGTGATCCCGTTGCTGGAGATGCGCTTCCCCGAGAAGGGGACGCTGCTGACCCCGGTCTTCCCGGCGCCGACCAACGCGCGCACCTTCGTCATCCTCCGCCTGCTCGGCGTGCTGGCCGGCGTCGTCGCCAAGGCCGTCGACGGGCGCATGCCCGCCGACCAGGAGACGATCCGGTACACCGGCGTGTACGGCGACGACGTGGACGGGCAGCCGTACCTCATGCGCGAGGTGCTCGGTGGAGGAGCCGGCGGCCGCTACTACGCGGACGGCGAGGACACCATCCACGTCGTGCCGGACTCGCGGAACCTGCCGAGCGAGTTCACCGAGAGCAGGTTCCCGTTCCGCGTCGAGTCCCTCGGCCTCGCCTGCGACTCGGGCGGCGCCGGCCGCTACCGCGGCGGCCTCGGCTACGACAAGCAGATCCGGATGCTGAGGGACGGGCACTTCATGTCCATCGCGGACCGGTCGATCCTGGCGTGCTGGGGCGTCCGCGGCGGACTTGCCGGTCAGCCGTTCTCGGTCACGATCGACCCGGGTGGCCCGAACGAGCGCTTGGTCGACGCACTCGCCGACGACGAGCCGGTCAAGGCCGGGGAGGTGATCCGCATCCGCACCACCGGAGGCGGCGGCTGGGGCGACCCCCTCGAGCGGCCCTACGACGAGGTCGTGCGCGACCTGGTGTGGGGCAAGGTGTCCGTCGAGGGCGCCGAGCGCGACTACGGCGTGGTGCTCCGGACGCCGGCCGGCCCCGACGACCTGCCGGTGGTCGACGAGGAGGCGTCCGACGCGGAGCGTGGACGGCGTCGGTCGTCGCGCACCGGGGAGGAGCCGTTCTTCGACCGCGGGCCGGGCTACGCACGGCTGGCCGAGGGCCGCCCGGCGGCCGAGGTCGACTGGGTGTGAGCCGCGACCTCGCTGGTGACTTGTGACAGAACAACGCCTTACCACATGTCAGAACTGCCAGGTGTCCACGGCCACCTCTGGTGGAAGGGTCGTGGATCACCAGCCGCGGCGCACCGACCCATCGATGACGCCGACCGGATCGGTCCGAAGGAGACACGGATGAAGCTTCGTCGACAGACCAGCCGGGGCATGGCCCGCCTGCTGGTCGCCCCACTGGCACTGCTCGTGTCGCTCGCCCTCGTGGCGTGCGGCGGCGACGGCGGCACCGACGCCGGCTCCGGGTCCGACGGGGGAGGGGGCGAGAGCGGCACGGACGGTCCGCGCATCGCTGCCGTCTTCTCCGGCTCGACCACCGACGCCGACTACAACGCGCTCGGACTCCTCGCCCTGCAGAAGGCGGAGGAGAACGGTGCGGAGACCACGTACTCCGAGAGCGTGCAGGTCGCCGACGCCGAGCGCGTGATGACCGAGTACCTCGCCGACGAGTACGACGTGATCTGGACCCACGGCTCGCAGTTCTACGAGGCGACGAGCAAGCTCGCCGCGGACTACCCGGACGTCACCTTCATCGGCGAGTTCGACGGTGAGCCCGCCGACCAGCCGGACAACGTCTGGGTCATCGACCGCAACTTCCACATCTCCTTCTACGCCGTGGGCGCCCTCGCCAACGCACTGACCACCTCGGGCGAGATCGGCTACGTCGGCGGCGCCTCGCTGCCGTTCAGCTACTCCGAGGTGCACGCGATGGAGCAGGCGATCGCCGACGCCGGGTCGTCGGCGACCGTCCAGGCCGTCTGGACGGGTGACTTCAACGACCCGTCGAAGGCGCAGCAGATCACCACGCAGCTGGTCGGCAACGGCGCGGACGTGATCGTCGGCTCCCTCAACCTCGGCGCCGTCGGCACGTTCCAGGCGCTGGACGGCACGGAGGTCGGTACCACCTGGACGACGGCCAAGTACACCGACAAGTCGTCGTTCGGTGCCGACCACTACGCCGGCAGCGTCATCTACGACTTCGCCGGCCCGATGGAGTCGATCCTGGCCGACATCGCGGACGGGACGACGTCCGGCTACTACCCGCTCGGCTTCGACACCGGGGTCACCCTCCAGGTCGCCGACGGCGTACCGGCCGAGGCCAAGGCCGCGGCCGAGGAGGCTCTCGCGGGCCTGAAGGACGGGTCGATCACGGTCGAGCGCAACGTGGAGCCGATCGAGTGAGTGGCGGCCCGCTCCTGCGTATGACGGGGATCACGAAGTCCTTCGGTCCGGTGCGTGCCCTGGCGGGGGTGGACTTCGTCGTCCAGCCCCGTCAGGTGCACGGCCTCCTCGGTGGCAACGGAGCGGGCAAGACCACCCTGATGAACGTGCTGTACGGGCTCTACGCCGCCGACGCGGGCTCCATCGAGATCGATGGTCGGCAGGTCGAGATCCGCTCTCCCCGCGACGCGATCGACCACGGGGTCGGCATGGTGCACCAGAGCTTCCTCCAGGTGGAGAGCTACTCCGTCACCGAGAACGTGGTGCTGGGTACGCCCGCAGGCAGAGCACGCCTCGACCTCGGGCCGGCACGGCGGCGGATCGTCGAGCTGAGCGAGACGTTCGGGCTCGACGTCGATCCCGACGCCATCGTCTCCGACCTGCCGGTGGGCGTGCGCCAACGCGTGGAGATCCTCAAGGCCCTGTACCGGCGCGCACGGGTCCTCGTCCTCGACGAGCCCACCACCAACCTCACCCCGGGCGAGGTGGACGAGCTGTTCTCGTCCCTGCGGGCGATCGTGGACGAGGGGATGTCGGTCGTCCTCATCACCCACAAGATCCGCGAGACGATGCAGGCCTGCGACGCGATGACGGTGATGCGCGAGGGCGTCGTCGTGGACACGACGGACCGCGCCGACACCAGCCCCGACCAGCTGGCGCGCACCATGGTCGGTGAGGCGGACGACCCGGCCGCGCAGGCCGCCCTGGCGGTGGTGACGGGAGCAGTCAGCCGGGACCACCTGGTGGAGGCGGCCGACGAGGCGGGCGAGGGACCACCGCCCTCGCGCGACCGCGGTGACGTCCGTGTCCGTGTCCGCGGGCTCAACGTGAACAACGACCACCGGGTCCCGGCCGTGCGCGACGTGAACCTCGAGCTCACCTCGGGCGAGGTTCTCGGCATCGCGGGTGTGGCAGGCAACGGACAGGTCGAGCTCGTCGAGGCCCTGGCCGGCGTGCGGCCGCTCACCGCCGGGTCCGTCGAGGTGGACGGGGAGACGTTGCAGGGCCTGCCCACCGCGGCCTGGCTCGGCCGCGGCGTCAGCTACGTGCCCGAGGACCGGGGGCGCGACGGCATCCTGCCGTCGGCCAGCCTCACCGAGAACCTCGTGCTCGGGCAGCACCGGCGTCGAGCCCGGCGCGGCTTCATCGACTGGGGCTCGGCCCGCCGCGAGACCGAGCAGGTGATCGCCGAGTACTCGGTCAAGGCCAGCGGTCCGTCGGTGGCGGCGGGTCAGCTGTCGGGCGGCAACATCCAGCGCGTCATCCTGGCGCGGGCCTTCGCCCACCAGCCCCGGTTGCTGCTGCTGCACAACCCGACACGCGGCCTCGACATCAGGTCGACGCAGTTCGTCTACGACCGCGTGCGGGAGGCCACCGCCGGCGGGTGCGTGGTCCTCCTGGTGTCCGAGGACCTCGACGAGGTGATGGCGCTGAGTGACCGCGTGGCCGTCATCTACTCCGGCTCCCTCGTCGCCGAGCGGGAGCGCCACCTCGCCGACCAGTACGAGATCGGACAGCTGATGACCGGAGTGGGGCAGGACGCGTGACCGCGACGCTCGACAAGGGGCCGGTGCCGAACCCGCCCGTCGAACCGCCCGACCGGGGCCCGTCGCGCCTGTCGTCCGTCGTGTGGGCGTCCGTGCCCTACGTCGTGGCCGTCAGCGCCGCCTTCCTGGTGGCCGGGGTCGTCGTGGCGCTCCTGGGCCACAGCCCGGCCCAGGCGTTCGAGGCCGTGATGACGACCTCGTTCCGCACACCACTGGGTCTGCGCGAGACGTTCCACAAGTGGACGCCCCTGACGCTGCAGGCGCTGGCCTTCGCCATCCCCCTGGCTGCCGGGCGGTTCAACATCGGCGGTGAGGGCCAGCTGCTGCTGGGAGCCAGTGGCGCTGCGGCAGTGGGCATCCTGTTCGCCGACCTGCCCATGCCGGTGCTGCTGCCCATGGTGCTGGTTGCCGGCGTGCTCGCAGGTGGCGTCTGGGCGGCCATCGCTGCGTGGCTGATGGTGCGGTTCGGGGTGAACGAGATCCTCAGCACCGTCCTGCTCAACTTCGTGTCCTTCGCGGTGGTCGACTACATCGCCAGCGAGGTCTGGGCCGACCCGGGCGCCGGCTTCGCCGCCACGGTTCGGATCGGGGCCGGGGGCGAGCTGCCAGGCATCGGACGACCTCCGATGCACGTCGGCGTGATCATCGCGCTCGTCGTGGCGGTCTGCACGGCGATCGTGGTCCGGCGCAGTGCCGCCGGCTACGAGCTGCGCGCGGTGGGCGCCAACGAGCGAGCGGCTCTCGTGCACGGCGTGCGGACGGCGCGCGTCGCCGCGGGCGCCCTGGTGGTGGGCGGCCTGTTCGCCGGCCTGAGCGGCGCCATCGAGGTGGCGGGCGTCCAGGGCAAGCTGATCGAGGGGATGGGGAGCAACTTCCTGCTCCTCGGCATCATCATCGGCCTGATCGCCCGCGGGAACGTGATCGCGGTGCCGTTCGTGGCCTTCGGCATCGCCGTGCTCGAGGTCGGCGCGTCCGCGATGCAGCGCCGCGCCGAGGTGCCCTCCGAGCTCGTGCTGATCGTCGAGGCGCTGATCCTGATCTTCCTGCTGCTGTCCGATGTGCTCGCCGCGAGGCTGAGGAGACGCCTGTGAACGACGTGGTGGTCTACCTGGGGCTGGTCGTCACGGCGATGGTGCCGTTCGTCCTCGTCGCCCAGGGAACGATGCTGGGCGGTCGGGCGGGCGTCTTCAACGTCTCGCAGGAAGGCGTCATGGTGCTGGGCGCCGTGGTCGGCTTCCTGGTCAGCTACTCGGTCGGCAGCAACCTCGTCGGCCTGATCGCCGCCGCGGCGGCGGGTTCGGTCACCGGCCTGGTCCTGGCGGTCACCACGACCTACGGGCGGATGGACCAGTTCGTCATCGGGCTCGCACTCTTCTTCCTGTGCCTCGGCACGGCCGGGCTGCTGTACCGCGTCATCATCGGGGTCACGCTGACGCCGCCGCGCATCCCGACGCTCGACGACGTGCCGATCCCGCTGCTGTCCGACATCCCCGTCATCGGGCCGGTGTTCTTCGACCAGGACCTGATGGTCTACGGGACGGCCCTGTTGTCCGTCGCGCTCTGGTGGTTCCTGTACCGCACCGACGCCGGGATGCGTCTGCGATCGGTCGGCGAGAACCCGAAAGCCGCTGACAGCCTGGGAATCCCGGTTGCCCGCACGCGTGTCTGGACCACGACCGCCGGTGCCGCGCTGATGGCACTCGGTGGGGCCTACCTGCCGATGATCTACACCGGCACCTACACCGAGGGCATCGTCGCCGGGCGGGGCTGGCTGGCGATCGCGCTGACCTTCTTCGGCGGGTGGCGCCCCCAGTACATCGTGGCCGGCGCGGCGTTCTTCGCCGGCATGGACGTGCTCGCGCTGAGGGCGCAGGTGCAGGGCATCAGCATCCCGTTCCAGTTCGTGTCGATGCTGCCGTTCGTGGCCACGCTCGTCGTCATGATGTTCGCCCTGCGCTGGGTACGCGTGCCGGCGTTCCTCGGACGCAACTACGACCGCGAGTCGCGCATCAGCGGCTGATGTGGTCGTCGCCGCGCCGGTCAGGCCCGCACCAGCACGTCGGCCCGCTCCCACGGCCGATCGGCGGCCAGGTAGTCGTCCTCCTGGGCGGCCCACACGTCCCACCACGGTCGGAACAGCTCGCCGTCGCGGGCCATGGCGCGGCGGTACCGCTCCGCGTCGTCGAGCTCGAGCCAGAGCAGGCACGACAGGTACGGCGCGCACCGGGCCGCGCCGGCGCCGACACCTTCGACGACGACGACCGGGGCCCACGGCAGCTCGACCACGTCGCCATCGGCGTCGTGCTCCCAGTCCCAGCGGCGGAGCCATCCGGACCGGCCCTCGGCCAGGGGAGCCAGCACCCCGTCCACGAGCCGGTCGATGCCCTCGTCCAGGCCCTTCCAGCCGGTCAGCAGCTGGTCGACGTGCACCACCGGCACGGGCCCTGCCCGTCCGCCGAGGCAGTCGGCCAGGACCGCGGCGAGGTCCGTCTTGCCCACCCCGCTGCGGCCGTCCACGGCGATCACGTACGGGCGCGCTCCGACCCCGGCCGTCGCGCGGGGCTCGTCGGGTCGGTCCGCCGGTTCCTCGCTCACCGGCCCAGGGTATGGACAGGGTCGAGGCTGCCTGCTCTCCTGGTGCCGAAGACCGCCCGGTCGATCGGGCGAGACCTGACGACGCGAGCGGGGCGCCGGCTCGTGAGGATGGAGCCATGACGCCCCCGACGGATACCTACCGGCCCGCTCACCGGCACCCTCGTCGTCGATCTCACCCGTGCCCTCGCGGGCCCGCATGCAGCGATGATGATGGCCGACCTCGGTGCACGCGTGGTGAAGGTGGAGAGCCCTGGTAGCGGCGACGACACGCGAGGCTGGGGCCCGCCGTTCGTCACGCCGCCGGAGTCGTCCGGGGACGAGGGCGCGGAGCGCCAGTCCACGTACTTCCTCTCCTGCAACCGCAACAAGGAGTCCATCGCCCTCGACCTGAAGAGCGAGGACGGGCGGCAGGTTCTCGAGCAGCTCGTCGTGCGGGCCGACGTGCTGCTCGAGAACTTCCGCACCGGTGTGCTGGACCGCCTCGGCTTCTCGATGGAGCGGCTGCTGGAGCTGAACCCGCGACTGGTGGTGCTGTCCATCAGCGGGTTCGGCCACGACGGACCCGAGGGCGGGCGTGCGGGGTACGACCAGATCGCCCAGGGCGAGGCCGGGCTGATGTCCCTGACCGGGTCGGGCCCCGACGACCCCCAGCGCGTGGGCGTGCCGATCGGCGACCTGCTCGCCGGGATGTGGGGCGCGTACGGGGTGCTCGCGGCGCTGCTCGAGCGGGAGCGCACCGGACGCGGCCAGGTGGTGAGGACCTCGCTGCTCGCCGGCATCGTGGGGGTGCACGCCTTCCAGGGCACACGGTGGACCGTGGCCGGCGAGGTGGGGCGGGCGCAGGGCAACCACCACCCGTCGATCGCCCCCTACGGCCTGTTCCACTGCCGTGACGGCGCGGTCCAGATCGCCGTCGGCAGCGAGAGCCTGTGGCAGCGGCTGTGCGCGGGCTTCGGGCTCGACGCCGCGGACGGGCTCGCCACCAACGCGGAGCGGGTCGGGCAGCGGGAGCGGGTCATCCAGGTCGTCGAGGAGGCCTTCGCCGGCTGGGACGCGGAGCCTCTGCTGGTGCGCCTGGACGAGCTGGGCGTGCCGGCGGGCAAGGTGCGTACGCTCGACGAGGTCTACGACTGGGAGCAGACGCGCTCCCAGGGGCTGCTCGTCGACGTGGACCACCCCACACTGGGTCCGGTGACCCTGCCGGGCCCCCCGCTGCGCTTCTTCGGTGCGGACGGCACCGAGACGACGCGACACGAGCACACGGCGCCGCCCCTGCTCGACGGCCAGGGCGTGGACATCAGGGCGTGGCTCGGCGCCGGCGCGGACGCCGGGCCGTGAGCGGGAGCATCCGGCGGCTGCGGGCCGACGAGCTGCTCGGGCTGGTGCTCGACGACGGGTCGTTCACGTCGTGGGACGCGCCACCGGTCGACGTCTCCCCGTCGCCGGCCTACGCCGCCGACCTGGAGGCCGCCCGGGAGCGCTCCGGGGTGGACGAGGCGGTCATCACGGGCGAGGGCCGCCTGCGTGGACGCCGGGTCGCGGTGCTCGCGTGCGAGTTCTCGTTCCTCGCGGGGTCGATCGGACGGGCGGCCGCCGAACGGCTGGTGCTCGCGATCGAGCGTGCCACGGCCGAGGCCCTGCCCCTGTTGGCGGCGCCCGTGTCGGGGGGCACCCGGATGCAGGAGGGCACCGTCGCCTTCCTCCAGATGGTGAAGATCTCCGCGGCCATCGCCGCGCACAAGTCGGCCGGCCTGCCGTACCTGGTCTACCTCCGGCACCCGACGACCGGTGGGGTGCTGGCCTCGTGGGGGTCCCTCGGGCACGTCACGGTCGCCGAGCCGGGTGCCCTGATCGGGTTCCTCGGCCCGCGCGTGTACGAGGCGCTGCACGGCCAGAAGTTCCCCGAGGGCGTGCAGGTCAGCGAGAACCTCTACCAGAAGGGTCTGGTCGACGCCGTCCTGTCGCCGGAGCAGGTACCCGACGTGCTCGACCGCGCGCTGAACGTGCTGATGGCACCGCGCGAGGGCCTCCCCCCGGCCGCGGACGTACCCGAGGACGACGTGCCCGACGTCCCCGCCTGGGAGTCGGTGCTCGCGTCGCGGCGTGCCGACAGGCCAGGCGTGCGCAGGCTGCTGAGGTACGCGGCGTCGGACGTGCTCCCGCTCAACGGCACCGGCGAGGGCGAGGCGGACCCAGGGCTGATGCTGGCGCTGGCCCGGTTCGGCGGGGCGCCCTGCGTGGTGCTCGGGCAGGACCGTCGAGGCCAGACCGAGCTGGCGCCGATGGGACCGGCCGCACTGCGCGAGGCGCGTCGCGGGATGCGGCTCGCGAGTGAGCTGCGGCTGCCCCTGGTGACGCTGATCGACACGCCTGGCGCGGCCCTGTCGACCGCGGCCGAGGAGGGCGGCCTGGCCGGGGAGATCGCCCGGTGCCTGGCCGAGCTCGTGACGCTGGGAGCGCCCACCGTCTCCGTGCTGTTCGGCCAGGGGACAGGTGGTGGTGCCCTGGCCCTGGTGCCGGCGGACCGGGTCATCGCCGCGCAGCACGCGTGGCTCTCGCCGCTGCCGCCGGAGGGCGCCTCGGCGATCGTCCACCGCGACCTCGAGCACGCCTCGCAGATGGCCGAGGAGCAGGGGGTGCGGTCGAAGGACCTCCTCGACCACGGCATCGTCGACCGGGTGGTGCTCGAGCACCCCGACGCGGCCGACGAGCCCGAGGAGTTCTGCCGCCGGATGGGGTTGGTGCTCCAGCACGAGCTCGTCCGGCTGATGGCCGCGGACCCCGCCGAGCGGCACGCCGCGCGACTGACCCGCTACCGGCGGCTCGGCCTCTGAGTCAGCTGTGCGACTGCTCCTTGCCCGCACGGACCGCGAGCTGGTCGACCAGGTCGTTCATCTCGTCCCCGGAGTGCCCCTTGACCCAGCGGAAGGTCACGTCGCCCCGGGCGCGGTAGAGGTCGACCAACGGCTCCCACAGGTCGCGGTTGGCCACCGGCTTCTTGGCGGTGTTGACCCAGCCGCGTGACAGCCAGCCGCGCCACCACCCGTCCCGGAAGCAGTTGACGACGTAGGTCGAGTCGCTCACGACGACGACCGGCCCGTCGATCGCCCGCACCGCCTCGAGGGCCGCCTGGATCTCCATCCGCTGGTTCGTGGTCGCCGGTGACGAGCCGTAGCCCTGCCGTCCGTCCAGGGTCGCCCACGCCCACCCGCCGGGTCCCGGGTTCCCGGAGCAGGCGCCGTCCGTCCAGACCTCGGTGCCGACCGTCCCGGGGCGGGCGTCGCCCGTCGGGTGGGGCGCCCGGTCCGGCTCGCCGACGCCGAGCTCGAGGGCGTCCTGGCCCGGCTGCGGCTCGGGGGCGGCTTCCCCGCGGGCGTCCGCCCGGGCGGTGCCGCAGTCCTTGTGCGCCCACCGTCCGCGTCCGCCGCTGGGCAGGGACGTGATCTCCTCGCCCGGGCTGATCGGCCGGCCACAGGATCCGCAGGTCGTCGCGTACTTGGCGGTCATCGGCACGCAGGCAGCCTAGAGCCGCCGGCGTGCTGCGCCGGGACACGGCGGTGGGACCGCCCCCCGTAGGGGTGCGGCCCCACCGTCAGCGCCGTCGACCTGTCAGGCGTGGTGCCTTCCCGACCCGTCACGCCGGCGAGCCCGGGTCATCACGCCGCCGAGCAGGACCGAGAGGAACCCGGCCGCAGCCAGGGTGCCCTGGTTGCCGCCCGTCATCGCCAGGCTGTCGGCGTCGTCGTGCGAGCTGAGCACGCTCGGCACCCGGCTGGCCACCACGGACGGGCCGCGGCTGTCCGGCAGGACGACCGGCGGCGGGTTGGTGGTCCCGGGGGGCGGGGTGGTCGTCCCACCGCCACCGCCACCGCCACCGTTCGGCGGCGGGGTGGTCGACCCGCCACAGCCCGGCGCCGTCAGCGAGCCGCTGGCGTTGCCGGTGAGGGCCACGGCGACGGCGACGCTGCACGAGCTCACCGCGCCGGTGTTCCCGCCGACGGCGTTCGACACGGCGTTCGCGTCGCCCGAGGTGCCCGAGGCACCGAGTGCCGTCGCGAGACCGTTGGCAGCGCCCGAGCCGCCTCCGTTCGCGGCCCCGTCGACGGTCCCGGAGCTACCGGAGCCGAGGACGATGGTCACGCCGCCGTCGGTCCGCAGGGTCGCCAGGCCCGAGAACCGGTTGACGTCGCCGGAGTTGCCCGACACGCCCTCGACGTGGGCGGAGCCACCGTGTCCGGTGGAGGCGTACGCCTGCGGGGTGGCCGAGGCGTCACCGGTGTTGCCGCTGGCGGCACCGGCGTTGCTGGACGTCCCCGACGACCCGGAGCCGGCTTCGCTCTGCGAGCCCGCCGACGCGGTGGCGTCCCCCGAGGCACCACCGTCTCCGGTGTCACCGGACGTGGCGTCCGCGTCCGAGTCCCCGGAGGCTCCCGACCCGCCGGAGCCCGAGCTGCCGGACGACGACGTCGCGGTGGCGTCGGCGTCACCCGAGCCGCCCGAGCTGCCACCCGAGGAGCCACCGTCGCCGGTGTCACCCGTCGTGGCCGTGGAGCTGGAGTCGCCCTCGGCACCCGTTCCGCCGCTGCCACCGGATCCGGTGGAACCGCTGCTGCTGGTCGCCGCCGCGGTCGCCGCCCCGGAGTCACCGGAGTCGCCACCGGAACCCGTCGCAGCCAGTGCCAGTGCCGTGGACTCCGACGTCGCCGAGCCGCTGTTGCCGCCCGTCGCCGTCGACGTGGCGTCGGCGCTGCCGCTGTCGCCGGTCGTCGCCGTGCCGGTCGACGTGGCGTCGGCGTCACCCGAGTCGCCGCCTGTCGCGTCACCGGTCACAGCCCCGGTGTCGCCACTCGTCAGGTCGATCGAGATCCCGCCGGAGCCACCGCCCCAGGTGTCCCCGGTGTCACCGCTGCCGGCCTCCACGTAGCCGGAGTCACCCGACACGCCGAGGACGTCGGCGTAGCCGCCGTCACCGGAGGTGGCGTCAGCGACCGGCTCGGCCGTAGCGTCACCGGTGTCACCCGAGGTCGCGTCGGCAGCGGACGACGTGTCGCTGTTGCCGGACGCGGCCCAGCTCGACGAGCCGGCCTCGCTCGACGCGTCGCCCGAGTCCCCGCCGTACCCGGTGTCACCCGAGGTGGCATCGGCGTAGGCGTCGCCCGAGGCGCCGCTGCCGCCACTACCGGTGTCCCCGCTGGTGGTGTCGGCGGTGGCGTCCGCCGCGCCGGTGTCACCGGAGCTGCCGCCGTCACCGCTCATCGCGGTCGCCTCGGCCGTCGACGTCGAGTCGGCGTCGCCGGTGTTGCCGCCGGTCGCCTCGGCGGTGCCGGTGGCGTCGCCGGAGGAGCCGGAGGTGGCGTCGCCGGTCGCGCTCGCGGTGGCACTGCCGGAGCTGCCGCCGGTGGCGGTACCGGTCACGTCGCCGGTGTCACCCGAGCCGGCCAGGACGTCGATGCCGCCCGAGCCACCCTCGCCGGTGTCGCCGGTGTCACCCGAGCCGGCCCACACGTCGCCGGACCAGCCGCTGAACCCGACCACCTCGGCCGAGCCGCCGTCGCCGGTGGCGGCGTACGCCTGGGGCGCCGAGTACGCGGACCCGGAGTCACCCGAGCCGCCGTAGCCCGACGCAGCCGTCATCGTGTCACCCGAGTAGGCCTGCGAGCCGGACTCAGCCCCAGCCTCTGCCTCGCCGGACCAGCCGCCGTCGCCCGAGTTCCCGGAGTAGGCGTACGCGTCGGCGTCGCCGGACTCGCCGGATCCGCCGCCTCCGCCGGCGCCGGTGCTGCCGCTGCTGCTGCTCGCGGACGCGGTGGCGTCGCCGGTCGCGCCGGAGTCACCGCCGGACCCGCTGGTGGCGTCGACCGAGGCCGACGAGTCCGACGTCGCGCCGCCGGTGTCGCCGCCGGTGGCGGTGGCCTCGCCCGTGGCCGACCCGGTGTCGCCGGAGGTCGCCGTGCCGTCGGCGGTGGCGTCGGCGGCGCCGGAGTCGCCGCCGGTGGCGGTCGCCGGACACCGCACCGGTGTCACCGCTGTAGGCGTCCACGGAGATGCCGCCGGAACCGCCTTCACCGGTCGAACCGGTGGAGCCGGTGTACGCGTCGACGTAGCCGCTGTCGCCCGAGACCCCGAGCACGAGGCCGCTGCCGCCCGAGCCGCTGCCGGCCATGGCGACCGGGTTGCTCATCGCGTCACCGGTGTACCCGGAGTAGGCACCCGCGTCGGCCTCCGTGCTCGACGAGCCGGACATGGCCTCGCTGTCGCTGTAGGTGAAGGCGAAGGCTCCGCCGGAGTCGCCGCCGTACCCGGAGTCACCCGAGGTGGCGTCGGCGTAGGCATCACCGGAACCGCCGCTGCCGCCCGAGCCGCTTCCGCCGGTGTCCCCGCTCGTGGCGTCCGCTGTGCCGTCGGCTGCGCCGGTGTCACCGGAGGCTCCACCGTCGCCGGTGGTCGCGGTGCCGTCGGCGCTCGACGTCGAGTCGGCGTCGCCGGTGTTCCCACCGGTGGCGTCGGCGGTGCCGGTGGCGTCGCCGGAGGAGCCGGAGGTGGCGTCGCCGGTCGCGCTCGCGGTGGCGTCGCCGGAGCTGCCGCCGGAGGCGGTGCCGTCGACGTCGCCGGTGTCACCCGAGCCGGCCAGGACGTCGATGCCGCCCGAGCCACCCTCGCCGGTGTCGCCGGTGTCACCCGAGCCGGCCCACACGTCGCCGGACCAGCCGCTGAGCCCGATCACGTCGGCGTAGCCGCCCTCGCCGGAGCCGGCGTACGCCTCGGGCGCCGAGTACGCGGACCCGGAGTCACCCGAGCCGCCGTAGCCGTACGCGCCGGTCGAGGAGTCGCCGGAGGAGGCCTGCGAGCCGGAGCCGACGAAGGCGACCGCCTCACCGGACCAGCCGCCGTCACCGGAGCTCCCGGAGTACCCGTAGGCGGTGGCGTCGCCGGACTCGCCGGACCCGCCGCTCCCGGTCCCGCCGGTGTCGCCGCTGCTGGTGCTCGCGGACGCGGTGGCGTCGCCGGTCGCGCCGGAGTCACCGCCGGACCCGCTGGTGGCGTCGCCCGTCGCGGACGAGTCCGACGTCGCGCCGCCGGTGTCGCCGCCGGTGGCGGTGGCCTCGCCGGTGGCCGACCCGGTGTCGCCGGAGCTCGCCGTGCCGTGGGCGGTGGCGTCGGCGGCGCCGGAGTCGCCGCCGCTCGCGGTGCCGGACACCGCACCGGTGTCACCGCTGTAGGCGTCGACCGAGATGCCGCCCGAGCCGCCGCCTCCGTCACCGGAGTCGCCGTTCACGTCCTCGTCGACGAGGACCCTGTCCTCCTCGCACTGCTCGTGGCCACCCGTGGACCCGGTCGACCCGGAGCCCGCGGTCACGTAGCCGCTGTCGCCCGAGACACCCATGACCAACGCGCTGCCGCCCGAGCCGCTGTCGGCCGAGGCGAACGGGTCGCTCCCCGCGTCACCGGTGTACCCCGAGTAGCCCTCACCCAGGGCCTCGGTCATCGAGGAACCCGACGACGCACCGCTGTAGCTGTCCGAGAAGACGTAGGCCGCGCCCGAGTCGCCGCCGTCCCCGGAGCCACCCGATGTCGCGTCGGCCAGGGCCTCGGAGTCGTCCTCCTCGTCCCAGCCGTCGTTCTCCGAGCCGCCCGAGCCGCCTGTGCCGGACCCACCGCCGGTCGCACCGGAGGTGGTGTCGGCGGTGCCGTCGGCTGCGCCGGTGTCACCGGAGGCTCCACCGTCGCCGGTGGTCGCGGTGCCGTCGGCGCTCGACGTCGAGTCGGCGTCGCCGGTGTTCCCACCGGTGGCGTGGGCGGTGCCGGTGGCGTCGCCGGAGGAGCCGGAGGTGGCGTCGCCGGTCGCGCTCGCGGTGGCGTCGCCGGAGCTGCCGCCGGAGGCCGTACCGGTCACGTCACCGGTGTCGCCGCTGTCCGCGACGACCTCGATGCCGCCCGAGCCACCCTCGCCGGTGTCGCCGGTGTCACCCGAGCCGACCGACACGTCGCCGGACCAGCCGCTGAGCCCGATCACGTCGGCGTAGCCGCCCTCACCGGAGCTGGCGTACGCCTGCGGGGCCGAGTACGCGGACCCGGAGTCACCCGAGCCGCCGTAGCCGTACGCGCCGGTCGAGGAGTCGCCGGAGGAGGCCTGCGAGCCGGAGCCCACGAACGCGACCGCCTCACCGGACCAGCCGCCGTCACCGGAGCTCCCGGAGTACCCGTAGGCGTCTGCGCTGCCCGAGCCGCCGGAGCCGCCCGTGCCGTTGCTGACCGGAGCCGCACCGGCGTCGCCGCTGCTGGTGCTCGCGGACGCGGTGGCGTCCCCGGTCGCGCCGGAGTCACCGCCGGACCCGCTGGTGGCGTCGCCCGTCGCGGACGAGTCCGAGGTCGCGCCGCCGGTGTCGCCGCCGGTGGCGGTGGCCTCGCCGGTGGCCGACCCGGTGTCGCCGGAGGTGGCCGTGCCGTGGGCGGTGGCGTCGGCGGCGCCGGAGTCACCGCCGCTCGCGGTCCCGGTCACCGCCCCCGTGTTGCCGCTGATCCCTCCGACCAGGATGCTGCCGGACCCACCGTCACCGGTGGAGCCGGTCGACCCGGAGCCCGCGTCGACGTACCCGCTGTCGCCCGAGACACCCAGAACGTAGGCGCCGCCGCCCGAGCCGCTGGCCGCCGAGGCGACCGGGTTGCTCTCCGCGTCGCCGCTGTACCCCGAGTAGGCGCCCGCGTCGGCCTCCGTGCTCGACGAGCCCGAGCCTGCCGAGGAGTCCGAGTAGACGTCCGAGTAGGCCGAGCCGCTGTCGCCGCCGTAGCCCGAGTCACCCGAGGTCGCGTCGGCGTACGAGTCCCCCGACGCCCCGCTGCCGCCGGTCGCGATGCCCGGTGCGGTCGTCCCGCTCGTGCTGCCCGCCGTGGCTGTGGCTGCGCCGGTGTCACCGGACATCCCGCCGTCGCCGGTGGTCGCGGTGCCGTCGGCGCTCGACGTCGAGTCGGCGTCGCCCGAGGACCCGCCGGTGGCGTGAGCCGTGCCGGTCGCGTCACCGGTGCTGCCCGAGGTCGCGTCGCCCGTGGCCGTGGCCGTCGCCGCGCCCGAGGCGCCGCCCGACGCCGTGCCGCTCACGTCGCCGCTGTCGCCACTGGCTGCGGCGATCACGATCCCGCCGGAGCCACCCTCGTCGGTGCTACCGGTGCTGGGACCGTGGACGCTCACGCCGCCGGTGTAGCCCGAGTACCCCTCGACGGAGGCGTCCCCGCCGTAGCCGGAGTACGCCTCGGCCACCGGCTGCGTGTACGCCGAGCCGGAGCTACCGGACTCTGCCATGCCGCTCGCCGAGGTGCTGGTGTCGCCGCTCGCGGCACTCGAGGAGGACCCGACCGAGGTGCTCGCGTCGCCGGAGTCTCCGCCGTAGCCGCTCTCGCCCGACGTCGCCCACGCGTAGGGGTCGCCGGACGCGCCGGAGCCGCCGGTCGCCGTCCCGCCCGTGGTGTCGCCGCTGGCGCTGTCGGCGGCCGCTGTCGCGCCGCCGCTCGCGCCGCTGTCGCCGCCGGCGCCCGAGGTGGCGGAGCCGGTCGCGCTCGAGTCGGACGTCGCCGACCCGGTGTCCCCACCCGTCGCCGTGCCCTCGCCGGTCGCGTCGCCGGTGTCACCGCTCGTCGCCGTGCCCGTCGCCGACGCCGTGGCGGCGCCGGACGCGCCGCCGCTGGCCGTCCCGGTCACGTCGCCGGAGGTGCCGGTCAGGGCCGTGATGACCACGCCACCGCTGCCGCCGCCGCCGTGCGCGTCGCCGGTGCCGGCCGCGCCGATGTCGATCGACCCGGTGGAGCCGGACTCCCCGTACACGGAGGCCGAGCCGCCGGCTCCGCTGTCCGCGTACGCCACGGGTGCGCTCCACGCGTCACCGGACGAGCCCGAGCTGCCGTAGCCCGACGCCGAGGTGGAGGAGCTGCCGGTGGCCGCCCCGGACCAGGACCCGACGGACGCGTCCGCGTCGCCGGAGTCCCCGCCGCTGCCGGTCTCACCACTGGTCGCGTCGGCCATCGGGTCACCCGAGCTGCCGGAGCCGCCGGTGCCCGTGTCGCCGCTGGTGCTGCTGGCGGTCGCGTCCGCAGCGCCGGAGCCGCCGGACGCCCCGCCGGCACCGCTGGTGGCCGTGCCGTCGGCCGTGGAGGTGGAGTCGGCGTCGCCGGAGCTGCCGCCCGTGGCCGTCGCCGTGCCGGTCGCGGCACCCGTGTTGCCCGAGGTCGCCGTGCCGTCGGCGGTCGCGGTGGCGTCGCCGGAGCTGCCGCCGCTGGCGGTGCCGGTCACGTTCCCCGAGTTGCCGGTCATCGCGACGATCTCCAGGCCGCCGCTGCCGCCACCGCCGTAGGTGCTGCCGGTGCCGCCCGTCTCGATCATGATGTCGCCGCTGTCGCCGGACTGCCCGACGACGCTCGCCGAGCCGCCGTCACCGGACTGCGCCCAGGCCTCCGGTGCGGACGTGGCCGAACCCGAGTCGCCGGAGACCGCGTCGCCGTAGGCGGACGTGTCCGAGGATCCGGTGCCGGCGTTCGACGACGAGAGGACGTCGGTCGACGCGTGCCCGCTGTCGCCGCCGTACCCGGTGCCACCGGACGTCGCGTAGGAGGAGGGGTCACCGGCTGCACCGGAGCCCCCGGTCCCGGTCGAGCCGGAGGCCGAGGAGGCCATGGAGGTGGCGTCGCCCGTGTCACCCGAGGCACCGCCGTCGCCGCTCGTGGCCGTGCCGGTGGCCGACGAGTCGGAGGTCGCCGACCCGCTGTCGCCGCCCGTGGCGGTGGCGTCGGCAGTCGAGCTGCCGGTGTCGCCGGAGGTCGCGTTGCCCGTCGCCGACGCCGAGGCCGCACCCGAGCTGCCCCCGGTCGCGTCACCGTCGACGTCCCCGGTGTCGCCGGTGTAGGCGAAGATCGCCTGCCCGCCCGAGCCGCCGCCGCCGTAGGCGTCGCCCGTGGTCCCGGCGTAGATGTTGATGCTGCCGCTGTTGCCGGACGTGCCCTGGACGGAGGCGTTGCCGCCCGCGCCGGAGGTCGCGTTCGCCGTCGGCGACGTGCTGGCGTTGCCGCTGTTGCCGGACGACGACGAGGCCGCCGCGTTCGTCGAGGTGTTGCCGCTGTACGCGTCGCTCGCCGAGCTGACCGTGGTGGTCGCGTCGCCCGAGTTGCCGCCGTCGCCGCTGTCGCCGGTGGCGGAGTCCGCTTCGGGGTCGCCGCCGTCGCCCGATCCGCCCGACCCGGAGGTCGTGGTGACGGACCCGGGTCCGCCGGTGGCGGACGAGGAGGTGCCGGTGGTGACAGCCATCGCCTGGCCGCTCGGACCGGACGCACCGCCCGCGCCGGTGTTCGCGTTGCCGACCGCCGTGCTCGAGGAGAGCGCGGCACCGGAGTCGCCCCCGGTCCCGTTCGCGGTCGCGGACGAGGCGCCGCTGCCACCGGAGATGGCGTTGCCCTCGGCGTTCGCGTCGACATCGCCGGACTCGCCGCCCTCGGCACTGCCGCGGACCGCGCCCGACGTGCCGGTCATGACCATGACCGCCAGTCCGCCGGTCCCGCCACCGCCGTACGTGTTGCCGGTTCCGCCCGTCGAGACGCTGGCCGAACCGGTGTCACCGGACGTGCCCTCGACGGACGCGTCGCCGCCCGCTCCGGACGTCGCCGAGGCGCCCGGGTTGCTGCTCGCCGACCCGGTTCCGCCCGAGGTGGCGCTGCCGTTGGAGCTGGTGTTCGAGTCGCCCGTCCAGGCCGAGCTGCTGCTGTCGGACGAGGTGCTGGCGTTGCCGGTGCTGCCACCGCTGCCGGTGCCGCCCGAGGTCGCGTCCGCGGTGCCGCCGTTCGCGGCTCCCGTGGCGCTGCCCGACCCGCCGCTGCTGCCACCGTTGCCGGAGCCCGAGTTCGCGGTGCTGCTGCTGCCCGACGTCGCGTTCCCGGTGTTGCCGCCGGTCGCGTTCGAGCCGGACGTCGCGCTGCCCGAGCCGCCGCTGGAGGCGTTGGACCCGGAGCTGCTGGAGGCGCTGCCGGAGCCACCACCCGTGCTCGAGCCGCTGACCGGACCCGAGTTGCCGGTGGTGACCTCGACGGCCACGCCGCCGCTGCCACCGGCGCCACCGCCGCCCGTGCCACCGCTGCTCCCGCCCGTGGAGGCGCTGCCACCGCTACCGGACGAGGCACTTCCCGTGCCGCCCGCGGAGGCGCCGCCGGTCGAGCCGCTGCCGGCGGTCGAGCCGCTGCTGGTGTTCGAGCTGCCGCTGCTGGAGGAGGAGGACGAGCTGCTGCCGGAGCTGGCGGAGCCCGTCGTCTCCTCGGCGACGATGCTGCTGGAGGGCTGGGCGGCCGCGTCCTCGGTCTGCTGCGCGAGCGCAGCGGCCAGGGCCAGGTCGAAGAACGGAGGTGTCATCGGACTTCCCCTTCAGAGAAGGACTGCTGGTGGCTGGTGGTCTGCCGTTCGTGTGCTGTGTGAAGTGCCGTGGGTACGAGCTGGGCACTCGGTCGGCGGTCTCGGGGTGCGAGCCCTGGGACGGCACCCGCAGGGGCGGGGGCGCTCAGGTCCGCAGACCCATGCGCCGTGCACGTCGTCGCCGACGTTGACGGGCGTACGTCGCCGCGAAGGCGACGATGGCCACCGCTGGGAGCAGGGCGGGACCGATGGCGAGCCAGGCGCTGGGACGCTGCGGCGCCGTGCTCGCGGTGGAGGACATGTCGAGGCTGACCGGTGTCACGGCCGGCCTGGCGACGTTGCCCTCGGGCCGCGTCGCGGGGAGCTCGGGGAGAGGGCCTTCCGTCGCCCGCGCGGACGGCGGGCCGCTGGGCCCGATCGGCCCGGCGGCGGCGGACGACGAGGAGGACACGTAGGCGGTCTCACCCTCGACGTGGACCTTGACGGTCACCCCTGCGGTGCTCCTGCTGTGGCACGAGCTGTCGTGCGAGCCGCTGCCGCACACCACCGGGGCGCTGCCGGAGGAGGTGGCGCTCACCGTGACGCCGCCGTCCTCGACCACGACCGAGGTTCCGGGACCGGTCACCTGACCGCCGGACGTCGACGGTGGAGGCGGCGGTGGCGGCTTGCACGGGGTCGCGGTGCCCGACCCGACGCAGCCGCCGGTGCCGCCGGTCGCCGACGAGTCGACGTCGCCGGTGGTGCCGGACGTCGTGCCGGCGCTTGCCTCGAGCGGGGTCACGACGACGGCGACCGCGGTCCCGGTGTCGCCCGACTGGCCCCGCGTGGTGGCGCCACCGCCGGTACCGCCGGTCGCCGAGCCGTCGCCTGCCGGGACCGACGTTCCGAGGTCGACGCCCCCTCCGGTCCCGCCGGTCGCAAGGGCTGTCGAGGAGCCGCTGGGGCCGCTCGTCGCGCGCCCGGACGCCGAGCGGTCGGTGAGGATGACGGTGAGGCTGTCGCCGCTGTCGCCGGTCGCCGCGTCGGAGGAGGCGGTGCCACCGGTGCCGGGGACGAGCCCGGCGGGGGGCGCCGTGCCGGCCGCTGCCGCGAGCCCGTCGAGCATCGACGACCCCTGGGAGCCGCCCTCGGCCAGGGCCGTGGCGTCGCCCGTCTTCCCCGAGGCCGCGTCGGACTCGGCGCCCTCGCTGGCCGCGCTCCAGGTGGTCGCGGAACCGGTGTTGCCGCTCGCGGCACCGGCCGAGGCGGCCCCGCCGGGCCCCCCGCCCACGCCGGTGCCGCCGGCGACCAGGCCGCCGGAGGCCCGGCTGGACGCGGCACCCGAGTCGCCGGACCGGGCGTTCGTCGACGCGGCCCCACGGATCGTCACGGCGACGGCGGTCGCACGACCCGAGGCGCCGGTGCGGGAGTCGGCGTCCGCGGCCGCCGGACCGGAGAGGCTCGCCGGCTGGGCCTCCAGGACGGTGCGGACGGACGGGGCGGGCTGCACCGTGCCGTGGTCGCCGTTGCGGCTGGTCGCGCTCGCCGCGCCGTCGAGGGCCACGGCCACGGCCGTCGCTGCACCCGGCAGACCGGGTCCGGGGGACGGCGGACCCAGCACGGGGTTGGACGGCGACGGTGGGACCGCGCGGGCGCTGGATGCGCCGCTGACCGACACGGCCACGGCGATCACGCAGCTCGGCACGTGCGAGCCGTCGTCGCCCACGTCGCAGCGCAGGGCGCCCGGGGAGCCGGGGTCGGGGTCGCCCCAGACGTCGAGGGAGACCTCGGCGCTCCCGGTCGCCGGAGACGGCAGACGCTGCAGCAGCTGGTCGGCGTAGGCCTCCGTGTTGGTCCCGGTCGCCTTGCCGCTGAGGCCGGCGATGTCATCGACCAGCCGTTGTGCCGCGGCCGCGAGACCGGCGACGTCGACGCTCGTGGTGCGTCTGTCGGACGACGGCGCGCCGGGGCCGACCGAGGCCCCGCCGCCGGGGAGCACCCGTCCGGTGCTGCCGCTGGTGGCGGACGCTGAGGCAGCCCCGCCCCCCGTCAGGCTGATGGCCGTCGCGTCGCCGCTGCGGCCCGAGTTCGCCGACGCGTGCTGCGCGCTGGAGATCTGGGTGCCGCCCGAGGTCGGCGAGCCGGCGGTGAGCTGGCCGCCGGTCGCCCGGGCCGTCGCCGAGCCGTCGAGGCTGACGGCGAGCGACACGGCGCAGAAGCAGCCGGGGGAGAAGCGGCCGGGCACCACACCGGCGTCGCTGAGGACGTCGCGCAGGTAGCGGCTGACGACGGACTGCATCGCGGACTGGCTGAGGGTCCCGGTGGCTCGCTGCTCGGCGGTGGGCTCAGCGGCGGGGGATGCCTCGGCGGACGGGGTCAGGGCGGGTGGAGTCCCCTCGGCCGTGGTCGGCCCCGACCCGGCTGCGGCGTCCCCCTCGGCGGCCTCGCCGGCGTGGGTGGCGTCCTGCCCGGCGTCCTCGGCGGCGCCGTCGGTCGCCTCGGGGGACGTCTCGGCAGGCCCGGACCCACTGGCGGCCTCGGTCTCGTCGACGGTGGGCGGCTCGGGGGCGACGGTGGGCTCGGGCTCGGGCTCGGTGGCGGGAGCGGCCCCGTCGACGGCGGGCTCCGCCGTGGCGGGCGCGGGCTGAGCGGCGTCGACAGCGGCGTCGGCGGGGGCGTCGGCGGGGGCGACCAGGGCGGCCGGTTCCGCGTCCCCCGGGGGCGGTGCCAACGACCCGGCCACAGCACTTCCCGGGACGGAGGACATCCCGATCCCGACGGCCACCGCCAGCATGAGGACCCAGCGACGACGACGCGGCACCACCGGCATCGTCAGGGGCGTGGTCGGCGCCGCACGCCCACGGACGTGCGCCCCCCGCGCTCTCTGAGCCATCCATGCCTCCCACGACGGTGCAGTGCACTTGCTCCGGCGCAAACGTAGGACCGCTGTCGTGTGCGTGCAAGCGAAACAGCAAAGTTGCTCGCTTCGGTGCACATGGCATCAGGAACCCACGAGGGAACGACGGGCGTCAGATCACGCCGTCACGGCCTCGAGCGGGGGAGGACCAGGGCAGTAGCGGTGCGATGGGGGGTGGTGTCAGCCGTTCGAGGCGCTGGCCAGCTCGGCCCCGCGGCGTGCCCTGGCGAGCGCCAGCATGGCCTCGTGCTGGACGTGCAGGAGGTGCTTGAGGTCGTCCGGCAGCTCGGGGTCGAGGTCGATGGCCTCGGAGGTGCTGCGGGGCTCTCGCACCGGGGCGGTGACCTCCCGCAGCTCGGCCTCCGCCTCGGTGAGGTGGCCGGCAGCCACCATCAGCTCGAGCAGGGGCGCCTGCAGCGTCGTCACCAGGCGCCGCAGCTGACCGATCGTCGGGATCGTGCCGCTGGTCCGCCAGCGCGAGATCGCCGAGTCCGGAACGCCTGTCGCACGCGCGAGCTCGCTGTTCGCGTCGAACCCCAGCTGTCGCATCCGACGCGCGAGCCACGCCGCCCAGTCGGCGTCGGGAGTGGGGTGGTCACCAGCAGTCACCATCGCATCGTCCCACGAAGTGGGACGGGCGTCGGCACCCGACACCCGACTTCCGCCTTCTGAGACTGCGGCGCGACCCTCCCGTGATCTAGAGTGCCGTCGGTGGCCTTGGATCAGGCCCGGAGGTGACAGTGACATGTACCCGCCCGATGCGTTCCGCCACGACGTCCTGATCAGCACCACCGGCCTCGAGATCCTCTGGCGCGAGGCGCACGAGCGCTGTCGCGGGGCCCGGCCCGGCACGCCTGACCACGATCTCTGGCACCAGGCGCTCGAGAAGCTGGTGGTCGCGTTGCAGGAGGCCGAGGGCCTGGCATCGGCCACGCTGCCGTCCGTCGGTCGCCGCCACTGGGAGGACCGCAGCCCCGAGGACCCGCCCGGAGGCCGGGGCGGGTCGGTGCTGCACCTCACCAGGTCCGAGGACGCCGTTTCGCACGACGTGGGCTGACGTCTCGGCGGGGGCGGCGCAGTGCTGCCAAAGGACTCCGTGACCTGACGGCACAACTCGACATGGGCACGCTCCCGGGGCGAGACAGTAGGTTCGGCCTGTGCGAGTACTGGTGGCCCTCGGTGGCAATGCGATGACGGCGGACGACGGGTCGGCCGGCCCTGGCGAGCAGATCGCTGCCGTCAGCCGGGCGGCGTCCGAGATCGCGCGCCTGGTCGCGGCCGGGCACGAGGTCGTGCTCACCCACGGCAACGGTCCCCAGGTCGGCAACCTGCTCGTCAAGAACGAGATCGCCGCAGCCGTCGTGCCGCCTGTCCCGCTGGACTGGTGCGTCGCGCAGACCCAGGGGACGATCGGCTTCATCCTGCTCGACGCACTCGAGCAGGCGCTGGCGCAGGCCGGTTGTGACGTGCGCCCGGCCGCACTGGTGAGCCGCACGCTGGTCGACAGCGACGACCCTGGCTTCGCCCGTCCCACCAAGCCCATCGGGCGGCACCTCCCGCGCGAGGAGGCCGAGCTCCTGATGCAGCACGGGCAGGTGTGGGAGGACCGTGGCGAGAAGGGCTGGCGGCGCGTGGTCGCCAGTCCCGTCCCCCGCGACGTGCTCGAGGGTCCCGCGATCGATGCCCTGCTCTCGGCCGGCCTGATGGTGATCGCCGGCGGTGGTGGCGGCATCCCGGTCGTCCGCGAGGCCGACGGCACCCTGCGCGGCGTGGAGGCGGTCATCGACAAGGACCTGTCGGCGGTCGTGCTCGCCCGGGCCGTCCAGGCGGACGTGCTGATCATCGCCACCGACGTGGAGAACGCCGTGGTCGGATTCGGTACCCCCGACGCCCGCCCGGTCGGCCGCACCACACCCGGCGAGCTCGCCACGCTGGCCGAACAGGGCCACTTCGCGTCGGGCTCGATGGGTCCGAAGGTCGAGGCGGTCCGCCGGTTCGTGGCCGAGGGCGGGTCGCTCGCCGTGATCACCCGGCTCGACCGCATCGACGAGGCCGTCAAGGGCGACGTCGGCACGGCCGTTCACCCGGACCCGTCCTGAGCGCCAGACCAGACCAACCCGCCCACACCCCACCAGGAGGAGCCGTGCCCGAAGCCATCGAGGTGCGCAAGGTCGCCATCAAGAGCGTGGCCGACGCGTCCGGACTGACCGAGCTCATCGACGCCGGCGTGATCGAGGCGGATCGCGTGATCGCCGTCATCGGCAAGACCGAGGGCAACGGCGGTGTGAACGACTACACCCGCATCATCGCCGACCGCGCCTTCCGTGAGGTGTTGATGGAGAAGGGATCTCGGCCCAAGGACGAGGTCGCCCAGGTACCGATCGTGTGGTCCGGCGGAACCGACGGGGTGATCAGCCCGCACGCGACGGTGTTCGCCACCGTGCCCGCCGACAAGGCGGTGAGGACGGACGAGCCGCGCCTGACCGTCGGTTTCGCGATGAGCGAGCAGCTCCTGCCCGAGGAGATCGGCTACACGCCGATGATCACCAAGGTCGCGGACGCCGTGAAGGTCGCCATGGAGCGGGCCGGCATCACCGACCCCGCGGACGTGCACTACGTGCAGACCAAGACCCCGCTGCTCACGATCCACACCATCCGCGACGCGAAGTCGCGCGGGAAGAAGGTGTGGACCGAGCACACGCACGAGTCGATGGACCTCTCCAACGGATGCACCGCGCTCGGTATCGCCGTCGCGCTGGGGGAGATCGACATGCCGTCGGACGAGGACGTGATGCACAGCCGCGAGCTCTTCTCCAAGGTCGCCTCCTGCTCGTCGGGTGTCGAGCTCGACCAGGCCCAGGTGGTCGTCGTCGGCAACGCGCGGGGCGTCGGTGGCCGCTACCGGATCGGTCACTCCGTGATGGACGACGCCCTCGACGCCGACGGCATCTGGGAGGCGATCAAGGACGCAGGCCTCGACCTGCCCGAGCGTCCCCACCACAGCGACCTCGACGGGCGGCTGGTCAACGTCTTCCTCAAGTGCGAGGTGTCCGGTGACGGCACCGTCCGCGGCCGTCGCAACGCGATGCTGGACGACTCCGACGTGCACTGGCACCGCCAGATCAAGTCCTGCGTCGGTGGCGTGACGGCCTCGGTGACCGGGGACCCGGCCGTGTTCGTGTCGGTGTCGGCCGCGCACCAGGGTCCCGAGGGCGGTGGCCCGGTCGCGGCCATCGTCGACCTCGGTGAGGGCGAGCCGACGGGGTACCGCGCCCCCTGACCGACGGCGAAGCGGGCTGACGGGCCCACGAGCGAGAGCGGGGCGTCCCCGACCGGGGGCGCCCCGTTCCTCACGCGCCGGGCCGGGAGCGGACCACCGCAGCGGTGTCCGCCATCAGGAGGAACTCGCTCTCCTCGGACCGCCACTCGACGCGGCGGGCGGCCTCGAGGTGGATGGCCGCCGCAGCGTTCCGGGTCGCGACCCGTGCGAGCAGCTCGTCGGCACGGTGCAGGGCGGCCTGGGCGGGCGCCCAGGGGCCTGTGGTCAGGAAGGTGGGGATCGTCACGGGGTCCTCCGGTGGCGCGCAGGGAGCTGGAGGTACTACGCCGAGCAGTCCACCCCACGCACGTGACGGCGAGGTTCCCCCGCGTGACATCCGTGTGAACTCCGCGAGGCCGCCCCGGTCGTGGCGGCTCAGAAGTGCGTGGCGGCCCAGGGCGGCGTCGGCCACGAGAAGAGCGCGTGGGCCCGGGCTGCGGTCGCCTCGTCGCGGACACGCACGCGCCCGGCCGTGACCCCGCTGAGGATGGACGGTGTGGTCTCCCCGCCACCGAGCCACAGCCCGGCGAGGTCGTTCACCCCTAGCGCCAGGTCGACCGGCTCCGCCGCGCCCGCACCCCGCAGACGGGCGCACCGCCCCACACCGTCCTCGTCGACCTCCAGGGCGTAGCGTCCTGCCGCCTGCGCGGCGGGGTCCTCGACGTCGAGCACGAGCCGCCCCGGGCCCGCGTACCGCCGGGCGGACAGCGCGGCCTCCACGTCGTGGAGCCGTGCCCACAGCTGGTCGCCGACCGCACCGGTCCGAGCGGCCCGGGCGTCGGCCAGCAGCCAGGGCAGGGGGTGGCCGGGGGGCCGGGTGACCTTCACGGCGGCGACGAGGTCGATCTCGCACGCGTAGCGCAGCAGCTCGGACTCGACCCGGTCGTCGACGGCGACGAGGTCGACGACGGAGAGCCGGGCGTTGCTGACCCAGTCGTCCCAGTCGTCGGCGATCGCGTACACCAGCGCGCCGTCCACCGTCCCGGCGTCGTCACGGTGCAGGGCGAACGTCCGACGCCGGTCGACGTCGGGCTGGCCGTCGAGCAGCTGCGCGACGAGGTCGTAGTAGGCGTCCGTGCGGCCGATGGCTCCCGCACGCCGGGAGGCCGCGCGGTCGTGCACCGGGGGGGCGTGCGCCGCCCACGTCGCGCCGTCCACGACGCGCACCGAACCGGTCCGCTCAGTGGCGAACCTGGCGCGTCGGGCGTCGATCGTCCAGGTCGTGCCGGACGTGGCGACCCCGTAGCCGTAGCGCCCGTAGATCGGCGCCTCGGACGCGATGAGGACGCTGGCGACGCTCCCGGCGCGGTGGGCGCGGGCCAGCTCGTCGGTCATCCAGCGACGCAACAGGTTCCGGCGGCGGTGGGTCGGCATCACGACCACACCGGTCACCGCGTTCACCGGTGCCTGGCCGCCGCCGGGCAGGGACAGGGTCGTGTCGAAGGACCGGAACGAGGCGACCACGTCGCTGTCGTCGAGAGCGACCGTGACCCGGTGGTCCCGCGTGCGCCGGGCGCGCAGGGCGATCTCGGCGTCGTCGGGTGCCGGGGCGAGGAAGACGGTCGACACACAGCGCGCCCAGGAGTCGACCTGTTCGGGGTCGGAGCGGTCGAGAGGCCGGAGGGTGATCTCGTCGGTCCGTGGGGACCGCAGGGTCGCCTGTTCGCCCACGGTCACCTGCCGCGCATCGCTTTGCGGTCCGGGCGGGCGCGCAGCGGGTCCATGCCCTGGGGGATCGGCGGGCGCATGCCTCCGAGCGACTTGATGCGCTTGCCCACGACCTCGACCTCCTGCTTGGTCAGGGTCGGCTTGAGCTTCATGATCTTCGAGCCCACCTTGCGCAGGGGGATCTGCCCGTCGCCGTCCCCGGCCTGCACCAGGTGGATCGGCACGCCCGGGAGGACGCGCTTGAGCTTGCGCTCCTCGGTCCCCAGCAGCTTGCCGATCCGGTGGGGCGGCCCGTCACCGACCAGCACCACGCCAGGCCTGCCCACCGCACGGAACACCGTGTCCTGGGTACGCGGGTCGATGGCGACAGGCTGCTCCTCGACGACCCAGCCACGCTTCAGCACCCGGAGGGCGGCCCCGGCGGCGCCGGCCTGACCCTCGATCTGGGTGTAGGCGGCCTTCTCGGCGCGGCGCGCCAGCACGAACATGGCGCCGAGCAGGGCGATCGGGAAGGCCAGGACGCTGGCGTACACGGGGTGGCCGGTGAGCAGGCCGATCCCGAGCGCGACGGCCATCACGCCGGCGAAGACCAGCAGCATCCACCAGACGACGGCCGGGTCGACCTTGCGCGTCATCGTGAAGACCTGGCGCACCTGGGCGATGCGCCCGGGGGCGGCGCCGGGGGCCTTGGCCTTGCGGCCGAAGCGCCGGCGCTTCGGGGTGTCAGGGGAGTCGGTGGACATGGACCACAGGATAGGTGCTGGCGGGGTCAGCTCTCGTCGAGGGCGTCGCGACACAGCAGCACGAGACGGGCGGCCTCACCGCGGTACTCCAGGAGGGCGTGCACCTGCTCCTTCCCACCGTCCTTGACGGCCGCACGCCGCGCCAGGTCCTGGACGACCGTGGCCTGCTCCTCCACCTGCCGCGAGGGGAGGTCGTGCATCTCGAGCGCGATCGTGCCCTCGACCGCCGCGAGGCGGCTGCGGACCGCGTCGTCGAAGTCCTGGTAGGGCTCCTGGCCCAGCGGCTTCAGCAGGTCATCGGCGTACCCGATCGCGGAGATCGCCTGCTCGCACCCGTCCCCGGGGTCGGTGTACGTCTCCAGACCCGTCAGCGCCGGCGCCGGCGTCGAGGGGTCCGGGCCGGTCTCGGAGGCGGGCGAGGAGCAGGCTGCGAGGGCGGCGGCCACCAGCACGGTGACGAGCAGACGTCCCAGGAGGCGGTCCACGACGGCGAGCCTGCCCGTCAACGCCCCAGGAGGCTGGACGCCTCCTGGCGGGCGGGCGCCTGGTCGGTCAGGTGTGACAGCGACTCGGGGACGGGCCGTCCGGCAGCCCGCATGGCCTGGGCCCACAGGCGGCCGGCGCGGTACGAGGAGCGCACCAACGGCCCGCTCATCACGCCGGCGAACCCGATCCGGTCGGCCTCCGCCGTGAGCTCCACGAACTCCTCCGGGCGCACCCACCGGTCCACGGGGTGGTGCCTGGGGCTCGGCCGCAGGTACTGGGTGATCGTGATCAGGTCGGTGCCCGCGTCGTGCAGGTCGTGCAGCGCCTGCACCACCTCGTCCATGGTCTCGCCCATGCCGAGGATGAGGTTCGACTTGGTGACCAGCCCCGCGTCCTTGCCCATGGTGATCACGCTCAGGGACCGGTCGTACCGGAACGCGGGCCGGATCCGCTTGAAGATGCGGGGGACCGTCTCGACGTTGTGCGCGAACACCTCCGGCTCGGCGTCGATGACCTGGCCGACGAGGTCGGGCACGGCGTTGAAGTCGGGGATGAGGATCTCGACGCCCGTGCCGGGGTTCAGGGCGTGGACCTGGCGGATGGTCTCGGCGTACAGCCAGGCACCGCCGTCCTCGAGGTCGTCGCGCGCGACGCCGGTGATCGTGGCGTACCGCAGGCCCATCGCCTGGACGCTCTCCGCGACGCGGCGCGGCTCGTCGCGGTCCAGGGGGCTGGGGCGGCCGGTGTCGATCTGGCAGAAGTCGCAGCGGCGGGTGCACTGCTCGCCGCCGATGAGGAAGGTGGCCTCGCGGTCCTCCCAGCACTCGAAGATGTTGGGGCAGCCCGCCTCCTCGCACACCGTGTGCAGCCCCTCGCGCTTCACCAGCGACTTGAGCTCGGTGTACGCCGGCCCCATGCGGGCCCGGGTCTTGATCCACTCCGGCTTCTTCTCGATGGGCGTCTCGGCGTTGCGCGCCTCGAGGCGCAGCATCCGTCGACCTTCGGGAGCAACCGTCACATCCATAGCCTAAGGCAGGGCCACCTCGCGGCATTCCCCGCCGCCGGGCTCCGGCCGTAGCCTGCCGATCATGGACCTGCGCATCTTCACCGAGCCGCAGCAGGGAGCGTCGTACGACGACCTGCTCGCGGTGGCCCGCACGACGGAGGGCTGCGGGTTCTCCGCGTTCTTCCGTTCCGACCACTACCTGGCGATGGGGTCGGGCGACGGGATGCCGGGTCCCACCGACGCCTGGGTCACACTCGCCGGCCTGGCCCGGGACACGACGACAGTGCGCCTCGGCACCCTCGTGAGCTCGGCGACGTTCCGTCAGCCGGGCGTCCTCGCCATCCAGGTCGCGCAGGTGGACCAGATGTCCGGTGGGCGCGTGGAGCTCGGGCTCGGTGCCGGCTGGTTCGAGGCCGAGCACGCGGCGTACGGCATCGAGTTCCCCGAGGTGGGTGAGCGCTTCGACCGGCTCGACGAGCAGCTGGCGGTGATCACCGGGCTGTGGCAGACCCCCGTCGGGGAGCGTCTCGACTTCGAGGGACGGCACTACCGGATCGTCGACTCACCTGCCCTGCCCAAGCCGGTGCAGTCACCCGTGCCCGTGATCGTGGGCGGGCACGGCCCGAGGCGGACCCCGGCGCTGGCGGCCCGCTACGCGACGGAGTTCAACGTGGCCTTCTCGACCCCCGACGTCGTGGCGCGCCAGGTCGGCCGGGTGCGCGCCGCCTGCGCGGAGGTCGGACGTGACCCGGACGAGATGACGTTCTCCAGCGCGCTGCCGCTGTGCATCGGGCGCGACGACGCCGAGGTGGCCCGGCGCGCGGAGGCGATCGGCCGCGACGTCGCCACCGCGGTGAGCGACGGAGTCGGCGGGTCGGTCGACCAGGCCGTGGACACGCTGGGGCGGTACGCCGAGGTGGGGGTGCAGCGGTTCTACCTGCAGGTCCTCGACCTCGCCGACCTCGACCACGTCGAGCTGGCGGCGGAGGTCAGACCCCGGCTCGGGTGAGTGCCGCGTCGAGCCGGCCCTCGACCAGCGGGACGACGTCAGCGACCGTGACCCGACGTCCGAGCTCGCGGGTCAGGCTCGTCACGCCCGCGTCCGGGATGCCGCAGGGGACGATGCCCTGCGCCCAGCCGAGGTCGCAGTCGGCGTTGAGGGCGAAACCGTGCATCGTCACGCCCTGCGCGACCCGGATGCCGATGGCGGCGACCTTGCGGTCCTGGCTGCCGGGTTCGCCGGGGTCGGCCGTCACCCAGACCCCGCTGCGTCCCTCCACCCTGGTCGTGGCCAGGCCGACGTCGGCGCAGACCTCGATCAGGACGTGCTCGAGCCGGCGCACGTAGGCCACCACGTCCACGGGATCCGGCAGGTGGACGATCGGGTACCCGACCAGCTGGCCGGGACCGTGCCACGTGATCTTGCCCCCGCGGTCGACGTCGATCACGGGCGTGCCGTCGAACGGCCTCTCGTGCGGCTCGGTGCGCTTACCGGCGGTGTAGACCGCCTCGTGCTCCAGCAGCAGCACGGTGTCCTCGCGCTCGCCGGCCGCGACCTGCCGGTGCACGTCGCGCTGCAGCTGCCAGCCCGCGGCGTACTCGACCGGCGTCGGCACGAACCCAGGGTGCTCGAAACGCATCCCGCGAGAATACGCCGCAGCCGGTCGGGACCAGCGAAGGGGAGTTGTCCTCGCACGACGTGGTGTCAGGACCAGCGACGGCTGCCGAGCGTGCGCACCAGCGTGACGAGGTGGTCCCTCAGCGCGTCGTTCTGGTCGGGGCTGAGGGCCGCGAGGAGCATCCGCTCCGCGCTGTCGCCCGCCGCCGCGGCACGAGCCGCCCGGAGCCCCGCCGGGGTCACCGTGACCTCCATCCGGCGGCGGTCGAGGGACGACCGGACGCGGGTGACGTAGCCGGCGCGCTCCATGCGCTCCACGACGCGGCTCATCGTCTGGTCCTCGACCTGGTGGCCGGTCGCGAGCTCCCGCTGGCTCATCGGACCACCGGCCAGCGACCAGAGCACGGCGAAGCTCGCGTGGTTGAGGTCGTAGGCGGCCAGGTGCGCATCCCATGCGTGTTCGACCAGACGCGCCGCCGTGGACAGCAGCCTGCCGGTCGCCCATGTCTCGAGGTCGTCGGGGCGCTGGGAGTGGGCGTCCGGATGCTCTGTCTCAGAGTCGTTCTCGGCTACCACACCTCGTCCCCTTCCCTGGCCGTGCCCTCTTTGGGCCGGACCGCCTCCGCTCGTCGAGATGCAGAATACTCAGCAGGCTGAGTAACATCCCTGGGGAACCTGCCGAGGCCCTGAGGGGGACGCACGATGCCACGCCGCGAGCCGGCTCGACGGGCTGGACACCGCCCACCCGCCGGCCGGCGGTCGGCGGTGCTGCGTGCCGTCGCGCTGCTGGCGCTCGCCCTGGTGTGGGTGGGTCTCGCGGGCGTCGGCGGACCACTCGTCGGGCGGCTCGCCGAGGTCGCCGAGAACGACAACGCCTCGTTCCTGCCGGAGTCGGCTGAGTCGACGCGGGTCGCGGAGCTCGCCGCCGGGTTCTCCGACGACTCGTCGCTGCCGTACTTCGTGCTGGCCGAGTCGTCCACCGGCGGCGCGCTGACCGACGTCCAGGTGGATGCGCTGACGCGCTGGCAGGGCGAGGTGGACTCGCTCGCCGTCCCGGGCTCCGGCGGCCAGGTCGTCGGCGACTTCGTCCTCGCCCCGTCGAGCGGGCCCCCGCCCGACCAGGTGCGGGTGTCCGACGACGGCGAGGCAGCGCTCGTGATCGTCCCCCTCGACGCGAACGGCGCCGACCGTGAGCTGGAGAGCGGGGACAGCGTCGTCTTCTCGGTCGCGGAGGCGCTCCGGACGTCCTTGGCCGACCAGGTCGAGCCCGAGGGCCTGGACGCGTCCGTCGGCGGCCCTGGCGGCGTGCTGGCGGACCTCGTCACGGCCTTCTCGGGCATCGACGGCCGTCTGCTGCAGGTCACCCTCGTCGTCGTCTTCGTGATCCTGCTGCTGGTGTACCGCAGCCCGGTGCTGCCGTTCGTCGCGCTGCTCTCCGCGGTGTTCGCGCTGTCGGCCGCCGGGGGCAGTGGTCTACCCCCTGGCCAAGAACGGCGTCATCGACCTGAACGGCCAGAGCCAGGGGATCCTGCTCATCCTCTCGGTGGGCGCCGCGACCGACTACGCGCTGCTGCTCGTCGCCCGCTACCGGGAGGAGCTGCACGACCACGAGAGGTCCCGGACGCCCTAGCCGTGGCCTGGCGGGCGTCGGTGCCGCCCATCCTCGCCTCCGGCACGACGGTCGTCCTCGGCCTGCTGTGCCTCCTGCTCTCCGACCTCGGCTCGACCCGCGGCCTGGGTCCGGTCGGTGCGCTCGGGATCGTGGCGGCGATGGCTTCGGTGCTGACCTTCCTGCCCGTGCTGCTGCTCGCCGGGCGACGGCTGTTCTGGCCCCGGATCCCGTCGCTCGACCACCGCCATCGCTCCGACGTCATCGGACCCGACGGGTCGGTGCAGGGGACGGGGGTCTGGGCGCGGGTCTCCGACCTGGTCGCCCGCCGTGCCCGCCTGGTCTGGGGCGTGACCCTCGTCGTGCTGCTGGGCCTGGCCGCCTTCGCGCCCACGTTCGAGGCCGAGGGCACCGCCCAGACCGAGGTGTTCCGCGACCCGGTCGACTCGATCACCGCCACGGAGGTGCTCAACGCCCACTTCGACGGAGGCGCCGGCAGCCCGACCCTGGTGCTGACCGACGAGGCCGACCTGGACGACGTGCTGAGTGTCGTCCGCGGCGTCGAAGGGGTGGGGGACGCCGCCGTGCTGCCAGACTCCTCCGCCGCCGCCGGGCCGCCCGGCGCGGGCGGCAGTGCCCCGGCCCCCAAGGTCGTCGACGGGCGCGTGGAGGTGCTCGTCACGCTCTCGGTGCCCGCCGACACCCCTGAGGGCGAGGCGGTCGTCACCGACCTGCGGACGAGCCTCGACCAGGTCGGGGGCGACGTCCTGGTCGGCGGAGCCACCGCCGTGAACCTGGACGTGCGCGAAGCGAGCCTGCGCGACCTGCGGGTGGTCGTGCCGGCGGTGCTGGTGGTGATCCTGGTGGTGCTGATCGTCCTGCTGCGCAGCCTGGTCGCCCCACTGCTCCTGGTGCTGGCCAACGTCGTCTCCTTCGCCGCGACGATCGGTCTCAGCGCGCTGGTCTTCGACCACGTCCTCGACCTGCCGGGGAGCGACCCGGCGATCCCCCTCTACGGGTTCGTCTTCCTCGTGGCCCTCGGCATCGACTACTCGATCTTCCTGATGACCCGCGTGCGCGAGGAGTCCGTCGGCCGCGGCACGCGGCCCGGGATCCTCGTGGGGCTCGCCGTCACCGGTGGCGTGATCACGAGCGCCGGGGTGGTGCTGGCCTCGACGTTCGGCGCCCTCGGCACGATCCCCCTGCTCTTCCTGCTGCAGGTGGCCTTCATCGTGTCCGTCGGGGTCCTGATCGACACGCTGGTCGTGCGCTCCCTCCTCGTCCCGGCCGTGGCCTACGACCTGGGACCCCGCGTCTGGTGGCCGAGCGCGCTCGCTCGCCGGAGCTGAGACGCGCGAGCCGCGGCTGCCTGTGGACGACGGGCGCGGCGCGGCCGGCCACTGGTCCACGATCGGGGGATGACCGACGGGGCAGTACCGGCACCGTCGGCGGTGAGGAAGCCGGCGCCGGTGGTCGCGGGCGTCACCACGGGACGGCTGCTGGGGGCGGGGTCCCACGCCCAGGTGTGGTCGGGCGTCGAGGCCGACTCGGGTCGACAGGTCGCGCTGAAGGTGCTCGACCTCGACGCGGAGCGTCTCGACGGGGCCGGACGCGAGATCCGGCTGCTGCGCCGGATCGAGCACGACCACGTGGTGCGGCTCCTGCGGGTCGACCGGTCGGCGTGCGGCCGCACCGTGATGGTGCTCGAGCGGGCCGCCGGGGGCAGCCTGCGAGCCCTCGTCGGAGCGCGCGGACGCCTCGACCCGGGCGAGGTCGTCACGGTCCTGACCCCGCTCGCGCAGGCGCTCGGCGACCTGCACGGGCGAGGGCTCGTCCACGGCGACGTCACACCGGGCAACGTGCTCTTCGCCGACGGCGGGCGCCCCCTCCTCGCCGACCTCGGTGTCGGACGCGTCCTCGGCCTCGAGGCCGCCATCCACGGCACGCCAGGCTTCGTGGACCCGGTCCTCGCGCTCGGGGGGCTGCCGACGCCGGCCGGTGACGTCTACTCGCTCGGGGCCGTGGCGTGGTTCGCCCTCACCGGACGCAGCCCCGGGACGGCCGGTGAGCGCGCCCCGCTGACGTCGCTGGTCCCCACCACACCGTTCGCCCTCGCGTCCGTCGTCGAGGGCTGCCTCGATCCCGACCCGTCGAGCCGACCCGGCGCGGCCGCGTTGGCGGCCGACGTCTACGGCGCCGCCACCGCGGAACCCGTGCGGCTGGTCCCCACCGACGCGGGAGCCGACGCGGCCGAGGTCCTCACGCACCGCCTGCGGCGCGAGGCCACACAGCCTGCAGCGGCCGAGGCGGTGCCGCGCGGGCGACGACCTCGGGTCGTACCGGCCGTCGCTGCAGCGGTCGTCGGGGTGGTCGTCGTCGGGGGCGGCGGCGTCTGGCTCGGTGTCAACCAGAACTCGCCTCGGGGCGCGGACACCGGTGCGCGGGACCGAACCCGGTTCGCGGCGTCAGTGGGAGCCGAGGGGGCAGAGATGGTGCACGAGTCCCCGGTGGCTGCCCTCACCCGGCTGAGTGACGCTCGGGCACAGGCGTTCTCGCGTGCCGATGTCGAGGCCGTCCGGCGCGTCAACGTGCCGGGCTCGGGGGCGCTCGACGCCGACCTGGCGACGCTCGAGGCGCTGGGGTCGCGGGGCGTCGTCCTACGCGGGCCTGACGTTCACCGTGGCCGACGTGGCGCTGCTCAGCGACACGGGGGTGGAGGCCGTCGTCCGCGCAACCGTCGTCACCGGCGCACACCAGGTGGTGGGCAGCACCGACGGCGTCGTTGTGCAGGAGGTCCCGGCCTCGCCGGAGCGTGTGGTCACCCTGACCCTGCGACGCGACCGGGACGGGTGGCGCGTCCTGGGGGTCGCAGGTGCCTGACCGGCACTCCGACGCGGGATGCGGCGCGCGAGTCCGCTTTGCGGGGGTATCGTGCGGCCACCGTCGAGACGGCACGATGAGGAGAAGAGATGGCAACGTTCACGCGGTCGGACGAGCTGCAGGGAGCGGAGTTCGTCGATGCGGACCTACGCGGCGCCCGGTTCATCAGGGCCGACCTGTCCGGCGTCGTGATGCGGGCGTCGACGTGCAGGGGGCGGACATCGACGCACCGTGGCTCTTCGACGCCGAGAGCTTCCTGCGCGTCAACGGGGTGGACGTGATCCCGCTCGTCGAGGCCGAGCTCGAACCGCCGCTTTCCCGGCCGCGCGGACCGGCGCGCCGGAGATCCGGACGGCCTGCGCGCGGCCTGGGCCGCGCTCGAGCGCACGTGGTCGGCCACCCTCGATCGCGTCGCGGCGATGCCGGCTGGCACGGTCGACGTGTCGGTGGGCGGCGAGTGGTCGTTCGCGCAGACGCTGCGGCACCTGGTCATGGCCACGGACGTGTGGCTGGGCCGGGCGATCCTGGAGGAGGAACAGCCCTTCCACCCGATCGGCCAGCCCAACGCCGAGTACGAGACCGACGGCAACGACATGTCGGTCTTCACGACGGTCACACCGTCGTACGCCGAGGTGCTCGAGGTCCGAGCGGGCCACGTCGCCAGGGTGCGCGACTTCCTCGCCACCGTCACACCGGACGAGCTGACCGCGACGCGGAGGAACCCGTGGGACCCCGGGTACAGGAGACCACGCTGTCGTGCCTGCACACGATCCTCGAGGAGGAGTGGGAGCACCACCGCTACGCCGTACGCGACCTCGACGCGATCGAGGCGGAGTCCGGGGCCTGACGGACGTCTCAGGCGTCGGCCAGCCACGAGGCGGCCTGGCCGATGTCCCCGTGCACGAAGTCGTAGCCAGCGTCGATGAGGACCTGCGGGGCGACGCGCTTGCTGCCCAGCACGGTCTCGGCGAACTCGCCGAGCCCGAGCTTGAGCGCGAAGGGCGGGACCACGGCGACCGCCGGACGGTGCAGGGCCTTGGCGAGCGCGCGGGTGAACTCGGCGTTGGTCACGGGCTCGGGTGCGACGAGGTTCACCGGGCCCTCGACGTCGTGGTCGAGAGCGAAGGTGATGGCACCGAGCACGTCGGGGAGGGTGATCCAGCTCCACCACGCAGACCCGCTGCCCAGCCTGCCGCCGAGGCCCACCTTGAAGAGGGGGAGCAGGCGACCCAGTGCGCCCCCACCCGGACCGAGCACCAGCCCGGTGCGCAGGTGGGCCACCCGGATGCCTGCGTCGTCGGCAGGGTGGGAGGCGGCCTCCCACTCGACGCACACGTCGGAGAGGAAGGCGTGCCCCGGGGGATCGGCCTCGGTGAGCACCAGGTCGCCGCGGTCCGTCCCGTAGTAGTCGATCCCGGACGACTGCACCAGGACGCGGGGGAGCGGGTCGAGCTGCGCCAGGGCGGTGCTGAGCGTCCGCGACGAGTCGACCCGGGAGTCGCGGATGACGCGCTTGTACTCGGCGGTCCACCGGTGGTCGGCCGCGCCGGCTCCCGACAGGTTGACCGCCGCCTCGACCCCGGCCAGGGCGGAGACGTCCAGCTCACCGGCGGCCGGGTCCCACTCCACCTCGTCCGCGGTCCGGGGCAGGCGCCGCACCAGGCGCAGCACGTCGTGGCCCTCTGCCCGCAGGTGGGCGACGAGCGGCTCCCCGATGAAGCCGGAGGCACCGCTGACGACGACCTTCATGGCCGAACGAGCCGGCCGCCGCCCGACCTCGCCATCAGAGGTTGAGGTCGCTCTCGAAGGCGCCTTCCTCGAGGCGCTCCTTGATCGTCATCAGGAAGCGCGCGGCGTCGGAGCCGTCGACCAGCCGGTGGTCGTAGGAGAGCGCCAGGTACACCATCGACCGGATCGCGATCGTCTCGCCACCTTCCGAGTCGCTCGTCACGACCGGGCGCTTGACGACCGCACCGGTCCCGAGGATGCCGACCTGGGGCTGGTTGATGATCGGGGTGTCGAAGAGCGCGCCCCGGCTGCCCGTGTTCGTCAGCGTGAACGTGCCCCCGCCCAGCTCGTCCGGGGTGATCTTGTTGTTGCGGGTCCGGTCCGCGAGGTCCGCGATCTTGCGTGCCAGCCCGGCGATGTTGAGGTCACCCGCGTCGCGGATCACTGGCACCAGCAGGCCCCGCTCGGAGTCGACCGCGACACCGAGGTTCTCCTGGGCGGGGTAGACGATCTCGTCGTCGTCGAGGGTCGCGTTGACCTTCGGGTGGGCCTTGAGCGCCTCCACGGTCGCCAGCGCGAAGAAGGGCAGGAACGACAGCTTGACGCCCTCGCGGGCCTGGAAGCTGGCCTTGGCGCGATCCCGCAGCCGCGCGATCTTCGTGACGTCGACCTCGACGACGGTGGTGAGCTGGGCCGACACCTGCAGCGACTCCACCATCCGCGACGCGATCACCTTGCGTAGACGCGACATCTTCTCGGTCGTCCCGCGCTGCGGACCGACGGACGCGCGGGCAGCCGGTGCCGCGGGCGCCGACGGCGCGGACGCGGCCGGAGCCTCGGCCGGGGCGGCCTTGGCCTTCTCCTCCGCCTCGCGGGCCGCGCGCGCCTCGTCGGCGGCGGCGAGCACATCCTGCTTGCGGATGCGTCCGCCGACGCCGGTCCCCTTCAGCGACGACAGGTCGACGTCGTGCTCGGAGGCCAGCTTGCGCACCAGCGGCGTGACGTAGGACGCGTCCCCGCCCGAGGAGGGACGGCCGGCCGAGGAGGGTGCGGACGTGGCGGGCTCCGACCGCTCCCCGCTCTGCTCGGCGGAGGCGGTCGGCTCCTCGGCGCCCATGTCGGCGGACGGCTGGTCCGCCGCCGCCTGCTCGGCGTCGGGGGAGGGGGCCTCCTGCTTCTGCTCGTCCTGCTTCTGCTCGTCCTGGGGTGCAGGCTGCTGCTCCTGGGGGGCCTGCTGCTCGGCGCCGCCCTGGTCCTGGGAGGGCTCGCCGGAGGAGGTGTCGGAGCCGGCGGAGCCGCCTCCGCCCTTGCCGTCGCCGACGACCGCGAGAGGTGCTCCCACCTCGACGGTCTCGTCCTCGCCCACGAGGATCTTCTGCAGCGTGCCGGCCACCGGGGAGGGGATCTCGGTGTCGACCTTGTCCGTCGAGACCTCGAGCAGTGGCTCGTCGACCTCGACCGTGTCGCCCTCCGCCTTGAGCCACCGGGTGACGGTGCCCTCGGTGACGCTCTCGCCGAGCGCCGGCATCGGGACCTCGGTCCCACCGCCGCCCGAACCGCCGCCGGACTGCTCGCCCGACGGCTGGCCGTCCGACGGCTGGTCGCTGGACTGCCGGTCGCCGGAGGGCTGGTCGCCGGAGGGCTGGTCGCCGGAGGGCTGGTCGCTCGAGGGCTGGTCGTCCGAGGGCTGGTCACCCTCGGACGGGCCCCGGTCCTCGGCCGGCTCGGGCGAGGCGGCGCCCTCCGCCTGCTGCGGCTCCTCGGCGTCCGTCGACGGCGCCTCGGTCTGCTCGTCGGCGGGCGCCTCGTCGGAGGTCTCGGTTTGCTGGGACCCCTCGCCGCCGGACTGCTCGGCGCCACCGGACTCGTCCCCGTCGCCGGAGCCGCCGTCCCCGTCACCGATCACCGCGAGCTGGGCTCCCACCTCGACGGTCTCGTCCTCGTCCACGAGGATCTTCTGCAGCGTGCCGGCCACCGGGGAGGGGATCTCGGTGTCGACCTTGTCCGTCGAGACCTCCAGGAGCGGCTCGTCGACCTCGACCCGATCGCCCACCTGCTTCAGCCAGCGTGTGACGGTGCCCTCGGTGACGCTCTCACCCAGGGCGGGCATCTCGACGGAGCTGGACATCGGCTCTCCCATCAGACTGCGGTCGGCTGCTGCGGCGGTACGACGGTGGTGCGGGTCGTGCGGTGGTGCGGGTGCAACTCTGGTGCCAGGCGGTCAGGCGTGCACGTGCAGGGGCTTACCGGCGAGGGCCATGTGGGCCTCGCCCAGTGACTCGTTCTGGGTCGGGTGGGCGTGGAGCAGGGCGGCGACGTCCTCGGGGTAGGCCTCCCAGTTGACGATCAGGGAGCCCTCGCCCACCTGCTCGCCCATCCGCGCGCCGACGGCGACGAACCCGACGATGGGGCCGTCCTTCTCGCGGATGAGCTTGACGAAGCCCGTTGTCCCGAGGATCTGGCTCTTGCCGTTGCCGCCGAGGTTGTAGTCCATGACCTCGACCTTGTCGTCGCCGTACTTCTCGCGCGCCTGGGCCTCGGTCAGTCCGACCGACGCGATCTCGGGATCGCAGTAGGTCACGCGGGGAATGCTGGAGTCGACGATCGGGGCCGGCTCCAGGCCGGCGATCTGCTCGGCGACGAAGATGCCGTGCGCGAAGCCGCGGTGGGCGAGCTGAAGTCCTGCCACGAGGTCCCCGATGGCGAACACGCCGTCGACGTTGGTGCGCAACCGCTCGTCCGTCGTGACGAACCCGCGGTCGACGGCGACACCGGCCTCCTCGAAGCCGAGACCCGAGGAGCTGGGCCCGCGGCCGACGGCGACCAGCAGCACGTCGGCGTCGATCACGTCACCGTTCTCCAGCGAGACCTTCACGCCGGAGTCGGACTGCTCGACGCCGGCGAACTTCACGCCGGTCTTGAAGTTGATCTTGCGCTTGCGGAAGGCGCGCTCCAGCACCTTGCTGGCCGAGGCGTCCTCGACCGCGACGAGCCGCGGCAGGGCCTCCACGATCGTGACGTCGACGCCGAACGACTTCCAGACGCTGGCGAACTCGACGCCGATGACGCCGCCACCGAGCACCACGGCGCTCTCGGGGATCCAGTCCATCTCCAGGGCCTGGTCGCTGGTCATCACACGTCCGGCGATGTCCAGCCCAGGCAGGCTCCGGGCGTAGGAACCGGTCGCCAGCACGACGTTCTTGCCCGTCAGGGTGCGGTCGCCGACCTGGACGGTGGTGGGCGACGTGAGCGTGCCCTCACCCTCGACGAGCGTGACCTTGTGCGCCTTCACCAGGCCCTGCAGGCCCTTGTAGAGGCGGCTGACGATGCCGTTCTTGTACTCGTTCACCCCGGCCATGTCGATCGACTCGAGCTGCGTGTGCACGCCGAACTTGGCGCCCTCGCGGGCGGTGTCAGCGATCTCGGCCGCATGCAGCAGGGCCTTGGTGGGGATGCACCCGTAGTGCAGGCAGGTGCCGCCGACCTTGTCCTTCTCGACGAGCGCGACATTCAGGCCCAGCTCGGCGGCGCGGAAGGCGCACGCGTAGCCGCCGCTGCCGGCTCCCAGGATCACGATGTCGAAGGTCTCACCGGTGGCGTCGGCCGCCATGCTGCCGCTCCCTTGCGCGTCGGTTGCACGTGAACGGGAGGTCTGCGCGGCGGACCGCCCGAGCCTCCCGGACCCATCGTGTGGGCCGGGGTCCATCCTGGCACTAGTCGACGAGCCGGTGGCAACCGGACCGCCCGGTACGCGACGGGACGCTACCGTCGTGGAGAGCGACGCTCAGCACGGCCGGAGCGCACGGGAACGAAGGGACTGGGATGGGTCTGTTCTCTCGCCTGCGAGGTGGGCGACGCGCACGCGGCGAGCCGTCCACGGGGCCGATCGGCGGCGACGCCGGGCAGGTACGGCGCCACCTCGCCCAGTTCGCGTCCACCCGCTCCGGCCTCGAGGCCTACATCGAGCCGGCGACGACGGTCACGCCGACGACGCTGCTGCTGGTCGCCGGCGACGGTGAGTGGACCCGCCGCCCCGTGCCCGACCCCCAGGCCGCCCGCGACTTCGCCGCCAAGCTCGGTGTCGAGGTGTACGACATCAACCTGTCGGGCTACCCCTCCCGCATGCGCGAGTGGAACGCCCGCCAGAAGGAGCGCGGCCAGGACTGATCCCGCCCAGGACTGGTCCCGCCCCCTCGGGGATCCGATCCCCCGGGAACGGCGCGGCGGGGCGCGGTCAGCCGCCGATGCGCTCCGCCAGCGTCAGCAGGGTGCGCACCGCGACCCCCGTGCCGCCCTTGCCGGTGTACCCGTGCGGGCCGGAACCGTTGAACGCCGGTCCAGCGATGTCGAGGTGTGCCCACGGGATCGGCCGGCCGTCCTCGTACCGCCCGACGAACTCCTTGAGGAAGATGCCGGCAACGAGCATCCCGCCGAACTTGTCGCCCATGTTGGCCAGGTCGGCGACGGGCGAGTCGATGGACGGCCTCAGCTCGGCCGGCAGCGGCATGGGCCAGAACTGCTCGCCCGCGCTCTCGGCCGCGCCGACCACCTGGTCGCGCAGGTCGTCGTCGTTGGACATCACGGCGCTGACGCGGTTACCGAGCGCGACCATCTGCGCCCCGGTCAGGGTGGCGACGTCCACGAGCACGTCGGGGCGCTCCTCGCTGGCGGCGACCAGGCCGTCCGCGAGCACGAGCCTCCCCTCGGCGTCGGTGTTGAGCACCTCCACCGTGCGGCCCCCGTAGATCGAGATCACGTCGGACGGACGCTGCGCGGTGCCCGACGGCATGTTCTCGGCCAGGCACAGCCAGCCGGTCACCGCGAGCGGCAGCTGCAGCCGGGCGGCGGCGATCACGGTGTGAAGGACGACGGCGGCGCCAGCCATGTCGAGCTTCATCGTCTCCATGCCCGCAGCGGGCTTGATCGACAGGCCGCCGGAGTCGAACGTGATGCCCTTGCCGACGAGGGCGAGGTGCTTGCGCGCCGCACGTCGTCCGCCGGTCGGGGTGTAGCTCAGCTTGACGAGCCGGGGGCCGCGGCTGGACCCCTGACCGACACCGACCAGGCCGCCGTAGCCGCCGCGGACGAGGGCCGCCTCGTCCAGCACCTTCACCGTGACGCCGTGCTCCTTGCCGAGGTCGCGGGCCGCCTCGGCGAACGCGGCGGGGTAGAGGTCGATCGGGGGGCAGTTCACCAGGTCCTTGGTGCCGCCGACCGCCTCGGCCAGCACGGCGGCGCGGGTGACGGCGGCGCGCGCGTCCCCGTCCCGGGACAGGGGGGTCAGCACGGACACCTTGCCGACGGCGTCGGGGCCCGACGACGCCGTGCGCTTCTTGTACGCGGTGTAGGAGTACGCGCCGAACAGGGCGCCCTCGGACACGGCCGCGACCTGCTCGGCGGTGCGCGCCGGGAGGCCCATCGCGACGTGCTTCACGCCGGCGAGGTCGCGCACCGCGGCACCGGCCGCCCGGCGCAGGGTCTCGAGGTCGAGGCCTCCCTTGGCGACCGTGCCGACGCCCGTCAGCACGACGATCGGCGCCTTGACCTCGTCGTTGGCGGGTACGCGCCGCACCTCGTCGGCGGCGCCCTTGACCCCCAGCGCGGCGAGGGAGTGCTCCAGGTCACGGCGCAGGCCGGCGGGCAGCGAGTCCGCGAGGTACAGGCGGGGCCCGTCGTCCGTGGTGGCGACCGCCACGACGATCGCGTCGGCTGCCAGGGTGGCGGCGTCCTTGCCGGTCAGGCTGAGCGTGGTCACGGTTCTCCTCGCGTCGACGGTGCCGCAGGCCCTGGGTAGAAGGGCGCCGGGCAGGCCGACAGGGGATGCCGACCAGGGTTGTGCCGCCGATGCTAGCCACTCCCGGTCCGGGAGAGGCGGGTAGGTTGCCCGCCATGTCTGACGCAACCGACGCTCCCGCACCCGCCCGCACCGGTCCGCTGCACGACCGGCACCTCGCGGGCGGCGCCAAGCTCGCCGACTTCGGCGGGTGGTCGATGCCGCTGGAGTTCGCGGGCGGGGGCGTGCTGGCCGAGCACGCCGCCGTGCGAGACGCCGTCGGCGTGTTCGACGTCAGCCACCTGGGCAAGGCCCTGGTCTCGGGACCGGGTGCCGCCGACTTCGTCAACGCCACCCTCACCAACGACCTGCGCCGCATCGCGCCCGGTCAGGCCCAGTACACGCTGTGCTGCGACGACGGCACGGGCGGCGTCGTGGACGACCTCATCGCGTACCTGCGCTCGGACGACGAGGTGCTCCTGGTGCCCAACGCCGCGAACACCGCCGAGGTGGTGCGGCGCCTGGCTGCGGAAGCACCGGCCGGCATCGAGGTGACCGACCAGCACACCGAGTACGCGGTGATCGCGGTGCAGGGCCCCCTCTCGGACGAGGTACTCGGTGACCTCGACCTCCCGACCGGGCACGACTACATGTCGTTCGCCGAGACGACGTGGGGCGACTCGCCCCTGGTGGTCTGCCGCACCGGCTACACGGGGGAGCGCGGGTACGAGCTGCTGCCGCGGTGGGAGGCGGCGGGTCCCCTGTGGGACGCGCTGCTCGTGGGCGCGGCGGCCCGCGGTGGACGTGCCGCCGGCCTCGGTGCCCGGGACACCTTGCGCACCGAGATGGGTTACGCCCTGCACGGTCACGAGCTGAGCCTGGACATCACTCCCGTCCAGGCGAGGGTCGGCTGGGCCGTGGGCTGGAAGAAGGACGCGTTCTGGGGCAAGGACGTGCTCGCCGCGGAGAAGGCGGCCGGACCCACACGGGTGGCCCGGGGGCTGCTGGCGCTCGAGCGCGGCGTGCCGCGGGCGGACCTCGACGTGCTGGCCGCCGACGGGACGGTCGTCGGTCGAACGACCTCGGGCACCTTCTCGCCGACCCTCAAGCAGGGCATCGCCCTCGCGCTGCTCGACCCTGCCGTGGCCGAGGGTGACGAGGTGGCGGTCGACGTGCGCGGCCGTCAGGTGCGCTGCCGGGTCGTCCGGCCACCGTTCGTCGAGGTTCAGACCCGCGAGGGCTGAGCCCGGACGGGTTCCGCCGAGCCGGGTCAGGCCGCCGTTGCGAGAACGAGAAGCACTGCGGCGAAACCGATCTCGACGACGGCACCCATCACGTCCCCGGTGACCCCACCGAGGCGACGCACGCACCGGCGCACCAGCACCACGGCGGCGAGGCAGGCCGCCGCCACCGCCGCCGCCCCGGCCCACCAGGGCCACCCCGCGGCGACGAGCAGCACGGACGACAGCCCGGTCCAGATCGCCAGACCGGCAGCGGCGGCCGCCGGGTGCACCGACCCCGCGACCGTGGCCCCCAGCCCCTCGGGCCGGGCCGGCGGCACGCCACGCGCGCAGACGAGCGGCAGCAGGGCGCGCGACAGGGCGACCGCCACGAGGGCGGCCGTTGGCGCCGCCCACCGGGGCCGGTCGACCACCGCGGCGAGGCACGCGACCTGCACCAGGACGGTCAGCACCACGGTGACCGCGCCGGCGGGCCCGACGTCGCCGCGCCGCATCACCGTCAGGGCCCGGCCTCCGTCATGACCCGCGGCCAGACCGTCCGCGGTGTCGGCGAGGCCGTCGAGGTGCAGGCCGCGGGATCCCAGGGCGAGAGCGCCGACCGCCAGGGCCGCGACCGCGAGGGCGGGCGCACCGGCCCCGCGACCGGCGACGACCACAGCGGCCGTGACCAGGGCGAGGACGAGGGAGGCCGCGGGCGCGAGCAGCATCGCCGCGCCGGCGACGGCCCGGTCGACGGACCCGGGCGGGCGGGTCCGGACGACGGTCAGCGTGCCGAGGGCCAACCTCCACCCCTCGCCGACTGGTCGCATCTGGCGGGACACGCCCGCGTGTCCCGACCAGATGCGACCAGTCGGCGAGGGGTTGGGGGTGTCGGGCGGGCTCACAGGCGCTGCACCCGCCCGGCGACGACGAGCAGGACGTCGTCCGCCTCCGCCGCGAGTCGTGCGTTCAGCCGGCCCAGCAGGTCACGGAAGGCCCGCCCCGCCGGCGTCGCCGGGTGGACGCCCGACCCGACCTCGTTGGTCACCGCGATCACGGGCACGTCGGCGCGGCGCCACGCGTCGAGGAGGTCGTCCACCGCTGTCTCGACCCGGCCCTCCCACCCGTCCCGCTGCTCCCACGCGCCGCCGTCGTCGAGGACGCGGGTGAGCCACGTACCGACGCAGTCGAGCAGCACCGGTCCCACGGCAGCGCGCAGGACCGTCGAGACCTCGTGCGACTCCACCGTCGTCCAGTGGGCGGGGCGCCGCAGACGGTGGGCGTCGACTCGGGCGGCCCACTCGGGGTCGTCGTCGGAGGCGGGGTAGCCGGGCGCCACGTACGTGACGGTGCGGTACGCCGCGGCGAGCGCCTCGGCGTGGCGGGACTTGCCCGAGCGGGCGCCCCCGGTGACCAGGACGCGTCGGGGGTCCGGCCGACCGGTCAGCAGGCGGGTGCCGTCGGGCACGGCACGTGCGCCCAGGGCTCCGAGCCGCGCGTCCAGCTGCGGCCCGGGCGGGTTGTGGTGCGACAGGTGCACGGCCACCACGTCGGTCGCGTCGGTGACGGCCCCCACCCTCCGGAGCCGGTCGACCTGCTCGCCGAAGGACGTCAGGTCCAGGTGGTCGGCTGCGTGCCCCGTGGACGCGGCAGGGCGCACGCCGAAGGTCTCCTCCATCAGGACGAGGTCGAACCCCGCAGCCGTGCAGGCGTCCACCGAGGCCTGCGGCAGGGGTCCGGTGTCCGTGGCGTAGAGCAGGCGGCTGCCGTCCGCGGCCGTCAGGTCGTACAGGACCGAGCCCTCGGGGTCGTGCTGCGCGGCCAGCACCCTCACGCGGTACCCGTCCGCCTCGAGCTCGTCGCCCGCGACCACCGGCTGCCATCGCACGGGGTCCTCCGGGCCGGCCCACTGCCGCCACCGCTCCAGAGTCCCGGCGGGACCGTGGACGGTCAGTGGCTCGCCGCGTCGCGCCCAGCCCCGGCTGAGCAGGGCCATCGGCGAGCTGTGGTCCGGGTGGTCGTGCGTGAGGAAGAGATGCCGCACGGCCGTGAGGTCGCTGCCCGCACGGTGCGCCTGCGACGCCGTGTGGGGTCCGCAGTCCAGCAGGAGCACGTCGTCCACGAGCGCCGACGTCGTGACGCGCAGCGTCCCGGTGTCCCGCGCCCAGGTGCAGGACGTGCACGCGCAGAACGCGTTCGGCCACCCGTCCGCCGAGCCGGTGCCGAGCAGCAGGACGCGCATCAGCCGACGGTGCGGGCTGCCGCACCCGCGTGGTCGCTCGCGACGGGCTGGACGAAGGTGGCCTCGGCGTCGAAGTTCGCCCGTCGCAGGGCCCTCCTCAGGGTCGCCAGCACGGGTGCCGCCCCGACCAGGCACAGGACTGCCGTGAGCAGACCGCGGGGCAGGTCCCACCCCAGCGAGGTGGTCAGGTAGAAGGCGACGTAGCGACGGACGTTGTCGCCGACCGGGTCACCGGCGACGAAGTAGAGGCCGTCCGCCGCGCCCGCCCCGCCCGCGGCGAGGAAGGGCCAGAACCACAGGTTCATCACGGCGCCGAACGCCAGGCCGGCGACCAGTCCGTAGGCGGCCAGCATCCAGCGCTCGGGCCAGCCGGACGCCCGAGGCAGGCAGGCGGCGCCCAGCGCGACCCAGCCGGCGGCGAACATCTGGAAGGGCACCCACGGCCCGATCCCGCCGGTGAGGAAGCCACCGACGAGGACGGCGAGAGCGCCCAGCAGGAAGCCCATCCCGCGTCCGAGGACGCGACCGGCGAGCACGAGCAGGAAGAACATCGGTTCCAGACCGGCGGTGCCGGCGCCCAGCACGCGCAGCGCACCCCCGGCAGCGGCGAGCACGCCGAGCACGGCCACGGTCTTCGCGTCGAGACCACCGGCGGCGATCTGGGCCACGACGATGGCCGCCATCAGGGCCATCAGGAGCACGAACAGCCAGGGCGCGTCGCGGGAGTGCCGGGCGCCCATCTCGGCGCTGACGGCGAACGGCCAGAGGAAGGAGAACGCGCCGACCGCGGTCGTGAGTGCGAGCGTCAGCGCCGGCACCCACCCCAGCGGCACGACGGGAGCCACGAGTCGTCGGCCGGGTCGGCCGGGCTCGGCGCTCACGACGCCGGCTCCAGCGCGGCGGCGACGTCGCCGACCGTCAGCCACGGCAGCGGGTTGAGGACCTTGGCCACCTGCGGGGCGAACGCGGGGGAGCCCGCCAGCACCGCGGGAGCCGGTCCGTCCGAGACGATCTCGCCCTCGGCCATCACCATCACGCGGTCGGCGACCTCCGCCGCCAGCTCGACGTCGTGGGTCGCGAGCAGCACGCCGTGGCCTTGGGAGACGAGCTCCCTGAGCAGCACGACGAGGCGCTCCTTGGCGCGGTAGTCGAGCCCCCGCGTGGGCTCGTCCAGCAGCAGCAGGGACGGCGACCCGGTGAGGACCACGGCGAGGGCGAGGGCCAGCCGCTGCCCCTCGGAGAGGTCGCGCGGGTGCCCGCCGCCGGGGAGTCCGCCGTCGGCCGGGACCAGGCGGTCCACCAGAGAGCGGCAGGTGCCCGGCGCCGCACCGAAGTCCTGGTCGGCGGCGGCGCACTCGCGGTCGACCGTGTCCGCGTAGAGCAGGAGCCCGGGGTCCTGCGGCACGAGACCGACCTGGCGCACGAGCTCGCGGGGTGCGGTCTCACCGGGGTCGACGGCCTGCCGTCCGGCCCCGACCAGCAGCGTGCCGGCCCGGCGCACCAGCTGCCCGGCGAGGGCACCCAGCAGCGTCGACTTGCCGGCCCCGTTGCGTCCCATCAGGGCCACGACCTCGCCGGTCTCCACCGAGACGTCGACCCCCCGCAGCACGGGCAGCCCGCCGCGGTGCACCTGGAGCCCGCGGGTCAGGCCGACGGTCAGCGGCAACTGGGCGTCGGGGGCCGGCTCCCTCACCGGGACGCGAGACCGCCGCGTCGGTGTGGAGGACAGGCGCGCCATCAGGGGGCGGGCCATCCGCCGGGCGTCCCGGACGGACAGCGGCAGGGGAGACCACCCGGCCAGCAGACCCAGCGAGACGACCGGGGGGACGACCGGCGACGAACCGACCTGGTCGGCGACGGGGCCGTGGGCCACCGTTCCCCCGTCGACCACGACGAGGCGGTCGGCGTACTGGACCACGCGCTCGAGCCGGTGCTCGGCCATCAGCACGGTGAGCCCCAGGTCGTGCACCAGGCGGGTGAGCGCCGCCAGCACCTCCTCCGCCGCCACCGGGTCCAGCGCGGACGTCGGCTCGTCGAGCACGAGGATGCGGGGCTGGGCGGCGAGCACCCCTCCGATGGCGACGCGCTGCTGCTGGCCGCCCGAGAGGGTGGTGAGGGTGCGGTGACGGACGTCCGCGAGCCCGAGCACGTCGAGGGTCTCCTCGACCCGGCGGCGCATCACCGCGCCGGTCAGGCCGAGCGACTCCATCCCGTAGGCGAGCTCCTCCTCGACCGTGTCGGTGACGAACGAGGCCACCGGGTCCTGGCCGACGACTCCGACCACGTCGGCGAGGTCGCGCGGACGGTGGGTGCGCGTGTCCCGTCCCTCGACCAGCACGCGACCCGACAGGGTGCCGCCGGTGAAGTGCGGCACGAGCCCGTTCACGCAGCCGAGCAGGGTGGTCTTCCCGCTCCCCGTGGGGCCGACCACCAGGGCGAGCTCGCCCTCCTCGATGCGTAGGTCGACGTCCGAGAGTACTTGCTGCACACCGCTGTTCGTCTCGTACGACACAGCGACATCCTCGAACCGGATCATGCGGCCACCTGCTCGGTCGGAGGGTCGGCTGGTCGTGGTGCGCGTGCGGGGGCGCGGCGGAGGGCTTGGCGCGCGGCCCGGACCGGGGGCACGGGCGCGAGCACGGCGGCGAGCAGCCCGGCCAGCACCGCGCCCGCCGCCACGAGCGGGACGTCGGGGAGCGTCGCGGGGACGGTCGGCGGTGTGAGGGCGCCCGGGTCGGTGGCCCCGACGTAGAAGACCCCGGCGAGGGCCACCAGCCCGGTCAGCACGACGAGGGACTCGGGCAGCGCCCAGGGGTCGGGGCGGTACCGCGACCTCTGCTCGCGGCGGGCGCCGACGAACAGCGCGGCCGTGGCCAGGAGCAGGCCGAGGCCGAGAAGCGGGAAGCCCAGCAGCGGCGGGGCGCTGCTGTCGAGCACCCCGTACAGACCGGTCACGACCCCGCCCACCCCGACCAGCGTCATCGCGGTCGCGGCGCGGCGCCCGGCCGGCGTGCGGTGCACCGAGCGGCCGTAGCCGCGCGACTCCATCGAGGCAGCCAGCCGCAGCGACCGCTCGAGCGCGCCCTCCAGCACCGGCACCATCAGGCGGGCGACCTCGCGGGGAGTGCGTCCGGCGTGCCCGCGCAGACGTCGGGCGGCCCGCACCCGACGGGCGTCGTCGACCAGCTGCGGCGCGTACGTGAGCGCGACGACCACTGCGGTGCCCACCTCGTAGAGGGTCGCCGGCACGTGCCGGAGCAGCCGACGGGGCGAGGCCAGGGCGTTGGCCGCTCCGACGCAGGCGAGGACGGCGGCCAGGCGCAGACCCTCGTACGTGGCTGCCAGCACCTCCTCCAGGGTGACCGGCCCGCCGAGGCGGAGCGGCCCGAACCAGTCGGGCAGGGGAAGCTCGGGTAGCCGGAGCACGACCACCCGTCCGGGGACGCCGCCGCCGAGCAGGGCCTGCGCGACGACGTGCAGCACGATCCCGAACAGCCCCAGCAGCAGGAAGGCGGCATAGGGGGAGGGCGCGCCGACCTCGCGTCGGCTGACCACGACGAAGCCGACGACGACCACCACCAGGGCGAGCAGGAAGGGGTTCGTCGTGCGGCTCGCGACCGCTGCGAGGCAGCCCGCGAACACCCACCAGGCCAGCGGGTGCAGCAGGCGTGACAGGTGCGGACGGTCGACGGGCCGGAGCATGGGCGTGGACGGCTGCTGCCGTCAGTTCTCGTCGCGCTGGGTGCGGGACCGCATGACGATGGCTCCGAGCACGGCCCCGGCGACCGCCAGGACGACCAGGGCCCAGACCCACGCGGGCACGCCGTCCGAGAGCTGCTCGACCGGGTCGGTGGGGTCGGTGGGAGCGTCCGTGGTGACGTCGCCTGCCTGCCCGGTATCCGACGGTGGGGTGGCCCCGGCCGCGGGCAGGGTGATCGGCTCGTCGGCGGCGGCCATCTGCTCGGTCACGTCGGCGTCGGCGACCGCGTCGCCGCACCCGGTCGAGGGGAAGCCGTCGATCGCGCAGACCAGGCCACCCTCGAGGCGCAGCTCGGCGACCTCCGCGAGGACCGTGTCCCCGGTGGCCGCGGCGTCGACCACGGCGCACGCGGTGCGCGGCTCGGCGGTGGTGTCGTCGGGAGCGGCGTCGACGTCGCGACCGAAGTCGAGCAGCACGCCGACGCGCTTGCTGCCGTCGACCGCCGGGGTGTCGGCGCACAGGTCGTCGAAGGTGGGGACGGCCCGCGGCGGCCGCGAGTCGGTGGCTCCCGCGACGGCGAACCGGTAGCCCTCCACGGAGCCGTCCTCGGGGGTGAACCCTTCGGGGCCGGTGTCCGCGAACGCCCAGGCGCCGTCGGTGAGGTGGTAGTAGCCCCAGTACCGGTACGCGTCGGCCGATGCGGGACCCGCGCTGAGCGCGAGACCGAGGGTGGTGGCAAGGACCGAGAGCACCAGCGTGAGCGCGGTGCGGGCCGGGCGGGACGAACGGGCGACGTGCACGGGATGAACCTCCTCGCGGGGGGCGGGAGGTACGGCACGTGGGCACCGCGACAACCCGGCTCCTGACCGCAGACCACGACGGATGAGATGGAGCCGACTCCCTCGGGCGGGTGTTCCGGCTCGCCACCGGGCGGTCGTCCGGGGACGCCTGCTCGGAGGCCTACGGTTGCGGGTCAGCGCCGGACTTGGACCGGCTTTCCCCACCCGTGGGTGTCAGTGGGACGCACAGTCCCACGCGGCCGGGTGGCTCGTCAAAGACCGTCCGGTGTGACGCGTGCGCCGTCGTCCCGGTGACGACGGCCGAGGCCGGCCGCCCGCCGTCGATACGATCGCCGCATGACCCTCGCCGTCCGGGTGATCCCGTGCCTCGACGTCGACGCCGGGCGCGTGGTCAAGGGCGTCAACTTCGAGAACCTGCGCGACGCGGGAGACCCGGTCGAGCTCGCCGCCCGGTACGACGCCGAGGGCGCGGACGAGCTGACGTTCCTCGACGTCACCGCCTCGTCCGACAGCCGCGAGACCACCTACGACATCGTCGCTCGCACCGCCGAGCAGGTGTTCATCCCGCTCACGGTAGGCGGGGGCGTGCGGACGGTTGACGACGTGGACCGCCTGCTGCGTGCCGGCGCCGACAAGGTCGGCGTCAACACCGCCGCCGTCGCCCGGCCCGAGCTGGTGGCCGAGATCGCGGACCGGTTCGGAGCCCAGGTGCTCGTCGTGTCGCTCGACGCGCGCCGCGTCGCCGAGGGCGGCTCCACCGACTCGGGCTTCGAGGTGACCACTCACGGCGGTCGGCGCGGGACGGGGATCGACGCCGTGGCGTGGGCCGCGCGGGTGGCCGCCCTCGGCGCCGGCGAGATCCTGCTCAACTCGATGGACGCCGACGGCACGAGAGCGGGGTTCGACCTCGACCTGATCCGCGCCGTGCGCGGCGCGGTCACGATCCCGGTGGTGGCCAGCGGGGGAGCCGGGGCCGCCGAGCACTTCCCGCCGGCCGTCGTCGCGGGCGCCGATGCGGTGCTGGCCGCGAGCGTGTTCCACTTCCGGCAGCTGACCGTCGGCCAGGTCAAGGACGCGCTCCGCGAGAGCGGTCACCCGGTCCGCTGAACCCACCGGGGACGCTCGTCCTCTGAGTGTGAATGGCTCCTACGAGGGGCCCGGAAGCGACCATTCACACTCAGAGGTCGGAGGGGGCGAGCCAGGCCTGGAACCTCTCGACGGCGTCGTCGGGGCCGCCGACCTCGACCAGGGAGTGGTCGCGCCGTCCCATCACGTACAGCAGCAGCTCGGGCGAGGGTCCGGTCAGCGTCACCGCGGGTGTGCCGCGGTGCACCTTCGAGCGGGGCCCGTCGGGGACGACGAGGACGACGCCGACCGGGCACTTGCGCAGGGCGCGGCGCGACAGGGCCAGGGCGGCACCCCACAGCGCCCGCCGGTGGCGCGCGTCGAGCTCACGCGGCGCCCAGTCGGGCTGGGCGCGCCGCACGTCCTCCAGGTGCACGAACATCTCGGACGTGTTGAGCAGCGCGTCGGCGCCCGGGAGGGCGAAGGCGCTGAGCGCGGGCGGCCCGTTGCGCAGGTCGTCCACCACGTCCTCGTACGGACGCTGGATCGCCTCGTCCATCAGGCGGTCGGTGTGGGCGCTCAGCAGCGGCAGGTCCGGGGAGGTCATGCCGGGGGTGGCGTCAGGGCGTGTCTCGCGCAGCACCACGTGGGCGGCCAGGTGCCGGGTGGTCCAGCCCTCGCACAGGGTCGGCGCGTCCGGTCCCATCGCCTCCAGCTCTGCAGCCAGCGCCGCGCGGTCGGCGGCGGCCGGAGTCGTGCGGGGAGCGACGGGCGGTGCGCTGGCGTGTGGGCTCATGCCCTCGAGTCTGCCTCCGCACCTCGGTGGCGGCTAATCGGTGCGCCGCCCGGCGGTCCGGTATGAGAGGCTACGAAGACATCCCATCACTTGTTCCAGGAGGCTCGCCCGTGCCCGATCGCCCCGTCCCGTCGACGGCGCACCAGGGCACGATGCGGCGGGGCTTCGGGGTCCTGCTCCGCGGCATCCGCGACGAGCCGAAGACGTTCGCCATCGCGGTGATCGGCAGCGCCGTCTACGGTGCTGCGACCGCGGGGACGGGGTACCTGGTCGGCCGGATCACCGACCAGGTGCTGACCCCGGCGTTCGACACCGGACGCATCGACCGCGGTGCGCTGCTCGGCGCCGCCGGCCTGCTCGCCGTCGTCGCCCTCATGACCGCGGCCGCGGTGGCCGTGCGGCGCATCTTCGCCGGGGTGACGTCGACGAACCTCCAGGCCCGGTACCGCCGCGCGGTCTCCCGCCAGTACCTGCGGCTTCCGCTCTCCTGGCACCACCGCCACCCCGCCGGCCAGCTGCTCTCGAACGCCAACTCGGACATCGAGGCCAGCTTCATGGTGTTCAACCCGCTGCCGTTCTCGCTCGGCGTGCTGGTGATGCTGGTGATCGCGGGGATCGCGATGGTGGCCGCCGACCCCGTGCTGGCAGCGGTCGGGCTGACCGTGCTGCCCGCCGTCGCCGCCGCGAACATCCTCTACCAGCGCGTGATGTCGCCCAAGGTCGTCCGGTCGCAGCAGCTTCGCGCGACGGTCGCTGCCATCGCGCACGAGAGCTTCGACGGGGCGCTGGTCGTCAAGGCCCTCGGACGCGAGAGCGAGGAGACCGCACGCTTCGCCGCCGCCACCGACGAGCTGCGCGCGGCCAACGTCGACGTCGGGCGCACCCGAGGCGTGTTCGACCCGCTGGTCGAGCTGTTGCCGACGATGGGGACGCTGGTCGTCCTCGGGCTCGGCACCTGGCGGGTGGACACCGGGACGGCGCAGGCCGGTGACGTCGTCCAGGTCGCCTACCTGCTGACCCTCCTCGCGTTCCCCGTCCGTGCGCTCGGCTGGGTGCTGGGTGAGCTGCCGCGTGCGGCCGTCGGGTGGGGGCGGGTGGAGTCGGTGCTGCGCGCGACCGGCGAGATGCGTCACGGCGCGGACCCCCTCGAGGGGAGCCGGCCCCTGTCGCTGCACGTCGACGACATCTCCTACGCCTTCGAGACGGGGGTCGACGAGGACCTGTCCGAGACGCCCGCGGCACGTGACGGTGCGACCACGACCGCGCCCGAGCGGATCGAGGTCCTGCACGACGTGACCCTGACCGTGCGGGCCGGCAGCACCGTGGCCGTCGTCGGACCGACGGGGTCCGGCAAGTCCACCCTGGCGAGCCTGCTCGTCCGGCTGGTCGACCCGCACAGCGGTGAGGTGCTGCTCGACGGCGTCGACGCCCGGTCGGTCGCGCGCGGTGGCATCGCCGCCGCCGCCGCCCTCGTGCCGCAGTCGACGTTCGTCTTCGACGACACGGTGCGAGGCAACATCACGCTGGGCGCCACCGGCCCGGACGGCGCCGAGCTGGGCGACGAGACGGTCTGGAGCGCACTGGAGCTCGCGCAGGGCGACCGCTTCGTGGCGGCTTTGCCGGGGGGTCTGGACACCCGGGTCGGCGAGCGCGGCGCGAGCCTGTCGGGTGGGCAGCGTCAGCGCGTCGCCCTGGCGCGCGCGGTGGTTCGCGGTCCCCGCCTGCTGGTTCTCGACGACGCCACGTCGGCGGTCGACCCTCGGGTGGAGCAGGCGATCCTGACCGGGCTGCGCGAACGCGCGGGCGGGTCTGACGGTCGTCGTCGTGGCGTACCGCAAGGCGACCATCTCCCTCGCCGACGAGGTCGTGTTCGTCGAGCGGGGCCGTGTGGTCGACCGCGGGACGCATACCGAGCTGCTCGAGCGGCAACCGAGGTACCGGCACCTCGTCAACGCGTACGAGGAAGAGGCCAGCGCACGATGAGCACCGCACAGGTCGAGCCCGTCGACCCGACCGACCCGGTCGGGTCCGTGATCGAGGCCTCCGCGCAGACCACCGTCTGGAGGACGCTGCGCCGCGGTCTCGAGCTCTCGCCGCAGATCCGCAAGGGCCTCGGGGTCACCCTCTCGCTCGCCACGGTCGCCACGCTGGGACGGCTCGTGGTGCCGATCACCGTGCAGCGCACGATCGACGACGGCATCAACGCGACCGGCGGTCCGAACCTGCACGCGGTGACGCTGCTCGTGGTGGCGGCGGGGGCGGCGGTGCTGCTCACGGGCCTGACGTCGTACGTGGTGAACCTCAGGCTCTTCCGCGCCACGGAGGCCGGTCTGGCACAGCTCCGGACGACCGCGTTCCGCCGCGTGCACGACCTCTCGGTGCTGACGCAGAGCACCGAGCGCCGGGGCGCGCTGGTCAGCCGCGTGACCGGGGACGTCGACACCATCTCGCAGTTCATGCAGTTCGGTGGCCTGCTGCTGATCCTGTCGATCGGCCAGCTCACGGTGGCCACCGCGCTGATGGCCTTCTACTCGGTCCCGCTGACCCTGCTCGTCCTCGGGTGCTTCATCCCGCTCATCCTCTTCGGCCGCTGGAGCCAGCGGTACGTCTCCGCGGCCTACGGCGCCGTCCGCGAGAGGATCGGCGACGTCCTGGGAGCGATCTCGGAGACCGTGGTGGGGGCCGACACCATTCGCGCCTACGCGATCGAGGCACGCACCGCGGAGCGGGTCGACGCCAGCGTCGAGCTGCACCGCAAGGCGTCCGTGCGAGCCCAGACGCTCGTGTCCTTCAGCTTCTCGTCGGGCGTGCTCGTGTCCGGCCTCGTGGTCGCGGCCGTGGTGCTGGCCGGCACGTGGTGGGGAGTGGGCGGAGCGATCACCCTGGGCGAGCTCGTCGCCTTCCTGTTCCTCGTCCAGATCTTCACCGGACCGGTGATGTCGGTGACCGAGATCCTCAACGAGCTGCAGAACGCCGTCGCGGGCTGGCGGCGCGTCATCGCCGTGCTCGACACCCCCGCCGACGTCGCCGACCCGGGTGACGACGGCGAGGTGCTGCCGCGCGGGCCGATCACCGTGGAGTTCGACGGCGTCGGCTTCGCCTACCCGGGCGGTCCGCCGGTGCTGCGGGACGTGTCGCTGCGCATCCCGCCGCGCACCAAGGTCGCCGTGGTCGGCGAGACGGGCTCGGGCAAGACGACCCTGGCCAAGCTGCTGACCCGCCTCCAGGACCCGGGGTCCGGACGGGTGCTGCTCGACGGGGTCGACCTGCGGCGGCTGCGCTTCTCGAGCCTGCGCGACCGGGTCGTGATGGTGCCGCAGGAGGGCTTCCTCTTCGACGACACCCTCCTGCACAACGTGCGGTACGGCCGGCCCGACGCGTCCGACGACGACGTCGAGCTCGCCCTGACCGAGCTGGGCCTGATGGAGTGGGTCGACACCCTGCCCCACGGTCTGCACACCGGGGTCGGTCAGCGGGGCGAGTCCCTGTCGGCGGGGGAGCGGCAGCTCGTGGCGCTGGCGCGCGCGTACCTCGCCGACCCCGACCTCCTCGTGCTGGACGAGGCGACGAGCGCGGTCGACCCCGCCACCGAGGTGCGGCTGCAGCGGGCCCTCACCGGCGTGACGCACGGGCGCACCGCGGTCACGATCGCCCACCGCATGTCGACGGCCGAGACCGCCGACCTCGTGGTGGTCGTGGACGCGGGGCGCATCGTCGAGACCGGGCACCACGACGAGCTGGTCGACGCCGGTGGCGTCTACTCGCGCATGCACGCGTCGTGGTCCGCCCAGCTCCGCTCGGTCTGACGCGGGTGGTCCCCGACCGTCTGGCAGGATCGAACGGTGCCTGACAGCCCCCCGTCCTCGCTCGACCCAGCCGTCGCCGCGCGCCTCGAGCGCGACGCCGACGGCCTCGTCGCGGTGGTCGTGCAGCAGCACGACTCCGGCGAGGTGCTGATGGTCGGGTGGATGGACGACGAGGCGCTGCACCGCACGCTCACCAGCGGACGCGTGACGTTCTGGAGCCGCAGCCGGCAGGAGTACTGGCGCAAGGGCGACACCTCGGGGCACGAGCAGCACGTCAGGTCCGTCGCGCTCGACTGCGACGGTGACGCGGTGCTCGTCCGGGTGCACCAGGTCGGGGCGGCCTGCCACACCGGCACCCGGACGTGCTTCGACGGCCGCGACCTGGCCGCGATCCAGGGTGAGGTGCCCGCAGCAGGGGTCGCCCGGGACCGAACGTGACGGCTGGACCCGGTCGCGAGCTCGGAGGCGTCTGGCCCGAGCTCGACACCTTCCGCGAGCTGGCGCGCGACCGTCGCGTGATCCCCGTCGTCCGGCGTCTGCTGGCGGACGCCGAGACCCCGCTCACCCTGTACCGCAAGCTCTCTCACGACCGGCCGGGCACGTTCCTGCTCGAGTCGGCCGAGCACGGCGGGGTCTGGTCCCGCTACTCGATCGTCGGCGCCGCCTCGCGGGCGACGCTCACGGAGGTGGACGGTGCCGCCCACTGGGTGGGGGAGCCCCCGGTGGGGGTGGCGACGGACGGGCCCGCTCTCGACGCCCTCGAGCAGGTGCTGGAGGTGCTGCACACCCCGCGGCTCCCGGGCCTGCCCCCGCTGACCGGCGGGATGGTCGGCGTGGTCGGGTACGACGCCGTCCGGCACTGGGAGCGCCTTCCGACCCACGCCGTCGACGAGCTCCACGTTCCGCAGCTGATGATGTCGCTGGCCACGGACGTGGCGGTGCTCGACCACGTCGACGGGACGCTGCTGCTGGTCGCGAACGCCGTGAACTACGACGCCACCGACGAGCGCGTCGACCTCGCGTGGGTCGACGCGGTCGAGCGTCTCGACCGCATGACCGGGGAGCTGGCCCAGCCGGCGCCGTCCACGGTCGCGGTGAGCGACATCCCGGACGCGGTCGAGCCGCGCGAGCGGACCGCCCGCGACGACTACCTCGAGTCGGTCCGCATCGGCCAGGAGGCCATCCGCGACGGTGAGGTCTTCCAGGTCGTGCTCTCCCAGCGGTTCGAGCTCGACTGCCCGGCCGACGCCCTCGACGTGTACCGCTGCCTGCGGGCGACGAACCCCAGCCCCTACATGTACCTGTTCCGCTGCCCGACCCCGGACGGCTCGGTGATCGACGTCGTCGGCTCGAGCCCGGAGGCGCTGGTCAAGGTGCAGGACGGTCGCGTCCTCTCGCACCCGATCGCCGGCACCCGCCGGCGCGGTGACAAGCCGGAGGAGGACGTCTGGCTGGCCGAGGACCTGCTCGCCGACGTCAAGGAGCGCGCCGAGCACCTCATGCTCGTCGACCTCGCGCGCAACGACCTTGCGCGCGTCTGCGAGCCCGGCAGCGTCGACGTCGTCGACTTCATGTCCGTCGAGCGGTACAGCCACGTGATGCACATGGTCTCGACGGTCACCGGCGACCAGCGGCCCGCCGCGACGGCGATGGACGTGCTGCGTGCCGCCTTCCCGGCCGGGACGCTGTCTGGAGCGCCGAAGCCGCGCGCGATGGAGCTGATCGACGAGCTGGAGCCCGCGCGACGCGGCGTCTACGGGGGCGCGGTCGGGTACCTCGACTTCGCGGGCGACCTCGACATGGCGATCGCGATCCGTACCGCGGTGCTGCGCGACCAGGTCGCCTACGTGCAGGCCGGCGCCGGGATCGTGGCCGAGTCGGTGCCCGAGAGCGAGGACGCCGAGTGCCGCGCCAAGGCCGCTGCGGTGCTGCGAGCCGTGGCCGCGGCCATCACCCTGCGGCCCGCGGGCGGCGAGCGATGAGCCTTCGCCGCGCCCACGTCGTCCTCGCCCTCCTGGTCGGGGGAGGCGCTGCCGTCGCCGCAGGCAGCCGCACCTGGGTCGAGGCGTCCTCGGCGGCGGACGGTCCCCTCGGCCCCCTCGGGGCCCAGGTCACCGGCGCTCAGGCCGCCCCGTTGGTGACGGCGGCAGCGCTGGTGGCCCTCGCGGCCGGCGGCGCGCTCGCGCTGTCCGGTCGGGTGACCCGGCTCGTCGCGCTGGTGCTGGGTGCCCTCGCCGGCATCGGCGTCCTCGTCCCGACCGTCGCGGTGCTGACGTCCCCGGCAGGTGCCGCATTGCGCGGCCTGGCGGAGGGCAGCGGGGTGTTCGGGGGCATCGACCCCCAGGGCGTGCGGGCGACGACGACCGCCTGGCCGGTGGTCGCCCTGGTGGCGGGGGTCGTCGTCGTGGTCGCCGCGACGGCGGGTCTGACCCAGGCGCGGCGCTGGGACGCCGTCACGCGCTTCGAGTCCCCGGGCTCCGCGCCCGTGCGGGCGGGCACGAGCCCCGGCGACGACTGGGACGCCCTCACCCGCGACGAGGACCCCACGCGGGAGCCACCGGGGCGCGACGGCCACGACCGGGACTGACACAATCGACCCACGCACACACCGACGGAGGACCCTGATGGAGAACGAGCTGACCCGACCCGCGTCCACCGACGCCGAGACGGTCCAGGGCCACGGCGACCACGCCGTCGGTCATGGGAACAGCCTGGCCGCCTGGGTGGCGGTCGGCATCATCCTCACGGGCTCGCTGGTGTCCTGCTTCGCCGTCGTGTTCGCCGTGGTGTGGCTCTTCTGGCTCGGCGTCATGATGATCGCCGTCGGCCTCGTCGCGGGCAAGGTGCTGTCGATGATGGGTTTCGGCCAGAAGGCCGAGCCGGTGTCGGGCGCCGCGTCCGGCGTGCACCGCGCCTGACGCCCACACGCTCCGGACGACGACGGGCCGCCACCCCCAGGGGGTGACGGCCCGTCGTGCGTCGTGTCTCAGGCGCGAGTGCTCAGAGGTTGTCGATCAGGCACTGCGAGTACTCCTGGTCCGTCATCGTGTTCGGGTCGCACGTCGACGTCGAGTTGCCGATCAGCGCGATGGCCCCCACGACGACGACCACCGAGATGAGGATCGCGAGGATCGAGGTGATCACGCCGCCGAGCGCGAGGCCGCGGCCGGACGCCGTGCCCTTCTTGATCCTCGACAGGGCCATGAAGCCGACGATCGCGCCGACGATGCCCATCAGCAGCGAGACGATGTTGACGAACGGGATCCACGATCCCAGCAGCGCCAGGATGCCGAGGACCAGTGCCACGACGGCCATCGTGCTGCTCGGTCGGGCCGGGACGTAGCCGGCGGGCGCGCCGTAGGCGGGGTCCGAGGGTGCCCCGTAGGCCGGCTGAGCCTGCTCGCCGTACGCGGGCTGCTGCGACGCGTAGGCCGGCTTCGAGGAGTCGCCGTACTGCGGGGTGGATCCGTAGGTCGGGCCGGCCCCGGAGGGGTCGCTGCTCCCCGGCTGGTTCGGGTCGTTCGGAGTGGTGCTCACTGTCTTCTCCCCACAGAGTCGATGACGGATTCGTCCTCCGTCGGGGCATACCGTAGAGGAAGCCCGGCTGTTCGGCCCACGCCCGCGGGACCGGGCGCGTCGCGGCCGGCGGCCACCGGCCCGGTGCGGGTCGCGCCGGCCCACCGGGCTAGCATCTTGGGGTCGGGCCGTGTGGCCCGGCCACCCGGCCTGCGAGGGGGATGCGGCGCGTGAGCGTGCTCGACGACATCGTGGCGGGGGTCCGCGAGGACCTGGCCGTCCGTGAGACGGCCACTCCGCTCGACCGGCTCCAGGAGCTGGTGGCCGCCGCGCCGTCCGCCCTCGACGGCCGCGCCGCTCTCGGCGCGCGCGGGGACGACGGGCAGCGGATCGTCAAGGTGATCGCCGAGGTCAAGCGGTCGAGCCCCAGCAAGGGAGCCCTCGCCGCGATCGCCGACCCGGCGGCCCTCGCCCGCGACTACGAGGCGGGGGGCGCCACGTGGATCAGCGTGCTGACCGAGGGCCGCCGTTTCGGGGGAAGCCTCGCCGACCTCGCGGGTGTCCGTGCGGCCGTCGACCTCCCCGTCCTGCGCAAGGACTTCGTGGTCACGCCCTACCAGGTGCTGGAGGCGCGGGCCCACCGGGCCGACGTCGTGCTCCTGATCGTGGCCGCCCTCGAGCAGGCGGTGCTCACCGCTCTCGTCGAGCGGGTCCACTCCCTGGGGATGACCGCGCTGGTCGAGTGCCACGACGCGACCGAGGTGTCGCGCGCCGTCGACGCGGGAGCCCGGGTGATCGGGGTCAACGCCCGTGACCTGCGCACCCTCGAGGTCGACCGCACGACCTTCGGGACGCTCGCCCCGCTGATCCCCGACACGATCCTCAAGGTCGCCGAGTCGGGCATCCGCGGGCCCCACGACGTGCTGGAGTACGCGCGTCAGGGCGCGGACGCCGTGCTGGTGGGAGAGGCCCTGGTCACCGGCGGGGACCCGCGCGGGGCCGTCGCCGACCTCGTGAGCGCGGGGTCGCACCCCGCGGTGCGGATGGCGCGGCGGTGACCGGCCCGACGCTCCACGGCGCCCCCGGACCCTGGTTCGGCGACTTCGGCGGCCGCTTCGTCCCCGAGGCGCTCGTGGCCGTCCTCGACGAGGTCGCCGACGCGTACGCCAAGGCGTCGCTCGACCCTCGCTTCGCCGACGAGCTGGCGGAGCTGCACCGCACCTACACGGGTCGACCCAGCATCCTGACGGAGGTCCAGCGGTTCGCCGAGCACGCCGGTGGCGCCCGGGTGCTGCTCAAGCGTGAGGACCTCAACCACACCGGGTCGCACAAGATCAACAACGTGCTCGGCCAGGCGCTCCTCGCGAAGCGCATGGGCAAGGGCCGCATCATCGCCGAGACGGGTGCCGGTCAGCACGGGGTGGCCAGCGCGACCGCTGCCGCCCTGATGGGCATGAGCTGCACCGTGTACATGGGCGAGGAGGACACGCGACGCCAGGCGCTCAACGTGGCCAGGATGCGCCTGCTCGGTGCCGAGGTCGTGCCGGTCCGCAGCGGCTCCCGGACGCTCAAGGACGCGATCAACGAGGCCTTCCGTGACTGGGTCGCCCACGTCGACGACACGTTCTACCTGTTCGGCACCGCGGCCGGTCCGCACCCGTTCCCGGCGATGGTGCGCGACTTCCAGCAGGTGATCGGCATCGAGGCGAGGGCCCAGGTGCTGGAGCTGACCGGGCGGCTGCCCGACGTCGTGGCCGCGTGCGTCGGTGGAGGGTCCAACGCCCTGGGCATCTTCCACGCCTTCTACGAGGACGCCGAGGTCGAGCTGCTCGGCCTGGAGGCCGCCGGTGACGGTGTGTCCACCGGCCGCCACGCGGCCTCGATCAGCGGCGGCGACCCGGGAGTGCTGCACGGCGCCCGGACCTTCGTGCTGCAGGACGAGGACGGTCAGACCGTCGAGAGCCACTCGATCTCGGCCGGCCTGGACTACCCGGGCGTGGGGCCCGAGCACGCGTGGCTGCACGCGACCGGTCGGGCCCGGTACGAGGGCGTCACCGACACCGAGGCCATGGACGCCATGGCCCTGCTGAGCCGTACCGAGGGGATCATCCCGGCGATCGAGAGCGCGCACGCGCTCGCCGGTGCGCTCCGCGAGGGCAACCGGCGTGGGCCGGGGTCGCTGCTGCTGGTCAACCTGTCCGGTCGCGGTGACAAGGACGTCGACACCGCCGCCCGCTGGTTCGCGCTCCTCGACGAGGACACCGACGGCCCCACGGCCTGACACCCCACTGCCGCGCCTCCCCCGGCGCACGGCCCGTCGACCGGTCACGGTGGGGCACCGCGCCACCCGATCGCGTCGCACCCGGACGGGTTGCGTGGCACCATGGCCGCGATGGGGTGAGGCACGAGCGAGCACCCACCGGTTCACCTGGTCGGTCCAGTGGGGTCTCGACGGGGAGGCGCCGTGGGCTTCGACGCGGGGAGCCGGCCGGCGGTCCGTCGCGCGTTCGGCGTGGTGGCCCCGTCGGTCCTGCTCCTGCTGGCCGCCTGGTGCTCGGTGGGCTTCCGGGCGCCCGTCCCCGCGCAGGCACCGTCGGCAATCCGCGTCCAGCCGTTCTCGGACGAGGTCGCCGAACCACCCTGGGCGGACGGCCCGGGCACGACGGAGCCGGGCATCTACCTCAGCGCCATGCCCAGCGCCGCCACCTCGGGTGCCCCCACCCTCGAGGTGACGGAGCTGGTGTGGCTGAAGCACGACGTCGACGGCGTGACCCTGCGTCCGCCCGCGGTCGAGGCTGCCGGCGACGCCTTCATCGGAGGCTCCACGACAGCCGGGAGCGTGCAGGTCACCGCGGACGGGCAACCCGTGGCGGTGGACTCCTCAGCGCTCGCGTCGCCGGTGCAGGTCGCGTTCCCCGGCCGGACGCGGCGTTTCGAGCTGCGCTACGAGCTGACCACGGTGACTCCCGGGCCTATGGCGGCAGCAGCCGGTCCCCGCGGTGCCGCGCTGGCTCCGTTGAGCGACATCGGGTCCGACCTCCCGGTCGTCGTCTGGGCGAGCGGCACGCACGTCCGCACGCTGCAGTGCCCGCTGCTGCCGCCCGAGCGACGCAGCTGCGCGGTCGCCGAGCGCGCCGCCGTGCGGACCCTGCCGGGCCTGAGGACCACCGCGGCCCTGGTCGTCGTGCAGCTGGACACGGCAGGCCGGTGATGCCGGGGCCGACGGAGGGTCTCGTGCTGGCGCTGGCGCGCGGGCTCGAGCACGTCGGCTTCGTGCTCCTGGCCGGGACCCTGTTGTTCTGGGCGCTCGTGTGGCCGGCGGGTTCGCGGCACAGGCACCTGGCCCGTCTCGCCACGGGTGGCGCCGGGCTGGTGCTGGTGGGCACGCTGGCCGCTCCGGCCTGGCGACTGGCGACAGGTGCGGACGCTGCGGACGCCCTGCCACCCGGCCAGGGGACGGCGGCGATCATCCGGCTGGCCGTGCTGGCCTGTCTCTGGGGCTTCTTCGCCGACCTGCTGAGCCGGCCCCTCGTGGGCGGCCGGCGTCTGGCCGGTCTGGGGGCGGTGGTGCTGCTGTCGGCAACGCTCTGCGTCCCGCCGGGTTCCGTCGACGAGGGCGGCCTTGCCCGTCCGCTCCTCCGCGGCCTCGAGCTGCTGGGTGAGGCCGGCTGGCTCGGGAGCCTGGCTGCTGGTCTCTCGGTCGTGGCGGCGGACGGACTCCGGCGGCCCCCGGAGTGGACCGGGCGGTTCGGCCGGCTGGCGGGTGCGAGCCTGGTGGCGCTCCTGGTCTCCGGTGTGGCGCAGGTCCTGCGGGGTCACGAGCGCGTGCTGAGCGTGGGGGCCTACCCGTGGCCCACGCTGCTGGGGGTCACGGTCTTCGCTGCCCTGGCCCTGGCGGCGGTCTCGACGACGGCGCGAGTCTCGGTCACCGGCGGTGCGCCCGCGCCGTCGGCGGGCCACGGGGCGGCGACTAGCATCGACGCGTCGGTCGCAACGGACCGACCTCGGCCTGGAGGAGCGTCGGTCTGGTGGTCAACGGATGAGCGGGACCACGGTCCGTCGCACGACGAGCAGCTCCCTGGACGCGGCGGCCGCGGCAGGGCGCTCGGCGCTCGTCGGGTACCTGCCGGTGGGGTACCCCGACCTGGCCGGCTCCGTCGAGGCGGCCAGGGTCCTGGTGGACTCGGGCGTCGACGTGATCGAGCTGGGCCTGCCGTACTCCGACCCGTCGATGGACGGCTCGGTGATCCAGCTGGCGGCCGACGGCGCGCTGCGGGCCGGGACCCGGACCCGTCACGTGCTGCAGGCGGTCGAGCAGGTCGCCGGCGCGGGATCGCAGGCCGGCGTCGCGGTGGTCGTGATGACGTACTGGAACCCCGTTCTGCGCTACGGGGTCGACGCCTTCGCCCGCGACCTTGCCTCGGCTGGCGGCGCGGGCCTGATCACCCCGGACCTCACACCCGACGCCGGCCCCGAGTGGCTGGAGGCTTCGGAGGCCCACGACCTGGATCGGATCTTCCTGGTGGCCCCCTCGTCCACCCCGCAGCGCCTGTCCGACACCGTCGCTGCCTGCCGCGGCTTCGTGTACGCCGCCTCGCTGATGGGGGTCACGGGCGAGCGGGCGTCGGTGGGTGAGCACGCGAGGGCCCTCGTCGAGCGCACCCGCGCTGCCGGGGCCACGCGGGTGTGCGTCGGCCTCGGCGTCTCGACGCCCGACCAGGCCGCCGAGGTGGCCGGGTACGCCGACGGCGTGATCGTCGGGTCGGCGCTCGTGCGCTGCCTCACCGAGGCCGGTCCCGACGACCAGGCCGCCGGCCGCAGGCGGCTCGCGGACGTGACCCGGGCCCTGGCCGAGGCCGTGGCCGCGGCCGGTCCCACCGGGGACGCGCGGTGAGCCCCGCGGCCATCCTGGTCTCCCATGCGGCATCACTGCCTGCGGTGATCCCGAGCCCGGACCGGGGGGTGTGGCACCTCGGGCCCTTCCCGTTGCGGGCCTACGCCCTGTTCATCCTGGTCGGCATCGGGATCGCCCTCTGGCTCGGCTCGCGACGGTGGGTGGCACGGGGTGGCGAGCCGGGTGTCGTCGCCGACGTCGCGGTCTGGGCCGTCCCTTTCGGTGTCGTCGGCGCGCGGATCTACCACGTCATCACCTCGCCCGACGCCTACTTCGGGCCCGGGGGCGACCCCCTCAAGGCGCTGCGCGTCTGGGAGGGGGGTCTCGGGATCTGGGGAGCCGTCGCCTTCGGTGCGGTGGGCGCGGTCATCGGGTGTCGTCGTGCTGGGGTACGCGTGTCGTCCTACGCGGACGCGGTGGCGCCCGGGGTGCTCATCGCCCAGGCCGTCGGCCGGCTCGGCAACTGGTTCAACCAGGAGCTGTTCGGTCGCCCGACCGATCTGCCCTGGGCGCTCGCCATCGACCCGCCCAACCGCCCGGCCGGGTACGAGCAGTTCTCGACGTTCCACCCCACGTTCCTCTACGAGCTGCTGTGGAACCTCGCGGCCGCGCTGCTGCTGCTCTGGCTGGACCGCCGGTACCGCCTCGGCCACGGACAGGTGTTCTGGGCGTACGTCGGCCTGTACACGGCAGGACGCCTGTGGATCGAGGCGCTGCGCATCGACGACGCGGAACGTGTGCTGGGACTGCGGCTCAACATCTGGACGTCGATCCTCGTGCTCACGCTGGCCGTCGTGTTCTTCGTCCGCAGCGTGAGACGGCACCCCGTGCGTGAGGACGGCGTGCTGACCCACCCGCCGGCCGACCCCGCGCCGCCCGCCGACCGGCCCGGGGCGCCGCACGAGGCGGAGGAGGCCGGGGGAGCCGGGGCGGGGAGCCCGACCGCGGCGGGCGGGTCGGTTGCGCCACCGGGGCACGGCGAGGACTCCACAGGGACGCGCTAGACGCCTCCTCGGACGTCCGGCCGTCGACCAGGGATCGTCCCAACCGGCAGGATGTCTGATCTCGATATGTGAGACCACCCCGGGATTCGTGCACCGTGGCGTGCGTTTGCGTCGTGTATCGTCACGGCCATCCGAGGAGCCAGCGCCGACTCCTCCAGCCGGCCGCCGGGTCCCCCCGGGCGGCTCACCGTCCGGCCCCTCGGGTCCGGGCGGTCCCACGTCGCTGCGCACGCCGCAGCCGCCTCGTCAGGACGGTGCAGATGCTCTCGCCCTTCACCAGGTTCTCCAGCCGGCCACCGGCTCAGGGCCTCTACGACGGCGCGCAGGAGCACGACGCGTGCGGTGTGGCCTTCGTCGCCACGCTCCGCGGCACCCCCGGGCACGACATCGTCGAGCACGCCCTCACGGCGCTGCGCAACCTCGACCACCGCGGCGCGGTGGGCGCCGAGGTCGACAGCGGCGACGGCGCCGGGATCCTCACCCAGGTGCCTGACGCCTTCCTGCGCGAGGTGGTCGACTTCGACCTGCCCGTGGCCGGCGCCTACGCCGTCGGTGCGGTGTTCCTGCCCGACGACGACGCGGAGGACCGCGAGACCGTCCGCAGGATCGAGGAGATCTGCGCGGAGGAGGGCCTGAGCGTGCTGGGCTGGCGCGACGTCCCGGTGACGTCGTCCCTCGTCGGGTCGATGGCGCGGGCCTGCATGCCACGGTTCCGCCAGCTGTTCGTCAGCGCGACGAACGTGCCGCTGCGCGGCCTGGCCCTCGACCGGCTGGCCTTCTGCGCGCGCAAGCGCATCGAGCGCGAGACCGGCGCCTACGTCGCCTCCCTGTCCAGCCGCACGCTCCTCTACAAGGGCATGCTGACGACCGGCCAGCTCGAGCCCTTCTTCCCCGACCTGTCCGACCGCAGGTTCGCCACGCAGCTCGCGGTCGTGCACTCCCGGTTCTCCACCAACACGTTCCCGTCCTGGCCCCTGGCGCACCCGTACCGCTACATCGCCCACAACGGCGAGATCAACACCGTGCGCGGCAACCGCAACTGGATGAACGCCCGCGAGAGCCAGCTCAGCACCGACCTGATCCCGGGCGACCTGGCCCGGCTGTTCCCGATCTGCACGCCCGGCGGGAGCGACTCGGCCACCTTCGACGAGGTGCTCGAGCTGCTGCACCTCGCTGGCCGCTCGCTGCCTCACGCGGTCCTGATGATGATCCCGGAGGCGTGGGAGAACCACGCCGACATGGACCCCGCACGGCGCGCCTTCTACGAGTTCCACTCGATGTTCATGGAGCCCTGGGACGGCCCCGCCGACCTCGTCTTCACCGACGGCACGCAGATCGGCGCCGTGCTCGACCGCAACGGCCTGCGTCCCTCCAGGTACTGGGTGACGGACGAGGGGCTCGTCGTCCTGGCCAGCGAGGCCGGCGTGCTGGACCTCGACCCGGCCAGGGTCGTCCGCAAGGGACGCCTGCAGCCCGGCCGCATGTTCCTGGTCGACACCGAGGCCGGCCGCCTGATCGACGACGACGAGGTCAAGAACGACCTGGCGTCGCAGCAACCCTACGACGAGTGGCTGCATGCCGGCCTGATCCGGCTGTCCGCCCTGCCCGAGCGCGAGCACGTCCTGCACACGCACTCGTCGGTCACGCGGCGCCAGCAGACGTTCGGCTACACCGAGGAGGAGCTGCGGATCCTCGTCGCCCCGATGGCACGCGCCGGTGCGGAGCCGATCGGCTCGATGGGCACCGACACCCCGATCGCCGTGCTGTCCGCCCGGCCGCGGCTGCTCTTCGACTACTTCACGCAGCTGTTCGCACAGGTGACCAACCCGCCGCTCGACGCCATCCGCGAGGAGCTCGTCACCAGCCTCGCCACCGTGATGGGCCCCGAGGGCAACCTGCTGTCCGCCTCGCCCAGCCAGGCCCGTCAGGTCGTCCTCGACTTCCCGGTGATCGACAACGACGAGCTGGCCAAGATCCTGCACATCAACTCGGACGGCGACCTGCCCGGGTTCGCCACCGTCCGGGTCAAGGGGCTCTACCGGGTCGACGGTGGTGGTGACGCCCTGCGCGCGCGCATCGACGAGGTCTGCGCCGAGGTGTCGGCGGCGATCGAGCGCGGGGCGCGGTTCGTCGTGCTGTCCGACCGCGACTCCGACGCCGACCTCGCCCCATCCCGTCGCTGCTGCTCACGAGCGCCGTCCACCACCACCTGATCCGCGAGAAGACGCGCACCCTGGTCGGTCTCGTCGTCGAGGCCGGGGACGTGCGCGAGGTGCACCACGTGGCGCTGCTGGTCGGCTACGGCGCGGCCGCGGTGAACCCGTACCTGGCGATGGAGTCCGTCGAGGACCTCTGTCGCAGCGGCCAGATCACCGGCATCGAGCCGGAGAAGGCGGTCCGCCAGCTCATCTACGCCCTCGGCAAGGGCGTGCTCAAGGTGATGAGCAAGATGGGCATCTCCACGGTGGCGTCCTACCGGGGCGCGCAGGTCTTCGAGGCGATCGGCCTGGCCAACGACCTGGTCGACACCTACTTCACGGGCACCACGTCGCAGCTCGGCGGCGTCGGGCTCGACGTCCTGGCCGCGGAGGTCGCGTCCCGGCACGCCACGGCGTACCCAGCGGCCGGCGTGCGCGCGCCGCACCGGCGTCTCGACGTCGGCGGCGAGTACCAGTGGCGGCGTGAGGGCGAGCCGCACCTCTTCGACCCCGACACCGTCTTCCGGCTGCAGCACGCGACCCGCGCCGGCCGGTACGACGTGTACCGCCAGTACACCGCGGCGGTCGACGCGCAGGCCGAACGGCTGATGACCCTGCGCGGGCTCTTCGAGCTGCGGACGGGGGACCGCACGCCGGTGCCCATCGACGAGGTCGAGCCGGTCTCCGAGATCGTGAAGCGCTTCTCGACCGGCGCCATGAGCTACGGCTCCATCTCCGCCGAGGCCCACGAGACGCTGGCTGTCGCGATGAACAGCCTGGGCGGCAAGTCGAACACCGGCGAGGGCGGGGAGGACCCGGACCGCCTGGTCGACCCGGTGCGCCGCAGCGCGGTGAAGCAGGTCGCGTCCGGCCGGTTCGGGGTCACCAGCCTCTACCTCACCCACGCCGACGACATCCAGATCAAGATGGCCCAGGGCGCCAAGCCGGGGGAGGGCGGCCAGCTGCCCGGAGGCAAGGTCTACCCCTGGATCGCGCGGACGCGTCACTCGACCCCGGGGGTCGGGCTCATCTCGCCGCCGCCGCACCACGACATCTACTCGATCGAGGACCTGGCGCAGCTGATCCACGACCTGAAGAACGCGAACCCGTCCGCTCGTGTGCACGTGAAGCTGGTCAGCGAGATCGGGGTGGGTACGGTCGCAGCCGGTGTGTCGAAGGCCCACGCCGACGTCGTGCTGATCTCCGGCCACGACGGCGGGACCGGCGCCAGCCCGCTGACGTCCCTCAAGCACGCCGGTGCGCCGTGGGAGCTCGGTCTCGCCGAGACCCAGCAGACGCTCCTTCTCAACGGCCTCCGCGACCGCATCACCGTGCAGTGCGACGGTCAGCTGAAGACCGGGCGTGACGTCGTGATCGCGGCCCTGCTCGGCGCCGAGGAGTTCGGCTTCGCGACGGCGCCGCTGGTGGTCTCCGGCTGCGTGATGATGCGCGTGTGCCACCTCGACACCTGCCCCGTCGGCATCGCGACCCAGAACCCCGAGCTGCGCCAGCGCTTCTCGGGCAAGCCTGAGTTCGTCGTCACCTTCTTCGAGTTCCTTGCCCAGGAGGTGCGCGAGTATCTCGCGGCGCTCGGGTTCCGGAGCATCGACGAGGCCGTCGGGCACGTGGAGCTGATCGACGCCCGCAAGGCCGTCCAGCACTGGAAGGCGGACGGGCTCGACCTGGCGCCGATCCTGTACCGACCCGAGCTGCCCGACGGCACGCCCCTGTCGCGACAGGTCGGCCAGGACCACGGCCTCGAGAAGGCCCTCGACCACGCACTGGTCACGATCAGCGGGGACGCCCTCGAGAACGGCGCACCGGTGCGCGGCGAGATCGCGATCCGCAACATCAACCGCACCGTGGGCACGATCCTCGGCCACGAGGTGACGCGCAGGTACGGCGCGGAGGGGCTGCCACCGGGGACCATCGACCTGACGCTCACGGGCTCAGCCGGACAGTCGTTCGGGGCGTTCGTTCCCCGGGGCATCACGCTGCGGCTCGTGGGCGACGCCAACGACTACGTCGGCAAGGGCCTGTGCGGCGGGACGCTCGTGGTCACGCCAGACCCGGCCGCACCCTTCGTGGCCGAGTCGAACGTGGTGGCGGGCAACGTGATCGGCTACGGGGCGACCTCCGGTGAGATGTACCTGCGTGGTCTCGTGGGTGAGCGGTTCTGCGTCCGCAACTCGGGCGCCACGGCCGTCGTCGAGGGCGTCGGTGACCACGGCTGCGAGTACATGACCGGCGGCACCGTTCTCGTCCTCGGACCCACCGGCCGCAACTTCGGCGCCGGCATGTCCGGGGGCACCGCCTACGTGCTCGACCTCGACGAGCGCCTGCTCAACCCTGCCGCCGCCGCCTCCGGTGAGCTGGGTGCGCACCGGCTCGACGCGGACGACGTCGAGGTCGTCGCGAAGCTGCTGCGGAAGCACCGGGAGAACACGGGCTCGGCGGTCGCTGGTGCACTGCTCCAGGACCTCTCCACCCTGCCGGACCGCGTGACCAAGCTCGTGCCGCGCGAGTACGCCCGAGTCCTCGACGTGCGGGCGGCGGCGGCCGACGAAGGACTTGACCCGGACGGGGACCTCGTCTGGTCCCGGATCATGGAGGGCACCCGTGGCTGACCCGAAGGGCTTCCTGACCAACCGCGACCGTGAGCTGCCGCCGCGGCGCCCGGTGCCCGTCAGGATCATGGACTGGCGCGAGGTGTACGAGGCGCAGGACCCCGAACAGCTGAAGAGGCAGGCGGGGCGGTGCATGGACTGCGGGATCCCGTTCTGCCACAACGGCTGTCCGCTGGGGAACCTCATCCCCGAGTGGAACGACCTGGCCTACCGCGGCGACTGGGAGGAGGCGATCGAGCGCCTCCACGCCACGAACAACTTCCCGGAGTTCACCGGTCGCCTGTGCCCTGCGCCCTGCGAGAGCGCCTGCGTGCTGGGCATCAACCAGCCGGCGGTCACGATCAAGCAGGTCGAGGTCTCCATCATCGACAAGGCCATGGCGGCGGGCAGTGTGCTCCCGCTGCCGCCCGACCGCCTGACCGGTCACACGGTGGCGGTGGTGGGTTCGGGCCCGGCGGGACTGGCTGCGGCGCAACAGCTCACGCGGGCCGGCCACACCGTGGCCGTCTACGAGCGCGCAGACAAGATCGGTGGCCTCCTTCGCTACGGCATCCCCGAGTTCAAGATGGAGAAGATCCACCTTGATCGCCGGCTGCAGCAGATGGCCGCCGAGGGCACGCGGTTCCGGCCCGGCATCGACATCGGCGGGGACCGCGACAGCGCGATCAGCGGCACGGCGCTCGTCGACCGCTACGACGCCGTCGTGCTGGCCATCGGCGCCACGGTGCCCCGCGAGCTCGACGTGCCCGGACGCACTCTCGAGGGCATCCTGCAGGCGATGGACTTCCTGCCCGACTCGAACCGTGCGGCGCTCGGCGAGGAGGTCGACGGACAGGTCGTCGCCACCGGCAAGGACGTCGTCATCATCGGCGGCGGTGACACGGGCGCCGACTGCCTGGGGACCACCCTGCGACAGGGAGCGCGCTCGGTCACCCAGCTCGAGATCATGGCGCGGCCCGCCGACGAGCGTCCCAGCACCAACCCCTGGCCGACGTACCCGATGCTCTACCGGGTCTCCAGCGCGCACGAGGAGGGCGGCGAGCGGGTGTACGCCGTCAACACGACCGAGTTCATCGGGGACGACGAGGGGCGCGTCGCGTCCCTGCGTCTCGACGAGGTCGAGCTCGTGGACGGCCGCTTCACCCCCGTCGAGGGCTCGAGCCGCGAGATCCCAGCTCAGCTGGTGCTCCTCGCCATGGGGTTCACCGGCCCGCAGCAGATGGGTGTGGTCTCCGACCTGGGCCTCGACCTCGACGAGCGCGGCAACGTGGCGCGCGAGCGTGACTACATGAGCTCCCGGCCAGGCGTCTTCGTCGCTGGTGACGCCGGCCGCGGCCAGTCGCTGATCGTCTGGGCCATCGCCGAGGGGCGTGCCTGCGCCGCGGGCGTCGACGCCTACCTGACCGGCAGCACGGTCCTCCCGGCACCGATCCCGCCCACCGCGAGGCCGCTGGGCGTCTGAGGGTCGTCAGGCGGTCCCGGGATGCGCGTCGCGGACTCCGACCCCAGAGTGGGATCAGCACCCTCTGGAGAAGGAGTCCCGATGTCGAAGATCGCGTTCCTGGTCGCCGCCGAGGGCATCGAGCAGGTGGAGCTCACCGGGCCGTGGAAGGCCGTGCAGGAGGCAGGACACGAGCCCGTCCTCCTCTCGCCCGAGAGCGGGAAGGTGCAGGCGTTCGACCACCTCGACAAGGCCGACACGTTCGAGGTCGACGTGCGGGTGGCCGACGCCGACGTCGACGACTACGCGATGCTCGTGCTGCCCGGTGGGGTGGCCAACCCCGACGCCCTGCGCACCGACACCGACGCGGTCGGGTTCGTCCGTGACTTCGCGGCGTCCGGGAGGACCGTCGCGGCGATCTGCCACGCGCCGTGGGTCCTGGCGGAAGCCGGTGTGCTGCAAGGTCGTCGGTTGACGTCGTGGCCGAGCCTGCAGACCGACCTGCGCAACGCAGGAGGCGACTGGGTGGACGAGGAGGTCGTGGTGGATCGCAACGGTCCCGGTGCGCTCATCACGAGCCGCAAGCCCGACGACCTGGCGGCCTTCACCGCGGAGATCACCAAGGCGCTGTCCGCCTGACACGCACCTTCGGGGGCCGACGGGCGGTGTCCACACTGCGAAACACTCCGGTGGGCGGGCCGTGCGCGCAGGCTGGTACCCGGGAGTAGGCCTCTAGGCTCGGATCCATGCGCCGCGCGAAGATCGTCTGCACTCTTGGCCCCGCCGTCTCGAGCTACGAGCAGGTGCTCGAGCTCGTGAGCTCCGGCATGGACGTCGCCCGGCTGAACCTGAGCCACGGCAGCTACGAGGACCACACCGCCGCCTACCGCAACGTGCGGAAGGCGAGCGACGCCACCGGTCGCGCCGTCGGCATCCTCGCCGACCTCCAGGGTCCGAAGATCCGGCTCGGACGGTTCGCTGACGGTCCGGTCGAGCTGGTGAACGGCGCACGCTTCACGATCACGACGGACGATGCCCCGGGGGACGTCGACCGCGTCTCGACCTCCTACGAGGGGCTGCCTGGGGACGTCGCGGCGGGCGACCTGGTGCTCATCGACGACGGCAAGGTGACCCTCCGGGTGGTCCAGGTGGAAGGCGCCGACGTCGTGACCGAGGTCGTCGTCGGGGGAACGGTCAGCAACCACAAGGGGCTCAACCTGCCGGGCGTCGCGGTCAGCGTTCCCGCGCTGTCAGAGAAGGACGCCGACGACCTGCGGTGGGGCCTGCGGACGGGGGTCGACCTCGTCGCGCTGTCGTTCGTGCGCAGCGCCGAGGACGTCGAGCCCGTCCGCGAGATCATGGCCGAGGTGGGCATCTCCGTCCCGATCATCGCGAAGATCGAGAAGCCGCAGGCCGTCGAGAACCTCGAGGAGATCGTCGACGCGTTCGACGGCATCATGGTCGCCCGCGGCGACCTAGGGGTCGAGCTCCCGCTCGAGCAGGTGCCGCTCGTGCAGAAGCGCGCCGTCGAGCTGGCCCGCCGCAACGCCAAGCCCGTCATCGTGGCGACCCAGGTGCTGGAGTCGATGATCACGGCGCCGCGACCGACGCGCGCGGAGGCGTCAGACGCCGCCAACGCGGTGCTCGACGGCGCCGACGCCCTGATGCTGTCCGGTGAGACGAGCGTGGGGGAGTACCCCTTCGAGGCCGTCCGCACGATGGCCCGGATCATCGCCAACACCGAGGAGCACGGCCTCGACCGGATGGCACCGCTCGGCTCGACCCCGCACACCAAGGGTGGCGCCATCACCCTCGCGGCCACCCAGGTCGGCAAGCTCCTCGACGTGAAGTTCCTGGTGACGTTCACGCAGTCGGGCGACTCGGCGCGCAGGATGTCGCGCCTCCGGTCCCCGATCCCGCTGCTGGCCTTCACACCCGAGCAGCGCACGCGGTCGCAGCTGGCCCTGAGCTGGGGTGTCGAGACGTTCCTCGGGCCGTCCGTCAAGCACACCGACCAGATGGTCGTCCAGGTCGAGCAGCAGCTGCTCGGGATCGGACGGGTCGAGGTCGGCGAGGAGGTCGTCATCGTGGCCGGCTCGCCCCCCGGCATCCCGGGCTCGACGAACGCGATGCGCGTGCACACCATGGGCGACGCCGGCAGGGGCCTGGCACCTGCCTACCGCGGCGACGGGGACGACAAGTAGGACCGGACGGTCGGTTCGCCCGCACCTCGCGGTGCCGGACGGCTGGTCCGACGTGCCGGGTGCGGGAATCGAACCCGCACGCCCTTGCGGGCAGAGGTGTTTGAGACCTCCGCGTCTGCCTGTTCCGCCAACCCGGCCCGCCCCGCGACCTGTGGCCCTCGGTGCGCCCCTAGGCTAGCCGACATGAGCGACGAGACGCAGACGGCGCCGGTCACCCAGAACGAGTCACCCCGACGCGTCGTCGTCGCCGAGGACGAGGCGATCATCCGGCTCGACGTGGTCGAGATCCTGCACGAGGCGGGCTACGACGTCGTCGGGGAGGCCGGGGACGGCGAGGCAGCCGTGCGCCTCGTCGAGGAGCACCGGCCGGACCTCGTGGTGATGGACGTGAAGATGCCCGTCCTCGACGGGATCTCGGCTGCCGAACGCATCGCCAAGGCACGCCTGGCTCCGGTCGTGCTGCTGACCGCCTTCTCCCAGACGGAGCTCGTCGAGCGGGCGAGGGACGCCGGCGCGATGGCGTACGTCGTCAAGCCGTTCACGGCCTCCGCGCTGCTCCCGGCGCTCGAGATCGCCCTCAGCCGCTTCGCCGAGATCACGGCCCTCGAGCTCGAGGTGGCCGACCTCAGCGAGCGCTACGAGACGCGCAAGCAGGTGGAACGGGCGAAGGGCCTGCTGATGTCGGGCATGGGCCTGAGCGAGCCCGAGGCGTTCCGCTGGATCCAGAAGACGTCGATGGACCGGCGGCTGTCGATGCGCGAGGTCGCCGACGTCGTGATCGCGCAGGCCGGCGCGAAGCGCGCCTGAGAGGCACCTGGACACCCACGTCCGGTTCGTAACGGTCCGTCGGTGGTGCAGGTCACGAGTGCGCAACAACCTGCTCATGTCGGGTCAGACTCGTGCGCTGTCCCAGGCTTCTGAGTTAGGTTCCGGAGCACCAGCGGCGCTGGGACGCCCTCGGCGACCCAGCCGGACGAAGGAGAACACTCAATGATCCGATCCTCGCGCGCCTGGCGCACGACGGCGGTTCTCGGTGCAGCGGCCCTTGCGCTCTCTGCCTGCGGCGGCGACGACACGCCAAGCGGTGGTACGACCTCGGAGTCGTCCGAGGCACCCGCGGGCGACGGCACCCTGACGATCGGCACCCTGCTTCCGCAGACCGGTAGCCTCGCCTTCCTCGGCCCGCCGGAGTTCGCGGGCGTACAGCTCGCGGTCGACGACATCAACGCCGCCGGTGGTGTGCTCGGCAAGGACGTCGTGAAGAAGGACTCGGACTCGGGCGACACCTCCACGGACATCGCCTCGCAGTCGGTCGACCGCCTGCTCTCGGAGAACGTCGACGCCATCATCGGCGCCGCCTCCTCGGGTGTGTCGTTCACCGTCATCGACAAGATCACCGGCGCCGGCGTCGTGCACTTCTCACCGGCCAACACCTCGCCCGACTTCACGGACTACGACGACAACGGGCTGTACTTCCGTACCGCTCCGTCCGACGTGCTCCAGGGCCGCGTGATGGGTGACCTGCTGATCAACGACGGCTACCTCAACGTCGGCATCATGGCGCTCGACGACCCGTACGGCACGGGCCTCGCGGAGAACATCAAGCTCTCGCTCGAGGAGGGCGGCGGCCAGCTGGCCACCGACCCGATCATCTACGACCCCAAGGCAGCCAGCTTCGACGCCGAGGTCACGGCGCTCGCCGCCGCGAAGCCGGACGCGATCGTCCTGGTCGCCTTCGAGGAGACCAAGAAGATCATCCCGGCGCTGAACACCCAGGGGATCGGGCCCCAGAACCTGCCGGTCTACTTCGTGGACGGCAACCTGTCGGACTACAGCGCCGACTTCGCGCCCGGCACGCTCGAGGGCTCGAAGGGCACGCTCCCCGGTGCCGAGGCCACGCAGGACTTCAAGGACGCCCTGCTCGGCGTCGACCCGTCGCTGAAGGACTACTCCTACGCGCCGGAGTCGTACGACGCGGCCATCGTGATCGCCCTGGCCGCTGAGGCAGCCGGCAGCGACAACGGCGAGGCCATCGGTGCAGCCATCCCGGACGTCACCCGTGGCGGCGAGAAGTGCACCACCTTCGAGGAGTGCAAGCAGCTCCTCGCGGACGGTCAGGACATCGACTACGACGGCAAGTCGGGCCCGATCGAGATGAGCGACGCCGGCGACCCGACCGAGGCGACCATCGGCGTCTACCAGTACGGTCCCGACAACACGTACACCAACCTGGAGTACATCGCCGGCAAGCTCTGATCCGGCACCGCACAACAGGTCTCGACTGAGGGGCCCGGCCACCGGCCGGGCCCCTCAGCCGTTCCCGAGCCCTGCGGGGACGGAACGGGGGACGACGAAGGGCCCGGCCGTGTGGCCGGGCCCTTCGCTGTCAGCGGTCAGCGGGATGACGCGGGGGTCACGCCTTGGCGAGCGTCCCCAGGTACAGCTCGATGACCTTCGGGTCGTTGGCCAGCGACTTGCCGGTGCCGCTGTAGGCGTTGCGGCCCTGGTCGAGGACGTACCCGCGGTCCACGATCTGCAGGCAGCGACGGGCGTTCTGCTCGACCATGATCACCGAGACACCGGTGCGGTTGATCTGGCGCGTGCGGATGAAGACCTCGTCCTGGAGCGCGGGGGACAGGCCGGCGGAGGGCTCGTCAAGCAGCAGGACCGAGGGGTTCATCATCAGCGCGCGCCCCATCGCCACCATCTGCCGCTCGCCGCCGGACAGCGACCCGCAGCGCTGGGCCCGCCGGTCGGAGAGCGCCGGGAACAGGTCGGCGACGAATTCGAAGCGCTCCTTGAACTTGCGGGGGTTCTGGTAGACCCCCATCTCCAGGTTCTCCTCGATGGTGAGGGACGGGAACACGTTGTTGGTCTGCGGCACGAAGCCGACGCCCTGGGTGACCAGCTCGTTGGCCTTCTTGCCGGTGATGTCCTTGCCCCGCAGGGTCACGGTGCCGCTGCGCACGTTGACCAGGCCGAACAGGGCCTTGAGCAGGGTGGACTTGCCGGCACCGTTGGGGCCGATGATGCCGACCAGCTCGCCGTCGTTCACGTAGAGGTCGGTCCCGTTGAGGATGTTGACCCCGGGCAGGTACCCGGCGATCAGGTCGTCGGCGCGCAGCAGCGCCTTGTCGGACCCCTTGAGGTGGGCCTTGCGCTCCGCGGCAGCCGACTCGTCGTCCGCGCTGATGGATCCGCTCACTTGTCCTCCTTCGACGTGCCCTTGGCCCTGGCCCTGTCAGCCGAGCGCGCGCGCTCGGCCGCGAGGGCCTCCTCGGCCTCCGCCAGCTGCTGGGCCTCGTCCTCCTCGGTCAGCGCGGCGTCGTGGTGCCCACCCAGGTAGGCGTCGATGACGGCCGGGTTGGCCATCACGGCGTCCGGCGGCCCCTCTGCGACGACGACGCCCTGGGCCATCACGATCACCCAGTCGGAGATGTCGCGGACCATGTCCATGTCGTGCTCCACGAAGAGCACGGTCATGCCCTCCTCGCGCAGGTCCTTCACGTGCCCGAGCAGGGACTGCGTCAGCGCGGGGTTCACGCCGGCCATCGGCTCGTCGAGCATCACCATCTCGGGCGAGCTCATCAGCGCGCGCGCCATCTCGAGCAGCTTGCGCTGGCCGCCCGAGAGCGAGCCGGCGAAGTCGTCCGCCTTCGTGTCGAGCTTGAATCGGGCGAGCAGCTCGTTGGCCCGACGGGTGATGTCGTCCTCCTGCCGACGCCAGAGGCCGCGGAACAACGCGCTGCTGAGGCGTTCACCGCTCTGCTCGGTCGCGCCGAGTCGCATGTTCTCCATCACGGTCATCCGCGACAGCGCCTTGGTCAGCTGGAACGTGCGGACCATGCCGCCGCGGGCCACCTTGTGGGCCGGCACGCCGGCGAGCTTGCCGCCGTTGAACGTCCAGTCTCCTTGCTGCGGACGGTCGAAGCCCGTCAGCAGGTTGAAGAAGGTCGTCTTCCCGGCCCCGTTGGGCCCGATCAGCGCGGTGATCGCCCCGCGCTGGATCTCGACGTGGTCGACATCGACGGCCTTGAGGCCGCCGAACGTCCGCTCGACGGAGTCGGCGATGAGGATGGGGTCGGGCTTCTTGGAGCCGGGCGTCGGGTCGACGTCCCGGAGAGCGGCGGTCGCCGCCTCCTTGCGCGGACCGGCTTCCCCGGCCTCCCGGCTCTTCTCGAGGTCAGCGGACATTGATCGCGATCTCCCTCTTGTCGCCGAAGATGCCTTGTGGTCTGAAGATCATCAGGAGCATCAGGGCCATGCCGGTGAGCATGAAGCGCACGGGACCGGCGTCGTTGCCCGACAGGAACGGCAGGTAGCCCTCGCCGATCGCCTGGCGCAGCACGGTGTCCGTCAGGGACAGGACGGCCCAGAAGATGGCCGCACCCACGACGGGGCCGAAGACGCGGGCCGCTCCACCGAGCAGCAGCACCGTGTAGGCGTAGAAGGTGAACTCGGTGCTGTAGTTGTCGGGCTGCACGGCGGCGCGGCCCCAGGAGGAGATGAAACCGGCCACAGCACCGATCAGACCTCCGATGATGAGCGCCTGCATCTTGAAGGCGTAGACGTTCTTGCCGAGGCTGCGGACCGCGTCCTCGTCCTCCCGGATCCCCTTCAGCACGCGGCCCCAGGGCGAGCGCATCAGCAGGTAGACGAGCAGCACGGCCAGCAGCACGAGCGTCCAGCCCACGAGCAGAACCCAGGCGTTCCGCTCGCTGTACTGCCACGGGCCGAACCCGTACGTGCCGTTCGGCAACGGGTTGAGCGAGAAGAAGCCGTTGGCGAAGCCGGTGACGCCGTTCGACCCGCCGGTGTACTCGCGCAGCGAGGCCGACCTGACGAGGAGGCGGACGATCTCGGCGGCGGCGATGGTCGCGATGGCGAGGTAGTCCGCTCGTAGCCGCAGGGTGGGGATACCCAGGAGCAGCGCCAGCAGCACGGCGCCCACCAGGCCGAACACGATGCCGAGAAGCGTCGGGAGGTTGAGGATCGAGACGGTGATGGCGAGCCCGTAGGCGCCGACGGCCACGAAGGCCGCCTGCCCGAAGTTCAGCAGGCCCGCGTAGCCGAAGTGCACGTTGAGGCCGATCGCCGCCAGCGCGAACACGATCGTGTCGAGGCCGATCAGCGACGTGGCCGCGTTGCTCAGGATGTTTGCCCAGTCCATCGGTGCTCCCTCAGCCGACCCGCTCCGCGCGGCCCAGGATGCCCTGGGGCCGCACGAGCAGGATCACGATCAGTAGGACGAGTGCCCCCACGTTCTTGAGCTCGGGAGACAGGACGAGCGTGCTGACCTCGATGAACACCCCGACGATGAGTGACCCGATCAGCGCTCCGAAGGCCGTGCCGAGACCGCCGAGCGTGACGGAGGCGAAGACCAGCAGGAGGATCGAGAAGCCGACCAGGAAGTTCATGCCCTGACCGAGCCCGAGCAGCACCCCGGAGAGGGCCGCCAGCGCGCCGCCGGTGACCCACACCGTGCGGATCACCCGGTCGACGTCGATACCGGACGCCGCGGCCAGAGCCGGGTTGTCGGCGACCGCTCGTGTCGCCTTGCCGATCCGCGTCCGCAGCAGGGCGATGCTCACCACGAGCAGCACGATGATCGCGAGGACCATCGACCAGAGATCGAGCGGCCGGAGCCGGAAGATCCCGAAGTCGATGCCCTGCTGCCCGCGGTACTGGTTGAAGAACAGCGACTGCGGCCCGAAGATGCTCGAGATCGCGAAGAAGTACCTCAGCGCGAGCCCGAGGCCGATCGAGACGATCATCATGGCGATCAGGCCCGTGCCGCGCCGTCGCAACGGGGCCCAGATCGCGTAGTCCTGCAGGAGCCCCACACCGGCTCCGGCGAGGACGGCGAGCGGTGCGGCGACGAGCACCGGCAGCCCCACGACCACGTTGAAGAACCAGCCGATCAGGGCGCCGAAGGTGATCAGCTCGCCGTGCGCGAAGTTCGTCAGGCCGGTGGTCCCGAAGATCACCGAGAGCCCGATGGCCGCGAGGGCCAGGATCAGGCCGAAACGGAGCCCCTGGACGAGCAGCTGCGGCAGCTGGTCGAGCTGGGAGGTGGTCGCCGTCCCACCCTCACCGGGCAGTGGCGCATCTCCCTCGATCAGGGGGAACGCGAGCGGCTTCACCTGGCGCGGGTTGACGACCGTGTCCGCGGGGTTGCGGTCGGGGTTGCGCAGGCTCGTGCCCTCGGGCAGCGAGTCGACGTTGATCTCCACGGAGTAGGTACCCGGCCCGGGCACCGCGACGATGGTCTCGCCGGTGCCGTCCGTCTTGCCGGTCCCCACCTCCTCGTCACCCGAGAAGACCGTGAACTCCACGTCGGGAACGGGTTCGCGGTCGAGCCGCACGAGGACCCGGATCGACTCGCCGTCGCCGACGGCCGGGGCGCTCTCGGTGGGAGCCGGGGCGCTCTCGGTGGGGGACGGGGTGGTCGTGGCGGTGGCCGTCGACGCGCCGGCGACCATGGTCAGGAGGGCGAGGAGCAGGCCGGCGGCGAAAGCCGGGGCTCTGCGTACTCGGGTACCTGCGTGCACTGCGGTACCTCCACGGGGAGTCGGTGGCAGGACGGCGATCGGCGACGAGGACCTACTGGCCCGTCGACGCTGATCGGGCTGGCGCGTGAGCATAGCCCGACCTTTCCACGTCCCGGTCGCTGTTTGGGTGCGGTCGGCGTGGTCGATTCGATCTTGTGACTGCACGGTTCTTCCGGCCTGGGGGGACTGGGCAGGAAATGCGCGGTGGCCTAGGCTCCCCGCCGTGTCTCGTCATGTGGTGGGTGTACGCCGTGCCGGCGGGTCGGATGTTCCCGTGCTGCTGGCCCTGTTGTGCCGGGACCGGGCGGACGACGCCGCCCAGCATCCCAGGCTGAGCCGTGAGCGGGTGCTCCAGGTGATCGGGCGCCCGGACGTGCAGGTGCTGCTGGCCGAGGCCAGCGCCGGTCGAGGGACCCAGCCGGCCGTGGCCGTAGGCGTTCTCGTCCTGCGGCACGGTGAGCTGCTGCCCCTCGGCGGGCACCCGTCCGTCCACGTCGAGCAGCTGTGGGTCGACCCCGAGCACCGCCGTCGCGGCGTCGCGCGAGCGCTGCTGCGAGCGGCAGCCTGCATCGGCGAGCAGTGGGGTCTTGAGGACGTCGTGTGCGCGGTGCCGCCGCAGGGTCGCGACGCGCACCGCTTCCTCGCACGGCTCGGCTTCGCGCCGGTCGTCACGCAGCGAGCGGTTCCCGTGGCCAGCCTGCTGCGCCGTCTGTCGGGCACGTCGGAGCCGTTGCGCCGACGCATCAGCCTGGACCAGGTCGTCATCCGCAGGCGGCGCGAACAACGGTCGGCGGCGCGTCCTAGTGTGACGGTGTGACCGCAGCCGCCACCCAGACCTCTGCCGTTCCGACCGCCTCGCCCCGACGGCTCCTGCTCGTCGACGGGCACTCGCTCGCGTACCGCGCGTTCTTCGCGCTCCCGGTCGAGAACTTCTCGACCACCACCGGGCAGTCCACCAACGCGGTCTACGGGTTCACCTCCATGCTCATCAACGTGCTCCGCGACGAGCAGCCGACGCACCTCGCCGTCGCGTTCGACGTGTCGCGGCAGACGTTCCGGTCCGAGCAGTACGCCGCGTACAAGGCCAACCGCTCCACGAGCCCTGACGAGTTCCGTGGGCAGGTCGACCTCGTGAAGGAGGTCCTCGCCGCCCTCCGGATCACGACGGTCGAGAAAGACGGCTACGAGGCCGACGACGTGATCGCGACGCTCACCACCCAGGCCCTGGCACAGGGCTTCGAGGTCCTCGTCTGCTCCGGAGACCGTGACGCGCTGCAGCTGGTCACGGACCGCTCGACCCTGCTGTACCCGGTGCGCGGCGTCTCCGAGCTGACGCGCATGACTCCTCAGGCGGTGCAGGACAAGTACGGCATCCCTCCCGACCTGTACCCCGACCTGGCCGCGCTGGTCGGTGAGACCAGCGACAACCTGCCGGGGATCCCCGGGGTGGGACCGAAGACCGCCGCCAAGTGGATCACCACGTACGGCGACCTGGACGGCATCGTGGCCGACGTCGACGCCATCGGCGGCAAGGCCGGGCAGAGCCTGCGGGAGCACCTGGCCCAGGTGCTGATGAACCGGCGCCTCAACGCCCTGGTCTGCGACGTCGACCTCCCGGTCACACCGGACGACCTGTCCGTGCGCGCCTGGGACCGCGACGAGGTCCACCAGGTGTTCGACGGGCTCGAGTTCAGGGTGCTCCGCGAGCGCCTCTTCGAGACCCTGACCACGCCTGAGCCCGAGGCCGAGGGCGGCTTCGAGGTCGAGCTGGCCCGCCCGGTCGGCGACGCCGTGGGGGAGTGGTTGGGGACGAACGCCTCCGGCACGACGGGCATCTCCGTCGTGGGCGACCTGCGCGTCCTGGGTCGCGCCACCGGGCTGGCCCTGACGGGGGCGGACGACGCGAGCGCGTGGTTCGACCTCGACGCCACCGACCCGGACCCGCTCGGGCACGGCCTCCTGGCCGCCTGGCTGTCGGACCCGTCGCGCCCCAAGGTGCTCCACGACGCCAAACCCGCGCTGCACGCGCTGGCCGCACGCGACCTCGCCGTGGCCGGCGTCGTGAGCGACACCGCCCTCGCGGCGTACCTGAGCCGACCCGACCAGCGTTCCTACGACCTCGCGGACCTGTCGGTCCGACACCTCCAGCGCGACCTGCGCGTCGGGCCGGAGGCCGAGACGGGCGACGCGGCGGCGGGCGGCGGCGACCAGCTCGCCCTCGACACCGGCGACGGCCCGGACGTCGGCCGGGAGGCGGCGGTGCGTGCCGCCGCCGTGCTGGAGCTCAGTGCGGTGCTCGACCAGGAACTGGCCGACCGCGGGGGCCGGCGGCTGATGCAGGAGGTCGAGCTGCCGCTGGTGCACGTGCTGGCCCGGATGGAGGCGACCGGTGTCGCCGCGTCGACGGAGGTGCTGGACGGGCTGGCGACGGACTTCGACGACGGGGTGCGCCAGGCGGCTCAGGACGCGTACGCGGCGATCGGCCGCGAGGTGAACCTCGGCAGCCCGAAGCAGCTGCAGGAGGTGCTCTTCGACCAGCTGGAGATGCCGAAGACCAAGCGGATCAAGACCGGCTGGTCGACCGACGCCGAGTCGCTCGCCGACCTGCTGGTGAAGACCGAGCACCCGTTCCTGCAGCACCTGCTGGAGCACCGCGACGTGATCCGGCTCCGGCAGACCGTCGAGGGTCTGCGCAAGACGGTCGCCCCCGACGGCCGCATCCACACCACGTACGTCCAGACGATCGCGGCGACGGGGCGGCTCTCGTCCGTGGAGCCGAACCTGCAGAACATCCCGATCCGCACCGAGGCCGGACGGCAGATCCGCCGCTCGTTCGTCGTCGGCCCCGGCTACGAGACCCTGCTCACCGCGGACTACAGCCAGATCGAGATGCGGATCATGGCCCACCTGTCCGGTGACGAGGGACTGATCGAGGCGTTCCGGTCGGGGGAGGACCTTCACTCGTTCGTGGGCTCGCGGGTGTTCTCCGTACCGCCGGCCGAGGTGACCTCGGCGATGAGGTCGAAGATCAAGGCCATGTCCTACGGGCTGGCGTACGGGCTGAGTGCGTTCGGGCTCTCGAAGCAGCTGCGCATCGACGTCGACGAGGCCCGTGGCCTGATGGACGAGTACTTCGACCGGTTCGGGGGTGTGCGCGACTACCTGCGCGGGGTGGTCGACGAGGCCCGGCGTGACGGGTACACCGCGACCATCATGGGTCGGCGCCGCTACCTTCCCGACCTGACGAGCGACAACCGGCAGCGGCGAGAGGGCGCCGAGCGGATGGCACTCAATGCGCCGATCCAGGGGTCGGCCGCCGACATCATCAAGCTGGCCATGCTGCGTGTCGACGCCGCGCTGCGCGAGGCGGGTCTGGGTTCCCGGATGCTCCTGCAGGTCCACGACGAGCTGGTGCTGGAGGTCGCGCCGGGTGAGCGCGAGGCCGTCGAGTCCCTCGTCCGGACGCAGATGGCGTCAGCGGCCGACCTGGCGGTCCCGCTCGAGGTGTCCGTGGGGCTCGGCTCGAGCTGGGACGAGGCCGGTCACTGACGATGGCGTGCCGGTGCCTGCGTTGCGGCGAGTGGCGGGTGCGGACGACGTCCGAGTGCGAGGATGCCGCCCATGACGAGGCTCTTGGTCACCGGCGGAGCCGGCTTCATCGGCAGCCACTACGTCCGCTCGGTGCTGGCCGGTGACTACGGCGACGCGCCCGAGTCGGTGACGGTTCTCGACAAGCTCACCTACTCGGGCAACGTCGCCAACCTGGCACCGCTGGAAGGCGACCCACGGCTGCGCCTCGTCGTCGGGGACATCGGCGACCCGCAGGTGTGCGACGAGCTGGTCTCCGCGGCGGACGCCGTGGTGCACTTCGCGGCCGAGTCGCACGTTGACCGGTCGATCCTCAGCGCGCAGGACTTCGTGGTCACCAACGCCGTCGGCACGCAGACGCTCCTCGACGCGGCGGTGCGTCACGCCATCCCGCGGTTCGTCCACGTCTCGACCGACGAGGTGTACGGGTCGATCGCGGAGGGGTCCTGGTCGGAGACGCACCCGCTCGTCCCCAACAGCCCCTACGCCGCCTCGAAGGCCGCGAGCGACCTGCTCGCGCTGGCGTGCGCCCGCACCCACGGGCTGCCGGTGATGGTGACGCGGTGCTCCAACAACTACGGCCCGTACCAGTTCCCCGAGAAGGTGATCCCGCTCTTCGTCACCAACCTGCTCGACGGTGGTGACGTGCCGCTCTACGGGGACGGCCTCAACGTGCGCGACTGGCTCCACGTCGACGACCACTGCCGGGGCATCCACCTCGTCCTCCAGGGCGGCCGGCCGGGTGAGGTGTACAACATCGGCGGCGGGACGGAGCTGACGAACAAGGAGCTGACCGGGCTGCTCCTCGAGGCTCTCGGCGCGGGCTGGGAGCGGGTCACCCCGGTCGAGGACCGAAAGGCGCATGACCGGCGGTACTCCGTCGACATCACGAAGATCCGCACCGAGCTGGGCTACGAACCGCGAGTCCCCTTCTCGGAAGGGCTGTCTCGCACGATCGAGTGGTACCGCGAGCGCAGGGACTGGTGGGAGCCCCTCAAGTCGCGGGCGCACCTCTGAGGTCGTCGAGCGACTCCAGCGTCGGCAGTACGCCGGCGCGGCGGGCATCGTCCAGGGTGGGCGCCGCCTCGTCCTTGGGTGAGAGCTGGAACCGCAGGGCGGCCCCGTCCAGGGCGTGGGTCGGCCACGAGACACCCAGCTGGGTGTCGAAAGGGTTCACTCCGCGGTCGTGGGTGGGGGAGTACGTGCTCGAGCACAGGTAGACGACGGCGGAGTCCGGTGCGAGAGAGACGAAGCCGTGGCCTAGGCCTTCCGCCAGGTAGACGCAGCGTCGTGTGACGGCGTCGAGCTGGACGCCTGTCCACTCACCGAACGTCGGCGACCCGACACGCAGGTCGACGACGACGTCGAAGACGGCCCCGGAGACGCAGGTGACGTACTTGGCCTGGCCGGGAGGGACGTCGGTGTAGTGGATGCCACGCACCACGCCCACGTCGGAGACCGAGCAGTTCGCCTGTTGCACGTCCAGTGGGTGGCCAGCGGCCCGGGCGAGCTCCGGGCCGCGGAACCACTCGAGGAAGAGTCCACGATCGTCGGGGTGCTGGTCGGGCGTGAAGACCCAGGATCCGGCGATCGGCAAGGGTTCGAGCGGCATGTCGTGCTCCTCCGTGGGCTCGCGCAACCCTACCTTCGCCCCCGTTCGCGTCGAGTACGGTTTCGCACGTGAAGTGGTCAGTGGTGGGGGCGTCGGGGATGCTCGGCTCGGACGTCGTCGAGGAGCTGACGGTGCGGGGCCACGAGGTCAGCACGGTGTCGCGGGGCACCGCCGACCTCTACGACGCCGAAACTCTCGGCCGGCGGCTGGCCGGGGACGGCGTCGCGGTCGTCGTGAACTGCGCCGGATGGACGGACGTCGACGGGGCGGAGACCCACGAGGCGGAGGCCTTCGCCGCCAACGCGCTGCTACCGGAGGCCCTGGCCCGAGCGTGTCGCCTGGCCGGCACGCGCCTGGTGCACATCTCGACCGACTACGTCTTCTCCGGCGCGTCGTCCGTGCCCTACGCGGTGGAGGACCCGGTCGGACCCGTGTCGGCGTACGGCCGGACGAAACTCGCTGGGGAGTGGGCGGTCCGGTCGGGTGGCGCCGAGAACCTCGTGGTGCGTACCGCATGGCTCTACGGCGCCTCGGGGAGGTGCTTCCCCCGGACGATCGCGGCCGCGGCCCGGACCCGCGACCACCTGGACGTCGTCGACGACCAGGTCGGGCAGCCGACGTGGACGCGTGACGTGGCGTCCGTCATCGCCCGGTTGGCGGAGGCCGGTGCCGACGGAGGGACGTACCACGCCACCTCCGGCGGAGAGACGTCGTGGCACGGCTTCGCGCGGGCCGTGGTCTCCTCGGCGGGACGTGACCCTGAGATGGTGAGGGCTGTTGGCAGCGAAGCCTTCCCGCGCGCTGCGTCACGACCGGCCTACTCCGTCCTCGACCACGCCTCGCTCGCCTCGGCGGGCGCTGGGGCGATCGGCCCGTGGGAGGAGCGCTGGCGCGTGGCGGCAGCCTCCGTGCTGGGCGCCGGGTGACCGCGATCACGCCCCCACCTTGCCGCCGATGCCCACCTCGTTGCCGTCGGGGTCGCGGTAGACGACCTTGCGCACGCCGTTCTCGTAGGTCTCCTGGGACGAAGCCATGAGCCCTCGCTCGGCGATGCCGTGCACCCTCTCGTCGAGATGGTCGACGAACAGGGTGTGCATCGCGCTCCCGGCCCGATCGGGCAGCACCGCGATGTACAGGAACCGGTGGTCGGCCAGCTCCCACACCGCCTCCGTCGCGTTGGGGCAGAACGAGGGTCCGGTGCCGAGCAGCTGCTGGTACCACGCCAGGGCCCGCTGCAGGTCGCTCACCGGCAGCCCGGCGAACAGGTCGATCGTCATCGTGTCACGCTAGCGCCGTCGATGCCGGCCCGACCTCGAACACGGACACGTGGTGCCGTCAGCGTCCCCGGCGTAGGAGGTCGAGGAGGTAGTCCCCGTAGCCGCTCTTGCTGAGCGCCGCGGCCCGTTCGGCCAGGTCGTCGTCCGAGATGAAGCCGCGTCGCCAGGCGACCTCCTCAGGGCAGCCGATCTTGAGGCCCTGCCGGGCCTCGAGGGTCTGCACGTACTGGCCGGCATCGAGGAGGGTCTGGAAGGTCCCCGTGTCGAGCCAGGCGGTCCCTCGTGGCAGCACCTCCACCTGGAGCCGCCCCTGCTCCAGGTACGTGCGGTTGATGTCGGTGATCTCCAGCTCGCCACGAGCCGACGGCACCAGCCCCGCAGCCATCGGCACGACGTCGGAGCCGTAGATGTAGAGACCGGGCACCGCCCAGTTGCTCCGGGGCTGCGCGGGCTTCTCCTCCAGGGACACGGCACGCCCGTCCGCGTCGAAGTCGACGACGCCGTAGGCCGTCGGGTCCTGCACCCAGTAGGCGAAGATCGCGCCCCCGTCGATGGTCGCGAACCGCTCGAGCTGGGTGCCGAGCCCTGGCCCGTAGAAGATGTTGTCGCCGAGAACGAGGGCGACCGGATCCGTCCCGACGAAGTCCGCCCCGATGACGAAGGCCTGGGCGATGCCCTCCGGCTTCGGCTGCTCCGCGTAGGAGATCGCGATGCCGAACTGCGACCCGTCCCCGAGCAGCCGCTGGAACTGTGCGGCCTCGTGCGGGGTGGTGACCACGAGGACGTCGCGGATGCCGGCCAGCATGAGGGTCGAGAGCGGGTAGTAGACCATCGGCTTGTCGAAGACAGGGACCAGCTGCTTGCTGACCGCCTGGGTGACGGGGTGCAGGCGCGTGCCGGTGCCGCCGGCCAAGAGGATTCCCCGCATGCGTGGCTGTCTACCACACGGGCAGCGGTCGCTCCGGTGGTTTCCACGCGCCCGCCACCGGGTGCCCCGTTGACTCCCGCAGGGTGACCCCGGACGGTGGAGTTGGGGCGAAAGGGGCCGGCGGCGCGGGCTCGGAACCCACATGGGCGAACGAGCAGACACGCTTAGTTACTCACTGGTAGAACTCCGCCTGGCCGAGAGGTCACGGGGCGAGGTCGTCGCGCCGCAGCACTCACGATGGGGTGGAGATGCGTCAACAACTGGTGCCTGGACTGGTGGTGGCCCTGGTCGGGGCCCTGGCGGTCCTCCTGGGATCCGCACTGGACCTCGAGCTGGACTCGGTGGCCCTCCTCGGGGCTGCCCTCGGAGGGGTCGTCGGACTCGTTCAGGACAGGAGCCCGGTCCTTCGGGCTGCGGCCTTCGTGCTCGGTCTCGCCTTCGCGTGGGTCGGGTACCTGGTTCGGGCCGCAGTGCTGCCGGACGCCGCCGCGGGTCGCGCCCTCGTCGTCGTCCTCGTTGTCGGACTGTGTGCCGTCGCGGCGACCGCCAGCCTCGGCCGCCTGCCGCTGTGGGCTCTGCTGACCGGCGCCGCCGCCCTGGCCGGCTCGTACGAGGCCGCCTACGCCCTCGCCCCCTCGCGGGTCGTGGAGACCTCCCCGTCGGGGATCACGACGGTGCTGCTGACGTCCGCTCTCGGTTTCCTCGCGGCGTCCCTGACCGCCGCCGCCACCGCGCCACCCCGGGACGGCGCCCACGTAGCGCCCGCCGTCGACGAGACCAGCAACGACAAGGTGGGTATCTGATGGCCGTCCGACCCAACGCCGTCCGCCTCGGCGCGGCATGCCTGGCCGCGCCCCTCCTCACGGTCTGGCTGGTAGCACCCGCGGCAGCCGACGTCGACGGGGTCGAGGTCACCAACACCGAGACGGTCCAGGCCCTGCTGGACGCATCCGGCACGGTGCGCGAGTCACGTGTCTACGAGCAGCTGTCCTTCCAGGGGTCCGGCACCGTCGACGTCGTCAACCCCGTGTCCACCCGTGGCCTGCGGAACCTCGACGGCTTCGGCGGGTTCGACGTCGAGGACGGATCGATGGTCACGACCGTCGAGGTGCACGGCAACGACAAGCTGCGCGCCGTCAGTGACTTCACCAAGGACCTGCCGCTGGCCGTCGAGGTCACCTACCTCCTCGAGGGTCAGATCGTCCCGCCGGAGGACGTGGTGGGCGCCAGTGGGTCGCTGGAGGCCCGGTACACCGTGCGGAACATGACCGGTGCGCAGCAGGACGTCACGTACGCCGACGGTTCCGGGGCAGAGGTCACGTCGTCGGCCGACGTCGTCGTCCCCATGGTCGGCTCGACCACGGTCACGCTCCCCGACGGCTTCACCGACGTGAGGGCCCCGTCCGCCAACGTCGCCGGTGACGGCCGTGGCGGAACGAAGCTGACGTTCACGATGACCCTCTTCCCGCCGATCGGCAGCCCGGTCGCGGAGTTCGGGTACACGGCGGAGATCCGGGACGGTGTCGTCCCCGGCGCGGTGGTGTCCGCACTCCCGGTCTCCCCCCTCGACAGCCCGTCGTTCCGGGGCGGCGCGGAGAGCTACCGGGGTGGTGCCGAGACCGGGCAGGAGCTGACCGCCGGCGCCACCGAGATCGACGCCAACCTGCTCAGGCTGAGGGACGGGGCCAGTGACCTGCTGGCCGGCCTGCTCCAGCTCCGCGACGGGGCCTCGGAGCTCCAGGCGGGCCTGGCAGGCGAGGCCGCACCGGGAGCCGGCGCGCTCGCGGCGGGCGCCTCGGCGGTCGACGAGGGAGCCAGGGCCCTCAGCGGCGGGGCCGGGCAGCTGTCCGGCGGTGCTGTCGACGCCAAGGCGGGCTCGGACCGGCTCGCCGGGGGAGCGGCACAGCTCGACGACGGGCTCGTCACGGCCGGAGCCAAGGCGCCGGACCTGATCGCCGGGCTCGAGCAGGTCGACGGCGGCCTCGCACTGGTGGACCAGGGTCTCGTCGCGCTGTACGGGAGCATCGACGCCCTGCCGGCCAAGGCCAAGCCGCTGCACGACGGTGTCGCGCAGCTCCGGGCGGGGATCGGGACGAAGACCACCGACCAGACCCTGCTGTACGCGGTGGACCAGCTGCGCCAGCAGCTCGGCGCGGCCGCTGACGGGATCGACGTGATGAAGACCGGTGTGAGGGACTCCTACGACAGCCTGGGCTGCGCCGTGGCCGTCCTCAACGACGCTGTCGCGGGGGCATCGGCCCTCGCCCCGGGCGTGAGCCCGTGCTACCCGAGCGGGCGTCCGGCCATGGCCGCCATGGCCGTGCCCAACTCGGCACTGGTCGGGCAGGTCTCCGGGCAGCTCGCGTCCAGCCGGACCGAGCTCTACAACAGCGCCGACGAGAACGACCAGTCGACCCTGTACGGGGGGCTCAACGTCGTGGGTGCGGGACTGGACGGTGGTGCCGTGCCGGCTCTCGTCAAGGTCGAGTGCGGGCTGGACAACGGTGCCCTCCCCGTGTGCGACGCGGCGAGGCCCGGGCTGATCCAGGGACTGGCGGCGCTCGACGCCGGCGTCACCCAGCTGGCCACCCAGACGCGCGACGCGGTGCAGGCCGGCGTCGGTGACGACGACGACCTGAAGGCCGACGGCACCCTTCGAGGCGGCGTCCACTCCCTCCAGGGCGGCGTGGACCAGATCGCGCAGGGAGGGCTGACCCTGGTCGAGGGGCTGGGCAAGCTCCAGGAGGGGTCGGGGCAGCTGGCCGCGGGCAACCGTGACCTCGCGGACGGCCTCGGGGAGCTGCGCTCCGGTGCGAAGCGCCTGGCGACGGGGGCCGGTGACCTCGCCGACGGGACCGGGCAGCTCGCCGACGGGGCCGACGAGCTCTCCGCCGGTCTGGACGAGGCGGCGGCCGGCTCCGGCCTGCTCGCCGACGGCCTCGTCGAGGCGGCGGACGGGGCTCCGCAGCTGGTCGACGGGGCCCAGCAGCTCTCGGACGAGGGCACCAAGGCGCTCGTCGCCGCCGGCGACGAGACCGCGCAGGACTACGGCCTCAAGTACGCGGTGATCGAGGCGGGCGCCGAGCGGGCCAAGGCCTCGGGCATGGCGTACGGGGCGCCGGAGGGGGCCGCGGGCTTCACCGCGTACTCCCTCGAGCTCGCCGGGCTCGACGGCGAGGAGGACCGCAACGTCGGCCGAGCGCTCGGTGGCGTGCTCGTGTTCGGCCTCGCCTCCGGTGTCGCGGCCGGGATCCGTCGCCGGGTCTTCTGACGGCACCTCCTACCCGGGGCGGTGGGTCACGAAGATCGCCGTCCCGGGCAGGAGCCGGCCACGTAGTGGGCTCCAGCCGCCCCACACCTGGGTGAGACCGGGCGTCCACTCGGGCTCGACGAGGTCGTCGAGGACGAGCCCGGCCGCGACGACCTCGCGCACCCGGTCGCCGAGCGTGCGGTGGTGCTCGACGTAGGTGACCTCGCCGTCGCTGTCGAGCTCGCGGTACGGGGTGCGGTCGAAGTAGGAGCGGTGCACGGTCAGGCCCCCCGCCCCCGGGTCGTCCGGGAACGCCCAGCGCACCGGGTGCCCGATGGCGAAGACCCAACGACCTCCGGGGCGCAGCACGCGGGCCACCTCCGCGTGCACTCGCTCCGGGTGCTCGACGAAGGGCACCGCCCCGAAGGCCGAGCAGGCGAGGTCGACGCTCCTGTCGGCCAGGGGGAGGCGCCCGGCGTCCGCCTGCAGGAGGGGCGTGCGGGCACCGAGGGACCGGTCGACCTGCCGGGCACGGCGCAGCATGCCGCCGGACAGGTCCATCCCCACGACACGTGCGCCCTGTCGGGCCAGCCAGCGTGAGCACTGCGCGGCGCCACAACCCACCTCCAGCACGTCCAGCCCGGCCAGTGAGCGGGGGTCGCCCAGCAGCCTCGCGTCGGACTCGAGCAGGCCCTCGGGGCACCACCGGAAGTCCTCGTCGCCCAGGAAGGCACCGTGCTCGTCGTAGTAGGCGTCGGCCTCGGCGTCCCACCACTGCTGGTTCGCGGGCACCGTCCGGCCGACGGGCACGGGGCCGTAGCCGGCGCGGACGTCGGAGGGGTCGTCGGGCAGGGCCGAGGGGTGCTCCATGCACGTGAGCATGCCCGATGGGACGAAGGTCCTTTGACCGTCATCTTCGGCGAACGGTAGGGTGCCCGTGCGCACGAACTGTGCGCGGCTCCGTTGCGCCTGCTGCGGGGTCGTCTCCACCGACGGAGGCACTACCGGGTGCCCCGTCCCAAACCATCTGCCCGCATCGGAGCCATTCCTACATGACCGCCAGCACCACGACGTCGACCACTCCCCAGGTCGCGATCAACGACATCGGCTCGGCCGAGGACTTCCTCGCTGCCATCGACGAGACGATCAAGTACTTCAACGACGGGGACATCGTCTCCGGCACCATCGTCAAGGTCGACCGCGACGAGGTCCTGCTCGACATCGGGTACAAGACCGAGGGCGTGATCCCGTCGCGCGAGCTGAGCATCAAGCACGACGTGGACCCCTCTGAGGTGGTCGGCGTCGGCGACGAGGTCGAGGCCCTCGTCCTCCAGAAGGAGGACAAGGAGGGTCGTCTCATCCTGTCCAAGAAGCGCGCGCAGTACGAGCGCGCCTGGGGCACGATCGAGAAGATCAAGGAGGAGGACGGCGTCGTCACCGGCACCGTCATCGAGGTCGTCAAGGGTGGTCTGATCCTCGACATCGGCCTGCGTGGCTTCCTGCCCGCCTCGCTGGTGGAGATGCGTCGCGTGCGCGACCTGCAGCCGTACGTCGGCCAGCAGGTCGAGGCCAAGATCATCGAGCTCGACAAGAACCGCAACAACGTCGTGCTGTCACGCCGCGCGTGGCTCGAGCAGACGCAGTCCGCGGTCCGGATCAACTTCCTGAACACCCTCCAGAAGGGCCAGGTGCGTTCCGGAGTCGTCTCGTCGATCGTCAACTTCGGTGCGTTCGTCGACCTCGGCGGCGTGGACGGTCTGGTCCACGTGTCCGAGCTGTCCTGGAAGCACATCGACCACCCGTCCGAGGTCGTCGAGGTGGGCCAGGAGGTCACCGTCGAGGTCCTCGACGTGGACATGGACCGCGAGCGTGTCTCCCTGTCGCTGAAGGCGACGCAGGAGGACCCGTGGCAGCAGTTCGCCCGCACGCACGCGATCGGCCAGGTCGTACCGGGCAAGGCGACCAAGCTCGTCCCGTTCGGCGCGTTCGTGCGCGTCGAGGAGGGCATCGAGGGCCTGGTGCACATCTCGGAGCTGGCCGTGCGCCACGTCGAGATCCCGGAGCAGGTCGTGCAGGTCGGCGACGACATCTTCGTCAAGGTCATCGACATCGACCTCGAGCGTCGCCGCATCTCGCTGTCGCTGAAGCAGGCCAACGAGGGCGTCGACGCGAGCAGCGAGGACTTCGACCCCTCGCTGTACGGCATGGCGCAGGAGTACGACGACGCCGGCAACTACAAGTACCCGGACGGCTTCGACCCCGAGACGCAGGAGTGGCTCGAGGGCTTCGACTCGCAGCGCGAGGAGTGGGAGCGTCAGTACGCCGAGGCGCACGCCCGCTGGGAGCAGCACAAGAAGCAGGTGACCGACGCCGTCAAGGCCGAGGCCGAGGCCGGGACCGAGGGCGAGTCGTCGTCCACCTCGTACTCGTCCGGCTCCGAGGCCCCCGTCGCCGCCGAGGCGACCGGGTCCGGTGACGACGCGGAGGGCACCCTGGCCTCCGACGAGGCCCTCGCGGCCCTGCGCGAGAAGCTGACCGGCGGCGCCTGAGCCGACGGCACCGGCTGGCTCACCAGCTGACGACGAAGCCCCCGGCACCGCGAGGTGCCGGGGGCTTCGTCGTCCGCCCGCTCCCCGAGACTGACGTCCGCTGCGCCCGCTCGAACGGGGGGAGTGGCCCGAGCCGGGGCCACGGTGCGGGTCAGAACTGCTTGACGGCGGTCGTGGCGAACGTCCCGCCGACCGGGACCGCGGTGGTGCTGGTCACGGTCGTGGACGGCGTGTACGTCGCCACGACGTTGCCGCCCACCGTCTGCGCTCCGCCACCCGAGACCCCGCCGAAGGTCACGGTGAGGGTCCTGGTCGAGGCGGTCCACGTCACCGAGCTCGCGTTCCCCCCGTTGCCCCCGAACCAGATGGTCGAGGTCGCGTACCCCGTGGACGCGAGGGCGACGCTGCCGAAGTTCAGGGTGCAGCTGGAGGTCGAGACCGAGAGGCTGTCGTTGCCGCCACCCCCGTCCGTGAGCACGACATACACGTCGTTGTTGCCCGTCAGGCTCTGGTCGGAGCCGTTGCCCGACCAGGTCGAGCACAGCGTGCTCACCTCGATGTCGTCGGAGAACGTCGCGACGATCTTGTCGCCCTGGTCGGCGCGGCCCGCGGTGCCGGTGCCGTTGACCAGCGCGAAGCTGCTGGCGTAGGAGCCCCTCGTGACGGTCGTCGAGATGGATGCGGTGTTGCCGGCGTTGTCGGTGCCGGTGAGCGTGTACCGGTAGCACCCCTGGGCCAGCCCCGTCTCGGTCGGAGACCCCGCGAGGGTCGTCGCCGAGCCGAAGGTGCCGCAGGTCGTGCCGCTGAGCGAGGCGAACTCCCGGGTGAGCACGCTGGAGGCGATGCCGGTGGCCGGGTCGGTGTAGTCGGTCCGGACGACGGGGTACGAGCTCTTGTTGACCGTGCTGCTGGTGCCCGCCCCGCTCGCGGCGACGCCGTTGACGGTCAGGGCACCGGTGGTGGGCGCCGTCGTGTCGACCTTCACGATGGTGGAGATGGCGGACGCGTTGCCCGCGTTGTCCGTGCCGGTGAGCGTGTAGCGGTAGCAGTTGGTGCCCAGTCCCGACTGGGTCGTGGTGCCCGTGATGGCCGTGCTGCCGGTGAAGCCGCCGCAGACGTTGTTGGTCAGCGTCGCGGAGGCCCGGACGAGGTTGCTCGTGGCGATGCCGGACGTGCCGTCCGAGTAGTCGGTGCGGGAGTCGATCGGGAACGACGTCGCGTTAGTGGGACCGCTCGTGGTGCCCCCCGCGCTGGCGGCGGTGCCGTTGACCGTGACAGCCCCTCCGGTGGGGAAGTCCAGGTCGACCTTGACGATGGTGGAGACGGTCGCCGTGTTGGTGGCGACGTCCGTGCCGGTGAGTGTGTAGCGGTAGCAGCCGTTGCTGAGCCCTGACTGCGACGGGTTGCCGGTGATCACCGACGAGGACCCGAAGGTCCCGCAGGTGTTGTTGCTCAGCGTCGCCGAGGCGAGGGTCAGCACGCTGGAGGAGATGCCCGACCCGGCGTCGGTGTAGTCCGTGCGCGTGCTGATGGTGAACGACCCCGTCTTGTTGAACGAGGTGGACCCGCCGCCGGTGGCGCCGACGCTGTTGACCGTGAGTGCCCCGGTGACGGGGGCGACCGTGTCGAACCTGACCACGGTCGTGACGGAGTCGGTGTTTCCGGCGTTGTCGGTGCCGGTGAGGACGTACCGGTAGCAGCGCGTCGTCGTCAGCGTCTGGCTCGTCGTGCCGGTGATGGCCGTGGTGGTCCCGAACGTCCCGCAGGTGCCGTTGGTCAGGGTGGCCCAGGCGCTCGTCAGGGTGCTGGACGCCAGGCCCGAGGCGCTGTCGGTCCAGTCGGTGCGGGAGTTGATGAGGACGGGGTTCGATCTGCTCCAGCTCGTGGTGGCGGCGGTGGCCGCGGCAGTTCCGTTGACGGTCACCGCGCCGGAGGTGGGCGTCGTGAGGTCGACCTTGACCGTGTGCGTCGTCGTGGTCGTGTTGCCGGCGTTGTCGGTGCCGGTGAGCGTGTAGCGGTGGCACCCCGTGGTCAGACCGGACTGGGCCGGTGTCCCGGTGACGTCGGAGGAGGTGCCGAACGCACCGCACGCGTTGCTCGACAGCGTCGCCGACGCGTAGGTGAGCACGCTGCTCGCGATGCCCGACGCGGCGTCTGTGTACTCGGTCCGGGAGTTGATCGCGAAGGCACCCGTGTTGTTGTACGAGAACGTTCCGGCGCCGCTGGCGGCGGCCCCGTTGACCGTGAGGGCGCCGGTCGTCGGGGCGGTGGTGTCCACCGGGACGACCGTGCTGATCGCGGCGGTGTTGCCGGCGTTGTCGGTGCCGGTGAGCGTGTACCGGTAGCAGCTGGTGGTCAGCCCGCTCTGCGTGGTGGTCCCGGTGATCGCGGTGGCGCCGGTGAAGACGCCGCATGCCCCGGCCGAGTAGGTGGCGACGCCGCGGGTGAGGTTGCTGGAGGCGATGCCGGACTCGCCGTCGGTCCAGTCGGTGCGGGAGTTGATCGGGAACGACGCGGCGTTGGTGGGGCCGCTCGTCGTACCGGCCCCGCTGGCCGCGGTGCCGTTGACGGCGACGGCTCCGGAGGTGGGGTCGTCGAGGTCGACCTTGACGGTGTGGGTGGTGCTGGCGGTGTTGCCGGACAGGTCGGTGCCGGTGAGGGTGTACCGGTGGCAGCCGGTGGTCAGGCCGGACTGGGCCGGGGTGCCGCTCACGACCGACGAGGACCCGAACGTGCCGCAGGTGTTGCCGCTCAACGTGGCTGACGCGTAGGTGAGGGTGCTCGTGTCGATGCCGGCGCCGGCGTCGGTGTACTCGGTGCGGGAGTTGATCGGGAAGGCGCCGGTCGAGCTGTAGGAGAAGGTGCCGCCGCCGCTGGCGGCGGTGCCGTTGACGGTGAGGGCGCCGGTGACGGGGGCGACCGTGTCGTACCTGACGACGGTGGAGATGGAGTCGGTGTTGCCCGCGTTGTCGGTGCCGGTGAGCACGTACCGGTAGCAGCGCGTGGTCGTCAGGGTCTGGTTGGTCGTCCCCGTGATCGTCGACGTGCTCCCGAACGTCGCGCACGTGCCGTTGCTCAGGGTCGCGAAGGCGCTGGTGAGCGTGCTGGACAACAGGCCGGACTCGCCGTCGACCCAGTTCGTGCGGGAGTTGATGAGCACCGGGCTTGCCTTGCTCCAGCTCGTCGTCTCGACCGTGTCGGCCGGGGTGCCGTTGACGGTGACGGCTCCGGAGGTGGGGTCGTCGAGGTCGACCTTGACGGTGTGGGTGGTGCTGGCGGTGTTGCCGGACAGGTCGGTGCCGGTGAGGGTGTACCGGTGGCAGCCGGTGGTCAGGCCGGACTGGGCCGGGGTGCCGCTCACGACCGACGAGGACCCGAACGTGCCGCAGGTGTTGCCGCTCAACGTGGCTGACGCGTAGGTGAGGGTGCTCGTGTCGATGCCGGCGCCGGCGTCGGTGTACTCGGTGCGGGAGTTGATCGGGAAGGCGCCGGTCGAGCTGTAGGAGAAGGTGCCGCCGCCGCTGGCGGCGGTGCCGTTGACGGTGAGGGCGCCGGTGACGGGGGCGACCGTGTCGTACCTGACGACGGTGGAGATGGAGTCGGTGTTGCCCGCGTTGTCGGTGCCGGTGAGCACGTACCGGTAGCAGCGCGTGGTCGTCAGCGTCTGGTTCGCGGTGCCCGTCACCGTGGTCGCGTTGCCGAACGCCGCGCAGGTGCCGTTGCTGAGGGTGGCGTACGTCCGGACCAGGGTGCTGGTGGCGAGGCCCGACTCCGCGTCGGTCCAGTCGGTGCGGGAGTTGATGAGGACCGGGTTGACCTTGCTCCAGCTCGTCGTCTCGACCGTGTCGGCGGCGGTGCCGTTGACGGTGACGGCCCCGTCGGTGGGTGGGTCGAGGTCCACCATCACGGTCGTGGTGACGGCGGCCGTGTTCCCGACCCTGTCGGTGCCGGTGAGCACGTACCGGTAGCAGCCGGTGGCCAGCCCGGACTGCGCCGGGGTGCCCACGACATCGGACGGCGCACCGAACAGCCCGCAGGCGCCTCCGGTGAGGGGCGCAGAGGCCAGGGTGAGCACGCTGGAGGCCAGCCCGGACTCGGCGTCGCTGTACTCCGTGCGGGAGTCGATGGGGAAGGCACCCGTCCGGTCGAAGCTCGTGGAGCCCGCCCCACCGCTGGCGACGGCGCCGTTGACGGTGAGCTGTCCCCCCGTAGGTGCGGCCGAGTCCTGCGTCACGGTCACAACCGTCGTGACCGTGTTGCCGGCCGCGTCCCGTCCCACCACCGCGTGGTTGCCTGGTGACACCGCCGACGGCGTGAAGTCGTAGGAGCTCGAGGTGTAGTCGACCGTGGGCGGGGCGCCGGTGCCGCTGGTCACGGTCTCGTCGGCGTGCGTCCACCCCGCGTCCCCGACGGCGGGGAAGCTCGCGGAGGCCGGGCCGCTGTCGGCGTCCGTCACCGAGCTGGTGAGGGTGAACGACCCCGTCGCGTCCCGGAAGTACAGGGTGCTGCCGGTCTGCGCCGCGTTGCTGGCCCCGGGGTCCATGGTCACCGACTGGGTCGGCGCCGCGTCGTCGTACAGCACGACCGTGGTGACGCTGGCGGTGTTGCCCAGGACGTCGGCGCCCCGCAGCGTGTAGCGGTAGCACCCCGTGGTCAGCCCGGTCTGGTCCGGCGAGCCGGTGAGGGTGGTCGGTGCGCTGTAGGTGCCGCAGGTGGCGCCGCTGATCGGGGCCGTCTCCAGGGTCAGGGTGCTGGTGGCGAGGCCCGAACCCGAGTCGGCGTCGTAGTCGCGGCGGAGGTCGATCGCGAAGTCGGTGCGTGCGTGGCTGGTGGTGCCCGGGCCGTCCGCAGCGGTGCCGTTCACGGTCAGCGCACCACCGGTGGGTCCGAGGTCGTCCGGTGTGAGCAGCAGGGTGGTGGTGGCCACCGCCCCGCGCGAGTCGCGGCCGCTCACGGTGTGCGCCGGAGGCTGGGCAGGGGACGGGCTCCACGAGTAGGACGACGAGTCGTAGGACGTCGTCGAGGGTCCACCCGTACCCGACGTGACGGTCTCCGCCGCGTGGGTCCAGCCCCAGGCGTCGATGTCCGGGAACGTGGCCGAGGCCGGACCGGCCTCGACACTCGTGACGACGTCGGTGAGGACGAACGAGCCGGACCCGGTCGAGCGGTAGTAGAGCGACGTCCCCGTCAACGAGGCGTTGGTCGCGCCGGGTGCCAGGGTGACCGTCTGGGTGGGCGCCTCCACGACGACGTCGGCGCTGGGCCCGCTCTCCGCCGTCCACGTGCGGAAGACCGCCCGCACCGTGTAGGCGTACGTGCCGTCCGGCACGCCGGGGTCGGTGCAGGTGACGGTGCCGTCGGGAAGGTACGTGGACGGCTGGGCGGGGTCGGTGCCGCAGGCGTCGGTCGGGGTCGCACCGTCCCAGCGCGTCACCGTGTAGCCGTCGAGCGACCCACCGGGGGGTACCGCGGCCGCCCAGTCGACGGTGACCGTGGCGCCGACCGAGGACGCGGAGACGGCGGACGGGGGAGTGAGGGAGCCCACAGCCGCCGCGCCTCCACCCGATCCTGACGTGCTCCAGGTGGCGGAGGCCGTCGCCGCGACGGTCAGCCCGGCGATGACGCCGAGCGTGACGAGGACGGCGCGCAGCAGCCCCGCCGCCGGCCCCGTGGGCCTGCCGCGGGGAGCCGAGAGCTCACCCTGCGGGGTCATCGCCTGACGCGCCTCCGCGCGCTCAGCTGACGGTGAAGGTGAGGTTGACCGTCTCGAGCTTGCAGGCGTCCTGGTTCGACGCCGTGTTGACCATCCGGATCGAGGCGCCCGTCGCACCGGTGGGGCCGGCCCCGCCGGACGTGAACGACGCCGAGCCGCCACCGGCGATCTCCACCGGCGTGCCGGGAGACGGCTTCGAGGGCTGCACGATCGTGAAGTCCGCGGCGCTGCATCCGGCGTTGAACGAGCCGTAGCCGATGGTCACCTGCCGGATCTGCACCGGGGCGGTGGGGCTGTCGTTGGTCACGGTGAAGTCGATCGGCTGGGCCGGTCCCCCCGGGTAGAGGTTCGACACGGAGCCGTTCTGCGAGACGGTGACGCCGCTGTCCGGTGCCGACACCTGCCGAGCCGGTGCCGTTGCCGATCGTCGACCAGTACGCGAGCGCGATGCCACCTGTGAGTACAGCGCCCCCCGCGACGAGGGCGACCACAGTGGTCTTCCTGCTCGTGCGCTTCATGGTGCCCTTCCTTCTGTGGACGGGGGCCGGTGGGCCCCGAGATCCCTCTTCATCGGCGCGCGCAGCGGTCTTCTTGACGATCAAGCAGCACGGGATGTGGCGGTGGACCGTCCCCGCTGCTCCGTTGGGGGAGGTTGAGCAGCCGTTCCGGCGTGATCCGGTGCCCGAGGGTGACGCGGTCCCCGGGTCGAGCACGTGACGAGGCACCCGGACGGACCCCCGCCGCGCGTCACCAGCGGACGAGCTTCCAGACCTCAGCCCGTGGCTCGTCCTCCGCACCGACGTCGGCGAAGATCGCGACCGCCGTCTTGAGGTGCCGCATCGCCCCCTCCGCGTCGCCGCGGGCGTGCAGCAGGTCGGCCAGGTTGTTGTGCAGTGCCGCCTCGCGGTGCCGGTCGCCCTGGGCCGCGCACAGGTCCAGCGCGGCGCGGGTCAACGTGGTGGCGCTGGCGAGGTCCCCTGTCGCCCGGTGCACGAGGGCCAGGTTGTTCAGTACGGCGACGCGCGCTCCGACGTCGCGCACCTGCTCGGCCAGGTCACGGCTGGTCTCGAGGTGGGAGCGCGCTTCCTCCAGCGAGGACCGTTCGGCGGCGAGCATGCCCAGCAGGTTGTGCGCCTGCCCGCGGGCAGCGAGGTCACCGGAGGACTCGGCCAGGCGCAGGGCGTCCAGGCCGAGGTCGGCGGCGGCACTCAGGTCGCCTGCCGCGAGCCTGCTGACACTCAGGTCGGACGTGATCCGGGCCTGCACGGCCGGTTCGTCGGCCGACGTCGCCTCGAGCGCCGCCCCGAGATGGGCCAGGGCGAGGGCGTGGTCCCCGCGGCGGTGGTGCACCTGGCCGAGCCGGTGCTCGATCTCGCCGAGCGCCGCCCCGCCGGTCGCGGCCGCGGTCTCGTAGCTGGTGACCGCGGCGCGGTAGCTGCCGTCGAGGACGTGCAGGTCACCCAACGCCACGTGCAAGGCACCGGGGTCGGGGTGCCCGAGCGTCAGCGCGGCGCGCAGGTGCTCCCCCGCCGACGCGTTCGCGAACACGCGCCGCGCCTGCTCTGCGGCGGTCACGTGCGCACGTGCGGCCTCCACGTCGCGCCCGGCCAGTTCCAGGTGGCGGGCGGCCGTGGCGGGCGAGGCAGAGAGCGCCTCCGCCGCACGCGAGTGCAGGAGCCGGCGCCGCGCCGTGCCGGCGTCGTCGTAGGCGACCTGACGCACCTGGTCGTGGCAGAAGTCGTACGCCGCGCCGGACTCACGGACGAGCCCGTGGGCGACCAGGACGTCGACCGCGTCGGCGGTCTCCTCGTCCGACCGACCACTCACGGCCTGCACCGTGGGCGGGTCGAAGGACCGGCCGATCACGGCGGCGGCGGTCAGGACCTGGCGTCCCGTCTCGCTCACCCGGTCCAGCCGGGCCCGGACCAGCTCGCGCACCCCGGTCGGGACCTCCCACTCCGGTTGGTCCGGGTCCACGGCCCCGAGGTACTCGACGAGCAGCAGCGGGACGCCGTGGGTGGTGACGTGCAGTCGCTCCGCGAGCCCGGGTGCCGAGGCGTCGGGGCGTACCGACCGGGCGATGCGCGCCACCGAGCCGACGTCCAGCGGGTCGAGGTCCAACAGCGTCCCGCGGCCGTCGCGCACCGCCGCTGAGACCGTCCGCAGGAGACCGTGGTCGTGCGGGCTGCGCCACGTGAGCACGATCAGCACGGGATGCCGGGCGGTCCGGCGGATACCGAAGGCCAGCAGGGCCATCGTGGCCTCGTCGGCGAGGTGCACGTCGTCCACGACCAGCGTCCCGGGTGCCCCTTCCGAGGTGAGACGGACCAGCGCCTCCCAGAGCGAGGCGAGGAAGCGGGCCTGCTCGCCGGGTCGCGAGGAGGGTGTCGACTCCGGGACACGACCGTCGCCGAGCAGCCGGCCGACGTCCCGGCGTGCGTGCTCCGGCAGCCCGTCCAGCGCGGCCGGGTCGGCCTCCAACCGTGCGGAGAGCAGCTCCACGACGGGCCCGTACGCGAGTGCGGCCTCGCCCTCGTAGGTCCGGGCGACCAGTGACCCGACCCCCCGGTGCGACAGCCGTCCCACGAGCTCCTCGGCCAGGCGCGTCTTCCCGATGCCGGCCTCTCCCCGGACGAGCACGACCCGACCGCCCGGCCCGACCTGCTCGTAGGCGCTCAGCATGGCGGCCAGCTCGTCGTCGCGGCCGACGAACGGCGTGCGGGGCGTCCCTGCGACCTGCGGCGCGGGGGGCGTCGCGTCCCCTGCGTGCGCCGGCAGGGACGCGCCGGAGCTGATCGCCTCGTAGAGCTCCGTCGTCTCGCGCAGGGGCGGCACGCCGAGCTCTCGCGAGAGGGTCCGCACGCACTCGCGGTACTGGTGCAGTGCAGCCGCGCGGTCGCCGGTCGCGGCCTGCAGCCGGATGAGGGCCTGGTGCGCGGGCTCCTGCAGCGGGTCGAGATCGAGCCGACGGCGGGCCGCGCTCAACGCTCCCGGGTGGTCGCCCTCCGCCGCGCGGCTGTCGGTCAGCCGCGCCAGCACGGCCAGGAGCTCCCCTCGCACCGCCTGCGCCTGCGCTTCCATCCAGGTCTCGAACGCCGGCGCCTCACGGACCACGAAGCCCTCGAGCAGGTCCCCGGTGACCAGCTCGGCCGCCTCGTGGTCCTGACCAGCACGTGCCAGCTCGCGGAACCGGAGGACGTCGACCCGCAGTCCCGGGCCGGGCGGCAGGGACACGTGGTCGCGGTCGGTGTCCAGCAGGCCCGGCCCGAGGGCGGCACGGATCGTCGACAGGGTCCGGCGCAGCGCGCCCCGCGCGTGGGTGAGGTCGTGGTCCGGCCACAGCAGGTCGGCCACGGCGTCCCGCGGCCGGGGGCCGCCTGACAGGGCGAGGTGGGCCAGGACGGCGACGGCCTTGCGCGTGTCGAAGCGCACCGGCACGGCGTCGCGCAGCACCTGAGGCGGTCCCAGGAGCCTGATCTCGATCACTGTCCACCTCGTCGCCGGGGACGTGACCGAGCGAGCCCCCGTCGTGTCGCCGTCCGTAACGATTCTGGCACGGGGCGGCGGGATCGTCGGGCGTTCCGACGGGTCCCCGTAGCGCGAGGGAGCGGGCCGGCGCCGGCACCGACCGCCGGACCGAAGTCGCTGCGGGGGCTCGTCGGACAGGTCCATCCTTGTCCCGGATCGTGGATGAGGTCACGCACGTCAGCGAGGACGGCACGTGGACGAACCCGGACGGCAGACCAGGCGCTGGGCCAGCGTCCTCGCCTGGTCGCTGTTCGTCGCGTTCGTCGCCCTGGTCGCTGTGGCCCTCTGGGACGGCAGCAACGGTCACGGCACTTCGGACGACACGTTCGCCGTGCTCGCTGCCGGCTTCGCCGTGGTCGGGGCGGTCGTGGCATCACGCCAGCCCACGAACGCCGTGGGCTGGCTGCTGCTGAGCGCGGCACTGGTGATCGCCTTCGGCGCCTTCGGCGAGGCCTACGCCCTGTCTTCGGACGCACCGGGTCGCGTCTGGGTCGCCTGGGTCACCGCCTGGTCCTGGTACGTGTGGCTCGTCTGCATCATCGTGTACCTGCCGCTGCTCTTCCCGACCGGCCGGCTGCCCTCGCGACGGTGGCGTGCCGTCGGCTGGCTCGGGGCCGCCGCCCTCGTGCTGGCAATCGTCCCCGACGCCCTGAGGCCCGGTGACCTCGACCTCAAGATGGCCCGGATCGACAACCCGGTCGCGTTCGGCCCCGGCACCGACGCCCTGACAGTCATCGCCGTCGCGGGGAACGTGTGCATCGCCGCCTGCCTCTTGCTCGCCGGCAGCTGTCTCGTCGTGCGCTTCCGCTCGGCGACCGGCACGGAGCGCGAGCAGCTGAAGTGGTTCGCCCTCGCGGGGGTCGGCGTGCTCGCGGGCGCCGCGCTCCCGCTCCTCGGTCAGCTCTTCCCCGGCTTGGCCGGCAAGGACCTGGTGGGATTTGTCGGCTGGGCTCTCTTCTTCGTCGCCGCCTTCGTCGGGCTGCCCCTGGCGATCGGCCTGGCGATCCTGCGGTACCGGCTGTACGAGATCGACGTGGTGATCAACCGGACGCTGGTCTACGGCGCCCTGACCGCGGTGCTCGGGTCGGCCTACCTGGGGTCGGTGCTGCTGCTGCAGCTCGTGCTGGCACCGGTGACGAGCCAGTCGGACCTCGCGGTGGCCGGCTCGACGCTCGCCGTGGCTGCGCTGTTCCGTCCCGCGCGCACCGCCATCCAGCGCGCCGTCGACCGCAGGTTCTACCGGCGGCGCTACGACGCCCAGCGGACCGTCGACGCCTTCGCGGGCAGGCTCCGAGCCCAGCTCGACCTGCAGTCGCTCGGGCAGGACCTGCGCGAGGTCGTCGACGACACGATGCAGCCCGTGCACGTGTCGCTGTGGCTCCGGAGCGCCCCGTGAACCGCGCGCGCACGGCGTGGGGCGTCTTCGCCCTCGGCCTGGCGGCCTGCCTGGTCGGCCTGGCCGTGCTGGCGGGCGACGCGGGTGAGGCGCTGGCTGCGCGGGACGACGCGTGGGGGCTGGAGGCGGGCTTCGTCCTGGTGCTGACCGCGTTCGGCCTCGTCGGGGCGCTCGTCGCGTCGCGCGTCCCGACCAACCCGATCGGTTGGCTCTTCCTGGCGCTCCTCGTCATCGACGGGTTCTTCCTGTCGGCCATGTCCTACGTGGAACGGTCCCTGGCCGTCGCCGAGCTTCCCGGCACACCGTGGGTCGCCTGGGTCGCCGACTGGTCCAGCTCGCTCGCCCCCTCGGCGATCTGCCTGGCCTTCGTGCTCTTCCCCGATGGCCGGCCGGCCACGCCGCGCTGGCGTGCAGCTGTGTGGCTGTGCGTCGTGGGGACCGTGCTGGTCTTCCTGCACCACGCCGTGCCACCTGGGCCTCTGGACGGCTTCCCCGAGCTGGAGAACCCCATCGGGCAGGGATGGGCGGCCCCGCTCACCGGTCTGGACCCCGACGCCACCCTCGCCGTGATGTGGCCGGTCGCGCTCGTATCGCTCCTGGCGCGCTTCCGTCGGTCACGCGGCGTGGAGCGGCTGCAGCTGAAGTGGTTCGCCTGGTCCGCGTCCGTCATGGCGCTGTTCGTGATGGTCGGCTCGGCCGCCACCGCGCTGGGACCCGGCGGCACCCCCCTCGAGGGGTTGCTCGGGGGAGTCGTGTTCTCGGTGCTGCTGTGCGCGGTCCCGATCGGCGCCGGCATCGCGATCCTGCGGCACCGGCTGTACGACATCGACGTCGTCATCAACCGCACGCTGGTGTACGGATCGCTGACGGCGGTGCTCGGGTCGGCGTACCTGGGATCGGTGCTGGTGCTCCAGCTGGTGCTGAGCCCGGTCACCGGTCGGTCGGACCTGGCCGTGGCAGGCTCGACGTTGGCGGTGGCGGCGCTGTTCCGTCCGGCCCGGACCACGGTCCAGCGGCTCGTCGACCGCCGTTTCTACCGCAGCCGCTACGACGCGCAGAAGACCGTCGAGGCGTTCACCGGGCGGCTGCGATCGCAGCTCGACCTGCGCGCGGTGGGCGAGGACCTGCGGGGCGTGGTCGTGGACACGGTGCAGCCTGCGCACGTCTCCGTGTGGCTTCGGGGTGCCCCATGAGGCGGCGCTTGACCACGGTCCTGGCCTGGGGTCTCTTCGCGGTCTTCGTGCTGCAGGTCGCCTTCACCTACTGGCAGCTTCTCGCCGGCCTCCGCTCCGACGAGTGGATCGTCGGGCTGGCCGCGGGGTACGCCCTGGTCGGCGCCCTGGTCGCCGCGCGCCGACCGGAGATCTCACTGGGCTGGCTCCTGCTGGCGATCTCCTTGCTGTTCGCCTTCGAGGCAGCGGCAGACACGTGGGTCGCCGGGCCACAGCGTCCCGGCCGAGTGTGGGTCGGCTGGGTGTCGGCCTGGACGTGGGGCATCTGGCTGGTCCTCGCCTCGGTCTACCTGCCCCTGCTGTACCCGACCGGGCGGCTCGTGTCCGGTCGATGGCGGCCCGTGGCCTGGGTCGGCGCAGTGGCCCTGGTCCTCCTTCTCACGCCGCCGGCCCTGAGGCCCGGGCCGATGGAACTGGAGACCCCGCTGGACAACCCGGTGGGGGTACGCGGAGCGGAGTCGTGGCTCGCGATGCTGGAGCAGCTGGGCAACGTGACCGTGGCGGCGGCGTTCGTCCTGGCGGCCACCTCCTTGGCGGTGCGCTTCCGGCGCTCGGAGGGTGTCGAGCGACAGCAGCTGAAGTGGTTCTTCCTGGCAGGCATGGTGGTGGCCGTCGCGTTGACCGGCGCCATGGTGAACGTGATCTTCCCGGGACCCGGCACCTACGTGGTGGGGGCTACCGGCTGGTTCACGTTCCTGTTCACCGCGATGGTGGCACTCCCGGCTGCGGTGGGCGTGGCGATCCTGCGTCACCGGCTGCTGGACATCGACGTCGTGGTCAACCGGACGCTGGTCTACGGCTCCCTCACCGCGACGCTCCTGCTGGTCTACCTGGGGGCGGTCCTGCTCCTGCAGCTGCTGGTGCGTCCCCTGACCGAGTCCTCGGACCTGGCGGTGGCCGGCTCGACGCTGGCGGTGGCCGCGCTGTTCCGTCCGGCCCGGTCGGCGATCCAGCACGCGGTGGACAGGCGCTTCTACCGGAGCCGGTACGACGCACAGCGGACGGTCGAGGCGTTCGCGGGAAGGCTGCGCTCCCAGCTCGACCTGGAGGCGGTCGGGGAGGACCTGCGGGGTGTGGTCGCGGACACCGTGGCGCCCGTGCGGGTCTCGGTGTGGCTGCGGGGTGCCCGATGAGACCGCGCCATCCTCGGGAGTGGTCCGACCGGACGCTGCGCCGGGTCGCCTGGCTGCTGTGGTGGGTCCAGGCCGCCATCCTCACGGTCACCGTCTGGCACGACCTCACGAGCGAACCGTACGACTCATCGTGGGGCGGGACGGGGGGTCTCGTGCTGGCGGTGCAGGACCTCTTCCCGGCCGTGTTCGCCCTCGTGGGTCTGCTGATCCTGGTCAGGCACCCGCGCACGACGATCGGGTGGGTGCTCCAGGCGGTGGGTCTGTCGTGGGTGCTTCCCCTCGCGCTCGCCATCTACGCGGCGGTGGGGCTCGTGGAGCGACCCGGCTCGCTGCCCGGTGCCGCCGCCGCCGCGGCCCTCGGTGAGGGCGCATGGGTCCCGTTCATCATGTCGATGGGGACCTTCCTCATCCTGCTCTTCCCCGACGGCAGGCTGCCGACGCGGGCCTGGCGGCCGGTGGCCTGGGTGGCGGCTGTGACCACCGTGGTCCTCCCTGTCCTCCTGGCTTTCAGCCCGGGGCCGTTGACCGAGGGCCCAGTGCCAGGCATGGTCAACCCGCTGGGGCTGGAGAGCCTCCGCGTCCCCCTGTCGGTGGCCGTGGGTCTGTTCCTCGCCCTCGTCCCGTTCAGCATCCTCGCCTCGGCGGCGTCCCTGGCCGTGCGGTTCCGCCGGTCGACCGGCGTCGTGCGCCAGCAGCTCAAGTGGCTCACCTTCGCGGGGGTGGTGGTCGCGGTGCTCTACGTGGTCACGATGGCAATCAGCCTCCTCGGGTCACCGGCGTCGTCGGGCGCCCCCGGCTGGCTCCAGCCCCTGCAGAGCCTGTCGCTCCTGTCGTTCACCCTGCTGCCGATCGGGATCGGGATCGCGGTGCAGCGGTACCGGCTGTTCGACATCGACGTGGTCATCAACCGCACGCTGGTCTACACGTCCCTCAGCGGCATCCTCGCGCTGGCCTACCTGGCGGCCGTCCTGCTCCTGCAGCTCGTGGTGAGTCCGCTGACGTCCTCGTCCGAGCTGGCCGTGGCCGGCTCGACGCTGGCGGTGGCCGCGCTGTTCCGTCCCGCCCGGTCGGCGATCCAGCACGCGGTGGACAAGCGCTTCTACCGGAGCCGGTACGACGCTCAGCGGACGGTCGAGGCGTTCGCGGGAAGGCTGCGCTCCCAGCTCGACCTGGAGGCGGTCGGGGAGGACCTGCGGGGTGTGGTCGCGGACACCGTGGCGCCCGTGCGGGTCTCGGTGTGGCTGCGGGGTGCCCGATGAGACCGCGCCATCCTCGGGAGTGGTCCGACCGGACGCTGCGCGGGGTCGCCTGGCTGCTGTGGTGGGTCCAGGCCGCCCTCATGGTGGTCGGGGTTGGGTTCGACCTGTCCAGTGGTCACAACGAGAGCTCCTGGGGCTGGACCGGAAGTCTCGTCCTGGCCGGGCAGGATCTCGTCCCGGCCGTGTTCGCGTTCGTGGGCCTGGTGATCCTGGTCAGGCACCCGCGCACGACGATCGGGTGGGTGCTCCAAGCCGTGGGTCTGTCGTGGGTGCTCGACCTCGTCCTCGTCCTTTACGCCACGGTGGGGCTGGTCCTGCGTCCCGGCTCACTGCCCGGAGCCGACATCGCCGCTGCGTTCGGCGAGGGAGCCTGGGCCCCGTTCATCATGGCGATGGGGACCTTCCTGATCCTGCTCTTCCCGGACGGGCGGCTGCCGTCGAGGTCCTGGCGTCCGGTCGCCTGGATCGCGGCCGTGACCACCGTGGTCCTTCCGGTCCTCATCACCCTCAGTCCGGGACCGTTGCAGGAGGGCCCGGTGCCCGGCATGGCCAACCCGCTCGGGCTGGAGGGCATCCGCGTGCCCCTCGCGGTGGCGGTGGGCCTGTTCCTCGCCCTCGTCCCGTTCAGCATCCTCGCCTCCGCCCTGTCCCTGGCCGTACGCTTCCGCCGGTCGACCGGTGTCGTGCGCCAGCAGCTCAAGTGGCTGACGCTCGCGGGGGCCGTGGCCGCCGCGATCTACGTGGTCGCCATGGCGGTCAGCCTCCTCGGCTCTCCCGCGTCCATCACCGCCTCTGGCTGGGTCAAGACCCTCCAGACCCTGTCTCTCCTCTCCTTCGCGCTGCTCCCGGCGGCGATCGGCATCGCGGTGATGAGGTACCGGCTGTTCGACGTCGACGTCGTCATCAACCGCACCCTCGTCTACGGGTCCCTCACCGCCCTCCTCGCGCTGGCCTACCTGGCGGCCGTCCTGCTCCTGCAGCTCGTGCTGAGTCCGCTGACGTCCTCGTCCGACCTGGCCGTGGCCGGCTCGACGCTGGCGGTGGCCGCGCTCTTCCGACCCGCCCGCAGCCGGATCCAGCACCTGGTGGACCGGCGCTTCTTCCGTCGCCGCTACGACGCGCAGCGGACGCTCGACCTGTTCGGGGCCCGTCTGCGGGCAGACCTCGACCTCGACTCGCTCGGAGCCGACCTGCGTGACGTCGTGGACCGCACGATGCAGCCACAGCAGGTCGCCGTCTGGCTCCGGCACGCGGGAGCCCAGCGGTGACCCGGCTGCTCGCGTGGACTACCGGCTCTGCGACGTCGACGCCGTCGTCGACCGCACGCTCGTCCACGGCACTCTCACCGCGGTCCTGGCCACGACGTACCTGGGTCTGGTCCTGCTCCTGCGGATCCTGCTCAGTCCGCTGGCGGGCGAGGGCGACCTGTCCGTGGCGGTGTCCACGCTCGCGGTGGCGGCCTTGTTCCACCGTCTGCGCGGTCGCGTCCAGGAGCTGGTCGACCGTCGCTTCTACCGCAGCCGCGACGACACGACCCGCACGTTGGAGGCCTTCGGCACCCGGCTGCGAGGGGAGTTCGACGTGGCGGCCGTGGGCGCCGACCTGCGGTCGGTCGTGTGCGACGCCGTCCACCCGGCCGACATGGCCGTCTGGCTGCCGGAACCGTAACGATGCGTGGACGCCGTGACGGCACGATGGGTGCCGATGACCTGGACGTCAGGGAACCGGGAGAGCTCAGCAGACGAGGAGGGCAGCCCATGACCACACTGACCGGTGTGTTCCGCCGGCGCCTCACCGTCCGCAGACCCGTCGTCGCCCACACCGCGCGGGACGAGGTCTCCCCGGCGTCGTCGCCGGAGGACGACGCCCCTCCGGTCGAGATCGGGCCCAACGACCCGTTGTTGGCCTACCTGCAGAGTGCCACGGGGGCAGTGGACGTGGAGCGGCTCGACCTTGACTCGGCCGCGCTGGCCGAGCTGAGGGCGGCCGGCGTCAAGCTCGTCGTGCCGCTGGTCAGCCAGGGGGAGCTGATCGGGGCCATGTACTTGGGCGCCAGACGTTCCCAGCAGGAGTACTCCGCCGACGACCGGCGGCTGCTGGACAGCCTCGCCGCGCAGGCGGCACCGGCACTGCGGGTCGGCCAGCTCGTCCGGCAGCAGCAGGTGGAGGCGCGGACGCGCGAGCGGTTCGAGCAGGAGCTCGAGGTCGCCCGCCTGATCCAGCAGAACTTCCTGCCCAAGAAGCTCCCCGACCTCGAGGGATGGGACGTGGCCGCCTACTACCGCCCGGCCCGGGAGGTCGGAGGCGACTTCTACGACGTCATCCCGCTGCCCGACGGGCAGATCGGGTTCGTCATCGGCGACGTCACCGACAAGGGAGTGCCGGCCGCCCTGGTGATGGCGGCGACGAGGAGCGTGCTGAGGGCCTCCGCCCAGCGCATCGTCGAGCCCCAGGCCGTGCTGGAACGCGTCAACGAGCACCTGGTGCCCGACATGCCGGCCAAGATGTTCGTCACGTGCCTGTACGGGGTGCTCGTGCCCGCCACCGGGTCCTTCCGCTTCGCCAACGCAGGTCACGACCTGCCCTACGTCAAGACGGCCGACGGATCCGTCGAGCTCCGCGCGCGGGGGATGCCGCTGGGGCTGATGAGCGGGATGGCCTACGAGCAGCGCGAGACGGTCCTCGCACCGGGCGACTGCCTGCTGCTGCACTCCGACGGCGTCGTGGAGGCCCACGACCCGGCCGGTGCGATGTTCGGCTTCCCGCGCCTCAAGGAGGCGGTGGCCCGGTACCCGGGCGGTGGTGAGCTGATCGACCGCGTGCTCGAGGACCTCCACGAGCACACCGGTCCCGACGCCGACCAGGAGGACGACATCACGATGATGACGGTGCGTCGGGCACCCGCCGAGATCGGGGACGGCAGCGCCGCCCACACGCAGAACGGGCTCCTCACCGAGTTCGAGGTCCCGAGCGCTGAGGGCAACGAGAGGTTGGCCCTGGAGCGGGTCGCCGCGGTCGTGGCAGGTCTCGGCTTGGACGAGTCGCGTCTGAACCGTCTGAAGACGGCCGTGGGCGAGGCGACCATGAACGCCATGGAGCACGGCAGCCACTACGACTCGGGCTCCCCGGTGGTCGTCCGCGTCCTCACGTCGGCAGATGCCGTCCGGGTCCAGATCCGGGACGCGGGAGCAGGCGCTGCGCCCGGCCGGGAGCCCGAGGTGCCCGACATCGAGGCGAAGCTCGCCGGCCTGCAGCGGCCACGGGGCTGGGGGCTGTTCCTCATCTCGGAGATGGTCGACGCGGTCAAGGAGACGGTGGACGAGCACGGCCACGTCGTCGAGCTGTCCATGGAGCTGGAGGGAGACCCCGATGGTGACTCGTGAGGCCACCGCGACCGTCCGACGTCGCGGCCAGGCGGCTGTCATCGACCTGGTCGGGGACGTCAACGCCTCGGCCGAAACAGCGGTCGACGCAGCGTGGGAGGAGGCGGCCTCGATGCGCCCCGATGCGGTCGTCCTGAGCTTCGCCCGCACCGGTTACATCAACTCGACCGGGATCGCACTGGTCGTCGGGCTGCTCGCCCGGGCTCGCGCGCACGGCATGCCCGTCCGCGCCTACGGACTGACACCCCACTACCGGGAGATCTTCGAGATCACGCGTCTCGCCGACTTCCTGGCGATCACACCAGACGAGGACAGCGCCGTGGACGGCGCGGAAGGGGTTTCCGATGACTGAGGCCACGGCCACGTTCGACGTCCGCCGGCTGGGTCCGGCGAGCGTCGTCGACATCCACGGCGACGTGACCGCCGGATCGGAGGACGTGCTGATGGGCGCGTACGCCGACGCGGGCGACGCACGCGCGGTCGTCCTGAACTTCTCCGACCTGTCGTACATGAACAGCGGCGGGATCGGACTGCTCGTCACCCTGCTGGTTCGGGCCAACCGCCGGTCCCAGCGACTGCTGGCCTACGGCCTCTCGGACCACTACCGGCAGATCTTCGAGCTGACCCGCCTCGACGAGGCGGTCGGCATCCACGAGACCGAGCAGGACGCGCTGGCAGCCGCCGGCGGCGCCTGACCTGCTAACAGGGAGAGCGACATGGACGAGGTGGAGCCCCAGCCGGGGCGGGAGACGACGAACTGGGCCAAGAAGGTCACGGAGCTGAACGTCGCGGCGGTGCCCGAGGGCACGATGGACAACGTCGGAGGGCGGCGCCTGACCAGCCCGATCCAGGGTTTCGGAAAGATGTGGCAGAAGACCTACCGGGTCGACCTCGGTGACGCGGCGACGCCGGCCGAGGTGATCGCGGCGTGGAAGCAGGAGTTCACACGCTTCTGGCCCACCGGCAACAGGTTCTACGGGCCGCTGACCGGGATCGCGCCCGGCGACGTCGCCGTGCTCAGCCTGACGATGCCCGGCCGGATGAAGCTCTCCACCGGCGTGATGGTGCTCTACTCCGATGAGGAGTCGTTCACCCTGATGACCCCGCAGGGCCACATGTTCGCCGGCTGGATCACGTTCAGCGCCAACGAGGTCGGTGGCAGCACCTCCGCCCAGGCGCAGGTCCTGATGCGCGCCTCCGACCCCGTCTTCGAGCTCGGGCTGACGATGGGAGGACACGCCAAGGAGGACCACTTCTGGCAGCAGACGCTGCGGAACGTCGCAGCGCACTTCGGCGTCCGCGACGCGACGGTGGACACCAAGGTCGTGTGCGTCGACTCCCGCCGGCAGTGGTCGAAGTGGACGAACGTGAGGCACTCCTCAGCCATCAGGTCGACCGTCTGGACCCTGGGCGCCCCGGCCCGCTCGTTGAGCTCCGCCGTCAGGCGACGCCACCCGGTCTCCTGACGGGAGCGCCCGCCGAGCCGGCACCACTAGCCTCGGCGCATGCTGAGGATCGGGCTCACCGGTGGCGCAGGCGCCGGTAAGTCGACGGTGGCGCGGCGCCTGAGGGAGCACGGCGCCGTGGTGGTGGACGCCGACGTGCTCGCGCGCGAGGTGGTGGCGCCGGGCACGGCGGGCCTGGCGGCCGTGGTCGAGGAGTTCGGGACCTCTGTGCTGCGGGCGGACGGCACGCTCGACCGGTCCGCGCTGGCAGAGCTCGCCTTCTCGTCCAGGACCAGGCGGCGGGCGCTCGAGGCGATCACCCACCCACGCATCGCCTCCCGGACCCGCGAGCTGTTCGCGGCCGCACCGGACGACGCGGTCGTGGTCCACGACGTGCCTCTGCTGGTGGAGAAGCGCATGGGGGCCGCCTACCACCTCGTGGTGGTCGTGCACGCGCCCGTCGAGGACCGCGTCCGGCGTCTCGTCGGCCGGGGGCTGCCGGAGGCCGACGCCCGCGCGCGCATCGCCGCGCAGGCGGCCGACGCGGAGCGCCGCGAGGCCGCGGATGTCTGGCTGGACAACTCCGGCCCACGCGACGCCCTCGAGGGCAGGGTCGACCGTCTCTGGTCCTGGCGGCTGGTTCCCTTCGAGCAGAACGTGCGGGCCGGGCGTCCGGCGCCGCCCTCGGATGTCGCCCTCGTGCGGCCCGACCCCGAATGGTCCGAGCAGGCGGTGAGAGCGATGGAGAGGATCGCCACCGCCACGGGCGTCGAGGGGACGCGGCTGCAGCACGTCGGCCCGACCGCGGTACCCGGGCTGGCGGCCCCGGACGTCCTCGACCTGCAGCTCGTGGTCGACTCCCTCGGATCCGCCGACAAGCTCGACGGGACCCTCAGGCACGCGGGCTACGCCCACGTCCCGGGGGACTGGCGCGACGACGAGCCGGGTGGCACCGCGCCCGTTCGGCGCTACGCGAGCTGCGATCCCGGGCGTCCGGTCACGGTGCACCTGCGTCCGGAGGGGTGGTCGTCGCGTCACCAGCTCCTCCTGCGCGACTGGCTCCGCGCGGACGCGTCCGAGCGGGAGGACCTTGCCGCCCGCCAGGAGGCGACCGCGAGCCGCGAGGGCTCGGTCGACCGCGAGGCGGTACAGGAGTGGGTGCGCGCCGCGGGTGAGCGGGCCGAGGCCTGGGCGGAACGCGTGGGGTGGGCTCCCTCCCGCTGGTGACCTGTGGGAACACCGCTGTCGGTGGCGGCGCTTACGGTGGTGCCATGAGACCCACCACCGACCTCGCGCGCCGCGTGGCGCCGTTCGAGGTGATCTCCGAGTTCACCCCGTCCGGTGACCAGCCGACGGCCATCGCCGACCTGACGCGCCGAGTGCAGTCGGGGGAGCAGAACGTCGTCCTGCTGGGCGCCACCGGTACGGGCAAGTCGGCCACGACCGCCTGGCTGGTCGAGCAGCTGCAGCGTCCGACCCTGGTGATGGCGCCCAACAAGACGCTCGCCGCCCAGCTGGCCAACGAGTTCCGCGAGCTGCTCCCGAACAACGCCGTCGAGTACTTCGTCTCCTACTACGACTACTACCAGCCCGAGGCGTACATCGCGCAGACGGACACCTACATCGAGAAGGACTCGTCGATCAACGACGAGGTCGAGCGCCTGCGGCACTCGGCCACGAACTCCCTGCTGACCCGCCGCGACGTGATCGTGGTCGCCTCCGTCTCCTGCATCTACGGCCTGGGTACCCCTCAGGAGTACGTCGACCGGATGGCGAAGCTGCGGGTCGGTGACGTGGTCGAGCGCGACGAGCTGCTGCGGCGCTTCGTCGGCATGCAGTACACGCGCAACGACCTCGCGTTCACGCGGGGAACCTTCCGCGTGCGCGGCGACACGGTCGAGATCATCCCGGTGTACGAGGAGCTGGCCCTGCGGATCGAGTTCTTCGGCGACGAGATCGACAAGCTCTACACGCTGAACCCCCTGACGGGTGAGGTGGTGAACGAGGAGGACGAGATGTACGTCTTCCCCGCCACCCACTACGTGGCCGGGCCCGAGCGGATGGAGCGGGCGATCGCCGGCATCGAGATCGAGCTCGCCGACCGCCTGGCCGAGATGGAGCAGCAGGGCAAGCTGCTCGAGGCCCAGCGCCTGCGGATGAGGACGACGTACGACATCGAGATGATGCGCCAGGTGGGGTCGTGCTCCGGCATCGAGAACTACTCGCGTCACATCGACGGCCGCGGTCCCGGCACGGCGCCCAACACGCTGCTCGACTACTTCCCCGAGGACTTCCTCCTCGTCATCGACGAGTCGCACGTCACGGTGCCGCAGATCGGGGCGATGTACGAGGGGGACATGTCCCGCAAGCGCGCGCTCGTGGAGCACGGCTTCCGTCTGCCCAGCGCCATGGACAACCGCCCGCTCAAGTGGGAGGAGTTCCTGGAGCGCATCGGCCAGACCGTCTACCTGTCGGCCACCCCCGGCGCCTACGAGATGGGTCGCGGCGAGGGCGTCGTCGAGCAGATCATCCGCCCGACGGGGCTCGTCGACCCCGAGGTCGTGGTCAAGCCGACCAAGGGGCAGATCGACGACCTCCTCGACGAGATCCGCACGCGCACCGCGAAGAACGAACGCGTCCTCGTCACCACGCTGACCAAGAAGATGGCGGAGGACCTCACCGACTACCTGCTCGACCAGGGCGTCCAGGTGAGGTACCTGCACTCGGAGGTCGACACCTTGCGTCGCGTCGAGCTGCTGCGGGAGCTGCGGCAGGGGGTCTTCGACGTCCTGGTCGGCATCAACCTCCTGCGCGAGGGTCTCGACCTGCCCGAGGTGTCCCTGGTCAGCATCCTCGACGCCGACAAGGAGGGCTTCCTGCGCTCCGGCACGTCCCTGATCCAGACCATCGGACGCGCCGCCCGCAACGTGTCCGGCCAGGTCCACATGTACGCCGACAGGATCACCCCGTCGATGGCGACGGCGATCGACGAGACGAACCGGCGCCGCGCCAAGCAGGTGGCGTACAACGTCGCCAACGGCGTGGAGCCGACGGCCCTGCGCAAGCGGATCGCCGACATCACCGACATGCTCCAGCGGGAGGACGCCGACACCGAGCAGCTCCTCCGCGGCGGCGGCCGGCAGCAGTCCCGTGGAAAGGCGCCCGTCCCGGGCATGTCGTCACGCCCCGGGGAACGGAAGCACAACCTCGCGACCCTGCCGGCATCCGACCTGGCGGACCTGATCCAACAGCTGACCGACCAGATGCACCTGGCCGCGACCGAGCTGCAGTTCGAGCTGGCGGCGCGCCTGCGCGACGAGATCGGGGACCTCAAGAAGGAGCTGCGCGGCATGCAGCGCGCCGGGCACGCCTGAGGAGGCACGGAAGATGGACACGAACGCGGTGCTGGCCCACTGCCTGGCCAAGCCCGGTGCCTGGCAGGACGAGCCGTGGGAGGGCGACGTCGTCGCCAAGGTCGGCGACAAGATCTTCGCCTTCCTCGGCGCTGGCGGGGGTGTGGGCGTCAAGTGCGGCCGGACCCGCGACGAGGCGGACGAGTGGCTCCGGCAGTACCCGGATGACGCCCACGTGATGGCGTACATCGGGCGCTACGGCTGGAACACGTTGGACGCGGGCGGCGCGATCAGCGACGACGAGATCCTCGAGGCCGTGGACGCGTCCTACGCCGCGGTCGTCGAGCGTCTTCCGCGGGCCAAGCGCCCGTGACCGCTCATGCCCCCGAGTGGTCGAGGTAGGCCCGCAGCGCCCGGCCGCGCTCCCGTCGTGACAGCCGGTCGAGGAAGACCTTGCCGACGAGGTGGTCGCTCTCGTGCTGGAGGCAGCGCCCGAGCAGTCCACTGCCCTCGACCCGGACGGGGCGACCCTCGACGTCGACGCCCTCCACCGCGGCGCAGTCGGCGCGTGGCGTGTCGCGGTTGAACCCCGGCAGTGACAGGCAGCCCTCGCTCCACACGAGCTCCTCGCCCCAGGTGTCGACCAGCACGGGGTTCACCACGTAGCCGACACCGTGGTTGGGCGGGTCGTCCGGGTCGCCGGGGTCGTCCTCGTCGAACGGGCAGTCGTAGACGAAGACGTCGTGGTGCACGCCGATCTGGTTCGCGGCCAGACCGACGCCGTCGGCGGCGTACATCGACGTGAACATGTCGTCGACCAGGCGGCGCAGCGCGTCGTCGAAGGCGGTCACCAGCTCGGCGTTCGAGCGGATCACCGGGTCGCCGAGCTCGCGGATGGGTCGGGCGGTCCCCCTCGAGGCATCCGGCCGCCAGGTCATCGACTCGTCGGGCCGGGTTGCCGCGTCGTCCACGGTCAGGCTCCGGCGTAGTCGCGGGCGGCCTTCAGCAGCGCATCGAGGTCGGCCTGGGCGTCCGCGAACGACTGCGCGCCCTCCTGGGCCGTGGTGAGGTCCTTCGCCTCGACGCCCTGGCGCACCTTCGAGCTGCCCTCCGACACGGTGGTCAGCAGCTGTTGCAGGGGGTCGTCGATCCGCGGGTCGGGCGCGGGGTCCTTGCGCAGCGCCTCGACATCGGCGTCGATCGCGTCGAGACGGTCCTCGACGGCGGCCAGGTCTCCGCCCTGGGCGGCGGTGGCGAGACCCGACACGGACGTCCCGAGCGACGTCAGCTCCGGGCTCGCGCCGCCGAGCCAGGCCGCCATCTCCGCCTTCTCCCGCAGGCTGGGCGCTTCCTGGCCGGCGCCCTGGGAGCCGGTCGACCCGCCGCCACCGCCCAGCGCGTCGCATCCAGCCAGCAGGCCAGGCAGCAGCACGGCGCCGGCCAGCGCCGTCGCCCAACGGGTCCTCGTCGTCGTCGGTCGGTGCGTCATGTCGCCAGTGTGCCGGTTCGTGCGCGGCTCACCAGCCCCGGGCACGCCACTCGTCCAGGTGCGGGCGTTCGGCACCCAGGGTCGTGGCGCCACCGTGACCGGGGTACACCCTGGTGGAGTCGGGGTAGACGGCGAACACCCTGGAGTCCAGGTCGTCCATCAGGCTGGTGAAGTCCATCGGCGAGCCGGTCTTGCCCGGGCCGCCGGGGAACAGGGAGTCCCCGGTGAACAGGTGCACGAGGCCGCCGCCGTCGGTCCACGCCAGCGCGACCGACCCGGGGGTGTGTCCCCGCAGGTGGATGACGTCGACCGCGAGGTCTCCGACGCGCAGGCGGTCGCCGTGAGCGAGCCGGTCCTCGGTGTCGACCGGGAGCTCGTCGGCGTCGTCCTCGCCCGCTGCGGTGCGGGCACCCGTGGCCTCGACGACCTCGGCGAGGGCGCGGTGGTGGTCCCAGTGCCGGTGGGTGGTGACGACCGTGTCGAGGCGGCCGCCGTCGCTGCCGGTCGACCCGTGGTGGACCATCTCAAGCAGGGCCGGGGCGTCGTCGGCGGCGTCGACCAGCAGCTGGGCCCCGGTGCTCGCGCAGGTCAGCAGGTAGGCGTTGTTGTCCATCTGCGACACCGAGACCTGTCGCAGCTCCGCGCCGTCGAGGGCCGTCACCTGCACCGGGCTCAGCCCCAGGGCGGCAGGGTCGGCAGGTCGCCGTCCGAGATCGACAGGCCGGCGCCGTCACCCCGCCCGGTCGACCACGCCAGGAGCTCGCTCGCGGTCCCGGTGACCTCGGGCCCTCCGGGCCCGCCCACCTCCACGCGCTGCCCGGTGTCGGTGGCCGCCAGGGTCAGGGGGCCGGCCCGCTGCCCGCTCAGGCGCTCCCCGGTCTCGATGAGGAAGCGCCCGACCAGCTCGGCCGGAAGGGCGTCGAACGTGTAGCCCGTGTCCAGGTCCGCGTGGTGGTAGACGACCTCGCGGGCACGGTTCAGCGGCAGGTCGTGCGCGACCAGAGGATGGCCCGCACCTGTCCGCACCACCTCGCCGAGGTACTGGCCGCGCAGGGCCAGCAGGTCGTCGAGGAACCGCTCGGCGCTGGCCTCGACGTCCGCCTCGAGGTGGGCGGCGGACCGTCCCGCGCCGGCCTCGATGTCCCGGTCCCGCTGCTCGCGCGTCGGGTACATCGGCGTCTCGGTCCCCGTGCGGGCCCACGTCACGAGGTTGCGCAGGGCGTCGGCGTTGCGGGCCAGGTGCGTGAGCACGTGCCCCCTGGTCCAGCCCTCGCAGAGCGACGGCGCGCGGACCGCCTCGTCGTCGAGGGTGTGCACCGTGTCCATCAGGGCGTCCGTGACGTCCGTGAGCACGGTGATCGCGTGGTCGTACTGCTCCGGCTGGTTGAGGTCGTCCAGGCTGGTCACGGTCAGACCCTAGTCCGCATCGCGGACGAGGTGGGAGGGTGTGACGCCTCTGACAGCACGTGGGGCGCTCTGCAGGGAGCCGTTGTCGGTGGGGGCACCTAGCATGTTCGGGTGCCTTCAGCCGCCTCCTCGACCTCCTCCCGCCGCGCGCCCTCGGTCCTGCCGGAGGCCTCCGCCCACCAGCTCGTCGTCCGGGGCGCACGGGAGCACAACCTCAAGAACATCGACCTGGACCTGCCTCGTGACGCGATGATCGTGTTCACCGGCCTCTCCGGGTCCGGGAAGTCGTCCCTGGCGTTCGACACGATCTTCGCCGAGGGGCAGCGTCGCTACGTCGAGTCGCTGTCGGCGTACGCCCGCCAGTTCCTTGGCCAGATGGACAAGCCCGACGTCGACTTCATCGAGGGGCTGTCGCCGGCCGTCTCCATCGACCAGAAGTCGACGAGCCGCAACCCCCGGTCGACGGTGGGCACGATCACCGAGGTCTACGACTACCTGCGTCTGCTCTGGGCTCGTGCCGGGGTGCCGCACTGCCCCGTCTGCGGGGAGGAGATCGGGCGCCAGACCCCGCAGCAGATCGTCGACCGGCTGCTCGACCTGCCGGAGGGCACGAGGTTCCAGGTGCTGGCTCCGGTCGTGCGCGGCCGCAAGGGCGAGTACGCGGACCTGTTCGGCGAGCTGCAGTCGAAGGGGTTCTCCCGCGCGCGGGTCGACGGCGAGGTGGTCTCGCTCGCCTCCCCGCCGACGCTGGAGAAGAAGCTCAAGCACACGATCGACGTGGTGGTCGACCGCCTGGCGGTCAAGGAGTCCGCCAAGCGGCGCCTGACCGACTCGGTCGAGACGGCTCTCGGGCTGTCGGGCGGGCTGCTGGTCGCCGAGCTGGTCGACCTCGACGCCGGCGACCCGGGGCGTGAGCGTCGCTTCAGCGAGAAGATGGCCTGCCCCAACGAGCACGAGCTGACGCTCGACGAGATCGAGCCGCGCACCTTCTCGTTCAACGCCCCGTACGGCGCCTGCGAGACGTGCCACGGCATCGGGGTGCGCCAGGAGGTCGACCCCGAGCTGATCGTCTCGGACGAGGACCTCACGCTCAGCGAGGGAGCCATCGCCCCGTGGGGCGCGAACAGCGGCACCAACGACTACTACCACCGGCTGATGCGCGGACTGGGTGACCAGCTCGGCTTCTCGGTCGACGTGCCGTGGCGCGCGCTGCCGGAGCGTGCGCGGGAGGCACTGCTCCACGGGCAGAACTACGAGGTGCACGTCAAGTACCGCAACCGGTTCGGGCGGGAGCGCTCCTACACCAGCGGGTTCGAGGGCGTCGTGCCCTTCATCAAGCGCCGGCACTCGGAGACCGAGTCGGAGTGGTCGCGCGAGCGGTACGAGGGCTACATGCGCGAGGTGCCCTGCCCCGCCTGCGGCGGTGCCCGCCTCAAGCCCGAGGTGCTCGCGGTCCGGATCGGTGACCTGTCCATCGCGGAGGCCTGCCGGCTGCCGGTGGCGGAGTGCGCCCAGTTCCTCGGCACCCTGCAGCTGAACGCCCGACAGGCGCAGATCGCCGAGGCGGTGCTGAAGGAGATCAACGCCCGCCTCGGGTTCCTCCTCGACGTGGGGCTGGACTACCTCTCCCTCGACCGCCCCGCCGGCACGCTCTCGGGCGGCGAGGCGCAGCGCATCCGCCTGGCCACGCAGATCGGCTCCGGTCTGGTGGGGGTGCTGTACGTGCTCGACGAGCCGAGCATCGGTCTGCACCAGCGCGACAACCGCCGCCTGATCGCGACACTCACACGGCTGCGCGACCTGGGCAACACGCTGATCGTGGTCGAGCACGACGAGGACACCATCTCGTCGGCGGACTGGGTCGTCGACATCGGTCCCGGGGCGGGGGAGCGGGGCGGGCACGTCGTCCACTCCGGCACCTTCAAGGGCCTGCTCGACCACCCGGACTCGCTGACCGGGGCCTTCCTCTCGGGTCGCGAGTCGATCGCGGTGCCCGAGGAGCGTCGCGAGGCCGACCTCAGTCGGGCCGTGCGGGTCGTGGGGGCGCGTGAGCACAACCTCCGGGGCATCGACGTGTCGTTCCCGCTGGGCTGCCTCGTCGCCGTGACCGGCGTGTCCGGGTCGGGCAAGTCGACCCTGGTGAACTCGATCCTGTACACGGTGCTGGCGAACAAGCTCAACGGGGCCCGGCAGGTGCCGGGCAGGCACAAGACGGTGACCGGCCTGGAGCACCTCGACAAGGTCGTGCACGTCGACCAGTCGCCGATCGGCCGCACGCCGCGCTCCAACCCGGCGACGTACACCGGCGTGTGGGACCACGTCCGCAAGCTCTTCGCCGCCACGACGGAGGCGAAGGTCCGGGGTTACATGCCCGGCCGGTTCTCCTTCAACGTCAAGGGCGGTCGCTGCGAGAACTGCCAGGGCGACGGCACGATCAAGATCGAGATGAACTTCCTGCCCGACGTGTACGTACCCTGCGAGGTCTGCCACGGTGCCCGGTACAACCGGGAGACGCTCGAGGTGCACTTCAAAGGCAAGACCGTGGCCGACGTGCTGGACATGCCGATCGAGGAGGCCGCCGACTTCTTCGAGGCGGTCCCGGCCATCTCTCGCCACCTGCGGACCCTCGTGGACGTGGGGCTGGGCTACGTCCGGCTCGGGCAGCCGGCTCCGACGCTCAGCGGCGGGGAGGCGCAGCGCGTCAAGCTGGCCAGCGAGCTGCAGAAGCGCTCCGCCGGGCGCACGGTCTACGTGCTCGACGAGCCCACCACCGGCCTGCACTTCGAGGACATCCGCAAGCTGCTCGAGGTGCTGCAGGGGCTCGTGGACAAGGGCAACACCGTGATCGTCATCGAGCACAACCTCGACGTGATCAAGAGCTCCGACTGGGTCGTCGACATGGGTCCCGAGGGTGGGTCCGGTGGGGGCACCATCCTGGCCGAGGGCACTCCGGAGCAGGTGGCGACGGTCGACGCCAGCTACACCGGGCAGTTCCTCGCCGAGATGCTGCCGGACGGCCACCGCGGCCTGCGTCCGACGGTCAAGGTCGCTGCCCTGACCGGGCGAGGCGGTGCCAAGACGTCCGCGGCGGCGAAGACCTCGACGGCGACCACCGCAGTGGCGAAGAGGACGACCGCGAAGCGGACCACCACGAAGAAGGCCACCGCGACGACGGCCGCCACGACGGCAGCGGCGACGAAGACACCGGCGAAGAAGGCGACGGCGGAGAAGGCGGCGGCGAAGAAGGCGGGGGCGAAGAAGGCGGCCTCCACGTCGGCCGCCGCGACGAAGACCGGTGCGGCGAAGGGACCGACCCGGCGCGAGGCACGGGCCCCGGTGGTGCGCAAGGCCGCGTCCCAGAAGTCCTCGGCCAGGCGCTGACGGTCGCCCCGGAGGGCTGGTCGAGCGCGGGTCGGCGCCCTGGGGGATGCTGGTGGGTGACGACTCGCGCACCCTGACGGAGGATCCCGTGACCGAGCCCACCCGCAGCATCGAGGACGTCTGTCCCTCGCGCCGGTCCGTGTTCCGCGGCCTGCTCGCCCTGGGCGGGGTCGTCCTCGTCCCCGGGGTCCTCACGGCGTGCTCGTCCAGCCCCGGGACCGCCGACGGGTCGGGTGGCGGCGGCGGGGGCGGCTCGATCCCCGCCGGCGACGTCACCGTAGGTCACGCGGTGGTCGTGGAGGTCGGGGGCGAGAGCGTCGTGGTGGCGCAGCCGACCGAGGGGGACTACGTGGCCTGGTCGGCCAACTGCACCCACCAGGGCACCGTGGTCGACGCCGGGTCCGACCTGGTGCTGACGTGTCCCAACCACGGGAGCCGGTTCGACGCCGCTGACAACGCGGCCGTCATCAACGGTCCTGCCACGAGTCCACTGCGACCCGTCGACGTGGCACTCCAGGGCGACCAGCTCGTCATCGGGTGACCCCGGCGGGCGCAGGGCTCACCCGGGGAGCGTCACCTCGAGCAGCTCCAGGTCGTCGCTGCACGCGCTCAGCGAGTGCGCCGTGCCGGACGGCACCGCGACGCTCACCCCGCGAGAGAGCGGGACGGGGTCATGGCCTGCGGCGCGCAGCTCGCCCGCCCCCCGCAGCACGAACCACCACTGCAGCTCACCCGCGTGGCGCAGGTCGTCTGCGCCGTCCACGCCGGGACCGGGCCGGACGACGACGGCCCCCGCCAGCCCCGCGGTGGCTGCACCGATGCCCGTGTCCCGGTACTCGAAACCCTCTGCGCGCCAAGGCGTCCACGCCGCGTCGGCCGACACGTGCCGGACGAACTGCTGGCCCGACCACTCGCGTCCGGGCTCGAGGGTCTGCGTCGGCAGGGTGATGGTGTGCTCCGCGCGCGTCTCGTGCTCGGCGGGGCAGCCGATCTCGACGACCTCCATGCCCGGCGAGCTCTCCAGCACCCGGTGCCTGATCTCCGGCGGCTGGAGCACGCAGTCGCCGGCCTGGAGGACGAAGGGCTCACCCTGGCCCTCGTACACGACCTTCACCCAGCCGGCCGCGCAGTAGATCATCTGGAACCGCACGCGGTGGTAGTGCACGTAGTCGGGGACCGGGCCGCCCTCGGGGATCTCGATGTGCGAGGCGATGAAGCGGCCCCCGAGCCGTGAGGGCAGCAGGTCGCGGTAGCGCATCCCCGCCCGCCCGACGACGTCGTCGTCCTCGGCCGGACGGCTCACCTCGAACGCCTCGACCAGCGCCGGGACGACCAGGGGACTGGTCGAGGGGACGATGTCGATGAGGGTGCCGTTCGGTGCCGTCAGGGAGCCGCCGTCCCCGTCCCCGTCCACGGCCAGACGCAGCCGGCCCGGGGCACCGCCCCCGTCCCGGTCGAGGCGCACGCGCACGCCGGGGCCGTCGAGGGTGGCCACCGACGGGTCGTCCGCCGGCATGATCATGTCCAGCCTGAAGCCCAGCCGGTCGGTGAAGAACGCGATGGTGCCGTCGAGGTCCGGTGCGGGCAGGACGGTCTCGGCCTGGGTGACGGGAAGGGGCGACGTGGTCACGGGCCGACGGTACCCGCCGCGGCAGGACCCGGCTCGACGTCGCGCATGCCGTCGCGCCGGAACCAGAGCAGGTAGTCGCCGGTCAGCCCCGCCGGGTGGGTGTCCCAGCAGAGGAACGTCTCGCCGACGAACGTCAGCCTCCGGGCGACGACCTGCCCGAGGTCCCAGGCCAGCAGGGTGACGTGCTCTCCCTGCACGACGTTGGCGACGTTGACCACCGCGTGCCCGCCGGGGCGCAACAGGGCGGCGACCTGGTCGAAGACCTCGCCGAGCTCGTCCAGGTAGTGCGGGTAGTGGCCGTCGTCGGTGGCGTAGCCCCGCAGGGGGTTCTCGGGGTGGGCGACGCTGGCCATGTACGGGGGCGACGTGAGCACCAGGTCGAACGGACCCTCCACCAGCTCGGACAGTCGCCGGGAGTCACCGCGGACGACCCGTGCGTCGCCGCTCGTCCGCGCGAGGGTCTGGTCGACGCGCTCCTGGAGCAGGTCAACCCCCACGGCCTGCCGGCCGAGGCGCTCCGCGACGGCCAGGGTCGTCCCGTAGCCGGCGAAGGGGTCCAGGACCCGGTCACCCGGGGCGGTGGTGGCGTCGATGACCCACTCGGCGAGCGACTCCGTGAAGTGGACGTCCTCGGAGTGGTCCTCCGGGCGCTGGGCGACGTGCTCTGTCGCCTGCTGCAGAAGGAAGGCAGGCACCCTCATGCGGTGAGTATGGCGCCACGACGGGGGTGTCCGCCCGCCGCCCCGGCCGGGGCCCTGGCCGCGCCGGGTGTCCGGGGTCGAACCTAGGCTTGCCCCGTGGCCGACCCCTCGACGTACCGCCCGAAGCCGGGCGAGATCCCCGACTCCCCGGGGGTCTACCGGTTCCGCGACCCCCGGGGCCGGGTGGTCTACGTGGGCAAGGCCAAGAGCCTGCGGCAGCGGCTCAACTCCTACTTCGCCGACCCGGCGTCGCTCCACCAGCGCACCCTCACCATGGTCACGACCGCCTCGAGCGTCGAGTGGACGGTCGTGGCCACCGAGGTCGAGGCCCTCCAGCTGGAGTACGCCTGGATCAAGGAGTACGACCCGCGGTTCAACGTGAAGTACCGCGACGACAAGTCCTACCCGTACCTCGCGGTGACGATGGGCGAGGAGATCCCCCGCGTGCAGGTCATGCGCGGGGCGAAGCGCAAGGGCACGCGCTACTTCGGCCCCTACGCCCACGCGTGGGCGATCCGCGAGACGGTCGACCTGATGCTGCGGGTGTTCCCCGTCCGCACCTGCTCGGCAGGGGTGTTCCGCAGCGCCAGGCAGACCGGCCGACCGTGCCTGCTCGGGTACATCGACAAGTGCTCCGCGCCGTGCGTCGGACGGGTGACGCCCGAGGAGCACCGCGAGCTGGCGGAGGACTTCTGCGACTTCATGGGTGGCGCCACCGCCAAGCACACACGGCGCCTGGAGCAGCAGATGAAGGCGGCGGCCGCCGAGCTCGACTTCGAGCGGGCGGCCCGGCTCCGTGACGACGTTGCGGCGCTGACCCGCGCGCTCGAGAAGTCCGCGGTGGTGCTGCCCGACGCCACCGACGCGGACGTGTTCGCGCTGGCCGAGGACGAGCTCGAGGCCGCCGTGCAGGTCTTCCACGTCCGCGGCGGGCGGGTGCGGGGGCAGCGGGGCTGGGTCGTCGAGAAGGTCGAGGACCTGACGACGGCCGGTCTGGTCGAGCACCTGCTGCAGCAGGTCTACGGCGACGCCGAGGCCGCGGCCGTGCCGCGCGAGGTCCTGGTGCCGACCCTGCCGACGCAGCTGGCCGAGATGACAACGTGGCTCAGCGGCCTGCGCTCGGCCGCGGTCGACGTGCGGGTGCCGCAGCGCGGCGACAAGAAGACCCTCATGCAGACGATCGGGCGCAACGCCCAGCAGGCGCTGGTGCTGCACAAGACCCGGCGCGCCGGCGACCTGACGACGCGCAGCCAGGCGCTCCAGGAGATCCAGGACGCGCTCGGTCTCGACGAGGCGCCGCTGCGGATCGAGTGCTACGACGTGTCCAACCTGCAGGGCACCGAGGTCGTGGCGTCGATGGTCGTCTTCGAGGACGGGCTGCCCCGCAAGTCGGAGTACCGCCGGTTCGCGATCAAGGGGGTCGAGGGACAGGACGACGTGGCCTCCATCCACGAGGTCATCACCCGCCGCTTCCGCCGCTACCTGGCGGAGCGGATGGACCAGTCCACGCCCGAGCTGGACGAGTCCGACGCGGACGACGAGCGGCCCGACGAGCCCGTGGTGGAGAAGAAGGCCCGGTTCGCCTACCCGCCGCAGCTCGTCGTGGTCGACGGCGGTCCGCCGCAGGTGGCGGCCGCCGCCCGCGCGATGGCCGGGCTCGGCATCGAGGACGTGGCGCTGTGCGGGCTGGCCAAGCGGCTCGAGGAGGTCTGGCTGCCGGGGGAGGAGTACCCGACGGTGCTGCCCCGCACCAGCGAGGGCCTGTACCTGCTGCAGCGGGTCCGCGACGAGGCCCACCGGTTCGCCATCCGTTTCCACCGTCAACGGCGGAGCCGGTCGATGACCACCAGCGCGCTGGACGCGGTGCCGGGGCTCGGGCCGACGCGGAGCAAGGCCCTGCTCAAGCACTTCGGGTCCGTCAAGCGGCTGCGGGCCGCCACACCGGACGACGTGGCGCAGGTGCCGGGCATCGGTGCCGCCACCGCGCAGGCGGTGGTGGAGCACCTGGCGGGGCAGGCGGCCGGCGGGCCGTCCGTCAACACGGCCACGGGTGAGGTCATCGACGACTGAGTTCAGGTGAGTCCCGCTGAGCCTGGCCCGCCCGACCTGGGAGACTGGGCGGGTGAGCGACCACGCGAAGACCGCCCCGGCCGATCCCGCCGACTCCACGTACCTCGAGCGTCGTGCCGACGACCCACGGGTCGACAGCAGCCGCGCCCCCGAGGTGCTGATCGTCACCGGCATGTCGGGCGCCGGCCGCTCGACGGTCTCCGACGTGCTGGAGGACCTCGGCTGGTACGTCGTGGACAACCTCCCCCCGCAGATGCTCGTGCCCCTGGCGGGGATCGCGTCACGGGCCGCGCAGGCGCTGCCGCGCGTGGCCGTGGTCGTCGACGTGCGAGGAGGCCGGTTCTTCACCGACCTGCGCGAGGCCCTGACCGAGCTGACCGGCACCGGGGTGCGTACCCGGGTGCTGTTCCTCGACGCCAACGACGAGACCCTCGTGCGGCGGTTCGAGTCGGTGCGCAGGCCTCACCCGCTGCAGGGTGAGGGCCGCATCCTCGACGGCATCGTGTCCGAGCGGGAGCTCGTCGGGGACCTGCGCGGCAGCGCCGACCTCGTCATCGACACCTCGGGCTTCAACGTCCACCAGCTCAGCGCCAAGGCCACCGAGATGTTCGCGGAGGACGGCCCGGAGACGCTGCGCGTCACCGTGATGTCGTTCGGCTTCAAGTACGGCATCCCGGTCGACTCCGACCACGTGGTCGACGTGCGGTTCCTGCCGAACCCGTACTGGGTGCCCGAGCTGAGGGCCAGCACCGGTCAGGACACCGACGTCAGCGACTTCGTGCTCGGGCAGGACGGCGCGGAGGAGTTCGTCACCCGCTACGTCAGCGCCCTCGAGCCGGTGCTCGCGGGCTACGAGCGCGAGAACCGTTCGTACGTGACGGTGTCCATCGGCTGCACCGGGGGCAAGCACCGCTCGGTCGCGATCACCGAGGAGATCACGAGGAGGATGCGGGAGGCGGGTGTGCGCGCCACCGCTGTCCACCGCGACCTGGGGCGCGAGTGAGCGGGCGCCGCGTCGTCGCCCTCGGGGGCGGGCACGGCCTGTACGCGTCCCTCTCGGCGCTGCGGCACCTGACCGACCGGCTCACGGCGGTCGTCACCGTCGCCGACGACGGGGGGTCGAGCGGACGGCTGCGACGCGAGCTGGGCGTGCTCCCTCCGGGTGACCTGCGGATGGCCCTGTCGGCGCTCTGTGACGACGGCGAGTGGGGCCAGACCTGGCGCGACGTCATGCAGCACCGCTTCTCGACCGACGGCGAGCTCGACCGGCACGCGGTGGGCAACCTCCTGATCGTGGCCCTGTGGCAGCTGCTCGACGACCCCGTCGCCGGCCTCGACTGGGTAGGGCGTCTCCTGCAGGCCCGCGGACGGGTGCTGCCCATGTCGACGCAGGCGCTCGAGATCGAGGCCGACGTCGAGGGGCCGGACGGGACGACCGTCGTCACCGGGCAGTCGGCGGTGGCCACCACGACCGGGCGCATCACCGGGATCCGGCTCGACCCACCCGAGCCGCGCGCCTGCCCGGAGGCGGTGGAGGCGGTGCTCGAGGCCGAGTGGGTGGTGCTCGGTCCCGGTTCGTGGTTCACGAGCGTGATGCCCCACCTGCTGGTCCCCGAGCTGGCCGCGGCCCTGATCGGCACCTCGGCTCGACGGTGCCTGGTCTTCAACCTGGCGGCTCCGACGGGGGAGACCGCCGGTCTGACGGCGGTCGAGCACCTGCTCGCCCTGCACGCCCACGCGCCCCTGCTGCGGATCGACGCCGTCCTCGCCGACCCGGGCTCCGTGGACGACGTCGACGCCCTCGCGGAGGCCGCCGACGCCCTGGGTGCCCGCCTCGTGCTACGGCAGGTCCGGGCCTCGGGCTCGCCGTCCCGGCACGACCCGCTCCGTCTCGCAGCGGCGCTGCGCGACGTCCTCGACGGCAGCTACGGTGACGTCGACTAGCCCTCCACCTGAGGACCGGACGGTGGACCGCAGAGGACCGCGAGCACGGGCACGGCACAGGACGGTGGCAGGATGACCCGCATGGCACTGACGGCACAGGTCAAGGACGAGCTGAGCCGGTTGAGCGTCACCAAGCCGTGCTGTCGCAAGGCCGAGGTGTCGTCGATGCTGCGGTTCGCCGGGGGCCTGCACATCATCTCGGGCCGGATCGTCATCGAGGCCGAGCTCGACACGGCGGTGACGGCACGTCGTCTGCGCAAGGACATCGCCGAGATCTTCGGCCACTCCAGCGAGATCCTCGTGATCTCCGCGGGGGGCCTGCGGCGCGGCACCCGGTACGTGGTCCGTGTCGTCAAGGACGGAGAGTCCCTCGCGCGGCAGACCGGGCTCCTCGACGGACGGGGACGGCCCGTGCGTGGCCTCCCACCGCAGGTCGTCTCCGCGTCCGTGTGCGACGCCGAAGCCGCGTGGCGAGGGGCGTTTCTGGCGCACGGCTCCCTGACCGAGCCCGGCCGCTCGTCGGCCCTCGAGGTGACGTGCCCTGGCCCCGAGGCGGCCCTGGCGCTGGTGGGCGCGGCTCGCCGTCTCGGGATCTCCGCCAAGGCGCGAGAGGTGCGTGGCGTCGACCGCGTGGTCATCCGGGACGGCGACGCGATCGGGGCGATGCTGACGCGACTGGGTGCCCACGACGCGCGTGCTGGTCTGGGAGGAGCGGAGGATGCGCCGGGAGGTGCGGGCGACCGCCAACCGCCTGGCCAACTTCGACGACGCCAACCTGCGCCGGTCGGCGCGCGCGGCGGTCGCGGCCGGTGCCCGGGTGGAGCGCGCGCTGGAGATCCTCGCCGAGGACGTGCCGGAGCACCTGCGCACCGCCGGGCGCCTGCGGCTCGAGCACAAGCAGGCGTCGCTGGAGGAGCTGGGCCAGCTGGCCGACCCCCCGATGACGAAGGACGCGGTCGCCGGTCGCATCCGCCGGCTCCTGGCCATGGCCGACAAGCGAGCCGCCGACCAGGGCATGCCGGGCACCGAGGCGAACCTGACGCCCGACATGCTCGATGCCTGACCCCCACCGGTGGCCCCACGTCCAGGGCCTGGGACAGATCGTCTCGTCAAGTGGACCGCTCTGTGTCGGCCTACCCATCGGTATCCCGTAGGGTCGACCGCGGCGTGGGACAACCATCGACGCTTGGCCCAGCGCGGCCCCACCACACGGGTGGGCCGCACCTGCAGGTGACCGAACTGCCGGCACGAGCCGGCCCTTGCTGAGGAGAGCTCCTTGACCGTTCGCGTTGGCATCAACGGATTCGGCCGCATCGGCCGCAACTTCTTCCGCGCCGCCATGGCCGCCGGAGCCGACCTCGAGGTGGTGGCGGTCAACGACCTCACCGACAACAAGACGCTGGCGCACCTGCTGAAGTACGACTCGATCCTCGGTCGGCTGAACGGCGAGGTCAGCTACGGCGAGGACAACATCACCGTCGACGGCAAGTCGATCAAGGTGCTGGCAGAGCGCGACCCGAAGGACCTGCCGTGGGGCGACCTGGGCGTGGACGTCGTGGTCGAGTCGACCGGCATCTTCGTGGCGGCCGAACAGGCACAGGCGCACATCGACGGTGGGGCCAAGAAGGTCATCATCTCCGCGCCGGCCAAGAACGAGGACATCACGATCGTCCTCGGTGTGAACGATGGCGACTACGACGCCTCGACGCACCACATCATCTCGAACGCCTCGTGCACCACGAACTGCCTCGCGCCGATGGCCAAGGCGATCCACGACGCGTTCACGATCGAGCGCGGGCTGATGACGACGATCCACGCGTACACCCAGGACCAGAACCTCCAGGACGGCCCTCACAAGGACCTGCGTCGTGCGCGCGCCGCCGCCCTCAACATCGTTCCCACGAGCACCGGTGCAGCCAAGGCGATCTCGCTGGTGCTGCCGGAGCTGAAGGGCAAGCTGGACGGGTACGCGCTGCGTGTGCCGATCCCGACCGGCTCGGCCACCGACCTCACTGTCGAGGTCGGTCGCGACGTCACCGTCGAGGAGGTCAACGCCGCCGTGAAGGCCGCTGCGGAGGGCGCGCTCAAGGGCTACCTGCGCTACACCGAGGACGAGATCGTCTCCTCCGACATCGTCACCGACCCGGCGTCCTGCATCTTCGACGCGGGCCTGACCAAGGTGAACGGCAACCAGGTCAAGGTCGTCGGCTGGTACGACAACGAGTGGGGCTACTCGAACCGACTCGTCGACCTGGTCGGGCTCGTCGGCCAGGGTCTCTGAGCCCGGCAGCCCGGAGGCCTGACCCCCTGATGCGCACCCTCGACGACCTCGGCGACCTGCGCGGCCGCCGGGTGCTGGTCCGCAGCGACCTCAACGTGCCGCTCGACGGCACGACCATCACCGACGACGGACGGATTCGGGCGTCCCTGCCCACGTGGCAGCGGCTGCTCGACGCCGGGGCGCGCGTCATCGTGTGCGCGCACCTCGGCCGCCCGAAGGGCGTTCCGGAGGAGCGGTACTCGCTCGCCCCGGTGGCCGACCGCGTGAGGCAGCTGCTACCCGACGTCGACGTCGCGTTCGCCACCGACACGGTGGAGGAGTCGGCTCGGGCCGGCGCGGAGGCGCTGCAGGACGGGCAGCTGCTGCTGCTCGAGAACCTGCGCTTCAACGCGGGCGAGACGAGCAAGGACGACGCGGAGCGCGGAGCCTTCGCGGACCAGCTGGTCTCGCTGGTCGGCGAGGACGGCGCCTACGTCAGCGACGGCTTCGGCGCCGTGCACCGCAAGCACGCATCGGTCGTCGACGTGGCCGAGCGCCTCCCGCACGCCGCGGGCGGCCTGGTCGCGTCCGAGGTCGAGGTGCTGCGCCGCCTCACGGCAGACCCGGCGCGCCCGTACGCCGTGCTGCTCGGCGGGTCGAAGGTGTCGGACAAGCTGGGTGTGATCGACAGCCTGCTGGGTACCGCTGACCGCATCCTCGTCGGCGGGGGCATGGTCTTCACCTTCCTCAAGGCCCAGGGCCACGAGGTGGGCAAGAGCCTGCTCGAGGAGGACCAGCTCGACACGGTGCGGGGGTACATGGAGCAGGCGCAGGAGCGCGGCGTCGAGATAGTGCTCCCCACCGACGTGGTCGTCGCGACCGCCTTCGCGGCCGACGCCGACCACGAGGTGGTGGCGGCCGACGCCATCCCGTCCGACCGTCTGGGACTGGACATCGGGCCGGCCTCCGGCACGCACTTCGCCGAGCGCCTCGCCGACGCCGCGACCGTCTTCTGGAACGGCCCCATGGGTGTGTTCGAGATGGAGCCGTTCAGCCACGGCACCCGAGCCGTCGCCCAGGCGCTCGTCGAGAGCGACGGGTTCACCGTCGTGGGTGGCGGGGACTCGGCTGCTGCCGTCCGCACCCTCGGCTTCGCGGAGGACGCCTTCGGGCACATCTCCACCGGCGGGGGCGCCAGCCTCGAGTACCTCGAGGGCAAGACCCTGCCCGGCCTGACCGTCCTGGAGGACTGAACCGATGGCACAGACGAAGGACCCGGTCCGCACGCCGCTGATGGCCGGCAACTGGAAGATGAACCTGGACCACCTGCAGGCCACGCACCTGGTGCAGAAGCTCGCGTGGACCCTCGACGACGCCAACCACGACCCCGCCGACGTGGAGGTCGCGGTGCTCCCGCCGTTCACCGACCTGCGGTCGGTGCAGACGCTGGTGGACGGGGACCGCATCGACCTCAAGTACGGGGCGCAGGACCTGTCGGCGCACGACAGCGGCGCCTACACCGGCGAGGTGTCGGGCGCGATGCTCGCGAAGCTGGGCTGCACGTACGTCGTGGTCGGCCACAGCGAGCGACGTGAGCACCACGACGAGGGCGACGCCGTGGTGGCGGCCAAGACCGCAGCCGCGCACCGTCACGGGCTGACGCCGATCGTCTGCGTGGGCGAGGGGCTGGAGGTGCGCCAGGCCGGCAACCACGTGGAGTACACGGTCGATAGCCTCCGCGGGTCGCTGGACGGTCTCACGGCCGAGCAGGTCGCGACGTCCGTGATCGCGTACGAGCCCGTGTGGGCGATCGGCACCGGCGAGGTCGCCACGCCGGCCGATGCGCAGGTGGTGTGCGCGGCCGTGCGGTCCGCCGTCGGCGACCTGCACGGGCCCGAGGTGGCCGAGCAGGTGCGGGTGCTCTACGGCGGCTCGGTCAAGTCGGGCAACGTGGCCGCGATCATGGCCCAGGCCGACGTCGACGGCGCGCTGGTCGGCGGGGCGAGCCTGGAACCGGGCGAGTTCGCGGCGATCTGCCGGTACCAGCACCACCAGGTAGGACTGTAGGCACGCGTTCGCGTACCCTGGCCGGACGCGGGGGCCTGGCGGCGCCCGCACGCCCCTACCGAGACCCACACGACAGGACGACGAGACCGTGACCCCACTGCGCATCACCCTGCAGGTGCTGCTCGGGCTGACCAGCCTGTTCCTGACCCTGCTGATCCTGCTGCACAAGGGCAGGGGCGGTGGCCTCTCGGACATGTTCGGTGGAGGGATGTCGACCGGTGCGGGCAGCTCGGGTGTGGCGGAGCGCAACCTGAACCGGATCACCATCGCGATCGGCCTGCTCTGGGCCGTCGTGATCGTGCTGCTGGGAGTGATCGAGCGGTTCGTGCCGTCCGAGTGAGGACCTGGCGCCCCACGGCGCCGACAGAACGTGACCAGACAGGTCAGAGCGCAGGAGATCGAGGGAGTTGAGCGTGGCAGGAGGCAACGCGATCCGGGGTAGCCGGGTCGGCGCCGGGCCGATGGGCGAGGCCGAGCGGGGCGAGGCGGCACCACGCGTGCGCATCTCGTACTGGTGCGCCAACGGCCACCAGACCCAGCCGAGCTTCGCCGAGGACCCGCAGTCGCAGCCGCCGGAGTTCTGGGACTGCCCGCGCTGCGGCTTCCCCGCCGGCCAGGACAAGGAGAACCCTCCGACCCCGCCGCGCAACGAGCCCTACAAGACGCACCTCGCGTACGTGAAGGAGCGTCGTTCCGACGCCGACGGCGAGGCGATCCTCGACGAGGCCCTCGCGGCGCTGCGCGCCAAGAAGATCGTTCGCTGAGGTCGCTGCGCTCCGGCGCAGTGGTCACTTCTCGTGCGGAAGGCCCTCGTGAGGCCGGTTCTTCCCGGAATGGTGGTGCCGGGGGCTGTCAGGACCCCGGTTCCTCCGAGAACGGTGGGCGCGCGACTGCCGTGGCCTCGGTGACGGCCCCCCGCGGGTGCAGCCGCGCCACCAGCTCGCCCCGGCTGCGCACGCCCACCTTGGCGAACACCGACTTCAGGTGGTCCTGAACCGTGTGGGCAGAGATGAACAGCCGATCCGCGATGGCCGCGGTGGATCGTCCGCCCAGCACCTCACGGCACACGTCCCGTTCGCGTGAGGTCAGTCCGTAGGCCCTGAGCAGCAGCCCGACCAGGTGGTCGCCCACAGCGGGCTCCAAGGTGACCGCGATCTCCTCGTCGTCACCGCCGAGCAGCGGGCTGGCGGTCAGGGCCGCCCAGCCGCCCCGCGCGTCGCGGAGCCGTCCGCGGAACTCGCCCGTCGCAGAGGCGCGCGCCCCGACCGCCATCAGGTTCATCATCAGTGCGAACCTGCCGGGCGCGATCTCGTCGAGCCTGTCCTGCCACTGCCTGGCCGCGGGTGTGCTGGCGCGCACCCTCCCGTCGGAGACGACCACGATCGCGGGAGGGGCCACGGCCTGACTCCGCGCAGCCTCCGCGCGCACCGCCAGCCGGGTGGCGGCCCCGACGGCCGGCGCGACAGCCGCCAGGAACTCGGTCTCCCGGTCCGTGAAGTCGTCTCCGGCCCGGACCAGGCCGGCCCCGCCCCAGCAGACACCGTCGGCCGTGAACAGGACGCGGACCTCGCGATCCAGTCCGAGGGGCTGCCAGACGTCGCGCATCCGGGCGCTGAGCCGACGTGAGGATGGCGGCAGCTCCGACAGGCGAGCGGTCGTCCGACCGGAGATCGCCAGCCTCGCAAAGGTGTTCGGCTCACCGACCGAGTACTCCGCCTCCGCCAGGCGTGGTTCGTACTGCCGCGGGATGCGGTTGTCCCCGCTGACCATCGTGCTGATGACGAGGGTCTCGGGGTCGATGGCCGCCCAGCAGGCGAGCTCCGTGCCGACGTACCGTCCGACCAGCGCGATCGCGCGGGCATGGAGCTCGGTGACCCCGAGTCCCGCGGCGGCCAGCCCCGCGACCTCTCGGCGGACGCGGAGGGCCCGGTCGTCCCACACACCACGAGTATGGCTCCGCGCGCCGGCAAGGCGTCCCCCTGATTTCTGGGATCGACGTCCGCTCGCACCCGCCCTAGCGTCGGAACATGCTGGTCTCCCAGGTGCCGGGCCGTCACGCCGTGAGCGCCACCCGTCTGGACGTGGCCCGATGACGGTCGTTGTGTGGGTGGCCGCGCTGATCGCAGCATCCATCCACGTCCTCGTCTTCTTCTGGGAGACAGTGCTCTTCTCGCGGCCCGGAGTGCATGTCGGTGTGTTCTCGGTCGCGACGGCGGACTTGCCTGCGGTGCGGCTCTGGGCGTTCAACGTGGGCTTCTACAACCTCTTCCTCGCCACCGGCGCCGCGGTGGGCGTGTTCACCTGGATGGCAGGGCACGAGACCGTGGGCCGGACGCTGGTGGTCTACACGTGCTCGTTCATGCTGCTGGGCGGCGTGGCGCTGTTCGCTTCCGACCGGATGGCGCTGGGTCGCCCCAAGGGGGCGGGGGTCGGCGGGGTGCTGGCGGAGAGCCTCCCGCCGCTGGTGGCGCTCGTGGCCCTCGCGCTGTGACCCGTCGAGCGACGACCCTCCATCACCTGTCCCGTTCTCCCGGGAATGGCGGTGTGGGAGGGGCAGTCAGGGGCTCGCGGGCCTGGCCAGACCAGCCGGCAGTCGGCTCGCGGCCGCCCGGTCCAGGAGCCACCGCGTCGATCGCTGCCCGGACGGGCCGGCGGCGGGGACCTGGACGGGGCCCGCGCCGGAGAGCGCCATCGACACCGCGGCGGCCTTGTCGTCGCCCGCGACGACGAACCAGATCTCGGACGAGGCGTTCAGGGCTGGCATCGTGAGGCTGATGCGCGTCGGCGGGGGCTTGGGTGCTCCGCGCACGCCGATCACGGTCCGCTCCGTCTCGTACACGCCTGGCAGGCCGGGGAACAGGGACGCGCAGTGGGCGTCAGGCCCCACGCCGAGCAGCGTGACGTCGAACGCCGGCACCCGCTCACGGGGGCCGGCGTGCTCCGCGAGCAGGTCGGCGTACCGCACCGCCGCGGCGTCGGGGTCGTCGCCGTCCGGGCCGTCGCTGGGCGGCATCGCGTGCACACGCGCGGGATCGACACCTACGTGGTCGAGCAGCGCCTCCCGGGCCTGCGTCTCGTTGCGGTCCGGGTCCCCGGACGGCAGGAAGCGCTCGTCTCCCCACCACACGTCGAGCGCTGACCAGTCGACCGCGTGGCGGGCCGCGCTGTCCCTCAAGGCCGACAGGACGGCGATGCCCACCGAGCCGCCCGTGAGCACGACGTCGGCCGTGCCCCGTGCGCTCTGCACGTCGACGAGCCGGGTCACCAGACGTGCAGCGACCGCCTCGGCGAGGACGGTCGCATCGGCGTGCACCACGACGGAGACCGGTGAGGTCATGACGACGTCCCCTTCCGAGCCGAGGTCTTCCTGGCGGGCGCCTTCTTCGCGGCGCGCTTGCGGCCGGCGGTGCTCGACTCCAGCGACTTCGCGGACAGCCCGCGTGGCGGCCGCGTGGCCTTCGTCGCCGAGGACGTGGCGGCCTTCACCGTGGTCCGGCCGGCCTCACCGAGCAGCTGGAGGCCCTTGGTCAGCACGTCGCCGTACACGTCGTCGGGGTCCAGGCGCCGCAGCTCCTCGGCCAGGCACTCCTCGGTCCGTCTCCGCGCAAGGGCGACGCGCCGCGGCGGCTGGCCGGGCTGCGTGAGCGTGGCGACGTTGCCGCTCGGTCGCACCAGCTCGACGGCGCCCGAGGCCCGCTCCAGGCGGACGCCGATCATGCCGCCGCCCGACGTCGTCTTCTTCCGCTGGACGGGGCACTTCAGCGCCCACGCCAGCCAGGCCGCGATCAGCTCGGTGCTGGCGGAGTCGGAGGCGCCGGTGACCACGGCCCGGGTGACGGGCTCGAACGGCGCCTGGTCGAGAGCGGCCGCGAGCAGCGTGCGCCACAGCGTGATCCGCGTCCACGCCAGGTCGGTGTCGCCGTCCGTGTGGCACTCGGCCAGCTTCGCCAGCGCTGCAGCGGGGCGCTTGGCCATCGCCGCGTCGGTGATGCGTCGCTGGGCCATCGCCCCCACCGGGTGCAGGGCGGGCTCGGGTGGCGGGGAGCCCGGCCACCAGGTCACGATGGGGGTGTCCGGCAGCAGCATCGGCATCACCACGGTGTCGGGGTGGCCCGCCAGCTCGCCGTACATGCGCAGGACGACGACCTCGCTGGCACCGGCGTCGCCGCCGACCCGGATCTGCCCGTCGAGGCGTGATGCACCGCGCTTCGAGCCCGTCGCCAGGACGAGCACGCGGCAGGGGTGCTCGCGGCTGGCGGCGTTGGCGGCCTCGATGGCCTCCTCGGCTTCCCCGTCGTCGGTGAGGATGACCAGGGTCAGCACGCGACCCAGCGCGACCGCACCGCCGGTCTCGCGGAGCTCGACCAGGCGCTTGTTGATCGAGGACGTCGTGGTGTCCGGCAGGTCGATGATCACGGTCGCCTCCACGCTCGTCCGGTACGGGCCAGCATCGCGTCGGCTGACGGGGGACCCCAGCTGCCGGCCGCGTACGACTCCGGCTTGCCCTTGCGCTGCTCCCAGTGACGCAGCACCGGGTCGAGGATCCGCCAGGACAGCTCGACCTCCTCGTGGCGGGGGAACAGCGGTGGGTCACCCAGCAGCACGTCGAGGATGAGGCGTTCGTAGGCCTCGGGCGACGACTCGGTGAAGGCGTGCGTGTACCCGAAGTCCATCGTCACGTCACGCACCTCCATCGTCGGCCCGGGCACCTTGGACCCGAACCGGATGGTGATGCCCTCGTCGGGCTGGACGCGGATCACCAGGGCGTTCTGGCCGAGCTCCTCGGTCGCCGTCGACTCGAACGGCAGGTGGGGCGCCCGCTTGAACATCACGGCGATCTCGGTGACGCGGCGTCCCAGGCGCTTGCCCGTACGCAGGTAGAAGGGGACGCCCGCCCACCGGCGGGTGTCGACCTCGAGCTCGACGGCTGCGTACGTCTCGGTCCTCGACGACCCCGGGATGCCGTCCTCCTCGAGGTAACCGACCACCTTGCGGCCGCCCTGCCAGCCTGCGCAGTACTGGCCGCGCGCCGTGGCGGTCGACAGGTCGCGCTGCAGGCGCACCGCCGACAGCACCTTCTCCTTCTCGGCGCGAAGGTCCTTGGCGTCGAAGGAGACAGGCTCCTCCATCGCCGTGAGAGCCAGCAGCTGGAGCAGGTGGTTCTGGATCACGTCGCGGGCGGCGCCGATGCCGTCGTAGTAGCCGGCCCGGCCGGCGATGCCGATGTCCTCGGCCATCGTGATCTGCACGTGGTCGACGTAGTTCGCGTTCCAGACCGGTTCCCACAGCTGGTTGGCGAAGCGCAGCGCCAGGATGTTCTGGACCGTCTCCTTGCCGAGGTAGTGGTCGATCCGGAAGACCGAGTCCTGCGGGAAGACCTCCGCGACGACGCGGTTGAGCTCCTGCGCGCTCTCGAGGTCGTGCCCGAAGGGCTTCTCGATGACGACGCGCCGCCATTGACCCGGCTCGCGCTCCGAGAGGCCGGAGCGCGCCAGCTGCTGGCACACGACCGGGAACTGGCTCGGCGGCACCGACAGGTAGAACGCCGTGTTCCCGCCCGTGCCGCGGCTCGCGGAGAGCTCGGCGACGGTCTCGGCGAGCGTGTCGAACGCACTGTCGTCGCCGAACTCGCCCGAGACGAAGCGGAACCCCTCGGCCAGCGTGTTCCACACCGACTCGCGGAACGGCGTGCGCGCGTGCTCGCGCACGGCGTCATGCACGATCTGGGCGAAGTCCTGGGTCGCCCAGTCGCGGCGTGCGAACCCGACGAGCGAGAACCCTGGGGGGAGCAGACCGCGGTTCGCCAGGTCGTAGATGGCAGGCATGAGCTTCTTGCGAGCCAGGTCTCCCGTCACGCCGAACAGCACGAGGCAGCTCGGCCCGGCGATCTTGGGCAGCCGCTTGTCACGAGGGTCGCGCAGCGGGTTGTGCTCGGACGTCACACGCGCTGGGCTCATGCGGCGTCGGCACCGGTGCTGAGCAGGGCGATCAGACGTGGCAGCTGCGCTGCGCGGTCCGTGAGGTGCAGCCGCAGGACCGGACGGCCGTGGTCGGCCAGCACCTGCGCGTCACCGGCCGCCTGGGCGGCGATCAGGCGACCGAACGTGAACGGTCGACCGGGCACCTCCCGGTCGCTCGGGGCGTCGCCGGTGATCTGCAGGTAGACGCCCTGAGCCGGTCCACCCTTGTGGTACTGACCGGTGGAGTGCAGGAAGCGGGGTCCCCAGCCGAACGTGACGGGCCGGTTCGTCCTCGAGGCCAACGGGTCTCGGACGTCGGCCAGTGCGGAGTCGCCCTCCCGGTCGAGGTAGGCCATCACGGCCAGGTACCCGTCGGTGGCCAACGTGGAGAGCAAGGCCGACACCGCGGCCTCGACCGAGTCGACACCGTCGACCAGGCCAGGGGTGGCACGCACCTCGATGCCCTCGTCGACGAAGGCCGGGTCCACGGTCTCAGGCGGCGCATCGAGCATGCCCCTGGCGGCGTTCTTGGCGCTCTCGACGTCCGGCTGGTCGAAGGGGTTGATGCCGAGCAGGCGCCCGGCCGCCGAGACGGCCGTCTCCCACAGCACGAACTGCGCGCCGAGGGGTCCGCTGACGCGCACCTCCGGACCGTCGGGTGAGCCGCTGTCGTCGTCCGCGACGAGCCGCGCGACGATCACGTCGTCGGCGACGTCCCGCAGCTCGGGCGACCGCGTGCTCGGCACGACGACGGGCAGGATCCCGGTGCCCAGCTTGCCGGTCGACTCGGCGATCAGCTGCTCGGCCCAGTCGCCGAAACCGACCAGCCCCGAACCGCTGTCGACGATGACGAGCTTGTCTCGGCGCGGGTCGGTGGCACCCATCACGGCGCCAAGCACGAGGGCCGGGTTGTCGGCTTCGTCGGCGGCGAGCTGCGCCGCGACGGCCGTGGCCGAGTGCAGCAGGCGCTCGATGTCGGCGCCCGCGAGGCCCGAGGGCACCAGCCCGAAGGCCGTCAGCGCGGAGTAGCGCCCACCGACGTCGGGGTTGGCGGTGAACACGCGGTACCCGGCCTCGCGTGCCTCGCCCTCCAGCGGTGAACCAGGGTCGGTCACCACGACCACGCGCGCCACCGGGTCGATGCCGGCGGCGGTGAACGCGGCCTCGAAGGTGCGCCTCTGGCTGTCGGTCTCGACGGTGGAGCCGGACTTGCTGGACACCACGACCACCGTGTGGGCCAGCTCGTCGGACCCGCCGACGGCGCCGGTCACCTGGCTGGGGTCCGTCCCGTCCAGCACGACGAGCGGTACGCCTGCGGTGCCGCAGATGACCTCGGGGGCGAGCGAGGAGCCGCCCATCCCGCACAGGACGACCCGGTCGATCCCCTGGGCGTGCAGGTCGTCACGCAGGCGGAGGATCTCGCCGACGAGGTGCTGCGACTCGTGCGCCGCATTCACCCAGCCCAGGCGCTTCGAGGCCTCCTCGACGGACTCGGCTCCCCAGAGCTGGTCGTCGAGGGCCGCCAGACGGCTCGCCACCCGGTCTGTGACCAGGCTCGGGGTCACTCGCCGGACGGCGGCTTGGGCGGCGCCACCCGCGCGCACCGAGAGAGCAACCGGCGGCCCGCCGCTCGCGGACACCTCGTCGGCACCGCCAGGCTCGGAGCTCACTGGTTCGCCTCCGCGTCGGAGTCGGCGTTCGAGAGCCGGGCGAGCTCGTCCGAGACCGTGCGTCCCAGCTCGGCCCACGAGGCGTCGAACTTCTCCACCCCTTCGCGCTCGAGCAGCTCGGTGACCTCGGTGTACGAGATCCCCAGCCGTTCGAGGGCGTCGAGCACCTCGTCCGACTCGGCGTAGGTGCCGGTGACGGTGTCGCCCGTGATGTCGGCCTGCGTCTGGGCGATGTCGAGGGTCTTGCTCGGCATCGTGTTGACCACGCCGGGCGCCACCAGCTGGTCGACGTACAGGGTGGGGGAGTACTCCGGGTTCTTCACGCCGGTCGACGCCCAGAGGGGGCGTTGCGGGTGGGCGCCGTCGTCGGCCAGCACCTTCCAGCGCGGGGTCGCGAACACCTCGGTCCAGGCCTGGTAGGCCAGACGCGCGTTCGCCAGGCCGGCCTTGCCGCGCAGCTCCAGCGCCTCCGGGGTCCCGATCTCCTCGAGACGCCTGTCGACCTCGCTGTCGACACGCGAGACGAAGAAGCTGGCGACCGACTCGATGTCGGACAGGTCACGGCCGTGCTCGCGGGCCTGCTCGAGGCCCACCAGGAACGCCTGCATGACCGACCGGTACCGGTCGAGGCTGAAGATCAGCGTCACGTTCACGCTGATGCCCTCGGCCAGGACCAGGCTGATCGCCGGCAGGCCCTCGACGGTGGCGGGGATCTTGATGAACAGGTTCGGCCGGTCCACCGCCTTCCAGAGCCGCTTGGCCATCTCCACGGTGCGTCCCGTGTCGCGCGCCAGGCCCGGGTCGACCTCGATGGACACACGACCGTCCACGCCGTCGGTGGCGTCGTACACGGGACGGAGCAGGTCGCACCCCCGGCGCACGTCCTCGGTGGTGATCTCGAAGACGGCCTCGCCGACGTCGACGCCGCGCTCCGCGAGCGCCCGCACCTGGTCGTCGTAGCGCTCGCCCTTGGAGAGGGCCGCAGCGAAGATCGTCGGGTTGGTCGTGATCCCGACGACGTGCTGCTCGTCGACGACCTTCTGCAGGCCGCCGCTCTCGATCAGCTCGCGGGACAGGTCGTCCAGCCAGATCGACACACCCTGGGCGCTCAGGGCTGCGAGGCGGTCGCTGGACTCGGTCTGTGCTGACATCGGAGCTCCTCGTGTATGGGGTCGACAGGGCGGCTGACCTGGTGGGCCTGCGGACGGGTCAGTTCTGCTGGTCGCCGGTGCCGCCGCCACCCGGGGTGGACGACGGGCCTCCGGGTCGGGTCCGGCCGGAGCGCGCGTCCGCCAGCGAGTCACGTGCCGCGGCCTCGACCGCGTCGGCGGTGATGCCGAACTCGGCGTAGAGGCGCTTGTAGTCGGCCGAGGCCCCGAAGTGCTCGAGGCTGACCGTGCGGCCTGCGTCCCCGACCAGCTCGCGCCAGCCCTGGGCCACGCCGGCCTCGACGCTGACACGCGCCCGCACGGACGGGGGCAGCACGTGGTCGCGGTAGGCGGCGTCCTCTGCGTCGAACCACTCGCGGCACGGGAGGGACACCACGCGGGTCGCGATGCCGTCGGCCTGCAACGACTCCCGCGCCTCGAGCGCGAGCTGGACCTCGGAGCCGGTGGCGAGCAGGAGCACCTCGGGCGTGCCCCCTGTCGCCTCGGCCAGCACGTAGGCGCCGCGGGCGACACCATCGGCGGCGGCGAGCGTGTCGCCCTCCGCCGCACCGGCCCCGCGCTCCAGGACCGGCAGGTTCTGACGCGTGAGCGCCAGACCGGCCGGACGGTCGGTGTGCTCGAGGATCGTGCGCCACGCCCAGACGGTCTCGTTCGCGTCCGCGGGACGCACGACGTCGAGGCCGGGGATCGCGCGCAGGGCGGCGAGCTGCTCCACCGGCTGGTGGGTCGGGCCGTCCTCGCCCAGACCGATCGAGTCGTGCGTCCAGACGAAGATCGACGGGACCTCCATGAGGGCGGCGAGGCGCACGGCCGGGCGCATGTAGTCGCTGAAGATGAGGAACGTGCCGCCGTAGGCGCGGGTGCCGCCGTGCAGGTGGATGCCGTTGAGGATGGCGCCCATCGCGTGCTCACGGATGCCGAAGTGCAGCGTGCGTCCGTACGGGCCACCGGGGAACAGCTTGGTGGCGAACTCTGCCGGGACGAACGAGGGCTCGCCCTCCATCGTGGTGTTGTTGCTCTCGGCCAGGTCGGCCGACCCGCCCCACAGCTCGGGGAGCACGTCGGCCAGTGCGCCGAGCACGGACCCGGACGCCTTGCGCGTCGCCATCTCGGTCCCGCCCTCGAAGGACGGCAGGGCGTCGGCCCAGGCGTCGGGCAGCGTGCGCGTGCTGACGCGGTCGAGGAGGGCGGCGCGGTCGGGGTTCTCCGAGCGCCACCTCTCGTACCGCGCGTCCCACTCGCGCCGGGCTGCCGAGCCCCTCTCGACGACCTCACGGGCGTGGTCGAGGACCTCGTCGGCCACCTCGAAGGTCCGGTCGGGGTCGAAGCCGAGCTCGCGCTTGACCGCGGCTACCTCGTCCGCGCCAAGCGCCGACCCGTGGATCTTGCCGGTGTTCTGCAGGTGCGGTGCGGGCCAGCCGATGATGGTCCGGAGCGCGATGAAGGACGGCTTGCTCGTCTCTGCCTTCGCGGCGGCCAGCGCCTCCGCGAGAGCCTCCACGTTCTCGTGGTAGCCGCCTCCGGCCGACGTCCAGTCGACCCGCTGGGTGTGCCAGCCGTAGGCCTCGTAGCGGGCGACGGTGTCCTCGCTGAGGGCGATCATCGTGTCGTCCTCGATCGAGATGTTGTTGTCGTCGTACAGGACGACCAGGTTGCCGAGCTGCTGGTGCCCCGCGAGCGAGCTCGCCTCTGACGTCACGCCCTCCTCGATGTCGCCGTCGGAGACGATCACCCAGATGGTGTGGTCGAAGGGGCTCTCCCCGGGCGCGGCGTCGGGGTCGAGCAGCCCCCGCTCGCGGCGGGACGCCATCGCCATGCCGACGGCGTTGGCCAGCCCCTGGCCCAGCGGGCCCGTGGTCACCTCGACCCCTGGGGTGTGCTTGTACTCCGGGTGTCCGGGGGTCTGGGACCCCCACGTCCGCAACGCCTTCAGGTCGTCGATCGTCATGCCGTAGCCCGACAGGTAGAGCTGGATGTACAGCGTCAGGCTCGTGTGGCCGCAGGAGAGCACGAAGCGGTCGCGGCCGAGCCACGTCGGGTCGGACGGGTCGTGCGTCATCATCCGCTGGAAGAGCAGGTAGGCGGCCGGGGCCAGGCTCATCGCGGTGCCGGGGTGGCCGTTGCCGACCTTCTGCACGGCATCCGCTGCGAGCACTCGCACGGTGTCGACCGCACGCTCGTCCAGGTCGGTCCAGGTCAGGATGGCGGCGGTGGTGTCGTCAGAGCTCACGCGCACGAGCCTAGTCCGATCCTCCCGGACCGCGCCCCGGGCGGGGTGGCCCACGGAACGGATGCCGCGGCGGGCTAGCATGGTCCTCGCCCGGAGCCCCGTCCCACGGTCGCAGCAGACCTCGTGCGCGCGGCTCGCACCCACGGATCCGACGAGGCCGCGTGACGTCCCTGCACCCCACCGCCAGCACGGCCCACGCCGCTGCCGGTCCGGTGAGCCGACGCGACCGCGTGGCAGGGTTCGTTGCCCTGACCAAGCCGCGCATCATCGAGCTGCTGCTGGTGACGACGGTGCCGACGATGCTGTTGGCGCAGGGCGGCTTCCCCCCGCTGGGTCTCGTCCTCGCGACGCTGGTCGGCGGCACGCTGGCCGCCGGCTCGGCCAACACCCTGAACATGTACGTCGACCGCGACATCGACGCGGTCATGCACCGCACCCGCAACCGGCCGCTGGTCACCGGGACGGTGACCCCCCGGGAGGCGCTGCTCTTCGGCATCGGGCTGGGCATCGCGTCCGTGGCCTGGCTGGCCGTCCTCGTCAACGGGCTCTCCGCCGCACTCGGTCTGGGCGCCATCCTCTTCTACGTCTTCGTCTACACGCTCGGTCTCAAGCGGCGCACCCCTCAGAACATCGTCTGGGGCGGCGCTGCGGGCTGCATGCCCGTGCTGATCGGCTGGTCCGCCGTCACCGGCTCGCTGTCCTGGGCCGCGCTCGTGCTGTTCGGGGTGATCTTCCTGTGGACGCCACCGCACTACTGGCCGCTGTCGATGCGCTACCGCGACGACTACGCGTCGGTCGACGTGCCGATGCTCGGCGCCGTCGAGCGCCCGGGGGTCGTCGCGCGCCGCATCGTCCGCTACTCGTGGGCCATGGTGGTGTGCTCCCTCCTCCTGGTGCCGGTCGCCCCGACCGGTCCGCTGTACGCGGTGGCCTCGGTGCTGCTCGGCGTGTGGTTCCTGGTGGAGGCGTACGTCCTGCGTCGCCGGTCCGCCCACGCGGAGCCGGGCGGTCAGGTGGGGGCGATGCGCGTCTTCCACGTGTCGATCACCTACCTGACCCTGCTGTTCGTCGCCGTGGGCCTGGACCCCTTCGTCAGGTTCTGACGGCCGAAGGGTCGTCGTCCGCCGCGCCGCCGGATCCGTGGCTCATCGCCGTCGCCAGCTCATCGCGCGAGGTGACCTGGAGCTTCGTGTAGACGTGGCGCAGGTGGTACTCGATCGTCTTCGGGCTGAGGAACAGGGCCGCAGCAGCCTGACGGGTGGTGCGGCCCCCCGCCAGCAGCTGGGCGATCTGGCGCTCCTGCGGGGTCAGGTCGTCGACGGTGCTGGGTTCGCGGCGCCGGGCGGTCTCGCCGGTGGCGCCCAGCTCGGTGGCGGCCATCTGGGCCCACGGTGCGGCGCCGAGGGCGTCGAAGGTCGCCAACGCGTCCCGCAGGTGCGGACGGGCGTCAGTCCGCCGTCGAGCCCGGCGCAGCCGCGCACCGTAGGCGAGCTCGGTCCGGGCCCGCTCGAACGGGTCGAGGGCCAGCGCATGGTGGGCGAGCGCCTTGACGAAGTGCTCGTCGAGCTCGTCGTCGGGGCCGACGATGCCGTCGGCTCGTGCCGCCCGGGCGAGGGCCCACGGCCGGCCCTTCTTCTGAGCCCGGACACGGAACCTGTCAGCCACCAGCCCGGCCTCCTCGCTCCGGCCCGTCCGCATCAGGGTCTCGACCACCTCAGGCCCGGGTGACAGGTCCGCGTCGAGGAAGCCGATCTCGTCGAGCAGGGAGTCCAGCCGCTGCAGCATGACCAGGGCGGCCTCCGCGTCCCCACGACCGAGCTCGAGCTCGGCCAGGGCGAACAGGGACCAGGCCCGGAAGGTGTGCATCTCCCGGTCGGCGCAGATCTCCAGGGCCTCGGCCGCCGCGGTACGGCAGCCGTCCTCGCGTCCCTGGCGGGCGTTGAGCCAGGCCAGACCCGAGAGCGAGGCCGCGAGGTCGGCCGCCTGACCGGTCTCGCGAGCCAGCCGGACGGACTCGACGTACGCCGTCTCGGCGTCCGCCCATCGCTCGGTGGTCGCGTCGTACCGGGCCACGAAGAACAGCAGCAGCGGCAGCGTGCCGAGAGCCGCCCGTCCACGGGAGTCCCGGACCGCCTGCTGCACCAGGTCGAGTCCGACCCCCTGCTCGCGCAGGAAGAGCGGGCCGGGCATCAGCCAGCCCACTTGCGACGGCTCGACCGTGGGGGCGTCCGGTGCCCCGAACAGGTCGGTGGCCCGACGGATCCAGTCGGTGCCGCCCTCGCCGGCGATCACGCGGGCCACACCGGTCGCCATCGTCCCGACCAGGCGGGCACGTGCGCCCGTCGACTGCGGAAGCAGCCGCTCGAGCCGCTCCGCGACCGTCATCGCGCCGCTGGTGTCCCCGAGGAAGAAGCAGGCGAGCACGGCGTCGGCCAGGAGCCTCACGGCCCGGTCGACGTCCACCGGGGCTGCCGCCTCCGCCGCGCCGACCAGCACGTCGCGGGCGTGCCGCAGCGATCCCGTGCGCGCCGCGACGCGTCCCCTGAGCTCCTCGACGTCGATGGCCGCCATGCCGTCGACGTAGGCGGGGTCGACCTGCTCGACCAGCGCACCGGCCCGTTCCGGCCGGCCGGCGAGCAGGGCGCTCCGGCCGGCCGCCAGGAGGCGGCGGACCCGGTCACGGGGGTCGGGCGAGAGGACGGCGGCTCGCTCGTAGGAGCCGGCTGCCGCCTCGTGGGCCGCCCGGGCGGCCGCGGAGTGCGCCGCGGCCTCGCAGGCGCGCGCCGCCTCCTCGTCGGGGCCGAGAGCGGCCTGGGACAGGTGCCAGGCCCTCGGCTCCGTCGCGCCGTCGGGTAGGGCGGCCGCCAGCGCGGCGTGCGCGGCGCGCCGGTCCGGCGCACTGGCGCTCGAGTACACCGCGGCCCGGACCAGGGGGTGCCGGAAGGCGACGCGCTCCGGAGTGAGAAGCACGAGGCCCGCCCGCTCCGCGTCGGCGACCGCGCGGAGGTCGACGGAGAGAAGCGCTGCTGCGGCACCCACGAGCGCGAGCTCGCCGTCCGATGCGGCCGCGAGCAGCGTCACGGTGGCGGCGGCGGGGTCCAGGGACCGAGCGCGCTGGGTGAACGCCTCGACGAGCGCCTGGGGAACCGGCAGCGGCGCGTGCACGGGTTCGTGCTCGATGCCGTCCACGTCCTCGGCCAGCTCGAGCAGGGCGAGGGGGTTGCCCCCGGTGGACCGGAACAGCCGGTCGACCAGGTCCCTCGGGACGGGCCGGCCCGAGTGCTCCGTCACCAGCCGCTCCGTCGCTGCGCGGTCGAGGCCACCCACCGCCATGGCCGGCAGACCCGTCTCCGTGAGCGTGCCGGACCGGTCGGCCCTCACCGTCGCCAGGACGGCCACGGGGTCGGCCGTCAGCCGTCGGGCCGCGAACGCGACCGCCCCGGCCGATGGCGCGTCGAGCAGGTGGGCGTCGTCGAGGAGGACGAGGACCGGCCGCTCCTCCGCGTACCGGCAGATCAGCGTGAGGGTCGCAGCACCGACCGCGAAACGCTCCACGTCGCCCCGGGCACGGAGGGCCAGCGCGGTGGCCAGTGCGTCGGCCTGCGGGCCGGGGAGGTCGTCCAGGAGGTGGAGGGCGGGTCGCAGGAGCTGGAGCAGCCCTCCGAAGCCGGTCGTGCGGTCGGCGTCGATCCCGGTGGCCCGCAGCACCTGCATCCCGTGCGCCCCGGCGGCGGCCTCGTCGAGCAGTGCCGACTTGCCGATGCCGGCCTCGCCGACCAGCACCAGGCAGCCGCTCTGGCCGACCCGTGCGCCAGCGAGCAGGCGCTCGATCACCTGCCGCTCGGCGTCGCGTCCCACCAGCACCAGCGGAGTCTAGGTGGCAGGACCAGGGCACCCCCCTGATGCGATCGACCGCCCGAGGACGTGAGGCTCCGGAGCACGGACAGACCACGCCGACGGTCGGCGTGGCAGACCAGGAGGAAACGTGCCATGACCACCACCGAAGAGCGGGCGACCGCGGGAACCACCGACGCGCCTGCCCTCGACCCCGACAAGCTGATGGCCTTCGTGTTCCAGGCGGTCGGCGAGGTCGGGGCCACCCTGAACACCGCGCTCGTCGTGATGGGCGACAAGCTCGGCTACTACCGCTCGCTCGCCGAGCACGGCCCGAGCACGCCCGGTGAGCTCGCCGAGCGCACCGGCACCGGAGAGCCGTACGCGCGCGAGTGGCTGAACGCGCAGGCCGCCGGCGGGTACGTGACGGTCGACGGCAACCACTTCACGCTCCCGGTCGAGCACGTCTCGGCGCTCACCGACGAGAACAGCCCGGCGTACCTACCCGGCTTCTTCCAGTTCGCCCTGGGGACGGTGCACGAGACCGACGCCGTCCTGCGTGCTGCGGCGACCGGTGACGGCGTGGGCTGGCACGCGCACGGCGAGGACGTGTTCGAGGGGTGCGAGCGGTTCTTCCGCACGATGTACAACGCCCACCTGATCACCGAGTGGCTTCCGGCGTTCGACGGCGTCGTCGAGAAGCTGGAGCGCGGAGCGCGCGTCGCCGACGTGGGGTGCGGCCACGGCGCCTCGACCATCCTGATGGCCAGGTCCTTCCCCAACTCGACGTTCGTCGGCTCCGACTACCACGCCGGGTCGATCGAGGCTGCGCGTGCCCGGGCGGTCGAGGCCGGTGTCTCGGACCGTGTCACCTTCGAGGTCGCCCCGGGGACCGGGTTCAGCGGCCGTGACTACGACCTGGTGACGATGTTCGACTGCCTGCACGACATGGGAGACCCCGTGGGTGCGGCGCGCCACGTCCGGGAGACGATCGCCGATGACGGCACCTGGCTGATCGTCGAGCCGATGGCGGGGGACAGGTTGGAGGACAACCTCAACCCTGTCGGGCGGCTCTACTACGGCTACTCCACGCTCCTGTGCACCCCCGCCTCGCTGTCCCAGGACGTCGGCCTCGCGCTCGGCGCCCAGGCGGGCCCGGCGCGGATCAAGGACGTCACCACGACCGCCGGGTTCACCCGCTTCCGCCAGGCCACCGAGACGCCGTTCAACCGCGTGCTCGAGGCGCGGCCCTGAGGGCCGGCCGGACGGAGGCCTAGGCCCAGCGAGCGGAGAGGACGAGACTGTGGACGTGAAGGGCGCGTCGGAATGGACCGGCCGGGAACGGCCGGAGGCGCGGCGCGCCCTCACGCCGACCACGAGCGGTGTCGTCGTGCGCGACGGGGTGCGGATCGCCTGGGAGGTCTTCGGGGAGGGCGACCGCACCGTGGTCCTCATGCCGACGTGGTCGATCATCCCCTCCCGGCACTGGAAGGCCCAGGTGCCCTACCTGGCGAGACACTTCAGGGTGGTGACGTTCGACGGGAGGGGGAGCGGTGCCTCCGACCGTCCCACCGGGGCTGCGGCCTACACCGACGAGCAGTACGCAGCCGACACGGTGGCGGTGCTCGACGCGACCGGCACGCAGCAGGCGGTGCTGGTCAGCCTGTCGTGCGGAGGTTCGTGGTCGGTGCACGTGGCGGCCGGCCACCCCGAGCGGGTGCAGGGTCTGTTCGCCATCTCCCCGTCGTGCGGGTTCACCGTCACCGACCCGCACCGCGAGCAGTTCGCCTGGGACGCAAGGCACGAAACCAGTCGGGGCTGGGCCAAGTACAACAAGCACTACTGGCTCGAGGGCGGCTACGACGACTTCGTGGAGTTCTTCTTCTCCGAGATGTTCACCGAGGCGCACTCCACGAAGCAGATCGAGGACTGCGTGGCCTGGGCGCACGAGATCTCGCCGCAGACCCTCGCCGACACCACCTCGGGCCGGGTCGGGTGCGACGGGGCGGTGTGCGCCCCGATCGAGGACCTGTGCGTGAAGGTCACGTGCCCGGTGAAGGTCGTCCACGGCACCGACGACCACGTCCGCGGGCAGGCGACAGGGGAGAGGCTCGCCGAGCTGACCGGCGGCGCCCTGGTGCTCGTGGAGGGCGGAGGGCACGGGCTGCCGTCACGGGACCCCGTGCTGATCAACGGGATGGTCAGGGAGTTCGTGGACACGGTGCTCCGGGTGCCGCGCCGTAGCACCTGGACCCGCGCGGCGAGCCGGCCGAAGCGCGCGCTGTACCTGTCGTCCCCGATCGGGCTGGGTCACGCCCGCCGCGACCTGGCCATCGCCGACGAGCTGCGCAAGCTCCGTCCCGACGTGGAGGTCGACTGGCTGGCGCAGCACCCGGTGACAGCTCTCCTCGAGAAGGCGTCCGAGCGCGTCCACCCTGCTTCCCGCTGGCTGTCCAGCGAGTCCGCCCACGTCGAGTCCGAGGCCGGTGAGCACGACCTTCACGCCTTCCAGGCGATCCGGCGGATGGACGAGACCCTCGTCGCGAACTTCATGGTCTTCAAAGACCTCGTGGAGGACCAGCACTACGACCTCGTGATCGGCGACGAGGCCTGGGACGTCGACTACTTCCTGCACGAGAACCCCGAGCTCAAGCGGTTCGCCTTCGCGTGGATGACTGACTTCGTTGGCTGGTTGCCGATGCCGGACGGCGGGGACGCGGAGATCGCGCTGACCGCCGACTACAACGCCGAGATGATCGAGCAGAGAGCGCGTTTCGCGCGAGTGCGCGACCGGTCTGTCTTCGTAGGCAACGCCTCCGACGTCGTCGACGACACCTTCGGGCCGGGCCTGCCGAGCATCAGGTCGTGGACGGAGAAGAACTTCGACTTCGCCGGCTACGTCACCGGGCTGCCCGAGGTCACCGGACCCGACCGTGAGCGACTCCGCGCCGAGCTCGGGTACCGCCAGGGCGAGAAGGTGTGCGTGGTGACGGTCGGCGGTTCGGGGGTCGGCGAGCCCCTGCTGCGGCGGGTGCTCGACGCCGTCCCCACCACCCGGCGGATGGTCCCCGATCTGCGGTTCCTGGTGGTCGCGGGACCGCGGATCGACCCCGATTCGCTGCCGAGGAGGCGTGGGGTGACCGTCCGCGGGTACGTGCCCGACCTCGACCGCCATCTCGCCGCGTGCGACGTGGCGCTGGTGCAGGGCGGCCTGACGACGTGCATGGAGCTGACCGCCGCTCGACGACCCTTCGTCTACGTGCCGCTGCGACACCACTTCGAGCAGAACCGGCACGTGCGCCACCGCCTGGAACAGTACGGGGCGGGCACCTGCCTGCCGTACGAGCAGGCGTGCGACCCGGATGCGCTGGCCGTCGCGCTGGCGCAGGAGATCGCGCGCGAGGTCACGTACCGCCCGGTCGAGTCGGACGGCGCAGCCCGAGCCGCCGCCCTGCTCGCCGACCTGGTCTGACCTCGGGGCCTGACCCAGGTCAGCCCTGGAGGACGGCGTCCTCCTGGACCACTGCGCCACGGTCCGTCGACCGCCCGGTGCGCCGCCGCATCGAGGTGAGCAGGAGGACGAGGCTGACGACGAGCAGCTCGGCGCCGAGCATGTGGGCCAGCACCAGCGCCTCGGGAAGGTCGGTGAGGTACTGCACGACGCCGACCAGGCCCTGCGCCAGGGCGACGAGGAGCACGAGCCGCGCCCGGTTCCGGACCCGCTGCGGTGCGTCGAGGGCCCAGAGGGCGACCAGCAGGCCACCGAGCAGACCGAGGAAGAGCATCACGGAGTCGGCGTGCAGCCAGCTGATCGAGCGGGGATCGAGGGCGAAGCGCGCCGGGGTCTCGGCGTCGCCGGAGTGCGGGCCGGAGCCCGTCACGACGGTGCCCAGCACCAGGACCACGGCGGCCACGGCGGTGAGCGCGACCGCGAGCCCCCTGACCTCCCGGCGGACGACGGGCACGGCGGGGCCGTCCGGCTCGCCCACCCGCTCGACGAGCAGCACCGACACGGCGACCAGCAGCATCGAGACGAGGAAGTGCGCAGACACCGTGACCGGGTGCAGCTCGGTCAGCACGGTGACCCCGCCCAGCACGGCCTGCCCGACGGTGAGCGCCAGCGGGGCGGCTCCGAGCAGGAGCAGGCGCCGGTCGCGTCCTGCCCGGACCAGCAGGACGGTGACGACGAGGGCCGCCAGCGCGGTCAGGCCCACGACTCCGGTCAGCGTGCGGTTGCCGAACTCGATGTACTTGTGGAACCCCTCCGCCTGCTCCTGGACGGGGACGTACGACCCGGGGACGCACTCCGGCCACGTCGGGCACCCGAGCCCGGACCCGGTCAGCCGCACCAGGCCGCCGGTGACGACGATCACCATCTGCGCCGCCACGTTGGCGAGCAGCAGGGCCCTCATCCAGGGAGCGGGTGCGGGTGCTGCTGCTGGTGCGAGGCGAGGGGCGGGGGGCACGGGTCAAGCGTAGGAGCGGGCCGGTCCGTCGGGTCAGCCGGGAGTCAGTCCCAGCGGAACCAGCGTCGCGCGGCGGCCACCGCGACCGCCGCCCAGACCAGCAGCACGAGCAGGTCGGCGACGGGGAGACCGCCCTCGAGGAGCGCGACGCGCAGCCCGTCCCCGAGCGCGCCGGACGGGGTCCACGGCAGCACCGCGTGCAGCCCGGCAGGGGCGCGCTCGGTAGGCAGCAGCACACCACCGGCGGCGACCAGCAGCACCCACGCGAGGTTCGCCACCGCGAGGACGCCCTCGGCGCGCACGGTCCCGCCGAGCAGCAGGCCCAGCGCGACGAACACGACCGTGCCAAGCAGGCCCACGACCAGCGCGGCCGGTACGCCGGACCACGCCGGCGCCCACCCGAGCGCGAGGGCGACCGAACCGAGGACGAGCAGCTGGACCACCTGCACGACCAGCACCCCGAGCACGCGACCGGCCACCAGTCCGGACCGTCCGAGCGGTGTCGTGCCCATCAGCCTCAGCACCCCGTGCCGGCGGTCGAAGGCGGTGGCGATCGCCTGCCCGGTGAACGCCGTCGACAGGACGGCCACGGCCAGCACGCCCGGGGCCACCACGTCGACGCGCGACGCACCAGGTGGCAGCGCCAGCGGGATGAGGCTGCTGCGGGACAGACCGACGAGTGCCACGAGGGGAAGGAGCACGGTCAGCAGCAGCTGCTCGCCGTTCCGCAGCACGGCCAGCGCCTCCCACCGGGCCTGCGCGAGCACGCGGGCCGTCGCCGGTGCGGCACCTGCGTGGCTACGCGGTCCGGCGCCCGTGCCGCGTACCCCGTCCGCGGTCACCGCAGGTCCCGTCCGGTCAGGGTCAGGAACACGTCCTCCAGGGACGGCGCGCGCACGTCGAGACGCTCCGGCATCACCTGCTGCGCGGCGCACCAGGAGGCCACGGTGGCCAGCACCGAGGGGCCGACGTCGCCGGTGACCAGGTAGCGACCGGGCGCCTCCGCGCTGAGGACGACGGACTCCGGCAGGGCGAGGCGCAGTCCACCGAGGTCGAGACCGGCCGGCGCGGTGAAACGCACCGTGGAGGGCCGCCCGGCGGTCAGGTCCTCGGGCGAGCCGTCGGCCACCACCCGGCCGTGGTCGACGATGACGACGTGCCGGGCGGCGCGTGAGGCCTCGTCGAGGTCGTGGGTCGTCAGGACCACGGCCACACCGTCCGAGCAGAGGTCGGCCAGCACGTCACGGACGACGAGGCGGGCCTGCGGGTCGAGTCCGGCGGTCGGTTCGTCGAGGAACACCAGCCGCGGCCGGCCGACCAGCGCCGCCGCCAGGGCGACCCGCTGCCGCTGCCCACCCGAGAGCCGGCGCACCGACGTCCCGGCGAACGAGGTGAGGCCCAGGCGCTCGGCCAGCGAGTCGACGTCGGCGGGGGCCGCGTGCAGGCGGGCCAGGTGCCGCAGGAGGGCGAGCGGGCGGGCCGCGGTCGGCAGGCCACCGTCCTGGAGCATGACGCCGACCGCGGAGCGGAGGTCGCAGGAGCGGCCCGGGTCCTCCCCGAGCACTCGCACGCTGCCGCCGTCCACGGACCGCAGGCCCACGGCGCACTCGACCAACGTCGTCTTGCCGGCGCCGTTGGGGCCGAGCAGGGCAGTCACCTGACCGGCCTGCGCGGTGAGGGTCACTCCGTCGAGCGCGGGAGCGGTCGCGCCGCGGTAGGACTTCACCAGCTCGTGGACCTCGAGAGCTGGGACGCCGGTCACTCCCTGAGGATAGAGACCGCCCAGCCGACCTCCCCCACTGGTCGGAGATGGCGCGACACGCCCGGCGAGTTGCACCACTTCCGACCAGTCGGCGGAGGAGTTAGGTCACCCTGGGTGGTCTGCGTGGCTGAATTACCTCACAATGGTGTTGTGGAATCCAGTCAGATGCTCCCTGCGTCCGGGACGGCCGAGGCCGGCACCCGGGCGAGGGTCGCGCGCCTCGTCGGCGAGGAGGGCCCCATCACGGTGGCCTGCCTCGCGGACCGGCTGGGCGTCACCACCGCCGCGGTACGACGGCACCTCGACGCGATGCTCGCGGACGGGCTGGTCGAAGCCCGCGAGATGGCCCTCAGCGCCCGGCGCGGACGCGGACGTCCCGCCAAGGCGTTCGTGCTGACCGACGCGGGCCACTCGTCGCTGTCCAACTCGTACGACGACCTCGCGGTGCAGGCGCTCGAGTTCCTGGCCGAGGAGCACGGACGCGGGGCCGTCGAGGCCTTCGCGAACCGCCGCTTCGCAGACCTGGAGGCGCGTCTCGCGCCGCGGGTCGACGCGGCCGGCGAGGACCCGTCCGCACGCGCCACGGCCCTGGCCGCGGCGCTGCACGAGGAGGGGTTCGCCGCGAGCAGCCGCCCGATCGGGGAGGGCACCCCGGCGCAGGCGGTCCAGCTGTGCCAGGGTCATTGCCCGGTGCAGCACGCCGCCGAGCGCTTCCCCGAGCTGTGCGACGCGGAGACCAGGACGTTCTCGCGCCTCCTCGGTGTCGACGTGAGAAGGCTGGCCACGCTGGCCCACGGCGCCCACGTGTGCACCACGCACGTCCCGACCGGGCAGCTCACCGCCGAGCAGCCCGCGCCCCAGAACCCGCACGACCTGACAGAAGACCGCACGTCCGCCTCCGGAAGGACCGCCTGATGAGCACTCCGACCACCAGCACGTTCACCTCGGACATCGAGGCCCGTAACCCCGAGCTGGCCGGCCTGGGGACCTACGAGTACGGCTGGGCCGACTCCGACGCCGCGGGCACGAACGCGCGCCGCGGTCTGAGCGAGGACGTCGTCCGGGACATCTCGAACCGCAAGGACGAGCCGGAGTGGATGCTCAAGACGCGGCTGAGGTCCCTGCGGCTGTTCGGCAAGAAGCCGATGCCGACCTGGGGCAGCGACCTGTCGGGCATCGACTTCGACAACATCAAGTACTTCGTGAAGTCCACCGAGAAGCAGGCGACCTCGTGGGAGGACCTGCCGGACGACATCAAGAACACGTACGACCGCCTGGGCATCCCCGAGGCCGAGAAGCAGCGTCTGGTCGCCGGTGTCGCCGCGCAGTACGAGAGCGAGGTCGTCTACCACCAGATCCGTGAGGACCTGGAGCAGAAGGGCGTCATCTTCGTCGACACCGACACCGGTCTGCGCGAGTACCCGGAGCTCTTCAAGGAGTACTTCGGCACGGTCATCCCGCCCGGCGACAACAAGTTCGCGTCGCTGAACACGGCGGTGTGGTCCGGCGGCTCGTTCATCTACGTGCCCAAGGGCGTCCACGTCGACATCCCGCTCCAGGCCTACTTCCGGATCAACACCGAGAACATGGGCCAGTTCGAGCGCACCCTGATCATCGCGGACGAGGACTCGTACATCCACTACGTCGAGGGGTGCACCGCACCGATCTACAAGTCCGACTCGCTGCACTCCGCGGTCGTCGAGATCGTCGTCAAGAAGGGCGCCCGCGTCCGGTACACGACCATCCAGAACTGGTCGAACAACGTCTACAACCTGGTCACCAAGCGGGCGACCGCCGAGGCCGGCGCGACGATGGAGTGGGTCGACGGCAACATCGGCTCGAAGGTCACCATGAAGTACCCGGCGATCTACCTGATGGGCGAGCACGCCAAGGGCGAGACCCTCTCGGTCGCGTTCGCGGGCGACGGCCAGCACCAGGACGCGGGCGCGAAGATGGTGCACGCGGCGCCCAACACCTCGTCCTCGATCATCTCGAAGTCGGTGGCCCGCGGTGGTGGCCGCACGTCGTACCGCGGTCTCGTGCAGGTGCTCGAGGGCGCCCATCACTCGGCCTCGACGGTGCGCTGCGACGCACTGCTGGTCGACAACATCTCGCGCTCCGACACCTACCCCTACGTCGACGTCCGCGAGGACGACGTGTCGATGGGGCACGAGGCAACGGTGTCCAAGGTCAGCGAGGACCAGCTCTTCTACCTGATGTCCCGCGGCATGAGCGAGGACGAGGCCATGGCGATGATCGTGCGCGGCTTCATCGAGCCGATCGCCCGCGAGCTGCCGATGGAGTACGCCCTCGAGCTGAACCGCCTGATCGAGCTGCAGATGGAGGGTGCGGTCGGCTGACCGCACGCCCTTCACCGTCCAACCCGAAACGCCTGTAGGAGAACACCATCGCTACCGAGACAGTCCAGCACGGCCTGGTGGAGCACTCGCACGGGCCGGGCTCCCCGGTCCCGCAGCAGTCGCGAGCCGAGCGGCCGACCTCGTTCCACGTGGCCGACTTCCCGCGCCCGACCGGCCGTGAGGAGGAGTGGCGCTTCACCCCCATCGACCTGCTCGACGAGCTGCTCGAGGACAAGGCCGCCGACAAGGCGGGCACGGTCGAGTACGACCTGACCTCCTCGGACGGCGTCGTCGTGGGCACCATCGGCCGCGGCGAGGCCCCGCGCGGTACGGCGCTGGTGCCCGCCGACCGTGCCGCCGCGCTGGGCTCGCAGTACGTCGACGACGCCCTTCGGGTCCAGATCCCTGCGGACGCGCAGCTCGAGGAGCCCGTGCGGCTCACGGTGCGCGGCCTCGGTGGCGTGAGCCAGGCCCACTACGTGGTCGAGGCCGGCCGGCACTCCAAGGCCATCGTCGTCGTCGACCACGTCGGATCCGGGCAGCACACCGGCAACCTCGAGGTGGTCGTCGGCGACGGCGCCGACCTCACTGTGGTGAGCCTGCAGCGGTGGGACGACGACGCCGTCCACCTCGGACAGCACGACGCCCTGGTCGGTCGCGACGCGCGCTACAAGCACGTGGCGGTGTCTCTCGGCGGCCGTGTCGTGCGGCTCAACGTGAACGCCCGCTACGCCGGTCCCGGCGGCCACGCGAACCTGCTCGGCCTGTACTTCGCCGACGCGGGCCAGCACCTCGAGCACCGGTCGTTCGTCGACCACGACGCACCGCACTGCACCAGCAACGTGACCTACAAGGGCGCCCTCCAGGGCGACACGGCCCACACCGTCTGGGTCGGCGACGTGCTGATCCGCGCGGTCGCCGAGGGCACGGACACGTTCGAGCTCAACCGCAACCTGGTGCTCACGGACGGCGCGCGCGCCGACTCCGTGCCGAACCTGGAGATCGAGACCGGCGAGATCGTGGGCGCCGGCCACGCGTCGGCGACCGGTCGTTTCGACGACGAGCAGCTGTTCTACCTGCAGGCGCGGGGCATCCCGGAGGAGCAGGCGCGCCGCCTGGTCGTTCGCGGGTTCTTCGCGGACATCCTCGCCCAGATCGGCGTCCCCGCGATCGCCGAGCAGATGATGGGCGCCATCGACGACGAGCTCGCGCTGCACATGGGCCCGGCGTCCGACACCGTCACCGCCGCGGTCGACGGAGTCGTCTCCGAGGTGGGTGCCACCGCCGGCTCGGACGCCTCGTGAGCATGGTGCGCGCGTGCTCGCTGGACGACCTCGGTGAGGACGGCCTTTTCGGCACCGAGATCGACGGTGAGCCGGTGGTGGTCGTCCGCGACGAGGACGGCGACCTGCACGCCGTCAACAACGTCTGCTCGCACCAGTACGTGCTGCTGTCGGAGGGCGAGGTGGACGGCTGCACGATCGAGTGCTGGCTGCACGGCTCGCGCTTCGACCTGCGGACCGGCAAGCCCTCCGGGCCGCCGGCGACCGCCCCGATCGATGTCTACCCACTGACCGTGGAGGGCGACGACGTCCTCGTCGACGTCACCGCCCCGAAGGAGAACTGAACGCACATGGCCACTCTCGAGATCCGCAACCTGCACGTGAGCGTCGCTGTTGAGGGCGACACCACCAAGGAGATCCTGCGCGGCGTCGACCTGACCGTGAAGCAGGGCGAGACGCACGCGATCATGGGGCCGAACGGCTCCGGCAAGTCCACGCTCGCCTACTCCGTGGCGGGTCACCCCAAGTACCAGATCACCGAGGGCACAGTCACTCTCGACGGCGAGGACGTCCTCGCGATGAGCGTGGACGAGCGTGCCCGCGCCGGCCTGTTCCTCGCGATGCAGTACCCGGTCGAGATCCCCGGCGTCACGGTGTCGAACTTCCTGCGCACCGCGAAGACCGCCATCGACGGCGAGGCGCCCAGCCTGCGGCACTGGATCAAGGACGTCCGTACCGCGATGGACGCGCTGAGGATCGACCCCGTGTTCGCCGAGCGCAACGTCAACGAGGGCTTCTCCGGTGGCGAGAAGAAGCGCCATGAGATCCTCCAGATGGAGCTGCTCAACCCGAAGATCGCGATCCTCGACGAGACCGACTCCGGGCTCGACGTCGACGCACTCAAGGTCGTCTCCGAGGGCGTCAACCGCGTTCGCGAGGGTGGCGAGATCGGCGTCCTGCTGATCACGCACTACACGCGCATCCTGCGGTACATCAAGCCCGACTTCGTGCACGTCTTCATCGACGGCCGCATCGCCGAGAACGGCGGTCCCGAGCTGGCCGACGAGCTCGAGGAGAACGGCTACGACCGGTTCCTGACCGCGAACGCGAGCAGCTGACTCCGCTCATGACGACGAGCCCCACCACCGGTGCCGCCGACGCAGTGCGCTCCGGTGGTGGGTTCGACGTCGCCCGTCTGCGGGCCGACTTCCCCATCCTCGGGCGGCTCCTCGCCGACGAGAAGCCGCTGGTCTACCTCGACAGCGCCAACACCTCGCAGAAGCCGCGGGCGGTGCTCGACGCCGTGTCCGAGCAGCTGGGGTGGCACAACGCGAACGTGGCCCGGGCCGTGCACCAGCTCGGCGCCGAGTCGACCGAGGCGTTCGAGGACGCCCGGCTCGACGTCGCCCGCTTCGTCGGTGCCACGCGCGCCGAGGAGGTCGTCTTCACCAAGAACGCCTCCGAGGCGCTGAACCTCGTCGCCCGTGTGCTCGGGGACGCGGGCGCCACGGGCCACCCACGCGGGGTGCGGGCCGGTGACGAGATCGTCATCACCGAGCTGGAGCACCACTCGAACATCGTCCCGTGGCAACAGCTCGCGTCCCGTACCGGCGCCACGCTCCGATGGTTCCCCCTCACGGACGAGGGCCGCCTCGACCTCGCGGGCGTCGACGAGCTGATCACCGAGCGCACCAAGGTCGTCTCGGTCGCGTGGGTGTCCAACGCTCTCGGGACGGTCATCCCGGTGGCCGAGATCGCCCGCCGCGCGCACGAGGTCGGTGCCCTCGTCGTCGTCGACGCCTCACAGGCGGTGCCGCACCTGCCCGTTGACGTCGCCACGCTCGGCGCGGACCTCGTGGCCTTCACCGGTCACAAGATGTGCGGGCCCACCGGCATCGGCGTGCTCTGGGGTCGCTACGACCTGCTCGCCGAGCTGCCCCCGTTCCTGGGCGGCGGCGAGATGATCGAGACCGTGTCGATGTCAGGATCGACGTTCGCGGCCCCGCCGCACCGTTTCGAGGCCGGGACGCCGCCGATCGCGGAGGCCGTCGGCCTCGGCGCGGCCGTCCGCTACCTCGAGGGCGTAGGGATGGACGCCGTGGCCGCGCACGAGCAGCACCTCACCGCCCGCGCGCTGGAAGGGCTGGCCACGGTGCCGGGACTTCGGGTGATGGGCCCGACCGAGGTGCGCGCCGGCCTGCCCGTCGACCGCGGCGGCGCCATCAGCTTCACCCTCGCGGGGGTCCACCCCCACGACATCGCGCAGGTGCTCGACTCCCTGGGGATCGCGGTGCGGGCCGGCCACCACTGCGCCAAACCCGTCCACCAGCGCTTCGGGGTGCAGTCGAGCACGCGGATGTCCTCGTACCTGTACACCACGCCGGACGAGATCGACGCTCTCGTGGACGGCCTCAACCACGTCCGCCACTTCTTCGGGGTGGCGTGATGGACGTCCGTGAGCTGTACGAGCAGGTGATCCTCGACCACGCGAAGGCCCCCCACGGCGCCGGCCTGCGGGAGCCCTTCGACACCGAGGTCCACCACGTGAACCCCACGTGCGGGGACGAGGTCACCCTGCGCGCGCGGGTCGCCGACGGCGTCGTGCAGGACGTCTCGTACGAGGTGCTCGGCTGCAGCATCTCGACGGCCGGTGCGTCGGTGATGGCCGACGCCGTGACCGGCCGGTCCGTCGAGGACGCCATGGCCGCGTACGACGCGGTCCTGGCGATGCTCCAGAGCCGCGGACGCACCGAACCCGATCCCGAGGTCCTCGGCGACGCCGTCGCCTTCGCGGGCGTCGCGAAGCTGCCCATGCGCGTCAAGTGCGCCCTGCTCGGCTGGGCCGCGATGCGCGATGCTGTACTCACCGCCACCACCAAGGAGGGCGCATGACCACCGAGTCCCGCCAGGACACCCCCACGACCGAGGACGTGCCGGAGGTCGCCCCTGAGCAGCAGGCCGAGGCGCCGGCGAAGGCCGCCACGGCCCCGACCCCCGCGACCGCGGCAGACGTCGAGGAGGCCATGCGTGACGTGGTCGACCCCGAGCTCGGCATCAACGTCGTCGACCTCGGACTCGTCTACGGCGTCACGGTCGACCAGCACAACCACGCCGTGCTCGACATGACGCTCACGTCCGCCGCGTGCCCGCTCACCGACGTGATCGAGGACCAGACCGCGCAGGCGCTCGACCCGATCGTCACCGGCCACCGGATCAACTGGGTCTGGATGCCGCCGTGGGGGCCGGACAAGATCACCGAGGACGGCCGCGAGATGCTGCGGGCCCTCGGCTTCAACGTCTGAGCACCGCCGCCCCTGGTCACGCCCTCAGGGAGTGATCGGGGCCGCTGCAGGCCGGGCGGTCCGGAACAGCGCCTCGACCCCCTCGGCGTAGCCGTCCGGAGTGACGTCGCCGAGGATCAGCCGCTGCACGATGAAGCCCGGCATGAGGCCGAACAGCGCCTGGGCGACCAGGTCCGGGTCGGTGTGGGGGTCGACGAGCCCGGCCGCCTGCATGCGCCGCACGAGCCGGGCGAAGCTGCCCCGGATCTGCGCGTACTTCGCGGAGACGGATGCGCGGATCGCCTCGTCGCGCAGAGCCTCGGACCACGCCTGCAGCGCCACCCGCGTCACGTCCCCCTGCGGCGCGGCGGCGAGGCGGACCACGTGCGTCGTCAGGGTGCGGATCGCCTCCGCCGGCGTCGGGGGAGTGTCGGCCGTGGCCAGCTGGTCGAAGACCTCGTCGATGGTGCCGACGGCACGGTCCGCGATCGCGGCGATGATCTCGTCCTTGCTGCGGAAGTAGCCGTACACCGCTCCCGCCGACAGGCCCGACTCGCGGATCACGTCCGCCATCGTCGTCTTGTGGAAACCCTCGCGCGCCACGCAGCGCCACGCCGCGACGACGATCTGCTCGCGGCGGGCGGCTCGGTGCTCGGCGCTGACTCTCGGCATGTCGAGGACAGTAAAACGAACAATCGTTCTTGACAACCGGACGCACCTGGGAGCAGCCTGAGCCCAAAGAGAACGACGGTTCGGTTTAACTGAGGAGGAGCCATGGACGACCAGGACACCCCCCACGAGACGCGCCACGTCATCGGTGCTGTCGTCGGCCTCACGGCGCTGCTCTGCCTGTTGCTCACCGCTTTCGCGTGGCCCTCGGCGAACAGCGCGCCGCGCGACGTGCCGCTCGCCGTGGCGGCGCCGGAGCAGGTGGCCGCCCAGATCTCCGGACGACTGGGCGAGGACGCCTTCGACGTGCGACCGGCCGCGGACGCGGCCGAGGCGACGCTGATGATCGAGTCACGCGAGGTGTACGGCGCCGTCGTGGCGGGTCCCGACGGGGTGCAGGTGCTGACGGCGTCCGCCGCGAGCCCCGTGGTGGCCCAGCTGCTGGGGCAGGTCGCCGCCGGCCTGGGGGCCGCCGAGGGCCGGCCCGTCGCGGTGACGGACGTCGTCCCGTTGCCGGAGTCCGACCCGCGCGGGGCAGGGCTCGCCGCCGGGTCGCTGCCGCTCGTGCTGGGCGGCATCGCCACGGCTGCAGCGCTGGTGATCGCGGTGCGCAGCCGGTGGGCCCGCCTCGCCGGCGCCGCGGGCGTGGCCGTCGCGTCCGGGCTCGCGCTGACGGCGATCCTGCAGTTCTGGCTTGGCTCGCTGGACGGCAGCTACTGGGTCAACGCCTCGGTCGTCGCCCTGGCCACCGCCGCCACGTCCGTGTTCGTGCTCGGGCTCGAGCAGTGGCTCGGCCGCGCCGGGCTGGCGCTGGGCGCGGGGCTGATGATGCTGCTCGGCAACCCGCTGTCCGGGCTGACCAGCGCGCCGGAGCTGCTCCCGTCCGGCTGGGGCGCACTGGGCCAGCTGATGCCGCCCGGAGCCGGGGGCACGGCCCTGCGCTCGGTGGCCTTCTTCGACGGCTCCGGGAGCGGTCGGGCGCTGCTGGTCCTGGGGGCATGGCTGGTCGTCGGTCTCGTGCTGTGCCTCCTGCCGCCCCGGCGGTCGGAGCGGCTCGCCGGGCCGGCGCGTGAGGCGGCGGTGGCCTGACCTGCCGCCCTGGCGAGGCCTGCGATGCTGTCGTCCGTGACAGTGACCTCGGACCCTGGCGAGTGAGCCACCGGCTGCTCGAGATCGCGCCCGAGCGACTCCAGCGCTGGGTGGTCGGCTTCAGTGACCGCCACGGCGAGACCGACGTCACGGTCGGGGAGTCCGTGGTGGTCCGTGCCGCCGACGGCGCCGTCGCCGACCTGGAGGTGCCGTTCGGCCCGGTGGAGCTCACCGGCGACCCGGTCGCGTCCCTGGCCGAGCACGCCGCGACGCCGCGGCAGGCAGCCCTCCTGCTCGTGCGCCGCGGCGGGTACGGGGTCGGCGTCGCCGACGGGTCCCGGCTCGTGCGGCACAAGGTGGGCACCCGGTACGTGCAGAGCCGCACGGCCGCCGGTGGATGGTCGCAGCAGCGCTTCGCGAGACGGCGAACCGGGCAGGCGGCGGGGCTGGTGCTCGCGGCCGTGGAGTCCGCCGTCGCGATGTGGGGTCGAGGTGAGGGCGGGAGCGCGGCGGGCGTACGGCTTGACGTGCTGGTCCCCGGCGGGGACAGGCTCCTGGTCGAGGAGGCGTTGGCCGACCCGCGACTGGCGTTCGTGGCCGCCCTGCCCCGCGGGCCCCTGCTCGACGTCCGCGACCCACGGCTCGACGTGCTGCGCGACACCGCCAAGCGCTACCGGTCGGTGCGAGTGCGCCTGACCGAGCCCGACTGACCCCGACTGGTCCCGACTGGTCCCGACTGACTCGCCTGCTCGCTTGAGCCGGGGCCTGTCGCCCGTGCGGCCGCCGTGCCAAGGTGGACGGGACAGCGCACGTCCGGGAAGAGGCACCATGGTTCCGACGATGATCGTCTTCGGGCTCGTCCTCGGACGCTGGTGGAGGTCGGCGATCCTGTTCGGTACCGCCTTCTGGATGGTGGTCGTCGCGGCTGTGACGGGCGCCTCGACCGCCGGCGCCCTCGGCGCAGCGGCAGCCGTCGGGGCGATCAACGCGACGGCCGGTGCCGCCGCGCACCAGGGTGGGCTGTGGCTGGTCCGACGGGCACGACGTGCCGGGTGGTCCCTCAGGCGCAGGCCGCGAGCCACCTGAGACCGGGCGTCGGCCGACCCCGGCAGGGGGCTCACGAGCGCGTCGGACTCCGAGCCGCCTCGACGATCTCCTTGGCTGCGAGCGAGGCTCGCTGCGACACGAGCCACCGCCTCAGTCGTCGACCCCCCGGGCCAGCAGGGCGTCGCCGGTCCGCTCGGCATGGCGGATCGTGCGCACCACGAGCGGGACCGCGAGTGCGTGCACGCTGCGCTCCAGCCCCCGGGCCCGGCGTGCCTCGGAGACGTCGTGCGCCATGGACGCGATCACCGGCACGGCGCGCACCGCGAGCGCGAGCCCGAGACCGGCCCTCTGCGGGTCGACACCCAACAACCTCAGGGGCCGCAGCAGGCGCACCAGCGCATCGAGCAGGTCCGTCACGCGGGTGGTCAGGGTGACCAGCGCGGCGGCGGCCACCGCGACGACGATCGTGCCGACCACGACCACGGCCCCGCGCCAGCCCGCCGTCCACCACTGGAAGGGCACGAGCAGCAGCACGATCCAGCGCAGGGGCCACACCTGCCGGGCGGCGACCTGCGGTGACCACCCGGCCACGGCGTAGGCGGCCAGGCACGCCAGTGCCCCGACCAGCACGACGGCGGGGGAGCGCCAGGCGACCAGGACGGACGTGAACGCCGCCAGACCGGCGAGCTTCGCGCCCGCGGGGGCGCGGTGCAGGAGCGACGTCCCCGCGCGGAAGGTGCCGACGCTCATGAGGCCAGCGCCCGGTAGAAGGCCACCGACTCGGCAGCGGACCCGTCGGCGACGACCCGTCCCTCGTCGACGACCAGCACTCGGTCCCACCCGTCGACGAGGTCGAGGTCGTGGGTGACCAGCACCACCTGCTCCTCGAGGCCCAGCAGGAGGTCCGAGACCATGCGCGTGTTACGCAGGTCGAGAAGCGTCGTGGGCTCGTCGCAGACCAGCACGTCGGGCTCGGTGACCAGCACCGCGGCCACGGCCAGCAGCTGCTTCTGCCCGCCCGACAGCAGGTGCGCCGGGTGGTCGGCGTGCCCGTCCAGGCCGAAGCGGCGCAGCGTCTCGTCGACCCGGCGACCCGCGTCGTCGGGCGTGAGGTTGAGGCGGCGCAGGGAGAACGCCACGTCCTCGGCGACCGTCGGCATCACGATCTGCGCGTCCGGGTCGGTGAAGACGAAGCCGACCCTGCGACGCACGGCGGCGCCGTGACGGCGCGTGTCGAGCCCGTCCACCTCGACGGAGCCCACCGACGGCAGCACGAGACCGTTGAGCAGCCGTGCGAGCGACGACTTGCCGGAGCCGTTGGCGCCCAGCACCGCGACCTTGCCCTCGGTCAGGTCGAGGGTGACGTCCCGGAGCGCCCACCGTTCGCCGTACCGCACCCCTGCCCCGGTCAGGCGGATCATCCGACCCGCTCCACCAGCAACGCCAGGCCCTGACCGCCGCCGACCGCGCACGTGGCCAGCCCGAGGGTGCCCGCGGGCACGTCGGCACGGACCAGGTGGCCGAACAACCGCACGACGAGCAGGGCGCCCGAGGCTCCCCAGGGGTGGCCGAGGGCGATCGCTCCGCCGGACGGGCAGACCCGGTCGGCGTCGGCGCCCAACGGGTCGATGCCCAGGGCGTCGGTGCAGGCCAGCAGCTGGGCGGCGAAGGCCTCCGTCACCTCCAGGACGGCCACGTCGTCGAGGCGGGTTGCCGTCCGGTCGAGCACCGTCCGCACCGCGGGAACGGGTCCGAGGCCGGGCAGGCGCGGGTCGACGCCGCACGCCACCCAGCCGCGCACCGCCAGCCCGGGCAGGTCGAGGTCCGCCCTCAGGTGCTCAGGGACGAGGGCGACCGCCGCCGCACCGTCGCTGACCCCGCACGAGTTGCCCGCCGTCACCGAGCCGCCGGGCGCGAAGGCGCCCGGCAGCCGGGCCAGCAGCTCGGGACTGAGCCGTGGCCGCGGCCGCTCGTCCGCCGTCACCGCACCGACGTGGACCAGCTCGGGGTCGAACGTCCCGGCGAGGGCGGCCGCGACGGCGCGGCGATGCGACCGCAGGGCGTAGGCGTCCTGTCGTTCGCGGGAGACACCGCAACGGTCGGCGACGTCCTGGGCGGCCGGGCCCATGTCGGGGTCGCCGAGGTCCGCCGGGGCGAACGGCGCCCGGGCGTACGCCACCGGGTCCTGTCCGGGTCGCGCGGGCCAGGTCCTGGTGGGGGCCGTGCTGGCGCTCTCGGCACCGCCCGCGAGCACGATGCCGGCCGAGCCGGCCATCACCGAGGCCGCGGCCACGTGGACGGCCTCCTGCCCGCTCCCGCACTGCCGGTCGACGGTCAGTCCCGGCACCGACGTGCCGAGCCCGGCAGCCAGCGCGGCGACCCGGGCGGGGTTCCCGCCGGGGCCCATCACGTTGCCGAGCACCACCTCGTCGACCGGGGTGTCGACGCCGAGCGCGACGAGGTCGGCGTGCAGCGCCGCGAGGACCGGGGAGGCCAGGGCTACCACGTCGACGTCCGACAGCGCATGGCCCGCCGTGCCCACGGGGGTGCGCCGCGCGGCGACGATGACGGGGGTGCGGTCCGGGGCCGGGACGGCGTGGGGGGCGACGGTCATGGCGTCGTCAGCGTAGGGCGCGCGGAGCGGGCGCCGACCACCCGAGGTCGGTCAGCTGAGGGGGCCGCAGACGACCCGGCCCTCGGCGACGTCGGCCCGCGCCGCGGCACGGTCCGGCTTCCCCGAGGAAGTTCGGGGCAGGTCGTCGACCCGCGCCCAGCGTCGGGGTCGCGCGGGCGCAGGCAGCCCCTGCACGACGGCGCGCAGGGCGTTCGCCGAGGCGTCACCCACGAGAAGCGCTGTGACGACCTCTCCCAGGCCGGCGTCCGGTCGCCCCACGACGAGCACGGCCCGCACGCCCGGGACCGAGGCCAGCACCGACTCCACCTCCTCCGCTGAGACGGTGTGGCCACCCGTGGAGATCGACGCCGCTCCGCGCCCTCTGACCACGTAGCCGTCGGAGACGGCCACGGCCCGGTCACCGACCGTCGCCCAGCCGTGAGCGTCGGTGCGGAGCGGGCCGTCGCCCTCGTCGAGGTAGCCGCGCGCGAGGTAGGGAGACCGTGCCCAGAGGTCCCCGCCCCGAAGCTCGACCTCGACACCAGGGAAGGGCCGCCACGGGCCGCCGTCCGCCGACCAGCCGACGAACGAGAGCTCGGCCGCCCCGTAGTACTCGCGCACGGCCCAGCCTTCGGCGGCGCACTCGGCGCGGTGGGTGCCGGTCACTGGCTCGCCCGCCAGCACGACCGTCCGAAGGGCCGCTCTCGTCTGCGCGGACGTGCGGCGCCGGAGCCGGGCGAACGCGCTCGGGACGGTGTGCAGGACGCCGGCGTCGGCCGGGTCCTCGTCCGCGAGAACCGTCCGCGCACCCACCGTGCTCGCGTGCCACGCCCCGTACAGCGACAGCGACGACGACAACGGGCCGGGCGTCCAGACCACGTCGTCGGACGTCAGGCCGAGCAGGCTCGTCAGCGGGCCGACGCTCGCCCGCCAGGACTCGTGGGTGCGCACGACACCGCGCGGGCGTCCGGCACTGCCCGAGGTGAACAGGACCAGCGATCCCGGCCCCAGGCGCCCGCGCGCGTGAGCGCTGTGGACCTGGGCGCGGGCCGCCCGGGCGAGCTCGTCCGGCCAGGCCGGGTCGAGGACGGCGACGGGCTCGCCGCAGTCCATCGCCGCGGTGAACGCCGTGAGCGTGGCCCGCTGGTCTCGGCCGTGCAGCAGCAGGGGTCTCACGCGACCTCGGCGGACTCCCGGGCGTGCGGACGCGCGGGCGTGATGTCGGGCACCGCCCGGTGGACGGCGGCGGCGACCGACGTCGCGACGACGACCTTCACCACGTCCCCTGGCAGGAAGACCGCGGCCGCGACGGCGGTGGCGACCACTCCGCTGGTCCCGGCGACGGCAGCGCTCACCGGGATCCCGATCGCGTAGACCACGACGATGCCGCCGACGAGGTTGGCCAGGGCGCCCCACCACAGCGGGTACCGGGGCAGCACGCGCTGCACCAGCCAGCCCGTCACGAACGCACCGACGGCGAAGCCGACGAGGTAGCCCGCGCTGGGACCGGCGAACACGGCGAGGCCACCGCGTCCACCCGAGAGGAGTGGGAGACCCGCCGCGACAAGGGCGAGGAACGTGAGCACCGCCAGGGCACCGCGCCGGGCGCCGAGGATGGACCCGGCGAGCATGATCCCGAGGGTCTGCAGGGTGATCGGTACGGGGTTGCCGGGGATCGCGATCGCGCCCGGAAGGCCGAGGGCGCCGATCAGGGCGGCGAAGCTGGCGACGAGGGCCAGGTCACGGGCCGGCAGACGACGGCGTGTCGAGGGGGAGGGCTCACGCTGCGGTGCTGTCATGGCTGTGAGGGTAGGGCGTGGCGGACGGCCCGCGACCGCGGCTCCGGGGCTTCATGTCGGTGCCTGACCTGCCGATGGTCACGTGAGGCCGCCGACCGGACGGCACGCACTGCCCCATCACGAGGGAGGGTCTTGGGGATGGACACGACGGCACCGCCGCGGCGACGCTCGCGGGTCGGGCGCGAGACCGTCATCGACGGCGGCGGCAAGGTCGTCGGCTACGAGCTGCTGTTCCACCCCGCGGAGGGCGACGACGAGGTCTCCCGCGACGCCTCCACGTCGGGCGTCATCACGGCGGCCTTCGGCAGCTTCGCCTCGCAGGTCTTCGGCACGCGTCGCCAGCTCTACGTGAACGCCCCACGTGCGTTCTTCACCACCCGTCGCGACATGCCCTTCAGCCCGCAGAACGTGGTGCTCGAGATCCTCGGCGACGTCGAGGTCGACGAGGCCATCGTCGACGGTGTCATCCGCTTGAAGGAGCGCGGCTTCCGGGTCGCCGTCGACGGGTGGGCCACGGGTCCGGACTACGAGCGCCTCCTGCCGATCGTCGACGTCGTCAAGGTCGACCTCGCCGACCTCGCGCACATCGCCCCCGAGGCGGCCGCCCTGGCGCAGTTCGTCGGCTACGTGCACGAGATGGCGCCCACCGCCCAGCTGCTCGCGGACGGCGTGCAGGACGAGGCGACCCGCGTGCGCTGCGTCTCCGCCGGCTTCACGCTCTTCCAGGGTCCCCACTTCCACAAGCGCTCGACCCCCGCGTCCGCGACGAGCGTGTCCCAGCTCGTGTCGCTCCGGCTGCTCGCCGCCCTCAGCGACCCGGAGACCTCCGCGAACCTGATCGAGCAGCTCGTGTCCGCTGACGCGGGCCTGAGCCTGCGCGTGCTCGGGATGGCCAACTCCGCCGGCGGGGCCACCTACGAGGTCACGTCGCTGAAACAGGCCATCGTGCTCGTCGGCCGGCGTCAGCTGACGGCCTGGGTGATGCTCGGCGCGTTCCACGGCCGGATGGACGGCGGTCGCGAGGAGGCCGTGGACGTGCTCACGCGTGCCCGCATGTGCGAGCTCCTGGCTGCGCGCGTACCGGGCGTGGCCGCGGGCAACGCCTACGCGGCAGGCCTCGTCACCGGTGTCGTCGACATCCTCGGGGCCGACGCGGCGACCGTGGTCAAGTCGTCCAACCTCACCGAGATCGTGGCGAAGGCGGTGATGGAGCGCGAGGGGGAGCTGGGTGCGCTGCTCGACGCCGTCGAGGAGTTCGACCGGACCGGGGTGACGACCTCCGAGCTCCTCCACACGGACGTCGTCGAGAGCGCTCACCTGCACGCCCTCGGCGCCGCCGTGATGACGGTCGACACGCTGATCGGCGACTGACACACTCCGGAGGTCCTGGACGCCGAGCGGGACGAGGGGTCATGGACGTCGACGGTGCGGGGATCCTCGCCGGGGTCGGCAACACGCCGGTCGTCCGGCTACGCCGCGTCGTCCCGTCCTCAGGGTGCCGGGTGCTGGTCAAGCTCGAGTCGGCCAACCCCACCGGGTCGATGAAGGACCGGATGGCGGTCGAGGTGGTCCGGTCGGCCGCCGCGGACGGTCGTCTCCCCGTCGGCGGGACGGTCGTCGAGTACACGGCCGGGACGACCGGGATCTCGCTGGCCTTCGTCTGCGCCGCCCTGGGGTACGGGCTGCACGTGGTGTTCTCGGACGCCTTCACCGTCGAGAAGCGGCGCACGATGCTGGCCCTGGGAGCCGAGATCACCGACGAGCCGAGCGACCAGGGGCGCATCACCGAGGACCTGATCAAGCGGATGATCGCCACGTCGGCCGGCATCAGCCGGCGGCCCGGGCACTGGTGGTCCGACCAGCTGAACAACCACGACGGCGTCCGCGGCTACGAGCGGCTCGGCGAGGAGATCTGGGAGCAGTCGGGTGGCGAGGTCGACGTCTTCGTCCAGACCGTCGGCACGGCGCACTCGATCCACGGCGTCACCCGCGCGCTGCGCCGACATCGCCCCGACGTGGAGGTGGTTGCGGTCGAGCCCGAGGAGTCAGCCGTGCTGTCCGGGGGACCGACCGGCGCGCACCGCATCGAGGGGATCGGGATCGGGTTCCTGCCGCCGCTGTGGGAGCGCCGGCTGGTGGACTCGGTCGACGCCGTCGCCAGCGCCGACGCCCAGGAGATGGCGCGGCGCCTGGCCCGCGAGGAGGGCCTGTTCGCCGGCACGTCGACCGGCGCCAACGTGATCGCCGCGTTGAGGATCGCCGAGCGCCTCGACGCGTCGTCGACCGTCGTCACCGTCGCCGTCGACTCCGGTCTGCGGTACCTGAGCACCGCGCCCTACGGGTGAGACGGCAGTCCCGGCCCGACCCCTGAAGCCGGGCGCCAGAGGGCCGCCGAACCGGCGACGCCGACGGCACCCAGGCTCAGCAGGAACGCCAGGTAGAGCCAGGTGGCGAGGTCGCCCCACTCGAGGGTGGCCCGGAACCTGGCGACGGCGACGAGCTGGAGCACGGCTAGCAGGAGACAGGCCGGGAGGGCAGCGACGCCGGCTCCGAGCCGGTCCGCCCGCCACAGGTCCAGGGCGAGGACGGCCAGACCGACCAGCCACGCCCCGACGGCCTGGGCCGTGAGCACGGTGAGCGGCCAGGGCCACAGGCGCGCGCCGTCCGCGGGCAGCACGAGCAGCAGCAGGCCGAGCACTCCCATCACGAGCCCCTGCAGACCGAGGCCGTGCCGGAGAGCCGTCGGCAACGTCCGTCCGGGCACGTCGGCGGGCACCGGGCCGCCTCCTGTGCGTGACTGGCGCCACCAGGTGAGCGCGAGGGCGGGGGGGACGACCACGTAGATGACGAGCCAGGCCCACGTGACCGTTCGGGTGAGCAGGTCGACGTCGGCGAGGTGGAAACGGTCCAGGTGCAGGAGCGTCACCAGGAGGGTGAGCGTGGTGAACACCAGCACGCCCGGGACCGCCGTCCGCGTCCGCGCCCAGGCTGCCTGCCGAGCGGCGACGATCTCGAGCACGGTCGCCGCGGCGTAGCCGGCGCCGAGGAAGGCTGCTGTCAGTGGCACGTCGATCGTCCAGGCGAAGAAGCGGTCCGTCCTGGTGGTGAGCAGCGTCAGGGGCAGCGACTGGGCCAGGACGAGGAGCCCGGCGATCCAGAGGATCCGCCGCATGCCGGGTGTGGTCGCGGCGGTCGGCGCCGTCGCCGCGACCGGGGCCGTCATGCCGGACCCGGGAGAGGGGCCAGCCTGACCCCGAACCCGCGGACCGCGAGGTTCAGCAGCACCGGCCCGCGGGCGTTCAGCTGCGTGACGCGTCGGGCGCTCAGCGCCTCCAGCTCGCCGAGCGCACGCGCGTAAGCGTCCGGACCCCGCCGGCGGGCCCGGTCCAGCACGAGCGCGTTGCCCCACACCTTCTCCCGCGACTCCCGGAGGAACCGCATCGTGCCGCGACGGTTGAGTGGTCGCAGGATCCGGTCGGTCAGGCTCGTGCCGCCGACGCGGGCGAGCTCGTCGTCCTCGGCGGACACGCGTGCCGCCAGCACCTCGTCCAGGTGACGGTGGTCGGCCTGACGCGACCGCATCACGGCCTGATCGTCGAAGTCCTCGCTCGGGATGACGGCCACCAGCGCCTGGGGGAGGTCGAAGTTGATGTGGGCGTTCATCCCGAGCAGCACGTGGCGCAGGGGCGGTAGGGGAGTGGTGGTGAAAGCGACCGCCCACGGCCTCGCCACCGCTTCCCCTCGCTGGTCGGCCGTGAGGGCGTCGAGGTACAGGTCGGCGAACACGACGTCCCAGCGCTCGACCCACTCGTTGTCGCGGAAACGCCTGGCGCGCAGCTCGTCCCGGACAGCGAGCGTGGTGCGGAGGTAGGTGGCGTGGAAGAAGCGGCGGGGGTCGTCGTCCGCCTGCATGCCGACGAGGAACGACTGCATGCGGTCCACCAGCGCGTCGATGCTCACGGTGCCTCCGTCCCGATGGTGGCACCGGCCGGGCCGGATGTGAACGCCCGGCGGGGTCAGCCCTTCGGCCGCAGCGCCCACGTCACGCCACCGACCTGCAGGTCGTCGTCGAACTGCCGGATGGCGATCGTGTGCGTGCCGAGGGCGAGCCCCTTGGACGGGTGCAGCACGAACCGGCACTCGTGCGCCGCGTCGGCGTGGAGCCGGACTCCGCACAGCGGGTTGCTGCGCAGGCGGGGGACCTCGACGGACAGGCCGCCCTTCCGCGTCCGCTCGGCCCGCTCGAGCCAGGTGGCCGGGAGCCCCGACCGGGCCTCGGCGGGCAGCTCCAGGAACAGCCTGGCGTCCTCCGGGAGGTGCACCGCGATCTCGAGGTCGAACCTCCGCGCCTCGCCGGGGGCGCCCGCCAGGACGAACGGCAGGGCCACCGGGTCGGCCGAGGGGTCCGGCAGCACGTCCACGACGTTGAAGTTGCGCCAGGTCACGTTGTTGTTGTTGCGGATCAGGTCGCGGAACCCGTTCCAGTCCGTCGGACCGGGGATCGGCGGCGCTGGGTCGTCGACGTGGTTCAGCAGCACCACGAAGCAGTAGTGCTGACCCGCGGCCGGGATCGCGGCCTTCGGCCACGTGAGGCCGGGGGAGACCGCGAGCGTGTCGCCGACCGGCACCGTGATCGGGACGGTGGTGCCCACGAGGGTCCACATGGCCGGCGTGACCAGGGTCGAGACGCGGCTCCAGTAGACGGTGGCGGTCACGCCCGCGGCCGCCGCGCCGCCCCGGTTGCGCATCCGCACGTAGATCGTGTTGTCCTGCCCGGCCTCGACCTCCGTCCCGAGGCTCGCGTCGTTCTCGGTTCCGCTGCCCTCGCCGAAGGACGCGGTCGGGTCGGCGACGGGTGCCGGACGGACGATGACGTCGGGGCTCACGCTGAGCGCGCCGGCGTTGGGCACGGTCCCCGTGTCGCCGACGGCGTCGCGCACGTACACGTCGGGCACCAGGCCGAGCACCGTGGTCGCGATGCGGCGCACGTTCGGCATCACGCCGATGGCACCTGCGACGCCGGTGCCCTGGGGCGTGCCGTTGGCCGGGTTCGCCAGGATGTTGCGCATCTGGCCCGGCGACAGGCGCGTGCCGGTGGCCGTCCGGTACAGGCTCTGGGTGAGGACGGCGGCGCCGACGACGATCGGGGACGCGCTGCTCGTGCCGTTGAAGATCGCCGTGTAGTCGGCATCCGGACCGGCTGTCGGAGTGAGGTCGCCGTACCCGCAGGTGGCGACGTTCTCCCCCCACGCGTAGCAGTCGACGCGGTTGCCGAAGTTCGAGAACCCGGCCCGCTCGTGCGCCGTGCCGCCCACCACGGCGGACCGTGAGGCGCCGACCATGATCGCGCCGGAGTCGCGGAAGTCGGCGTGTCCCCGCCGCAGCCTGAAGCGACCGGAGCCGTCCGTCCAGGCGTCGAGGTCGTTGCTGCCGTTGCCGGCCGCCTCCACGACGATCACCCCTCGGGCGGTGGCGAGCCGGAGGGCGTCGTAGTCGGCCACGTCGGTCTCGGTCGGCAGCAGGGCAGTGCCCCGCTGCACCTCGAGGAGCAGGACGTCACCGGCCGACATCGTCGGCATCGCCGCCACGGCCGCGTCGGCGACGTGCAGCGCGGTCGCACCGTCCCAGTGGGACGTCGCGCGCAGCGACGCCAGGGAGGGGGCTATGCCGACCACGCCGACGGTGTTGTCGTCCGCCGCGATCTCACCCATCACGGCTGTGCCGTGGTTGCCGACGTAGCCGCCGACCCCGTCGCGGTTGCTGTTGAAGATCAGCGTCGGTGCCTTGCCGGCCAGGTCCTCGTGCCCCAGTCGCCACCCCTGCTCGAGGTCGACGACTCCCACGCCCTGGCCCTCGCCGCCGGCCTGCGTCCACGCCCACCGGGCATCGATGCCCGCCGGGGCGGCGTCCAGGTACCCCTGCTGGGCGTTGAACGGGTCGTTGCCGGCGTTGACCACGGGGTCGCTCACGACCATCTCGGCGTAGGCGAGCTCGACCCCGTCAGTCCTGGTCATGCGCTCGGCCACCTCGGCCGGACGGGCCTCCAGCTGACGGGCGTCGAGCCGCCAGTAGGACGTCAGGCTGTTGAGGGGACGGAACGGGCTGTCGGCGACCTCCTCCTCCATCCGGACGAGCTCCTCCGGCTTGACGCTCGTGATCAGCCGACGGGTCGGGGGCCCACCGAGCGCGTCGAGCGCCTTGCCCAGGGCGTCCAGCTTGAGCTGCTTCGCGGCACCGCGGAGGTCGCGCCCCCGGGACTGCCCGAGCTCACGCGACAGACGCACGATGACGAAGCCGCTGAACCCGTCCCCGAGCTGGTCGCGGTCGACATCGAGCGGCGGAGCCTCGTCCGCCTGGTCTCGTCCACCCCCGCACGGGTTGTGGTCGGGTGTGCAGGGCGCGGCCTTGTGCGTGTGCATGACGGGATCCCCTCGGTAGGTACCCGTCAGGAGGACGCCGGTGCCTCGCTGATACCGGGCGGCGTCAGAGGCTCGGGGCCCCGAACGTGTCGCAGCTGTTGGGGTCGCCCGACCCGTACCCGCGCGTGAACCACTCCTGGCGCTGCTCGCTGGACCCGTGCGTCCAGGCCTCGGGGTTCACCCGTCCCTGGGTCTGCTGCTGGATCCGGTCGTCCCCGACCGCCGATGCGGCCGACAGGGCATCGGCGATGTCCTGGTCGGTCAACGGCTGGAGGAACGTGACTCCCGTCTCGGGGTCGACGCTGTTGGCGGCGTGGTGCGCCCACACGCCGGCGAAGCAGTCCGCCATCAGCTCGACCCGCACCGCCCCGGACTCCGGGCCCTGCGGGTCCTGCTGGGAGGCCGACAGCAGCCCGAGCTGGTTCTGGATGTGGTGACCGAACTCGTGCGCGACCACGTACTCCTGGGCGAGCGGACCGCCGCTGGACCCGAACTGGTCGGTGAGCACGTCGAAGAAGCTGGAGTCGAAGTAGGCGGTCGTGTCGGACGGGCAGTAGAAGGGCCCCACGGCCGAGGTGGCGTTGCCGCACGCGGTCTGCGTCTGGCTGGTGAAGATGGTCAGCCCGGGCTGCTCGTACTGCTGCCCCAGCTGCGCCATCTGCTCGGCCCACACGACGTCGAGGCTCTCCGCGGTCGCGATGATGCGGCAGTCGACGTCGGTGTTCGCGGCCTCGGCGTCCTGGCACTGCGCGAAGTCGTCGCCTCCACCCTGCTGGGGCTGCCCCCCGGTGGCGCCGCCGAGCACCGTGCCCGGGTCGACGCCGAGCACCAGGAGCACGATCACCACCAGGACGCCGCCGATCCCCCCGCCGACGGCGATGCCACCGCCGCGGCCACCCCGTCCACCGGAGGCCCGACCGGGGTCGACCTGGATCCCCTCGTTGAAGGTCATGCCCGTCCTCCCGGGAAAGCGATGCAGGGGGGCCGTCCGCCCGCCGTTACAGTAGTGGCGCAACCCCTGGCCGGCGCGCCCGCGGGACGGCGTCCACCCAGCGGAGGAACCACGGTGATCACGGCACACGGCGTCGAGCTGCGCGTCGGCGCACGCGTCCTCATGACGGACGCGAGCCTGCGCGTCGGTCCCGGGGACCGCGTCGGCCTCGTGGGCCGCAACGGCGCCGGGAAGACGACCCTCACCAAGGTGCTCGCGGGGGAGGGCCAGCCCGCTGGCGGCACGATCACGCGCACCGGTGAGATCGGCTACCTGCCCCAGGACCCGCGGACCGGTGACCTGGACGTGCTGGCGCTCAGCCGGATCCTGTCCGCCCGTGGGCTCGACGACGTGATCTCGCGCATGCGCCAGGCCGAGGGCGCGATGGCGTCGGCCGACGACGAGACCCGAGACGCGGCGATGGCCCGCTACTCGCGCCTGGAGGCTCGGTTCACGTCGCTCGGCGGGTACGCCGCCGAGTCGGAGGCGGCCCGGATCGCCAGCAACCTGGCCCTCGACGAGCGGGTGCTCGGGCAACCGCTGCGCACCCTCTCCGGTGGTCAGCGGCGTCGTGTCGAGCTGGCGCGCATCCTCTTCTCGGGGGCCCAGACGCTCCTGCTGGACGAGCCGACCAACCACCTCGACGCCGACTCGGTCGTGTGGCTGCGCGACTTCCTGCGGGCCTACTCGGGGGGACTCGTGGTGATCAGCCACGACGTCGACCTGATCGAGACCGTCGTGACGCGCGTCTGCTACCTCGACGCCAACCGTGCCGTCCTCGACGTCTACAACGTCGGCTGGAAGGCCTACCTGCAGCAGCGCGAGCAGGACGAGCGACGCCGCCACCGCGAGCGGGCGAACGCCGAGAAGAAGGCCTCGGCGCTGATGCTCCAAGCGGACAAGATGCGGGCCAAGGCCAGCAAGGCGGTCGCGGCCCAGAACATGGCCAAGCGGGCGCAGCGCCTGCTGGCCGACCTCGATGACGTGCGGCAGCACGACAAGGTGGCCAAGCTGCGCTTCCCCGACCCGGCGCCGTGCGGCAAGACGCCCCTGCGCGCGTCGGCTCTGTCCCGCTCCTACGGGTCGCTGGAGGTCTTCACCGACGTCGACCTTGCGATCGACCGGGGCAGCAAGGTCGTCGTTCTGGGGCTCAACGGCGCCGGCAAGACGACACTGCTGCGCATCCTCGGCGGCGTGGACACGCCCGACACCGGGCAGGTCGAACCAGGGCACGGACTGCGCCTGGGCTACTACGCGCAGGAGCACGAGACGCTCGACACGTCACGCACCGTGCTGGAGAACATGCGGTCGGCCGCGCCCGAGCTGGGGGACACCGAGGTCCGCAAGGTGCTCGGCTCCTTCCTGTTCAGCGGGGACGACGCGGACAAGCCGGCCGGCGTGCTCTCGGGCGGGGAGAAGACGCGGCTGGCGCTGGCCACCCTGGTCGTCTCGGCCGCCAATGTGCTCCTGCTCGACGAGCCCACGAACAACCTCGACCCGGCCAGCCGCGAGGAGGTGCTCGGGGCACTGCGCTCCTTCGCGGGTGCCGTCGTCCTCGTGACGCACGACGAAGGTGCGGTCCACGCGCTGGAGCCTGAGCGCGTGCTGCTGCTCCCGGACGGTGTCGAGGACCACTGGGGTCCGGACTACGCCGACCTGGTGTCGCTGGCCTGACCGTCCGGGCCCCGTTCTCGGGAGCTCACCCGGGAGAGCCGCCCTTCAGCGCCGTTCTCGGGAGAATGCGTCTCTGGAGGCCCGGTCTCGGCCCGATTCTCGGGAGAATGGGCGTCCCTGGCGGTGACGCTGGACGACGACGAAGGGGCGCCCGTGGACGAGCTCGTGCAGCAGTGCCGTGAGGCCGGCATCCGCCTGACGACCGGTGGCGACCGGTGGGACGTGGTGCTGGACACCCCTGAGTGCCGCAACGCGCAGCTGCCCTCGACCTGGGACGCACTGACGGCGGTCGGTGCCGCGGTGGGACGAATGGCGCCTCGCGTCGTCGTGCTGTCGGCGAGCGGACCGTCGTTCAGTGCCGGCCTCGACCGCCGGATGTTCACGGGCGACGTGCCGGGGGAGCCGGGGCTGCTCGAGCTGGCCGCAGCCCCCGACGAGGAGCTCGACGCGACGATCGCGCGGTACCAGGGGGCCTTCACCTGGTGGCGTGAGTGTGACGCGCTGACGATCTCGGCCGTGCAGGGGCACGCGGTGGGCGCCGGCTTCCAGCTCGCACTGGCGGCCGACCTCATGGTGGTCGCGGACGACGTGCAGCTGGTGATGGCCGAGCCGTCGCTCGGGCTGGTGCCCGACCTGGCTGGCACCGGTCCGCTCGTCGACGCGGTCGGCTACCCGCGCGCCCTCGAGATCTGCGTGTCGAGACGGGCCGTGACGGCTCACGAGGCGGTCGCGTGGGGGCTGGCCGTTCGGAGCGTGCCGGCCGACACGCTCCCCGACGCGGTCCACGCCCTCGTGATCTCGCTGATGACGTCACCGCGGGGAGCGGCCGTCGCCACGAAGCACCTGCTGCGGGGTGCCCTCCGGAACAGACCCGGTGACCAGCTCGCTGCGGAGCGGCTCGCCCAGGCGGGACGGCTGCGCGACCTGGCTCGGCTCTCGGCGAACGGGTGAGGGGAACAGACGGCCCGTTCCGGACGCTGTGGCGCGACAACAGGAGAGGAACGGGATGAGGACGATGGCTGGTGGTGCGGGCTCGGCCATGCGCTCGTTGAGCAAGGACCAGAGCGTCAAGAACCACAAGGTGTCTCGCGAGACCTTCCGTCGCATCCTCGCCTTCGCCCGCCCCTACCGGCGCTTCATCTCCGCGTTCCTCGTGCTCGTCGTCGTCGGGTCCGCCCTCGTCGTGGCCACCCCGCTGCTGCTCCAGCGCCTCGTGGACGACGGCGTCACGCCCGGCAACCGTCGCGTGGTCGTGGTGCTGGCCCTGATCGTCGCCGGGCTCGCCTTCGTCGAGGCCGCCGTCGGACTGGTGCAGCGCTTCCTCTCGGCGCGCATCGGTGAGGGACTGATCTTCGACCTGCGCACGCAGGTCTTCTCGCACGTGCAGTCCCAGCCCATCGCGTTCTTCACCCGCGCCCAGACCGGCGCCCTCGTCACCCGGCTCAACAGCGACGTCGTGGGCGCACAGCAGGCGTTCACCAGCACCCTGTCGAGCGTGGTCTCGAACATCGTGTCGCTGGTGCTCGTGACCGGCGCGATGATGGCGCTCTCGTGGCAGATCACCGTCGCCGCGCTGGTGCTGCTGCCCGTCTTCTACCTCCCCGCACGCGCGGTCGGCACCAAGCTTCAGGCTCTGACGCGCGAGTCGATGCAGCTCAACGCCGACCTCGCCACCCGGGCCACGGAGCGGTTCAACGTCGCCGGCGCCCTGCTCGTCACGCTGTTCGGCCGTCCCGCGGACGAGGACGCCGAGTTCGAGGACCGCGCCGGCCGGGTCCGCGACATCGGCGTGCGGATCGCGATGATCGGGCGCGTCTTCTTCACGTCGCTGACCCTGGTCGCCGCCCTCGCGACGGCCCTGGTCTACGGGGTGGGCGGCTGGCTCGCCATCTCGGGCACGCTGACGATCGGGACCCTGCTGGCGCTGGCGGCGCTGCTCGGCCGGCTGTACGGCCCCATCACCGCCCTGGCGAACGTCCGGGTCGACGTGATGAGTGCCCTGGTCAGCTTCGAGCGCGTCTTCGAGATCCTCGACCTCCCGTCGCTGGTCACCGACCCGGACGACCCGGTGGACCTGCCCGACGGGCCGGTCTCGGTCGAGCTGGACGGCGTGCGGTTCACCTACCCCTCGGCCGACCAGGTCTCGCTCGCGTCGCTGGAGACCGTCTCGTCCGGTGACCGCGAGGGATCCGGCCCGGTGCTCCGCGGGGTCGACCTCGAGGTGCGGCCCGGCCAGCTCGTCGCCCTGGTGGGTCCGTCGGGCGCGGGCAAGACGACGATCACGTCGCTGGTGGCCCGCCTCTACGACCCGACCGAGGGCGCGGTGCGCGTGGGCGGGGTCGACCTGCGCAGCGCGCGCCTGAAGGACGTCCACGACCGCATCGGCGTGGTCACCCAGGACGCGCACATGTTCCACGACACCGTCCGGGCCAACCTGCTGTACGCCCGTCCCGACGCCAGCGACACCCAGCTCGAGGAGGCGTTGCGCGCCGCCCAGGTGTGGACGCTCGTCGCGTCCCTGCCGCAGGGGCTGGACACGGTCGTCGGCGACCGGGGACACCGCCTCTCCGGAGGCGAGAAGCAGCGCCTCGCCCTGGCCCGCCTGCTGCTCAAGGCACCGTCGGTCGTCGTGCTGGACGAGGCGACCGCGCACCTCGACAGCGAGTCGGAGGCCGCCGTGCAGCGGGCCCTCGACACCGCCCTCGACGGTCGGACGGCTCTGGTGATCGCGCACCGCCTGTCGACCGTGCGGGGCGCCAACCTCATCGCGGTGGTGGACGGGGGACGCATCGTCGAGAAGGGCCGCCACGAGGAGCTCCTGGAGCGCGGCGGGCTCTACGCCGAGCTGTACCGGACGCAGTTCGCGGCTCAGGGGTCCGCGGACCCGGCCGCGCTGATCTGAGCGTCGAACCCGTCAGAGCGTGCGCAGCGCCCCGCCGTCGACGGCCAGGGTCGTCCCCGTGACGTAGCTGGCCGCCGGCGACAGCAGGAACACGGCCGGCCGGGCGAACTCCTCGGGGTAGCCGTAGCGACCGAGCGGGATCGTCGCCTCTGCGGCCCGACGGGTCGCCGAGGCGTCCCCGGTGGCCTCGTCGAGCTCACGGACCCGGTCGGTGTCGATGCGACCCGGCAGCACGGCGTTCACGCGGATGGCGCGCGGCGCGAGCTCGTCCGCCAGGGTCTTGGCGGTCATCGCCAGCCCGGGGCGCAGCCCGTTCGACACGGCCAGCCCCTTGATCGGGCTCTTCACCGAGCTGGAGAGTACGAAGAGCAGCGAGCCACCCTCGGTGCCGATCCCGCGGGCGACCGCCTTGGCGGTGCGCAGCGCGCCGAGGAAGACGGTCTCGAAGGAGGAGCGCCAGGCGTCGTCGGTCACGTCGAGCGCATCGCCTGCGGTCGGGCCGCCCACGCTGATGAGGGCGCCGTCGAGGCGTCCGAACCGTCCGACGGCTGCGGCCACGCACTGCTCGGGCGCCTGGGGGTCGGCCAGGTCGGCTTGCAGGCCCATCACCCGGTCGGAGGCGCCCAGCGAGTCGGCCGCGCGGGTGACCGATGCCCGGTCGCGGGAGCTGATCACCAGCCGGGCGCCCTCGTCGGCCAGGAGGCTTGGCGCAGGCGAGCCCCAGCCCCCTGGACGCGCCGGTGACGAGGTACACGCGATCGGAGAGGCCTAGATCCATGGCCCCATCGTGCCGTACGTCCCCTCTGTCGGGTGCTCAGGTGGGTGGGCGCGTCGGACGGAGTGTCGTGGCGGCACGCTCGGCGGCGTCCACGAGGGCGTCCTCCTCCTCCTCGGCCGAGGGCCGGCGCCCTGCCCTGGAGGGCTTTCTGGCCGGGGCCGGGGCGGCGTGCCCCGCCTCCTGCGCGTCCCACTCGGCGGCGCGGCGAGCGAGGACGACGAACCCCACGAGGCCCATCAGCGCGAACGCGACCCACTGCATCGCGTAGGACAGGTGCGGCCCCTCGTCCAGCGACGGCCGCGGGGCCCGGGTCAGCGACTGGGCGGGTTCCGGGGACTCGGAGGCCACCACCCCGTACGCGCCGGGGACGACGGTCGCCGCGTCGACCGCACCCGCACTGGCGGCGTCGACGGTGGGGGCGAGAGCGCGCGGGCTGATCGACAGGGTCTGGCCCTGGGGGGCGTCGCGGTCCGACATCGGCTCGGCGGGTCGCACCCTGACGACCGCCTCGACGTGTCCCGCCGGCGGGGCGGGGACGACGTCGGGGTCCTGACCCGTGCGGCCGGTGGGGACCCAGCCGCGGTCGACGAGCACGGTGGGGCCCGCGTCGGTCACCAGCGGCACGAGCACCTCGTACCCCGGCTGTCCCTCCAGCGGACGGTTGCGCACCAGCACTGTTGCCGCCTCGACGTACTCGCCCGACAGCGTGACGGGAGTCCATGTGCTCTCGGGACGCAGCGTCCCGTCGTCCAGCACGGAGTCGAGGGGAACCGCTGGGCTGTCGTAGTTCTCGACCACCAACGCGTTACGTGCCAGCCGCTCCTCGCGCCGGTGCCACTGCCAGGACCCGAGCATCACGCAGGCCACGGCCAGCGCGAGGACGAGGGCCAGCAGCGACAGCCAGCGCCTGGTCAGGAGGAAGCGGTACACGCCGTCACGGTACGGCGGCAGGGCGTCCAGGTGCCCGTCGGGGCCACCGAGGACGCCGGGCGGATCAGCCTGCGGCGCGAACCCTCGCGAGCTCGTCCACCGGCAGCTGCTCCCTGAGGAAGCCACGAACCGTCAGGAACGAGGTGAGGTGCTCGAGGTGCTCGTCGCAGGCCAGCCACGTCTTGCGTCGCTCGGGGGTGTGGAGGGCCGGGTTGTTCCACCGGAGTGCCCACTGGGCCGGACCACCGCATCGACGTGCGCTGCAGACCAGGTCACCGGGGGGCTCGTGCTGCGGGGTGTCAGGCACGTGCCCACTGTGTCACGGCCGGCAGGTGACGGGAAGGGAACACCCGTCGAACGAGGTGGACGCCGAGAGCCAACGGGGGGGTGGCTCTCGGCGTCCGAGGCGCATCCGACGGGGGAGGCGGACGCGCGGTCTGAGTATGACACGAATCAGTGTCAGTGTCAGGTGACGGAACGGGTCGGCTTCGCCGCTTTCTCGAGCGCGATCTGTGCGGGGGCGCCGGGGTCGACCAGGCCCTCGCCGGCCGTCTCCCGTCCGGCGTTCGCGATCAGGACCGCCACGTAGGGCAGGACCACCGCACCGGCGACGAAGACCCACCGCAGTGGGCCGGGGACGAACACCGCGAGGACGATGCAGACCATCCGGATGCCCATGGACAGCAGGTATCGGACCTCGCGTGACCGCTGGTCCACGGCGTGCCCACGCCGGGCGGAGGTGACCGAGTAGGTCGGTGCCGAGTCGTCGCGCCGGAGGTTCCGCACGCCTCCACGGTACGTCCGACCGATCGGGTCGGCGCGACCAGGTCAGGTGCCCTGGCTCACACTGGACATGTTGAAGTCCCGGATGCGCATCGCAGGCATCGCCGTGCGGGAGAAGAACTCGTTCCACTCCCGGCTGAGCGCGATCTCGGTGGCGCCGACGGCGTCCACGCGCTGCAGCAGGTCGACCGGCGACTCGTTGAAGCGGAAGTTGGTGACGACCCCCTGCACCTCGCCGCCCTCGACCAGGTAGACGCCGTCACGCGTCAGCCCGGTCAGCAGCAGCGTCATCGGGTCGACCTCGCGGATGTACCAGAGCGACGTCACGAGCAGACCGCGCTCGGTCCCCGCGACCAGGTCGGCCGTGCTACCCGCGCCATCCGGGGAGGTCAGAGCCAGGTTGTCGACCGTCGGGTGGAGGTCCACCCCGGCCATCGTCGACGTGAACCGCGTGCTCGGCAGCGCGGCGATCGTTCCGGCGTCGAGCCACGTGGTCGCCGGGGACGCCATCCCGTTGTCGAAGACGGACGCGAACGGGTGCGAGACCGAGGTGCTCACGTACGGCGAGCACTGCATGCCGGGGTAGTCCGGGTCGCTGGACATCGTCAGCGGGACGTCCGTGAGGCGGTCGCCGATGCGGGTGCCCTGACCGCCCTTGCGCGAGAACACCGAGCGGCCCTCGTGCGCCGACCGGGCGTCGGACGACCAGTAGAGGTAGATCATCAGGTCGGCGACCGACGTGGGCGGCAGCACGGTGTCGTAGCGTCCCGGCTCCAGCTCGATCCGCTTGGCCTGCCAGCCCAGGCGAGTGGTGATCTCCGCGTCGAGGGACGTGATGTCCACGTCGGTGAAGTCACGCGTCGCCTGGCAGACGTAGGTGGAGCGGCTGCGCTGGTGCGACTTGCCGGTGAGCTCGACCGTGCCGGTCGGCTGCACGTGCCGGCGACGCGTGCCGGCGGAGGTGCCCAGCCACGTCGTCGAGACGGTGTGCTCGGCGAAGCCGAACAGCTCCCGGTCGGCGGCGCGCGCCGCCTCGAGCGCCGGGCCGAGCCCCTCGGCGAAGGGCGCGAGCACCTGCGGCCCCGTGTCCTCCCCGGACGCGGCGAAGCCCGGGTCGGCGCCCCCGTCCACGAGGTCGGCCGCGTCCTCGGCCGGCGGCGCGGCGGCCGCCGCCGCCGCGGCCTCGGTGACCAGCGCATCGAGGCCCTCGAGGGTCACCCCGCTCCTCGTGACCGTGCCGAGGCTGACCCCCCGGCCGGTGCGGACGGCTGTGGAGACGGTGACCGACTGGCCGGTGCTCATGCCGTTGGTGGTCAGGGTGTTGCAGGCCCACCGCAGGTTCGTGGTCGAGTCCTCGCCGACGATCACCGAGGTGCCGGCGTGACCTTCGGTCGCACCGGCGAGCTCGAGTGCCCGCTCGACGAGCTGCTCGGGGGACGCTCCGCTGCGCGCGCTCACTTGCCGGCCTCCTGGACGGTGTTGAGGATGTTGACCCCGCGGAACAGGGCAGTGGGGCACCCGTGGCTGACGGACGCGACCTGGCCCGGCTGGGCCTTGCCGCAGTTGAAGGCCCCTCCGAGCACGTACGTGGACGGGCCCCCGACCGCCGACATGGACCGCCAGAAGTCGGTGGTGGTGGCCTGGTAGGCCACGTCCTTCAGCTGGCCCGCGAGCCGTCCGTTCTCGATCCGGTAGAAGCGCTGACCGGTGAACTGGAAGTTGTAACGCTGCATGTCGATCGACCACGACTTGTCACCGACGACGTAGATGCCCCGCTCGACCTGGCCCAGCAGGCCGTCGAGGTCAGGTCCGTCGGCCGCCGGCTGCAGGCTGACGTTCGCCATCCGCTGCACCGGGATGTGCATCGCCGAGTCCGCGTACGCGCAGCCGTTCGATCGTCCCGGCGGGTCACCCAGCTGGTTCTGCCGGGCCATCCGGCGGTCGAGCTGGTACCCGACCAGGCGTCCGTCGCGGACGAGGTCCCACGACTGGGTCTGCACACCCTCGTCGTCGTAGCCGATCGTGGCCAGGCCGTGCTCGACGGTGCGGTCACCGGTGACGTGCATGTGCTCGCTGCCGTACTGGAGCGAACCGAGCTGGTCCAGCGTGGCGAACGAGGTGCCGGCATAGGCCGCCTCGTAACCGAGCGCCCGGTCGAGCTCGGTCGCGTGCCCGATGGACTCGTGGATCGTCAGCCAGAGGTTGCTGGGGTCGACCACGAGGTCGTAGCGCCCGGCCGTGACCGACGGGGCGGCGAGCTTCTCGCGCACCAGGTCGGGCAGGGTGGCCAGCTCGCCGGCCCAGTCCCAGGCGCCCTGGTCCGGGCCGCCGACCAGGTACTCCCAGCCGCGGCCGACGGGCGGCGCGACGGTACGCATCGTCTCCACCCCGGCGTCGCCGACCAGCACGACCTCCACCCACGGCTGCACGCGCACGCGCTGCTGGGTGGTCGACGTGCCGGCGGTGTCGGCGTAGTACTTCTGCTCCTTCACCGCGCGGAACTCGGCCTCGGTGTGCGTGACACCCGCGTCGAGCAGGCCCCGGGACCACCCTTCGAGCAGTGCGGCCTGCTCGTGCGCGGGGACGTCGAACGGGTCCTGCTCGTAGCTGGAGACCCACTGGGCCTCGGAGTGGACCGGCTCGTCGGCGAGCTCGACGCGCTCGGTGCTGAGCGGTCGGGAGACCTTGGCGATCGACACGGCCTGCTCGGCGGCCCGCACGGCGTCCTCGGGGCTCATCGACGCCGAGGCGGCGAAGCCCCAGGTGCCGTCGACCACGACCCGGACGCTGAGGCCGGAGTCGACGGCGTCGGCCGTCGACGACAGGTTGCCGTCACGCAGGGAGACGCCTGCGTCGCGGTTGCGCTCGACGCGGAAGTCGGCGTGCTCGGCCCCCAGCTCGCGGGCCCTCGAGAGCGCCGCGTCGGCGAGCGTGGACAGGGGCAGGGCGGTGAAGTCCGCGTCGACAGGTCTCACGGACCGTGACCCTAACGCCTCCGGACGACGACCTCGAAGCGGCCACTCCGCCCGCGGAAGGGGGCCGCCCGCGGGTCAGGCTCCGACGTCGAGGACGAGCTTGCCGGTGGTGCCGCGCGACCGCAGCGCGCGGTGCGCCTCGGTGGCGTCGGCCAGGGCGTAGTGCCCGCCGATGACGGGGTGCAGCACGCCGGACGCGGTCAGCGACAGGAGCTCCTCCATCGCCGGCTCGAGACCTCCGGGAAGGCGCAGCGCGTGGACGAGCCAGAAGCCGACGACGGCCCGGGAGGTCGCCATCAGCGTCGCCGGGTCGATCCGCCTGCCCGGCTGCCGCGAGGCCATGCCGTAGGTCACCGCTCGACCGAAGGGGGCCAGTGCGTCGACGGAGCCGTCCAGCACGTGGCCACCGGTCATCTCGAGGACGACGTCGACGCCGTGACCGCCGTTCGCGTCCCGCAGGCGCTCGGTCACCTCGGCCGCGTCCGACGTGTCCGAGAGGTCGATCGCGACGTCCGCCCCGAGATCGGCTGCCAGCGTGCGCTTCTCGGCGCTGGATGCGGTGGCGATGACACACCCCGCACCCCACCGCCTGGCGAGCTGCACGGCGAGCGACCCGACCCCGCCTGCGCCCGAGTGCACGACGACGGACTCGCCCCTGGCGAAGTGGGCGCTGGTGCGGAGCAGGTGCCAGGCCGTCGTGCCCTGGAGGACGAGGGCGAGCGCCGCATCGTCCTGCACCGTCCCGGGGACCACGAACGTCGTGGGTCGCGGGGCCGCGGCGACCTCGGCATAGCCCCCGCCCCCTGCCAGCAGGGACACGACACGCTCACCGTCCGAGCGCCGGCGGCCCACGACCTCGCCACCCGGGACCAGGGGCAGGCGCTGCGGGGCGAGGTACGAGTCCTCGGCCTGGTGGGTGTCGGCGAAGTTGACGCCGGCGACGGTCACGTCGACGAGGTCCTCGCGGTCGGAGGCCGTCGGCTCGGGCAGGTCGGTGAGCGTCAGGACCTCGGGGCCGCCGAACTCGGTGATCTGGATGGCTCGCACCGGCTGGAGGCTACTGGGTCGTAGACCCGATACGGTCACGGCCATGGCAGACCCACGCAGCGTGCTCGTCACGGGCGGCAACCGCGGCATCGGCCGCGCGATCGCGGAGCGCTTCCTGGCGCAGGGCGACAAGGTGGCCGTCACCTCCCGCTCCGGCGAGGCCCCCGAGGGGGCTCTGGCGGTGCCGTGCGACGTGACGGACTCGGCCTCCGTCGACGCGGCCTTCGACCGCGTCGAGGAGGAGCACGGGCCGGTCGAGGTGCTTGTGGCGAACGCGGGCATCACCCACGACACCCTGCTGCTGCGCATGTCGGACGAGGACTTCTCGTCCGTCCTCGACACGAACCTGACTGGCGCCTTCCGGTGCGTACGTCGGGCCAGCAAGGGGATGATCCGTCTGCGCCGGGGCCGTATCGTGCTGATCTCCAGCGTCGTGGGGCTCTACGGCTCACCGGGCCAGGTGAACTACGCGGCCAGCAAGGCGGGGCTGGTCGGTATGGCTCGCTCCGTCACGAGAGAGCTCGGTGGCCGTGGCATCACGGCCAACGTGGTCGCACCTGGGTTCATCGCCACGGACATGACGGCGGCGCTGCCCGAGGACACCCAGAAGTCCTACCTGGCAGCGATTCCCGGCAAGAGGTTCGGGGACGTCTCGGACGTGGCCGAGACGGTCGCCTTCCTGGCCGGGCCGGGTGCGGGGTACATCAGCGGTGCGGTGGTACCGGTCGACGGCGGACTAGGGATGGGGCACTGAGCATGGGACTCCTCGACGGCAAGCGGCTCCTGGTCACAGGTGTTCTGACCGATACCTCGATCGCCTTCCACGTCGCCCGTCTGGCGCAGGAGGAGGGCGCCGAGGTCGTCCTGACCTCCTTCGGCCGGACGATGAAGATCACCCAGGTCATCTCGAAGCGGCTGCCGAAGCCGGCGCCTGTGGTCGAGCTGGACGTCTCGAACGCCGAGCACCTCGCCGGACTGGCGGACGCCGTCCGTGAGCACGTCGACGGCCTCGACGGCGTGCTGCACTCCATCGGCTTCGCCCCCCAGGGCGCGTTCGACTTCATGAACGCCTCGTGGGAGGACGTGTCCACGGCGCTGCACGTGTCCGCGTACTCGCTCAAGGCCCTCGCTGTGGCGGCGAAGCCGCTGATGTCGTCCGGTGGCTCGATCGTCGGGCTCACGTTCGACGCGTCCTTCGCGTGGCCGGTCTACGACTGGATGGGCGTGGCCAAGGCCGCGTTCGAGTCGACGTCCCGGTACCTGGCCCGCGACCTCGGGCCCGAGGGCATCCGCTGCAACCTGGTCGCGGCCGGCCCCATCCGCACTACCGCGGCGAAGTCGATCCCCGCCTTCGAGGTCTTCGAGAACAGCTGGGACGACAGGGCTCCCATGGGCTGGGACGTCAAGGACGCCGAACCGACGGCGCGTGCCTGCGTGGCGCTGCTCTCGGACTGGTTCCCGAAGACGACCGCCGAGATCGTGCACGTGGACGGCGGCGTGCACGCGATGGGCATCTGACCTCGGTGGGGGAGCAGGAGCCGCCGCGGTCACTCGTCGAGCTTCGCCTGCTCGAAGGTCCGAACCTGTACTTCCCGCGGGCGGCGGTCAAGCTGACGCTGGACGCGTCGCGCCTCACCGGATGTGCCGTGGACGACGCCGCCGCCGTGGCCGTCAGCCTCGGAATGGGTCGTTCGCGTCCGGGGGGGCCGGGAACCTCTCAGCGCCAAGCCTTCTCGCTTCGTCTGCTGCGTGCTGCCGCGCGACGGGTCAGCGCGCGCGCCGGGTCTACGCGGCTCGCACTCAGGGCCAGGGCCGGGGCGGAGCACGACCAGCTCGTGCTGGCCTACCCGTGGCGCAACTCCGGCCGGGCGGAGGCGCTCGGACGCGGCGTGGCCGAGGTGCTCGACCACTGCGTTGACGCCCCGCGGGAGGCCGAACGGCTCGAGGCCCTCCTGGCGCGGGTCGGCGACGCCGTGAGGTCGGCGCCGCTGGGTCGCGGCCCGGCCGCGGTCCGTCCGCGGATCCCGGTCGTGTCGGTCACCGGCACGAACGGCAAGACGACGACGACGCGGCTCGTCGCCCACCTGTGCATGGCCGCCGGGTACCGCACCGGCTGGAGCTCGACGGACGGCGTGGTGGTGCAGGGCGAGATGGTCGAGCCGGGGGACTACTCGGGACCGGCGGGCGGGCGCACCGTCCTCGGCAGCCCGGGAGTGCAGCGCGCCGTGCTCGAGACGGCGCGAGGTGGCCTGCTGCTGAAGGGGATGGGGATCACGGTCAACGACGTGTCGGTCGTGACGAACGTGAGCGCCGACCACCTCGGCATGCAGGGCATCGACACGCTGGACCAGCTCGCCGAGGTCAAGGCCGTCGTCACGAAGGTCACGCGCCGCAGCGGGTGGACGGTGCTGAACGGCGACGACCCGCGCGTGCTGGCCATGCGCGCCGCGTCTCCCGGACAGCCCTTCGTGTTCAGCCTCGACGCCGAGTCGCCCGCGCTGCGCGAGGCCCTCAACCACGGCGGACGTGCGATCACCGTCATGGACGGGGCGATCACGGTCCTCACGCCGGGCGCCGACCCTCAGCGCCTCGTCGAGGTGGTCGACGTGCCGATGACGCTCTTCGGCCTCAGCGCGCACAACGTCGCCAACGCGCTGGCGGGTGCCGCGGCGGGGCTGGGGCTGGGCCTCGCGCCCGAGGTGGTCGTCGCCGGACTGCGCACCTTCCGGCCCGACGCCGAGCTGAACCCGGGCCGCATGAACCTGTACACGGTGCCGCTCCCGCTGGACGGCCACGGACACGGACAGCAGCAGGGATCGTGCACGGTCGTGGTCGACCTCGCCCACAACGAGGCCGGCCTGGAGGCGCTGCTCGCGGTCGCGCGCGGCGTGGCCGCGCCGGGCGCGCGCGTCCTGCTCGGTCTCGGCGCCGTCGGAGACCGCAGCGACGACCTCATCACCACGCTGGGCGAGGTGGCCGGCATCGGCGCGGACCGGGTCGCGATCGTGCACAAGGACCACTACCTGCGCGGTAGGACCACGGACGAGCTCGAGGAGAGGCTGCGCCGGGGGGCGGCGGCGGTCGGTGTCCACGACCTGCCGAGCTACCCGAGCGAGCTGGCGGGCACCCAGGGGCTGGTCGCCGAGGCGGGCGACGGGGACGTCGTCGCGCTGATGGTGCACGCCGACCGTCCGGCGGTCGACGGCTGGCTGCGCTCGGTGGGTGCGACGCCCGACGACAGCCGGGCGGTGCGGGCGAAGGTCATCGCCGCGCGCGGGCTGCACCCCGTCGAGGACGAGATCGCAGCAGCCCGTGCGCACGCCGCACCGGGGCGGCTGGCCGCCGTCCGCTCCCTGGCGGAACGGCACCCGGGCGACCCGCGGCTCGCCTTCGAGCTCGCGACCGCGCACGACGTGAACGGTCACGAGGCAGAGGCGGTCCCGCACTACCGGGTCGCCCTCGCCGGCGGGCTGCTGGAACCGCACCGCACCGGCGCGCGGATCGGGCTCGCGGCGTCGCTGCGTGTCCTGGGCAGGCCCGAGGAGGCGCTGGAGGTGCTGGACGACCTGCTTTCCGAACGGCCGGGGTCCACGGCCGGTGCTGCCTTCAGGGCGCTGGTGCTTCACGATCTCGGACGCCATGCCGAGGCGGTCGCGCAGGCGGTGGACGAGCTCACGCGCCACGTGGGTGGCTCCGATGCGGAGGGCTACGAACCGGCCCTGCGGTACTACGCGGCCGAGCTTCGCGAGGGCTGACCGGAGCGCGTCGTGCAGGACCGCAGGTCGGGCAGCGTCGTCGGCCTCACCGGCCAAGGAGGCGTGGTCGACCAGGCGGCTGACTCCCGCAGCCCACGTCCGTCGCTACGGTGCGCTGACAGGCGGCCGACCGGCGGCGTCCTTGCCGCGACCAGAGCGGTCCGGGGGGCGTCGACGCCGTGGCGGGGCGCTGCCGAGCACCGCAGAGGCGAGAGTCGAGTCGACGATCATCGAGGTGAAGGCGCCGCTGGCGGCCGCGGCTCGAACGGCGGCTGCGCGCCGTGGACCGTGCGCGAACCCGATCACGTGCTCGGCGGCCTGGAGCTGCGGAAGGCCGACGGCGATGATCCGGCCGTCGAGAGGGGTTGAGACCACCGCGCCCTGAGCGTCGAGGAAGTTGCCGGAGAACTCGGCCACTGCGCCGGCCTGGGCGCAGGCGCGACGGATGTCTGCTGGCACCTTCTCCCAGACGGCGGACTCTCCGGCCAGCCAGGCCCCGACCGCGACCACCGCGAGATCCAGGTCCTCGGCGTGCGCGAGGGCATCGGCGACGACCGGTTGGCGACGCACGTCCTTGGCGGTGGACGGACGGTCGACGACGAGGGGAGCGTAGAGCGGGTAGGTCTGGACGCCGGCACGGCGGTCGAGCTGCATCAGCATCCGGCTGAGGGTGCCGCTGCCGGCGATCTCGAAGGCGCCGGTGAGCTGCACCAGTGAGCAGGGTGGAAGCGCCGGGAGGAAGCGGGCTGCCTGGTCGAGAGTGCGTGACCACGAGATCCCGACCGTCATGCCCGGGCGGATCACGTCCCGCATGGCGGTGAGGACCACGGCACCGAACTGCTCGGCGCGCAGGGTGTCATCCTTGGCGTGGAGCACGACGATGCGAGCGGTGTCGACGCCGAGCGTGTCGGCCAGGGCCTGTTCGCGGGCCGACCGAGACAGGTGCGGGTCGTGCACCTCGATCGTGACGACGCCGCTGGCACGTGCCTGATCGAGGAGGCGGGCGACCTGGAACCGGCTGATGCCGAACGCCTTGGCGATGTCCACCTTGGAGACGTTGTCGACGTAGTACGCCGTGGCGAGCTCTGCCAGCAGGACGCGGCGTCGCAGGTCCCCGTCCTCGAGCGCGCTGTCGTCAGGCACACGAACCTCCTCCGCTCATCTGAGCATAGGCGCTCGTCCGAGCGCCCAACGCGGCGTTGACTGCACCAGCCAGGCGGTCACTGCCACGTGTGGGATGCCAGTCGTGCCGGGGGCATGACTGCGCTCAGATGAGCATGCTTGGTCAGGTGTGCGGACCGTCCTAGCCTCACGAAGCCTGGAAGGCGAACACGACCATGGAGGCGTCATGACATCCGCCCGGTTGGGCACAGCCACCCTCGACGCGGTCAGGGGTCGGGGGGTTCCGGTCCCCGAGTACGACCGGGCGGGACTCGTCACCGGCATCGTCCACCTGGGGGTCGGCGGCTTCCATCGCTCGCACCAGGCGATGGTGGTGGACCAGTTGCTCGGTGCCGGGAAGGCTCGTGACTTCGCGATCTGCGGGGTCGGGGTGCTCGAGCAGGACCGCCGGATGGCGGCTGTGATGGCGGAGCAGGACGGCCTCTACACCCTCGTCGCCAAGCACGCCGACGGGTCGCGTGAGGCCCGGGTGATCGGCAGCATCGTCGACTACCTGTTCGCACCCGATGACCCTGACGCGGTGGTGGAGCGGCTGGCGTCCGCGGACACCAGGATCGTCTCGCTCACGATCTCCGAGGGTGGCTACAACCGCGACGCCGGCTCGAAGCAGTTCGTGGCGTCGGACCCCGGGGTGCAGCACGACCTGGCGCATCCTGAGTCGCCGCAGACGGCGTTCGGGCTGGTCGTGGCGGGTCTACGGCGGCGGCGGGAACGCGGGCTCGGACCGTTCACGGTGATGTCGTGTGACAACCTCGCCGACAATGGACGGGTCGCCCGCGACAGCTTCACGTCCTTCGCCCGCTTGCTCGACCCCGAGCTCGGCGACTGGGTGGCCGAGCAGGTGCGGTTCCCCAGCTCGATGGTCGACCGGATCACCCCGGTCACCGGTGAGGGCGACCGAGCCGCCACCACGGAGACCCTGGGCGTCGAGGACGCGTGGCCGGTGGTCGCGGAGCCGTACTTCGCGTGGGCGCTGGAGGACGACTTCGCGGCCGGGCGTCCGCCGTTCGAGGACGCCGGCGTCGAGGTGGTCGGCGATGTCGGGCCGTGGGAGCGGATGAAGCTGCGGTTGGCGAACGGGGGTCACCAGGCGCTGTGCCACGTGGGGGTTCTGGCTGGGTTCCGGTACGCCCACGAGGCCGCTGCCGACCCGGGCATCGCGGCGTACCTGACGGCCTACCTCGACACCGAGGCGGCGCCCACCCTGGTGGACGTGCCCGGCCTGGACGCGTTCAAGGATGCGCTGCTCGGCCGGTGGCGCAACCCCGCCGTCGCTGACACGTTGGACCGCATCCGCACCGACTCCAGTGACCGGCTGCCGGCATGGCTGCTGCCCGTCGTGGTCGACAACCTGGCCACGGGCGGTCCGGTGCGCGCCTCGGCGCTGGCCTGCGCGGCGTGGGCCCGCGCCTGTGAGGGACGTGACGACCGGGGGCGGCCGCTGGCGGTGCTGGACCGGGCCGCGGCCGAGCTGTCCCGGCTGGCGGCGGCTCAGGCCGAGGAGCCCACCGCCTTCCTGGCGCAGCGGAGCCTGTTCGGCGACCTCGTCGACGCGCCGCGCTTCCGTTCCGCCTTCCTCGAGGCTCGCGCGTCGTTGACCGGTACCGGAGCGCTCGCGACCGCGGCGGCGTTCCGCGACGGAGCCGAGTGATGGGACTGATCGCGGGTGTGGACTCGTCCACGCAGTCGACGAAGGTGGTGCTCCACGACGAGGACGACTTCTCGGTCGTCGGGCGTGGCTCCGCGGCGCACCCACCCACCTTCCCCCCGGTCAGCGAACAGGACCCCGAAGCATGGTGGACCGCGTTCGGTCAGGCCCTGTCTGCCGCGCTCGTCGCCGCCGGGGCAGCCCCCGCGGATGTTCGTGCGATCAGTGTCGCCGCCCAGTGCCACGGGCTGGTGGCCCTCGACAGCAGGGGGACGGTGGTGCGGCCCGCCAAGCTGTGGAACGACACGACCTCCGCCCCGCAGATGAGCCGGCTCGTCGAGCGGATGCCGGCCGAGGAGTGGGCGCGGCGGACGGGCTCGGTACCGACTGCGGCATTCACGATCTCGAAGCTGGTCTGGTTGCGTGAGAACGAGCCGGAGAACTTCGCCCGCACCGCCAGGGTGCTCCTTCCTCACGACTGGCTGACCTTCCGGTTGACCGGTGAGACCGTGACCGACCGGTCCGAGGCCAGTGGCACCGGCTACTTCGACCCCGCTCGGAACTGCTACGACCACGGGCTCCTGGACCTGGTGGACGTCGACGTGGACTGGGCGCCCATGCTGCCCACTGTCTTGGGCCCGTCCAGCCCGGCCGGCACGGTATCGAGTGACGCGGCCGAGAACCTGGGGCTGCGCCGCGACACCGTCGTCGGTCCGGGCGCCGGTGACCAGCACGCCAGCGCCCTGGGTCTGGGAGCCCGTCCCACAGACGTCGTCTACGTCCTGGGAACCTCGGGAGTGGTCTTCACCACCAGCGCCACCTCCACGCACGACGAGACGGGCACCGTGGACGGGGTCGCGGACGCGACCGGCGGCTACCTGCCGCTGGTGTCCACCCTGAACGCGGCGAAGGTCACCGACACGTTCGCCCGGCTGCTCGGCGTGGACCACGACGAGCTCGCCCGGCTCGCGCTGGCAGCCGATCCCGTCGACGCCCCGGTCCTTGCTGCCTTCCTCGACGGAGAGCGCAAACCGAACCTGCCGGCCGCCACCGGCACCCTGGCCGGTCTCACCACCGCCACCACCCGCGAGCAGGTCGCCCGTGCGGCCGTCGACGGTGTGCTGTTCGGCCTGCTTCGCGGTGCGACCGCACTGGCGGCGGCCGGCGCGGACACCACGGGTCGCATGATCGTGACCGGTGGCGCGTCGAGGTCGCCGGCGTACCGGCAGCTGCTGGCCGACGCCACCGGTGCCGTGGTCCACGTGTCCACCTCCGTCGAGGCGGTGGCCGACGGCGCCGCGCTGCAGGCGGCCGCCTGTCTCAGCGGTGAGGACGTCCGCACGACCCGCGACTCCAGAGCCGCGGACCTCGTTCCCGACACCGACCCACGAGCCGAGAGCGCGGTGACCGAGATGTTCCCCCGCTACCTCGCGACGGCCGCGTGGCGGGGAGGCGACCGACAGTGACCCGCACGCTCTCCGCGCACGCCGAGGCCCTCGACGTCACCTTGGCCGGCAGCGTCATCGCCCTCCCGCCCGGGCTTCGCACCGACCATGCACGGTCCCTGACCGCCCGCGGCCACTGGGTCCACGCCGACCGCATCGAGGGCTCCTTCCGCGGCCAGGCCGGCGTGAGCCTCGAGGACGTGCACGAGCTCGCGCGGATCCCGGGCATCCGACTCGATGTGCACCTGATGGTCGACGACCTCTTGGCCGAGCTGCCCGGCCTTCCCAGCCGCGGCGTCGCCCGGGTGACCTTGCAGTGCGACGGCCGTGACGACCTCGCTCACCTGGTGGGTCGCAGCCGGAGCCACGCCCACGAGGTCTGGCTCGCAGTCCACGACGACGCCATGGACGCGACGGACCTGCAGGAGTCAGGCGCCGACGGCGTGCTGGTCGTGCTCACTCCACCAGGGCAACCGGGCCACCGAGCCGACCTCGACCGCCTCTCCCTCGTCCGCGCGACGTGCGATCACGGGTGGCCGGCTGGCGTCGACGGAGGAGTGACCGACGCCAACCTCGGACCCGTCCACGAGTCCGGCGCCCGGTACGCCGTCGTCGGCCGCGCCCTCACCCCGACGAGCACCAGCCGATGAGCACGACCAGGCGGCCGACCGCCATCGACGTCGTGGCCGACGAGGTCGGCCGGACACTCACCGGCGTCGACCGTGTCGCCTTCGACAGCCTCGTCACCGAGCTGCGGATCCCGGATCGGACGTGGTTCTGCACCGGACAGGGCCGCTCCGGGCTCGTGGCACGGATGGCGGCGATGCGGTTGATGCACCTCGGGCTTCGCAGTCACGTGGTCGGCGAGGCCACCGCCCCAGCCATCACCGGCGCGGACGCCCTCCTCGTCCTGTCGGCCTCAGGGACGACCCCGCTCAGCCTGCACTTCGCTGAGACCGCCCGTGAGGTCTCCGCTGTCGTCGTGCTCGTGACGGCATCTCCGCAGAGCCCTTTGCGTGGTATGGCCCAAGCAACGCTGGACATCCCGGCGCTCACCTCGGCCCAGTTCGGGGGCAGCCTGTTCGAGCAGGCCGCCCTGCTGGTCCTCGACGCCGCGGCCCTGGCGCTGGATGCCGGAGATCGGCAGACCCGCGATGTCATGCAGAGCCGACACGCCAACCTGCAGTGACCGATGACCGACTCGCGCGAGGGGACGTTGCACAACCAGGGCGCCCCGTCCTAGTCGATGGTCTCGATGAGGGCACCGGTCGCGATCTCTCCGTCGCTCAGGAGGTCGGCCCGTAGGCCGCCGCGGTGGATCAGCCCTCGCAGGGTGCCCTTGGTGGTGAGTCGTTCCAGGTGGGAGCACGGCTCACAGAGCCGCTGGCCCAGGCACTCGACGTCGCCGACGCGGAAGCGCCGTCCGACCAGGGCGTTGAGGTCGATGCCGCGCGTCACGACATTGCGACGCGCCTCCGCGTAGTCGAGCTTCCCCCCGCCGGGCAGGGTGAGATCGTCGAGGACCTCGGCCTCGACGAGGGTGAGGTCGTAGCCGCGGGCGGTGTCGTCGGTTGGGGTGAAAGTCCCCGCCTTGGCGGCATAGCGGTCACCGTCCAAGCCACGTCCAGCGTGAGCCTGCGCCCGATCGACCGTGCGCATCGGTCCTGTGGCGTGCTCTGCCACCGCGATCACCTCGACCCTGCCACGGCGCTGCGGAAGCCGTGAGGTGGGAGCCGCGGACGCCGGATCGAGTGCACACACCACATAGCCCTCGCGCACGGGTAGGTCCGCCGCACCTGCTCCCAACAGGTCCGGTTCCTGAGGGCTGAGCACGACCCCCGACGGGGTACCGAACATCAGCACGGCTGTCCGGCGGTCAGTGCGTCCCACCCGGCCCGTGTCGTCCAGCACTGCCAGCCAGTAACCGGGCCAGTTGAAGCGCACGGGCTTCGCGATGGCGACGAGCCCGGCATCGCGACCAGCCAGCCAACTGCGCCAGTGAGCGATCGCCCCCTGCAGGTCGGCGCGCGGCTGGGGGACGGCATCGATGGGTGTCTCCAGCACCGACGCAAGGCACGCGGCGAAGGACCGCACGAGCTGGGGCACCGTCTCGTCGTCGGGCAGGTCGACTTCGATCACGCAGCGATCCTCACACGTCGGCCCTACAAATGGAGCGGCCGCTCGCGGACGTACCCCACCACTCAGGGGGTTCTGACCGCCAGCCTGTCCTCGTCGTACTCTCGAACCGCTACCCAGGAGGACTTCTCATGCGCAGGGTGACCTACTCGATGGGCGTCTCGCTTGACGGCTACATCGTCGGACCGGACGGCTCGTTCGACTGGTCGGCGCCCGATGAGGAGGTCTTCCGGTTCGTCACCGACGGGATTCGAGGGATCGGCGTCCACCTGTTGGGACGACGGCTGTACGAGACGATGCTGTACTGGGAGACCGCCGACCAGGATCCATCGCTAGACGACTCGATGCTCGAGTGGGCCGCGATCTGGCAGCGTCTCCCGAAGGTGGTGTTCTCCACCACCCTGTCGGCGGTGCGCGGCAGTGCCCGCCTCGCCTCCGGCGGCCTGGCAGAGGAGATCGCGCGGTTGCGGACCGAGCAGGGGGAGGGCGACATCGCGATCGGCGGCGCGACTCTCGCCGTCGAGGCGGCCGCGTTGGGTCTGATCGACGAGTACCGGGCCAGGTCTACCCGGTGCTGGTTGGCGGTGGCACTCCGTTCTTTCCCCAGCGCGAGCGCCGGGTGGACCTCGAACTCGTCGAGACACGCACCTTCAGCTCGGGACTGGTCTACCTCCGCTACCTGGTGGCGCGCTAGCCGGGCGGGGCTTCAGCGTGCTCCGCATGCGCTCGCCCTTCCAGGCAGAGGCATTGCGCGGACGGAGGTAGTGACGTTCCCTCAGCGGCCGTGGCGGTCCATCCGCTGCCAGGGCCACTCGGCAGCGATCCAGGTCGCGACAGCGTCGGCGAGCGGCGCGTCGAGGAAGGATCGGTCGGCCCGTACCCAGGACTGCACGCTGACGTCGTGGTCCTCCGAGTCGGCGGGATACAGGTACACGCACCCGATGACGTCGTCGGCCGGGTCGAGGACGGTGAAGGTGAACCCGGTGCGGGCATCGAAGTCGTCGGCGTGGCTGCGCAGGTCGGCGAGATTGGCCTCGAGCGGCATGCCGTTCGGTGGTGGCCACTCGCCGCGTGGGTAGCCCGGAGTCGCTCGGATGTGCTCGATGCTCGATGTCCAGGCGGCGTGGTCGGCCTCGTTGTGCTGCGGGCCCAGCGGCTCGAGGCGGAACTGATCCGCGGCCAAGGAAGTCGGCGGCTCGAATCCGGTCGGTACGAACGCATTCGACGCCACCTGTGGATGGTACGAGCGCCACGAGCGTGCTGGCAACCCACTGTCGAAGCTCTTGCGTGGAGCCGGCGGCATCTCGATGGGCAGTCACTCCGGACCGCTCCGCGATCGTCGGCGCGGGTCAGGACATGCGGGTCGCGGCCGCGTGGCGCAGTCGGCATCCCGGCCGATCCTGGTCAGCCCGCTTTCCGGTACTTGCGGTGAATCGTCTGTCGCGTCACGCCCAGCAGCGTCCCGATCTCGGCCCAGCTGAGGCCACTGGTGCGGGCCTTGCGAACCGCAACCTCCTCACGACGAGTCAGTGCGCGTCTGGCCTCGGCGACCGCGGCGAGCTCACTCACCACCCCGCCGTCGTCAGCACCGACGGACGTCTCACAGCTGTCAGCATGTGCTGACAGTGCAAAGGAGGCTGAAGACGGGTTGGTTCCCACGGGTCGAACGCAATGGCCACTACGCTGCGGTGTGACGTAGGTTCCTTCGGACTGCGAAGCGCCTCCGGTCCCGACGTGCCGCGAGGGGGGCGGCCTTGGCTACGGGTCGAATCCCTAGGGAGTCAGGGTCATCCCAGGGTGTTGCCCGATGTCGGTGGATCATCGTGTCGACGACCATGGGCAGATGCGCCCCGACGAAACCACCGCGGCCAGCCGTGGAGACCGAAACCCACTGCGCCCTCACCAGCGGCGAGTAGGGCACCGAGACACCCTCAGAGCCCACCACCCAGTGGGGCTCTGTCCGGTGGCATCCCCGGTCCATGAACTACCGGCTCAGCGCATCGAAGAGGATGCGCGCGGGCTGCGAAGCAGAAGAGGCTCCCAATGACCGTCACCACCGCCAGCAGCTCAGGACCCGAGGCGACCTCGCCCGAGCTGGTTCGCACGGCACGCAACACCGGCCTGCTCTACCTCGGGCTGGCCGTCACCGGGCTGCTCGGCTTCGTGCTGGTCCGCGGCCAGCTCTTTGTCGCCGACGACCCCGCGGCGACCTTGGCCAACCTGACCCAGCACGAGACCTTGGCGCGTCTCGGCATCGTGATCGAGACGGGCGTCGTGATCACGCAGGCGCTGGTCGCGCTGTGGTTCTATCGCCTCTTCAGGAGCGTGAACACCTTCGCCGCCGGCTCGATCGCCGCATTCGGCCTCGTCAACTCCGTGGCGATCCTCGGCAGCGCGACCATGCTCGCGGCCGCGCTCGACGTCAGCCAGGATCCCTCGCTGACTGTGAGTGGTGGGGCGGCCGCCACCGTGCAGCTGCTGTACGTCGTGAGCGGCCACCTGTGGCTCATCGGCGGAATCTTCTTCGGTCTCTGGCTGATCCCGATGGGCTGGCTCGCGCGGCGGTCCGCCTGGATGCCCGGCCTGCTGGGCTGGCTCCTGATGATCGGCGGCGTGGGATACGTCGCGAACGCGCTCCTGAGCTACCTGCTCCCCGATGCCGGCCTCGCAGTCGACCTGTTGACCGCGCCTGCCACCGTCGGCGAGCTGTGGATGGTGGGCTACCTGTGCCTGCGGGGCATACGCCGGTCTTGAAGCAGCAGGGCAGAGAGTAGGGACTGGTTCACGTGGAGAAGTCACGTGCCGTCGCCCGCTCCCGGCCGGGAATCGCGGGAGAGCGACGCAACCCGTCACGGACCAGGCCGACAGCGGCCCGCGTCCAGAGCGGCGGCGCGGGGCGAGTCTCAGCGACGCCGGACTTGTCAGGAGCTGCCGAGTTCCGGGCGGGAGCGCAATCAGCGTCGCTGTCGGGCGACCAGGTCGTCGTTGGCGGCGCGCCATCGTCCTGCCATCGAATCGCCACCATGACCGTCGCCCTCGTCGACCACCAGCTCGGAACCGGGCCACGCCCGATGGATCTGCCAGGCTGTGATGGCAGGGCTGGAGATGTCTCGGCGACCGTGGATGAGCGTCGCGGGGATGCCGTCGAGGCGATCCATGCCCGCGAGGATCGGCGGGACACAGAACGCCTCGTTCGCCCAATAGTGAGCAGTCAACCGGACGAAGGCGTGCCGGAACGGCGCGTCATCCCATCGTGGGTCGCGCTGGAACCCACCGGCTCCGATGGAGACGTGGGTGTCCTCCCACAGCGCCCATTCCCGCGACGCCGCGTCAGAGACATGCGGATCAGCCGACTCCATCAGCTGCGCGTACGCCTCGACCAGACGCCCGACTCCACGCTGGTACCCGATGCCGGCCGACTCCGCATGCCCGGCAAACCGGTCCCAGGCTTCGGGGAAGATCGCTCCGACGCCCTCGGTGATCCAGTCGACCTCGGCGCGGCTGGTGCTGGTGACCGCGAACAGGACGGCGCCCAACACCCGGTCGGGGTGGGCCTGGGCGTAGGCCAGGGCGAGGGTCGACCCCCACGAGACCCCGTTGACGATCCAGGCATCGATGCCCAGATGGATCCTGAGGGACTCGATGTCATGGATGAGATACGCCGTGGTGTTGTCGGCCAAGGACACGGAAGGATCGCCGACGTGCGGCGTAGACCTTCCGCAGCCCCGCTGCTCGAAGCCCACGACTCGGGTCCCGCTCAGATCGAAGCGGTTGCGGTAGGCACTGGTTCCCAGGGTTCCGCCTGGCCCTCCATGGACGTACAGCGCCGGTATGCCGTCGAGGGCGCCCCACTCCTCCCAGTAGATCGCGTGCCCATCGCCCACATCGAGGTGACCGGACTGGCGAGGGCCGAGCTGCTCGTTCATCGCGTCATCGAACCACGCGGCAACTGAGGCATCTCATCCAGATCCGCCACGGGTACGGGCGGTCGATTGCGGCCGTGAGTTCCCGAGTGGACGTGGGACCCCATACTCTGAGTGGTCAGTTCGCGAGTCCCTGCACGAGCGGTGCGCAGCGCGCCACGTCGTCGGGCCCGGCCAGGTCGGGCAGCGCCAGGAAGACCGTGGAGACGCCGTCCGCGGCCAGGCCGCGGTAGCGGACGAGATGGTCGGCGGCCGTCCCCGCGTGGTGGGAGCGCGCGAAGGCCGCGGCTGCGGTCCGTCCCCTCAGCCGTTCGACGCGCGCCGCGGTGTCGTCGCGGTCGGTGCCCAGCACCGGGACGTCGAGGACGGTGACGGCCACGTCCTGCGGGTCGCGTCCGACCTCCGTGCAGTGGGCTCGCAGCAGGTGCAGGGTGCGCTCGAGCACGGCGGGGTCGGAGCGGACGTTGCATGCGTCACCGAGCGCCGCAGCCACACGCAGGGTCCGTCGTCCGGCCCCGCCGACGATGATCGGCACGTCGTGGACCGGCCGCGGGTAGCAGGTCGTCTCCGGGAGCCGGACACGTTGTCCCTCGTACGGTTTCGTGCCGGGCCCCCATAGTGCCCGGAGGGTCTCGACCGCGTCCTCGAGGTCGTCCAGGCGCTGCCCGGCGGGCGGGAGAACGAGTCCGAACGCGGCGTGCTCCCGCACCCACCACCCGGCGCCGATGCCGCAGAAGGCGCGCCCGCCGCTGAGCACGTCGAGCGTGGCGACGGCCTTGGCCACCAGGCCCGGCGCCCGGTACGAGACCGGCGTGACGAGGGTGCCGAGCGTCAGGTCGTTCGTGCGGCCCGCCAGCAGCCCGAGCGCCACGTAGGGCTCCGGCAGGGGGTCCCAGGCGCGGCCGACCTGGGGGATCTGGATCAGGTGGTCCATCATCGCCAGCCCGGTGAACCCGACCTCCGCGGCCACGTCGGCGACGCCCGTCAGCCAGCCCACCGGGTCCTGCCCCCACGGGAAGTTCGAGACCTGCAGGACGACACCGAGCCCGCCCCGGGGCGGCACCGGAGCCGGGTCGGCTCCCGGGCGCTCCTCGGGCGCGGCCACGTCGGTCGACACGAGCACGACGAGGTCCCATCCCTCGGCCGCGACGTCGTCCCGGACCGTCCGCATCTTCTTCAGCTGGTCCGTCAGCACCTTCGCCGGGACGGGGCGGTCGCGTGCCGCGTTCCGCTCGCGGCACATTGCGGCCGGTGCGTCCACCACCACCGCCACGGCCGGCAGACCGGCGCCGCGGGCCACGTCGACGAGGGCACGACGGCGGGCCGGGTCCAGGCCGAGGGTGTCGACGACCGTCGTCAGGCGCCGCCCCGCGCGGGCGGCGACGATGCGGTCGAGGAGGTCGAAGGCGTCCGCGGACGCGTCCAGGTCGGCCGTCCCGCTGCCCACGACGGCGCGTAGCGCATCGGACGACACGACCTCGACCGGCCGGTACCGCTGCGCGGCCCAGTGGCTCTTGCCGGACCCGGAGGCGCCGACGAGCACGACGAGGGCAGGATCAGGCAGTCGCTCGCCGTTCACGTGCCCGTCCAGCGGCGCCTGTCAGTCGTCATCGGCACTTCATCCCCTCGCCGCACGTCACCCGAACACGTAGGGCGATCAGTGTGTCCCACGCCTCCCCGCGCGGTTCGACCGAGACCGGCCGGGTCGCGGACCTGCGCTCGGGTCCACAGCGTGGGACCGGCACGTATCCTCGGCCAGGTTCGATCCTCAGGCCTCAGCATCCGCGGAGCCGAGGAGATGTCGAAGGGGACAGGATGACGGTCACTTTCCGGACCACGATCAGACAGTTCGGCAACAACACCGGGATCCCCGTCCCGGACGCGGCACTCGACGAGCTCGGAGCGGGGCGGAGGCCTGCGGTCTGTGCAGACATCGACGGCTACACGGTCCGTTCATCACTGGGGTCGATGGGCGGTCAGGTCATGCTGTCGTTCAGCGCCGCCCACCGGGCGGCCTCCGGCTTCGCGGGAGGCCGCGACGTCACGGTGTCTCTCACGCTCGATGACGCGCCCCGGCAGGTCGACATCCCGGGCGACCTGGACCAAGCATTCGCCGCGGCACCTGATGCGAGATCGTTCTTCGACGGCCTGGCGTCGAGCTACCAGCGCAACTTCGTGGCCCAGATCGAGGCGGCCAAGACCGCCGAGACCCGCGCGCGACGCATCGCCACGACGATCGAGAAGCTGGGGGCCGGCGAGAAGCGCTGACCCTCGCGCCGGGTCGGGCGAGGGACCCGGTCGTCCGGGGGGCATGTCCGCTGCGGCGCGTCGGCTTCTCGACGGCTATCGTCGCGACGACCCGGCGAGCGAGGCGAGGAGTCCGACCAGTGCCCGAGGGCCACACGATCCACCGGCTGGCCCGCGAGCACCGCGGGCTGCTCGGCGGCCGAGCGGTCAGCGCTTCCAGCCCGCAGGGCCGCTTCACCGAGGGCGCAGCCCGGATCGACGGGAGGGTGCTCGACCGGACCGAGGCCTACGGCAAGCACCTCTTCCACCGGTACGGGGACGACTGGCTGCACGTGCACCTCGGGCTGATCGGCAAGTTCACGACCGGCCCGGCCCCCGCGCCGGTACCCCGGGGTGCGCTGCGGCTGCGCCTCGAGAGCACCGAGCACTGGGTCGACCTGCGTGGCGCGATCATCTGCGAGCTGCTGGACGCGGGCCAGGTGGCGGCGCTGAAGGCGCGTCTGGGGCCGGACCCGCTCCGACGGGACGCCGACCCCGAGCGCGCATGGAGGCGGATCTCACGCAGCCGCGTGGCGATCGGTGCGCTCCTGATGGACCAGGCCGTGCTCGCCGGCATCGGCAACGTCTACCGTGCGGAGGTGCTGTTCCGGCACGGCCTCGACCCGCACACCCCCGGGAACCGCGTGCCGGGCGAGACCTGGGACGCGATGTGGGCCGACCTCTCGACGCTGATGCGCGACGGGGTGCGCACGGGCCGCATCGTGACCACACGTCCCGAGGACCGGCCACGGCGCGTGACCCCTGAGCTGGCCCACTACGTCTACCGCCGCACGGGCATGCCGTGCCGCGTGTGCGGGACACCGGTGCTCACCGAGGAGATGGTGGGGCGCAACCTCTTCTGGTGCCCGGTGTGCCAGCGCTAGTCCGTCCGCGACCGGCCTGACGAGTCCTGACGGTCGTCACACGCGTTCTCAGACGCAGGGTCAGGCGAGGGGCGCGGGGGTCGCCTCCGGCTGCGGAACCGTCACGTCGACGTCGTCGTGCTCGGCGTGCTCCGCCTGCTCGGTCATCGCGGCCGGGTCGAGGTCGGGGTCGGACGCGACGTCGTCGTTCGCCCGCGCACCGGCGTAGGCGTGGTGTCCGTACGTCTCCAGCTCGTTCATCACCTCGCCGTGCTTGTCGACGCAGAGCACCACGAGGTCCCCCGGGTTCGCGCGCGTCATGCAGTGCCGCACGGCCGCCGTCTCGTCGAGCACGACCTCGATTTGGCGGCAGCGCGTCCCCTCGGCCATACGGGTGCGCGCGCCCTCGGCGACGAGGTCAGCCACGTAGCCGCGCTCGCGTCCCCGGAGCGCCTTGTCCTCGCGGACCACCAGCACGTCGAAGTGGTCGGCGGCGATGGCACCGAGCTCGCGCATGTCGTCGTCCCGGCGGTCGCCGGCGGTGGCGATCATCCCGATGCGTGACGGCCTGGCGAGGTCGCCGCCGGCTCTCTGCTCGGAGTACCGGTCGACGAAGTCGCCGAGCTCGCGCATCCCAGGAGCGTTGTGGCAGTAGTCGACCACGACGTCGATGACGCCGTTGGGCGTCCCGACCTGGATCAGGTTCATGCGGCCGGGGGAGAGGTAGTAGCTGGTCGCGAACGTCCGCAGGCCCTGACGGATGTCGTGCAGCGGGGCGCCGGCGGCGAACGCCGCACCAGCGGCCGCCAGGCAGTTCGCCACGTTGAAGCGCGCGGCGCCCCCGAAGGTCGACGGCAGCAGGTGCGTCCAGGCCAGCTGCATCGAGCGCTTGCCGTGGCGGATCAGGATCATCTCGCCACGGTCCGACGTCTCGAGCACGATCGCCTTGCCGCCACGTCGGCAGTGGGCGTCGATGCGGTCCATCGCCGGGGTACCGGGCTCGGCCATCGAGAACCAGACCACCTCGCCCGAGCAGGAGCGGCGCATCTCCACGACCAGCGGGTCGTCGGCGTTGAGCACCGCGGCACCGTTGCGCGGCACCGCCTCGACGACGACGCGCTTGACCGCGGCGAGCTGCTCGAGTGTGTCGATGCCGCGCATGCCCAAGTGGTCGGGGGCGATGTTGGTGACCACGGCGACGTCGTTGCGGTCGTAGCCGAGCCCCTCCCGCAGGATCCCGCCCCGGGCGACCTCGAAGACCGCCATGTCTACACGCGGGTTCTGCAGCACCATGCGCGCGCTCTTCGGCCCGGACGCGTCAGCCTTGATGACCAGCCGCTCGTCGATCACGACGCCGTCCGTCGACGTCATGCCCACCTTGCGACCGAGGCCCTTGAAGATGTGGGCGATCATGCGCGACGTCGTGGTCTTGCCGTTGGTACCCGTGACCGCGATGATCGGCACCCGCGACGGCGCACCGGGCGGGAACAGGGAGTCCACAACGGGTTTCGCGATGAACTGCGGGTCGCCCACGGTCGGGTGCGTGTGCATCCGGAAACCCGGGGCGGCATTCACCTCGCAGATCGCTCCGCCGGTCTCACGCACCGGCTCGGTGATGTCGGGGCAGATGAAGTCGATGCCCGCGACGTCGAGCCCGATCAGGCGGGCGGCCTCCTCGGCGATCTCCACGTTGTCGGGGTGCGCGTCGAGGGTCCGGTCGATCGAGATGCCTCCTGTCGACATGTTGCCGGTCAGCGCGAGTCGCACGGTCTCGCCCTCCGCCGGCACGTCCGACATGCCATACCCCTGCGTTCGCACGAGGTCGATGGCGGCGTCATCGACCTTGAGCCGGGTCAGCACCTTCTCGTGGCCGACACCGCGACGCGGGTCGGCGTTCGTGATCTCGACCAGCTCGTCGACCGTGTGCGTGCCGTCGCCGACGACATGAGCGGGTACCCGCTCGGCGATCGCCTGCATCCGCCCGTCGATGATCAGGCAGCGGTAGTCGCGCCCGGTCACGAACGTCTCCACCACGATCAGCCGCGCCGGGACTGGTCCTCGGCGACGGGGAACGCGGCGCGCACGTCGTCCGCGCTCTGGAGGTTCAGGCAGACCCCCGGCCGTGGTTGCCGTCGAGCGGCTTGCAGACCACCGGGTAGCCGATGCGCTCCGCCACCGCGACGGCCTGCTCGACCGTCCGGACGGCCTCGGACCGGGGGACCGGGAGACCGGCCGAGCCGAGCAGACGGGTCGTCAGCTCCTTGTCGCCGGCGATGTCGACGGCCAGCGCGGACGTCTTGGACGTCATCGTCGCCCGGATCCGCTGGGCGTGGACACCCTGGCCGAGCTGCACCAGCGAGTACTCGTTGAGCCGCTGGAAGGGGATGTCTCGCGACACAGCCTCCTCCAGGATCGCCTGCGTGCTCGGGCCGAAGCCCATCCGCTGGGCCTGCCGGAGGAAGGTGTCGACGGACTCGACCGGGTCGAGGTCGGGCTCCGGCTGGACGAGGTGGTTGACCAGCCGCACGGCGAGACGGCCGGCCGCCAGGGCGATCCGCTCGTCATTGAAGGCGAAGACCACGTTGTAGACGCCGGCGCGCCCCCGCACCTGCCTGGTCTTGCCTCGGGTCAGGTCGTGGCCGGCCTCCTGCTGCAGCTGGAGTGCCACGTGCTCCGCGACGTGACCCGAGCCACGTGCCCTCCCGGAGCCGCTCGACGAAGCCGCCCCGCCGACCGCGCGAGCACGAGTGCCGCTCGAGCCCCGGCAGCAGCTCGAGCAGGGGGTCGGTGAAGCCGCCGCCCAGCGTGTCGTCGAGCAGGTCGGTGGGGTACTCCTCGAGGATGCCGAGGTCGACCACGAGGTGGATGGCCGGGTCGTACGACCAGGTGTTGGGGCCGCGGTACACGCGTGTCTCGAGGATCGACAGGTCGGGTCGCGCGGGACCGCTGGGGGTGGGGCGGACCTCGGGCATCCGGGACGTGTCCTTCCGGTCGGCGGCGTGCGGCTCAGCGATCTTCGTGCCGCAACAGCTGGGCGCGCAACCGACCGGCCAGCTCGCGGGCCTCGTCGCGGTCGGCGTGCGAGACCTGCAGTGCGCGTTCGGGGTGGCGCTCGGTGAACGAGACCAGCACGCGGCGCCGGAGGTCGAACCGTGCGCCGGCCGGCAGCGCGTGCACCACCGCACCGCTGAAGAGCAGGGGCGCGCCTGCGCGGGCCTCGTGGGCGTCGGAGGTGGCGTGCTGCGCGTCGACGACGAAGACGGCCCCGCTGCCGGCGACCTCGAGCCACCTCTGCTCGGTGACGACCGCGGCCGTGTCCTCGTCGATCCCGATGCCCAGGAGGGACGGCGAGCCGGCGACGACCGCCATCAGCCGGCCGTACCGTCCCCTCTGGTCGAAGTGCTGGTCGATCACGGTGCCGTCGAGCAGCCCCATCCCGACCGTGAGCTGTGCCTCGCGGTGGCGTGGCGTGCTTCCGTCGCCGCCGAGGGAGATCATGTGGCTGCTCATCACGGACGCGCCGGCGGACGTGCCTGCCACGGCGGCGCCACGCCGGTGCGCCGCGTGGATGGCGTGGCCGAGCGCGGTGCCGGTCACCCACTGGGAGAGCTTGAGCTGGTTGCCGCCGGTCATGAAGATCCCGGTGGCGCCGGCTGTCGTCGCCGCAAGGTCGGGGTCGTCGGCCTCGCGCCGGCTGGCCGGACGCAGGGTCCTCACCTCCGCGGCACCGAGGTGGGTGAAGGCGTCGGTGTACACCTCGGACATCTCGGGCTCCACCGACGACGCCGTCGGGACCACGACGATGCGGGCCCGGCCCCTGCCTCCGCTGAGGGTGACGAAGCGTCGCAACAGCCTCCGCTTGCCGACCTTGTCCTCGGCGCCCCCGATGATCACCAGCGGGCCCGACGTGGACGCTCCACCGGGGCCCGGCGGCGCCTGGGCCTGAGTGGTCACGCGTCCACCGTAATGGCGCCGGCGGCGAGGGCTTGGCAGGATCGCCGCATGTCGGCCACGTCACGCTGTTCCCCGTCGCCGCCTGCTCGTCATGCGGCATGCCAAGGCCGCGTCCCCGGACGACACCCCCGACCACGAGCGTCCCCTGGCCGGGCGCGGACGGCGGGACGCCCCGATGGTCGGGGCGTGGCTCGTGGACGCCGGGTGGGTGCCGGACGTCGTGCTGAGCTCCGACGCCACGCGGGCCCGTCAGACGGCCGAGCTCGTCCTGGAGGGGGTCGCGTCGACCGGCGCCGACCCGCCCCCGCTGCGTCTGGTGAGCGGCCTGTACGAGGCGTCGGTGCACCAGGTGCTGCACGTCGTCGCCGAGGCCGGGGAGCACCCGACCGTGATGGTGGTCGGCCACGAGCCGTCGATGTCGGCGGTCGTCGCCACGCTGACAGGGCAGCGGGCCGACTTCCCCACGAGCGCGGTGGCTCAGGTCGAGCTCTCGGTGCCGTGGGGCGGGGTGACCTCCGGCAGTGGACGACTCATGGGCCTGCGGACGCCGCGGTAGGCACGTCGGGCCCGCTCACGCCCCAGCCGCGTCGGCGTCCTCGACCTCCTCGCGGCTGATGCCCAGCAGGTAGAGCACCGCGTCGAGGTAGGGCACGTTGACGCTCGCGTCGGCCTGCCGGCGGACCACCGGCTTCGCGTTGAAGGCGACGCCCAGCCCGGCGATGGCGAGCATGTCGAGGTCGTTGGCGCCGTCCCCGATGGCCACGGTCCTCGCGAGCGGTAGGCGCTCTGCCAGCGCGAACTCCCGCAGGGCGTCCGCCTTGCCGGCGCGGTCGACCACGGGGCCTTCCACCCGGCCCGTCAGTCGTCCGTCCACGACCTCGAGGCGGTTGGCCCGCACGTACTGCACGTCGAGCTCGCGCGCCAGTGGCTCGATCACCTCGGTGAAGCCCCCCGAGACGAGGCCGAGAGTGAACCCGAGGCGACGCAGCGTGCGGCACAGGGTGCGTGCCCCCGGGGTGAGCGTCACCGCCTGCTGCACCTCGCGGAGGACGTCCACGTCGAGCCCGGCGAGGGCGGCCACACGTCGGTGCAGGCTCTGGGCGAAGTCGATCTCGCCACGCATGGCCGCGGCGGTCACCTCGGCCACCTCGTCGAGCCGGCCCGCCTTCGTCGCGAGCAGCTCGATCACCTCGTCCTGGATCAGCGTCGAGTCGACGTCCAGCACGACGAGGCGCCGGCCGCGACGGGCGAGACCCGCCGGTGAGACCGCGATGTCGACGCCGCGCCGGGTCGCCTCGAGCACGAGGGCACGCCGCAGGGCGTCGGCGTCGCCGCCCGAGACGTCGAACTCGACGGTGGTCACGGGGTCGCGGGACAGGCGTCGCACCCGGTCGATGTTGGCCCCGTTGTCGGCGAGGACCGAGGCCACCTCGGCCACGGCGACGGGCATCAGCGGGGCACCGAGCACGGTGACGGCCAGCCGTCCCCTCGGTCGGTGCCGGTTGTCGCCGCGGCCGGCCAGGCACGAGACCTTGAGGCCGAGTGCCTGCCCCGCCCTGGTCGCGGCCGCGATCAGAGCGCCCGCGTCGCCGGCCACCGTGACCAGCACGGCGAGCGTGAGCTGTCCGCGCACGACCACCTGCTCGACATCGAGCACACGCACGCCGGGGGCGGACAGCGCGGCGAACAGGTCACGCGTCACGCCGGGCCGGTCCGGTCCGCTGACGGAGACGAGGAGCGTGGGGTCGTCGGGTGCGACCCCCAGGGATGCGCTACCCGAACGCGCCGCACCCTGCGTGCCGTGGTCGGACGGGGTGACGTGCATGTCCCTCAGCGTAGTGAGACGGGCGGGACGGGCCGTGGTCGCCCGTGCCTCAGGCCGAACGGCCCCGACGGCGCCCGGACCAGCCGGTGCGCACGTAGGAGGCGAGGGCCGCTCCGGCCCCGAGGACGGCTCCCCACAGCGGGTGGGGCATGTCACCGAGCGCAAGGTCGAGTACCCAGAAGGCGGCAGCGGTGACCAGCCCGCAGAAGGCCATCACGGCCAGGATGAGGGCCAGCCTCCTCACAGGGTGACGACCTGGCCCTTCCCCACGACCGTGATGCCGGACTCGGTGACCAGGAACCCGCGATCGCGGTCGTGGTCGGGGTCCATGCCGATCGTCGCGCCCTCGGGCACCACGACGTTCTTGTCGATGATCGCCCGGCGGATGGTGGCGTGCCGTCCGATGTCGACCGAGTCCATCAGCACGCTGTCGGTCACCGAGGACCACGAGTGCACCTGCACGTTCGGCGACAGCACCGAGCGCTCGACCGTCGCACCCGAGACGACGACCCCGGCCGAGACGACCGAGCTCACCGCGTGCCCGATGCGTCCGTGCCAGCCGTGCACGAACTTGGCGGGCGGGAGCGGGGGCTGCTGGGTGAAGATCGGCCAGTCAGAGTTGTAGAGGTTGAAGACCGGGTGGACCGAGATGAGGTCCATGTGCGCGTCGAAGTAGGAGTCCATCGTGCCGACGTCGCGCCAGTAGTCGCGGTCGCGGTCGGCTGAGCCCGGCACGTCGTTGCGCTTGAAGTCGTACACGCCCGCGTCCCCCCGCGACACGAAGTCGGGGACGATGTCGCCGCCCATGTCGTGCTGCGAGCCCTCGCGGTCGGCGTCGCGCGTCACCGCGTCGATGAGGGCCTCGGTCGTGAAGACGTAGTTGCCCATCGACGCGAGGATCTCGTCCGGGGAGTCAGGGAGCGGCTCCGGGTCGGTGGGCTTCTCGAGGAAGGCTCCGATCCGCCGGGTGTCCGCACGGTCCACCTCGATGACGCCGAACTGGTCTGCCTGCGCCAGGGGCTGGCGGATGGCGGCGACAGTGCAGCCGACCCCGGTCTCGATGTGGTCGTCGACCATCTGCGAGAAGTCCATGCGGTACACGTGGTCCGCACCCACGACCACGACGATGTCGGGTCGCTCGTCGTTGATGAGGTTGAGGCTCTGGAAGATCGCGTCGGCCGAGCCGAGGTACCAACGCTTGCCCAGCCGCTGCTGCGCCGGTACGGGCGTCACGTAGTTGCCGAGCATCGTCGACATGCGCCAGGTCATGGTGACGTGGCGGTCGAGGCTGTGCGACTTGTACTGCGTGAGGACGACGATCTTCAGGTAGCCGGAGTTCACGACGTTCGACAAGGCGTAGTCGATCAGACGGTAGCTGCCGCCGAAGGGGACGGCCGGCTTGGCACGGTCGGCTGTGAGGGGCATCAGTCGCTTGCCCTCCCCGCCGGCCAGGACGATGGCCAGGACCTTGGGGGATGCCATGTCCTCACCCTAGGGCGGACCTGCCCGTTGGCACTACCGTTCTTGCTCGGGAGGACCGGACCCGTCCGGGGATCCGACCCGTCGAGCGGAGGTTCACGATGCGCGTCGAGGTGTTCACCAAGGAGTACCCGCCGGCCGTCTACGGCGGAGCGGGGGTGCACGTCGAGGAGCTGACCCGGGTGCTGCGCGAACGGGTCGACGTGGGGGTGCGCTGCTTCGGGGAGCCGCGCGACGAGGCCGGGGTCACCGCCTACACCGAACCGTCCGGGCTCGCATCCGTGAATGCCGCGCTCGGCACGTTCGGCGCCGACCTGGCGATGGCGGGTGACGCCTCGGCAGCAGACGTCGTCCACTCGCACACCTGGTACGCCAACCTCGCTGGTCACCTGGCAGGGCTGTTGCACGGCGTACCGCACGTGGTGACCGCGCACAGCCTCGAGCCCCTGCGGCCTTGGAAGGCCGAGCAGCTGGGTGGCGGCTACGCCCTGTCGTCGTTCGCCGAGCGCACGGCCTACCTCGGCGCGGCCGCCGTGATCGCCGTGAGCGTGGGCATGCGCCGCGACATCCTCCGCTGCTACCCCGAGATCGACCCGGCGCGAGTGCACGTCGTGCACAACGGGATCGACACGACCTCGTGGTTCCACGAGCAGAACCCGGACGCCGTCCGCGGTCTGGGCGTCGACCCGGAGCGTCCGTCGATCGTCTTCGTCGGGCGGATCACCCGGCAGAAGGGGCTGCCCTACCTGCTGCGCGCGGCCGAGCAGCTGCCCCCCGAGGTCCAGCTCGTGCTGTGCGCCGGCGCCCCGGACACCGCCGAGATCATGAAGGAGGTGAGCGACCTCGTGGCCGGTCTCGCCCAGCAGCGTGACGGCGTCACCTGGATCGAGCGCGTCCTGCCGCGGCCCGAGCTGCGCCAGCTCCTGAGCCACGCCACCACGTTCGTCTGCCCGTCGGTCTACGAGCCACTCGGCATCGTCAACCTCGAGGCCATGGCCTGCGGCGCAGCGGTCGTCGGCACCGCGACCGGTGGTATCCCGGAGGTCGTCGTCGACGGCGAGACAGGGTGGCTCGTCCCGATCGAGCAGGTCGAGGACGGGACCGGCACCCCGGTCGACCCCGAGCGCTACGTCACCGACCTCGCCGCAGCGATGGCGGACGCCGTCTCCGACGTCGACCGCGCGCGACGGTTCGGAGAGGCCGGCCGCCGCCGCGCCGAGGACCACTTCGCCTGGGACGCGATCGCCGACCGCACGATCGAGGTCTACCGCGCCGCCGGCGCCTGACCCCTGGGCGCGGCCCTCGGATCTGCGGTCGGGGGTGGGTGGTGGTGGCTCGGGGCGTCGCTCAGCCGAGGGGACGGGGCAGCGCGGGGGTGGTGGTCGCCACGAGGGCGGCGCGGGCGAGGTGGTCCACCCGGCGCAGCCCCGACGCGCGACGGTCCGCCTCCCAGCCGGTGATCGCCGCGCCGTCGTCCTCGGCGGCCAGGGCGACGATCGCCCGCACCCGGACGGCGGAGGACAGGACGCGGACGACCCGCCGGTCGGTGCCCGGGGGGATCAGGGACGCCGGCAGACCGCCGTCACGGACGAGGGCGATCCGGTCCGCCGCGTCGTCGCGCCACCGGGCGACGTCGAGCGACGACAGCGCCTCGGTGGCCTCCACCATGGCGTGCCGCAGCGCGGACTCCGCCTCGGACAGCTGGGGGAGCGACGCGGTGGGTGGCGGGTCGGTCACGCGGTGCGACACCCACGTCACCTGGCAGCCGGGCTCGAGCTCGGAGCCGAACCACGCCACGTCCGGCACGAGCACGCGGCCGTCCGTGCCCTCGCGAGGCACGGTGACGGCGGCCTCCTCGGCCTCGACCGCGGCGCGGGTCGCGGCGACCGGGCCTGCGAGACCTCGTGCGTCACCCGGGACCGGCAGCACCGCGCGGACGGCGAGGTCCCGGTCGCGCAGCTGGTCCAGCAGGTCGGGCAGCCCCGGGCCGAGCGGGTCGGCGGAGAACGGGAGGTCCTCTCCGGCGACACGGTGGGGCTCGTCGTCACCGGTCACCGCGGCCACCGCGTGGGAGGTCCCGACGCGTCCGTCGAGCACAGCTGTCGCCCACAGCGCCAGCCGTACCGAGCGGGGCAGGTCCAACACCGGGCCAGGCTACGTGGGCGGCCCGGGCGGTTGCCTCTAGGGTCGGGGACATGAGCGACGTCCTCGAGCTGTACGGGGTCAGCGTGGTCCGCGACGGGTCGGCGCTGATCGACGAGGTCGACTGGTCGGTGTCCGAGGGGGAGCGCTGGGTGGTGCTCGGCCCCAACGGCGCCGGCAAGACCACCCTGCTGCAGGTGGCTGCCGCCCGGCTCCACCCGACCCGTGGCGTGGTCGGCATCCTGGGGGAGGTGCTCGGCACGGTCGACGTCTTCGAGCTCCGCCCGAGGATCGGGCTGGCCAGCGCAGCTCTGGCCGACCGGCTGCCGGCGGACGAGAGGGTGGCGGACGTCGTCCTCACCGCGTCGTACGCCGTCACCGGCCGCTGGCGGGAGTCCTACGACGACCTCGACCACGACCGCGCCACGGAGCTGCTCGGCGCCATGGGCGTCTCCCACCTCGCCGACCGCACCTTCGGCACGCTCTCCGAGGGGGAGCGCAAGCGGACGCAGATCGCGCGTGCCCTGATGACCGACCCCGAGCTGATGCTCCTCGACGAGCCGGCCGCGGGCCTGGACCTCGGCGGACGGGAGGAGCTCGTCGCGCGGCTGGCCGACCTCGCGGCCGACCCGACGGCGCCCTCGATGGTCCTGGTCACGCACCACGTCGAGGAGATCCCGCCCGGGTTCACGCACGCGCTGCTGATGCGCGGCGGACGCGTGGTCGCCGCCGGTCCCCTCGACGAGGCGCTGACGGCGGGGCACCTCTCCGAGACCTTCGGTCTTCCCCTCGTCGTCGAGCGGCACGGGGACCGCTGGAGCGCCAGGGCCTTCGGGTGAGCTGGATCGAGATCGTCGCCATCCTGGCGGCGGGTGTCGCCGCGGGCACCATCAACACCCTCGTCGGGTCGGGCACGCTGATCACCTTCCCCACGCTGCTGGCGTTCGGCTACCCCCCGGTGGTCGCGAACATCTCCAACAACATCGGCCTCGTCCCCGGAGGCGTGTCCGGCACCTGGGGCTACCGGGCAGAGCTCAAGGGTCAGGGGCGCTGGGTCAAGCTGCTCGCACCCATGTCGCTGGTGGGGGCCGTCACGGGAGCCGTGCTGCTGCTCGTCCTGCCGGACGAGGCCTTCGCGACGATCGTGCCTGTGCTGCTGGGCATCTCGCTGGTGCTGGTGATCATTCAGCCACGTCTCCAGCGACGGCTGGCGCAGCGCCGGGAGGAGCGTGGCATCGACCACCACGCGATGGGAGCTGGGCGGACCACCGCCACCGTCGGCGGCACCTACGGTGCCGGGATCTACGGCGGCTACTTCGGCGCGGCCCAAGGGGTGCTGCTCGTCGGCCTGCTCGGCATCCTGCTGCCGGCCAACCTGCAGCAGGTGAACGCGATCAAGAACCTGCTGTCGCTCGTGGTCAACGGCGTGGCCGCGGTGACGTTCCTCCTCGTCGCGAGGGAGCGGATCGAGTGGCCCGTGGTGGCACTGATCGCCGTCGGGTCGCTGATCGGAGGCGTCATCGGTTCCAAGGTCGGACGTCGGCTGCCCTCGTGGGCGCTGCGGACGGTGATCGTGATCGTCGGCATCGTTGCGATCGCGCGGATCGTGACCGGGTGACCGGGCGCGGACCCGTGGTCGAGGTGGACGACCTCACCGACCCACGGCTGCACGACTACACACGCCTCACCGAGGTCTCGCTGCGGCTGCGACGCGAGCCGGCCGAGGGCATCTACATCGCCGAGTCCAACAAGGTCATCCGGCGCGCCCTCGACGCGGGGCACCGACCCCGGTCGTTCCTGATGTCGCACCGCTGGCTCGACGACCACGACAACCTGCTCGGGTCACCCGCTGCGGAGGGGGCGCCGGTGTTCGTCGGCAGCGAGGAGCTGCTCCAGGAGCTGACGGGCTTCCACCTGCACCGTGGGGCGCTCGCCGCGATGACCCGGCCGGTGCTGCCGTCGGTGGACGAGCTGCTCGCCGGTGCACGACGTGTCGTCGTGATGGAGGACATCGTCGACCACACCAACGTCGGTGCCGTCTTCCGGTGCGCCGCCGGGCTGGGCGTCGACGCCGTCCTCGTCACCCCGCGCTGCGCCGACCCCCTCTACCGGCGCTCCGTGCGCGTCTCGATGGGCTCCGTCTTCCAGGTGCCGTGGACTCGGCTGGAGGCCTGGCCTGACGGGCTGGACCTGTTGCGGGACAGGGGCTTCACCGTGGCGGCGATGGCCTTGACCGAGGACGCCGTGTCCCTTGACGACTTCGCGGCCGACCTGCCCGACCGTCTGGCGCTACTGCTCGGCACCGAGGGCGGCGGCCTCACACCGGCAGCCGTGGACCGGGCGGACGTCGCCGTCCGCATCCCGATGGCCGGGGGAGTGGACTCCCTCAACGTCGCGGCCGCCAGCGCCGTGGTCTTCTGGGCCACGCGGGGCGCCTGACGACCTCCGGCCGTCAGGAGGGTGCGCGCCCGAGCCCCTCCACCAGCCGAGCACCGGGGAGCCGGGCGACCAGGTGACCCGGCAGCGCCAGCTTCGACCGGCGCACCCCGCTCCCGATCACGACGTGCGGCCGGTCGGCCACGGCGGCGTCGACGAGGAGCACCCAGTCCTGTGGCAGGCCGACCGGCGTGATGCCGCCGTACTCCATCGCCGTCCGCCCCACCGCGTCGTCCATCGACATGAACGACGCCTTGCGCACCTCGAGGATGCGACGCACCAGGCCGTTGACGTCGGCACGCGTCGTCGCGAGCACCAGGCACGCCGCCACGCGCTGCTCACCGTCGCGTCGGCCCGCGACGACGACGCAGTTGGCGGACACGTCCAGAGGCACGTCGTACGCCTCGACGAGCGCGGCCGTGTCCGCGAGACCCGGGTCGATCTGCGCCACGCGCACCTGGTCCCCGGCCGGCCACGCCTCGAGGGCCCGCGCCACCGGCGGCGCCAGCAGGTCGGGGCGGCTGAGCGCGGGGAGCCAGTCGAGCGAGCCGATCACGGCGACCACACGAGCCGGACGACGCCGGCGCAGGCCAGGGCCCACAGCACGCTGGCGAACGTGCCGATGATGAAGCGCTCGGACGTCCCCGCGTGGGCGCGCAGCTCGGGGTACCGACCGAGTCCCTTCACAGCGAGGACGATCGCGATGCCCTCCGGCCAGCCCGCCAGGACGGCGACGGAGATGGCCAGGCGCTCGAGCACTCCGATCGTGGCGCCGCCGCGCAGGACCGCCGCGGGGGGCGTCGCCGGGGCGGCCCCCGACGCCGACTGGTCCTCCGCCGGAGCCATCGCCAGCACGGCGGCCGTGACCGGTCCCCCGCCCAGCACGGCAGCCAGGACGGCGAGCACGAGGCCCAGGGGCAGCAGGTCGGCCGGCCCGGACGTCGTCGCTGCGAGGACGGCCGTGACCGCCAGCGCCACCGGTCCCAGCACGACGAGCACGGTGCGGAGGCCGAGGTCCCGCAGTCGGCTGCCGCGTGCCGCGGCCCCGGGGTCGGGCAGGGGGAGCACCCACGCGAGCGCCGCGAGGGCGACGGTGGCGAGGAGCCCGGCCAGGACGGGAGTGGTCACCCCTGCATCCTGCCGTCCGCCCCGGACATCTCGTCACATCTCAGAGCCGGGTGTCGTCAGCCGGTGCCGTCAGCACGGGCCAGGAGCCCCGCGGCGACGGGTCGCGCTCGCACCTCGTGCGGCCACAGGCCGACCTGCAACCGCTGGCTGAGGGCCTGCTTGCTGATCGACAGCCGTTCGGCCGCCTCGGTCTGCGTGAGACCCGCGTCCACCAGGTCCGCGGCCTCCCAGCCCGCCGGGCTGCGACGCTGGACGACGGCGCTGAGCAGGGTCAGCAGCGCCTCGGCCTGGATGGCGGTGGCGTCGTCCGGACCTTCGACGGCCACCCGGTCCTGCGACGACTTCGCGCGCTCCACCGCGGTGCGGGCGTGCTGGTAGGCCGGGCCGGCGCCCGCTCGCGCGCTGCTGGGCAGGGGGCGGCGGACAGGTCCCGCCCCGATGCCCACCGTCCAGTGCCCGTCCCGGACGAGCGCCAACGTGAGGTCGACGACGAGGCCGGGGGCGTCGACGACCCCCTGGACCTCGTCACCCGCGGTGCGTTCGAAGTCGCGCAGGCGACCCGTGGCGTGGTCGGGGTGGTTGAGCACGCGCAGCACGTCGACCACACGGTCCTCGTCGCTGCTGCTGCCTCGCTGGTCGATCGTGAGCACGAACATCGCTACCTCCTCCGGGCGTCAAGCATGCAACCTTGACTCCTTAATGTCAAGGCCGAAGGCTTGATAGTAAGCGGTCAAGTCCTGGGACCTGTCCACTGGCGAAGTACCAATCCGAAGGGACGTACGTGCCGAACCAGCATCTCAACACCCACCCCGGACAGGAGCACCCGTGCACCGTCGCGTTCCCAGCCCCGTGATCCGCCCGGCCGTCGGTCAGACCCGGGCGGTCGTGCTCGTGCTGCACGGCGGGAAGGCGACCAGCGTGGCGCCGTCGCGTCCCTGGCACCTGTCGAAGCTCCGGATGGTCCCGTTCGCCCGGACACTGCACCGCCGGCTCGCCGGCCAGCAGGTCGCCGTCTGGTCCGTGCGGTACCGCGTCCGCGGCTGGAACAGTGCCGACGCCTCTCCCGTCCAGGACGTGCAGGGCGTCGCTCGAGCTGCGTGCGTTCCCGGCACGGGGACGTGCCAGTGGTCGTCCTGGGCCACTCGATGGGTGGTCGTGCCGCCCTTCGCGTCGCCGACGACGAGTCGGTGCGAGGAGTGGTGGGCCTCGCCCCCTGGCTGCCCCCCGGCGAGCCGGTGTCGGTCGAGGGGCGGACGGTCCACCTGGTGCACGGCAGCGAGGATCGCTGGACCGACCCACGCGCCACGAGCGCGTGGGCCGAGAGGGCTGCGACGCAGGCGGCCCACGTCTCGTTCACCCGCGTCGAGGGCTCGGGCCACTTCATGATCAGCAACCTCTCCACCTGGCACCGCCTCGCCGGGTCCGGTGTCGCCGCGGGGCTCGCGGCGGCCCGCCCCGAGCGCGCAGGCCGCGGAGCGTGGGTCGATGACCGGGATCACGCGCCGCCGCGTGGCGGTCGTGGGTAGCGGGGTGGCCGGTCTGGTGGCCGCCTACGTCCTGCAGCGCGACGCCGACGTGACGCTGTTCGAGGCCGACGACCGGCTCGGAGGTCACGCCCACACCCACGACCTCGAGGGCCCCTCCGGCCACGTGGTCGGCGTCGACACCGGGTTCATCGTCCACAACCGCCGGACGTACCCCGTGCTCCTGCGGCTGTTCGACGAGCTCGACGTGCCGACGCAGGAGTCGGAGATGAGCATGTCGGTCGTGTGCGAGGGGTGCGGTCTCGAGTACGCCGGCGCGCGGAAGGTGCGGCGGGCTGTTCCCGACGCTGCGCAACCTCGCTCGGCCGCGCTACCTCTACATGCTCACCGAGGTCGCTGCGGTTCCACCGGCGGGCCCGCGCGGAGCTGGAGCAGGGTCGCCGCGATCCGAGTCGCGACCGGACCGTGACGCTGGACGAGTTCGTCGGCGCGCGGGACGTTTCTCCCGGTACTTCGTCGACCACTTCCTGACCCCGATGGTCGCCTGCGTCTGGTCCTGCGCGCCGTCGACCGCCGGCCGCTACCCGGCGCGCTACCTGTTCTCGTTCCTGGAGCACCACGGCATGCTCAGCGTCGGCAACTCGCCGCAGTGGCGCACCGTCACCGGCGGCTCGCGCACGTACGTCGACAAGGTCGCCAAGCTGGTCAGCGCCGTGCGCACCAGCACCGCGGTCCTGTCCGTGCGGCGGCGTCAGGACCGGTGTCGAGGTCGTCGACGGGGACGGTGAGACCGACACCTACGATGCCGTCGTGGTCGCGACCCACCCCGATCAGGCGCTGCAGCTGCTGGCCGAGCCGACCGACGCCCAGCGGCAGGTCCTGGGCGCCCTCGCGCTACTCCCGCAACGAGACCCTCCTGCACTCCGACACGACCGTCCTGCCGTCGGCCGACCGGGCGCTGGCGTCCTGGAACTACCGCATGGACGGCTGCCGGACCGGTGCCGACCAGGTGCGGGTCACCTACGACATGAACCGCCTGCAGCGACTCGACGCGCGGGGCCGCTACCTCGTCACGCTCGGCGGCGCGGACGTGGTCGACGCGGCGGCGGTGATCGACCGCATGGTCTACCACCACCCGATCTACACGCCCGAGTCCGTGGCCGCCCAGCAGCGCCTGCCCGAGATCGCCGACGACCGCATCGCCTTCGCGGGCGCCTACCACGGCTGGGGGTTCCACGAGGACGGTGCCGCTCCGGGCTCGAGGCCGCCCGTCGCGCTGGGCGGCACCTGGTGACCGGCGGCGATCTACCGCACGCAGGTCTCGCACGTACGTAATGCGCCACTGCGCAACGCGTTCCGCGTACCGCAGCAGCTGGTGGCTGGTGGACGTCGACGACCTGCCGACGCTGCCGCTGCTGCTGGCCCTTCGTCGGCTTCGAGCCGCGCGACCACCTCGGCGATCCGTCGAGGACCTCTGCGTCAGAACGTCGAGGACCACCTGCGGGCGCGAGGGGATCGACGTCGCGCGGCGGGCGGGTCGACCTGCTGACCAGCCCGCGGAGCCTCGGCCACGTCTTCAACCCGATGTCGGTCTTCTGGTGCCACGACGCCGAGGGCTCCCTCGAAGCGGTCCTGGTCGAGGTCCACAACACGTACGGCGGCCGTCACGTCTACAGCGTGCGGACCGACGAGCGTGGACGCGCGGTCACCGACAAGATCCTCTACGTGTCGCCCTTCTACCCGGTCGACGGCCACTACACGATGAGCCTGCCCGAGCCGGGCCGACAGCTGCGGCTCGCCGTCACGCTGCACCGCGACGCGGACCTGCCGTTCACCGCCTCCGTGACCGGGACCCGCCGGGCCGCCACGGTGCCGAACGTCGTCACGGGCCTTCGCAGCCAGCCCCGTCGAGACGCTGCGCGTCACGGCGCCTGATCCGCTGGCAGGGGGTCCGGCTGTGGCTGCGCGGGCTGCACCGTCCAGCCTCGCCCGTCCGGCAGTGACCGACCGACGACACCACGACGCCCACGTCACAGGCGATCCCGACCTGTCCCGTCCCTATGAGGAGCTCCCGATGAGCCAGCAGACCTCGGCACCCGCGCGTGCGGGTCGACCCCGACCGATGGCCCGATGTGGCGGAGGTGCACGGGTCGCCCCTGCGCGCCCTCATCGCCGAGCGGCTCTTCGACAACGTGGTGCGCCGCCTGGAGGTGCGCGTCAAGCTGCCCGACGGCCGCGTCGTCGGCGCGGGCGGGCCCGAGGCTCCCTTGCTGGTCCTCGCACCGTCCGCGCGACTTCGCCCGGCGCGTCGGCGCGCACCGGCCTCATCGGATTCGGCGAGTCGTACATGGCGGGGGACTGGGACGCACCCGACCTCGCCGGTGTGCTCACCGTGTTCGCCGAGCAGATGGCCTCGCTGGTGCCCGCCCCGCTGCAGAACCTACGCAGGCTCGCCGTACGGGCGAACCCGCTCTCGCACAGGGGGAGCCAGGAGAACACGCGCCGCAACATCGCGGCCCACTACGACCTCTCCAACGAGATGTTCGAGCTGTGGCTCGACGAGGGCATGAGCTACTCGTCCGGGATCTACCACCCGGCGAGCGAGGACGGGACCCAGGACGAGGCCGAGCTGCTGGCCCTCGCGCAGGAGCGCAAGATCGAGCGGTTGCTCGACGTCGCCCGTGTCGGCCCCGGCAGCTCCGTGCTCGAGATCGGCACCGGGTGGGGGGAGCTCGCCCTCCGCGCGGCGGCGCGTGGGGCCCGCGTGCACTCCGTGACCCTCTCGGTCGAGCAGGCAGAGCTCGCCCGCCGTCGCGTCGCCGACGCTGGCCAGTCCGACCGCGTCACGATCGAGGTCTGCGACTACCGCGACACCAGCGGTCAGTACGACGCCGTCGTCTCCGTGGAGATGATCGAGGCCGTCGGCCACGAGTTCTGGCCCGACTACTTCTCCACGCTCGCCGCCCGCACCGCCCCGGGCGGACGGGCTGTGGTGCAGGCGATCACGATGCCCCACGACCGCATGCTGGCGACGCGCGAGACCTTCACGTGGGTGCAGAAGTACATCTTCCCGGGTGGCTTCCTGCCGTCGACCGAGTCCATCGCCGCCTCAGCGCGGGGCGCCGGCATGCGGGTCCAGGAGCGGCTGGCCTTCGGCCAGCACTACGCACGCACCCTGCGCGCGTGGCGGGACCGGTTCGAGGCCAACGCCGGCCAGGTCGCTGCCGTCGGGTTCGACGACGTCTTCCGGCGCATGTGGTCCCTGTACCTGGCCTACTCGGAGGCGGGCTTCGCCTCCGGGTACCTGGACGTGCAGCAGATCGTGATGGTCCCTGCCGAGCAGCGCGCGACGACCAGGGAAGGGGCACGCCGATGACCAGCACCGCGCAGACCCGTCAGGTGCCCACCGTTGGTGGTGTCGCGCAGCGTCTGGGCGCCGTCGTGGGTCCCATGTTCGGTGGGCAGATCCCCATCCGACTGCGGGCCTGGGACGGCAGCGAGACCGGACCGCCCGACGCTCCCGTCGCCGTCTTGCGGTCTCCGGACGCGTTGCGTCGCGTGGTCTTCCACCCCGGCGAGCTCGGGCTGGCCCAGGCCTACGTCACCGGTGAGCTCGACGTCGACGGTGACCTGCTCGACGGGCTCCGGCGCGTCTGGGCCAGCGTCCGGGAGACGGGGGCGACCGGTCGGCTGACGCCCGGTGTGCTCGCGGGAGGTGCCCGGACGGCGCTGGGGCTCGGCCTCGTCGGCCTGCCCCCGGCCCCTCCCGCATCGCAGGCGCGGATGCGTGGACGACTGCACAGCAAGCTGCGGGACCGTGCGGCGATCTCGCACCACTACGACCTGTCGAACGACTTCTACGCACTGATCCTCGACCCGCACATGGCCTACTCCAGCGGGTACTGGACCAGCGACGACCCGTCGTACACCGTCGAGGACGCGCAGCGGGACAAGCTCGACCTGGTCTGCCGCAAGCTCGGCCTGCGACCCGGGATGCGCCTCCTCGACGTGGGGTGCGGCTGGGGCTCGCTCTCCCTGCACGCCGCCGAGCACTACGGGGCGCGCGTCACGGGGGTGACCCTGTCGACCGAGCAGCGGTCCTTCGTGCAGGCGCGGGTGGCCGAGCGCGGGCTGGGTGACCGTGTCGAGGTGCGCCTACAGGACTACCGGGAGGTCGGTGACCCGCCGTTCGACGCCGCGGCGTCGATCGAGATGGGCGAGCACGTGGGGGAGCACAACTACCCGGGGTTCGCGGCCGGCTTCCACCGTCTCTTGCGTCCCCATGGGCGCGTCCTGATCCAGCAGATGTCGCGCCGCACGCGGCCCGGCGGCGGACCGTTCATCGAGGCGTACATCGCGCCGGACATGACGATGCGTCCGGTGGGGGAGACGGTCGAGCTGCTCGAGGAGGCCGGGCTCGAGGTGCGCGACGTCCACGCGCTGCGCGAGCACTACGTCCGCACCGTGCACGCCTGGTACCGGACCTTCGAGGAGAACTGGGAGACGGCCGTCTCCATGGTCGGCGAGGAGGTGGCACGCGTCTGGCGTCTCTACCTCGTCGGCGGGGCCCTGGCCTTCGAGGAGGGCCGTATGGGAGTGGACCAGATCCTGGCCGTGCGCCGCGCGGACGACGGAAGCTCCGGCCTTCCGGCGGTGCGCGACTGGTGAGCACCTACCCCTGGGGCGACCTGCTGGCCGCACTGCCGTGGACGCTCGCGGCCGTGCTGGTCGCCCAGGCCGTGACACTGGCCGTCGCGCTCCGTCTGGGCCGCCACGCGATCGTCGACGTGACCTGGGGGGCCGGGTACGTCCTCGTCGCGCTGGTGACGTTCGTGCTCTCGGATGGTGTGGGCGACGACCTTCGTCGCTGGGTCGTGCTGGTCATGACGGCAGCCTGGGGCGCACGGCTCGCCGTGCACATCGCCCGCCGCTCGCGCGGCGGCGAGGAGGACCCGCGCTACGTCGCCCTGCTGGAGCGCGCCGGGGACCGCAGTCGCGTCGTGTACGCGATCGAGCGCATCTACCTGCCCCAGGGTGCGCTGATGTGGCTGGTCTCCCTCCCGATCCAGGTCACGACCTTCGCGCCGTCGGCACTCGGGTGGCTCGCCTGGGTCGGGGTGGCCGTGTGGGGTCTCGGCCTGATCTTCGAGACCGTCGGGGACGCGCAGCTGACCCGGTTCCGCAACGACCCCGCCTCGAAGGGCCAGGTGCTCGACGGTGGGCTGTGGCGCTACACCCGTCACCCCAACTACTTCGGTGACGCGTGCGTGTGGTGGGGCCTCTTCCTCGTCGCCGCCGGCACCTGGCCAGGTGTGCTCACCGTGTTCTCCCCGCTGGTGATGACGTACCTGCTGACCATGGGGTCGGGAAAGCCGTTGCTGGAGAAGGGCATGAGCTCACGACGCCCCGGTTACGACGAGTACGTCGCCCGCACCAGCGGCTTCTTCCCGCTCCCGCCCAAGCGGACGAGCGAGGGTCAGGGGACCTGACCGCCCGCGAAGGGCTCGTCGAGATGGGAGGAGGGGGGCGCGGCGCGGTGACGCCTGCCCCCCTTCGCCCATCTCGCGCCGTCGACGAGGTCGACGAGGTCGACGGCCAGTCGGTCAGCCGCCGGTGGACGAGTTGTACTGCTCGATCGCCGGCTTCAGGCCCTCGGCCGCCTCGCTCAGGGACTGCTGCGGGTCCCCGCCGAGGACGGCCTTCTCCAGACCGTCCTCGCTCGCCTTGCGCGACTGCGGCATCACGCCGAGCGCGCAGCCCTGGGTGGCCGGGCTCAGCTCGGTCTCCTGGAGCTGCTGGACCGCCACGTCGAACTGCGGGTACTGGGAGCGCCACTCCACGTCCTCGGGGAGCTCGAGGGCGCCCTTGGAGATGGGGAAGTAGCCGGTGGTGGTGTGCCACGTCGCCTGCGACTCGGGCTGGGCGAGGAACTGGACGAACCGCCAGGCGGCCTCCTGGTGCGCCGCGTCATGGCCCTCGCCGTTGATCCACAGCGAGGCGCCCCCGATGATGGGGCCCGACGAGCTTCCCTCGGCCTTGGGGTAGTAGGCGACTCCCAGGTCGAAGGCGCCCTCGGCAGCCGCCGTGAAGCCGCGCACCTGCCCCGTGGACTCCAGCGTCATGGCCACCTGGCCGGCCTTGAACGCGTCCTGGGCCGCCGTGGTGTCGCGCCCGGTGTTGGCGGCGAGGCCGTCGGCGACCATGTCCTGCCACCACGAGGCCAGCTCGACCGCCTCGGGGCCGTCGAAGAGCACCTCCGTCGCCTTGCCGTCCCGACCGTTGCCCTCGTTGCAGTACTCGGCTCCGTTGCTCGCGATGTACTGCTCGAGCAGCCACCCGTAGATGGCGGCACCGAAGCCGAACTGGGCCGGACCGCCGTTCTTCACCGACAGCTTCTCGGCCGCCGCGCGGATCTCGTCGAGCGTCGAGGGCGGGTCCTCGGGGTCGAGGCCGGCCTGCTCGAAGAGCGTCTTGTTGTAGTAGAGGACGGGCATCGACGTGTTGAACGGCATCGACCACAGCTTGTCGTCGACCGTGTAGTACCCGGTGATGTTGGGCTGCAGGTCGGAGACGTCGTAGTCGTCGCGGTCGATGAACTCCTGCATGGGGACGACCTGCTGGGAGTCGATCATGAACCGGGTGCCGATGTCGTAGATCTGCACCAGGTCGGGGGTGGAGCCGGACTGCACCGACGCCTTGTACTTGGTGATCGTGTCGTCGTAGTTGCCCTGGTAGACGGCCTCGACGGAGATCTTGCCCTCGTTCTGCGAGTTGAACTCGTCGACGAGCGCGTTCAGCGCCTCGCCGTTCGTCCCGTCCATGCCATGCCAGAACGTGACCTCGGTGACGCCGTCGACGTTGTCGAGCGCGTCGGCGTCGGGGGCCTCTGCCTGCCCGCCTTCGCCACCACTGCCTCCGCCGCAGGCTGCCAGCCCGACGGTCATCGCGGTCAATGCCGCGACCAAGGCGAGCCGCCTCGTCGTGCGGTGGGTGTGTCTCATCGGTTCTCCCTCGTGGTCGTGCGGTGGGGGTCGGGGTGGCTCATTTGACGGCTCCGGCCGTCAGACCGCGCACGATGAAGCGCTGGCCGAAGAGCACGAGCAGGAGGGTGGGTGCCAGCGCCAGGACGACGCCCGCCAGCACCATGCCGGGGTCGCCCGAGTCGACGCTGCGCAGCTGGGTGATGCCGATCTGGATGGTCTGGCTCTCGGGTCGCTGGGTGACCAGCAGCGGCCAGAAGTACATGTTCCAGGCGGACAGAAAGGCGTAGATGCCCAGCGCGGCCAGGGTCGGCCGACTCAGGGGGACGAGGATCGACCACAGGAAGCGGAGGTGCCCTGCCCCGTCGACCCGCGCGGCGTCACGCAGCTCGGTGGGGAAGGCCAGGAACGCCTGTCGGAGCAGGAAGACGCCGAAACCCGTGGCCAGGAAGGGAAGTGCGAGGGCCGCGTACGTGTCGATCAGCCGGAGGTCGGACATCAGCAGGTAGTTCGGGATGATGATCGCTTCCCACGGCACCATCATCGTCGCGAGGAAGAGGGCGAACCAGAAGCGGCGTCCGCGGAGGGGCAGGAAGACGAAGGCGTAGGCAGCCAGAGTGCTCGTGACGACCTGACCGACGGTGACGATCAGCGCGACCGAGACGCTGTTGCCGTACTGCCGGACCAGCGGGATCACGTCGAGCGCCTTGGCGTAGTTCTCCGGGTGCAGGCCGTCGAGGGGGAGCAGCGACGGGGGAAAGCTGTTGATGTCCCGCGGCCCCATCAGGGACCCGACGACGGCGTAGTACACCGGGAACAGCACGACGAGGAAGAGCGCACCCAGCAGCACGTAGGTCCCCACGAGACCGGCTCGGCGTCCCCTCATCGGTAGAACACCTTCCTCTCGAGCACGCCGAACTGGATGGCGGTGATGAGGAGCACGATGACCAGCAGCACGATGGCCTGGGCCGAGGCGTACCCGAAGTTGGAGTTGTTGTTGGCGAAGGCCTGGTCGTAGATCGAGTAGACGAGCGTCGTGGTGGACGAGTCGGGCCCGCCGCGGGTCAGGATGTGGATCTGCCCGAAGCTCTGCAGCGACGTGATCGTTCCGGTGACGAGCAGGAAGAAGAGCTGCGGAGTGAGCAGCGGCACGATCACCGACCGCTGCAGCCGCAGACCGTGCGCCCCGTCGAGCCGCGCGGCCTCGACCACGTCCTCGTCGATCGCCCCGAGCCCGGCGGAGAGCACGAGCAGGTTGTAGCCGAGCTGCATCCAGACGGTGGCCAGGCTGACCGACAGCAGGGCGATAGAAGGATCGGTCAGCCAGGCCACGCGGTTGCCGCCCAGCTGCGTGATCAGTCCGTTCAGCACGCCCACGGCCGGGTTGTAGAGCACCCCGAACACCACCGAGGCGGTCGCGACCGAGAACGCGAACGGCAGCGCGAAGCCGGTACGGAAGAACCGCACTGCCCGGATGCGCTGGTTGAGCAGCAGCGCCAGCACCAGGGCGATGAGGAGGCTCGGCAGCACCGTGAGCACGGTGAAGCCCGCCGTCACCGCGAGGACCTGCCCGAAGTCACCGCCGCCGACCAGCCGCGCGTAGTTGTCGGCTCCCACGAAGCCGGAAGGGCGGCCGAACAGGTCGCTGCCCTGGAACGAGAGGAAGACCGACCGGCCCAGCGGCCAGAACATGAAGACGGCGAAGACGACCAGTGCGGGCACGAGGTAGAGGAACGCCCCGGCCGACTGCCGGCGGCCCGCCCCACGGGGTGCAGCCGGCTCGACCGTGACCTCGGGAGGCGCCGCGACCGTCGTGGTCATGCGGGGAACCGGTCGCGACAGGGGGAGAACCTCGCATTCGACGTCACGCCCGGAGAATAGGCCCATCCCTCCGCCTCCGCGCAAAACGGGAGGCGGGCGGGCACGGCTAGGTTGGCTCCATGGGCAAGGGGACCGGCTCACCGGCCGTCGAGGTCGAGGTGGGTGACCGCACCATCCGTGTCTCGAACCCGGACCGCGTCTACTTCGCCGAGCGGGGCGAGACCAAGCTCGACCTGCTCGAGTACTACCTGGGCGTGGGCGACGGGATCGTGCGCGCCCTGCGTGAGCGGCCGTGCATGATGCACCGGTTCCCGGAGGGTGTCAGCGGCGAGAAGGTGCACCAGAAGCGGCTGCCCAGGGGGGCTCCTCCGTGGGTGGAGACCGTCCGCGTCCACTTCCCGCGCTACGGCCGCCACGCCGATGAGCTGTGCGTCACCGAGCTGCCGAGCGTCGCCTGGGCCGTGCAGATGTCCACCGTCGAGTTCCACCCCTGGAACTCCCGCCGGGCCGACACGGAGAAGCCGGACGAGTGGCGCATCGACCTCGACCCGATGCCGGAGTGTGGCTTCGACCGGGTCCGCCGGGTGGCGCACATCGCGCGCGAGGTGCTTGAGGAGCTCGGCGCGGTCGGATGGCCCAAGACCTCGGGTGGCCGAGGGTTGCACGTCTACGTACGGATCGAGCCCGCGTGGGGGTTCTCGGACGTCCGGCGCGCCGCCCTGGCTTTCGCGCGGGAGGTCGAGCGGCGCGCTCCCGACGACGTGACAACGACGTGGTGGCGTCGCGACCGGGACCCCGCGGCCCTCTTCGTCGACTACAACCAGAACGCCCGCGACCACACGGTCGCCAGTGCGTACTCGGTACGGGGCAACCCCAGGGGCACGGTGTCGACGCCGATCCGCTGGGACGAGGTCGACGACGTCGAGCCCGACGACTGCACCATCGCGACCGTCCCGAGCAGGTACGCCGAGCTGGGCGACCTGCACGCGGGGATTGACGACGCCGTCTTCTCCATCGAGCCGCTGCTGGAGTGGGCGGACCGCGACGAGCGCGACGGTGCGGTCGACGAGAACCTGCCGGAGGGCGCAACGCCGGACTGAGTCAGTGACATCGATGCATGTCACTCACTCCTCAAGGCGCAGGCTCCTGGGGCCGATGCAGGTGGGTCGGACGGCTCGATCCGGCCACCGCCCTGACCGCGAGGAGGCCGAGCGATGTCGTCCACCGGCACGCCGTCCGGCCGTCGCTTCGTGGCGGGGTTCAGGGGTCGGCTCACCCGGGTCGTGACGGCCCTGCTCGGGGTCGGACTGCTCGCCGTCGCCCTCGCCAGCACGGTGGCCGCCGGACGCGCGTCCGCCGTCGACGACCTCGACCACGAGCTCACCACGCGGGCCACCGCCAGCGCCGCCGCGCTGAGCGAGTACTTCGACCGGGCCCGCAGCATCAACCTGCTCCTGGCCAACGACGCCGCCTTCGACGGCTACCGGCCCGGGGAGGTCGCTGGGGACCTGGCGCCGGCCGCGTCCGGCGACTCCGCGAACCGTGCCATGGCCTACCTCGAGACCCTCTACCCCGGGCGCATCAGTGAGGCGTGCCTGATCGACCGCGACGGCGTCGAGCTGGCGCGTGTCGTCGAAGGGGAGATCGCCTCGGGCACCGACCTCTCCGGGGACGAGTCCGGGAACCCGTTCTTCGCCCCCACCCTCCGATTGCCTGCCGGCCGCGTCTACCAGGCCGCCCCGTACGTGTCCGAGGACACGGACCAGTGGGTCATCTCGAACTCGACCCCGATGGTCGACGCGGCCGGTGTGCCCTGGGGCCTCGTGCACTTCGAGCTCGCGCTCGACACGTTCCGTCCGGCGGCGGACAGCAGAAGCGGCTACTCGGCCGCCATCGTCGATACGCGTACGGGACGTCTTCTGCTGGAGGATGATCGTCCTCTCGGCGTGGACGAGCCGGGGCGTGCCGGGTCGCCCCTCCTCGAGGCGGCCGTGGGGAGCGCGGTGGGGGTGTCGTCCGCGACCGTGGACGGGCACCGCGTCGCCGTAGCGCGCGTCGCCGTCGAGGAGGACAACGCGAACGCCTGGGCCGTGGTCGTGACTGCCCCCGAGTCGGTCACGGCGTGGTCCGGCTCGATCGGCCCGGCGCCGGTCGCCATGCTCCTGGCCGCGGTGGTGCTGCTCGTCTTCGCCGGCCTGAACCTGCGAGGCAGTCAGCGAGAGCTGCGCCACGCCAGCCTCACGGACGAGCTCACGGGCCTGCCCAACCGCAGGCTGCTCAACGACCGCGTCGAGCAGGCCCTCCTGCTGAGCCGGCGTCGGGGCTCGACGTCGGCCTTGCTGCTGGTCGACCTCGACCGCTTCAAGGAGGTCAACGACACCCTGGGGCACCACTACGGCGACCGGCTCCTCCAGGCCGTGGCGGAGCGGCTCGTCCGCACGTGCCGCGCGTCCGACACCGTGGCACGCCTGGGCGGCGACGAGTTCGCCGTCCTGCTGCTGGACATCGGGGGCGAGCCGGAGGCGCGGTTGCTGGCCGAACGGTGCCTGTCCGCGCTGCACGAGCCGCTCACCATCGAGAACGTGGTCGTGAACGTCGAGGCCAGCATCGGTCTGGCCCTGGGCCCCCTCCACGGCGACGACAGGAACTCGCTCCTGCGGGCGGCCGACGTCGCCATGTACGAGGCGAAGGAGCACAGCGGCAGCGTGGTCGCCTACGACCCGGACCACGACGTCAACACCCCGTCGCGTCTGGCCCTGCTCGGAGACCTGCGCCGCGCCCTGGCCAACGACGAGCTCGTCATGCTCTACCAGCCGAAGGTCGACCTCTCGACGGACGAGGTGCGCAGCGTGGAGGCGCTGGTGCGGTGGAACCACCCCACGCGCGGGCTGGTGATGCCGTCCGACTTCATCGGCGTCGCCGAGGGCACCGCTCTCATCCTCCCGCTCACCCTGCAAACGCTCGAGCTGGCCATCCGGCAGGCGAAGGTCTGGATGGGGCGCGACCAGGCGATCCAGGTGGCGGTGAACCTCTCCCCGCGTTGCCTGCTCGCCCCCGCGTTCCCTGCGGCCGTGCGGGAGGTTCTCCGACGCCACTCCGTGCCGGAACACCTTCTGCGGCTGGAGATCACGGAGAACTCGATCATGGCTGACCCCGCCAGGGCGATGAGCGTGCTGGCGGATCTGAGGAGCTCGGGTATCGCGTTGTCCATCGACGACTTCGGGACCGGCTACTCGTCCATGACGTACCTCAAGCGTCTGCCGGTCGACGAGCTGAAGATCGACCGCTCGTTCGTCCTGGAGATGAGCGCCAACCGGAGCGACGAGACCCTGGTGCGCTCGTGCATCGAGCTGGGCCACAACCTCGGTCTGTCCGTCGTGGCCGAGGGCGTGGAGGACGAGGCGACCATGGCCGCGCTGACGAGCCTCGGATGCGACGTCGTCCAGGGCTACCACCTGGCCCGGCCGATGACCGGCGAGGCGGTCGATGCGCTGCTGCAGGACCGTGCCCTCCGCCGCGCGGTGGCCGCTCAGCCGGACTCCTGACCGGCGGGCGGCGTCGCGCCTGGCCCGGCGCGGACCCACTGCCGGAGTAGTCTGATCTCCACGTCCCCGGGGCAGCATGCCCACCACTCCGGGTCTTCGAGCCGGAGGTGCCATGGACGTCCACGAGCTCGCGTCGCTGGAGGCTTTCTCACGCCTGAACCAGGAGCTGCTGTCGCAGCCCGACGAGGTGCACACGCCTCAGAGCGTCGTCGACCTCGCCGTCGCCACGATCCCGGGGTGCGACTGGGCCGGCATCACGATGAGGCGCGGCGGTCGCCTCGAGACCCCGGCGTCCACCGACCTGATCGTCGAACAGGCCGACGAGCTGCAGTACGAGCTGGGCGAGGGACCCTGCATGGACGCGGTCTGGGCCGACGACACGTACCTGGCGCCGAACCTGGCGGACGAGAGCCGCTGGCCCCGGTGGGCTCCGGCCGCCCACGAGCTGGGGGTCGCCTCCATCCTCAGCGTCCGTCTGGCCACTCCTGAGATGACCGTCGGCGGCCTGAACCTGTACTCCTCACGGGTCGGCGCGTACAGCGAGGATGACGTCGACGTGGCCCACGTGTACGCCAGCTACGCGGCTTCGGCGCTGGCGGTTTCGCATGAGATCAGCACCCTCCAGAGCGCGATGCAGACGCGGCACAGGATCGGGGTCGCGCAGGGCATCGTCATGCAGCGCTACGAGGTCGGCCTCGACATGGCCTTCCAGGTGCTGCGACGCGTGTCGCAGGACCACAACGTCAAGCTGCGTCACCTCGCCGACGAGGTGATCCAGGCGCGCGGGCTCCCGACCAGGTTCGGCGTGGACGGCCTCGCAGAGGTGCCGTGAGGGCGGGGGTTTGGCCCGCCGTCGTTGTTGGGTAGATTGCGGGCACTTGAGTGTTCAGCCACTGCACTCGCCAGCTTCGCGGGGGTCTGGAGAGGTCACGATGGACGCGTCGTACACAGTGATGGTGAACGTGGGCACAGCAGTTCGGGAGCCCGAGCTCGTGGACCGACTGAGCGGGTTCCGACCTGTCGTCTCACCGGCGGGGCCCGGTCATCTCGAGGTGGTCCTGACGTTCAGGGCGCCAGGGCTGCGGGCGGCCGTCGCCACAGCGCTCGACCTCGTGGAGGACGTCGCCGAAGGGCGTGCGATCGAGGTCGAGGCGGCGACCACCGACGCGGTCGTCGACTGGTTCGAGCACCCGGCCCTGAACGGGACGAGAGCTCCGGCAGCATCCCCGGCCCGGTCGTTGCTCAGCGGATACACGGCAGGGGACGAGGCGTCCGAGGCGGTCCAGTAGGCGGTAGTCGACGCGCAGAGCCTGGCCGCCGCGTCAGGCGAAGGAACTGTGTGTCCGGAGGGGGACTTGAACCCCCACGCCCGTTAAGGGCACTAGCACCTCAAGCTAGCGCGTCTGCCATTCCGCCACCCGGACAAGGTGTCTGCCCGACACCGCCGGAGCGGTGCGAGCGGCAGCAAGGCTAACACGGTGCGGGTGGTCCTCCCGCCGGTCGGGGTGGTGGGTAGCGTGCCGGACATGTCACCCACCACCTCGCCCGCCAGTGACGCGTCCACCGCCCAGTCCGAGGTCGTCGACCTGTGCCGCGACCTGCTGCGGATCGACACCTCCAACTTCGGGGACGGCAGCGGCCCGGGCGAACGGACGGCCGCCGAGTACGTGATGGCGCGGTTGGGCGAGGTCGGCCTCGGGGCCGAGCTGATCGAGCCGTCGTCCGGACGCTCGAGCGTGGTCCTGCGGATCGAGGGTGAGGACAGCGGACGTGACGCCCTCCTTCTCCACGGCCACCTCGACGTCGTGCCGGCACACGCGCCGGACTGGCAGGTCGATCCCTTCTCCGGCGAGGAGCGCGACGGCTGCCTGTGGGGGCGGGGCGCGGTGGACATGAAGGGCATGGACGCGATGCTGCTGGCGCTTGTGCGCGACCTCGCGCGCACCGGCCGCAGGCCCCCGAGGGACCTGGTCGTCGCCTTCGTGGCGGACGAGGAGGCGGGGGGCGTCGAGGGAGCGCACTGGCTCGTCAGCCACCGACCCGAGCTCTTCGAGGGGGTCACGGAGGCGATCAGCGAGGTGGGGGGCTTCTCGATCGACCTCGCCGGACAGCGCTGCTACCTGCTGCAGGCGGCGGAGAAGGGCATCGCATGGCTGCGCCTGACCGCATCGGGTCGCGCCGGCCACGGCAGCCAGGTCAACGACGACAACGCGGTCACCCGCCTGGCACAAGCCGTCTCGCGGATCGGCTCGCACGAGTGGCCGCTGGAGATGACCCCCACGGTGCGTGCCTTCCTCGACGGGGTCACGGAGATCACCGGCGTCGAGTTCGACCCCACCGACCCGGACCGTCTGCTCTCGACGCTGGGGACGACGGCCCGCTGGGTCGGCGCGACGCTGCGGAACACGTCCAACCCGACCGTGCTCGATGCCGGCTACAAGCACAACGTGATCCCCGGACGGGCCACGGCGCTGGTCGACTGCCGCCCGCTCGCCGGTCAGGAGCAGGCGCTGCTCGCCAAAGTCGCCGAGCTGGCCGGTAAGGGTGTCGACGTCGACACCGTGCACCGCGACGACGCCATCGAGGCGCCCTACACCGGCGCGCTGCCCGACGCGATGGTCGCCGCACTGGTCGCGGAGGACCCGGGCGCACGGGTGCTGCCGTACTGCCTGTCCGGGGGCACCGACAACAAGGCGTTCGCACGCCTGGGCGTGCGGGGCTACGGCTTCGCGCCGCTCCTGCTCCCACCCGACCTGGACTTCTCGGGCATGTTCCACGGCGTCGACGAGCGCGTCCCCACCGATGCCCTGACCTTCGGGGTCAGGGTGCTGGACAGGCTCCTACGCACCTGCTGAGCGCTCGAGCTCGCGGGCCGCGGCCCGTACCCGGCTGCGACGGCGGCCGTAGGCCAGGTACAGACCGATGCCGACCACCATCCAGACGACGAACCGGAGCCACGTGTCGATCGGGAGGTTGAGCATCAGCCACACGCAGGCCAGCACGGCGAAGATCGGCACCCACGGCACGGCCGGTGTGGTGAAGGACCTCTCGAGGTCGGGCCGGGTGCGACGGAGCACGACCACGCCGATGCAGACGACCACGAAGGCGAACAGGGTGCCGATGCTGACGAGCTGAGAGAGCTCGGCCAGAGGAACGAACCCGGCCAGTGCGGCCACCACGGTGCAGGTGACGGCGGTGATGATCCACGGGGTCCCGAAGCGGGGGTGCACACGGGCAAGGCCGCGTGGAAGCAGGCCGTCGCGCGACATCGCGAAGAGCACGCGGCTCTGACCGAGCAGGAGCACGAGGATGACCGTCGTGATGCCGGCCACGCCTCCGAGGGCGATCAGCGTGGCCGCCCAGTTGGCGCCCACCGCCTCGAACGCCGCGGCCAGCGGGTCGCCGGTGTTGAGGGTGTCGTCGCTGTACTTGACCATCCCGGTGATCACGGCGGCGACGGCCATGTAGAGGAGCGTGCAGATGATCAGCGACCCGATGATGCCGCGGGGCATGTCGCGCTGGGGGTTGCGCGTCTCCTCGGCGGCCGTCGCGACGATGTCGAAGCCGATGTAGGCGAAGAAGACCACGGAGGCAGCCGCGACGACGCCGAACAGCCCGAAGGACGTCGGCTCGAGCCCGAAGATCACCTGCACGAGCGGCTGGTGGAGCACCCCGGCGTTCTCGGCGTCGACGGGCTGGGACGGCGGCACGAACGGCTGGTAGTTCGACGCCTTGACGAAGAACAGACCCGCCACGATCACGAGCAGGATCACGGCCAGCTTCACCGTCACCAGTGCCGCCGTGAAGCGGCTGGAGAGCTTCGTGCCCGTGACGCTGATCGCGCCCAGTGCGAGGACGATCAGGATCGCGGAGAAGTCCGGCGTCGCCGCGTCACCGGCCAGCCAGTCGGGCAGCCCGAGGAGGCTCTGCAGGTAGGCGGACCAGCCGCGGGCGACGACGGCGGCACCGAGCGCCAGCTCCAGCACGAGGTCCCACCCGATGATCCAGGCGACGACCTCACCGAGGGTGGCGTACGAGAACGTGTAGGCGCTGCCCGCCACAGGGACCGTCGAGGCGAACTCGGCGTAGCACAGCGCCGCGAGCCCGCAGGCGACCGCGGCCAGCAGGAACGACAGCACGACGCCGGGTCCGGCGTTGAGATGCGCCTGCTGACCGGTCAGCACGAAGATGCCCGTACCGATGATGACGCCGACGCCGAAGAAGGTGAGGTCGAGCGCCGTCAGGTTCTTCTTGAGGGCGTGCTCCGGCTCCTCGGTGTCGGCGACGGACTGCTCGACCGACTTCGTGATGAACATCGAGCCGGAGGAGCGGGGTGGGCCGGCCGGGGGCCCCGTGCCCTTCGTGGTCTGCGACATGGTGGCCCTTCCGGCTGGACAGCGGGTGCGGCCGAAACCCTAGACCCAGATCACCCGGTTCGGGCCACTCGGAGGATGCGTCGTCGCAGCCACACCCGCCTCGTGCCACCGAGGTACACGACGACTCGGGCGAGCTCCCAGCGGCCGTACTCGGCGTGCTCGGTCATCAGCTGGCGGGCCTCGGCGCGGGACGTGCCGCGCGGCAGGGTCATCACCCTGAACTCGTAGTCGCGCCCGTCCTCCAGGCGCGTGAACCGGTCCGGGGAGCCGGGCGCGCCGGAGCCACGGGTCGGGCCGAGCGATGGGCTGCTCATCGGTGCCATTGTGCCTGCCACCGCGCTACCTTCGTGGCATGACCACCGATCCGCGTGCCGCCCTCGACAGGCTGGTGGCTGCCCTGGAGGCACACCTCGTGGCCTCCCAGCAGCGTCGCGGCGACGCCGACCCCGCGGTGGTGCAGGCCTACGACACCCTCGCTGACGCCTTCGACACCTACGACGAGGCCCTGTTCGACGCCTACGGCGAGACGACGCCGTTCGAGCTGCCGGACGACGAGGACGACGACGACGGTGACGACAACGACAGCGACGACAACGACGACTTCGACGAGGACGACCTCGACGACGACTTCGACGACTCGCTCGACGAGGACTTCGACGAGAACGCCGCGGAGCAGACCAGCGCCCGCTGACCCCTCAGGTCAGGGCTGCTCCCCGCCCGAGACGTCGTCCAGCGCCTGCCGGATGGCCGGTGGCAGCTCGAGGTCCTCGGCCCCCAGCACCGCCCGCAGCTGTGCCGCTGTACGGGCGCCGACGACCACCCCGGCGATCCCCTCGCGGTCCCGTGCCCAGGCCAGCGCGACCTCCAGGGGAGCCGCGTCGAGGCCGGTCGCCGCCGTCGCGACCGCCTCGACGACCCGCGCCGACCGTGCGCCCAGGTAGGGGCGCACGTACCCGGCGAAGTGCTCCGAGGCGGCACGCGAGTCGGCCGGTGTCCCGTGCCGGTACTTGCCCGTGAGCACCCCGCGTCCGAGGGGGGACCAGCCGATGACCCCGGTGCCGACGCTGGCGGCTGCGGGCAGCACGTCGCCCTCGGCCGCCCGCGCGAGCAGCGAGAACTCGACCTGGTCGGCGACCACGTGGGTCCCGCCGGCCTGCGCCAGCGTGGCCGCGCGCGCGAGCTGCCAGCCGTTGTAGTTGGACACCCCGACGTACCGGGCACGTCCGGAGGTGACGACGTGCTCGAGCGTCGCCAGGGTCTCCTCCAGGGGAACCCCGTCGTCCCAGGCGTGGGCGAGGAACAGGTCGACGTGGTCGGTGCCGAGCCGCCGCAAGGACGTGTCGAGGCCGGACAGCAGGGAGCGACGGGAGGCGTCCACCACGCGCTCCCCGTCCCGGCGCGACACTCCGGCCTTGGTGCACAGCACCACGCCCCCCCGGTCGACCTCATGGCCGAGGAGCATGCCGATGAGCTCCTCGCTCGCGCCGCCGCCGTACGAGCCGGCCGTGTCGAGCAGGGTGCCGCCGGCCTCCATGAAGGCGTGCAGCTGCTCGCGCGCCTCGTGCTCGTCCGTGTCCCGTCCCCACATCATCGTGCCGAGACCCACGCGTGAGACCTGCAGACCGCTGTGGCCGACCCTCCTGAGCTCCATGGGTGTCAGGCTAGGCGAGCGGACACGGCTAGGGTTCGGGGCATGCGGCTGGGAGTGAACCTCGGTTACTGGGGCGCGGGCAACGACGCGGACAACCTCGAGATCGCCAGGGAGGCCGACGACCTCGAGTACGCGGTCTGCTGGGCGGCGGAGGCCTACGGGTCCGACGCGGCCACGGTGCTGGCGTTCGTCGCCGCGCAGACCCGGCAGATCGACATCGGGTCGGCGGTCTTCCAGATCCCGGCCCGGTCGGCGGCGATGACCGCGATGACCGCCGCGACGCTCGACACGCTGTCGGGAGGACGCTTCCGGCTCGGTCTGGGGCTGAGCGGACCGCAGGTCTCCGAGGGATGGCACGGCGTGCGGTTCGACGCCCCCCTTTCCCGCACGCGCGAGTACGTCGACGTGGTGCGGATGGCCCTCTCGCGGCAGACCGTCCGCTACTCCGGAAAGCACCTGACGTTGCCGCTGCCCGACGGGCCCGGCAAGGCGCTGAAGCTCACGGTGCATCCCGTGCGCGAGCGGATCCCCTTGTACCTGGCGGCCATCGGGCCCAAGAACCTCGAGCTCGCTGGTGAGATCGCGGACGGGTGGCAGCCGATCTTCTACGGCCCCGAGCACGCCGAGCCCCACCTCGAGGCGATCCGTGCCGGACGCAGGAAGGCGGGCCACGGAACGGGCGGCACCGACCCCCTGGAGGGTTTCGACGTCGCTGCGATGGTGCCCGTGGTGCCGGGTGACGACGTCGCGGCGGCCGCCGACGGCCTGCGCGGCTACTACGCCCTCTACATCGGGGGCATGGGCAGCAAGGACAAGAACTTCTACCACCAGCTCGCCACCCGGATGGGCTTCGGCGAGGAGGCCGACCGGGTGCAGGAGCTCTACCTGGGACGTGCCCACCGGGAGGCGATGGCCGCCGTGCCGATGGAGCTGATCGACTCCACGGCGCTGCTCGGGCCGCCGGCGCGGATCGCTGAGAGGATCGGTGCCTACGCCGATTCCGGTGTCACCACGCTGAGCGTCAGCTCTGGCCCGGGTGAGAAGGCCGACCGGCTCCGCGCGCTCCACGTGGTGCAGAACGCGGCGCGTGCCGCGGGCGTGCTCACCTGATGGGGTGGTTCGAGGCGCTGGTCCTGGGAGTCGTCCAGGGCCTCACGGAGTTCCTCCCCATCTCCTCCAGCGCCCACATCTCCATCGTGGGGCAGCTGTTCGGCCACGGGGACCCGGGATCGGCCTTCACGGCCATCAGCCAGCTCGGCACGGAGACCGCCGTGCTCATCTACTTCCGGCGGGACATCGTCAGGATCATCGCTGCGTGGTCGAAGGCGCTGGTGGGCAAGGGACCTCGCGACGATCCTGACGCCCGACTGGGCTGGCTGGTGATCATCGGCTCGGTCCCGATCGTGGTCCTCGGCCTGCTGTTCCAGGACGCGATCGACTCGGGCCTGCGCAACCTCTGGATCACGGTGGCGATGCTCGCCGGCTTCGCCGTCGTGATCGGGATCGCCGACGCCCTCGCCCGCACCGAGCGGACGCTCGACCAGATGACCTGGCGCGACGGGGTGTTCTACGGCCTCGCGCAGTCCCTCGCGCTGGTCCCGGGTGTCTCCCGCTCCGGCGGCACGATCGCTGCCGGCCTGGCGATGGGGTACACGCGTGAGGCGGCGGCTCGCTACGCCTTCCTGCTCGCGATCCCGGCCGTGATGGGATCCGGCTTCTACAAGCTCACCGACATCGCCAACGACCCGGTCGAACCGGCCTGGGGCCCGATCGCTCTCGCCACCGCTGTGGCGTTCTTCGTCGGCCTGGCGGTGATCCACTGGCTGCTGCGCTATGTCAGCACCCACGACTTCCGCCCGTTCGTGGTGTACCGGCTGGCCCTGGCCGCGGGCGTCACGGTGCTCCTGCTGACGGGCGTGCTCGAGGCGGTCCCGGTCGCGGGATGACCTGGCGCGACCACCACCTACGCTGGCCCCGTGCCCACCGTGCTGCTGGTCCGACACGGCCGAACCTCCGCCAACGCGACCGGCCTGCTGGCCGGGCGGACCCCCGGCGTGCTCCTCGACGAGGTGGGCCGAGAGCAAGCAGCCTGCCTCGCACGCGATCTCGCGTCCCTGACGCTGGCCCGGATCGTCGCCAGCCCGCTGGAGCGCACACTCGCCACGGCGCAGGCCCTCGTCGCGGTCGGCGGCACGGCGCGCCGCCCCCGTCCGGACGTGACCACCGACGAGCGGCTGCTGGAGTGCGACTACGGCGACTGGACCGGGCGGTCCATCGCCGAGCTCGTGAAGGAACCCGCGTGGCGCACGGTCCAAGCCCATCCCAGCGCCGTCCAGTTCCCCGGCGGGGAGACCCTGCGTTCGGTGCAGCAGCGGGCCGTCGACGCCGTCCGGGCCCATGACGCCGCGGTCGAGGCCGAGCACGGACCGCACGCCGTCTGGGTCGCCGTCTCGCACGGGGACGTGATCAAGGCGGTGCTGGCCGACGCGCTCGGCACACACCTCGACGCCTTCCAGCGCATCGTCGTCGACCCGTGCTCGGTCTCGGTGGTCAGCTACGCGCCGCTGCGCCCCTTCGTGCTGCGCACCAACGGGTCAGGCCTCGGCCTCGAGGCCCTGGCCGCGCCGCCGAAGCGGCGTCGTCGCCGAGCCGCGTCGTCCGACGCGGTGCCCGGCGGCGGGGCTGGGTAGGGTCGGCGCATGGCCGGCCAGGTGTTCGACTTCGACCCCCCGGAGCGCTTCGTCGCGGGCACCGTCGGGGACCCCGGGAGCCGGACCTTCTTCCTCCAGGCGCGCGGTCCGGTGCAGGGCGGTGGTGGCTTCGTGCTCACCAGCGTGGCCCTGGAGAAGCAGCAGGTGTCGGCGCTGGCCGAGCGCGTCGAGCAGCTGCTCGACGAGGTCGTCCGCCGGAGCGGTGGCGAGGCACCGGTACCCGCCGTCGCCCCGGTCGACACCGAGGACCTCGGTCCGCTCGACACCCCGATCGACGAGGAGTTCCGCGTCGGCACGATGAGCCTGGTCTGGGACGGTGACCGCGAGCGGGTCGTGATCGAGTGCTTCGAGCTCGTCCCCGACGACGTCGAGGACGAGCTCGAGGACCCCGACGAGGACGACGAGGTTCCCGCGGGGACGGGCGGGGACCGACAGGTCCTGCGGGTCTCCATCTCCGGTGCTGCCGCCCGGGCGTTCGCCAAGCGCGCGCTGGCCGTCGTCGTGGCCGGCCGTCCGCCCTGCCCGTTCTGCGCCGAGCCGCTCGACCCCGCCGGGCACGTGTGCCCCCGGGCCAACGGGTACCGACGCTGAGCGCGAAGCCGTCCCCCCTTCCGCCCCTCGACCCCGAGGCGGACGCCCAGCTGCTGACCTCCGGCGAGCTGGAGGTGGTCGGGCGGCTGGTGGACGCCTCCAACGCCACGCTCTACGCGCACCTCGTCACGGGGTCGGGCCCGACCGCCGTCGTCTACAAGCCGAGGCCGGGGGAGAGGCCCCTGCGCGACTTCCCCGACGGCACCCTCCACCTGCGTGAGGTGGCGGCCTACCGGCTGAGCGAGCTCGGTGGCTGGCACGTGGTGCCGACCACGGTGCTCCGCGAGGGACCGTTCGGTGCCGGCAGCGTCCAGCGGTGGGTCGGTCCGTCCCCCGGTGAGGCCGTGATCGTGGGGGCCGGCGTGGTCGACGTCGTGCCGGTGGGGGAGGAGCCCCAGGGCTGGCTCGACGTGATGCGGGCTGTCGGCAGCGACGGCGAGGACGTCACCTTGTGCCATGCCGACGACTCGCGCCTGGCGGCGATGGCCGTCTTCGACGTCGTCGCCAACAACGCGGACCGCAAGGGCGGGCACGTCCTCGACGCCGGCGCGGGACGGCTCGCGGGGGTGGACCACGGGCTGACGTTCCACGCCCTGCCCAAGCTGCGGACGGTGCTGTGGGGCTGGGCGGGCCGCCCCCTGCCCGAGGGCCAGCTGGCCGCCGTGCAGCGCGTCGTCGACGCGCTCCGCGAGGGGGCCGGGCACGAGCTGCTGGCCCCCCTGCTGACGCCAGAGGAGCTGACGGCGCTCGAAGCGCGGGCCACCGGCCTGCTCGAGACCGGTGTCTTCCCGCGGCCCGCACGGCTGGGGGCCGGACATCCCGTGGCCCGCGTTCTGACCGCGGATAGGGTCATACCGTGATCTCCTGGCCGTCTCCCCACCTGCCCGTCGTTCCCGGCACGGGTCTGCCGCTGCGGCTCTTCGACACCGCGACAGGCCAGCTGAGGCCCACGGCCCCCGGCCCCGTCGCCGGACTGTACGTCTGCGGCATCACGCCGTACGACGCCACCCACCTGGGGCACGCCGCCACGTACGTGGCCTTCGACCTGGTCGGCAGGGTGTGGCGTGACGCCGGCCACGACGTCACCTACGTGCAGAACGTCACCGACGTCGACGATCCGCTGCTCGAGCGCGCCACCGCCACCGGCGTGGACTGGCGCGACCTGGCGGCCCGCGAGAGCGCGTTGTTCGCCGAGGACATGACCGCCCTCGGCGTGATCGCCCCCGACGTCTACCTGGGTGCCGTCGAAACCATCCCGCTCGCCGTCGAGGCGGTGCAGAAGCTGCTGGCGTCCGACGCCGCCTACCGGCTGCAGGTCGAGGGTGGGCAGGGTGAGGACGTGTACTTCGACATCACGTCCGACGACCGCTTCGGGTCGGTGTCGGGGTTCGACCGCGGTCGGATGCTCGAGCTGTTCGGGGAGCGCGGCGGCGACTCCGGCACGCCCGGCAAGCGCGACCCGCTCGACCCCGTGCTGTGGCGTGCCGCGCGCGACGGTGAGCCGCACTGGGACGGTGGCGAGCTGGGCGAGGGCCGACCGGGCTGGCACATCGAGTGCGTGGCGATCGCGCTCGAGCACCTCGACCTGCCCTTCGACGTGCAGGGCGGCGGGTCCGACCTGGCGTTCCCGCACCACGAGATGGGCGCCTCCCACGCTCACGTGCTCACCGGGCAGTGGCCGTACGCCCGCACCTACGCGCACGCCGGGATGGTCGGTCTGCACGGCGAGAAGATGAGCAAGTCCAAGGGCAACCTGGTGCTGGTGTCGACGCTGCGTGCGGACGGGGTCGACCCGATGGCGATCCGGCTCGCCCTGCTCGCGCACCACTACCGCGACGACTGGAGCTGGACCGACGACGACCTCCCGGCCGCCGTGCGGCGTCTCGACCGGTGGCGCAGTGCGCTGTCGTGCGACGGCGGCCCGGAAGCGGAGCCGGCGGTGACCGAGCTGCGCGAGAGGCTGGCCGACGACCTGGACGCCCCCGGCGCCCTCGCCGTCGTCGACCGCTGGGCGGATCGCGCGCTCCACCAGGGGGGCCGCATGGAGAGCGGCCCCGGGATCCTGGCGCGCGCCGTCGACGCCCTGCTCGGCGTCCGGCTGTAGCCCCACCACACCCGTCGCCGCCCTCACCCCCTCACCGCAGGGGGGTCGGGTCAGGTGCGGGTCGGGCCCTCGTCGCCCCGGCGGCGCAGGTAGCGCTCGAACTCCCGTGCGATCGCCTCACCGGTGGCCTCGGGGAGGTCCGCGGTGTCCTTGGCCTCCTCGAGCTGGCGGACGTACTCGCCGATCTCGTCGTCCTCGCCGGCGAGCTCGTCGACGCCGTGCTCCCAGGCCTGGGCCTCCTCGGCCAGGTCACCGAGCGGGACGGGCACGTCCACCAGCTCCTCGACGCGGCTCAGCAGCGCCAGCACGGCCTTCGGGGACGGTGACTGCCCGACGTAGTGCGGCACGGCCGCCCACAACGACAGCGCGGGCAGACCCCGGTGCGTCGCCGTGTCCTGCAGGATGCCGACGATGCCGGTGGGGCCCTCGTAGGTGGACTCGTGCAGGGCGAGGCGCTCCAGCAGCTCGGGGTCGCCGCTGGTCGTGGTCACCGGGATCGGGCGCGTGTGCGGCACGTCGGCCAGCAACGCGCCCAGGGTGATCAGCATCGTCGCGTCGTGCCCCGTCAGGTGGCCCAGCACCTCGTCCGTGTAGCGCCGCCAGCGCATCGACGGCTCGATGCCACGGACCAGGATCACGTCGCGCTCTGACCCCGGCGGGCGTGCCCAGCTCAGCCGCGTGGTCGGCCAGGTGATGCGCCGGCGCCCGTCCACACCGATGGTCACCATCGGACGGGTGACCTGGAAGTCGTGGTACTCCTCGGGGTCCAGGGCGGTCAGGGGCTGCGCGTCCCACACGTCGTGCAGGTGGGCGATCGCCCCGCTCGCGGCCTCGGCGGCGTCGTTCCACCCCTCGAAGGCCGCCAGCACCACCGGATCACGCAGCTGGGGCACCGACTCCTGGCTCACTCCTGGCTCACCCGTCCTCCTCGTTGCACCACCCCGTGACGGGTGCGACGCCGGCGGGGTTCCGCCGACGGTGTTCCAGCCTACGGTTGCGCCCACGGTGCGTGGTGCCGCCCACCTAGACTGGCGAGTCGGCGGGCGCCGGCGGGCGAGGTGTCCTTGACCACGGGAGACGGACAGATGACGGCACGGGCTGACCAGCTGCGCCAGGCGATGGCCGAGCGCGTGATCGTCGCCGACGGCGCCATGGGCACGATGCTGCAGGCCGCCGACCCGTCGCTGGACGACTTCCAGGGGTACGAGGGCTGCAACGAGATCCTCAACGTCACCCGCCCCGACGTGGTCGAGATCCGTGCACGACGCGTACTTCGCGGTGGGTGTCGACGCCGTGGAGACGAACACCTTCGGCGCCAACTTCGCCAACCTCGGCGAGTACGACATCTCCGACCGCATCTACGAGCTGGCCGAGTCCGGTGCCCGCATCGCCTCGGAGGCCGCCGAGCACTGGTCGACGCCCGACAAGCCTCGCTTCGTCATCGGCTCGGTAGGCCCCGGCACGAAGCTGCCCTCCCTCCTGCATGCCCCGTACTCCACGCTGCGCGACGCGTACGCCGAGCAGGCGCGCGGCCTGGTCGACGGCGGCGCCGACGCCATCCTCATCGAGACCTCGCAGGACCTCCTCCAGGCCAAGGCCGCCGTCGTCGGTGCGCGGCGAGCGATGACGGCCGCCGGTGTCAGCCTCCCGGTGTTCGTCCAGGTCACCGTCGAGACCACCGGCACGATGCTGATGGGGTCGGAGATCGGTGCCGCGCTCACCGCGCTCGAGCCCCTCGGCATCGACGCGATCGGCCTCAACTGCGCTACCGGCCCGGCCGAGATGAGCGAGCACCTTCGTCACCTGTCGCGCCACTCGACCGTCCCCGTCACGTGCATGCCGAACGCCGGCCTGCCGATGCTGACCAAGGACGGCGCCCGCTACCCACTGACGCCCGAGGAGCTCGCGGCGGCACACACCCAGTTCGTGTCGGAGTTCGGTCTCAGCCTCGTGGGGGGCTGCTGCGGCACGACCCCCGAGCACCTGGCGCGCGTGGTCGAGGCCGTCGGTGGGCAGCCGCTGACCACGCGCCGGCCTCGCCCGGAGCACGGCGTCGCCTCGCTCTACTCGGCCGTGCCCTTCCGCCAGGACGCGTCGTTCCTCACCATCGGCGAGCGGACGAACGCCAACGGCTCCAAGGCGTTCCGCGACGCGATGATCGCGGAGCGGTGGGACTCCTGCGTCGAGATCGCGCGCGACCAGACGCGCGACGGTGCGCACCTGCTCGACGTGTGCGTCGACTACGTGGGACGTGACGGCGTCCAGGACATGCGCGAGGTGATCAGCCGGTTCGCCACGTCGAGCACGCTCCCCATCGTCCTGGACTCGACCGAGCCCCAGGTCGTCGAGGCGGGCCTGGAGATGCTCGGCGGCCGGGCGGTGATCAACTCCGTCAACTACGAGGACGGGGACGGCCCCGAGTCCCGCTTCACGCGGATGATGAAGGTCGCCAAGGAGCACGGCGCAGCGGTGATCGCGCTGACCATCGACGAGGAGGGGCAGGCGCGCACGAGCGAGCACAAGGTCGCCGTGGCGACCAGGATCATCGAGGCACTGACCGGCGAGTGGGGCATGCGGGTCGAGGACATCATCGTCGACACGCTGACGTTCACCCTGGGCACCGGGCAGGAGGAGAGCCGGGGTGACGGCGTCCAGACCATCGAGGCGATCCGCGAGCTCAAGCGCCGCTACCCGCAGGTGCAGACGACCCTGGGTCTGTCGAACATCTCGTTCGGCCTGAAACCGGCTGCGCGGCAGGTCCTCAACTCCGTCTTCCTTCACGAGTGCACGAAGGCGGGCCTCGACTCGGCCATCGTGCACGCCGCGAAGATCGTCCCCGTCGCACGCATCCCGCAGGAGCAGCTCGACGTCGCGCTCGACCTGCTCTACGACCGGCGCACCTGGGCCGGCGAGCCCGGGGAGAGCGAGGTCACGTACGACCCGCTGTCCCGCTTCCTCGACCTGTTCGAGGGGGTCGACGCCACCTCGCTCAAGGCGTCGCGCGCGGACGCCCTGGCCGCGCTGCCGCTCGAGAAGCGGCTCGCCCAGCGCATCGTCGACGGCGAGCGGCAGGGTCTCGAGGACGACCTGCAGGCCGCCCTCGACAAGGGTCACTCGGCGCTCGACATCATCAACGACCACCTCCTGGACGGGATGCGCACGGTCGGCGAGCTGTTCGGCCGCGGGGAGATGCAGCTGCCCTTCGTGCTGCAGTCGGCCGAGGTGATGAAGGTCGCCGTCGCCTTCCTCGAGCCCCACATCGAGGGGGCTGCCGACGGTGGCAAACGGCAGGCCAAGGCGAAGATCGTGCTGGCGACGGTCAAGGGCGACGTGCACGACATCGGCAAGAACCTGGTCGACATCATCCTGTCGAACAACGGCTACGACGTCGTGAACATCGGCATCAAGCAACCCATCTCGGAGATCATCCGGGCCGCCGAGGAGCACGGTGCGGACGCGATCGGCATGAGCGGCCTGCTCGTCAAGTCCACCGTGATCATGAAGGAGAACCTCGAGGAGCTGAACTCCCGAGGGGTGGCCGCGCGGTGGCCCGTGCTGCTGGGTGGGGCCGCCCTGACGCGGGCCTACGTGGAGAACGACCTGGCCGAGGTCTACCAGGGCGAGGTCCGGTACGCGCGGGACGCCTTCGAGGGCCTGCGTCTGATGGACGCGGTCGCCGCCGCCAGGTCCACCCCCGGCGGCAGCGCCGCCGACACGCTGCCGCCGCTGCGCCCCCGGCGGGTTCGGCCGGTGCGAACGGTCGACGAGGACGCGCCGGTCGACAACAGCCGATCGGACGTGGCCACCGACAACGAGGTGCCGACCCCGCCGTTCTGGGGAACCCGGGTGGTGAAGGGGGTCGCGCTGGCCGACTACGCCGCGTACCTCGACGAGCGGGCCACCTTCCTCGGCCAGTGGGGCCTGCGACCGACCCGTGGAGGAGACGGCCCGGGTACGACGAGCTGGTCGAGACGGAAGGTCGGCCGCGGCTGCGCATGTGGCTGGACCGCATCCACACCGACGGCATGCTGGGCGCCGCCGTGGTCTACGGCTACTTCCCGTGCTGGAGCGAGGGCAACGACGTCGTCGTCCTGCACCACGAGGGAGACGGCACCGACGGGGTGCCCGGCACCGAGCGCCTGCGCTTCTCGTTCCCGCGGCAACGTCGTGACCGCAGGTTGTGCCTGGCCGACTTCTTCCGCTCACGCGAGCAGGTCGAGGCCGAGGGCCGCCCCGACGTGCTGCCGTTCCAGCTCGTGACGATGGGGGAGCGCGTGTCCCAGGCGACCGCCGTGCTCTTCGGGCAGGACGCCTACCGCGACTACCTCGAGCTGCACGGGCTCTCGGTGCAGCTGACCGAGGCGCTGGCGGAGATGTGGCACGCCCGTGTCCGGTCCGAGCTCGGCTTCGGCGTCGACGACTCGGGCGACCTCAAGGGGATCCTCGACCAGGAGTACCGCGGGTCGCGCTACTCGTTCGGCTACCCGGCCTGCCCCGACCTCGAGGACCGGGCGAAGATGGTGGAGCTCCTGCGACCGGAGCGCATCGGCGTCGAGCTCTCCGAGGAGCTGCAGCTGCACCCGGAGCAGTCCACCGACGCTCTGGTCGTCCACCACCCCGAGGCCAAGTACTTCAATGCCACCTGAGCACCGCCCCCCTGCCACCCGGACCTCCGACGTGACCGCGACCGCCGACCCCACCCTGCCCACGGCCGTGCTGTGGGACCTGGACGGGACCCTCGTCGACACCGAGCCCTCCTGGATCGAGGCCGAGTACGCGCTGGTGGCGGAGCACGGGGGTGAGTGGAACGACGCCCACGCCCACTCCCTCGTCGGCAACCCGCTGATGGTCTCGGCGGAGTACGTGATCGAGCACGGCGGCGTCGACCTCCCGCCGGAGGCGATCGTGCAGATCCTCAGCGACCACGTCACCGCGCGCATCCGCCGGGGTGCACCGTGGCGGCCGGGTGCGGTCGAGCTGGTCGAGCAGCTGCGTGCCCTCGGCGTCCCTCAGGCGCTCGTGACCATGTCGTGGCTGCCGATGGCGCAGGCCGTCGTCGACCAGCTGCCACGCGGCGTGTTCGGGTCCGTGGTGACGGGCGACCGGGTGGCCAACGGGAAGCCCCACCCGGAGCCGTACCTGACCGCGCTGACCGAGCTCGGGGTCGACGCCTGGGGCGCGGTGGCGATCGAGGACTCACCGACCGGCCTGGCCTCCGCTGAGGCCGCCGGCCTCGCGACCATCGCCGTCCCCCACGTGGTGCCGGTGGAGGCCCGCGACGGACGACGCGTGGTCGGATCGCTGGCAGGCCTCGGACCGTACGATCTGCGGGCGCCCGTATCCAAACCGTGACGTCTGTTCGACGTCAGGGCCGTTCTCGTGGCGAACTTGTCGCACTAGGGTCGGTGGCGCCGCCCGGACGGGCGGTCTTGCCCCGGCGTCGCGGCCCACACGGCCGGACGCCCCGCACGATGAGGTGAACGATGCGATTGAGCAGAAGCTCCGGTAGCCGCGGGCTTGCCGGCCGTGTGCTGGCCGGCGTGGGCGTTGGCGCCCTGGCCCTGACGATGGCGGCGTGTGCCGAGAGCGGCCGCGACGGCGGTGCGTCCAACGACCCGGAGGCCAGCGGAGGCACGTTCGTCTTCGCCGCGTCGTCCGACCCGGTGGTCCTCGACCCCGCGTTCGCCAGCGACGGCGAGACGTTCCGCGTGGCACGGCAGATGTTCGAGGGCCTCGTCGGCACGGTGCCCGGCACCGCCGACCCCGCCCCGCTGCTGGCCAAGAGCTGGACCAACACCGACGACGGCCTCAACTACACCTTCGTGCTGGAGGAGGGCGTCAAGTTCCACGACGGCACCGACTTCAACGCCGAGGCCGTCTGCGCGAACTTCGAGCGCTGGTACAACTGGTCGGGTCTGCTCCAGTCGCCGAACATCACCGCCTACTACTCGGACATCTTCCAGGGCTTCAAGGCCAACGAGGACCCCGAGCAGGGTGAGGCCATCTACAAGTCCTGCTCGGCCGACTCCGAGTTCGAGGCGACCGTCTCCCTGACGCGGCCCTTCGCGGCCTTCCCGTCGGCCCTGTCGCTGCCGAGCTTCTCGATGCAGTCGCCCACCGCGATGGAGGAGTTCGACGCGGACAACGTCGGCGGCACCGAGGACGACGTGCGGTTCAGCAGCTACGGCACCGAGCACCCGACCGGCACCGGTCCCTTCGTGTTCGACAGCTGGAACCGCACCCAGTCGGTGACGCTCAAGCGCAACGACGACTACTGGGGCGAGAAGGCCAAGCTCGACGAGGTCATCATCCAGACGATCTCGGACGGGAACGCCCGCCTGCAGGCACTGAAGAACGGCGAGATCGACGGCTACGACCTGGTCGCCCCCGGTGACCTCGAAGGCCTCAAGTCGGACGGCTTCACCATCGAGCAGCGGCCCGCCTTCAACGTGCTCTACCTGGGCATGAACCAGGCAGTGCCGGCGCTGGCTGACATCCGCGTCCGCCAGGCGATCGCCCACGCGATCGACAAGGAGGCCGTGATCTCCCAGTCGCTGCCCGAGGGCACCAAGGCAGCCACGCAGTTCATCCCCGAGGTCGTCGCCGGCTTCTCGAACGACGTGACGACGTACGACTACGACCCGGAGAAGGCGAAGGCGCTCCTGGCCGAGGCGGGGCAGAGCGACCTGACCCTGCAGTTCAACTACCCGACCGGCGTCTCCCGCCCGTACATGCCCTCTCCGGAGGACACGTTCGTCGCGATCAAGTCGCAGCTCGAGGCCGTGGGCATCACCGTGACCCCGGTCGCCGACCAGTGGAGCCCCGACTACCTGGACAAGATCCAGGGGACCGCGGACCACGGCGTCCACCTGCTCGGGTGGACGGGCGACTACAACGACACCGGCAACTTCGTCGGCGTCTTCTTCGGTCGCGAGAAGCCGGAGTGGGGCTTCAACAACCCCCAGCTGTTCAAGGACCTCGCGGACGCGGCGGCGCTGCCGACCGTGGACGAGCAGGCCCCGGCCTACGAGAAGATCAACAACGAGGTCATGGACTTCCTGCCCGGCGTCCCGCTGGCGCACCCCACGCCGTCGCTGGCGTTCGCGTCCAAGGTGCAGGGCTACCAGTCGAGCCCCGTGCAGGACGAGGTCTGGAACAACGTGACGGTCCAGGAGTAGCTGGGTCGTTCGGCATCGGGGGCTCGGCGGTGACAACCGCCGGGCCCCCGTCGCCGCCCGGGTACCCTCCACACCCTGAGCGAGGACTGCCGCCGACCGCCCCGTCGACCGACGGGGGTAAGGACTGAGCATGCTGAGATTCACGTTGCGTCGGTTGGCGCTGATGGTGCCCGTACTGGTCGGCCTCAGCGTGCTGCTGTTCGCGTGGCTCCGGCTCCTGCCGGGTGACCCGGCGACGGCCCTGCTGGGGCAGCGCGCGACCCCGGAGTCGATCGCTCGGGTGAACGCCCAGTACGGCTTCAACCGTCCGGTGGTCGAGCAGTACGTCACCTACGTGGGCGCCCTCCTGCGAGGCGACTTCGGGGAGTCGACCCGCACCGGCGAACCGGTGGTGAGCAGCTTCTTCGAGCGGTTCCCGGCGACCATCGAGCTGACGCTGGCAGCGCTGATCTTCGCGATCGTCATCGGCATCCCTCTCGGCTACTACGCGGCCCGGCGCCACGGAGGTCTGATCGACGCCTTCTGCGTCGGCGGCTCGCTGGTTGGCGTCGTCATCCCCGTGTTCTTCCTGGCGTACCTGCTGAAGTACGCGTTCGCCCTCCAGCTGGGCTGGTTCCCGACGGCCGGCCGCCAGGGTGCGCGGATCGACGCCACCCACATCACGAACTTCTACGTGCTCGACGGGTTGCTGACCCGTGAGTGGGACGCGGCGGGCGACGCGCTGATGCACCTCGTCCTGCCCGCGGTCGCCCTCGGCACCATCCCGCTCGCCATCATCACGAGGATCACCAGGGCGTCGGTGCTCGAGGTGCTGGGCGAGGACTACGTGCGGACGGCGCGGGCCAAGGGGTTGGCGAAGGGCCTTGTCCGCCGCCGCCACGTGCTCCGCAACGCCATGCTGCCGGTCGCGACGACGATCGGCCTCCAGACCGGGCTGCTCCTCTCCGGAGCAGTGCTGACCGAGACGGTCTTCGCCTTCAACGGGTTGGGGCAGTACCTGTTCCAGGCGATCTCGCAGCTCGACTATCCGGTCCTCCAGGGGTTCATCCTCTTCATCGCGCTGATGTACGCGGTGATCAACCTGGTCGTCGACCTGACCTACGGCCTCATCGACCCGAGGGTGCGTGTGTCATGAGCGTTCTCCAGACCCCTCCGAGCGGTTCGGCGGACGCGACGTCCGCCGTCATGCTCGACGACCTCGTCGGGCATGTCGGCCCGGACGAGCGGGGCGTCAGCCTCTGGCGGGGTGCGTGGCACCGCCTGCGTCGCAACCCCACCGCCATCTTCGGCGCGGTGATCGTGTCCGTCTTCATCCTGGTGGCGCTGTTCGCCCCGCTGATCGCGCCGTACGAGCCGGGCGGCGCCCAGTGGAACAACCAGATCACCCCGTCGTCCGTGCCCGGACCGTCGGACGAGCACCTGCTCGGGCTCGACTCCTTCGGGTCGGACCTGTTCACGCAGCTCGTGTTCGGGGCACGCAAGTCCCTCATCATCGGCGTCGTCTCGACCGCGCTGGGCCTGTCGGCGGGTGCCGCACTCGGCCTGCTCGCCGGCGCACTCGGCGGCATCGTCGACACCATCGCCATGCGCTTCGTCGACATCATGCTGTCGATCCCGAGCCTGCTGCTCGCGGTCAGCGTGGCCGCCGTGGTGGGGCGCAAGCCGATCGCGTTGATGATCGCCATCGGGGTCGTGCAGATCCCGATCTTCGCCCGGTTGCTGCGTGGCTCGTTGCTGCAGCAACGACATGCCGACTACGTGCTGGCGGCGTCGTCCCTGGGGCTGCGGCGCCGGACGGTGGTGATGAGCCACATGCTGCCGAACTCGCTGGGCCCGCTGATCGTCCAGGCGACGCTGGTCCTCGCGACGGCGATCATCGAGGTCGCCGCCCTGTCCTACCTCGGCCTCGGTGAGCCGAGCCCGACGGTCGCCGAGTGGGGACGCATGCTGGTCAAGGCGCAGGATCGCCTGCAGAACGACCCGCACCTCGCGCTGTACCCGGGCCTCGCCATCGCCGTGACGGCGCTCGGCTTCACCCTGCTGGGTGAGGCCCTGCGCGAAGCCCTCGACCCCAAGTTCCGGCGGTGACCCGCGCATGACGACGACGACCGAGCACGCGGAGACAGCGGGACGGGCCGGCGGCGCCTCGCCGCTCCTGGAGGTCGACAACCTGTCGGTGGACTTCACCCGGCGTGGGAAGGCACCGGTCCACGCCGTCGACGGCGTCTCCTTCTCGGTCCAGCCCGGACAGGTCGTCGGGTTGGTCGGCGAGTCCGGCAGCGGCAAGTCCGTCACCTCGCTCGCCGTGATGGGGCTGCTCCCGAAGCGTGGGGTCCAGCTGTCGGGCGCCGTGCGCTTCGAGGGCCGCGACCTCCTGTCGATGAAGGAGTCCGCGATCTCCGAGATGCGCGGCCGGGATCTGGCGATGGTCTTCCAGGACCCGATGACCTCGCTCAACCCGGTCGTGCCGATCGGGCTGCAGGTGACCGAGGTGCTGCACGCCCACACCGAGTCGAGCCGTGACGAGGCCCGCGACGAGGCCGAGGACCTGCTGCGACGGGTCGGCATCCCCGAGCCGAGGCGGCGACTCAAGGACTACCCGCACCAGCTCTCCGGCGGGATGCGGCAGCGGGCGCTGATCGCCATGTCGCTGGCATGCAAGCCGAGGCTGCTGATCGCGGACGAGCCGACCACCGCGCTCGACGTGACCATCCAGGCGCAGGTGCTGGAGCTGCTGCGGCAGCTCGTCGTGGACTCCGGGACGGCGATGATCATGATCACCCACGACCTCGGGGTCGTCGCGGGCCTCTGCGACGAGGTCAACGTCATGTACGCCGGGCGCGTGGTCGAGACAGCCACTCGCACAGAGCTCTTCGGCGTTCCGCGTCACCGCTACACCGAGGGCCTGCTTGCCTCCATCCCACGTCTCGACTCACCGCGGGGTGAGCCCCTGCGACCGATCCCCGGGACCCCGCGGGACACCGTCGCGTGGTCCAAGGCCTGCGCGTTCGCCCCTCGCTGCTCGGCCGCGGAGCAGGACTGCGTCAGCCCCGACATCCCACTGGTGGAGGACACGGAACGACCCGGCCACCTCCTCCGGTGCCTCCACCCCGCCCCCGTGCCACAGGCCGCGCCGGACGGCGCGTCGCCGTCCGACGAGCCGGCGCGCCCGTCCGGTGAGGAGCCGCGATGACCGTCACCGACGTCTCCATGGCACCGCATGGGGAGGGTGCCGACCGCGACGTGCTGCTGCGCGTGCGGGACCTCGAGGTGCACTTCCCGATCAAGAAGGGCCTGCTCTTCGACCGCACCGTCGGCCACGTGAAGGCGGTCGACGGGGTCGACCTCGACATCCGCCGTGGCGAGACCTACGGCCTGGTGGGGGAGTCCGGGTGCGGCAAGTCGACCCTCGGGCGGGCCATCCTCCAGCTGGAGCGACCGACCGGCGGCGAGGTGATCTTCGACGGCACGGACCTCTCGACGCTCGGGGCGGAGCCGATGCGGTTGATGCGTCGCCGCATGCAGATGGTGTTCCAGGACCCGATGGCCAGCCTGAACCCCCGGCAGAACGTCGAGAGCATCCTCACCGAGCCCATGCGGGCGCACGGGCTCGAGGGCGGGCGTGAGGCGTGGGCGGCCCGGGTCCGCGAGCTGCTCGAGGTCGTCGGGATGCCCGAGAGCGCCGCGGCGAAGTACCCGCACGAGTTCTCCGGTGGCCAGCGCCAGCGCATCGGCATCGCCCGGGCCATGGTGCTCAACCCCGACCTGGTGATCGCGGACGAGCCGGTCAGCGCGCTCGACGTCTCCGTCCAGGCGCAGGTGATCAACCTGCTCGAGGAGCTGCAGGAGTCACTCGGCCTGACCTACGTGGTCATCGCCCACGACCTGGCCGTGGTCCGGCACATCTCGGACCGCATCGGCGTGATGTACCTGGGCAAGCTGGCGGAGGAGGCGGACAGCGACGACCTGTACGACCAGCCCCTGCACCCGTACACGATCTCGCTGATGTCGGCGATCCCCGTCCCCGACCCGGAGATCGAGGACCGGCGCGAGCGCATCCTGCTCTCGGGCGACCTGCCCAGCCCCTCGAACCCGCCCGCGGGGTGCCGCTTCCACACCCGGTGCCCGTTCCGCCAGGCGACCCGGTGCCACGACGAGGTGCCGGAGCTGCGCGAGCTGGCGCCGGGGCACCGGGTGGCGTGCCACTGGGCGGAGGAGGTCCGCGACGGTTTCATCCGTCCCTCGTCGGAGGCCTTCGACCCGGCGGCCCTCAGCACCGAGGACTGACACGGCGGCGGCCGGCCCGTCCGGACCGCCGGGTCTGCCGTCCGGCGTGGAGGTGCGCAGCCTAGGCTGACCGGATGGACGCACCCGGGTGGCGGATCGGCCGCGTGGCCGGTGTGCCGGTGTACGTCGCCCGCAGCTGGCTGCTGATCGCGGCCCTGGTGATCGCTCTCTTCGGTCCCGGGCTGGCGGCGACGTTCCCCCAGCTCGGGGCGCTGGCGTACGGCATCGCGGCCCTGTACGCCGTCGCGCTGCTGGGATCGGTGCTGCTGCACGAGGTGGCCCACGCCGTCGCGGCCCAGCGCGTCGGTCTGCCCCCGCAGCACATCGTCATCACGCTCTGGGGCGGCCACACCCAGTTCGCCACGCAGGCCGTGTCACCGGGACGCAGCCTGCTGGTGGCCGCGGTCGGCCCGGCCGCGAACGGGGTGCTGGCGGTCGTCGTGTGGCTGCTCGTGCAGGCCCTCCCCGTGACGGGTGTCGGCTACCGCGTGCTGCTCAGCCTGGCGATCACCAACGCGTTCGTCGCCGTCTTCAACCTCGTTCCCGGCCTCCCCCTGGACGGGGGACGCATGCTCGAGGCGGTCATCTGGAAGGTCACCGGGCGCCGCCACACCGGCACGATCGCCGCGGCGTGGGTCGGGCGCCTGGTGGCGGTGGGCGTGCTGCTCTACGCGCTGGCGCCCGTGCTGACCGGCGGCACGCCCCGCCTGCTGCTCGTGGTGTGGGCGGCGATGATCGGCGGCATGCTCTGGACGGCCGCCGGGCAGGCGCTCAAGGCTGCGGAGGTGGACCGTCGTGCACTCGCCGTGAGCCTGCCGGCCCTGATGCAGACGGCCGTCCTGGTGCCGTCGACCGCGTCGCTGGCCCGGGCGCTGGCCGCCGCGGGTGGCCGCGCCGTCGTCCTGGCCTCGGAGGAGGGCCAGCTGCTGGGGGTGCTCGACCCCGTCGCCGCCGCCCAGGTGGGGCCTGAGCGGTTGGACGAGGTCGCGGTGGGTTCGGTCGCCCGCCGGGTCGACGGCGGCGCCGTGCTCGACGTCGGCCTGCGGGGCGAGGCCCTGCTGACGGCGCTGCGCGCGCGCCCGGACACCGACACCTACGTCGTGGTCGACCGGGGGGTGGTCGTGGGCGTCCTGCCCGTCCGCACCGTGGTGGCAGCCCTCACCGGCGCCCGACCCTAGACTCCGTCCCCGTGCCTGCCTCCCCGACCGACCAGACGCCGCCCGCCACCGACCACGAGCCGGAGTCGGCGCGGACCGAGCCGACCGGTGCCGCCGTGCGTCGCGGGCCCCTGCGAGCGGGGGAGCGCGTCCAGCTCACCGACCCCAAGGGTCGGCTCCACACGATCACCCTGACGCCCGGGTCCCAGTTCCACACGCACCGAGGCATGTTCGAGCACTCGGACCTGATCGGGGGCCCTGAGGGCAGCGTGATCGCCAACACGGCCGGCATCGAGTACCTCGTGCTGCGCCCCCTGCTGTCCGACTACGTGCTGTCGATGCCCCGTGGCGCCGCCGTCGTGTACCCCAAGGACGCCGGCCAGGTCGTGACCATGGCCGACATCTACCCCGGCGCGCGCGTGGTCGAGGCGGGCGTGGGGTCGGGCGCGCTCTCGATGTCGCTGCTGCGGGCCGTCGGTGACGGCGGGTACCTGCACTCGATCGAGCGCCGCGAGGACTTCGCCGCCATCGCGCGCGGCAACGTCGAGACGTTCTTCGGCGCTCCCCACCCCGCGTGGAGGCTCACGGTCGGTGACCTGTCGGAGACGCTCCCGACCAGCGAGGAGCCGGGCTCCGTCGACCGCGTCGTGCTGGACATGCTCGCGCCCTGGGAGTGCCTGGACGCGGTGGCCGGCGCACTGGCTCCCGGCGGCGTCGTGATCGCGTACGTGGCCACGGCGACGCAGCTGTCCCGGCTCGCCGAGGACGTGCGCGCCGACGGCCGCTTCACCGAGCCCTCCGCCTGGGAGTCGATGGTGCGGGGGTGGCACCTGGAAGGGCTCGCCGTCCGTCCCCAGCACCGGATGGTGGGCCACACCGGCTTCCTGCTCACCGCTCGCCGGATGGCCGGCGACGTCGTGGCACCCGCCCGCCGACGCCGTCCGGCGAAGGGCTCGCAGCCGACCGTCACCGGCGACGGGCAGACGCCCGGTGTGGACCACTGGGGGGAGCGCGACTGGACCCCCGAGGAGCTGGGGGAGCGCCCGGTCTCCGACAAGAAGGTGCGTCGCGTCCGTCGCGACGTCACCGGGGAGCGTCCGGCTTCGGCCTCCCCCGATGGGCGGGTCGGCGAGACCGGTGACGTCCCTGAGAGTTAGGGTCGAGGTTCATCGCTAGGGGAGGTGCACCGATGACCGACCACGACGACGACCGCAGCGTCTCGGCGCTGACCCGCGAGCTCGAGATGGTGCGTTCCGAGCTGGCCAGCCTGCGCCGGCGGGTGACGGAGCAGCCCGCCCGCGTGCGCGCGCTCGAGGACCGGACCACGGCTCTGCAGCGCCAGGCCGACGAGCTGATGACCCGCAACGAGCGGCTGCAGCGCACGCTGAGCGATGCCCGTGAGCAGATCGTGACCCTGCGTACCGAGGTGGACCGCCTCGCCCAGCCCCCGAACGGGTACGCCACGTTCCTGGAGGCGCACGAGGACGGCAGCGTCGACATCTTCCAGTCGGGCCGCAAGCTGCGCGTGGCCATGAGCCCCACGGTCGACCACGACGCCCTGGGGCCCGGTCAGGAGGTCATGCTCAACGAGGCCCTCAACGTCGTGGCCGTGCGGGAGTACGAGCGCACCGGTGAGCTGGTGACGGTCAAGGAGCTGCTCGGTGAGGACCGCATGCTGGTGCTCGCCCGCGCCGACGAGGAGCGCGTGGTGCGCCGCGCCGGCTCGCTGGTCGGCGAGAAGCTGCGCGTGGGCGACGCACTGACGCTGGACCCCAAGTCGGGCTACGTGTACGAGAAGATCCCGAAGTCCGAGGTCGAGGAGCTCGTCCTCGAGGAGGTCCCCGACATCGACTACGCCGACATCGGCGGACTCGGTGCCCAGATCGAGCAGATCCGCGATGCGGTCGAGCTGCCGTTCGCCCACCCGGACCTGTTCCGCGAGCACGGGCTCAAGGCCCCGAAGGGCATCCTGCTGTACGGGCCGCCCGGCTGCGGCAAGACGCTCATCGCGAAGGCCGTGGCGCACTCGCTGGCCCAGCAGTCCGCCGCTCGCTCGGGGACCGAGGAGGTGCGCAGCTACTTCCTCAACATCAAGGGCCCGGAGCTGCTCAACAAGTACGTCGGTGAGACCGAGCGCCACATCCGGCTGATCTTCGCCCGGGCACGCGAGAAGGCTTCCGAGGGAACGCCTGTCGTCGTGTTCTTCGACGAGATGGAGTCGCTCTTCAGGACGCGCGGCTCCGGCGTGAGCTCCGACGTCGAGACCACGATCGTCCCTCAGCTGCTCGCCGAGATCGACGGCGTGGAGCGCCTCGAGAACGTCATCGTCATCGGTGCCTCGAACCGCGAGGACATGATCGACCCGGCCATCCTGCGTCCTGGCCGGCTGGACGTGAAGATCAAGATCCAGCGACCGGACGCCGAGGCCGCGCGTGACATCTTCACCAAGTACCTCACCGAGGACCTGCCGCTGCACGCGGACGACGTGGCCGAGCACGGTGGCTCCCCGCGTGCGTGCGTCGAGGCGATGATCCAGGCGACGGTCGAGCGGATGTACACCGAGACCGAGGAGAACCAGTTCCTCGAGGTCACCTACGCCGGTGGGGACAAGGAGGTCCTGTACTTCAAGGACTTCAACTCGGGCGCCATGATCCAGAACGTCGTCGACCGCGCCAAGAAGATGGCGATCAAGGACCTGCTGACCTCGGGTCAGCGCGGCCTGCGCGTCGACCACCTGCTCGCCGCCTGCGTCGACGAGTTCAAGGAGAACGAGGACCTGCCCAACACGACCAACCCCGACGACTGGGCGCGGATCTCGGGCAAGAAGGGCGAGCGGATCGTCTACATCCGCACGATCATCCAGGGCAAGAAGGGCCGCGAGCCGGGTCGCTCGATCGACACCGTCGCCAACACCGGCCAGTACCTGTAGGTCACACCCCGCTCGTCGCGAGGCGGGCGTCGGCGAGGGCCTGCAGCTCGTCCTTGTCGGCGCTGGTGGTGGCATCCGGGACGGCGTCCGGGAGGGCCTCCTCCATGCGGCGGAGGGGACGGAACGCCAGCCCCAGGGCGGTCCACACCACGAGGATCACCCCGGTGACGACCAGCACGGCGCCGATGTCGCGGCCGGGACCCGTCCACGACGACCCCGCGGCCCCGAGCACCTCGTGCGCGCCGGCGACGAACACCGAGGCGGAGAGGAACCCCAGCGGCATCATCGACATCGCCAGCATCTGGTTGGTCGCCAGCACACGGCCCTGCAGCTCGAGGCCGACCTTGCTCTGGATCAGCGCGAGCCAGTGCGAGTTGACGATCATCAAGGTGGCGTAGACGCCGAACAGCCCTACGGCCTGGACGACGGGGTGCGGGTGGATGCCCAGCACGACGACGGCCATGCCGAGCAGGCCCGTGCCGCCGACCATGCCGTGCGCCCGGCGGCGCGTGCCGCCCCACAGCGCCATCACCAGCGCACCGGCCATCGCGCCGGTGCCCCCGACGGCGGTCACCACGCCCAGCACCTGCGGGGTCGCGGTCGACAGGACCAGCGGCGTCGTCAGTACCACGGGCAGGCTGAACAGGAAGTTGAAGACGACGAAGAAGACGACCATCGCCACCAGCCCGGGGCGGCGGGCGATGTACCGCCAGCCGCCGACGACCTCCTTGAGCAGCGGCTCCTCGCGACGAACGAACAGCAGTGCCGGGAACCGGACCAGCAGGAGCACCACGACGCCGACGCTGAACGTGGCGATGTCGACGAGAACGACGGCCTTCAGGCCGACGAGGCCGATCAGCACACCGCCGAGCAGTGCGGCGATGAGGTCGCCCGAGCTGGTGCCGATGTTCACGAGCCCACTGGCCTGGCCCAGGTACCGCTTGGGCACCAGCTGCGCGACGGCGGCCAGGTAGGCCGGACGCTGGAACGCGTTGGCGATCGAGCCGATCCCGGCGAACACGTAGATGTAGGCCAGCTCCAGGCGACCGCTGAACAGCAGCACCAGGAGCATGATCGTGGCCACCCCGGCGGCGCCGTCGGCGACGAGCATCACACGGCGCCGGTCGAAGCGGTCCGCCACGGCACCGGCGATCGGTGACACGAGGATGGCCGGGGCGACGGCGGTCACGGAGATGGTCGCGAACGCCTGGACCGACCCCGTCTGCTGGAGCACCCAGATGCCCAGGGCGAACGTCGTCAGACCCGTCCCGATCATGCTGAGGATCTGGGTGAGCGCCACCGCAAGGAAGGTCCGGGTGGACGCGGTACCGGCACCGGCCGTCGCCGACTCCGTCCGCGGTCGCCGTCCCGCCCTCCATGCCTCGATGCGGGACGTCAGGACCGAGGCGAGCTCGTCGGCCTGGTGCTTGAGGAAGTAGTGCCCCGCGCGGGGGATGACCGCGAGGTCGACGTCGTCGCTGAAGTCCTCCCACTCGGCGAAGCGCTCGGCGTACAGCTCGGTCGCCCGGTCGCGTTCACCGACGACGCACAGCATCGGTGCACGCAGCCGCTGCTGCGGCTCACCACGTTCGAGGGCCGTGAAGCGACGCGTGTAGTACTCCTCGGCCTCGCGGTTGTCGTGACGCAGCGCTCGAACCAGGAGCGCCCGGTCGCGCTCGTCGACCACGTCGGTGAAACCGCCCAGCGAGCGCAGCATCTCGTGGTACGCCCGGTCGGAGAGCAGGCGGTCGGAGGGCAGGAGCCGGTGCACGAGCGAGGCGATCCTGCCCGGGAGCCGAGCGGCCGGGAACGTGCCGGCCGCGACGACGCCGAGCACCTCGACACCGGCCTCCTCGAGCGCCAGTGCGGTCCGCACCGCGAGGGCGCCGCCGAGGCAGTGCCCGTAGAGGACCACGGGCCCTCCCAGCGCGGCGATCTCATCGACCAGCGCGTCGGCCACCTGCTCGAGCGGCTGGGTGGGCTCGTCCGGCCGGGCCGTGTCGTGACCGGGCAGGTCGACCGCGTGCAGCTCCTCGCCGGCCCCCAGCTCGGCGGCCAGCGGGGCGAAGGTGACCGGGCTGCCCCCGCCGTAGGGGACGCAGACAACGTGGACGGTCTCGGCGGCCGGCAGGGTGCTGGGCCGGCCGAGGCGCCGCAGCAGCCCGCCGGCCGCGGAGGGGTCACCGCCCCCGGCCCGGGTGTCGAGGAACAGGGCCAGGTCGCGGACCGTCGGGTGGGTGAACAGGTCGACCACCGACACGTCCCCGCCGAGCGAGCGGACCGCACGCACGGCCGAGAACGAGTCGCCCCCCAGGTCGAAGAAGTCGTCGGTCGCGCCCACGACCACCGGCTCGTCGACGGTCAGCACCTCGGAGAACGCGGCGGCGACCCGCCGCTCGGTGGGCGTCGCCGGCTCGACCGGGCCCTCGTCACCCCAGCGCACCCCGACCGCCGGCACCGGAAGTGCCTGGCGGTCCAGCTTGCCGTTGGAGCTGAGGGGCAGGGCGTCCAGCACCGCGAACGAGCTGGGGACCATGTGGTCGGGCAGGTCCTGCCGCAGCCTGTCACGGACGTGCGCGACGGGGAACGGGTCGTCCGCGCCCTCGATCGGGACCAGGTACGCGACCAGGCGTCGCTGCCCCGGTACGTCCTCGCGGACGACCACCGCGGCGTCGTGGACCGCAGGGTGGGCCATCGCGGCCCGGGCCACCTCAGCCGGCTCGACGCGGTAACCCCGGATCTTGACCTGGTCGTCGGTGCGGCCGAGGAACTCCAGGTCACCCTCCGCCGTGCGCCGGACGAGGTCACCGGTGCGGTAGGTCCGGTCGGTGGTGCCGGGGACCGCGCCGGGCAGGCCGGGGTCCTCCGCGCCGAAACGCTCTGCGGTCAGGTCGTCCCGGCCGAGGTAGCCGCGGGCCACCGTCGGGCCGGCGATGACGAGCTCACCCGGCACCCCGAGGGGCACGGGCCGACCGGACGCGTCGAGCACGTGGGCGCGTGTGCCCCGGAAGGGCCGGCCGAGGGCGACGACCGGTCCCCGCTCGCGCGCGGCGGTCGGAAGGGCCCCCACCGGCGTCCCGAGCACCGAGACCGTGGTCTCGGTGGGGCCGTAGTGGTTGTGGACGGCCAGGCCGGGACGGGCGCGTCGCGCGGCGTCGACCAGGTCCCACGGGCAGGCCTCACCGGCCAGTACCAGGAGCCGGTGCGGCAGGACGGCGGCGAGGTCGTCGCCGCCGAGCGCCTGCAGGTGGCTCGGCGTCATCTTCACGGCGTCCACGCGGTGCTCGGACAGGTACCGCCGCATCGAGGCGGGGTCGGTCACCTGCTCGTACGTGAGGACGTGCACGACCCCACCGGTGGTGAGGGCACCGAAGAGGTTGGTCAGGCCGAGGTCCGCCGACGGGCTCGACAGCTGGGCCCACGACCACCGCTCCTGCACGTCGAGATCGGGAAGCACCTGGGCGAGGTAGGTCAGCAGGTGACCGTGCTCGACCGCGACCCCCTTCGGAGCACCCGTCGATCCGGAGGTGAAGAGCACGTAGGCGAGGTCGTCGGTGGTGGTCGAGTCGGGGGCGGGTCCGTCGTCCGCGGTGGCCACGGGGTCCTCGGGGTCGTCGAGCACGATGACCGGCCCACTGACCCTGTGCGCGTGGCTGCGCTGCGTGACCACCACGTCGACCTGCGCGGCCGACAGAACCGAGGCGATGCGCGCGTCGGGGTACAGGGGGTCGACCGGGACGTAGGCGCCGCCGCTGCGCAGGGCGCCGAGGATGCCGACCACGAGGTCGCACGAGCGCTCGAGGAGCAGCCCGACACGGGCGTCGCGCCGCACCCCCAGGGCCTGGAGCCGGTGCGCCAGGCGACAGGACGCCTGCTGCAGCTCGCGGTGCGTCATCGTGACGCCCCTGCTCACGACCGCCGGGTCGTCCGGGAACCGGGCTGCTGCGACGTCGACGAGGGCGTGCACCGACGAGGCGGTCACGGGGCGCGCAGAAGCCCCCTGGGCCGAGGCGATCACGGAGCGATCCGCGGGCGTGAGCAGGTCCAGCCGGCCCAGGGGGGCGTCCAGGTCCTGCGCCAGGGCGACGAGGCAGCGGTCCAGCATCTCGAGCCAGCGGCGCACCGTCCCGTCGTCGAACAGGGCCGAGCGGTGGACGGCCTCGACCGTCGTCCCCTCGCCACCGGAGGCATCGGGACCCGAGCCGCGGACGACGTCTCCGCTGACGTGCAGCGAGAGATCGGTCTTGGCCGTCTGCGGGGTCAGGTCGACCCACGTCGCGGTGAGGTCGCTGCCCAGGTCGAGCCGAGGCTCCGGTTCGGTGTGGACCGTGAGCATGGTCTGGAACACGGGCGTGGTGCTCACGTCACGGACCGGTGCCAGGGCGTCGACGACGTCCTCGAAACCGACGTCCTGGTGCCCCAGCCCGGCCACTGCGGTGTCCCGCACCTGGGCCAGCAGCGCACGCACGGTGGTCGCGTCGTCCGACCGCGTGCGCAGGGCGACGGTGTTGACGAAGCAGCCGACCAGCGCCTCGGTGTCGCGGTGCGTCCTGCCCGCCACGGCGGTCCCGATGACGATGTCGTCCGCGCCGGTGAGCCGCGCCAGCACGAGGTGCAGGGCGGCCGTCAGCACCATGAACGGCGTGGTCCGCGTCGCCTCGGAGACGATCCGGACCGCGGCCTCCGCGTCGGTGCTGAGCAGGAGGCGCACGTTGCCGGCCGCCGGGCTGGCGACGGGTGGTCGCGGCCGATCGGTCGGCAGGGCCAGGACCCCCGGGGCGCCGTCCAGGTGGTCGAGCCAGTGGGCGAGGCGCTCTGCACGGTCAGTGGCGTTCTCGCGGTAGGCCGCCCAGTCGGCGTACTGCGCCGGCGCCGTGTCCGGCACGGGGGTCGCCGCGCCGTCGCGGTACGAGGCTGCGAGGTGGTCGAGGACGACGCGCACGGACCACCCGTCCGCGGCCACGTGGTGCAGGACCACGACCAGGAGGTGGTCGGTCGCCGAGACGCTCAGCAGCCGGGCCCGCCACGGCTGCTCGGTTGCCAGGTCGAACGGCAGCGCCACGAGGGCCTGCGCCCTGGCCAGCAGCGCCTCGTCGTCGTCGCCCGCGCAGTCGACCCGCTCGAGCGAGCCGGCGGGGGCCTCGTCCAGGACGGCGACCGGGTTCCCCGCAGCCGCGTCGTACCGGACCCGCAGCACCTCGTGCCGACGGACGAGGTCGTCCACCGCAGCGGTGAGGGCGGGCACGTCGACGGGGCCACCCAGCCTGACGGCGACCGGGATCGCGTAGGCCGTGGTGGTGGGGTCGAGCTGGCTGAGGAACCACATCCGGCGTTGCGCGGACGACAGCGTGATCGGGGCCTCGCCGCGGCGGGGGAGCGCCTGCCCCTGGGCGGCGCTGCCGCGCTGGCGTGCACGCGCGAGACGCGCCTGGAGCGCCGACTGGACGATCTGGGTACCGGTGTCGACGGTGCTCACAGTCCGCCCTCCTGGATGTCGGCGAGCAGCTCGGCCTCGAGGACTCGAGCGAGGTCGGTGAGGCGGGGGTTGTCGAAGACGGTGCGGACGGCCACGTCGAGCTCGAGGCGGTGCCGGACCTCCGCCATCAGCTGCGTGACCAGCAGCGAGTGCCCGCCCAGCGCGAAGAAGTCGTCCAGGCGGCCCACCCTCTCGACACCGAGCACGTCCACCCAGATCTGGGCGACCAGCTCCTCCATCTCCCCGGTGGGCGGCTCATACGTGCCCGCAGCCCGGGACCCGTCGCCGGGGTCGGGAAGGCGCGTGCGGTCGACCTTCCCGTTGGACGTCTGCGGCAGCGCGTCCATCACCACCCAGCTCGCGGGGACCATCACGGCGGGCAGACGGCGGCCGAGAGCGACCGCGAGGGCATCCGTCCCGTCGGGGGTGACCCCGTCCGGCCCGGACGCGGGGACCACGTACCCGACCAGACGGGCGCGGGCTGTGTCGGGCTCCCGCAGGGCCACCGCGGCCTCGGACACCTGCGGGAGGGCGCGCAGCGAGGCCTCGATCTCGCCCAGCTCGATGCGGTGGCCACGCAGCTTGATCTGGGAGTCGTTGCGCCCCAGGCACTCCAGCACACCGTCCCGGCGCCAGCGCCCGAGGTCGCCGGTCCGGTACATCCGCGGGCGACCCGGCAGGTGCGTGGCGGTCACGAACCGCTCGGCTGTCAGCTCGGCGCGGCCGTGGTACCCGTCGGCGACCGAGGTGCCACCCAGGCAGATCTCCCCGACGACGCCCTGGGGGACGGGGCGCCCGGCCGGGTCCAGGACCGCGCAGAGGGTGTTGGGCAGGGGATGGCCGACCGGCACGTAGGTGTGCTCCAGGTCCGACGGACGCACCGCGTGGGCCGTCGACCAGATCGTCGTCTCCGTCGGCCCGTAGACGTTCCAGACCTCGCTGGTCAGCTCGAGCAGCCGCTCCCCGAGCACGACAGGCATCGGCTCCCCGCCGCACAGGGCCCTCAGTCCCGGGTCGCCGGACCAGCCACCGTCCAGCAGCATCCGCCAGCTCGACGGGGTGGCCTGGAGGACGGTCACACCCGACGACGCGACCCACCTGGCCAGCGCCGCCCCGTCACGGGCCGTCTCGTCGTCGGCGACGGTCAGCGTGGCTCCCGTCCGCAGCGTGAGCCAGTGCTCGAGCCCTGCGATGTCGAACGAGACCGTCGTCAGCCCGGCGACCGACTCGCCCGGGGCCAGGGGCACGAGCTGGTCCATCCCCGCCAGGAACGACGCCAGAGCCGCGTGGCCCACCCGCACGCCCTTGGGGCGCCCGGTGGAGCCGGAGGTGTAGATCAGGTACGCGAGGTCGTCAGGAGACGGGGTCCGCGGCGGGAGGGAGGGGGACGAGACGGCCGCATCCGCCGGTCGCAGCGCGGACACGTCGAGCACCGTGCACGCGGCGAACGGGTCGGCGAGCCGCTGCGCGACCTCGGGCGTGGTGAGGGCCACCGCGCAGCCGGAGTCGGCCACGGCGTCGGCGAGCCGGGCCACGGGGTGGCCGGGATCGAGCGGCAGGTAGGCGGCCCCGGCGTACCAGCTGCCGAGGAGTGCCGCCACGCCGGCGACGCCACGGGGGCAGGCGACGGCGACGGGCTGTCCCGGCGTGACGCCGGCGGCGACCACCCGGTCGGCCACCGCGCACGCCCACGCGTGCAGCTCCCGGTAGGTGACCCGTCCGGCCACGGGGCAGTCGACCGCGACCCGGTCCCCGTGCACCCGGGCGGCTCGGGAGACCTGCCCGGGGACGGTCTCGGAGCTGCTCACCAGGTCGGCGGCGGGACGCCACCCCGGCTGCACCTCCCGGCGCTGCGCCTGCGGGACCCACTCGAGGGCGCTGACCGGGGCGTGCGGGTCGGCCAGCGCCGACTCCAGCAGCGTCACGAGCCGCTCGGCGACGTCCCGGGCGTCGTCCTCGTCGTAGAGGTCCAGGGCGTGCTCCACGCTGAGCAGGGGCCCGTCCACGGCCGCCGGCTCCCAGAAGATGCTGAGGTCCGACTTGGAGCGGCTGTTGTCCAGCTCGCGCACGAACGTCCAGCGCAGGCCGTCCCCGGCCGCGTCTGCCACCGGGTGGTTCTGCACGGCCACCAGCAGGTTGCTGCCCGGTGTGGACGGGAAGCCTCCGCGTCCGGCGGCGCGGTGGGCGGCCGCCATCCCGACCCACCCGTGCTCGAGGTCCTCCAGGAGCGGTCGCGTGTTGGTCCGCAGGAGGTCGACGATCCCCGCGTCGGGCGCGACGTCGACGACGAGCGGGACGGTGTCGAGCAGCGGTCCGACCACCTGCTCGGCCTCCGGCTCCCGACGCACCGACATGGCCGACGTGAGCCCGACCACGGTCCGTGCCGTCTGACGGTGCACCAGCACGGCGGTCAGGGTGACCAGCAGGGTGAACAGACTGGCTCCGTGCTCGGTCGCGAGGTGCTCGGCGCGCTGCAGCAGGTGCGGGTCGAGCCGCAGCTCGACGCGGCCGCCCCGGCGTGGGCGCTCGGGTCGGGCCGTCACCCGGTAGGCGGGCAGCGAGTGGTCGCCGTCCAGCTCGGCCAGGCGTCCGGCCCAGTACCGCCGGGCCTCGTCGCCGGCGGGCGACTCGATCTCGGCCAGCAGGGAGCGGGCGACCGCCGCGAACTGCGGCGCGTCCGCGAGGGGTCCGCCGTCGTAGGCCGTGGCCAGGCGCTCCAGCAGCAACCCGGTCGACCAGCCGTCGAACACCGCGTGGTGCAGGCACAGGCCGAGGTCGTGCTCGGCGTCGTCACGCAGCACCAGCACGGCGCGCACCAGGGGCGTGCGGCCGATCGACAGCGGAGCGGTCGCGGCGGCCGCGAGCAGCGCCGCGCTCCGGTCGGGGGCGGTCAGGTCGCCCCTCAGGTCGTGCACCTCGAGCGGCCACGCGTGCGGCGGATGGGTCGTGGCACGCAGTGCGGACCCGTGCTGGGTCAGGGTCGTCCGCAGGACGGGCGTGCCCGCGAGCACCTCGTCGAGCGCGCGACGCAGCCGCTCCGGGTCGACGGCGCCGCTCAGTCGCAGCTGCAGCGGCACCACGTACAGCGGGGACTCGGCGCCGTCGAGCTGCTCGGCCAGCCAGAAGAGGGACTGGACCGGCGACACGGGCGGGTGGACGTCATGGACGCGGTCGAGCGTGCGGGCCGGTGACGGCTCGCCGGGCCTCGCCCCAGCGGCGGCGAGCGCCGCGGCCACCCCCGACACGGTGGGGCCGGCGAAGAACGTGGGCAGCGGGAGCCGAACGCCGGTGCGGCGCGCCAGGCGCGACAGCACCGACGCGGCCGCCAGCGAGGTGCCCCCGGCGCTGAGGAACGGCGTGTCAGCCAGCACCTGGTCGAGTCCGAGGACCTCGCACCACGTCGCCGCGACCTCCTTCTCGAGCTCACCCTCCGGCGTCCGGCCGCCGGTGCTTCGCGCAGACCGCGGGGCCGGCGCCTCCAGCGTGACCGCGGGCAGTGCGCCGCGGTCGGCCTTGCCATGGGGGTTCAGCGGCATCCGATCGAGCGCGACCACCCGGGTCGGCACCATGTACTCCGGAAGCCGGGAGGCGACCCAGCCCCGCAGCCCGTCCTCGTCGACCGCCCGGTGGCCGTCGCGCAGCACCACGAAACCCACCAGGTGCGCGGTGTCGCGCGGGTCGTGGCGCATGACCACGACGGACTCGGCGACGCCGTCGTGGGTGGACAGGACGCTCTCGACCTCGCCGAGCTCGACGCGGAAGCCGCGTACCTTCACCTGGTGGTCGACGCGGCCGTGGAGCTCCAGCTCGCCGTCGCCGCGCAGCCGGACCAGGTCACCGGTGCGGTACATCCGACCGCCAGCCGTGCCCGGTTCGTCGAGGAAGCGTTGCGACGTGAGGTCGGGTCGCCCCAGGTACCCGCGGGCCACCTGCGCGCCGCCCTGGTACAGCTCGCCGACCTCGCCCTCCGCGACCGGCCGACCCTCGGGGTCGAGCACGTGGGTCGTGACCTCCGGGAGCGGGTTGCCGATCGTCGGGGCGTCGACCCCACCGCGCCGCACGAGCACGCCCGTCGAGTAGGTGGTCACCTCGCTCGGGCCGTAGCAGTTCCACAGCCGGGTGACGCCCGGGTTCTCGAGCACGCCGTCGGCCAGGCGGCGCGACAGCGCCTCACCGGCGAGCACGACGGTCGTCACCGAGACGGGCAGGTCGCCTTCGCGGACCAGCACCGCCATCGCCGAGGGCACCGTGTTCACGAGCGTGACCCGGTCGCGGTGCGGCAGCAGCGGAAGGTCGAGGACCGTGCCGGCGACCACCAGCGTGCCGCCCGCTCCGAGCGTCGTGAAGATCTCGAAGACCGACAGGTCGAAGCAGACGGACGTGCTGAACAGCACGCCGCTGAGCTCGTCGGGGGAGAAGGTGCGGCGGGCCCAGCGGAGCAGGGCCGTCACCTGGCGGTGCTCGATCGCCACTCCCTTGGGGCGTCCGGTGGATCCGGACGTGTAGATCACGTACGCCAGGTCGTGCGCCCGCGCGACCCGGCGCCCGGTGGGCTCGACCGGGGCGTCGGTCGCGAGAACCTCCACGTCGACGACCGGGCACCGCACCCCCGTGGACTCGACCAGCGGGCGGGTGCTCGTGTCAGCGACGACGAGCGGCACGTCGCTGTCGGTCAGCAGCACGCCGACGCGGTCGGCGGGGTAGTGCGGGTCGACGGGCAGGTACGCGGCGCCGGCGTGCAGCACCGCCAGGAGCGTGGTCACCAGGCGGGCGCTGCGCGGCAGGCACACCGCGACGAGGGTGTCGGGACCGGTCACCCAGGGAGCGAGGGCAGCGGCGAGGCGCCGGACCTCCTCGGCCAGGTCGGCGTAGGTGACCTCGCGCCTTCCGTCGACCAGTGCGACGCGGTCAGGGGTGCGGGACGCCTGCTCCAGCACGAGGTCGGCGAGCGTCGTGTCGTCGGGGACGTCGGGGTACCAGTGCGTCGTCGGCCAGGGTTCTACCCGCGTGGAGGATCCGTGCTCCTCCCGGCTCTCCGGTGCGTCCAGGTGGACGGGTGACGTCGGTGCGGTGGCAGCGGCGTCGACCGCCTCGTGAGCAGTGGTCATCGTCGTCGGTGCGCGCAGACCAGCCCCATTGCCGATCTGATCGTTGCGAGCCCCCCGCTCGCGCACCCCTCCCGGAGAAGACTATGGCGTGGAAGCGGTCATACTCGTAAGTAGCTACGTATCTCGTGACACGTCCCCCGGGTGGCGACGGCGGCCACGTGCCCCGACGGGGCATCGAGCCCTCCGGGGACGAGGACGTCGCGCACCGCCCAGACGGCGCCGTCGACACGGACGTCCCGGGCCCCGTCATCGTCGACGCCGACGTGCACCTCACGCGGGTCGCGGAGGAAGCCGGACCCCTCGGCCTTCAGCACCGCCTCCTTGCGCACCCAGAGGCGGGCGAACGCCTCCGACGCCCCCGACTCGTCGGTGGTTCCGTCGGCCGCGGTGTCGGTCGCGGCGATCCTGGCGAGGGCACCCTGCTCTGCGGCCGTGGAGACGACGTCGGCCGTCCGCAGCAGGTCACCGCCTGCGACGCGTCCGGACTCCTCGACGTCGACCCCCACCCGTTGCGCGGCCACCGCGAGCACCACCACGTGGTCGGTGTGGGAGAGGTTGACGTCCGCCGCGTCGGTCAGGCCGGCTACGAAGGGGCGGCCGCCGGCGCCCACGCGCAGGGGGACGAGTGCAGGGTGCGTCCCCAGCAGGTCGCCCAGCGCCTCCCGGAGGAAGAGCCGGCCCTGGACCCACCGCCTGGTCAGCCGGGGGGCCGCGAAGCGTGCCGCCCGCTCGGTCTCCGGGGGGCTCAGCCACGGGTGCAGGTGGGGCGCGGGACCGGGGTCCTCGATCGCGCTGCCGTCACCCAGCAGGGCCCAGTGCAGGTGCACCTCGGCCGGCCCGGGCCACTGCGACGGCGTCATCGGCGCGAGAATAGCGCCGCGCCACGGTCACCCCGTCCGCTCCTCCAACCACGTCCACCCTTGCTCGTCGTGGACGGCCATCCCCCGGTAGACGGGGGAGGTCACGGCGGCGTCGACCGCGTCGAGCGCGGTATCCAGGGCTGCCGCGCCCTCCTCGGAGAAGGTGGTGTGCGGCTCGGTGGCGGAGGGCCGGGTGTCCACGGACAGGCGCACCGGGGTGCCGGCCGACTCGCCCAGCGCGATCATCGTGCTCCCGGTCGCCAGCACCTGGGCCGCCGTGTCGCGGTAGCTCATCACCGTCACCGCGTCGGCGATGGCCAGGACCCGGCTGGCCATCGTGCCGTGGCCCGGGGCGGCGATCTGGTGGCAGTTGTAGGTGACGTCGACCTCGAGCGGCAGGGCGCTGTCGCGTTGGAGCTTCGCGAGCACGCGGAGCCAGTCGCCCACCATCTGGGTGCGGTGCCCGGGGCGCTGCCACTCGGCGGTGCCCCAGGGCTCCACGTCGACGTGGCTCCCGGTGAACCAGCCGGTGGCCAGGGCCGCGCGCTGCCAGCGCAGGGCGGCGCGGTGGTCGGTCGTCCAGGCGGGGTCGCCACCCAGTGCCTGCAGCGTGATCCCGGCCGCCGAGGCACGGGCGTGCAGGTCCGCGAGACGCGATCTCTCGCCGGGCGCACGCAGCCCCGGGGTGACGTGCACGAAGAGCTCGTCGACCCCGCGCCGGCCGGCATCCGCCACGATCTGGGCCGGGTCGTCCGGGAACCAGACCCACGCGGCCCGGCCGGGCGCGGCCGACGGGGCGACGGCCACGAACGGGGCCTTGCGGGGCGGGCGCTTGGTCGGCACCGCGGTGACGCTACCCGCGGGGGCCGCCACGGGCCCGGCACTCCACGGGGACGGGCCGACGGAGGTGACCGCGGCCAGTGCGGGTGCCCCCACCGCCAGGACGACCAGCGCGGCGGCGACCGCCAGGGCCCGGCGGAGCCCGCCCGCGCTCACGCGCACGGCAGCTCGTCGATCCCCCCGGATGGTCACTCTTGGTCATCGGCACCTGACGCAGGGCACCCGAGGCTGCCGACGTGTGGTCGGAGGGTGACCGAGCGTGAGCAGACGGGGGTGTCGGCTGGCCAGGGGGCCGACCGGAGGACCACGTACGCTCACGACCATGACGGTGCGTCGGGTGATGGGCATCGAGACCGAGTACGGGGTGGCCGACCCGTCGGACCCCGGCGCCAACCCGATGCTGATGTCCGGACAGGTGGTCAACGCCTACGCTGCGCCGCTCGGCAGCCGTGCCGGCCGTGCCCGCTGGGACTACGAGGACGAACAGCCGCTGCGGGACGCCAGGGGGTGGGAGCTGGGCAGGGCCGCCGCCCACGCCAGCCAGCTCACGGACACCCCAGGGGGCGAGCTGGCCGACGAGCTCGAGGACCCGACGCTCGCGAACGTGGTGCTCACGAACGGGGCCCGCCTGTACGTGGACCACGCGCACCCCGAGTACTCCAGCCCCGAGGTGACGAGCCCGTTGGACGTCGTGCGCTGGGACAAGGCCGGTGAGGCGGTGATGCTGGCGGCCGTGCGGCGGATCGCGCAGAGCCCCGGCCTGCGTCCGGTGAACCTCTACAAGAACACGACCGACAACAAGGGCGCCTCGTACGGCACCCACGAGAACTACCTGATGTCCCGTGCGACGCCGTTCCCCGAGATCGTCCGCGGACTGGTCCCCTTCTTCGTCAGCCGTCAGGTCGTGACGGGCGCGGGCCGCGTAGGGCTCGGCCAGACGGGGGACGACGACGGCTTCCAGATCGGCCAGCGCTCGGACTTCTTCGAGGTCGAGGTCGGGCTGGAGACGACGCTGAAGCGACCGATCGTCAACACCCGCGACGAGCCGCACGCCAGCGCGGACAAGCACCGCCGCCTGCACGTGATCATCGGCGACGCGAACCTGTGCGAGGTCGCCACCTACCTGAAGATGGGCACCACGGCGCTCGTCCTGGACATGATCGAGGCCCGCGCCTGCCCGGACCTGACCCTCCAGCACCCGGTCTCCACCCTGCACGCGGTCAGCCACGACCCCACCCTCAAGGAGCTCGTCACGCTGCGGGACGGGTCCACGCTGACGGCCCTCCAGCTGCAGTGGCGCTACCAGGAGGCGGCCGCCGCGTTCGTGCACGACCGGGAGGGAGACGACGCCGACCCGCAGACGCTCGACGTGCTCCACCGCTGGGCGAGCGTCCTCGACCGCCTCGAGCGGGACCCGATGGAGTGCGCCCGCGAGCTCGACTGGGTGGCCAAGCTGCGCCTGCTCCAGGGGTTCCGGGACCGAGAGGGTCTCGACTGGGACCACCCCCGCCTGCAGCTCATCGACCTGCAGTACGCGGACGTGCGACCCGAACGCGGCCTCTACCACCGGCTGGTCGCACGCGGGGCGGTCGAGCAGCTGGTCGACCCCACCGACGTGGAGACGGCCGTGACCGAGCCGCCCACGGACACCCGCGCGTACTTCCGGGGCCAGTGCCTGGCCCGGTTCGGCGACCAGGTGAGCGCCGCGAGCTGGGACTCGCTGATCTTCGACCTGCCCGGCTTCCCCTCCCTGCAGCGCGTGCCGATGCTCGAGCCGTTGCGGGGCACCAAGGAGCACGTCGGCGGTCTCCTGGACCGTTGCACGGACGCCGAGGACCTCGTCAGGGCCCTGAGCTCCCGCTGACCACGCGCCGACCAGTCGTGCGGTCGGCGTGTGGGCGGTCGGCGGCCGCGCCTAGGATCGACGTGAGCACCCCGTCACCAGGAGGTCCGATGTCCGGTCAGGAGCAACAGCGGCCAACGCGTCGCGACGGCGACGAGCCCGACGAGGCCCCCGAGCCTCCGCCCACCGCTCCCGCGGCCCGCGTGGACACGCAGGAGGTCGACGACCTGCTCGACGAGATCGACGAGGTGCTGGAGGCCAACGCCGAGTCGTTCGTGCGCGGGTTCGTCCAGAAGGGCGGCCAGTGAGCCGTCCCGCACACGACGGACGGCTCCCCGCGGCGTTCACGACCGCGGGCAGCTCGTCGTTCACCGACTTCCTGGCCGCCCACAGCCCCGAGCTCCTGCCCGGTCGGCGTCACCTGCCGCCGGGCACCGTCCCCGAGGTGCCGCACGGCACGACCATCGTCGCGCTGACGTTCCCCGGCGGTGTGCTGATGGCGGGCGACCGCCGCGCCACGATGGGCAGCTACATCGCGAACCGTGACATCGAGAAGGTCTTCCCGGCCGACGACTACTCCTGCGTGGGCATCGCGGGGACCGCCGGTCTCGCCGTCGAGATGGTGCGCCTGTTCCAGGTGGAGCTCGAGCACTACGAGAAGATCGAGGGCGTCCTGCTCAGCATGGACGGCAAGGCGAACCGGCTGGCCGGCATGATCCGCGCCAACCTGGGCCTCGCCATGCAGGGGCTCGCGGTGGTGCCGCTCTTCGCCGGGTTCGACCTCGACGCCGACCGCGGCCGGATCTTCTCCTACGACGTGACGGGCGGCCGGTACGAGGAGCACGACCACCACGCCGTGGGCTCGGGCTCGCTGTTCGCCCGCGGCTCGCTCAAGAAGCTCTACCGCCCCACGCACTCCGCCGAGGAGGCCGTCCGGGTCGCCGTGGAGGCGCTGTACGACGCAGCCGACGACGACTCGGCGACCGGTGGGCCGGACGTCACGCGTCGCATCTGGCCCGTCGTCGCGACCGTCACCCTGGACGGCTACCGGCGTGTGGGCGATGACGAGCTGGCGACGGTCGTCGACCAGGTCCTGACCGCCCGGACGAGCGATCCCGGGGGCAGCGCGTCGGGACGCGAGGGGAGCGTGCGATGACCGCCCCGTTCTACGTCTCGCCCGAGCAGCTGATGAAGGACCGGGCCGACTTCGCCCGCAAGGGCATCGCCCGGGGACGTTCCGTGGTGGTGGTGCCGTATGACGGGGGGATCGCCTTCGTGGCCGAGAACCCGTCCCGCGCGCTGCACAAGATCAGCGAGATCTACGACCGCATCGCCTTCGCCTCGGTCGGCAAGTACAACGAGTTCGAGAACCTGCGCGTCGCGGGCGTGCGGTACGCCGACCTGCGCGGCTACTCCTACGACCGGACCGACGTGAGTGCCCGAGGCCTGGCGAACGCGTACGCCCAGACCCTGGGCACCGTGTTCACGACCGAGCACAAGCCCCTCGAGGTCGAGCTCGTGGTGGCGGAGGTGGGGCAGACCCCCGAGCAGGACCAGGTGTACCGCCTCACCTACGACGGTTCGGTGTTCGACGAGAGCGGCGTGGTCGTGATGGGAGGCGCCGCCGAGCAGGTCTCCACGGTGATCGGTGACCGCTGGCAGCCGGGCATGACGCTGGCCGACGCCCTCCACCTCGCGGTGGAGGCGCTGTCGGTCGACCCCGCCGGGGGAGAGCCTCGGACGCTCGGACCGGAGCTGCTCGAGGTGGCGGTGCTCGACCGGCACCGTGCGCGGCGCGCCTTCCGGCGCGTCGCCGGAGCGCTGCTCGAGCGGCTCCTGACCGCCGACGTCGACGACGTGCCCGAGACCGACGACCCCCGACCCGGCCCGCACGACACCTTGACCGGCGAGAAGTCCGCGCCGGACAGCCCGGAGCCGACGGGGGGCGGCTCGGGCACACCGGACGGAGAGGGCCACACGGGCCTGCCCGACGACCAGAGAGGGTGATCGGCGTGTCCGCGCCTGTTCCGCACCGCATCCGGCACGCGCGCGTGCCCGACGCCGGTGAGTTGTTCACGCTGCAGAGGGCCGCGTTCCTCGCCGAGGGGCAGCGGTACAGCGACGCCCACCTGCCGCCGCTGCGCGACACGCTCGATGACGTGGTCGCCGTGCTGAAGGACCCCGGGGTGACCGTCCTGGTCGCCGTGCTGTCCGCCGACTGCGAGCTCGGCCACCGCGGCCGCCTCGTCGGTTCGGCGCGCATCGCCACCGCAGGCTCGACCGGCCGCGTGGGCCGCATCATCGTGGCCCCCGACCTGCAGGCGCGGGGTCTGGGCAGTGCGCTCCTGGCTGCCGTCCACACCCAGGCCCAGGCGGCCGGCCTGCACGACCTCGAGCTGTTCACCGGCAAGGCCTCGTCCGAGAGCCTGGCCCTCTACCGCCGGCACGGGTACGTCGACTCGCGCGCGGCCAGCGACGACCGCGGCGTCTCACTGCAGGTGCTGCGCAGGGTGTTGTGAGGGTCTCGCGCCCTACGGCGACGTAGGCTGGCTGCATGGACCGCCGGATCTTCGGGATCGAGACCGAGTTCGGGGTCACCTGCGTCGGTGGTGGCCAGCGCAAGCTCTCCGCCGACGAGGTCGCGCGCTACCTGTTCCGCAAGGTCGTGTCGTGGGGCCGTTCGTCGAACGTGTTCCTGCGCAACGGCGCACGCCTCTACCTGGATGTCGGCTCCCACCCGGAGTACGCCACCCCCGAGTGCGACGACGTGCGCGAGCTGATCATCCACGACCGTGCGGGGGAGAGGATCCTCGAGGGGCTCGTGGTGGACGCCGAGCGTCGTCTGCGCGAGGAGGGGGTCGACGGCGAGGTCTACCTCTTCAAGAACAACACCGACTCGGCCGGCAACTCGTACGGGTGCCACGAGAACTACCTGGTCGGACGGGGGGGCGAGTTCTCCCGTCTCTCGGACGTGCTGATCCCCTTCCTCGTCACCCGGCAGGTGCTGGTCGGCGCCGGCAAGGTGCTGGCGACGCCCCGAGGCCCCCTGTTCGCGCTCTCGCAGCGCGCCGACCACATCTGGGAGGGCGTGTCGAGCGCGACCACGCGGTCCCGGCCGATCATCAACACCCGTGACGAGCCCCACGCCGACGCCGAGAAGTACCGGCGCCTGCACGTCATCGTCGGCGACTCGAACATGTCCGAGACGACGACGATGCTCAAGGTCGGCGGGGTCGACCTGGTGCTGCGGATGATCGAGGCCGGTGTCCCGGTCCGGGACCTCACGCTCGAGAACCCGATCCGCGCCATCCGGGAGATCAGCCACGACCGCACGGGCCGGGTCGCGGTGAAGCTGGCCAACGGCCGCTCGGCGAGCGCCCTCGACATCCAGGAGGAGTACCTGGACCGGGCGCGGTCGTTCGTCGACTCCCGCAACCTGCACACCGACACGACCAAGCGCGTGCTCGACCTGTGGGAGCGCGGGCTGCGCGCCGTGCGCGACGACGACCTGTCCCTGGTGGACCGCGAGCTGGACTGGGTCATCAAGCACCGCCTGATCGAGCGGTACAGGGCCAAGCACGACCTGCCGCTGTCCAGTGCACGGGTCGCCCGGCTCGACCTGGCGTACCACGACATCTCCCGTCGCCGGGGGCTCTACAACCTGATGGCGGCCAAGGGGCTGGTCGAGCGCGTGTCCAGTGACATCGAGGTATTCCAGGCCACCTCCGTCCCCCCGCAGACCACCCGTGCTCGCCTGCGCGGTGACTTCGTCCGACGGGCCCAGGAGCAGCGCCGTGACTTCACCGTCGACTGGGTCCACCTCAAGCTCAACGACCAGGCGCAGCGCACGGTGCTGTGCAAGGACCCGTTCCGGAGCGTCGACGAGCGGGTCGAGCGGCTGATCGCCGGGATGTGAGGCGCCCGGGCCTGCGGCCCGGGGATCCGCCGTCCGGGGAGGCACCCAGGGACCACCCAGGAACTCCGGTTAGGGTTCATCACTCCCTCCCGCCCGACAAGAGGTTGATGTGCGCCGTCTGTTCGCTCTCCTGCTGCTCCTGCCCGTGCTCGTGCTGTCCGCCTGCGGTTCCGACACGCCCGAACCCACGGCCACGCCGGAGGTCACGACCACGAAGCTGGCCGACGTCGAGGTGACCGGTGCCGGCGGCAAGAAGCCGACCGTCTCGTGGGACGGCACGTTCTCGACCGCGAAGACCGACCGCCGGATCCTCGCCGAAGGGGCCGGACCGGTCGTGGCCCTCGGCCAGAAGGTGTCCATCAACTACCTCGGGGTGAACGGCCGCGACGGCACCGAGTTCGACAGCTCGTTCGGCAACCCCAAGCCCGCCAGCTTCGTGCTCGACGAGGGCTCGGTGATCAAGGGCTTCGCCACCGGCCTGGCGGGGGTCCCCGTGGGGTCGCGCGTGCTCGTCGGCATCACCCCCGACGACGGCTACGGCCCCGGGGGAGGTCAGCCGGCCGCGGGGATCGAGGCGGACGACAGCCTGCTGTTCGTCATCGACGTCCTCGGGGTGAACGACGTCCTCGACCGCGCCACGGGCACCCCGGTTCCGCCGATGCCCGGGCTGCCGACGGTGACCCTCGACGCCGCCACCGGAGCACCGACCGTGACCACGCCGGGTGGCCCGCCGCCCAAGGATCTGATCATCCAGCCCCTCATCGTGGGCACGGGCACGAAGACCCAACCGGGTCAGTCGCTGACCGTGCAATACCACCTCGTGAAGTGGGCCGACAACAGCGTGATCGAGTCGTCGTGGACCAAGGGGACGCCGGCACCGCTGACCATCGGGGACGGCAGCATCCTGCCCGGCCTCGACGCCGGTCTGACCGACCAGCCCATCGGCAGCCAGATCCTGCTCGTCGTGCCCCCTGGCGAGGCGACGCAGGGCGCCGCCGGCGGCGACGACACGATCGTGTTCGTCGTCGACATCCTCGACGCGGAGTAGCCTCGCGCGCCGCCCGACAGCCCGCCCCCCACCACACAGGAGAAGCCATGAGCGACCGCACGAAGCCCGAGATCGACTTCCCCGGTGGCGAGCCGCCGGCCGACCTCGAGGTGCACGACGAGGTGGTCGGCGACGGACCCGAGGCGGCGGCCGGGCAGACGGTGTCGGCCCACTACGTGGGCGTCGCGTTCTCGACCGGCGAGCAGTTCGACGCCTCGTGGGACCGCGGTCAGCCGCTGGACTTCCGCCTCGGCGTCGGCCAGGTCATCAAGGGCTGGGACGACGGCATCGCCGGCATGCGCGTGGGCGGCCGTCGGCGCCTGACCATCCCGCCCCACCTGGCGTACGGCGACCGCGGAGCCGGGTCGGCCATCGCCCCGGGCGAGACCCTGATCTTCGTCGTCGACCTGGTGGCGGCCCGCTGACCGGTCCGCCCCGTCGGACGCGCTGAAAGGGGCCCACCCACCCGTGACCGGGTGGGTGGGCCCCTTCAGCCATCCCGGTTGAGCGTCAAGGACGCGCCGCCGCGACCAGGGTCGCCGCGTGGCGTCCCGCCGCGGCGGCGGAGAGGAAGCCCGAGGCGTCCTCGTCGAGCCCCCGTCCCATCGACGACAGCGGGACGGGGCTCGAGCGCAGCGCGTCCTCCAGGCCGTCCACGCCGACCTCGACGAGGCGGTGCCGGCCGGCGGGAGCCACCAGGTCGGCCACCTGCGCGCGCACCCGCGCCGCGAGGGTCACGTCGATCTCGAGGCGGGAGTCCAGGAGCGGGACCACCACGTCGGCGGCCGCGAGGGCGACCCGACCGTAGGCCGTGAGGCTGTGATGGGAGACCCCGAAGTGCCGGTCGCGGGTGTCGGACGCCGAGACGCGCAGCGACGCCACCGGACGCCCACCGAGCGCCGCCGCGGCGTTGACCGCCTCGCCTGCGCCGATGCCGGTGAACCCCCATCGCGTCCCGGTCCCGAGGTTGCCCGGACCCTGCGCCACCACCGCCACGTCGGCATCGAGCACGCACCGGGCCGCGAGCAGGCCCGAGTGGACGGTGACCGCCTCCAGGTCGCCGCCGAACGCCTGCCCGACCGTGACCGTCCCGGCCAGCCACCCGGCCTCATGCAGGCCGGCCACCGCGCGCGAGAACCACGCGGGCAGGGCGCCTCCGTCCGTCATCACGTAGGCGACGCGCAGCGTCCGGCCGTCACCGCCGCCGGCCCGGGGCGCCCGCACGCCGGCGACCACCGCGGGCAGGGCCGAGTGCAGGTCGGCCACGACGACCGGCATGCCCTCCAGGTCGTCGGCGTCCGCCAGCAGCGCGTGGTGCGGCGACTCCTGCTCGTCGACGCCCAGCAGCATCGCCTGGAGGGGGGTGTAGCGGGCCTTGACGACGTGGCCAGGTCCCGGTGGCGGGTCGGCGGGCAGCCGCTCGGGCAGCGCTACGACGAGCGCGTACCCACCGGTGCCCAGGCCCCGGTCGAGAGCCGTCGTGTTGAGCAGGACGGTGTCACCGGGCTCCGGCGTCCCCACCAGGGCCGTGTAGGCCAGGGCGCGGACGTCCCGGTCGTCGCTCTCGACGTGCACCTGCACCTCGACCGCGCCCCGCCACGACCGGCCGACCCGGGTCACCCGCCCACGTCGCCACCGCACCACCGAGGTCGGAGGGGCGTCGCCGCCCTGAGTGTCTGCCACCCGGGCGACGCTACTGGAGTAGGTTGACGCCGATGTCCGCGCGCCGAACCGAGAGACTCCTGAACCTCGTCATCGCCCTGCTGGCCACCCGTCGGTGGCTGACGAAGGAGCAGATCCGCCAGGCGGTCCCGCAGTACGCCGAGAACGACTCCGTCGAGGCCTTCGACCGGATGTTCGAGCGCGACAAGGAGGCCCTGCGCGAGCTGGGCGTCCCCCTGGAGACGGGCAACAGCTCCTCGTGGTTCGACGACGAGCTGGGCTACCGGATCGACCCGGACGCCTACGCCCTCCCCGAGATCACGTTCACGCCCGCCGAGCTGGCGGTGCTCGGCCTCGCCTCCCGCGTCTGGCAGCAGGCCAGCCTGGCCGGACCCGCCGCCCGGGCCCTGGTGAAGCTGAAGGCCCTCGGCGTCGAGACCGACTCCGCGTCGCTCGTGGGCATCGAGCCCCGCGTGTCGACGAACGAGCCCTCGTTCGACCGCCTCTACGCCGCGACGCGCGACCGGGCACCGGTGTCCTTCAGCTACCGCAAGGGCGGCCGCGGCGAGCCCGAGCGCCGACGGGTCGAGCCCTGGCGGATCTCGTCGTGGCACGGCCGCTGGTACCTGATCGGCTACGACCGGGACCGACAGGACTCCCGGGTGTTCCGGTTGTCGCGCGTGTCCGGGCAGGTGCAGCGCATCGGTGAGCCCGGCACGGTGGAGGCGCCGGACGGCGTCGACGCCCACGCCGTTCTGCGGGCCGTCGTGGTGGCCTCCCCGGATCGCACCGCCCGTCTGCGCGTGGACCCGCACTCCGGACAGGTCCTGCGACGACGCGCCCAGGCCCCCGCGCACACCGAGGACATCGAGGTGGGGTTCGCGGACGTCGACGAGCTCGCCGCGGAGGTGGCCGCCCTGGGTGCGCGCGCCGAGGTGATCGACCCGCCCGACCTCCGCGAGGCCGTGGTCGTCCTGCTGAAGGGCGCTGCCGCCGCCCATCCCGCCGGCGCCGACCCGACGGGGGTGGCGCGATGAGCACCCCGACGAGCGCGGCGGACCGCCTGAGCCGGCTGCTCGCGATGGTGCCCTACCTGCTCACGCGCCAGGGGGTGCCCCTCGCGGCGGCCGCGCGGCACTTCGACATCACCGAGGACGAGCTGGTCAAGGACCTCGAGCTGTTGTTCGTCTGCGGCCTGCCGGGGCACATGCCGGGCGACCTGATCGAGGCCGACTGGGAGTCGGGCAAGGTCTACCTGGACAACGCGGACACGATCGCACGCCCCCTGCGGCTCGGCCTGGACGAGGCGATCACCCTGCTGGTCGGCCTCCGGACGCTGGCTGCGGCCCCGGGGGCGGGGGACCGCGACGCCCTCGACGGGGCGCTGGCGAAGCTCTCCGAGGCCACCGGCGACGCCGGCCGGGCCGCGGGCGCCGTGGCGGTCGAGCTCGACGACGAGGTCGCCGAGCAGGTGCTGTCGACCGTCCGCCGCGCCCTGGCCGACCGCCGACGCCTGCACCTGCGCTACCTCGTGCCGGGCCGAGACGAGGCCACCGACCGCGACGTCGACCCGATGCGGGTCGTCAGCCTGGCAGGGCACTGGTACCTGGAGGGCTGGTGCCACCGCGCCGACGGCGTCCGTCTCTTCCGGCTCGGACGCGTGCTGACCGCCGAGCGCCTCGACGCGGACGGCACGCCACCGCCACAGGCACGCAGCCGCGACCTCGACGACGACCTGTTCACCCCGTCGGCGACCGACACGCTCGTCACGCTGGACCTGGGGCCCCGGGCCCAGTGGGTCACGGACCAGTACCGGCCCGAGCACAGCGAGGAGCTCCCCGACGGCTGGCTGCGAATCAGGCTGCGTACGGCCGACACCGGCTGGCTGCGCCAGCTCGTCCTGCGGTCGGGGGGCGGTGTGGTGGTGGTGGAGCCGCCGGAGGTGGTCACCCAGGTGGCCTACGACGCGGCGGAGGCCCTCGCCCGCTACACCTGACAGGGTCAGTGGCGCAGACAACTCTCAAGTTCTGCCGGGGGTGGCCGATGGAATCTCACATCGTCCGAGAAGCCTTAGAGCCCAGCAGAAGAGGTGATCCGCAGTGACCACGATCAAGGCCTCGTGCCCGTGTTGCGGTGACGTCGACCTGACCCCGCCCCAGGTCCGCCTGGTGGTGTGCTCCGTCTCGGCCTGGTCGTACTACACCTTCGTCTGCACCGGCTGCCAGGACCTCATCCGCAAGCCCGCCGCGGCCGAGATCGTCAAGCTGCTCACCACGGGCGGCGTCGTCGCCGAGTCGTGGAGCGTGCCCGCCGAGGCGCTCGAGGAGCACCACGGCCCGGTCATCGGCTATGACGACGTCCTCGACTTCGCGCTCTGGCTGGACTCGGCCGACCTGGTCGCCGCAGCCGCCTCGACGACCCTGCACGCTCGCCGACCCGTCGCCTGACCCTCGTCCCACAGGCGCCGCGACGGCCCCGCTAGGGTCGTCGCGTGACCTGGTTCCTCCTCTGGCTCGTGCTCGTGCTCGGCGCCCTCGCGGTGCTGGGACTGCTCGGATGGCGGATCTTCCGCAAGGGCCTGGCCGTGGCGCGTGAGATCGGTGCCGCCGGCGAGAAGGCCGGTGAGACCGGCGCGACCCATGAGACCGCCTTCGACGCGTGGCTGGCCCGCAGGGCCGACGAGGACCTCGCGGCCGCGGAGGAGCGCGACCGGCAGGGTGACCACGTCGCCACGCGCTGGACGAGGCGACAGCCTGTGCGCACGGAGACTGCCACGGCGCGTCGTACGATGAGCAGAACCGATCCCGAGAGGTCCTGACATGGCCAAGTTCTTCGACAACCCGGTGCTGCTGCTGGTCCTGGTGGTGATCATCGTGCTCGTGTTCGGCGCCAACAAGCTCCCGGGTGCCGCGCGGAGCCTGGGCCGCTCGATGCGGATCTTCAAGTCCGAGGTGCGGCAGATGCGGGACGACGACGAGCCCGGCACGACCTCCGGCTCCACCACGCGCCCCGCCGAGGCGCCCCTCGAGGGCCGCGTGGTCGACGACCCGCCGGCACGCCCGTCCGAGGAGGCGCGGCCGGCCCCGGACGCGCCCCGCAAGGACGTCTGACCGAGCCGACGCACCGCACTCGACGAGCCTTCACCCCGGACACCGCCACAGATGCCGCTGAGCCCTGCACGCCGGGCCAACCCCGAGGGACGGATGGCGCTGCGCGACCACCTTCGCGAGCTGCGCAACCGCCTGTTCAAGGCCTCCCTGGGGCTGATCGCGGGCGCCGTGGTCGGGTGGTTCCTCTACGACCCCGTGCTGGAGGCCCTCGGCCGGCCCATCCAGGACGTCGCCACGGCGGCGGAGCGTGAGGCCTCACTGAACTTCGCCAGCGTGGCCAGCCCGTTCGACCTGAAGATCAAGATCTCGATCTTCATCGGGGCGATCGTCTCCAGCCCGATCTGGACGTACCAGCTCTGGGCGTTCGTTACGCCCGGGCTCAAGCGCCGGGAGCGGCGCTACGCCCTGGCGTTCGTGGCGTCCGCCGTCCCGTTGTTCCTCGCCGGCTCCTACATCGCGTACCGCGCCATGCCGAACTTCGTGAAGTTCCTGGTCGGCTTCAGCCCGGCGGGCTTCTCCAACTTCATCGACGCCCAGGTCTACCTGGGCTTCGTGATGCGCGTGATCCTCAGCTTCGGGCTGTCCTTCCTCGTGCCGGTCGTCCTCGTCGGTCTCAACCTCGTCGGGCTGGTGTCCGGCCGCGCGATGCTCAAGGCCTGGCGCTGGGTGGTGGTCGCGTCGTTCACGTTCGCCGCCATCGCCACGCCGACACCCGACATCCTGTCGATGTTCCTGCTCGCGGTGCCGCTGCTCGGGCTGTTCGTGCTGGCGATCGGCTTCTGCCTGGTCAACGACCGACGACGACGGCGTGCCACCGGTGAGCCCGACCTGGCGGAGTACGACGACGACGAGGCCACCCCCCTGTGAGGGTCGCCCTCGTGGCGAACCCCACGAGCGGCAAGGGCATGGGCGCGCGGAGCACGTCCATCGTGCTCGAGCGCCTGCACCACCACGGCGTCCAGGTGCGCGACGTGAGCGCCTCCACCGCCGCAGCGGCGAGGCACCAGGCCGCGGCCGCGGTGGCGAGCGGGGTCGACGCGCTGCTCGTCCTCGGTGGGGACGGGATGGCGCACCTCGGCGTCAACGCCTGCGCGGGTACGTCGACCCCACTCGCGCTGGTCGCCGCGGGGTCGGGCAACGACTCGGCCCGCGGCCTCGACCTGCCCGTCCGCGACCCGGCCCTCGCGGTCGACGAGGCTGTCGAACGCCTGCGTGCCGGCAGCTGGAGGGAGCTGGACGCGGCTCGCGTGCTCACCGGCGACGGCACCCGACGGTGGTTCCTCGGCGTCCTCTCCGCCGGCTTCGACGCGCTCGTCAACGAGCGCGCCAACGACTGGACGTGGCCCCGCGGGCGCATGCGGTACAACCTCGCGATCGCACGAGAGCTGCCGGCGTTCGCGCCGATCCACTACCTGCTCGAGCTCGAGGGTGTGGAGACCGACGAGCAGGCGATGCTCGTCTCGGTGGCCAACGGCACCAGCTACGGCGGGGGGATGCGGATCGCGCCCGACGCGTCCTACACCGACGGTCTGCTCGACGTCGTGGTGCTCGGTCCGGTCTCCAAGCCCGAGTTCGTGCGCGTCTTCCCGACCGTCTTCTCCGGACGGCACGTCCACCACCCCGCCGTCAGCGTGCGGCGCGTACGCGCCCTGAGCCTGGACACGCCGGAACGGCGGGTCGTCGTGTACGCGGACGGGGAACGCATCGGACCGACACCGATCCGGTGCGAGGTGGTCCCGCGCGCGCTGCGCGTGCTGGCCTGAGTCACGCGCGCGCGGGGTGCGTGGCCTAGATTCGTGCCATGTCGTCCCCCGCTGAGCGGTACGTCGCGGCGCGCCGGTCGGCGGTCCGCGGGACCAGCGCGCTGAGCCGGTTCGCCGACGGGCTGGAGTTCGACCTCGACCCCTTCCAGGCCGACGCGTGCGCGGCCCTCGAACAGGGCCACGGTGTGCTCGTCGCGGCCCCGACCGGCGCGGGCAAGACCGTGGTGGGGGAGTTCGCCGTCCACCTCGCCCTCGCGTCCGGCCGGAAGGCCTTCTACACCACCCCGATCAAGGCGCTCAGCAACCAGAAGTACGTCGACCTCGTCGCACATCACGGGGCCGAGAAGGTCGGGCTGCTGACCGGTGACACGAGCGTCAACGGCGAGGCCCCGGTGGTGGTCATGACCACCGAGGTGCTCCGCAACATGCTCTATGCGGGGTCGCCGACCCTCTCGGGCCTGGCGTACGTGGTGATGGACGAGGTGCACTACCTCGCCGACCGGTTCCGGGGCCCGGTCTGGGAGGAGGTGATCATCCACCTGCCACGCGAGGTGCTGGTGGTCTCCCTCTCGGCCACCGTCTCCAACGCGGAGGAGTTCGGGGCATGGCTCGACACCGTCCGTGGCGACACGCGCATCGTCGTGAGCGAGGACCGACCCGTACCGCTGTGGCAGCACGTGCAGCTGGGCACCCGGCTGGTCGACCTCTTCGCCGAGGACGGCGCGGGCCAGGGCGTCGTCAACCCGGAGCTGCTCGAGGTGAGCCGGGACGACAGCCGGCGGCACCGTGACGCCCGCGACGGCCGCGACGGAAGAGGTGGCCGGGACCGCCGGGGCCGGCCCGTCGGCGGGCAGCGCGCAGGCCCACGCGGCCGCGGACGGCCCGGCGGACTCGACCCCCGGTGGGCGGCCGGCGGTCCTGGTGCGTCGCGCTCAGGGGTGCCCTCGAGGGCGCAGGTCGTGGAGCGGCTGGACTCCGAGGGACTGCTCCCCGCGATCACGTTCATCTTCAGCCGTGCCGGGTGCGACGCCGCCGTGCGCCAGTGCCTCGCCTCCGGGCTGCGCCTCACGACGTCGCCGGAGCGCGCCGAGATCCGCCAGGTCGTCCAGGAGAGGATGTCGGAGATCCCCGACTCCGACCTGGCCGCACTCGGGTACCACGAGTGGGTCGAGGGACTGCAGCGGGGCATCGCGGCCCACCACGCCGGCCTGCTTCCCGTCTTCAAGGAGGTCGTGGAGGAGCTGTTCACGCGCGGCCTGGTCAAGGCCGTGTTCGCCACGGAGACACTGGCTCTCGGCATCAACATGCCGGCCCGCAGCGTCGTGCTCGAGAAGCTGGTCAAGTTCAACGGCGAGTCGCACGCGGCGGTGACCCCAGGGGAGTACACCCAGCTCACCGGACGGGCCGGCCGGCGTGGCATCGACGTCGAGGGCCACGCCGTCGTGGTGTGGCAGCCCGGCCTGGACGCCGAGGCGGTGGCCGGTCTGGCGTCCACGCGCACCTATCCGCTCCGCTCCAGCTTCCGGCCGACCTACAACATGGCGGTCAACCTGGTCGCCCAGGTCGGACGCCGCGAGGCCAGGGAGATCCTGGAGACCTCGTTCGCGCAGTTCCAGTCCGACCGTGCGGTGGTCGGGCTCGCCCGCAAGGTGCGCAGCCAGGACGAGGCCCTCGCCGGCTACGCCGAGGCGATGACCTGCCACCTCGGCGACTTCACGGAGTACGCCAGGTTGCGTCGCCGGCTGAGCGAGGCCGAGAAGGACTCCTCCCGCGCGGTGGCGCGCCGCCGACGCAGCCAGGCGCTCGAGTCGCTGGAGCGGCTCCGGGTGGGGGACGTCATCCGCGTGCCCGCCGGGCGGCGCTCCGGCTTCGCCGTCGTTCTCGACCCCGGCACGGCCGGGGGGCTGGAGGGGCCTCGTCCGACCGTGCTGACGGCGGACCGGGACGTCCGCCGGCTGTCGCTGCACGACGTACCGACGCCCGTCGAGCCCGTGGCGACCGTCCGGATCCCCAAGGGCTTCAACCCCCGCAACCCGGGTGCGCGGCGCGACCTGGCCTCGTCGATGCGGGCGGCCCTGCACGAGGGCCGTCTGGCAGAGGGCCCGCCGCTCGACGAACGCTCAGGCACGACCCGGAAGGCGGCACGCACACCGGCCGCCGAGGACGAGGTGGCGTCGCTGCGGCGACGACTCCGTCAGCACCCGTGCCACGGCTGTGCGGAGCGCGAGGACCACGCCCGCTGGGCCGAGCGCTGGAACAAGCTCAGCCGCGAGCGCGACCAGCTCGCCCGCACGATCGAGAGCAGGACCAACACGATCGCCCGCACGTTCGACCGGGTCTGCGACCTCCTGGTCGAGCTCGACTACCTGCGCGTCCACGAGGGCGCCGGACAGGAGGGCAGGGTCGGTCCCGAGCGGGCGGGCCTGGTGGTCACGGCGGCAGGGCAGCGACTGCGGCGGGTCTACACCGAGAAGGACCTGCTCGTGGCCGAGTGCCTGCGATCCGGCGTGTGGCGTGGTCTGGACCCCGCCGGGATGGCGGCCGTGGCGTCGGCGATCGTCTACGAGGCGCGGCGCGAGGAGACGGGCCTCGGCCCCCGCACCCCGGGCGGGGCGACGCGCCAAGCGCTCGACGAGACCGTGCGGGTGTGGTCGACGCTTCAGGACCGCGAGGCTGAGCACCGTCTCCAGCTCACTGCCGCACCGGATGTCGGCCTGGCATGGCCGATCTACCGGTGGGCCCTGGGACGCGGCCTGCAGGACGTGCTCGAGGACGCCGACCTGACGCCGGGGGACTTCGTCCGGTGGACGCGGCAGGTGGTCGACCTGCTGGGCCAGCTGGCGCAGGCCGCCGAGGGCGGGCACGGCACGCCCGCCGACGCGGCGGTCGCCGCGTCGGCCCGCGCAGCCGTCGCAGCCATCGATCGCGGGGTGGTCGCCACGCCACGGTCCGACCGCTGAGAAGGGCAGACACCCCACCTCCGTCGCGGGCCTACCCTGGGTCGGTGAGCGACCTGCAGACCCGACCGACCGTGCACGAGTGCGGCGGGGGCCACGACCCCGCCGACATGCGCGCGTTCACGCGTCTGCCCGGACGGGTTGTGGCGCTCACCACCCGCCTGGCTCCCTCGCCGGCGAACCCGCGCGAGGCCATGACCGTCGAGCGCTTCCTGCCGACGCGGGGACGGCGCATGATCGGGGCCTGGTGCTTCGTCGACCGATTCGGCCCGGTCGACGTCACCGAGGGCGAGGGCATGATGATCGGCCCCCACCCGCACACCGGTCTCCAGACGGTGACGTGGCTGCTGGACGGGGCCGTGCTTCACCGCGACTCGTTGGGCTCGCAGCAGCACATCGTCCCGGGGGAGCTCAACCTGATGACCGCCGGGCGCGGGATCAGCCACGCGGAGGAGTCACCGGCCGAGCGTCCCGCGGTGCTGCACGGGCTGCAGCTGTGGGTCGCGCTGCCCGAGGCGTCCCGGCACCTCGAGCCGGCCTTCGAGCACCACGACGCGCTGCCGAACCTGGAGCTGCCGGGAGTCAGTGCCACCGTGATGATGGGCACTCTCGCCGGGGTGACCTCGCCGGCGACCACGTTCACGCCGCTGGTGGGGGCGGTGCTCGACGTCGCCGCCGGCGGCGACGGTGGCGGACCCGCCTGGCTGCCGCTGAAGCGGAGCTACGAGTACGGGCTGCTGGTGATCGAGGGTGAGCTGGTCGTCGAGGGCGAGACCGTCGGCCGCGACGAGCTGGTCTACCTGGGGGGTGGCAGACAGGGGCTCGACCTGTCCTCCGTCGACGGCAGCCGCGCGCTGCTCGTGGGTGGCGAGCCCTTCACCGAGGAGATCGTGATGTGGTGGAACTACATCGGGCGCAGCCACGACGAGATCGTCACCGCGCGCACGCTGTGGAACGCGCAAGCGCCCCAGTTCGGGTCCGTGCAGGGCGCCACCGCCGCGCGGATCCCGGCACCGCCGATGCCGGCCAGCACCCTGCGGAGCCGCGGGCGACGCTGACGCCCCCGCTTGGCGGGACGTACGCCCCTGGGCGGATGGCTCGCGGTCGGTCAGGCTTGTCGTACACGCGGAGATGCCGTGTGCGACAGCACAGGGAAGTGATGCACGATGCGACTGACACTGCGCGACGCCATCGCCACGTTGCTCGTCGCGGTGGTCGCGGTCGGCTACGTGGGCTACCTCATCCAGGGCGAGATCCCCTTCGTCAAGGACCCCCGCGGGATGGCCGCGGTAGGTCTCATCCTCGGCACCGCCGCGTTCCTCGTCGCCCGGACCCGCAGGTCCGAGGCTCACGACCGCGTCACCAGTGCCGAGACGTACATGGGAGTCGCGGCGCTCGTGATCGGCGTCGTGGCCCTGATCCTCGCCGAGATCGCAGCGGCCGAGACGCTCCTCGCCATCTTCATGATCGCGATCGTGGCGGTGTGGGCGGTCCAGATGCTGCACCACGCCGGCCTGTTGGCCGGCGGCAGAGGGCTGACGGCGACCCACCGCTGAGGTGGACAGCGCGTCGGACCTCGGCGGTCCCCCCGCCTTCCTCACGGCAGCGACCGGAGGCGGGGTGACCGCCGCTCGTCAGCGCAGTGCGGTCAGGACCCTCTCGACACTGCTCGACAGACCCCAGCGCTGCGACAGCTCGTCCAGTGCGTCCGGGTCGGCCGGCTCCGACGGGAGGGTGTCGTCCGCCTCCGGGAGCTCGGCGTCGCGCAGCACCCTGACGACGGTCGGTGCGACGTCCAGGTAGTCCGCGGCGGCGGCGAACCGCGCACGCTGGGCCGCCGTGAGCGGAGACCGCAGGTCGGCGACCGCCGCGCGGATGCCGGCCAGGTCGCCGAACTTTCTCAGGAGGGTGGCGCCGGTCTTCTCGCCGATGCCCGGCACGCCCGGGATGCCGTCGCTGCTGTCGCCTCGCATCGTCGCGAGATCGGCGTAGGCGTCACCGTTGTCGACGCCGTACCGCTCACCCAGCAGCCCCTGGTCGACGACCTGCATGTTCCGGATCCCCTTGGCGGTGTACAGCACTCGCACGGGGCGTTCGTCGTCCACGAGCTGGAAGAGGTCGCGGTCGCCCGTCACGATGTCGACCGCGGTGCCCGCGGGCGCTCGCGTGGCGAGGGTGCCGATCACGTCGTCGGCCTCGCAGTGCTGGGCGCCGACCCGGGCGATGCCCAGAGCGGCGAGAGCGGCGGCGATCACGGGAACCTGCGGCCCGAGCGCGTCGGGGACCTCCTCCTCGCTCGCGTCGGCCGGGGCGTCCTGGGCGACGCGATGGGTCTTGTACGAGGGCATCAGGTCCACACGCCAGGCCGGTCGCCAGTCGTCGTCCCAGCACGCGACCAACCGGGTCGGACGGTACTGCTCCACGAGGACGGCGACCATGTCGAGGAACCCGCGGACCGCGTTGACGGGCGTGCCGTCGGGGGCCGTCATCGTGTCGGGGACACCGAAGAACGCCCGGAAGTACAGGGACGCCGAGTCGAGGAGCATCAAGCGGTCCTGCGCCTTCGGCGTGGTCTGCGTCGTCATCGTCACGTCGACACCCTCTCAGGTTGGTGCGCACTAGAGTGCGCAGGATGGAGGAGACCGACCGGAGCATCGTCCGGCTGCTGACCACGGACGGGCGGATGAGCTACACCGACCTCGCGAAGGCGACGGGCCTGTCCACCTCGGCCGTCCACCAACGCGTCCGCCGGCTCGAGCAGCGCGGCGTGATCAAGGGCTACACGGCCGTGGTGGACGCCGAGGCCGTGGGGCTGACGCTGACGGCCTTCATCTCCGTGGCCCCCTTCGACCCCTCCGCACCGGACGACGTGGCCGAGCGCCTGCGCGACCTGGAGGAGATCGAGGCGTGCTACTCCGTCGCGGGGGAGGAGTCGTACATCCTCAAGGTGCGCGTCGCGACGCCGTCCGCGCTCGAGGACCTGCTGGCCCGGGTCCGGGCCAAGGCCAACGTGTCGAGCCGGACCACCGTGGTGCTGTCCACGCCTTACGAGGCGCGCCCCCCGGCGGTCTGAGCCCACCTCGGTCAGCCCTCGTTCGGTCCGTCCTCCGGCTCGGCGAGCGCCGCCGCGTCGGAGTCGTCAGGCGTCGGCGTGCTGCCGCCACCAGTCCTGGCCCTCGGCGGGCAGCGTGTCGATCGGGTCGTAGTAGGCGTACTCGGTCGACGTGACGTCGACGTCCGCCGACTCGATCGAGGTGCGGTAGTTCTTCGTCCACGTCGAGATTCCGCGGACGGTGTCGTAGTCGTGCACCTGGTGCACCCAGCGCTTGCCGACGAACGGCACGTCGCAGACGATCCGCGGCGTCGCGAAGCCGGGCAGGTAGCCCATGACCGCGTGCTGCAGCTCCTGGGCGTGCCGCAGGGAGACCCGCCAGTGCTCGCTGAACGGGATCATGTCGCACATGTAGAAGTAGTACGGGGTGATCGACGCCTCGTCCTGCAGGCCGAACGAGAGGTCGAGCAGCTGCTCCGAGGTGTCGTTGACGCCGCGCATGAGGACGCCCTGGTTGCGGACGTCCCGCACGCCCGCGTCGAGCATCGCCCGCGCCGCCTCGGCCACGAGCGGGGTGAGCGACTCGGCCGAGTTGACGTGCGTGTGGATGGCCAGCGAGACGCCCCGCTGGCGGGCGACGCTCGCGACGCGGCCGACGCCCTCGACGACGTCGGGGGCCAGCCAGTGCTGGGGCAGCCCCATCAGCGCCTTGGTGGCGAGCCGGATGTCGCGGATGTTGTCGATCTCCATCAGCCGCATGAGGAAGGCCTCGAGGTTCTTCCACGGCATGTTCGCGACGTCGCCGCCGCTGACGACCACGTCGCGCACCGACGGCGTCTTCTGCAGGTAGGCCAGCATCGCGCCGTACCGGTCGACGGGCTTGAGGTCGAACTTCAGCTTCGGCACCACCGGGGTCGAGTTGCCGACCAGGTCCATGCGCGTGCAGTGGCCGCAGTACTGCGGGCAGGTCGGCAGCAGCTCCGCCAGCACCTTGGTCGGGTAGCGGTGGGTCAGCCCCTCGGCCACCCACATGTCGTGCTCGTGCAGGGAGTCGCGGCTCGCGTGGGGGTGGCTCGGCCAGTCGCTGCGGCGGTCGGAGAAGACCGGGAGCATGTACCGCCGCACCGGGTCGGCCAGGAACGCCTCGGTGAAGTCGGCCCCGGCACGCGGCATGACGCCGTCGTCGCCGCTGAACACGCCCGTCGCCGGGACCATCGTGTTGACCATCTGCGGGGGGAGCAGCATCGACATCGTCGCCCGCTCGGCCTGGTCGCGCTCGAGGTCGGCGTAGAAGTCCTCGGTCAGCAGGTCGCCCATCAGGCCCCGGAGCTGGGCGATGTTCTTCAGGCAGTGCGCGCGCTGCCACTGCGCGCTGCGCCACTCGTCCGGCGTGACGTCCTTCCACCCGGGGAAGCGAGTCCAGTCCGGCTCGACCAGCGGGCGGCGCCGGTACGAGTAGGGCTGGGGCATCCGCGGGGCGTCCCCGGGGGCGGGCTGCAAGGGCACGGCAGTCTGGGTCACACGTGGCAGGATACGGGAGACTTTGCTGCTCCGTCGCCATTACGCCGGAGAACTTCCCTGATCTGGAGGTCTACGTGACCGACCGTCCCGCCTCGCCCGTCGGGCTGCACCGCGTCCTCGAGCCCGCCGGCGTCCTGCCGCAGGCGGCACGTCGCCTGGACGCCCGGCCCGACCTGTGGCCCGACGAGGTACGCATCGACCTGGAGCGGCTCAACCTCGACGCCGCCAGCTACCGGCAGCTCGCCGGCGCCCACACCGTCGACGGTGTGCTGGACGGCGACGGCGTGCGCGCCGAGGTCCTGTCGATCGTCACCGAGCGCGGCAAGATGCAGAACCCGGTCACCGGCTCCGGCGGGATGCTGGTCGGCACCGTCACCGAGGTGGGTCCCGAGTCGCCCCTGGGCCTCGCGGTGGGCGACCGCGTCGCCACGCTGGTGTCGCTCTCGCTGACGCCCCTGGCCCTCACCGACGGCCTGGTCGACTGGGACGGCCGCAGCGAGCAGGTGCCGGCGTCCGGCCACGCGATCCTGTTCGGCCGGTCGATCGCCGCCGTGCTGCCCGACGACCTCGACCCGGCGCTGTCGCTGGCCGTGATGGACGTGTGCGGCGCCCCGGCGCTGGTTGACCGCGTGGTGCGCCGGTACGTCGCGGAGGGCAGGCCTCCGACGGTCGCGGTGATCGGGGGAGCGGGCAAGTCCGGGTCGATGTCCCTCGCAGCGGCCCGGCGGGCCGGCGCCTCACGCACCGCGGGGATCGTGCCGGTGACCTCGGAGGCGGAGCTGCTCACCGCCGCCGACCTCGCCGACGTCGTGGCCCTCGCCGACGCGCGCGACCCGGTGGCCCTGTCCGAGGCGGTGGCGGGCGCGCTGGGTGGGCAGGCCGACGTCACGGTCGTCTGCGTCGACGTGCCGGGTTGCGAGCACGGCGCCATCCTGGCGACGGCCGACGGCGGCACGGTCGTCTTCTTCTCGATGGCGACGTCGTTCACGGCCGCCGCCCTCGGCGCCGAGGGCCTCGCCGCCGACGTGACCATGCTGATCGGCAACGGCTACGTGCCCGGCCACGCCGAGCTGGCCCTGCAGGTGCTGCGCGAGGTGCCCGGGGTCCGGGCTCTGTTCGAGCGACGCCTGGACTAGGTCGCCGGGCACGGCCCCTCCCTCTCCCCGACTGGTCGCACCTGGTGCGACACGCCCGGCGTGTCGCACCAGGGGCGACCAGTCGGGGAGGGCGGGGCGTGGGGACGGACGGGCCGGGACCCCGCCCCGCCGGCCGTCAGGCTCCCCGGCACACTGTCGACGTGCCCGCCGACCCCCTCCGCCCCGCCAGCGCGCCGGCCCACGCCCTCGACCTGACCGAGGCCCCCCTGCGCACCACCCTGTACCGCGGCGGGAGCGTGTACAGCCCGGCCGACCCGTTCGCGACGGCGATGGTCGTCGCCGGTGACACGGTGGCGTGGGTCGGCTCGGAGGAGGCCGCTGGGGCACAGGTCGGCCAGGTCGACGACGTCATCGAGCTGGAGGGCGCACTGGTCACCCCGGCCTTCGTGGACGGTCACGTGCACACCACGGACACGGGCCTCGCCCTGACCGGCGTCCCGCTGTCGGAGGCGACGTCCCTCGGCGAGGCGCTGGAGATGGTCGAGCGGGCCAGCCGCGCGTCGGGTGGTCGCCCGGTGATCGGGCACGGCTGGGACGAGACGGCCTGGCCCGAGGGCCGTCCGCCGACGCGGGGCGAGCTGGACCGCGCGTCCCACGGCGGGGTGGTCTACCTGTCCCGGGTCGACGTGCACTCGGCCGTCGTGTCCAGCGCGCTGGCGCAGGCGTGCGGGCTGCGCGAGCACGACGGGTGGAGCGACTCGGGCCGGGTGGAGCGGGACGCGCACATGGTGGTGCGCGACGCCACGCGGAGTGGCATGGCACCGGAGGTGCGGCGGGAGCTGCAGTCGGTCGCCCTGCGGGCTGCGGCCTCGGCGGGCATCGCGACCCTGCACGAGATGGCCGCCCCCCACATCGTCCCTCGCGCGGACACCGCGTCGCTGGCCCTGCTGGGTCAGGACCCGACGATGCCCGACGTCCTCACGTACCGCGGGGAGTTCGCCGCGGACCGGGACCGGGCGCGCGCGCTCGTGGCCGAGCTGGCCGACGAGGGCATTGACGTGGCAGGCCTGGCCGGCGACCTCAATATCGACGGGTCGGTGGGCTCACGCACCGCCGCCTTCAGCGCCCCCTACGCCGACGACGCCCGCCCGGACCACTGCGGCCACCTGTACCTCGACCCGGAGCAGGTCGCGGCCCATTTGGTGGCGTGCACGGAGGCCGGGATGCAGGGCGGCTTCCACGTGATCGGCGACGCCGGCGTCGACTCCGCGGTCGAGGGGCTGCGCCTCGCGGCGGAACGCGTCGGCGCCGACCGTCTGCGCGCGGCACGCCACCGGCTGGAGCACGTCGAGGGCGCCACGGACCGTCACGCCGCCGTGCTGGCCGACCTCGGCGTCTCCGCGAGCGTCCAACCGGTCTTCGACCAGTGGTGGGGCGGGACCGCCTCGCTGTACGAACGTCGCCTCGGCCCCGAGCGCGGGGCCAGGCTGAACCGGATCGGCTCGATGGCGGCCGCGGGTGTGGTGCTGGCGTTCGGGTCGGACTCGCCGGTGACGCCGTTCGACCCGTGGGGCGCCGTGCGGGCGGCGGTCTTCCACCACGACCCGGAGCAGCGGATCTCCGCCCGTGCGGCCTTCGCGGCCCACACCCGGGGCGCCCACCGCGCCGCGCGCCGCGACGGGGAGGGCGTCCTGGCGCTGGGGTCGACCGCGACCTTCGCGGTCTGGGAGCCCACCGACCTGGTGGTGCAGGCACCGGACGCGCGGGTCGCCGCCTGGAGCACGGACGAGCGCTCGGGGACTCCCGGTCTGCCGGACCTCACGCCCGGTGCCCCGGCACCGGTGTGCCGTCAGACCGTGCTGAGAGGACGGACGGTCTTCGCCGCCGGCTGAGTCCGCGCCCGACCCGCGGGCAGGTCAGCCGGTCGGCGACTGGTGGTCGTTGTACACCCCGGCGCACGGCTGCCCGCTCAGCCGGGCGACCTCGTCCATCACCAGGTCGGTGAGACGGCGCCGCTTCTGGCCTGCGCTGGAGATCCCGGCCACGGCGTCCACGCCGATCGGCGGACCGAACTCGACGGTGATCTTGTAGGGGCGCGGGAACTTCGCGTCGACGGGCTGGACCCGGTCGGTGCCGTGCACCGCGACCGGGACGATCGGCGCACCGGTCTGCAGCGCGAGCCACGCGACACCGGTGCGCCCGCGGTAGAGGCGGCCGTCGCGCGACCTGGTGCCCTCCGGGTAGATGCCGAAGGCGTCGCCCGCGTGCAGCACGTCCGTGGCCAGGTGCAGCGCCGCCTGGGCGTCCGCGTGCGACCCGCGCGGCACCGGGACGGCGCCCACGGCGGTGAAGACGAACCTGTTCCAGGCGCCGCCCAGACCCTTCCCGGTGAAGTAGTCGCTCTTGGCGAGGAACCGGACGCGCCGGGGCACCCCGAGCGGGATGACCACGCTGTCGAGGAACGAGAGGTGGTTGCTCGCGACGATGACCGGGCCCGTCGTGGGGATGTTCTCGACCCCCCGGACGGACATCCGGCACCACGCCTTGAGCAGCACCATGGTCAGCAGCCGTAGAAACCTGTACGTCACCGAGTCCTCACGGGGCCGAACGCTACTACCGACGACGCGAATCCCGATGCGACCGTAAGACGTCCGGTGTCGGGCATGTGCGACGGGAGATCCTCCCTCCGCTGCTAGCATCGGCCGCATGTCCTCGCTCAGCGGCTCGGCCCGCATCACGCGTCGGCCGGGTCCGTTGCTCGAGCTCGATCCCGCCACGGTCCGGGCCGCGCGACGACTGGCCCGCAAGGCCACGCGCCCCGTCGTCCAGATGGCACGTACGCACACCACCGTCTCGGTCGAGCGCGCGGTCCTGCGCATGGCCGGCCTCGCCGGCGCCGACGCCGAGCGCGTGCCGTGGGTGAACCACCTGGTCGACGCCGTCCGCGGCCAGACCGGCCTCGAGCACGGCGTGTCGCTCCCGGTCTGGGACGCGCTGGCACGCGGAGAGGCGCCGGACCTGCTCACCCTGGCCCAGAAGGCGTCGAGCGGTGCCGTCGACTTCCGGGTACCGGAGGGCCGCGACGCGGTCCGCGTCGGCCGCACCGCGCGCTCGGCCGTCGCCACCGGTATCCGCCGGATCGACCGGGCGCGTGCAGCGAGAGAGCGCCTGGTGAGGCGCCACGGCGACCCCGCGCAGCGGCCGTGGATCTACCTCATCGTCGCCACCGGTGACATCTACGAGGACATCCCGCAGGCCCAGGCCGCGGCCCGCGAGGGCGCCGACGTCATCGCGGTGATCCGGTCGACCGGCCAGAGCCTGCTCGACTACGTACCCGAGGGGGCGACGCGTGAGGGCTACGCCGGCACGTACGCGACCCAGGAGAACTTCCGGCTGATGCGGGCAGCGCTCGACGACGTGTCGAAGGAGGTCGGGCGCTACGTGCGCCTGACCAACTACGCGTCGGGCCTGTGCATGCCGGAGATCGCGACACTGGCCGGGCTCGAGCGGCTCGACATGATGCTCAACGACTCGATGTACGGGATCCTCTTCCGCGACATCAACCCGGTGCGGACCTTCGTCGACCAGCGCTTCAGCCGCCAGGTGCACGCACGCGCCGGCATCATCATCAACACCGGCGAGGACAACTACCTGACCACTGCCGATGCGGTCGAGGCCGCGCACACGGTGACCGTGTCGCAGCTGCTCAACGAGGCCTTCGCCAAGGAGGCCGGGCTCGAGGACTGGCAGCTCGGGCTGGGCCACGCGTTCGAGATCAACCCGGACCTCCCCGAGTCCTTCCGGATGGAGCTGGCCCACGCGCTGCTGGCGCGGCAGCTGTTCCCGGACGCGCCCCTGAAGTGGATGCCGCCGACCAAGCACATGACCGGGGACGTGTTCCGCGGCTACCTGCTCGACGGGTTCTTCAACCTGGTCGGCGCGATGACGGGTCAGGGCATCCTCCTGGTCGGCATGATGACCGAGGCGGTCGTGACCCCCTGGATCTCGGACCGCGACCTGGCGCTGCAGAACGTCCGGTACGTGATGAACGCCGCCGGTGGGCTCACCGAGGACTTCCGTCCGCCGCCCGACGGGTTCATCGCCGGACGGGCACGGCAGGTGCTCGGGGAGGCGGTCGACCTGCTCGAGGCGATCGTGGACGACGGGCTGCTGAACGCCATCGGCGACGGCACGTTCGGGCTGATGAAGCGTCCGGCCGATGCCGGCAAGGGGCTCGAGGGCGTGGTGAAGCGGGCGGACGGGTACCTGAACCCGGCTGTCGACCTGCTCGAGGAGGGCGCGACCAAGTGAGGACGACCACGGACGAGGGGACGCCTCAGAGCGGGGGCACGCCGGGGCACGTCGTGCGGCCCTACGGCGACACGACAGGCGACGGGATGGTTCAGGTCTCGTTCACGCTGCCGCTGTCGCACGACAAGCGGGCCGAGGGCGCCGCCGCCCAGCTCGCCGCGAAGATGGGCATCGAGCCGGCTCTCGTGGTGCACGCGAAGCCGGTCGGTCCCGACTTCACGTTCTTCGTCGTCTACGGCTCCGTGCGCCACCTCGTCGACGTGTCCGCCGTCCAGGTGGTGGAGCGGGAGTACCCGCTCCTGACCGCCAAGGAGATCAACGCCGCGATCAAGCGCCGTCTGCGACGCAAGCTCGTCGTCGTGGGCGCGTGCATCGGCACCGACGCCCACACGGTGGGCATCGACGCGATCCTCAACATCAAGGGTTTCGCGGGCGAGAAGGGGCTGGAGTACTACCGGGAGATCACCGTGGTGAACCTCGGCGCGCAGGTGCTCGTACCCGAGCTCGTGGAGAGGGCGAAGGCGGCCAAGGCCGACGCCGTGCTGGTCTCCCAGGTGGTCACCCAGCGCGACGCACACCTGCACAACACCAAGGAGATGTCCGCGGCGTTCCGCGAGGCGTACGAGGAGGGCACCGCCCCGCACCTCGTGGTCGGCGGCCCACGCTTCGACGAGCAGGCCACCACGGCGCTCGGGGTCGACCGGATCTTCGGCAAGGGGACGACACCTGGCGAGGTGGCCTCGTACCTGGTGCACGCCCTCCTGCCGCCGGCCCCGAGCGGCAGGGGCACCCGTCGGGACGACGACTCGCTCGGGAGGTCGGCGTGAGCGACCACACCGCCGGGCCGCCCGACCTCGACCCCCGTGTCGGCCTGACGGTCGTGCACCGCCGCTACGTGCCGTACAGCCACGCCCACTACGCCGGGGACCTGGTCGACGGCGCGTACAGCCTGGGCTGCTTCGGTGACGTGGCCACGGAGGTCTGCATCCGGACGGACGGCGACGAAGGGCTGTTCGCGGGCTACTCGGACGTCGCCTTCCTCGCGCCCGTGCGCGCCGGGGACGTCGTGGAGATCTCGGCCGTGGTGACCCGGGTGGGCCGCCGCAGCCGAGAGCTGTCCCTGACCGCCAGCGTGGTCTGCCGCGGCAACCCGGCGCGCTCGGCCTCTGCCGCGGACGTGCTGGACCCGCCGATCGTGGCCACCACCGCCACCGGCACCGTCGTCGTTCCCGGGTGACGTCGACCCCGTCAGAGGCGTTGCCGCACAGGGCATCCGACACGCCGAGACGACACGCCGACGTGCGGGCGCATCAACTCCACCGGCCCCTGCCGGCGACCCCCGCCTGACCTGCGGCGACGGATGTCGTCGCAGGTCAGGGCCTGGTTGACAGGCATCCTTGAAACGGTACGTTCTGACACTTCGGCCGCACACATCGTGGCGTCCGACCAGTCGTCCCCGGAGGCGCGCAGACGGCGGCAGATCCGTTGTCGCCCGTGCACCGACGCGGTGGCGATCCACGGCCTCGACGTTCAACGGGGTCACGGGGTGGATCAAGGTCGGGCCCGCGCGCTCTATAGACAACGAGCCGTCGCAGCGACGCCATCGCTGAACGGTTCGGCCCGAAGGGCGCGCGGGCCGACCGGACCATCCGGGCCGGTCGGGACGCCGAGGCACCCCTCACCTACAGTCACTGCGTGCCTCCACGCCCCCTGCCGCACGTCGTTGCCGCGGCCCTGGCGGTGGTCGCGGGGCTCGGTGCCTGGCTGGCCTTCCCTGGGGTGGGCCTGTGGTGGCTCGCACCACTCGCCGTGGCCGGTCTCGCCCTCGCCGTGCGGGCCCGCGGCCTCAGGTCGGGGGCCCTGCTCGGCTACATGTTCGGGCTGGCCTTCCAGCTCCCCCTGATCGAGTGGACGGGATCCGTCGTCGGGGCCCTTCCCTGGGTGGTGCTCTCCTGCACCGAGGCCCTCTTCGGGGCCCTGGCCGGGATCGCCCTCTGCCTGGCCCAGCGCCTGCCCGCGGGTGGGCTGCCGGGGGTCCTGCTCCGAGGCGGCGTGATGGCCGCCAGCTGGATCGCCGTCGAAGCCGCCCAGGGACGGTTGCCCTTCGGTGGCTTCGGGTGGAGCCGTCTCGCCTTCTCGCAGACCGACGCACCGACGCTGGCCCTGGCGGCCCTGGGCGGGGCTCCGGTGGTCTCGTTCGCCGTCGCGCTCGTGGGGGCGTTCCTGCTCGAGGCCGCCGTCGCCGCGCGCGGACGCCGGTGGCTGCCCGCCGCCGGGGGAGTGGTCGCGGCGACCGCCGTCCTCCTGTGCGGCCTGGCCGTCCCCACCCCGACGGAGCCGCAGGAGGGCTCGCTGACGGTGTCCGCCGTGCAGGGCAACGTCCCCCGGCCGGGGCTCGAGTTCAACGCCGAGCGCCGCGCGGTGCTCGACAACCACGCGGCCGCGACGCGCGACCTCGCCGACGCCGTGGCCGAGGGCGACGTCGAGCAGCCCGATCTCGTGGTCTGGCCCGAGAACGCCAGCGACATCGACCCCTTCCGCAACGCGGACGCGGCACAGGTGATCTCGGCCGCCGTGGACGACGTGGACGCCCCGACATTGCTCGGGACCCTCGTGCGGGGTTCCGACGGCCGGGTCCGCAACACGTCGCTGCTGTGGCTGCCGGGGCGGGGACCCGTCGACGAGTACGTGAAGCGCGCGCCGGTGCCCTTCGCCGAGTACGTGCCCTATCGCGAGCTGTTCCGCGCGATCACGCCGCTGATCGACCAGGCCGGTGACATGGCGGCCGGGGGAGAGGTGGGGCTGGTCGAGGTGCCCCTGGACGCTGGCGGCACGGTGCCGGTGGGCGACCTCATCTGCTTCGAGGTGCTCGTCGACCACCTGGTCGCCGACACCGTCGACGCAGGCGCCCAGGTGCTCGTGGTGCAGACCAACAACGCGACGTTCGGGTACAGCGACGAGAGCGTCCAGCAGCTCGCCATGTCGCGCTTGCGTGCGGTCGAGACCGGTCGCGCCGTGGTCCACGCGTCCACGGTGGGAGTCAGCGCGATCATCCGGCCCGACGGCACCGTCGTCGACCAGACCTCGTTGTTCACCCAGGACGTCCTCACCGCGTCCGTGCCGCGGCGGAGCGAGCTCACGTGGGCGAGCCGGCTGCGGGAGTGGCCGGAGTGGCTGGTCGTCGTCGGTGGCATCCTGGGGGCCTTGGCCGGCGCCCGTGTCAGGCCCTCACGACTGGCGGCGGCGGCGTCGCCCGTGACGGTGTCAGCGAAGGAGGGTCCGTGAAGGTCCTGGTCGTCACCCCGACCTACAACGAGCGCCTCGCGCTGCCCGGCACGCTGGGCAGGCTGCGCGCCGCCGTGCCGTCCGCCGACGTGCTCGTCGTCGACGACGCCAGCCCCGACGGCACGGGGGCCTTCGCCGAGGAGCGCGCCGGCGACGACAGGGGGGTCCACGTGCTGCACCGACCCGGCAAGGCCGGGCTGGGCGCCGCGTACCGGGCAGGCTTCGCCTGGGGAATCGAGCGCGGCTACGACGTGCTCGTCGAGATGGACGCCGACGGGTCGCACCAGCCCGAGCAGCTGCCGGCGCTGCTCGACGCGGTCGCCGAGGGGGCGGACCTGGCGATCGGCTCCCGCTGGGTGCCCGGCGGTGCGGTGACGAACTGGCCCGCTACCCGCCAGCTGCTCAGCCGGGGCGGCAACCTGTACGCCCGCCTCGCCCTGGGCATCGACGTGCGCGACGCGACCGCCGGGTTCCGCGCGTACCGCCGGGAGGTCCTGGAGAAGGTCGCCCTCGACGAGGTGAGCTCTCAGGGCTACTGCTTCCAGGTGGACCTGGTGTGGCGGACGGTGCAGGCCGGGTTCCGTGTCGTCGAGGTGCCGATCGTGTTCGTCGAGCGTGAGCTGGGCTCCAGCAAGATGAACGGCGCCATCGTCCGCGAGGCGCTCGCCAAGATGACCCTGTGGGGGGCGCGCCACCGAGCAGGGCAGGCCGTCGGCCTCGTCCGCCGTGCCGCCGGCCCGAGAGGGCGCCGGTGACCCCGAACACCTCGGGCGCGTACCCGGGGACGCCCCGCCGCCGCCGGCGCCGGAGCCGCTGGGTCCCGCTCGTACTCGTCCTCACACCCGTGGTCGAGGTCACCACGATCGTCCTCATCGCGCGCTGGCTGGGGGTGGGGCCGACGATCGGGATCCTGCTCGCCGAGACCGTCCTCGGCGGCTGGCTGGTGATCCGGGAGGTGCCGCGCACCTGGCGCGCGCTGCGCGAGGGCCTGGGGTGGGGGACGGTGGAGGTCGAGGGGGTGCGGATCGCGCGGGCGCCGACCCGGCTGCCCGCCAAGGAGCTCGCCGACGGCGCCCTCGTCCTCATCGGCGGCGCACTACTGCTGCTGCCGGGCTTCGTGAGCGACCTGCTCGCCCTGGTGTGCCTGATCCCGTTCACCCGACCGCTGCCGCGCCGGTTCCTCACCGCCGCCCTCGCGCGCCGCGCGGGCGACGTCACGGACCGCCTGCGGACCCAGGCCGAGCGGGAGCGGCCCGTGCCGGGCGAGGTGATGGAGGGCACCGTCCTCGAGGCAGCGCCCGATGATCCCGACGACCCGATGCGGAAGCGCCCAGGAGCCGGCGGCTAGCGACGCCCGGCAGGACGCGTCAGGACCGGCCGCCGTGGGCGACCGGTCCTGTCTGGGTGCGGTGGTGCTGGTGGTGCGTGTGGTGCCGACGTCAGGCGCTGCGACGGTGCAGCGCACCGCTGCGCAGCAGCTCCAGCCGCTCGGCGAGCAGGTCCTCGAGCTCGGCGACCGTGCGTCGCTCGAGCAGCATGTCCCAGTGGCTGCGGACGTGCTTGACAGGCCCCGCGTCAGGACGCGTCGCGTCCCGCAGCAGTGCCTCCTGGCCGCACCGGCACTCCCACAGCGCCGGGACCTCGGCCTCGACCGAGAACGGCAGGGTGGTGACGTGCCCCTGCGGGCAGACGTACTCCGCGACCTGTCGCGGTGCGCTGGACACGTTGGCGTCGGACTCGAGACTCGATGCCCCCAGCTTGGTTCCCCGCAGACTACGTTCGCTCATGGCTGCGCTCCCTGCTTCGCCCCGTGCGGACGCTTCCCGTCCACACCGTTCGAACGTGTTCGGAGCAGAACCTGTTCCGGACGGGCGTGAAGGTCGTGTGAATCTCAGAGCACCGGCCGGCGGGGTGTTGCCTGCGGCGAGGATGCCCTCCCGCACGCGGACGCGGGTGAGGATCAGCCCGCCGAGCACGAAGAAGACCATCAGCGACACGATCGCGGGGCGGTACGAGCCGGTGAGCTGGAAGACCAGTCCGAAGAGGAACGTCCCGAACCAGCTCGTCCCGCGCTCGGCCGCCTGGTACAGGCTGAAGTACTCGGCCTCCCGTCCCAGGGGGACGAGCTGGCTGAACAGCGAGCGGGACAGGGCCTGGGTCCCGCCGAGGACGAGCCCGATGACGAAGGCGAGCGACAGGAACACTGGGAAGTTGCCGGCGGGCAGGAAGTACCCCGCCACGACCACGCCCGTCCACAGCACGAGCCCGCTGAGGATCGTTCGCTTGGCGCCGTACGTGCCGGCGAGGCGCCCGAACAGCAGGGCCCCGCCGAAGGCCACCAGCTGCACCATCAGGATCGTCGTGATCAGGTTCTGGGTGGGTAGGCCCAGCTCCTCGGCGCCGTAGACGCTGGACGCCCCGATCACGGTCTGGATCCCGTCGTTGAACAGCAGGTACGCCAGCAGGAACATCCAGGTCTGGCGGTACCCGCGCAGGTGACGCAGCGTGTCCGCGAGCTGCGTGAACGACCCCCTCAGCAGGGGGGCCTTCGCCGGCGAGACCGTGACCGGCCCGCCGTCGTCGTCGACGTCCACCGGCACCGGGTCGACCGGCACCCGGTTCCTCAGGCCGAGGACGGGGACGAGCGTGAAGACGCCCCACCACACCCCCGCCGACAGGAGGCTGACGCGCACGGCCTCGCCCTCGGTGAGTCCCACCGACTCATGCAGGGTGACCAGGGCCAGGTTCGCCGCGAGCAGCAGGAACCCTCCCAGGTAGCCCATCGCCCAGCCGCGGCTCGAGACCCCGTCCCGTTCGTCCGGTGTGGCGATCTGGCACAGGATGGCGTCGTAGACGACGAGCGACGAGCCGAGCGCCGTGTTGGCGACGAGCAGCAGCCCGACGCCGAGCTGCCAGTTCGAGCCGGCGACGAAGAACATCGACGCGGCGGCGGCGGCGCCGATCCAGGCGAACAGACCCAGGAGCTGCCGCTGGTGCCGCGATCGGTCGGCGACCGCGCCCACGATGGGAAGGACCATCGCCGAGAAGATCGTCGACACGGTCACCGCGTAGAACACCAGCGAGCCGGGACTCACCGGCAGGAAGCCGAAGAGCTCCAGGTTGCTGGTGCAGTCGGCGCCGCTGGCGAGGTCCGGGCACGCGTCGGCGCGGGCGACGGCGGTCAGGTACGGGCCGAACAGCACGGTCGCCGTCGTCGTCACGTACGCCGAGTTGGCCCAGTCGTAGACGTACCAGGCGCGGTGCTGGCGGCGCCGGGAGGCCGCGTCCAGCTCGGAGGGGCGGACCACCGTGCCGCCGGGCGGGGGAGGGGCCGTGGTGCCGGCCGCGTCGCTCATGTGCAGATCATGACGGTCCGGGGGCCCGTCTGCGCACCTCTTCCAGGGCCAGGTCGGTGCGGTCGGTGATCAGGCCGTCCACGCCGAGGTCGAGGAGGTGTCGCATCTCGTCGGGGTCGTTCACCGTCCAGGCATGGACCTGCAGCCCGACGTCGTGGGCAGCCGCGACGACGCGCCCCAGGACGAGCGGGAGCGGCCCGAAGCCCACCGGGAGCTGCAGGCAGTCGACGTCCCACGAGAGGGCCCGCAGCACGGCGGCCGGGGCCCCGGCGAGGGCGGCAGAGTAGATGGCTGCCGTCTGGGTCACCCCCGGCGACGCGGCGACCGGCCGGGAGAGGCGGCGTACGGTCGCCCGGCGGCGGCGGTCGGAGAACGAGGCGATGCACACCCGGTCGTGGGCACGGGTGCGCTCCAGCACCTCGACGAGGGGTCGGACGGCGCCCGCCGTCTTGACGTCGATGTTGACGCGGACGTCCGGCCAACGGTCGAGGACGTCCTCGAGCAGTGGGATGGGTTCCGTCCCGGCGATCAGCGCCTCGCTGACGCGCGACCAGGGAAGGCGCTCCACGAGCCCCTGGCCGTCCGTCACGCGGTCGAGCGAGCGGTCGTGGAAGGCCAGCACGCGGCCGTCCGAGGTCGCGTGCACGTCGGTCTCCAGGTACCCGGCGCCCAGGTTGACCGCGGCCTCGAAGGCCCTCATCGAGTTCTCGAGGCGCCCGTCACCCACGACGTCGAAGCCGCGGTGGGCCATGACCGCCGGGCCGTCGTGGTCCAGGTACGGCGTGCGCCGACGCGGGGGCATCAGCCGCCGAACTCCCAGTGCCAGGGCTCCGGCTTGCTGCCGCCCTGCTGGGCCCAGCCCGGGTGGAAGAAGCCGTAGAGCGGGGCGTTGGCGCGCATCCACTCGTGCTGCGGCGAGCCGAAGGTCTGGATGCCACCGCACAGGTCGAGGGCAGTACCCCAGCCGTGGTTCGAGGTGCCGGGGGTGGCGGCCAGGTTCGGCTTGGACTCGTGCACGGCGACCTGTCCCGCGTAGTCGCGGTAGGAGTCGGTGACGCAGATCGGGTCGCCGAACGCCATGGCGTAGGCCTCGGACATGCGGTTGAAGCCGAACGCGGCGTCGGCACGCATCCGGTGCCCCGGAGCTGCCCACAGCGGGCACAGGTTCTCGAGCGGGATGGCGCCGTTCGGGTAGCTGCTGACGTCGCCGCCCACGCAGTCCCCGACCGGTCCGCTGACGCGGTTGTCGCGGCGCTGCCCCGAGCCGGCGTCGAGTCGGCGCTGCTCGGCGGCAGCCCGGGCCTCGGCCAGCTTCCGGGTCTCCTCGTCAGCGGCGGCGGCGGCCTCGGACGTGGTGGCGAGCAGGGCCTGCAGCAGCGCGACCTGCCCGCGCTGCTGCTCGAGCAGGCTGTCCGCGAGCTGGCGGGCCACGACCGCCTGGCCGGCGGCGACGGTCGCCTGGTCCGCGGCGGACTGGGCCTTGAGGGTCGCGTCCTCCTGGACGGCCTGCGCCTCCTCGACGGTGTCGACGACCGAGCCGCGCCAGCGTCCGATGATCTCGAGCGTGGCCACCCGCTGGCTGAGGTCGTCGGTGTTGTCCGACTCCAGCAGGGACATGAGGTCCTCGATGCCGCCGAGCTGTCCACCGTCGCGGTAGACCTGTGAGGCCCAGCGCCCCAGCTCACCCTGTCGGCTGCGGACCAGGATCGTCGCCGCGTCGAGACGCTGGAGCTGGGTGCTCTGCTCGCTGACGGCCGCGGCCTGGGCGTCGAGCGCGACCTGCTCGGCCTCGCGGGCGTCGGCCGCGCTCTGCGAGAGCTCGTCGATGGCCCGGCGAGCGGTCCGCAGGGCCAGCTCGTGGTTGTCGACCTCGGCGGCCAGCCGCTCGGCCTCCGCCTTCTGCGCCGCCAGCTCCTCGACGGTGGGCGGAGCCAGCACGCCCTCGGTCGCGTTCGCACCCTCGCCCTCGCCGAGCGGGTCGGCGGAGACGGCCGCGCTCCCGGAGACCAGCAGAGCCCCCGCGACGACCGGGACCGCGAGCCACGCGATGAGTCGGTGGCGTGCGGCGGTCGCGCCGACGCGGTGCGCCTGCGGTCGGTCTGCTCGGGTCACGATGTCCATCTCACGGTGTCGGCGTCAGGGCGGTACGGGCGACGGCGCGGTGGTGCTGCACAGTCGTCGGACGTCCGTACCGACCCCTCGGTTTCCACGGTGCCACGCACGTGCGATCCGTGGGGGACCTTCGGCGAAGCTGTGGACAGCTCAGGCGTGGCCTGCGGGGCGGTCCGTCGTCCACGGCTGGTGTCGGCAGGTGTCGGCACGGACCTGAGCCCATAGGCTGCTGAGGTGACCCAGACCACGACCACAACCGCCCAGACGGACTACCGCCAGCTCGGATCGAGCGGCCTGACCGTGTCGACCGTCGGCCTCGGCTGCAACAACTTCGGCGGCCGCATCGACGCCGAGCGCACGCAGCAGGTCGTCGACGCCTGCTTCGACGAGGGCGTCACCCTGTTCGACACCGCCGACATCTACGGCGGGACCCCTGGAGAGAGCGAGGAGCTGCTCGGGAAGACGCTCGGCAGCCGGCGGGCAGAGGTCGTGGTGGCCACCAAGTTCGGTTCCGACATGGGCGGCGTGAACGGTCCCGACTGGGGCGTCCGCGGCTCGCGTCGCTACATCCGCACCGCGGTGGAGGCGAGCCTTCGCCGGCTGGGCACCGACTGGATCGACCTGTACCAGATGCACGTGCCCGACGAGGTGACCCCGATCGAGGAGACGATGGCCGCCCTGCACGAGCTCGTCGTCGAGGGCAAGGTCCGGTACCTGGGCAGCTCGAACTTCGCCGGCTGGCAGGTCATCGAGGCCGACTGGACCGCCCGCAGCGCCGGGCAGACCCCGTTCGTCTCCGCACAGAACGAGTACTCCCTGCTGAAGCGTCAGGCCGAGGCCGAGCTGGTCCCGGCCTGCGAGCACGTCGGCGTCGGGATCCTGCCGTACTTCCCCCTGGCGTCCGGGCTGCTGACCGGCAAGTACCGCCGCGGCGAGGGTGCGCCCGACGGCACCCGTCTCGCGTCGCGTCCGGAGCGTCTCGCCGCGGCCGACTTCGACCGCATCGAGGCGATCGGTACCTACGCCGACGAGCGCGGCATCTCGATGCTCGACGTCGCGATCGGAGGCCTCGCGGCGCAGCCGGCGGTCTCGTCGGTCATCGCCGGCGCCACCAGCGCGGAGCAGGTGCGCGCGAACGTGGCCGCTGGCGCGTGGGAGCCCTCGGCCGCCGACCTGGCGGCCCTCGACGAGGTGGCACCGTCCTGACTCCGGCCTGGCACGTGAGCGACCGCACGCTGCGGGAGGTGGTGACCGACCCGGCGGCCGTGCAGGCACGTCTGGACGCCCTGGGCGACGACCCCGAGACGACGGGGGAGCGCGTCGGTCTGCTGCGCATGCTCGGCCGGTTGGACGAGGCCCTGACGGTGGCCCGCGCCCATCACCAGGCCCTGCTGGCGGAGGTGCGCTCGGGGCCGTCCGGCGCGCTCGACTCCGACGCCGCCGACACGCGGGCGACTGCGGCGGCGATCCGGCTGGCGCACGTCCACCACTGGCGGGGGGAGCACGCGGCCGCCGACGCGCTGCTGACGTCGGCCCTCAGCCACGCCGGGGCGCACGGGCACGCGGAGCTGGTCGGGTACGCGCTGCAGCACCGGGCCAAGAACCGGTTCGACGCCGGCGACCTGCACGGAGCGATCGCCGACGTCACCGCCGCGCTGCAGCACCGCCGCCAGCACGAGCTGCCCGACGAGCAGCTCGCGTCGTCCGAGCAGGCGTACGCGACGATCGCGGAGGCGTTCCACCGGGCCTACCCGGACGAGCTACCACCGTCGTCGGCGGTCTGAACCACTACCTCACCCCCCTTCGCCAGCTGGTCGTGAAGGGCGCGACACGCCGAGCGTGTCGCGCCATTCGCGACCACTCGAGAGGTAGGGGGAAGTTCACAACGGATCTTGTACAAGCATCCTTGTCGATATAGGTTCGCTGCATGGCGTCTCCCCAGAGCGTGCGGACCGTGACCGACCCGGCGGTGCTGGCCGCGCTGGCGCACCCGACCCGACGGCGGCTGATGGACGCCCTGAGGATGCGCGACGCCAGCACCGTGGGGGGACTGGCCGAGCAGCTCGGGCTCGCGGTGGGGAGCGTCAGCCACCACCTCAAGGTGCTGCGCCGGGCCGACCTCGTGGCCGAGGCGCCCGACCTGGCGCGTGACCGCCGGGAGCGGTGGTGGCGGCTCGTGGACGCGACCGTCCGCTGGAGCAGCGCCGGCTTCGACGACACCCCGGCGACCGAGGCGGTCGTCGCGGCGGCCACCTCGATGGGCCTCGAGCGCCAGGTGCAGCTCAGCCGGGAGTGGCTGGCCGCGGACGACAGGGACTCGCCGCACGCCGCCACCGCCTTCTCGACGGACGCGTGGCTGAACCTCACACCGGACGAGCTCGACGAGGTCGCCCACGAGATCCAGGACCTCCTGGCCACGTGGCGCACGCGCACCGTCTCGGGCGAGACGTCAGCACCGCAGGGTGACCGGGTGCCCGTCTTCGTGTTCGCCCGCGGGTTCCCGTCAGCGCCGTGAACGTCAGCACGGCGCTGCCGCCCGCCGGCACACGCCCCGCCCTGTGGCGAGACCGCGTCTTCTCCCTGCTCTGGTTCGGGGAGACGGTCAGCGTGCTGGGTAACACGACGTCGTCGGTGCTGCTTCCGCTCCTCGCCGTGGTCGGCCTGCACGCGTCGGCCGGGTGGGTCGGTGTGCTGACCGCGGCGAGCTGGGCCCCGTGGCTCGTGGTCGGGCTGCCCGCCGGCGCCTGGGTCGACCGGCTGCCACCCGTCCCCGTGATGGTGGCCGCCAACCTGTGCGCCGCCGCGGCGATCGGCAGCATCCCGGCGACCTGGTGGCTGGGGACGCTGGACCTCACCCAGCTGGTGGTCGTCGCCGCGGTCGCCGGCACCAGCACCGTGTTCTTCCGAGCGGCCTACCAGTCGCTGCTGCCGCAGCTGGTGGACGCGCGAGACCTCGTGGCCGCCAACTCGCGCCTGCAGGGCTCGGAGTCCGCCGCGCAGATCGGCGGCAGCGGGGTCGCGGGGCTCCTGGCGCAGTGGGTCGGGTCGGCGCTGGGACTGCTGCTCGACGCCGCGACCTTCCTGGTCTCGACCGCCTGCCTGCTGCTGATCGCGCGACGCGTCCCCGACCAGGTGGCCCGGGGCCCACGACCTCGGCGCAGCCTGCGCACCGAGATCGCTGAGGGGGTGGGCTTCGTGGCCCGGGACCCCTTCCTGCGCTACTTCACGTGGATGGGCGGCCTGTCGAACCTGGGCCTGACCGGCTACGGCGCGCTGCTCATCCTGTTCCTGGTCCGCGACGTCGGGGTGTCACCGGGCCTCGTCGGCGGCCTCCTGATGCTCACCGGCACCGGTGCCCTGGCCGGTGCGACGGTCGCCCGTCCGCTGGCCGACCGGTGGGGGACGGCGCGCGCCACGGTCGTCGTTCAGCTTGCCGCCGGTTCCACCGTGATGCTCATCCCGCTGGCCGGTCCCGGGTGGAAGGTGTGGCTGTTCGTCGCGGGGCAGTTCGTGGTCGCCCTCGGCGTGGTGGCCGGGAACGTGATCAAAGCTGCCTTCCGGCAGCGGTACGTGCCGCACGCCCTGATGGCCCGCGTCGTGACGAGCACCCAGCTGGTGAACTACGGCACCATGCCGGCCGCCGGGCTGCTGGCAGGGTTCCTGGGCGAGCACGTGGGTGTGCGGACGACGATCGCGCTGATGGCCGGGGTTCACGCCCTGGCCTGCCTCGCGGTCCTGTTCAGTCCGGTGCGGGGGTTGCGCGACCTCCCGAGCGCCCCGACGTCCCGCGTGTGACCCCACCCCTGGCCGACTGGTCACGAATGGCGCAACACGCGCGGCGTGTCGTGCCGTTCGTGACCAGTCGAGATGGGGGGAGCGGGGCGCCACGTACGCTCGACGGGTGAGTCGTGTCGAGAGGGTGCAGCCCGGTCCCGGCCAGGAGTCGGTCTGGGACTACCCGCGGCCACCGGCGGTGCGGCGGAGCGGGGCCGTCGTGCGGGTCGTCCTCGCCGGTGAGGTGGTCTGCGAGACCTCGTCCGCGCTCGAGGTGCTCGAGACGAGCCACCCGCCGACGGTCTACCTGCCCCAGGCGGACTTCGCCGTCGGCAGCCTGCGCGCAGCCCCCGGCACGTCGTTCTGCGAGTGGAAGGGCACGGCGTCGTACCTCGACGTCGTCGCCGGCGACCGCGTCGCCGAGCGCGCGGCCTGGTTCTACCCGGAGCCGACGCCCGGCTACGCGGAGCTGGTCGACCACGTCGCGCTGTACCCCGGTGCGATGGACGAGTGCACCGTCGACGGCGAGCGGGTCCAGCCACAGCCGGGCGGGTTCTACGGCGGCTGGATCACGTCCGCCGTCGTGGGGCCGTTCAAGGGGGAGCCCGGCACCAGCTTCTGGTGAGGCCGGCTCAGCGCTGCGGGTACAGCGCGTCCACCTCGTCCGCGAACGCCTCCATGATCACGGCGCGTTTCATCTTGAGGCTGGGTGTGAGGTGTCCGGCGTCCTCGGTGAAGTCGACCGGCAGGATGCGGAACTTCTTGATCTGCTCGGCCAGCGACACCGTCTCGTTCGCCTCGTTCACCGCGGTGCGGACGTCGTCGATCAGCGCCCGGTCCTTGGTGAGGTCGGCCACCGGGGTCGCGGGCCGGTCGTGCTGCTCCAGCCAGGCGGCGACGGCGTCGGGGTCGAGCGTGACCAGCGCCGTGATCTGGGGGCGGTCGTCGCCCAGCACCAGCGCCTGGCTGACGAGCGGGTGCGACCGGACGATGTCCTCCAGCGGAGCCGGCGACACGTTCTTGCCGCCGGAGGTCACGAGGATCTCCTTCTTGCGCCCCGTGATCGACAGGTAGCCGTCCGCGTCGAGCGTCCCCAGGTCGCCCGTGCGGAACCAGCCGTCCTCGTCGAGGACCTCGGCGGTCGCCTGCTCGTTCTTCCAGTAGGCCTTGAAGACGTGGCCGCCCCGCAGCAGCACCTCCCCGTCCCCGGCGATGGAGACCTCGAACCGAGGCAGCGCCCTGCCGACGGAGCCGACGCGCTGCGCCGTGGGCGTGTTCACGGTCGCGGCCGCGGTGGTCTCGGTGAGGCCGTATCCCTCGAGCACAGTGACGCCGATGCCGCGGAAGAAGTGGCCGAGCCGGGCTCCGAGGGGAGCTCCTCCCGAGACGGCCCAACGCACCTTCCCGCCCAGTGCATCGCTGATCTTGCCGTACACGAGCCGACCGAAGAGCGCGTGCTGCGCCGAGAGCAGGAGGCCCGGCCGCCCGCGGTCGAGTGCCTCGCTGTACGCGATCGCTGTCGCAGCGGCGCGGTCGAAGATCTTCTCCTTGCCGCCTGCGACGGCCTTCCGTCGCGCACCGTCGAAGACGCGCTCGAACACCCGGGGGACGGCGAGCACGAAGGTGGGGGAGAAGGTCGGCAGGTCCAGGGTGATGCGGGCGATGTCGCTGTGCCCGGTGTGGACGCCGGTGAGCAGGACGGCGACCTCGATCATGCGGCCGAAGACGTGCGCGAGCGGGAGGAACAGCAGCGTCGACGCGTCAGGGTCGTCGAACAGCTCCGGCAGGAACTCGACGGCGGAGACGACCTCGGCCAGGAAGTTGGCGTGGGTGAGCTCGCAGCCCTTGGGTCGACCCGTCGTCCCCGAGGTGTAGATCAGCGTCGCCAGTGACTCCGGCGTGAGGGCGGCGCGGCGGTGGTCGAGCTCGTCCGCGCCCACGTCGCGACCGGAGGCGATGAGCGCCGTGAGGGAGACATCGGGGTCCTTGCCCTCGATCACCCAGTGGTGACGCAGCTCGGGCAGCTCCTCGCGCACCTGCTCCAGGGCAGCGAGGTGGCCGTTGTTCTCGAGCACCACGGCGACGGCGCCGGAGTCCTCGAGGATCCACCGCAGCTGCTCGGCCGAGGAGCTCTCGTAGACCGGCACGCTGACGGCACCGGCGCTCCAGATCGCGACGTCGACCAGCGTCCACTCGTAGCGAGTCTTGGCCATCAGGGCGACGCGGTCGCCCGGCTGGACGCCCGCGGCCACCAGGCCCCGCGCCACGTCCTCGACCTCGGCCCGGAACTCGCCCGCCGTGACCGGCACCCACGAGGACCCGTCGCGTCTGCTCACCAGCCTGCGGTCGGGCTCGGCCTCGGCGTGGTGGACGACGATGTCCGCCAGGCTGTTCGGTGGCTCGATCAGCCACCAGCTCGTGACGGAGGCGGGCCGGGGAGCCGAGGGCGCGGAGGGAGCTGCGGTCATGCCGCCCAGCCTACGACTCGGGCCGGATGGTTCCTCTGTTCACGCCGCGACCGGTACCGGGCCCGCGTCAACGGACATCGAGGTCGTAGTGGGCGATCTTGCGGTAGAGGGTCGAGCGGCTCACCCCGAGCTCGGCGGCGGCGCGCTTGAGCGTCATCCCCGGCTCCGTCAGCACGCGCGTGATCTCGTCACGCTCCACCGACTCGATGCGGGAGAGGCGGGTACCGGGGCCACCGAGGAGGCCGGCGGGCAGGTGCCGGACGTCGATGGTCTCGGCACGCGTCGCAGCGGCGTGGACGACCCGCATCAGCTCGTCGACGTTGCCCGGCCACCCGTACGTGGTCAGGGCGTGCTCGGCGGCCCGTGTGAACCCGACCTCCCGCAGCCGGGCCTGGTGGGCGGCGTAGCGCGCGAGCGGCATGACGTCGTCCGTGCGGTCTCGCAGCGGCGGGACGTCGACGACCGTGTCGACCAGTCCGGCGAGGGCGACCGGGATGGCCGGGAACGACTCGGCCGTGACCGTCCACGCGAGCGCCGACGATCCGGCCTCCGTCGAGGACAGGGAGCGGCGCGCGTGGAGGGCGCGGGTGCGCAGCTCCTCCGCGGCCCACGTCGGGAGGGTGTCGACGCCTTCGACGACGACCGCGGTCTCGGGCTTCGCGAGCTCGGGCGTCCACAACGCCAGCCAGGCGTCGACGTCCCGGGGCGCGGGAGCGGCGGCGCTGAGGATGCGGAACCGGGGCCGCGCCTGGCGAAGGGCCTGGGCGAGCAGCGTGGCTCGTCCGGACCCGGGCTCGCCGACCGCTGCGACGACCCGCCCCGCTGACAGCGCCCCCGCGGCCTGGTCGAGCGCGCGCACCCACGGCGCCGACATCGAGCGCAGGGTCCCGGCCGCGGGCTCCAGCCGGCTCCGCTGCACTCGGAACACCCCGCCCTTCTGCGGCGGCCGCGGCGCACGCCCCTGCGTGCGGGCCAGCATCAGGGCGCTCGTCGTGCTCGCGGCTGACTCGGCGAGGGCGAGCAGCAACCCCGCGGACGAGCGGGCCCAGGTCGTGATGTTGACACAGCCCTCCAGCCTGCCCGTGACGTGGTCGAGGACGGGCACGGCGGCGCAGGTGTAGGTGCACAGGCTCGCGCTGTAGTGCTCCTCGGCCTGGACCAGGGTCGGCGTGCGGTCCGCCAGCGCCAGGCCAAGGCCGTTGGTCCCCGCCTCCCTCTCCGAGAAGGCGAACCCGGGCGCCAGGTGGACGGCGTCGAGCGCCCGGAGCAGTGAGGTGTCGCCGGAGAACCGGTTGAGGACGAGGCCGTCGGCGTCGGTGAGCATGACGCTGACCGGCTCGTTCGCGAGAGTGCGGTGCAGCCCGGTCAGCACTTCGTGGCCGCACTCGACGAACAGCGAGTCGCTGTCGATGGTGCCCGCCCACACGGGCTCGACGGTCTCGAGCGAGACGCCGTACTCCTCGCTGCGCCGCCATGAGGCCATCAGGCGCTTGGACGCGGTCCCACCCTGACCCCGCACCACGGCGCGGGCCCTCTGCGGACGGCCCAGCTCGTCGGGCGGCGTCATCGCCGGCTCCTCTCGACGCCTTCACCGTAGCCCGGCCGCCATCCGCGTGCTCTCCGTCGTGTCCCAAGGTGGGACACGAGGTCTCTGGCACCCCCCCGACCCGCGACCTAGCGTCGAGGAGTCAGCGACGACGGCGTCGCGAGAAGGAGGTTCGGATGTACACCACGAACGGCGTGAGCTACTACATCGTCGACGCGCACATCGCGCTGTGGGACGCGCGACCGGAGAACCAGCGCAACATCCACGGCAAGCAGTTCATCGACTGCTTCTACGACTACCACCGCAACCTCTCCCCGGAGGGGGAGGTGTGGGAGTACGAGGACTACCTGTACCAGGGCGGCGAGCGCCTGATGAAGGACCTCTTCGAGGACGGGTACGTCGACCACGCCATCTTCCAGCCGGCGGCACTGACCGAGTTCTACCACCGGGGCTTCGGGCAGACCGAGGAGGCGTTCCAGCTCGCCGCGGCGAACCCCGGCAAGCTGACGTACAACCACAACTGGGACCCGCGCAACGGTGAGCAGGGTCTGGTCCAGCTCCGTGCCGACCACGAGAAGATGAAGTTCACCGGCGTCAAGCTCTACACCGCCGAGTGGCACGGGGACTCCCGCGGCTGGAAGCTCACGGACCCGTGGGCGTACCGCTACCTCGAGGTCTGCCGCGAGCTCGGCGTGAAGAACATCCACATCCACAAGGGCCCCACCATCCGTCCGCTCGACCGGGACGCCTTCGACGTCGCTGACGTCGACCACGTCGCGACGGACTTCACCGAACTCAACTTCATCGTCGAGCACGTCGGGCTGCCGCGGCTCGAGGACTTCTGCTGGATCGCGACGCAGGAGCCGAACGTCTACGGAGGCCTCGCCGTCGCGATGCCGTTCATCCACACCCGACCTCGCTACTTCGCGCAGATCATGGGCGAGCTCCTGTACTGGATCGGGGAGGACCGGCTCTTCTTCTCGAGCGACTACGCCATCTGGACACCTCGCTGGCTCATCGAGCGTTTCGTGGACTTCCAGATCCCGGAGGACCTGACGGAGTACGCGCCGATCACGACCGAGCAGAAGCGGAAGGTCCTAGGCCTCAACGCCGCGAAGATGTACGGCCTCGAGGTGCCGGCGGAGCTGCACCTCCCGGACGCCGGGCAGACCGCGACGGGTCCGCGCGACCCCGAGGCGGCCGACCTCGCGATGTCGCGATGACCGCGGTAGCGACCAGGACGGCGTCCCGGGCCGACGTCTGGGACGCGCTGAGCACGGTCCTGGACCCCGAGCTGGACGAGCCGGTCACGGACCTCGGGTTCGTCCGCTCGGCGACGGTGCAGGGAGCGGACGTCACCGTGCACCTGCGTCTGCCGACGTCCTTCTGCTCGCCGAACTTCGCGTACCTGATGGCGTCCGACGCGAAGGACGCCATCGGCGCCCTGGAAGGGGTCGGGACGGTCGTAGTGGAGCTCATCGACCACCACGACTCGGACCTCATCAACCGCGGGCTCGCGGCGGACGCCGGGTATCGCGGGACGTTCGGGCACGAGGCCGAGAAGGACCTCGACGAGCTGCGGGCGACCTTCCGGCGCAAGGCACACACCGCGGCGATGGAGCGTTGCCTGACGGCCCTGCTCCGGTCGGACGCCGGGGGAGTCGTCGCCGACCCCACCGAGGTCCGCCTCGGCGACGTGCCCGCAGGCCGCGAACGGGACGCCCTGGTGCGCCGGCGGACTGCGCTCGGGCTGTCCGACGACGCCGACGCACACGTCCTCGTCGACCACGACGGCCGGCCGCCCGCCGCCGACCAGGCCGCGATCTTCCTGCGGCGCGCCCGGTCGACCCGGATCAGCATCGACGGGAACGCCCACTTCTGCCGCGGGCTGCTCCGCACGCGCTACGCCGGGTCCGGAGCGGATCAGACGGCGCGGCCCGAAGGCGCCGAGCCGGCCGACCACCAGCACCTCTTGCCCCTGATCGTGAAGGAGTCCTGCTCATGAGCACCATGCGCGCAGTCCGGGTCGTCGGCTACCACCGGAACCTCGAGATGACCGAGGTGGACGTCCCGGTGCCCACCGGGCCCTGGGATGTCGTCGTGAAGATCGGCGGAGCCGGGGTCTGCCGCACCGACCTGCACATCCTGGAGGGGCAGTGGGCCGAGAAGTCGCAGGTCGCCCTGCCGTACACGATCGGCCACGAGAACGCCGGCTGGGTCCACGCCGTCGGGAGCGCGGTGACCAACGTCGCCGAGGGGGACAAGGTGATCCTCCACCCGTTGGTCACCTGCGGGCTGTGCCGGGCGTGCAGGTCCGGTGACGACGTCCACTGCGAGAACAGCCAGTTCCCGGGCATCAACACGAACGGTGGGTACGCCGAGTACCTCCTGACGACGGCGCGCTCGTGCGTGAAGATCGCCGACACGCTCGAGCCCGCCGACGTCGCCGCACTCGCCGATGCCGGGCTCACGGCGTACCACGCCGCCGCCAGGGCGTCGCGACGGCTCACGCCACGCGACACCTGCGTCGTGATCGGAGCAGGGGGTCTGGGGCACATCGGGATCCAGGTCCTCAAGGCGATGACGCCCGCTCGCCTGGTCGTCGTGGACCGCAACCCGGCCGCGCTCAAGCTCGCCGAGTCGATCGGGGCCGACGTCGGGGTGCTGGGCGACGGCACACACGTCGAGGCGGTGCTGGACCTCACCGGCGGCACAGGGGCGGAGGTCGTCGTCGACTTCGTCGGTGAGAACGGCTCGACGTCGGAAGGGATCGCGATGACCCGGCAGGCCGGCGAGTACCACGTCGTCGGCTACGGCGAGAACATCGACGTCCCGACGATCGACCTGATCTCGGCGGAGAAGACGATCGTCGGGAACCTCGTCGGCTCCTACAACGACCTCCAGGACCTGATGGCGCTGGCAGCCCGCGACCTCGTCAGGCTGCACACCCAGAAGTACGCCCTCGACGACTTCCAGCAGGCGGTCAGCGACCTCGACGCGGGCAACGTCCGCGGACGGGCCATCCTCGTCCCGTGACCAGTGACCCGTGACCCGTCGCCTCAGCCCTGGGGACGAGGGGCCCGGCACCGACCACCGCACCGACCCGACCCGACCCCAAGGAGTTCGCCGTGATCCTCATCATCGTGAAGTTCCCGATCCGCGAGGACCGGCTCGACCAGTGGCGCGAGCTGTCCGCGTCCTACGAGAAGTCCGTGAGCGCAGAGCCCGGCTGCGTGTTCTTCGAGTTCTCGCAGAGCGTCCAGGAACCGAACACCTACGTCGCCATCGAGGGGTTCCGCGACGGCGACGCGGGCCAGCAGCACATGAAGCAGGACCACGTGGCCCGGTTCATGGCCGAGATGCCCGACATCGTCTCGGCCCGGCCGCAGATCATCTACGTCGACGCCGAGGAGGTCGAGGGCTTCGTGCCGATGGGGGAGATCCAACCCCGGTCGGCCTGACGCACCGGCAGTGACGCCGCCCCGCACCACGCCGTATCGCGGGGCGGGGGGAGTTCCTCAGTTCCCTTCGACCACGTGGGTGGGGGCGCCGTGCACCGCCGGGATCCGGCCGAGCCGGCCGGCCTGGAAGTCCTCGAAGGCCGTGATCACCTCGGCGCGCGTGTTCATCACGAACGGGCCGGCCCAGGCGATCGGCTCGCGGATCGGCCGACCTCCGAGGACGAGGACCTCGAGCGCCGGCTCTGCGGACGGCTGGCTGCGGTCGGCCGCCACCTGCAGGGCGTCGCCAGCGCCGAGGACCGCGAGCTGACCCTTGTGCACCGGCGTGGCCCTGGGTCCGACCGTGCCGCGTCCGGCCAGCACGTAGACGAGCGCGTTGAAGTCGGGCCGCCAGGGCAGGGACAGCTCCGCGCCGGGGGAGACCGTCGCGTGCAGCACGGTGATCGGGGTCAGCGTGCTGCCGGGACCGACGTGGCCGTCCACCTCGCCCGCGACGACGCGGACGAGTGCGCCGCCGTCCTCGCTGGTCAGCAGGGTGTTGTCCGTGGCGCGGAGGTCCTGGTAGCGCGGCGGCGCCATCTTCTGCGCGCGCGGCAGGTTCACCCAGAGCTGGATGCCGTGGAAGAGGCCGCCGCTGACGACGAGCGCCTCCGGCGGCTTCTCGATGTGCAGGAGGCCGGATCCGGCGGTCATCCACTGGGTGTCGCCGTCGGTGATGACGCCACCGCCACCCTCGGAGTCGGCGTGCTCGAACGTGCCGTCGATGATGTAGGTGACGGTCTCGAAACCGCGGTGCGGGTGCCAGGACGTGCCCTTCGGCTCGCCCGGCGCGTACTCGACCTCGCCCATCTGGTCCATGTGGATGAAGGGGTCGAGGTCGCTCGAGGTCGACGCCTGCGAACGCGCGGCGGACCGGGAAGCCCTCGCCCTCGAAGCCGCTGGGTGCGGTGGCCACATGGCGGACCGGCCGCTGACGAGCGGTGGCGGGGTTCGGGGCCGTCACGCGGGGGAGGACGGTGACGTCGGGGACGGTGATGGCGGGCATGGGTGCGACCTCCACTTCGGTACTAGTTGAAGACTGAACGATTTAGGTCGTCCCGCGCATTCCCCGTGCCACACCCAGGATGGGGGAGCGGACGGGGCGCGGCCAGGACGGGTCCGCGAGCTGGATCGCGGACCGACGGGATCCGGGTGTCGGCGGATGAGCAGGCTGGTGCGAACGCTGGGGCCTCGTCCACGCGCTCACCTGGGCACTGACCCGGGATCGCGACTGAGGCTCCCTGGGGGCCTGCCTGCTCCCTGCGTCTGGGGCGGGAGTTAGGCGTCGTCGAGCAGGTGGCGCAGGTAGCGCTGCGGGGCGTCGAGGTAGCGGCGCCAGTGGCCTACCACCTCGAGGTCGTCCCAGGACGTGTGGCGGAGGCCGTCGGGACCGAGCTCGACCACGGCGGCACCGGGCGTGGACGCCAGGACAGGTGAGTGGGTCGCGCACAGGACCTGGCCGCCGGAGCGACCGAGGCGGTGCAGCAGCTCGACCAGGCGCAGGCACGACTGGAAGGAGAGTGCCGCCTCCGGCTCGTCCATCAGGTAGATCCCCGGCTCGCGGAACATCGTGTCGAAGACCGTGAGGAAGCCCTCGCCGTGACTCATCCGCGACGTGCTCTCGTCCCAGTACCCGGGTACGCCCTCGACGGTGTTCATCAGGCCGAAGGCGGTCTCGGCCCGCAGGAAGAAGCCCTTCCGCTTCAGCCGTGTTCGACGCAGCCACTGGTGACCCTCACGGCCCCAGTCGATCTCGAGCAGCTCACCCAACGGCGTCTTCGGACGGTCGTTGACGTACTTCCGGTTCGCCCGTCCGCCCTGCGCGTCGAGGCCGGCCGCCTCGGCCACCGCCTCGACGATGGTCGACTTGCCGGAGCCGTTCTCCCCGACGAGGAACGTCACCGGCGCGGTCAGCTCGAGGCCACGCCCGACCAGCCCGGCCACGGCCGGTACGGAGAGAGGCCACCCACCCCCTGGCAGGCCCTCAGCCCTCGCCGCCGGCACGAGGACGCGATCGATCAGCACGGGGCGGCCATCACTGCGCCGTCCGGACGACCGCCGTCACTCGCCAGAGTTCTGCCCGTCCACGGACTCGCGCAGCAGGTCCGCGTGACCGTTGTGCCGGGCGTACTCCTCGATCAGGTGGACGAGGATCCAGCGAAGGCTGGCGCGCGTCCGTCGGGCCAGGTCCTCCGGGCCACCACGCCGAGGCCACCGTCGGCCAGTGCCTCCGCCACCAGCGCTCGGGATCGGTCGACGGCGTCCTGCCAGAGCGTGAGGAGCTGCTCGGGGGTGTCGTCCACGGCCGAGTGCCAGTCCCAGTCCGGGTCGGCCTTCCAGTCGACGGTGTCCCACGGCGGTTGGGCCTCACGCCCGTGCAGCGTCCGGGAGCACCAGTGGTCCTCGACGTAGGCCAGGTGCTTGAGCAGCCCGCCCAGCGTCATGGTCGACGCGGCGGTCGTGGCGTTCAGGCCCGCGGCGTCCAGCCTGTCGACCTTCCAGGCCAGGGTGGCGCGCTGGAACTCCAGGAACCCGATCAGCGTCTCCGCCTCGTCGCCCGTGGGCGGGGGCTCGGGGCGGCCCTGTTCGTCGAAGTCCGTCATGGGCGACGAGTGTAGGGACCCCGACCGACAAGCCCACGGGCAGCGACTCGCCTGGTAGGAACGGGAGTTGAAGGATGGGAACGGGAGTTGATGAACCTGGAGGCTGACCGTGCGGAGACTGACCTTCGGCATGAACCTGAGCCTGGACGGCTACATCGCGGCGCCCGGCGACGACATCGGCTGGAGCGTGCCGAGCGACGAGCTGTTCCAGTGGTGGTCCGACCGGGTAGGTACGACTGGCCTGGCGCTGTACGGACGCAGACTGTGGGAGACGATGAGCTCCCACTGGCCGACCGCCGACCAGCAGCCCGGCGCCACACCGGCGGAGAGGGAGTTCGCCCGCCGCTGGCGGGACATGCCGAAGGTGGTGTTCTCCTCGACGGCGGGCACCGTCGACTGGAACACCCGCCTGGTCACCGGTGACGCGGTCACCGAGATCACCCGGCTCAAGGCCGAGGACGGCGGCCGCATGGACATCGGCGGCGCCACCCTCGCCGCGACGGCCATGCGGGCCGGGCTGATCGACGAGTACGTGTTGGCCACCGCACCGGTCCTGGTGGGCGGCGGCACGCCGTTCTTCACGGCCCTGGACAACTGGGTGAACCTGAACCTGGTGGAGACCCGGGCGTTTCCCGGCGGCGTGGTCCTGACGAGGTACGAGACCAGGCGCTGAGCGCCTGTGGCGACGAACTCCTTGCCCCGCCGCCTGGTCACCGATAATGAACATTATGACAAGTAGCCCCTCCCGGGCCCTTCTCCTCGTCCTCTACAACACCATGGTCATCGTGACGGTGACGGCGACCTGGCGAACCCCTGACCACCCGCTAGCCACCCCGCGTCACCGTGGATGTCGTAGTGCAACCTCGATCGGACCGACTCGCTGCAGGTGCAGAAAGATGTCGCCTGCTGGGAACGCGAGGGGTTCCAGAGCACGTCTACATCATGAAGGGGGGGACAGATGACCATCGAAGAGTTCGTAGAAGCGCGAGGGGGCGAGTTGTTGCGGTACGCCTATCTGATCACGGGCGACGTGGAACTAGCGAAAGACGTCACTCAGACAGCGCTAACCAAGGCATTTCGTCAATGGGCGCGCATTAGCAGAACCACCCGCCCCGAAGCCTACCTTCGACGAATGATCACGAATGTCTATATTGACGGACGGCGTCTTCGTCAAAGCAAAGACCTCCTGGTCGCTGACGCGCCCGAGACCAGCACCTACGGGGGGCCAGGAGACACGATCGACGATCGCGATCAACTGCGCCGGGCACTGCGAGTACTGACTCCAGGGCGCGCACGGTGGTGGTTCTTCGCTATTACGTCCATCTCACCGATGACGAGATCGCTGAAGCTCTTGACATGTCGAACGGCACCGTGCGCACAACCGCAGCCAAGGCGCTCGACAAGCTCAGGATCGAACTCGATATTGCTCACTCTTAGAAAGGCAGGAAACAAACATGCTCGAAGACCACCTCCGGCGTGAATTGCCCAGAGAAGCGGAGCGAGCGCTGATCGCTCCTCAACTGCTACCCGGAATGCTGCACCAGGCCCGGCAAGCTGCACGCAGACGTGCACTCCTCGTGGGGTTTGGGACGACCCTTGCCGTTGTGGCTGTTGCCTCTGTAGGCGTGGGTATTGCGATGCAGCCCGATCCTACTGGCACCGCACCGGCGACCTCACCATTGCCGGAGCCTGCCGCACGCTCATTCGACCTGACTACCCATGTACCCGGGAATTCCGTTCCTGGTGCGCAGTTGAACACCGGCACCATAGTCGCCACAGCGGAAGGATGCCCCTACCTGGATGCCGGTGCCGCTGGCATGTATGCCCTGGTGTGGCCGCCTGGTTGGACAGCCTCCGAGGGGGGCGACGGTTCCTGGGTCTACTCGAACGGATCGACGTCGCTCCGCGAGGGCGACCAACCCAGTTTGGCTGGCGGGGGGCAGCTGGGAACGCCCGATCCATGTGGTGTCGTCGAAGGCGGAAGTGTCTTTAGGGTGTACAGCGTCTCGCTGCCTTGATCGTTCGAGTCGGAGAATGCTTACCGGCGTGTCATGGGGTGAGGATGGATGCGCTCATGTCCTGACTGGTCCATAAGACGGGTACGAATGCGCAAAACCGGCGGTCATCGATAAGGATGTCGCCGTGATGCTGCCCCCACGCCATGACATCGCCACTGCTGTAGGTAGTTAGCCAAGGACCACCCGAATCGCCGGGCTGGCAGATGTTGCGATCCATCCGCACAACCGGGCCGTACGAGGCCGTCAGGACGTATGGGTCTGAGACAAATGCTGGCGTTAATCCAGTACGGGCGCCGCTCAAGGCAACCTCGTCACCCACCGCGAATGAGTTTGCGGCGCTGATGACAGTTCTTTCAACATTTGTGGCTATCGGCCCGACCCAAACGGTCGGCGAAAACGCGGTCCCTGCCGCTGGAAGCAGCAGCGCTGAGTCGTAGGTAGTCGACCGCAAAGGTGACGATCCTGACCAAGAACCCGACCCTACGGCACGGGTGTTATGGAACCAGCTCCTGTCAAAATCAACGCAATGCCGGGCAATACCGCCATACGTTCCACTTACCCCCCACCTGCGCCAGCTGAAACCAAGCGTGCATACCGGCGTGTTAGTGAACGACGAAGCAGTGGGATCGGTGTGCAGCCAATTTCCGCCAGTCCAGTTTCCGCGATCGTCGCGCCGTTCGCCGGCCTGCGCATTTACCTCGCCTCTTACCACCACCGGCCGGCTAGTGAAGTAGAACAGCGGCAGGAGCGCTCGGGAGAGATGGATCGTCATCGGCGTGCTCGGCGAAGGCGGCGGCGGGGGCACCCCGGGCCCCGGTTGGTAGCTCATGCGGCCAGTGTGCCCGAGATGTCCTGGTCCCCTGCGATCCACCACCAGGTCGACGTGGTGCGGTAGACGTGGGTCGTGCGCCCGATCACGACGAACGACAGGAGCGACGATGAGCGACGCGGACATCCGCGTGCCGGTGACCTACGAGACGTGCGCGCAGGTCACCGGTCCCTTCTTCCACGGCACCCGGTCCGACCTCTCCCCCGGCGACGAGCTGGTGCCCGGCCGCGGTTCCAACTTCCAGGCGGGCCGGGTCTCCAACAACATCTACTTCAGCGCCCTGGTCGACACCGCGGTCTGGGGCGCTGAGCTCGCAACCGCGCTGGCGGGCGGCGACGAGGTGGGGCGGGTGTACCGCGTCGAGCCTCTCGGGCCGTTCGAGGACGATCCCAACGTCACCGACAAGCGGTTCCCCGGCAACCCCACCGAGTCGTACCGGACGCGGACGCCCCTGCGTGTCGTCGAGGAGGTGCGCGACTGGCGACCCCACGACCCCGAGGTCCTCCAGCACATGCTCGACCACCTGGCGACCCTGCGCGAGCAGGGCTTGGACGTGATCGAGGACTGAGGACGCCGCAGTGCCGCGGACGGCCACCCGAGGACCCGTGCCGGCTGGACGGACGGCCGTGCGGCTCGAGCACTCGCTCGTCGGTCACGGCTCCACGACCCCAGGACCGGCAGGATCAGGATACGGTTCCGAGACACAGGACGTCGTCCTGCAATTCATACCCACGGGGGAATCATCGTCATGCCCGCACGCACCGTCACCACGTCCTTCTCCGGTCGCCTCCGGGTGGCGCTGGGCGCCACCACGCTCGCGGTCGTCGCACTGGTCGCACCGGCTGCAGCCCCGATCGCCGGCGCGCAGGCCGCGCCAGGAACTCTCGTCGTCATCGACCACAACATCGAGAAGCGTCCGAGCGTGCTGGCGCGAGCGGTGGACGAGGCCCGCGCGCGCAACGCCGACGTGATGACCCTGCAGGAGGTCTGCGCGACCGACGCGGCCACGCTGGCCAGCCAGCACCCCGGCTGGACCTCGCACTTCATGACCAGTCGTCCCGGCGGCTGCGGCGGAAACAACGACGTCGGCACCCTGCTGGTGTGGCGCGGCGGAAGCACGGCGAGAGACGACGACTACGCGCTCACGGCCGACCCGGGCCGCACGCCGCACCTGAGCTGCCTGACCTTCGGCAGCGCACCGGTGCGCCATGTCTGCTCGGTGCACCTCGTCGCGACCAACGGCGCGACCATCCGGCCCCAGCAGACCCACGACATCAAGGCCCTCACCCGCGACTGGATCCAGGACAACCACCTGGTCGTCGTCGGTGGCGACTTCAACGCGGTGCCGGACGACCCGGCGATGGACAACATGTTCGCCCGCGGCGCCGGGAACACCGGCCGGTTCGTCTCCGCGCACGAGCTCGAGGGGCGGGCGCAGAGCACCACCGACAACGGCCGCCACATCGACTACGTCTTCATCTCGGAGAACAGGGCCGCGTCCGGTTCCCTCCAGGTCGTGCCGACCGGGTCGGACCACCACCTGCTGGCCGCGACGCTCCGCTACAGCTGACCGGAGCGAGTCAGGTACCGCGAGTCGCGCCCCCGGCGGCGGGTCGGCCGACCCAGTGCTCGCAGCACCAAGCCCGATCCTCCGCGGGGGCGTCGAGGTCGACGTAGTGCGTGAGACCTACCCACCACTACGGGTCGCGGACCTCGTGCGCGGCTCCCGGCCCTGCCTGTTCAGCTGGTGAGCTTCACGAGCCGTGCGCGCAGGGCGGGTTCGCGGTGCGCGTTGCCGCTCAGACCGACGTACCGCTCGCCGAACGTCGACAGCAGCGCGTCGTCGAGCCGGCGGACGGCGCCGGGCGGGTAGCGGTAGCCCATCCGCCCGGCGACGGCATGGGCATCGACGGCCCGCAGCACGCCGGCGAGCTCGTCGAGCGAGACGATGCCCAGCTCCAGGAGCAGCCCGGAGATCCACGCGTAGTGGTCCGTGCGGGACCACCCGGCGTCGGCGTACTGCCCGGCCAGGAACGCCGCGAGCTCGCGCGGGCTGATCCGCGGGTCGTCGTCCTCAGGTGCCGGCCGTTGCGTGCCCATGCCGGCCTGGAGCCGTTCGCGGATCGTGGAGAACTCCCGGTCCGCGAGCTCGAGCAACCCGGCCGCCAGCGTGAACCGCCGGTCCAGGTCAGGCACGTGCTCGTCGGGAATCGTTCCCTTGTAACGGATGTCGTGCTCGAACTCCGCCCAGGCGTGTTGCAGGACCGTCCGGATCTGCACCTGTGCCCGGCGCCCGCGCAGCGCCGAGTGGGCCGACTGGCTCTCCCGGGCGGCATCCAGCCCCACCAGCAGGTGCCGGCTCGCGTAGCCGAACCGGCCCTCGTTGGCGGTCTCGAGACCCATGTCGCGGTCGTCGACCACGACGACCTGGTCGTCGAGCAGGTCGGCTACGGCGGCGACGTCACTCTGCACGTACGTGATGACGCGGATCCCGATCGCGTCCGTGATCTGCTTGATCGGGTCCGAGAAGCTGGGCACCCCCTCGACGGTGCGGGCGGCCTTGGCGGCGAACGAGGTGATGCTCTTCGCGCGTCCGGTGACGCTGAGGTAGTTGATGCCGGCGTCATCGAGGATCGAGGTGACCAGGGCGACCCACTGCTCGGCCGCCTCCACGACCTGGGGGTGCTGGGCGGTGTAGTCGCGTACGGCCGCACGCGCGACGTTCAGGGGGCTCACGTGGAGCGCGCCGCTGCCGCGGGGTCGGTGTCAGCCCGGCGGGCAGGGTCGGGGTCACGACGTAGCCGCTCTCGCCGTCGCCGTAGGTGGTCGTCGCCTCGGGCCGTCGTTCGGCGAACAACCCGATGTAGGCGGAGAGCACCGCATCGACCTGACTCTCGACGGCCCGCAGCTCGCTCTTGCGCGTCGCTGTCGCGACCGCGCGGCGCAGGGAGATCCAGTCCTGCGCGGCAGGCGAGCCCCCGACCAGGTCCATCGCCGGCTCGGCCGAGCTCAGGCCCTCGAGAAGCCCCATCAGCACCTGCAGCTCGGCGCGCAGGGTCTCCATGTCGCGACCCGAGGTGTTCTTGTACTTCAGTGTCCGTCCGAGCCGGAACAGCGAGACGGTCGCCGGGTGGGGGTAGACCTCGATCGCGCGCCTGGGACGGCGCGAGCGTGGGTTGAGATCGAGCCCGAGTCGGCCGGCTAGCCGCGCTCCACGGGGCCGCTCGCGGAACTCGGGCTTGCCGGTGTTCGACGGCTGCGCACCGGCGTCGAACTTCGCGAAGTCGGCGTTCAGCTCCGCCTCGGCCGGTCGTTGGCCGCTGGCGTTGGTGACGATGAGCGGCGCGTCGACCGCGACCAGGCAGTCCCCGGCGACGTACGGGGTCAGGGTCTGCACGATCTGGTCGTCCGTCCCGGCGGCCGACACGTGGACGAGGCGGCCCTCGGTGTCGAGGACGGCCAGGCCGGTGGACTTCTTCTCCCCCCGGGCGAGGTCTACTCCGACGACGTGCATGGGGTCAGCCTGCCGCACCCGGCCTGCTGCGGGGGATCCACCACGCGGCCCTCCCCCTTCGCCCCCGACGATCGTGCCGCCGCAGGCCGGTCGTGGTCCGCCGATGAGTCCGGACGCTCATGGGAGTCTCCCCGTCGACCCCGTCGCGTCCCGAGGAGGACCAGTGAGTCTGTGGCCATCTGTGCACGCCGAACGTGCCGCGCTCGCCGAGGACCTGGAGTGCCTCTCCCCCGCTCAGTGGGCGCACCCTTCGTTGTGCGGCCGGTGGACGGTCGAGGACGTGGTCGCCCACCTGACGGCGGCAGCGAGCGTCGGACGTCTCCGGTGGCTCGCCAGCGTCCTCGGTGCGCGGTTCGACTTCGGCGTGCACAACCAGCGGCGTCTGAGCGAGCACCGCGGGGTGACGCCGGACGAGACCCTGCACCGCTTCCGAAAGGTGATCACCAGCACGACCGCGGCATCCGGTCACACCCCGGCGTGGCTCGGCGAGGTCGTCGTGCACGGCCAGGACATCCGACGCCCCCTCGGGATCGAGCGCACTCCCCCGATCGACACCGTCACCGAGGTGGCGTCCTTCTACGCGAGTCGCGACTTCACCGTGCCCAGCCACAGCGCCATCAAGGATCTCCGCCTCGCGGCGACGGACGGACCGTTCGTCACCGGAGACGGGCCCCTCGTCGCCGGGTCGACGCTCGCCCTCACCATGGCCATGGCCGGCCGCACCGAGTTCTACGCGGACCTCGAAGGCGAGGGAGTGCTGCTCCTGCGCGAGCGCTGGGAACTCGACGGTCAAGGCGTGGGGTAGGGCTTCACACACCCGGTGCCCTGTACCTAGGCTCCGCCCATGGCGACACGATGGACGCTGGGCTGCGACGCGGCCGATCCCCCACGGCTGGCGCGGTTCTGGGCGCTGGCGCTCGGATACGTGATCGAACCCGGCTTCGACGAGCCCGACAACACCTCGATCGTCGACCCGGACGACCTCGGCCCGGCCATCGGGTTCCTGCGCGTCCCTGAGGGCAAGACGTCCAAGAACCGGGTCCACATCGACGTCCGGGTCGTCGGGGGCCACCCGGAGCTGGAGGACCGGCGTGAGGAGCTCGTCCACGCGAAGGTCGGCGAGCTCGTGGCCGGCGGGGCCACCCGGGTGCGGGTCGAGCGGTACGGGGACGAGTTCGGGCACGTGGTGATGCTCGACCCTGAGGGCAACGAGTTCTGCGTGGCCTGACCTAGCGCACCGACGGCGGACGGCACCAGAGGGCTTCCAGGCCCTCCCCCTCGAGCCGACACTCCCCCGCGGCGAACGGGATCAGGACGGTGCTACCGGTCGCAACGGCGACGGACCCGAAGCGGTACGTGAGGGAACCGGTCCCACGCAACACGACGAGGACTGCGAAGCCTGGCGGTGCGACTGCAGCCCCACGGGAGCGCTCGACCCGGAAGAACCCGGCGGCGTCCGGTAGCAGCTCACCTTCGTCGGCGGCACGGGCGCCGCGCAGCCGCTCCACGTCCTCGCGCGTCCACTCCCTGCGGTCCACGGCCTGCAGGGCGATGTCGAACCCCAGTCCGAGGTGACCGTCCGCCGCGCCGTCGAGGTCGAAGCCCTTCCACTCCATCAGGATCGACAGATCGGTGGGCTCCTGGAGCTCGACCAGGAAGGCGCCTTCGCCGATCGCGTGCGGCAGGCCTGCCGGCACCAGCACGGCGTCCCCGGCCTCCACCTCGAGCGTGTGCATCGCGCCGAGCATCTCGTCGGTGTCCTGCTCCCGCACCCATGCGGCAAGCTCCTCCTGCTCCACATCGCGCGCGAAGGCGAGGTGGACGGTCGCGGGCTCGAGGAACACCCACGCCTCGGTCTTGCCGTGCGTCAGCGACAGGTGCTCTCCCGCGAACGGGACGTCCGGATGGGCGTGCACCGGGAGCCTCTGCCCGGCGTCGAGCAGCTTCACCAGCAGTCCGGTGTCGCTGCCGAAGGCCTCGACGTGCTCTGCCCCCAACCATGTCGACGGGTCGTCGCCGACGGCAGCGGCCAGGGTGCGGCCGTCGGGAAGGCGGGTCAGGCCCAGCTCCGCCTCGCCGAAGAGCGTCGTCGTGGACGCGACCCAGTCCTCCGGGACCTTGCTGTCGATCGGCTCAACCCCACGAAAGGCGGCGATACGGCGACCGCCTGCGTAGAACCTGTCGAGGGGCTGGTTGGGGTCCAGGACCAGTGGTCTCATCGGGCGATCCTCCGTCTCCGTCGGTGGACGTCGTGCAACAGGCCGTCAGCTCGGGACAGCGGGGTCGAGGACGCCGACCCGTACCCCGGTGCGCCACTCCTGCCCGGGGTCAAGGACGGGCGCACCGGCACCGGGGAGGTCGCGTTCCGGTCCGAACATCGGTGCGTTGGCCGGCTCCACGCCCAGCACCCACGCACCACGGGCCGGCCAGGCCCCGTGAGGCGCGGCAGGGCGAGGCCGTTCCACTCGACGACCAGGGTCGCGGCCGTCGTCCGGCACCACCGGGTGGTCCGCGACCACGGCCTCGTCGTCCGACGCGGCGCGCGGCATCCGCAGCGGGTCGCGACCGGGAGGGCACGGCTCGCGCAGACGGTCCAGTCGGTGTCGACCAGCAGTCGGGACCCCGGGCGCAGCAAGGGCTCACCGACGTTCCCGTGGTGGAGCATCGGGACGCCCACCCGCCGACTGCGTGTTGTCGGGCCCGCAGGTCGCGAGCAGGCCACCGAGGAAGCGTTCCTCCCAGGCGTGACCGGGGCCGGGGTCGACCCGGTGCGGCGACCGCCAGGCCGTCGTCGAGCAGCAAGCCGCAGGAAGCGGCAGCGAGGACCGGCGTCTGTGCGCGTTCACGCGGCACCGTTCGCGATGCCGTTCCCCGCACCCGCAAGGGCGGCCAGGAAGCCGCCCACGAACGTGTCGCCGAGCCCGATCGTGGTCGGTGTCGTGGCCTGCAGCACCAACGCCGGTACGACGCACACCTCACCGGGCATCGCCCGCTCGAGGGCGCGCGCGAAGGCCGAACCGACGGTGTGGCGGGGCGTCTCGGGGGTCCGCGCAAGGTCGGCAGCGGTAAAGGCGTCCCCGTTCAGGTAGCGCGTGCTGGCCAGCAGGATGCCGCTGTCCAGCGCCGCACGGTAGTCGCGGGCGTTCTCCCCCACGGCCAGTGCCCAGTAGCTCGTGTGGACCACCAGCGTGGGCGCGCCGACGACCGCACGCAGCTGGTCCAGGGCGGACGCGACGTCATTCGCAGCGAGCAGGTCCACCCTGCGGCCGACGTAAGCCTGCATCTCGTCCTCGTTCATGCTGTGCACGTCCACGACGTCCGCGAGCCCCTCACGCACCTGGGTACCCCGCTCCGGCTCGTGGAACCCCGCGTCCTCGTAGACCACGACGGCGTCCTCCGGCAAGGACCGCATCTGGTCCCGCAGGTCGCGAAGCCGCAGTGCCACGGTGTCCGGGTCCTGCATCGAGTTCATCCCGGAGACGAGGAACACACGCGCTGACGAAAGGACCGCCCCCAGCTCCGAGCTGATGACGAGCTTCCGGTTGGGCTCGTCGTTGACGTAGATCAGCCGGTTGGCCCTGGGGGCGGTCACTTCCTGCTCCCCCACCCTCACGCGCGCGCCGGCGGGGTACTGGACGATCAGATGAGGGTCGACGGTGTCCTCGGTAGCGCTACAGACATAGGAGACCTCCTCGGGCAGAAGCCATCTCACCTGATCGTCGATGCTCACCAGGTGCACCGTGCTCCGCACCCCGAGGCGACCCATCGCGACGGCGGCGCGCACCGGGGTGCCACCGATCGTCGTGCGCCGCGCGAAACGGGTGGCGAAGGCCTCGACGACGTCGGAGGAGCTCACGAACCGCTCTCCCCCGACGCCGTCACGGACGTAGCCGAGAAGCGATCGGACCAGGTCCCGCTCGGTGTCGATCCCGACCGAGGGCGACAGCTCGTCCGCACTGATCCCGTACCTGCCCACGAGCTCCTCCAGGACGCCCGCGTCCCAGTCGATCTCGTAGTCGAGGCATCCTCCGAGCCCCAGGACCACGTCCGTGCCCACTGCTTCCCCTCTCCACAGACCCCGGGCAGCCCCAGGATCGCCCGGCCTCAGTACAGGTCGGCCTTGTTGGCGGCGTCGAACAGGTCGATCTTCTGCGCAGCAGTCTCCTGCATCGCCGCCACGGACGCGGGCTGGATGGAGTTGGGCTCGCGCAGGCTGTCGTCGGCGAGGACCTCGCGCATCTTCCGGTGGTACGCGACCTTGATGTCGCTGGAGATGTTGATCTTGTTGACGCCGAGCTTGACCGACTGGCCGATCTCGAGGTCCGGGTTCCCCGACCCGCCGTGCAGGACGAGCGGCACGTCGACCGTGGCCTCGATCTCCTGGAGGAGGTCGAGCTTCAGCTCCGGCTTCATCCACGACGGGTACAGGCCGTGGCAGGTGCCGATCGCGATGGCAAGGCTGTCGACCCCCGTCTCCTGCACGAAGCGCACCGCGTCCTCAGGCACGGTGTAGATGATCTCGGCGGTGCCGTCCTCGGCTTCGGAGTCGGTCTTGCCGATGGTGCCGAGCTCACCCTCGACCGAGAGTCCGACGGCGTGAGCCGCCTCGACGGCCTGCCGCGTCAGTGCGACGTTCTCGTCGAACGGGAGCAGTGAGCCATCGAGCATGACCGACGTGAAGCCGGTCTGGATGGCGAGGAGCATCTGGTCGATGTTCGCGCCGTGGTCGAAGTGGATCGTGACAGGCACCCGCGAGCGGTGTGCCCGCTCGATGATGGCGGGCATCAGCTCGACCCCGATGTGAGATAGCTCGTCCGGGTGGATCGCGATGATCAGCGGGGCCCGCTTGGCCTCGCTCACCTCGAAGATGCCCTGGCACATGGCCCAGTCGCTGATGTTGAAAGCGGGGACCGCGAAGTTGTGCTTGTTGGCGACCTCGAGGAGATCTACGCCGTTGATGAGCATGGAGGGACTTCCCTTTCTCGGAGTGTGGTGCTCGAACAGGTTGGGTCAGTGATGGCCGGGTGGCGTGGCCTTGGTCTCAGAGCTTCACCGCGCCGGCGGTCATGCCGCCCATGAAGTAGCGCTGGAAGAAGAGGAAGAGGACGAGCACGGGGATGCACCCCAACACGCTCATCGCCATCATCTCGTTCCACTCGTACGAGTGCTGGCCCATGAGCAGCTGGATGCCGATGGGGACGGTGCGCATGTCCTCGCTGCGGGTGAGCGTGAGGGCGAACAGGTACTCGTTCCAGGCGATCATGAACGTGTAGATGCCGACCGACACCAGGCCCGGCACGGAGATCGGCACGAGGATGCGGAAGAGCGCAGTGATCGGACCGGCTCCGTCGACCTTGACCGCCTCATCCAGCTCGCGCGGGAGGGTGTTGAAGTAGCCGGTCATCATGATGATCGCGTACGGCAGCGTGAACACCATGTACGTGAGGATCAGTCCCGCGTAGGTGTCGTACAGCTTGAGCCCCACGACCAGACCGAAGTACGGGATCAGCAGGGTGATCGGTGGCACCGCCTGCACGCTGATGATGAGCACGCTGAGCGCTCGCTTGAAGGGGAACTCATAGCGGCTCAGCGCGTAGGCCGCCAGCACTGCGACGAACAGGGTCAGCAGGGTCACCGACAGTGACACCACGTAGCTGTTGAAGAAGAACCGCAGCTTGGTGCCGTCGGACAGGATCGAGGCGTAGGCGTCGAAGGAGAAGTTCTCCGTGATCAGGCGCGGCGGGTACTCGAAGATCTCGGTGTTGGACTTGAACGAGCTGAGGAGCATCCACAGCACGGGAAGTCCGGAGAACATGGCGCCGACCGCAAGGGCGACGAGCACGACCACCCGCTGACGTGCTCGTCGACGGAGGACGTCGGCCAAGCTGGGACCGGTCGTCGTGCGGCCCTTGATCGGTCCGGGCGCCACAGGGGTCACGGTGGTCATGGGTCAGTCCCTCGCCTTCTGGTGCCGGACGTACAGGACCGCGAGGACCATCGACAGCAGCAGGACGACGACGGCGCTGGCGGACGCGACCGAGAAGTCGAACTGCGCGAACGCGAGCTTGTACGTGAAGGTGCTGAGCATCTCGGTGGCATCGATCGGTCCGCCGCCCGTGGTCAGCCAGATCAACGCGAACTGCTGTGTCGTCCAGATGAAGTCGAGCAGCGCCATGCTGATGATGATCGGTCGCAGCTGCGGGATCGTGATGTGGACGAACTGCTTGACGGCGCCGGCGCCATCGACGCGTGCCGCCTCGTAGAGGTCCTTCGGGATGCCCTGCAGCCCGGCCAGGAGGCTCACCATGAAGAAGGGGTAGCCGGCCCAGATGTTGATGAAGGTGACCGCGTGCAGCGCGAGGTCTGGGTCGCTCAACCACTCGACCGCCGTGTCGGTCAGCCCCAGCGAGGTGGTCAGGTAGTTCACGATCCCGTTGGGGCTGAGGAGCATCCGCCACAGCACCGCGGTGATGGCGATGGTGAACAGCCACGGGAGGATGTACACGGCCCTGAAGAGGCCCTTGGTGCGAGCACCCAGCAGGTCGGTGTTCAGCAGGAGCGCGAAGCTGAGCCCGATGGCGAAGTGGGCTACCACGCTGCCGCCGGCGAAGTAGGCGGTGTTCTTGATGGCGACGAGGAACACGGGGTTGGTGAGCACCTGCGCGTAGTTGTCGAAGCCGACGAACTGAGACTCCTTTGCCATGATCACGCGGTCCATCAGCGAGTAGCCGACGACCATGACGATCGGCGTGACCATGAGGATCGCGAGCAGGACGAGAGTGGGTGAGAGGAAGCCGTAGGGCGTCAGCCTCCGGCGCAGCCTGCCCGGTGCACGACGTGGAGGCTCGGTGACCGCGCCGGCGGTGGACACCGAACGCGTGATCGTGGTGAGGGACACTGGCTACCTCCTTGGAGGGCCGGCCGCGCCAGGCTCGTGACCTGGCGCGACCGGGTCGAAGGGTGGACGGTCTAGAACTCGGCCATCCACTTCTCCTGCGCCTTCTCCAGCGTGACCTGGACGGACTGGTCCTCAGCCAGGGTGCGCTGGAGCTCCTCGTCGAGCTCACGCATCAGCTGCTCTGCGACCGGGAGGCCCACGAACTCGTTGGCCGGGTATCCGGCGTTCCAGGCGTCGAACGCGGCTTGGAACAGCTCGTCACCGTTCACGTAGTCCGGCACCGACTCGGTGTTGCCCGGAAACGCGTTGGCTGCGGTCGACAGCTCGGAGTTGGTGTCCTTGCTGAGGAGGAAGTCGATGAGCTTCCACGCCTCGGCCTTGTGCTCGCTGTTCTCCGCGACGCCGATGCCCCAGGAGGCGTACGGGGTGCCGCGTTCTCCCTCGTAGCCGTCCTCGGCAGGCACCGCGGAGATGCTGAAGTCCAGGTCCGGGTTCTTCTCACGGATGAGGTTGATGTGCGCCAGGGACGAGATCATCATCCCGACGCGCCCGTTGGTGAACTCCTCGAGCTTGTCCTGCTCCTTGAGCGTGGCGGCGCCGGGAGCGATCGCGCCGGCGTCGTTGAGGTCCTTGATGTAGTTGAGCGCGCTGGTCACCTCGGGGTTGGTGAGGTCCGGCTTGCCGTCGTCAAGCATCTGGCCGCCTGACGCCCACACCCACGACATCACGTCGTTCTGGATGCCGTTCGGGGTCTCCAGGGACAACGGGAGGATCCAGCCGCTCGTGTTGTCCCCGAGGGCGCTGACCTTCACCGCGGCCTCCTGGAACTCCGTCCGGTTCGTCGGAGCCTCGGTCACGCCCGCCTGCTTCAGCAGGTCGTTGTTGGTGAAGAGCATGTAGGCGAAGTTGACGACGGGGACCATGTAGGTGGATCCGTCGACCTGCACCTGGCTCGCCAGCTGGGTGTCGTCGTATCCCGCCTCGCTCATCAGGGCGGAGAGGTCGGCGATCGAGCCCTGGTCGACGAAGTCGTGCACCCAGGCCCCGTCCAGACCGACGACGTCAGCCATCGTGCCCGACGCGGCCCCGGCGACGACCTGCTCCTTCGTCGAGGCGTAGGGGCCGGAGAGGAGCTCGACCTTGATGTTCGGGTTCTCCTCCTCGAACTGGTCCATCAGGCCACGCAGCACGCCGTCGGGAAGCTCGGGCTCCCACCATTGCGCGAACTCCAGCGTGACCTCACCACCGTCACCGCCGCTGGAGTCCCCGGCCGTACCGTCTCCCCCACCGCACGCGGCGGTCACGGCGATCGCTGTCACACCTGCCACAGCGGCGAGGGTCCTCCTGGCCGCGCGAGCACTCCTGCTCATGAACACTCCCTCAGGTCCTGCCGCGTCCTGCGCTTCGTTGCGAGGTTCTGCGGTTTATTGAAACTAGAACCGCAGGCGGCAGGAGTCAAGACCCCCACCACTCGGTTTCCTGGGCGCGGCACCCCACCGATCAGGTGACGGCGGCTACGGGGACTGAGCACGGATCGCGGGCTACGTGGCGTTCTGACCGATGGCCGAAGGACTCTGTCTTGTGCTAGAACATGCGTGTGAATGCCGCTCCGCCTGCAAGTCTCGAGTCCGCCAACGGTGGTCGCCGCCTGCCGGCGGGCCGCAAGGCCGAGCTCGCCGCTTACGTGGCCGAGCTGGGCCAGGTCACGGTGTCCGAGCTGGCTGACCGCTTCGACGTCTCGCTCGACACGATCCGGCGGGACCTCGACCAGCTGGACTCGGACGGAGTCCTGATCCGCACCCACGGCGGTGCGCTCAGCCCGACCGCACTGCCGCGTCCGGACACGGCCATCGATGTGCGTCGCCGGGTGCAGACAACGGCGAAGGACGCCATCGGGGCTCTGGCGGCAACGCTGGTGGCGGACGGCTCCTCGCTGATGATCAACGGCGGGACCACGGCACTCGCGGTCGTCCAGCACCTCAGTGACCACCGCGACCTCACGGTCGCCACCAACAACCTGCTTGTCCCGTCCGAGCTGAACCCTGCGGCGGTGCGTGACCTCTACCTCTTCGGCGGGATCGTCCGGATCGGCGCCCAGGCCACGGTAGGACCGGTGGTCTTCCGCAACGCCATCAGCGGAGCGGACGCGGACGTGCAGTGCGACGTGGCGCTCGTGGCGGTAGGGGCGGTCTCCGTGTCTGGCGGCTACTCGACCAGCAACCTCGCCGAGGCGGCGATGATGGGCGAGATGATGCAGCGCGCCTCGAAGGTCGCCGTGCTCGTCGACTCCTCGAAGTTCAACAAGATGCTGTTCGCGCAGATCGCGGAGCTCGGTCGGGCGGACTACCTGATCACCGATCTGATGCCGCCGCCCGAGCTCGTGGACGCGCTGCGGGAGAACGACGTCGAGCTCCTCGTCACGGGGGCGGCGAGTCGCTCGTCCTGATCCACAGGGAGGCGGCTCCCTACGTCAGGCTCCGTGGTCGCCGACCACTCTCGTCGACGCGTGGCACCGCACGGGGAAGTTGACCGACGAGGCGATGTAGCACTTGTCGTGGGCGTCCTCGTGCAGCCGCTGCGCGTCCTCGGCCATGGACGCCTCCGCGACCGTCACCACCGGCCGGAGCACGACCTCGGTGAAGCGTCCGCCCCCCACGGAGTCCGGGGTCATCACGCCGCTGGCCGTGTCCACGTACTCGACCACGACGACCCCGGCGTCCGCGCAGGCGTGGAGGTACGTCAGCAGGTGGCACTGGCTCAGCGACGCGACGAGAAGGTCCTCGGGGTTCCACCTCGCCGGGTCGCCCCGGAAGGCGGCGTCCGCGCTCCCGAGCAGCACCGGCTTCGCGCCCGACCGGACCTCGTGGTCCCGCCCGTACGCGCGGTAGCCCGACGTCCCCTCCCCCAGGTTGCCCTTCCAACGCAGGTCGACCGCGTAGCGGTGCTCGGCTGACACAGCGCTCCCCTCACTCGAACCGGGACGGGTCGCCGGCCCCGCGGCGGACCACCTCGGGGGCACCGCTGGAGAAGTCGACCACGGTCGTGGGTTCCAGTCCGCACTCACCGCTGTCGACGACCGCGTCGACCTGGTGGTCGAGTGCTTCCTTGATCAGCCACCCGTCGGTCATCGGCTCCTCCTCACCGGGGAGCAGCAGCGTGCTCGACAGCATCGGCTCCCCGAGCGCCTCCAGCAGCGCGTGGGCGACGGGATGGTCGGGGATGCGGACGCCCACGGTCTTCTTCTTGGGGTGCAGGAGCCGTCGCGGCACCTCACGCGTGGCGGGGAGGATGAAGGTGTACTTGCCCGGCGTCGCCGACTTCACGGCCCGGAAGACGTTGTTGTCGATGTGCACCAGCTGCCCGAGCTGCGCGAAGTCGCGGCACACCAGCGTGTAGTGGTGCTTGCCGTCCAGCTGCCGTATGCGTGCGATGCGGTCCTTGCCGTCCTGGTTGCCCAGCGAGCAGCCGAGCGCGAAGCACGAGTCGGTGGGGTAGGCGATGAGGCCGCCGGAGCGGAGGATCTCGACGACCTGCGCGATGGAGCGCGGCTGTGGGTCCTGGGGGTGGACATCGAAGTACCTCGCCATGCCCAGACCCTAGTCCGCGGTCGAGCCCCGACGCCCGCTCCACCACAACCACGTGGTCCCGAGGAGCGGCAGGACGAGGGGGACGTACCCGTACCCCTGGCCGTAGCCGGACCACACGGTCTCGTCGGGGAAGGCCGCCACGTCGGTCACGCTCAGCGTGCCGACCGTGAGCACTCCGACCAGCTCCAGAAGGACCGCACCCCAGGCGACCTGGCGGCTGCGGTCGGACGATCGGGCCAGCGCCACGGTCGCCACCACGTAGATGCAGGCCGCGAACGCGGAGAGCAGGTACGCCAAAGGCGCCTCGTCGAACTTGGTGATCAGCTGGACGCCGGCTCGCGCAGACGCGGACAGCGCAAAGATGCCGTAGACGGCAACCAGGATCCGCCCCGGACCGCTGCGTGTGGGAACCGTTCTGCGGGTGGAGGCCTCAGACACGATCGGCCCAGATCTGAAGGAGCCGCAGCATCAGCACGGCCTCGGTGGCGGCTGCGATCGCGAAGACGCCGTTGCCCCACCGGCTCCGGTCGGCGATCCCCCAGGCCACCCCCACCGGCAGCACGGTCAACGCCGTGAGGTGGTAGCCGACGAACGTGATCACCTCGACCTGCCTCTCGTCGGTGACCATCAGGACCAGGCCCATCACGAACTGGATCAGCATCACGGCCTCCAGCACGGCGGCCGCGACGAGCTGGCCCGTGCTTGGCCGAACCCCACGGACGGCGGCGACGAGCGACCAGGCGGCCAACCCCAGCGCCCCGGCGAGGACGGTGTACGCGACAGGCGTCAGCACGGTGCTCCAGGGGTGTCGGTAGGGCGGGACGGGCACAACCGCTCGATGGTAGGACGCCGCCCGCGACCGGCCTGGCTAGGGTCGGCGGATGACGCCGTCCACGCACGACCTCGTGCTCGTCCGGCACGGACGCACCGACTGGGCGCACACAGGCCGCCACACCGGCCGCACCGACGTGCCGCTCGACGAGGTGGGCCTTGCGCAGGCGGCGGGCCTCCGGGAGCTGCTGGCAGGGCGGACCTTCGCCGCCGTCGTGTCGAGCCCCCTGCAGCGTGCGCGCCGCACGGCGGATCTCGCCGGTCTCGCCGTGACCGACGAGGACGCCGACCTGATGGAGTGGGACTACGGAGGCTACGAGGGCCTGACGACACCGCAGGTCCGGGAGCGGACCCACCCCGGCTGGACCGTCTTCGAGGACGGTGTGGTCCCGGGTGAGACGCCCGGCGAGACGCTGGAGCAGGTGGCAGACCGCGCCCGGGCCGTACTGCGCCGCATCGCCGCGGCCCTCGAGGCGGGTGACGTGGCGTTGGTCGGCCACGGTCACCAGCTGAGGGTGCTGACCGCGGTCTACCTGGGCTTCGACCCCCACCTAGGGGCGCACCTCGAGCTCGACCCGGCGTCGGTCAGTGAGCTCAACAGCCGTCACGGCGAGCCGACCATCCAGAGGTGGAACGTCACCGCCGCCTGACCCTCGGGGCGCCTATACCAGCTGCTTGGACGCCATCAGATCCTTCAGAACCGTCGCGGCGTCACGCTCGAAGTCCTTGCGTGGATCAGACGCGACGTCGTACGTCTCCAGGGCTTGTCTGTCGACGAGCACACTGACGCGCCGGCTCCGACTTCCCATGGAACGCAGGCTATCCGAGCGGTTCAGGCACGGTCGACCACCGTGCTGACGACCCATGCGTGCTTGCCGACCTGCCTGGTACGGACGAACCCGCACTCCTCGAAGAGCTCCACGGTTGCGCTGAACAGGAAGCTGCTGGACGCCTTGCGACCCTCCGTCACCTCGGGGATGGCCTCGACGAGTCCACCTCCGGCAGCGGCGATCTGGCCGAGCGCCCCCGCCAGCGCCGCCCTCGCCACACCGCGGCCGCGATGCCTCCTGTCCACGAAGAAGCACGTGATCCGCCACCGTGGGCTCGTGGGCGCGTCCTTCTCGTACTCGCGCCGGTGCTTGATGCGCGGCAGCTCCGCCGGGCTGCCGTACTGGCACCACCCCTGGGCTGCGCCGTCCTCGTCCAGGACGAGCGCCGCGTGGGCGCGACCGGTCCTCACCCGCTCCTCCTTGGCGTCGCGGTGGCTCACCCCGGGCTGCTCGCCCGACGGATGGAAGGCCATGCACCAGCAGCCGCCGAAGACGCCGTTGTTGCGCTCCATGAGCTCCGCGAAGGCGTCCCAGGTGGAGGCGTCGAGGGGCTGCGTCGCGTACGACGGCACGTCAGCTCTCGCCGGCCGCTGCGGCCAGCACCCGCGCCAGCTCGGTCGGCTTGCTGACCATGGGCCAGTGGCCGGAGTCGATGTCGACGAGATCGAGGTCCTTGATCCTGGCGAGCTCGGGCAGGTCGCCCGCGTCGATCCACTCGCGAGCCTCGGCCGGGCTGAACTCGGGGCACACGAGCACGACGGGTACGTCGTAGCGTCGTTCGTCCACCAGCCGCACCACGCCCTTCGCCACGCCTCCCGGGACGGGGATGGCGCCGGACGCGATGCGACGCCGGGCCTCCTCGTCGAGGTCGGCGGAGTCCGGGCCCTCGAACGGACCCCAGCCCGGGAAGGGCATGACGCCGTCCGTCAGCTCGAAGAAGTCGGCGTAGGTCGCTCCGTCCGGGGACGGCCAACCGCCGATGAGGGCGACCTTGCTCACCTTCTCCGGACGTGCGTCGGCCGCCGACCACGCCAGGGAGGCGGCTGCGGAGTGGCCGACCACCAGGCACTCGCCGGACGCCGAGTCAACGGCGGCGAGCACCGCCGCCACCTGGTCGTCGAGGGTGGCGGTGGTCGAGCCGTCCCCCTGCCCCGGGAGCGCGACCGGCACGGGGCGGTGACCGAGCTCCTCGAGTGCGGGGACGACGCCGTCCCAGACGGAGGCGTCCAGCCAGAGGCCGGCGACGAGCAGGATGTCCATGTCAGGTCCCGTTCTGTAGTGCGGTCAGGTCTCGTTCGGCGGAGAGCCGTCGTCCCTCTTCTCGATGAGCACGGTCCGCAGGGCCTCGAGCACCGGGAGGTCCCCGTTCCCGTCATGGGCGCCACCGTAGGACTAGTTCCGGACGATCTCCTTCCGGTTCATCCTGTCCCCCTTTAGGCTTTTCGTGTGCCGTCCGACCTGAGTCCCACCGCGCGGGCTCTGCGCGCCCACGAGATCCTGCGGTCCCGGCCGGGGATCACGGCCACCGAACTGGCCGAGAGGCTCGGCGTGACCGAGCGCGCCGCCCGGCGGTACGTCGCGATCCTGCGCGAGGCCGGGGTCGAGGTCGAGTCGGCGCGCGGGCCCTACGGCGGCTACCGGCTCGGGCCCCGCACGAGGCTGCCGCCGGTCGTCTTCTCGACGGACGAGGCCCTGGTCCTGGTGATGGCCGTGCTCGACGGCCAGCCGTCGGCCACCGACGTCGACGACCTCGTCGGCGCCGCCCTCGACAAGGTGATCCGGGCCCTGCCTGACCGCGTGGGCAAACAGGCCGTGGCCCTGCGGAACCACGCGTCGGCCGCGCCGGACCGCTACTCGGCCCGACCGGACCCCAGCACCACCAGTGCCCTCGTCGAGGCCGTCGCGGCTCGGCGTCGCGTGATCGTCACGTACCGCAACGCGTCGGGCGACGACTGGCAGTCGGAGGTCGACCCCTGGGCGGTCGTCGTCCGTCACGGTCGCTGGTACCTGCTCTGCCACTCGCACCGCGCGGACGCCACCCGCACCTACCGGATCGACCGGATGGTCGAGGTCGAGCAGACGGGGACGCCGTTCGAGCCACCGGCGGACCTCGACCCGGTGTCGGCGCTGGAGGAGAACCTCGGCGCCGGATGGCGGTTCGACACCCGCGTCGTCCTCGACGCGACGCTGGACGAGGTGGCGCCGTGGATCGGCGCACCGATGGGACGGCTCGAGCCCGCAGGCGATCGCTGCGTGCTCGTCGGCAGCACGAACGACCCGGCGATGTACGCGAACGAGTGGCTGGCCACCCTGCCGTTCGCGTTCCGCGTCGAGGGCGGACCTGAGCTCCGCAGCGCCGTCGGGGCCCTCGCGTCGCGGATGGCAGCGGCCGTCGCGGACCCGTGCTGAACCCGCCGGCCCTCAGGACGCAGCAGGCTCCACGACCAGCACCAGGTCGCCGCCCTCGACCTGCTGCACGGCGCCGAGCGCCAGCCGGCTGACCGTGCCCCCGATCGGGCTCGTGACGGACGCCTCCATCTTCATCGCCTCGATCGTGGCCACCGTCTGGCCCGCCTCCACGGTGTCGCCCTCGGCGACCCCGACGGACACGACGCCCGCGAACGGGGCTGCCACGTGGCCGGGCTTCTTCGGGTCGGCCTTCTCCGCGGCCTTGACGTCGACCTCCACGGACCGGTCCCGCACCTGCACCGGTCGCAGCTGGCCGTTGAGGGTGCACATCACCGTCCGCTGGCCGCGCTCGTCGACGTCACCCACCGCCTCGAGGCCGGCGATCAGCACGACGCCCTTGCCCAGGTCGATCACGTGCTCGACGCCGGGGCGCAGGCCGTAGAGGTAGTCCCGGGTATCGAGGACGGACACGTCGCCATGCGCCTCGCGCACCTGGGCGAGCTCGGCGGCCGGCCCCGGGAACAGCAGCCGGTTCAACGCGTTTCGCCGGTCCTCGCCCGGCTGGTCGAGCGCGGCGCGCTCCTCCTCGGGCACCTCGGTGTCGCGGACCTTCACGGTCCGGCCCTCGAGCGCCTTGGTCCGGAACGGCTCGGGCCAGCCCCCCGGCGGGTCGCCCAGCTCACCGGAGAGGAAGCCGATCACCGAGTCGGGAATGTCGAAGGACTGCGGGTTGTCGGCGAACTCCACCGGGTCGGCGCCTACCGCGACCAGGTGCAGCGCGAGGTCCCCGACGACCTTCGACGACGGTGTCACCTTCACCAGCCGCCCGAGGATGCGGTCGGCGGCGGCGTACATCGCCTCGATCTGCTCGAACTTGTCGGCGAGCCCGAGCGCGATCGCCTGCTGGCGCAGGTTCGACAGCTGGCCGCCCGGGATCTCGTGGTCGTACACCCGGCCGGTCGGGCTCGGGAGCCCTGACTCGAAGGGCGCGTACAGGCGTCGGACGGCCTCCCAGTACGGCTCGAGGTCCATCACCGCGCGCAGGTCGAGGCCGGTGTCGCGCTCGGTGTGCGCCAGGGCCGCGACCAGTGCGGACGCGGGCGGCTGGGACGTCGTGCCGGCCATCGAGGCCGTGGCCACGTCGACCGCGTCGACCCCCGCGTCCGAGGCCGCCAGCAGGGTGGCGAGCTGTCCCCCGGCGGTGTCGTGGGTGTGCAGGTGCACAGGCAGGCCGAACCGCTCACGCAGCGCAGTCACCAGAGTGCGGGCGGCCGCAGGACGCAGCAGGCCCGCCATGTCCTTGATGGCGAGAACGTGGGCTCCTGCGTCGACGATCTGCTCGGCGAGGCGCAGGTAGTAGTCGAGGGTGTAGAGGTCCTCAGCCGGGTCGGCGAGATCGCCTGTGTAGCAGAGCGCCACCTCGGCGAGGGTGGTGCCGGTCTCGACCACCGCGTCGATCGCCGGCCGCATCTGCTCGACGTCGTTGAGGGCGTCGAAGATGCGGAAGATGTCGATGCCCGTCTGGGCCGCCTCGGCGACGAACGCCCTGGTGACTTCCGTCGGGTACGGGGTGTAGCCGACCGTGTTCCGTCCGCGGAGCAGCATCTGCAGGCAGAGGTTGGGCATCGCCTCACGCAGACGTGCCAGCCGGTCCCACGGGTCCTCGCCGAGGAAGCGCAGGGCCACGTCGTAGGTCGCGCCACCCCAGCACTCCACGCTGAGCAGCCCCGGGGTGGAGCGCGCCACGTGCGGGGCGACGGCCAGCAGGTCCCTGGAGCGCACGCGCGTGGCCAGGAGTGACTGGTGGGCGTCCCGGAATGTCGTGTCGGTGACCGCCAGCGTGGTCTGGGCGCGCAGGTCGGCCGCGAACCGCGCGGGGCCGGCGTGGGCAAGGTGCTGGCGGCTCCCGTCCGGCGCGGGCTGGTCGAGGTCGATCGCCGGCAGCTTCTCGCGCGGGTCGATGCGCAGGGGGGCCTCGCCGTTCGGCTTGTTCACCGTCACGTCGGCCAGCAGGCGCAGCATGCGGGTGCCGCGGTCGGCGCTCACGCGCGCCGCCAGGAGGTGCGGCCGCTCGTCGATGAAGCTGGTCGCGAGGTCACCCTGGGTGAACGCGTCCTCCTGCAGGACCGCCTGCAGGAAGGGGATGTTCGTGTGCACTCCGCGGATGCGGAACTCGGCGAGGGCGCGCCGGGCCCGGCGGACCGCCGTCGGGAAGTCCCGGCCACGGCACGTGAGCTTGACCAGCATCGAGTCGAAGTGGGCGCTGATCTCCGCACCGGTGTCGGCGGTCCCTCCGTCCAGGCGGACGCCTGCGCCCCCGGCCGAGCGGTAGGCGGTGATCCGTCCCGTGTCCGGGCGGAAGCCGTTGCCCGGGTCCTCGGTCGTGATCCGGCACTGCAGGGCGGCGCCGTTGACCCGGATCCCCTCCTGGCGCAGCCCGAGGTCGGCCAGCGTCTCGCCGCTGGCGATGCGCATCTGGGCCTGCACGAGGTCGACGTCCGTGACCTCCTCGGTGACGGTGTGCTCGACCTGGATGCGGGGGTTCATCTCGATGAACACGTGCCTACCGGCCCGCTCCCCCGCCGTCTCGACCAGGAACTCGACGGTTCCCGCGTTGACGTAGCCGAGGGCGCGCGCGAAGGCCACCGCATCGCGGCAGAGCGCCTCTCGCAGAGCCGGATCCAGGTTCGGGGCCGGCGCGATCTCGATCACCTTCTGGTGTCGGCGCTGTAGCGAGCAGTCACGCTCGTACAGGTGCACGGTCTCCCCCGTGGCGTCCGCGAGCACCTGCACCTCGATGTGCCGCGGCCGGGCGACTGCCTGCTCGATGAACACCGTCGGGTCGCCGAACGCCCCCTCCGCCTCGCGCATCGCGGTTCCCAGCGCCTCGGGCAGCGCGTCCGGGGTGTCGACCCGACGCATCCCCCGTCCACCGCCGCCGGCGACGGCCTTGACGAAGACCGGGAAGCCCACCTCCTGCGCGGCGGCCACCAGCGTGTCCACGTCGTCCGACGGGCCGGACGACCGCAGCACCGGGATGCCTGCCTCGCGCGCCGCGGCGAGGGCGCGCACCTTGTTGCCGGCGAGCTCGAGCACGTGCGGCGGAGGGCCGACGAACGCGATGCCGGCGTCGTGGCACGCCTCGGCCAGGGCAGGGTTCTCCGACAGGAAGCCGTAGCCGGGATAGACGGCGTCGGCGCCGCACTCCCTGGCGACGCGGACGATCTCGTCAACGTCCAGGTAGGCACGCACCGGGTGCCCGCGCTCACCGATCAGGTACGACTCGTCCGCCTTGATGCGGTGGATGGCGTTGCGGTCCTCGTACGGGAACACCGCGACCGTCTTCGCTCCGAGCTCGTACGCTGCTCGGAAGGCGCGGACGGCGATCTCGCCGCGGTTGGCGACCAGGACCTTGGCGAACACCGGGGGGACCTCCTCGTGGGGGGACGCAGCGTCGGCAGCCTAGCGAGACGTCCAACCACCGGGACGGGTGTCCGCTGGGTGGGACCTCTCGCCGACCCGAGCGGCCCGGCCTACGCTCGGGCCATGGGACGCACCATCGCCACGAACACCGAGGTCGACCGCGAACGGATGCTCGAGTTCGCGCGCACCCGCCACCACGTCGTCCTCACGACCCACCGCCGCGACGGCTCCCCGCAGACGTCGCCCGTGTCGTGCGGCGTCGACTCCCAGGGCCGCTTCGTCATCGCCACCTACCCCGGTCGCGCCAAGTCGGCCAACATCCGCCGCGACCCGTCGGTGAGCCTGCTGGTGCTCTCCGACGACTGGGACGGTCCGTGGCTCCAGGTCGACGGCGACGGCGAGGTGCTCGACCTGCCCGAGGCGCTCGACCCGCTGGTCGAGTACTTCCGGTCGATCTCGGGTGAGCACCCCGACTGGGACGAGTACCGCCAGGCCATGTCCGACCAGGGCAAGTGCCTGATCCGTGTCACCCCCACGCGGTGGGGCCCGGTGGCCACCGGCGGCTTCCCCCCGGAGCTCGCCGACGCCTGAGCGGTGCCCGTCCGCCACGCCGTCTGTCGCGAACCGACGTCGCCGTCAGGGGAGCTCCCACGTGTGAACCGGCTCGTTGCTGTGCATCCCCTCGCAGTACAGCTCGAGCATCTTCGCCAGGGCGTCGGCGCGGTCCAGGCCGCCGGCCTCCAGCGCGGCGACGGTGTCGACCTGCCAGGAGGCGCCGTTGCGCCCGGACTTGGCGCGCCCCTCGATCACCCCGAGGTAGCGGTCCCGGACGGCCGGGGCCACGCCCCACCGGTCGAGCCCCTCGTAGGCGGCGGGCAGCAGGCGCCGCAGCACCAGCTCGTCGACAGTGACCTCGCCGACGCTCGGCCAGTACATCCGCGCGTCGAGGCCGAAGCGCGCGCCGGACCGGAAGTTCTCCTCCGCGGTCGGGAAGCCCATCTTCGTCCACACCGGACGCTCCTCCTCCGCCAGCACCTTCACCGCGCCGTAGTAGAACGCGGCGTTGGCGAGCACGTCGACGACGGTGGGGCCGGCGGGCAGCGCGCGGTTCTCGACGCGGAGGTGGGCGCGCCCGTCCACCACGTCGTAGATCGGGCGGTTCCACCGGTACACGGTGCCGTTCTGCAGCCGGAGCTCCTGCAGCCGCGGCGCCCGACCCGTCTCCAGTACCTCGAGCGGGTCCTCGTCGCTCAGCTCGGGCAGGAGGGCCGGGAAGTACCGGACGTTCTCCTCGAACAGGTCGAAGATCGAGGTGATCCAGCGCTCCCCGAAGAAGACGCGGGGCCGAACGCCCTGGTTCTTCAGCTCCCAGGGACGTGTGTCGGTCGCCTGCAGGAACAGCTCGGTGCGGGTCTCGGCCCACAGCTTGCGCCCGAAGAAGAACGGCGAGTTCGCCGCGAGGGCCACCTGCGGGCCGAGCAGCACCTGGGCCGCGTTCCAGTGGGCCGCGAAGTCCTGCGGGGCGACCTGCAGGTGCAGTTGCACGCTGGTGCAGGCGCTCTCGGGCGCGATCGTGGACGAGTAGGTGGCGAGCCGCTCGGGCTCGGGGCCGCTGCCGGCGATGTCGATGAACAGGTCCTCGCCGCGTGACGAGAAGATCGAGTCGTTGAGGGCGGTGTACCGAGGTGAAGGGCTCATCCAGCCCTCCTGCGCGAGCGTCTCCGGCATCACGGTCGGCAGGATCCCCACCATCACGATGTGCGCGCCCGCCTCACCGGCGCGCTCCTCGGCGGCGTTGAGGCTGGCACGGAGGTCCCGCTCCAGATCCAGCGCCGACTCGCCGGGTAGCGGTCGCGGCGGGACGTTGAGCTCGATGTTGTAGGCGCCGAGCTCGGTCTGGTAGCTCGAGTCGGCGATCCGCTCGAGCACCTCGTCGTTCTTCATCGTCGGCTGGTACGACGAGTCGACCAGGTTCAGCTCGATCTCCAGGCCGGTCAGCTGGCGCCCGGTGTCGAAGGCCCCGGTCGACAGCATCTTCTCGAAGACGTCGAGGCAGAGGGCCACCTTCTCGCGGTAGCGCTGCCGGTGCTCGTGCGAGTAGACGCTGCCGGAGATCTCGTCGCCCATGTCGGCCTCCTCGTGGGGCGGGCCGTCAGCCCGGTGACGCGTGTTCCTGGCCCTGCAGGAGCGAGCCAACCACACAGGACTGCTCCGTGCTGGCCCGCGCGGCATCCCGGCGATGTCCGACGCCGTTCCTAGGCTGGGGACGTGCGCCTGCTCCACACCTCCGACTGGCACCTGGGACGGTCCTTCCACCAGGTGTCGATGCTCGGCGCCCAGGAGCAGTTCCTCGACCACCTCGTGGACACCGTCCGCGAGGAGTCGGTGGACGCGGTCGTCGTGGCGGGCGACGTCTACGACCGGGCGCTCCCCCCGGTCGACGCCGTCGCCGTGCTCGACGAGGCCCTCGACCGTCTCGTCGACAGCGGCGCCGTCGTGCTCGTCACCAGCGGCAACCACGACTCCCCCCAGCGCCTGGGCTTCGGCGGGCGGCGAAGCGCACGGGCCGGTCTTCACCTGCGCACCCGGGTGGCCGACCTGTCCCGGCCGGTCGTCCTGGAGGACGGGCACGGGCCGGTGGCCCTCTACGGCCTGCCCTACCTCGAGCCCGGGCTCGTGCACGACGACCTGGGGGTCGGACGCAGTCACGCTCAGGTGCTCGGCGCCGCCATGCAGCGGGTGAGGGCGGACCTCGCCGACCGGGGCGCCGTCCGCTCCGTCGTCGCCGCCCACGCCTTCGTCACCGGCGCCGCGGCGAGCAGCAGCGAGCGGGACATCCGCGTCGGGGGCATCGACTCGGCTCCCCGGTCCACGTTCGACGGCGTCGACTACGTGGCGCTCGGCCACCTGCACGGCCCCCAGCAGGTGAGCGAATCCGTGCGCTACAGCGGCTCACCGCTCCCCTACTCGTTCTCGGAGCGCGACCACGTCAAGGGCTCGTGGCTGGTCGACATCGACGCGGACGGCGTGCGCGCGGTGGAGAAGGTCTCCGCGCCGACCCACCGCCGACTGGCCGTCCTGCGTGGAGACCTGGACCAGCTGCTCGCCGACCCGGCGCACCACGACGCCGAGAGCGCCTTCTGCCAGGTCGTGCTCACCGACGCCGAGCGTCCCCGCGAGCCGATGGAGCGGTTGCGCGCCCGCTTCCCGCACACGGTCTCGCTCCTCTTCGAACCCTCCGGGGGGCGTGTCGCCCGGCCCTCCTACGCCGAGCGGGTTCAGGGCCTGGGCGAGGCCGAGCTGTGCTGCTCGTTCCTCGAGGACGTGCGCGGACGGGGAGCCTCCGACGCCGAGCGCCAGCTCGTCGGTCAGGCGCTGGAGGCAGGCCGCGCGGCCGAGGTGGCCCGATGAGGCTCCACCGTCTGGAGGTGCAGGCGTTCGGCCCGTTCGCCGGACGGGTCGAGGTCGACGTCGACGCCCTGTCGGCGCACGGGCTGTTCCTGCTGCAAGGGCCGACGGGGTCCGGCAAGACGAGCCTTCTCGACGCGGTCTGCTTCGCGCTGTACGGCGCCGTCCCGGGCGACCGGTCCACCGCGGGGCGTCTCCGCAGCGACCACGCGCCGACCGACCTGCCCCCCGAGGTGGTGTGCGAGCTCAGCGTCGGTTCCCGGCGGTTCGAGGTCACCCGCTCCCCGGCCTGGGAACGGCCCAAGAAGAAGGGGACGGGAGCGACGACACAGCAGGCGAGCGTGCTGCTGCGCGAGCTGGTGCACGGTGCGTGGGTCGCCAGGGCGAACCGCATCGACGACGCGGGGCTGCTGCTGTCGACGGTCCTCGGGATGGGGCTGAGCCAGTTCACCAAGGTGGTGCTGCTGCCCCAGGGCGACTTCGCCGCGTTCCTGAGGGCGGGTGCCGACGACCGTAAGCGGCTGCTGGAGAAGCTCTTCGGCACGGAGACCTTCACCCAGGTCGAGGAGTGGCTGTCGACGCGTCGGCGGGAGACGGCGGACGAGCTGCGGGAGGCGCGGGAGGAGACGGCGCGGCTCGAGGCCCGCGTGCAGCAGGCGTCCGCATCCCTGCCCGCCCTCTGCGACGCCCTGGCACCCGAAGACGGCGACGTCGACCTGCTCGACCTTGCTGCGCTCACCGACCCTGACCCCGCCGACGCGACACCGCTCGACCTGGCCGAGGCGCGTCTCCAGCGGGCCGAGCACCTGCTCGATCTGGCCCGCCGGGCCGAGTCGTCGGCGCGCACCGGGCAGCGGACCCTGCGCGAGCGCCACGAGAAGGAGGTCGCGCGGCACGAGCGCTGGACGCGGTACGTCGATGCTCGTCAGGAGCACGAGGCCCTCTCGCGGCGCTCTCGCGAGATCGACGGCTGGAGGGCCCGCACCGGGAGCGCCCGCGCCGCGGCCGCCCTCCGCGGGCACCTCGACCAGCTCGACGCCGTGGAGAGCGAGCGGAGCGTCGCCCTGGCCGGCGTCACCACCGCGGCCGAGGCGGTCACGTCGCTCGGTCTGGACGAGGTGGGTACAGCGCTGACCTCCCCCGAGCCGGGTCCGCGAACGGTCGCGGCGCTGCGTTCGGCAGTCAGCGCACGCCGCGAGCAGCTCGGGCGCCTGGCCGACCTGGTCCCCCTCGAGAGCAGCCACGCCGGCCACCGGGCAGAACGCGACCGCGTCGGCGCGGCCCTGCATGACCTCGAGGACCAGCTCGCGGCCCACGCAGAGGCGGCCGCGACACGGGCGACACGACGGGACGGCCTCGCCGCCCGCCGCGCGTCCCTGGCGGCCGTCGTGGCGCAGGCGCCGGCGGCCGACGCCGACCTCGCCCGCGCCGTGAGCGCGGCCGATGCCGCCACCAGGGCCACGGACCTGCAGGCCCGGGTCACCACCGCGCAGGCTCTCCACCTCGAGCGGAACCGCCACTGCCTCGACCTGCGGGCGGCCCACCTCGACCTGCTGCAGCGCCGCCTCGAGGGGATGGCCGTCGAGCTGGCTGCCTCGCTGAGCGAGGGCGCGGCGTGCCCGGTCTGCGGCGGGACCGAGCACCCCTCCCCCGCCCGGCACCACCCGGCACCAGGTGCCGACGCCGGCGTGGTCTCGGTCGACGCGGACCAGGTCGCCGACGCGGACCAGGTCACCGAGGCGGCCCGCGCCGCCGAGGACGCTGGCACGGCCGCCGACCTCGCCGCCACGGAGGTCACCCGGCTCACCGCGGAGCTGGCCGCTGCGCGGGTCGCCTCGGCCGGGCTGTCCCCGGACGACGCGGAAGCCGAGGTGGAGCGCCTGCGCCGTGTCGCCGACGAGGCCGACCTCGCGAGTGAGCAGCTCGACCGGCTCGACACCGAGGTCGCGGCGCTCGACGCCGGCGAGGCCGAGGCCTCTGCAGAGACGGCCACGCTGACCGAGCAGCGGGACCGGACGCGCCATGTCCTCGCCGACCTGACGGCCCAGCTCGGCGCGGTGGAGCAGCGCCTGGCGGCCGCCCGCCACGGCGAGGCGTCGGTCACGCTGCGCCACGGGCACATGGTGGGCGAGATCGCCGCCCTGGAGCACCTGACCGCAGCGGTCGACGCCCTCACCCCGGTGACCCGGTCACTGCGCGCGGTGCGCGCCGCGGCCAGGTCCGCGGCGGCCGAGGCGGGCTTCGACACCCTGGACACCGCACGTGCCGCGGCTCTCGACGCCGACGAGGTGCGCGCTCTGGAGACCGAGGTCGCCACGCACGAGAGGCGGCTCGCCGCCGTGGTGTCCCGCCTCGCGGAGCCTGACCTGGCGCAGGTGGCCGAGGAGCTCCGCGAGGCCGCTGACGTAGCCGGCGGCACCGACCGCACCGACGACACCGACGACGGACCCGCCCTCCCCGACCTCGTCGCGTCGGCAGAGCGTCTGGCGCCTGCACGCATCGCCGAGGCACGGGCGGAGCAGCGGCTCGAGACCGCCGCGGCACACGTCACCACGGCTGCCGCGGCGGTGCGCGACCTGACCGGGCTGGTCTCCCGGGTGCGCGACCAGCTCAAGGCCACGCAGCCGCTGGACGACCGGTACGTCGTCCTCGACGACCTGACCAGCTGCGTGCTGGGGACGGGCGGCGGGAACGCGCGGCGGATGAGGCTGTCCGCCTACGTGCTGGCCGCGCGCCTCGAGCAGGTCGCGGAGGCCGCGACCGCACGGCTCACCGCGATGTCCGAGGGCCGCTACGCGCTGCAGCACACCGACCAGCGCAGCCGGGGCGGCTCGCGGTCCGGGCTGGGGCTCCGGGTCGTCGACCACTGGACCAACCAGGTGCGCGAGACGGGCAGCCTGTCCGGCGGCGAGACCTTCCTCGCCTCGCTGGCGCTGGCGCTCGGGCTCGCCGACGTCGTCCAGGCGGAGTCGGGCGGCCTGAGCATCGAGACGCTGTTCGTCGACGAGGGCTTCGGCTCGCTGGACGAGGAGACGCTCGACCAGGTGATGACCACGCTCGACGGGCTGCGCGAGGGCGGTCGCGCCGTCGGTCTGGTGTCGCACCTCAGCGAGCTGAAGCAGCGCATCCCCGCGCAGCTGCAGGTGGTGAAGACACCCACGGGCTCGACCCTGCTGCCCGTGGGAGGCTGAGACGTGGGTGAGCGCACCGCGGTGGCGGTCTTCGACCTCGACGGGGTGATGGCCGACACCCGGCACCGGATGCACTTCATCGCGCACCGTCGCGACTGGAGGGGCTTCTTCGACGCCGCCGTCGACGACCCACCGCACCCCGAGGGGCTCGCGGCCGCACGCACTGCCGTCGAGGCCGGCCTGACCGTGGTCTACCTGTCTGGCCGTCCGGAGCGGTGCCGTCGTGACACCGAGCGATGGCTGCGCGAGCACGACGCCCCGCCAGGAACCGTCCTGCTGCGCCCGTCCGGCGACCACCGGCCCGCCGACCAGCTCAAGGTCGCCGTCCTTCGCGACCTGGGCCGGCGACACCACGTGAGGCTCCTGGTCGACGACGACCCGCGCGTGGTCGCGGCCGTGGAGGCCGCCAGCCCCCGGCTGGTCGACGCCGTCGTGCACGCCGACTGGCAGCCGTACACGCGCGCCATGGGACGCGCGCAGCACGAGACCGGGCGGACCTGAGGCACCCCCTCCCGAGCCTGACCACGCACCAATCCGGTCACGGCGCGGCACCGAAGGAAGTGTGCAGAGTCGCCCGCACCGGCGGGTGGCGCGTGGTGGGTGCGTTCGTGCGGAGGTGAGGTGGCATCGTGTCCGAGGTGAGCTTCCTCAGGCCGGATCGCCCCGGCCGCCGCAGCGGCGACGACCCCCCACAGCAGACCGTGACCGAGGAGGAGCGGCTGGCGGCCGACATGGCGCTGGTGGCCCGAGGTGACGAGGACGCGTTCGGACGGGTCTACGACCGCGTGTCCGGGCCGGTGTACGGAATGATCCTGCGCGTCCTGCGCGATCCCTCGCAGTCGGAGGAGGTGGCCCAGGAGGTGCTGGTCGAGGTGTGGCGCCAGGCCACACGCTTCGACGCGTCCAAGGGCAGCGTCAAGGGGTGGGTCCTGACGATGGCCCACCGCCGAGCGGTCGACCGGGTGCGTTCGGCGCAGGCGGCGACCAACCGCGAGGTGAAGGTCGGCATGTCCAGCACGGAACGCGAGTACGACGAGGTGTCGGAGGAGGTGGAGCTACGGATGGAGTCGCAGCACGTGCGGCGCGCGCTGAGCGTGCTCACCGACCTCCAGCGCGAGGCCATCCGGCTCGCCTACTACGGCGGCTACACGCACCGCGAGGTCTCCGAGCTGCTCGAGGTGCCACTGGGAACCGTCAAGACCCGCCTCCGCGACGGGCTGATCCGACTTCGTGACGAGATGGGGGTCACCGCCTGATGAGCGAGAACCCGGACCTGTCGATGCTCACCGGCGCCTACGCGCTGGACGCCGTGGACGACATCGAGCGCGCCCTCGTGGACCGGCTGCTGGCCGAGTCCCCGGAGGCGGCCGCAGAGGTCGCGTCCTTCCAGGAGACGGCCGCGCGGCTCGCGGCTGCCGCGAGCACGGAAGCCCCTGCGTCGCTGCGCGGATCGGTGATGTCCCAGGTACGTACCACGCGTCAGCTCCCGCCGGTCGTCGGTACCGCCGGCGCGTCCGCCCGTGGCACGAGCCGGACCGCGGTCAGGTTGCTGTCCGTCGCCGCCGCGGGGCTGCTCGCCGCGTCCGTCGGGCTGGGCGCCTGGGTGGTCGACCTGCGGCAGGAGGCCGAGCAGAGCAGGGTCGCCGCGGAGGCCATCCCGAGCGTGCTGCAGGATCCGGACCGCCAGGTGATGGAGACGGACTTCGCCGGTGGCAAGGCCACCATGGTCGTGTCGGGCGACGACGTGGTCCTGTTCGGCAGCGGCGTGGACGCACCGCCCGCAGGACACGGCTACCAGCTGTGGATGCTGGACGAGAACGACATCCCCAGGCCGTCCGTGATGCTCACGGCCACCGGCGGCGGCGGGTTCTTCGCCGAGGCCTCCGGTTACCGGCCCGGCGAGAAGATGGCCGTCACGGTCGAGCCGGAGGGCGGCTCGCAGGAGCCGACCTCCGGGCCGGTGTTCGTCGCCGGAGCCTGAACCGGGACGAGGGGCGGAGATCACGGAGAACGGGCAGGACCCCACGAGCGCGACGCGGCGTGCTCACGTCGATCGAGGCCAGGGAGAGGCCACGGTCCGTGAGCACGTCGCCTCGCCCCACGACGTGGAGGCCACGCTCCGGCGCGCGGGCTGCGTCTTCGCCGCCGACGAGGCCCGGCTGCTCGCCCGGGCAGCCACGTCGCCGGAGCGCCTCGAGCAGCTGGTCGCCCGCCGCGTGAGCGGGGAGCCCCTCGAGCAGGTCCTCGGCTGGGCCGACTTCCACGGCCGGCGGGTGCTGATGGATCCCGGCGTCTTCGTCCCCCGCCGCCGCACCGAGCTGCTCGTGACCGTAGCTGTCGAGGCGGCGCGACGGGGACTCGAGGCTCGCGACGACTCCCACCCGCTTGTCGTGGTGGACCTGTGCTGCGGATCCGGGGCCGTCGGGGCGTGCATCGAGGCTGCACTCCCCCGCGTCGAGCTGCACTGCGTCGACGTCGACCCGATCGCGGCCCGCTGCGCCAGCCGCAACGTCTCCGCCGACGCCGTGGTGCACGTGGGCGACCTCTACGCGCCCCTGCCCCGGTCACTGCGCGGCCGGGTCGATCTCGTGGTCGCCAACGCGCCGTACGTCCCCACCGCCGAGCTGCCCCTGATGCCTCCCGAGGCGCGCCTGCACGAGGCCCGCGTGGCCCTGGACGGCGGCGCCGACGGCACGGCCGTCCAGCGGCGGGTGATCTCGGGCGCAGGCTCCTGGCTCGCGCCGACCGGCCACCTGCTGGTGGAGACCAGCGAGCAGCAGGAGGGGCTCACCGCAGGCGCGTTCGTCCGACACGGCCTCGTCACGCGCGTCGAGCGGGACGCCGGGCTCGGCGCCACGGTCGTCGCCGGCTCCCCGGCGGGTGTCAGTCCTCCGCGAGCTCGCTGACAGGCGGGCACGAGCACATCAGGTTCCGGTCGCCGTAGGCCCCGTCGATCCGGCGGACCGGCGGCCAGTACTTCCCGACGGGGTCCGTGCTGCCGGGATAGACGGCCTCGGCGCGCGAGTACGGCAGGTCCCAGTCGCCGGTGAGCGACTCGGCGGTGTGCGGAGCCCCCCGCAGGGGCGAGGTCGCGACGTCCCACTCCCCCGAACCGACCTTGTCGATCTCGGCCTTGATGGCGATCATCGCGTCGCAGAAGCGGTCCAGCTCGGCCAGGTCCTCGCTCTCGGTCGGCTCCACCATCAGCGTCCCCGCGACCGGGAACGACATCGTGGGTGCGTGGAACCCATAGTCGATCAAGCGCTTCGCCACGTCGTCCACTGTCACGCCCGTGCTCTGCGTGATCGGACGCAGGTCGAGGATGCACTCGTGCGCCACCAGCCCACCGGGGCCGGTGTACAGCACCGGGTAGTGCTCGCCCAGCCGTGCGGCGACGTAGTTCGCGGTCAGCACCGCCACCTGGGTGGCACGCCGCAGGCCGTCCGGCCCCATCATCGCGATGTAGGCCCACGAGATCGGCAGGATGCCGGCAGACCCGAAGGGTGCGGCCGACACCGGGCCGACACCCTCCCCGGAATCGGTCGTCATCGTGTCGGTCGAGGGCAGGAAGGCTGCCAGGTGGGCGCCGACGGCCACCGGACCCACACCCGGGCCGCCGCCGCCGTGCGGGATGCAGAACGTCTTGTGCAGGTTGAGGTGCGAGACATCGGCACCGAAGCGGCCGGGCTTGGCGAGCCCGACGAGGGCGTTGAGGTTGGCGCCGTCGACGTAGACCTGGCCGCCGGCGTCGTGCACGAGGGCGCAGAGGTCTGCGATGGACTCCTCGAACACCCCGTGGGTGGACGGGTAGGTGACCATGATCGCGGCCAGCGTGTCGCGGTGCTGCTCGACCTTGCTCTTCAGGTCGGTCATGTCGATGTTGCCGAACCCGTCGGTGGCGACGGCGACGACGCGGAGGCCGGCCATCACCGCGCTGGCCGCGTTGGTGCCGTGGGCCGAGACGGGGATCAGGCAGACGTCGCGCTGGGCCGCATTCTGCGCGCGGTGGTAGGCGCGGATCGCGAGCAGGCCGGCGAGCTCACCCTGCGAACCGGCGTTCGGCTGCAGCGAGACCGCGTCGTAGCCGGTGATCTCCACGAGCCAACGCTCGAGCTCGGCGATCAGCGCACGCGACCCCGCGGTGTCCTGCGCGGGGGCGAAGGGGTGCAGGTCGGACAGCTCCGGCCACGTCACCGCCTCCATCTCCGTGGTGGCGTTCAGCTTCATCGTGCACGAGCCGAGCGGGATCATCCCGCGGTCGAGCGCGTAGTCCTTGTCGCCGAGACGCTTGAGGTAGCGCAGCATCGACGTCTCGCTGTGGTGGCTGGAGAACACGGGATGGGTCAGGTAGGGGCTCGTCCGGGCGAGGGACTCGGGGAGCATCGACCCGGCGCCGTACGACCCGGTGCGGCCGGTGAGCAGGGTGACCACGACGGCCGCCACGTCGTCGTCGGTGGTGGTCTCGTCGAAGGCCACGCCGACGTGGTCGGCGTCGACGTGCCGCAGCAGGTAGCCGGCCCCGTACGCCTCGGCGACGACCTCTGCCGCGCGCCCGGGGACCCGGAGCAGCAGCGTGTCGAAGAACGTGTCGTGGACAACCTCCACACCGTCCACGTCGTCGAGGCGAGAGCGCCAGCCACGCCGCGCGGGAGTGCACGCTCTCCGCGATCGCCCGCAGGCCCCTCGGCCCGTGGTAGACGGCGTACATCGACGCCATCACCGCGAGCAGGACCTGGGCGGTGCAGATGTTGGACGTCGCCCGCTCGCGCCGGATGTGCTGCTCACGCGTCTGCAGCGCGAGCCGGTAGGCAGGTGCTCCCTCCGCGTCCTGCGACACGCCGACCAGACGGCCCGGCAGCGACCGCTCGAGGCCGCCGCGGACCGCCATGAACCCGGCGTGCGGGCCGCCGAAGCCCATCGGCACACCGAAGCGCTGCGAGGACCCGACGGCGACGTCGGCCCCCATCTCCCCCGGCGGCCGCAGCAGGGTCATGGCCAGCAGGTCCGCCGCGACCGTGGCCAGGGCGCCACGCTCGTGGGCGGCGGCGATCACCGGCTGGTGGTCCCGCACCTGGCCGCTGGCCCCGGGGTACTGCAGCAGCACGCCGAAGATCTCTGCGTCGGGCAGCCCCGCCGACGTGTCGTGGACGATGACGGGCAGACCGATCGCCTCCATCCGCGTGCGCACCACGGCGAGCGTCTGCGGCAGCACGTCGGCGTCGACGACGACGGCCGCGTCGTGGCCGACGTTGGACACACGCCGCATCAGCGTGACCGCCTCGGCTGCGGCCGTCGCCTCGTCGAGCATCGAGGCGTTGGCGGTGGTGAGGCCGGTGAGCTCGCTGACCGCGGTCTGGAAGTTCAGCAGCGCCTCGAGCCGGCCCTGGGAGATCTCGGGCTGGTACGGCGTGTAGGCCGTGTACCAGGAGGGGTTCTCGAGCACGTTGCGCGTGATCACGCCGGGGGTGTGGGTCCCGTAGTAGCCGAGCCCGATCATCGACCGGCGCACGGTGTTCGCGTCGGCGACGCGGCGCAGGGCGGCCAGGGCCTCCGGCTCGCTGAGCGCCTCGGGCAGGTCGAGCCGCTCACTCCACGCGATCGTCGCCGGCACGGCGGCCGTGGCGAGGGCGTCGAGGCTGTCGTAGCCGAGGGCCGAGAGCATGTGGCGCACCTCGCCCTCGCCCGGGCCGATGTGGCGGGCGGCGAAGTCACGGGTGCGGTGGCTGTGGTCGACGTGCGACATCTCGGAGGCTCCCTGCGTCACGACCCCGATCGGGTCGTCCGTTGCCTCCCCCTCTGTCACCGGTGCGGTTCCAGAGTCGCCTGTCCCGCGCGGTCCTGGCGCCTGAGAGGTTCCGGGGAGTTTGCCCCTTCGGCGCCCCGACCGAGGTGCGACGGGGACTCTCCCGCGCGGGGTCGACAGCACCTCAGACGGTATCAGCCGACGTGCGTGCCGACCGTCCCGATGCTGCTCAGCCGGTCTGGCGGGCCGAGCGCCGCGCCGCGAGCTCGTCGTCGGCGCTGGTGACGATGCCGTCGTCGTCGGCCCGCTCGCTGGGCAGCGCGGCGAGGGTCCCCTCGACCTCGCGCCACACGCGTCCGACCGCGATGCCGAAGACGCCCTGGCCACCCTGCACCAGGTCGATCACCTCGTCGGCGGACGTGCACTCGTAGACGCTCGCGCCGTCGCTCATCAGCGTGATCTGGGCGAGGTCCTCGACGCCGCGCTCACGCAGCGCGCCCACGGCCGTGCGGATCTGCTGGAGTGAGACCCCGGTGTCGAGCAGTCGCTTGACCACCTTGAGCACGAGGATGTCGCGGAAGCTGTACAGACGCTGGGTGCCGGAGCCCTTGGCTCCCCGGACGCCCGGCTCGACCAGACCGGTGCGCGCCCAGTAGTCCAGCTGGCGGTAGGTGATCCCGGCGGCACGGCAGGCCGTCGGCCCGCGGTACCCCATGTCCTCGTCGAGCACGGGGAGGTCCTCGGTGAACAGGAGGCCCTGCGCGGACGCCGGCAGCGTGGAGCGCTGCTCCGGTGCGTCGTGGGTGCCGCTCACTACGACCTCCGAGTCTGGGTGCTCCCGCCGGGAGTCGTGGGACCAGGACCACCGGACGAGCCGAAGGACATCGCTGGAACTACAACCGGGAACGTTCGACCTGACGCTACGGCCGCCGTTGCCCCAGGTCAACGACGTGACGGCGGTCTGCGTCGGCGTGTCGCTGAGCGGTCGTGACCCTCGACCTCAGGTAGAGGGTTGATCCGGCCCCTCGGGCTTGTCGAAGTCCTCGGCGCTGACCTGGTCGAGGAACTCGCGGAACCGCTCGACCTCGTCCTCGTCCTCGTGCGGGACGGGGACGCTCGCCGACTCCAGCACGTCGTCCGCGCCCAGGATCGGGCAGCCGACCCGCAGGGCGAGGGCGATCGCGTCGGACGAGCGCGCGCTCACCGTCACGCCCCCGTCGAAGCTCAGCTCGGCGAAGTAGACGTTCTCCCGCATCTCGACGATGCGGACCTGCTCGAGCGTGCGCCCGAGGGCGGTGATCACGTCACGCAGCAGGTCGTGGGTCAGGGGCCGCGGCGGGGTCACGCCCTGCTGGGCGAGGGCGATGGCGCTCGCCTCGGCGGTGCCGATCCAGATAGGTAGGTAGCGCTCGCCGTCCCGCTCCCGCAACAGGACGATAGGCGTCTTGGAGGGCATCTCGACCCGTACTCCGACCACCTCGAGCTCGCGCACTCCCCCACCGTAACCGTTGGCGGGTCAAAGGGATACGGCGGTCAGCCGAGCCGGTCCAGACCCGAGCGCACGAGGGTCGCGTGCAGTCGCACGCAGAGCGCGGAGATCTCCCGCGCCACCTCCTCCGCCTTGGCGGACGAGCCCGCGCCACGGTGATGGCGCAGCGGGGTGGTGACCTGCTCGACCAGACCGACCTCCCGGTCCGCGGCGGTCCGGAAAGCCCTCAGGTGCCGGGGCTCGATCCCGTAGCCGGCCAGGGCTCCCGCGGTGCTGGCGATCTCGAGGTCGTCGGCGTCGTAGTACCCGTGGTCGCCAACGGCCACCAGGCCGAACGCCTCGAGGCTGGAGAGCAGCTCGTCGTCGATCTCCGCCGACGCCAGCAGCTCGTCGCGACGCAGCCGCGTCCCCGAGGTCGCGGCGTAACCCTCGGCCCCGGGCGGCCCCCCGTCGCGGACGAGGCGGGGAGCAGTCGCGACACGACCCGGCGGGGCAGGGTCCAGACCCCGGTCGAGGGCGTCCAGGTAGACGCCGATCTCCTTCAGCGACCAGCGGGCGTCGCGCTGCGTCGACAGCACGAACCGCAGCCGCTCGATGTCGGCGGTGCTGAACTTGCGGTACCCGGCGGCGGTCCGTTGCGGCTCGACCAGGCCCTGGTCCTCCAGGAACCGCAGCTTGGAGTGCGTCAGGTCGGCGAAGTCGGGCTGCAGCTGGCCGAGCACCTCACCGATGCTGAAGAGCTGCTGCGCGCGCCGTGGCCCACCCGGGGAGCGCTGGGTGGACTGGCTCACTGCGAGGTACCACCGGCCCCGGGATCCGCCGCGGCTGCGCCGCCCGAGCGCGGGTGGAAGGTCATCCGGTACTTGCCGATCTGCACCTCGTCCCCCGCGGACAGCACCAGGTCGTCGACGCGTTCGCGGTTCACGTAGGTGCCGTTGAGGCTCCCCACGTCACGCACGCGGAACACCGCACCGTCACGCAGGAACTCGGCGTGCTTGCGCGAGACCGTGACGTCGTCCAGGAAGATCTCGCTGTCGGGGTGGCGCCCCGCGGTGGTGCGGTCGGCGTCGAGCAGGAACCTCGAGCCCGAGTTCGGGCCGCGCTGCACGATCAGGAGCGCGCTCGAGTCCGGCAGTGCCCCGATGGCTGCCTGGTCGTCACCGCTGAGGCCGCCGTCGTCGACCTCCACCTCGGACCCGACGGCCGACAGCGTCATCGTGGAGTCGGTGGGCCGGGCCTGGGCCGGGCGGGTCACGCTCTCCGAGGGCCGCTCCTGCGGCTCGCCCTCGGGCGGTCCCTGCGACATCTGTCCTCCTGGGGACGTGTGAACTCCGTCTCCGCCAGCGGCCACCTCGGCCGCGGTCGGCTTCCTCCACCCTAACCCTCAAGCGCAGGGTGAAACCACGCTGTCGGCAGAGAGTCTCAGGGACTCGGCAGCCTTTTCAGCTCGTGCTCTCGCGGTAGGTGGCCGCGTCCATCAGGCCGGCCAGCACCGAGGCGTCGTCGATCCGGATGTCGAGCATCCAGCCGTCGCCGTACGGGTCGGAGTTGACCAGCTCTGGACTCCCGTCGAGGGAGGAGTTGCTCTCGACCACGGTGCCGGTGACGGGCGAGTAGAGGTCGCTGACGCTCTTGGTCGACTCGACCTCGCCGCAGGTCTCGCCCGCCTGGACCTGGTCCCCCGCCGAGGGCATCTGCACGAACACGATGTCGCCGAGCGCGTCCTGGGCGAAGGCCGTGATGCCGACCCGCACGACGGTGCCGGCCGCCGCCTCGTCGCGCACCCTGACCCACTCGTGCTCGGCGGTGTAGCGGAGGTCGTCGGGGTAGTCGAACGCGGCCATGGGGTGCCCTCTCGAGTCGGCGTCAGGGAGTCGTACGGGTTCGCGTGAACGGGTCTCAGGGTGTCGCCGTCGGCTCGGCCGGCTGAGCGTACTCAGGCCCGGACGGCGCCCGCAACGCGTCGACCACCACCTCGTCCAGCTCGACCACCTGGGCCTGGCCGCCCTGCGAGCGGACGGAGCGGAGGACGCCGCCGGGGATGTCGAGGGCGGTGGACAGCGTGGACGGGTCACCGATCACGCGGAAGACGTACGGCGACTCGACGAGCGTGCCGTCGACGACCAGGCCGTCGGAGGTGTCGACGAACGAGGTCGAGGCCACGATGCGCACGTCGCCGACCTGCAGCGCCTCGGCTCCCGAGTCGCGCAGCTCCTGCACGGCGTCGAGCAGGGTCGCCGCCCCGACGGCCCCGTCCCCGCTGGTGATGGTCAACCGGATGCCCGGACCCGTCGCCTCCGACGTGCCCGCCAGGATGCCCAGCAGGTCGAGCTCCTTCTGCGCGGCAGCCCGCGCCGCCTCCTGGGCGCTGCTGCCCGAGAGCAGCTCCTGGCGCGTGGCCTCCAGCTCGTTCTGCTCCGCCTCGAGCCTGTCGTTGCGGGCGCCCAGGTCGTCGAGGATCCGGACGAGGTCGGACTCGCGCAGCGAGCCCAGGTCCGCTCCCTGGGTCTGCTGCACCTGCACCACGAGGGCGAAGCCGAGCACGGCGCAGAGCAGTCCGGCGAGCAGCTCGCCCCGGGTGCCCCTCGGCAGCGCGGACCGCCAGAGCCTGCGGCGTGGCTCGTCGGGCTCCGTCACGTCGTCACCGCCGAAGGGCTCGCGCGGGTCCTCCACGCCGCTCATGCCTTGAACACGTGCCGGCGGATGGCTGCGGCGTTGGAGAAGATGCGGATCCCGAGCACGACCACGACGCCCGTCGACAGCTGGGCCCCGACACCGAGCTGGTCGCCGAGGTAGACGACGAGTGCGGCGACGACGACGTTCGACAGGAACGACACGACGAACACGCGGTCGTCGAAGATGCCGTCGAGCACCGCCCGCAGACCACCGAAGACCGCGTCGAGCGCGGCCACGACCGCGATCGGCAGGTAGGGCTGCAGCGCGGGCGGGACGGTGGGCTCGAGCAGCAGCCCGATGATGATGCCGAGGACGAGCCCCAGAGCCGCGATCACTTGTCGTCCTCCAGTGGGCCCGCGGGGGTGGCGTACTGCAGGGTCAGCGCGTCCCCGCCGTCGAGGGTGAGGTTCCCGGCGCCCGAGATCGAGACCCGGACACCGTGGTTCTGCTGGAGCGACTCGAGGTACGTGCCGGCGAACGACCGGGCGAAGCGGGCCTGCAGGGTCGCGGGGTCACCGATGGCCTCAACGACGTAGGGAGGAGCGAGCGGCCGGAAGTCCACCAGGATCGCGGGCCCCGCCGAGCGGATGGCCGAGGTCGACGTCAGCCGGTGGTCGTTGACGGAGATGGCCTCTGCGCCACTGGCCCACAGGCTGTTCACCACCACCTGCAGGTCCACGTCGAGGACGCGTCCAGGGTCCGTCTCGTCCCCCTCCCGCGGGTCACCGGTCAGCGGGTCGGACACGCCGACCGCGTCGTCGAGCGTGTACACCGCCCCTGGGCCGTGGACGGGCTCGGCACCCGCGAGGACGCCGAGCGTCGTGGCCTGCGCGAGAACGTCACCGCCGGCGTCGGCGAGGCGGGCGTCCCGCAGGCCGATGATCTCGCCGCGCAGCGACTCGACCTGTGCCGCCCGGTCGTTGACCTCGGTCGTCCGGGTGGTGACCTCGTCGCGCAGCACTCCCGTCGTGTCCTCCGACCGCGGCACCCGCAGCTCCATCACGCCGATGACCAGGATCGCGCCGGCCACGAGGGACAGGAGCACGGTCAGCGGCGCGGTCCGGCGTCGCCGCTGGGCGGCGCCCTCCCCCCTCGCCCTGCGCGCCTCGGCCACCGCGGCGTACCCCGGGTCGAGAGGTCGCTGCATCACCTCGGTCAGCAGGGTCATCGACGCGTCCGGCCGGCGCACCGGTCGGGGGGTGGTGGGCGTGCTCATGCCGGGGCCTCGTCCGGCGGGCGCCCGGCCGCGAGCACCCGGTCCGCGCGGACGAGCTGACGCAGCTGCCTCAGGTACAGCACACCGGCCCACCAGTAGAGGCCGGCGCCCCACCACACGAACGCCCAGCCCAGGGGTCGAGCCACGTCGGCCAGCACCCCGGTCCCCTCGCCCAGCAGGATCAGGGGGAAGGCGTACAGGAGGTTGAAGGTGGCGGCCTTGCCCAGGTAGTGCACCGGCAACGAGGCCAGCCCGAGACGGGTCAGCGACGGCAGGGTGCCGACCAGGACCAGGTCGCGGACCACGATGAGCGCCACCAGCCACCACGGGATCAGGTCGCGCCAGGCGAGCCCCAGCAGCGTGGAGAGGATGTAGAGCCGGTCCGCGGCGGGGTCGAGCTTCTGACCCAGCTCGGACTCCTGGTTCCACCGGCGCGCCAGGTAGCCGTCGAGGAAGTCGGAGAGGCCGGAGACCGCCAGGACCAGGAGCGCCCAGCCGTCCTGCTCGGTGATGATCAGGTAGGCGAAGACCGGCACGAGCAGGAGCCGCACGAAGCTGATCGCGTTCGGCACCGTGAGCACGACGTCGGCCCGGGGTGGCACCTGCTCCACCGGACCCACCCCCTGCTCCACCCTCGCGCTCTGCCTCATCGGTACCAGCCTACGGTCCGCGCGGGTGCCTCCGAGCCTCAGCCCGCCCTGCCGCCCACATGACGGAGGGACCTGACATCCGTCAGGTCCCTCGGCCATTCCGTCGGGACGACAGGATTTGAACCTGCGACCCCTTGACCCCCAGTCAAGTGCGCTACCAAGCTGCGCCACGTCCCGGAATCCGACCTGGGCTGCACCCGGTCGGGCGGTGAGAAGACTACCGGACTACCGACGCCTCTTCTCACGCACCCGCACGCTCAGCTCGATCGGAGAACCCGCGAACCCGAAGGTCTCACGGAGCCGGCGCTCCATGTACCTGCGGTACCCCGCCTCCAGGAACCCGGAGGCGAACACGACGAACCGCGGGGGACGCGTCGAGGGCTGGGTGGCGAACAGGATGCGCGGCTGCTTGCCACCCCGCACCGGGTGCGGGTGGGCCGCGACCAGCTCACCGAAGAACGCGTTGAGCCGGCCGGTGGGGATGCGGCTGTCCCACGAGTCGAGGGCCAGGTCGAGCGCCGGCACGAGCCGTTCCAGGTGCCGACCCGTGCGCGCGGAGACGTTCACCCGCGGCGCCCACTGCACCTGCACCAGGTCGCGCTCGATCTCGCGCTCGAGGTAGCGGCGGCGCTCCTCGTCGACGAGATCCCACTTGTTGTAAGCGATCACGAGCGCACGACCGGCCTCGGTCACCATCGAGATGATGCGGGTGTCCTGCTCGGTGAGGGTCTCGCTCGCGTCGATGAGGACGACCGCGACCTCCGCCTTCTCCAGCGCGCCCTGGGTGCGCAGGGAGGCGTAGAAGTCGGCGCCCTTCGTCTGGTGGACGCGTCGGCGGATGCCCGCGGTGTCGACGAACTTCCACGTGCGACCTGCCAGCGAGACCATCTCGTCGACCGGGTCGCGGGTGGTCCCCGCGACGTCGTCGACCACCACGCGCTCGCTGCCGACGAGCTTGTTCAGCATCGACGACTTGCCGACGTTGGGCTTGCCCAGCAGGGCGACCCGTCGGGGCCCACCGGGCGCAGGACCCGACAGCGTGGACTGCTCGGGCAGCACGGCGACGCACGCGTCGAGCAGGTCGCCCGAGCCCCGGCCGTGGACGGCGGAGACGGGGAACGGCTCGCCCAGCCCGAGGCTCCAGAGCGTCGCGGCGTCGGCCTCGCCCCGCATGTCGTCGACCTTGTTCGCGGCGAGCACGACCGGCTTGCCGGAGGCGCGCAGCATCCGCACGACCCGCTCGTCGGTGGCGGTCGCGCCCACGGTCGCGTCGACAACGAACAGGACGGCGTCCGCGAGCTCGACCGCGACCTCGGCCTGCGTGGCGACCGCGGCGTCCAGGCCGAGAACGTCCACCTCCCAGCCGCCGGTGTCGACGAGGGTGAAGTCACGCCCGGCCCAGTTCGCCGGGTAGCTGACGCGGTCGCGGGTCACGCCTGGTACGTCCTCGACGACGGCCTCGCGGCGCCCCAGGATGCGGTTGACGAGAGTCGACTTGCCGACGTTGGGGCGCCCCACGACGGCGAGCACCGGCAGTGGGCCTACGTGCTCGTCGGCGCCCGATCCCGCCTCCCCCTGGATGAGGGCGAGGTCCTCGTCGGACAGGGCGTAGTCGTCCAGCCCTGCCCGCAGCGCGGGCGTCGGGTCGACCTGGGCGTCGGCCTCGGGGTCGACGTGGTCCTCGGTCATCGGCCGGCCTCCTGGGGGGCGGTGAGGTGAGCCTCGACCAGGGCCAGCACGGCGTGCACGGTCTGCTCGAAGGTCATGGATGACGAGTCGACGGTGGTGACACCGTCGGCCGCCGTGAGGAACTGGGAGACGGTCGCGTCGTCGGCGTCCCGGCGCAGCACCTGGTCGCGCGTGTCCGCCATCGCGGCCTCGTCGTCGCGACCGTGGGTCTCGGCTGCCCGGCGCGCGAGCCGGGCGGCCTCGTCGGCGGTGAGCAGGACGCGCACGTCCGCGTCGGGGGCGACGACCGTGGTGATGTCGCGCCCCTCGGCGACGATGCCGTGCTCGGCGGCCGCGATGATCTCCTGCTGACGGCGACGCAGCTCGGCGCGGACGTCGAGGTTCGTCGCCACGGTGCTGACGGCCGCGGAGACCTCGCCGGTCCGCAGCTCGGCGTCCACCTGGTGGCCGTCGACCTCGACCGTCGGCGCGACGGGGTCCGTGCCCATCCGCAGGTCGAGCGACCGCGCGACGCCGGCCACCGCGGCGCGGTCGTCCAGGTCGACGCCGTGCCGGAGGGCCCACCAGCAGACGGCCCGGTACATCGCGCCGGTGTCCAGGAACGCGAGGCCGAGGGCCTCGGCGACCTTCCGGCTGACGCTCGACTTGCCCGAACCGGACGGGCCGTCGATGGCGACCACGACGGGACGGTTGCGCTGCGCGGGCACGGCTCACCTCGGGGACGACAGGACAGGGGGGACGACCCAGGGTAGTGCGTGCTCAGCCGGCCAAGGTCCAGCCGTCCGCGCGGAGCGCCTCCTCGAGCCTCTCGCGGGAGGCGGGGAGCACGGACACCTCCGCCAGACCGACGAGACGGTCGGGGGCGTGCTCCAGGCGCAGGTCCTCGAGGTTCACCCCGGCGCCTCCCATCGTGGCGAGCATCCTCGCCAGCTCGCCGGGCCGGTCCGGGATCAGGACGGTGACCACGGCGAAGCGCGTGCGCGCGGTGCCGTGCTTGCCCGGGATGCGGGCCTGCCCACGCGCACCGGCGTCCAGGGCGGTCGCCAGGGCGGATCGCGCCCCGCGGGCCTGCGGGTCGGAGTCCAAAGCGCGCAGCGCGTCGATCACCCCGTCCAGGTCGCCGCGCAGCTCCGTGAGCACCTGGGCGACGTGCCGCGCGTTCGCACCGAGGATCTGCACCCAGAGCGAGGGGTCGCTGGCCGCGACCCGCGTGACGTCACGCAGCCCCTGGCCGGCGAGGCCCACCGCACGGTCGTCCGACCCCACCAGGCGCGCGGCCACGAGTGAGGCCGCCACCTGGGGCACGTGCGAGATCTGGGCGACCGCGTGGTCGTGCGCGTCAGCGGGCATCACGGTCGGCGCGGCCCCGAGGTCGACCACGAGGTCGTGCACGACGCGGACGGCGGACGGGTCCGCGTCGGGACCCGGCGTCAGCACCCATGGGCGGCCGCGGAACAGGTCGGCCCGCGCCGCGACGGCACCGGACCGCTCTCGCCCGGCCAGCGGGTGGCCGCCCACGTAGCGCCGTACCGCGTCGAGGTCGGAGCCCAGGCTCTCCCCGAGCTCGGTCAGGGGCCGCTGCTTCACGCTGGCCACGTCGGTGACCACGGCAGAGGGATGGGCACGGAGCTCGGCCTCGACGACCTCGGCGGTGACGTCCGGTGGCGCGGCGACGACCACGAGCGCCGGCGCCGGCTCGTCGGGACCGGGCAGGCGGCCGGCGCCGAGGTCGCGCGCCAGCGACCGCGCCGTCGGCGAGGTGTCGTGCAGCACGACGTCGACACCGAGGGCGCGCAGGCCCATCCCGATGCTCGCGCCCAGCAGGCCGGTGCCGACCACGCGGACGGGGCCGGTCGTGCGTGCCGGGCCGTTCACCGCGGCGCTCACTGCGCCAGGTCGCGCCGCAGCCCGACCGCTCCGCGCAGGTAGACGTGCTGCACCTCTCGGCGGGGCACGTCGAGCTCGGCGTGCGCCATCAGGCGCACGACCCTCGCCATCGCACCCGGGACGTCGATCTCCACGGTGCACAGCAGCGGCACGTCCCCCATCCCCAGCTCGCGCGCAGCCAGGGCCGGGAACTCCGAGCGCAGGTCGGCGGTCACCGTGAAGATGATCGAGACGAGGTCCTCGGCCGTGATCGCGTTCGCCTCGAGCACGGCCGTGACCAGCTCACGGGTCGAGGAGAGCAGGTGCTCCCGCTCGTCCACGTCCAGCTGGATCGCACCGCGGATCGCCCGCACCGCCACCTGCGCCTCCCTCGTCTGCCGCGCCTCCGGGGCGCCGCAGGGGTCTCGGACCGAGGACCACCGTAGAGGCTGGTGACACCGTCCCCCTCCGGGGACGCCACGCGCCGGTATGCCGCCGGCGCACGACGGTGGTCAGGCCGGGCGGGTCAGAGACCGAGGTCGGCCATCAGCGTGCCCAGCTCCTCGCGGGTGAGCGGGCGGTTCTTCCCTGGCAGCAGGTCGCCGAGCAGCACCGGCCCGATCTGCACGCGAACGAGCTGCATCACGGGGTGCCCCACCTCGGCGAGCATGCGTCGGACGATGTGGTGCCGCCCCTCGTGCAGGATGATCTCGACCAGCGCCCGGCCGGGCTTGTGGTCGATCATGCGGAACGAGTCGACCTTGGCCAGCCCGTCCTCCAGCTCGATGCCCGCCCGAAGCCGCTGACCGAGGTCGCGCGGCACCGGGCCGGGGATCTCCGCAAGATAGGTCTTCGGCACCTCGTACGACGGGTGCTGCAGCCGGTGCGAGAAGTCACCGTCGTTGGTGATGAGCAGCAGGCCCTCGGTCTCCGCGTCGAGCCTGCCGACGTGGAAGAGACGCTCCGTGCGGTTGCCCACCAGGTCGCCGATGCTGGGGCGGCCCTCGGGGTCGCTCATCGTGGTGACGACGCCGCGCGGCTTGTTCAGCGCCAGGTAGACCTTCGTCGTGTCGAGCTGCAGCCGCATGCCGTCGACGTGGATCACGGCGTGGCCCGGGTCGACGCGCACGCCGAGCTCGGTGACCACCTGGCCGTCGACTGTGACCCGACCGGCGGCGATCAGGTCCTCGCTGGCCCGCCGCGAGGCGATGCCAGCCTGGGCGAGCACCTTCTGCAACCGGATGCCGTCCGGGTCGTGGACGTCCGCCGCGGGCTGTGTGCTGACCGGTGGCTGGCTGCGCCGGGCTGTCGGGCGCTGCCCGCGTCCGGCGGCGCCACCCTGGCCCGCCTTGCCACCCTTGCCGACCGGCCCGCCCTTGCGCGTACCTGCCCGAGGGGCCTGCGCACGGGGCGATCCGGGTGGGGTGCGGCGGGGGCCGCCCTTGCCGCCTGCGCCTCGTCCGTCCGCGCTGTGCTGGTTCACGCCGTTCCTTCCGCGAGCTCGTCGAGCACGTCCGCCTCTGGCAGGTAGGGCGCCAGGGCCGGCAGCTCGGAGAGGCTGCCCAGACCCATCCGCTCGAGGAAGGACGTGGTGGTGCCGTACAGGATGGCTCCCGTACCGGGATCCGTACCGACCTCGGCCACGAGGCCACGCGTGGTCAGCGTACGCACGACCGAGTCCACGCTGACCCCCCGCACCGCCGCGACGCGGGCCCGGCTGACCGGCTGCCGGTAGGCGATCACCGCCAGCGTCTCGAGGGCTGCCTGCGTCAACCGCGCCGTCTGGCCGTCCAGGAGGAAGCGCTGGACGACCGGCGCGAGCTCGGCCCGGCTGTAGAACCGCCAGCCGCCGCCGACCTCCCGGAGCTCGAAACCCCGCTGCTGCTCGGCGTACTCGGCCGCCAGACCGCCCAGCAGCTCGCGCACCCGCTCACGGGGCAGGACGAGGGCTGCCGCCAGCGACGCCTCGGTGACGGGCTCGTCGACGACCATGAGGATCCCCTCCAGCGCCGCCCGGGCGCCGCCCGGGAGGAGGTCGAGGTCGAGACCCTCCTCGACCGGCGCCTCGTCGATCGCCGCATCGCCGGCGCCGTCGGCGTCCACCTGCTCCACCATGGGCTCGCTCACAGCTGTCCCTGCTCCTCTGCGTCGATGGGCACGACCTGGGGCACCGCCTCGTCGGCAGGGGGGGTGTCCTGGTCGAACTCGTCGCTCACGGTGACCTCGCCCTCCTGGGTGCCGGTCCACCTGACCGTCAGCTCGCCCAGCGCCGACGCCTGCTCGAACGCGACCGCCGACTCCCTGAACAGCTCGAGCAGGGCGAGGAAGCGTCCCACCACCACCAAGGTGTCGGCAGCGTCGGCGATGAGGTCGCGGAAGGTCGCCGTGCCGGTCCGCCGGAGCCTCCGCACGAGCACCTCGGCCTGCTCGGACACGCTGACGGCCGAACCGTGCAGGTGGGTCAGGCTCACCTCGGGAGGACCCGGTCGCGGTGCGGTCGCGCGGGCGGCGATCTCCGCCAGCTGCTGGGGCGTCAGCGAGAAGACGAGCTCGGGCAGCAGGTCGGCCAGGTGCGGGTCGAGCGAGACGGCCCGCGGTGCGCCGCGACCGACGGTCGCCATCCGCTCGGCGAACGCGGCGGACACGTGCTTGTAGGCGCGGTACTGCAGCAGGCGTGCGAACAGCAGGTCGCGAGCCTCCAGCAGTGCCAGGTCCTCCGCGTCGTCGACCTCGCCCGCGGGCAGCAGGCGAGCGGCCTTCAGGTCGAGCAGGGTGGCGGCCACGACCAGGAACTCGCTGGCCTGCCCGAGGTCCCACCCGTCGTCGAGCCGCCGGATGTGCGCGATGAAGTCGTCCGTGACGGTTGCCAGGGCGATCTCGGTGATGTCCAGCTGGTGCTTGGAGATCAGGCCGAGCAGCAGGTCGAAGGGCCCCGTGAAGTTGTCCAGGCGCACCTCGAACGGTGTCGGCCGCGGGCGGTCGACCGCCGTCTCGGGTGCTGGGGTGCTCACGTGGGGCTCATCGGGGTCGGGGGGCGTGGAGCGGGTGACGCTCAGGCCGCGCTGCCGCGGGTGACCAGCTCGCGCGCCAGCTGGCGGTAGGCCTCGGCGCCGGCGTGTCCGGAGGCGTAGCGGGTGATCGGCGTGGCCACGACGGAGGCCTCGGGGAACTTCACGGTGCGTCCGATGACGGTGTGGAAGACCGTGTCGCCGAAGGCCTCCACCAGACGGGCCACGACCTCACGGCTGTGCAGGGTGCGGGAGTCGTACATGGTGGCGAGGATGCCGTCGACCTCGAGCCGCGGGTTGAGGCGGTCCTGGATCTTCTCGATCGTCTCCATCAGCAGGGCGACCCCGCGCATCGCGAAGAACTCGCACTCGAGCGGGATCAGCACGCCGTGGGAGGCCGTCAGGGCGTTCACCGTCAGCAGCCCAAGCGAGGGCTGGCAGTCGATCAGGATCACGTCGTAGTCGTCGGCGACGGGCCGCAGCACCCGGCCGAGGATCATCTCCCGGGCCACCTCGCCCACCAGCTGCACCTCGGCAGCGGAGAGGTCGATGTTCGCGGGCAGCAGGTCGAGGCCGGCGATGTCGGTGGTGCGGATGACATCGTGGATCTTCGCGTCGCGCTCCATCAGCAGGTTGTAGACCGTCTGGTCGAGGCTGTTGGGGTTGCTGCCGAGACCCACCGACAGCGCGCCCTGCGGGTCGAAGTCCACCAGCAGCACCTTGCGGCCGTACTCGGCCAGGGCCGCCCCGAGGCTGATGGTCGAGGTGGTCTTGCCCACCCCGCCCTTCTGGTTGCACATGGAGATGATCCGCGCAGGCCCCGATGAGCGGAGCGGGGGCGGGACGGGGAACTGCGGAAGTGGGCGCCCGGTCGGTCCGAGACCGGCCGTGGCCTGGTCGGACGTCGTGCTGCTCACAGGTGCTCGTCTCTTCCTCTAGTGCACTCCGGACGGACCGGCACGTGCGGTGACCCTAGTCGGCCCGCCCACGGCGCTTCAACCAGGCTCACCGTGCGCGCGGGTGGGCAGTTGCGTAGACCTCGCGCAGCGCGTCGATGGTCACCAGCGTGTAGACCTGCGTCGTCGTCACCGACGCGTGCCCCAGGAGCTCCTGGACCACTCTCACGTCCGCCCCGCCCTCGAGGAGGTGGGTGGCGAACGAGTGCCTCAGGGTGTGGGGCGAGACGTGTCCGGCGACGTGGGCGCGTTCCGCCGCCGCCCGGAGCACCGTCCAGGCGCTCTGCCGCGACAGCCGGCTCCCCCGCGAGTTGAGGAAGACCGCGGGGGTCCCCCGCCCCGCTGCGGCCATCGCCGGGCGGCCGCGCACGAGCCACGCCTGGAGCGCCTCGACCGCGTAGGACCCCACCGGTACCACACGCTCCTTGCCGCCCTTGCCGAAGAGCCGGACGGCGACGCCGTCGGGGTCCACCGGAGCGCCGGGCGACAGGAACGGCAGGTCGTCGAGGTCGAGGCCCACGGCCTCGCTGATCCGCGCTCCCGTGGCGTACAGGACCTCCAGGAGCGCCCTGTCCCGCAGGGACGCGGGCGCGTCGGCGACGGAGGCGGCCTCGAGCAGGCGCGTCACCTCGTCGACGCTGATCGCCTTCGGGAGGCGCTTGGGGGCAGGTGGCGGGCGCACGTCGCTCGCCGGGTCGGTCGCGGTCACGCCCTCGCGGGCGAGGAAGCGGTGCCAGCCGCGCACGGCGACGACCGTGCGCGCCGCCGACGACGCGGTGAGCACCGGACGTCCGTCCGACCCCGTCCGCAGGGCCGCGACGAACTCCGACACGAGTTGCGCCGTCACCTCGCCGGGGCCCGGCACGTCCCGTGCGGCGAGGAAGGCGCCGTACCGGTCGAGGTCGCGCCGGTACGCGGCGAGGGTGTTGTCAGCCAGCCCTCGCTCGACGGCCAGGTGCTCGAGGTACCCGCGCAGGTGACGAGCCAGCGCCGGCGAGGGCGCCGGCACGTCGACCGGCGGTCCGGGCTCGACCACCGAGTGGTCGGGCGCGCCGAGGGTCTGGCCGGACGTCAGGAGAGCACCTCGGACAGGGGTCGGCTGGGCATGCCGTGCGCCTCCGCCACGGGCTCGTACGTGACCTCGCCGTCGTGGGTGTTCAGGCCGAGGGCGAGGGCGGGGTCGCGCGAGAGCGCCTTCATCCAGCCGTGGTTCGCGAGCTCGACCGCGTACGGGAGGGTCACGTTCGTCAGCGCGTAGGTGCTGGTGTGCGGCACAGCACCCGGCATGTTCGCGACGCAGTAGAACACCGAGTCGTGGACCGGGTACGTCGGGTCGGCGTGCGTGGTCGGACGCGAGTCCTCGAAGCAGCCGCCCTGGTCGATCGAGATGTCGACCAGCACGCTGCCCGGCTTCATCCGCGACACCTGCTCGTTGGTGACCAGCTTGGGCGCCTTCGCGCCCGGCACGAGCACCGCACCGATGACCATGTCCGCGTCCATGATCGCCCGCTCGACCTCGTACGAGTTCGACGCCACCGTCTGGCAGTGACCCTGGTAGATCGCGTCCACCTGACGCAGCCGCGCCACGTTCCGGTCCAGCAGCAGCACCTCGGCCTGCATCCCCAGCGCGATCGCGGCCGCGTTCACCCCGGCCACACCCGCGCCGATCACCACGACCTTCGCCGCGTAGACCCCTGGCACCCCGCCCATGAGCACCCCACGACCGCCCTCTGCGCGCATCAGCGTCGCGGCACCGACCTGCGGCGCCAACCGTCCGGCCACCTCGCTCATCGGCGCGAGCAGCGGCAGCGACCGGTCGGGCAGCTCGACGGTCTCGTACGCGATCGCGGTCACCCGCCGCTTGACCAGCTCCTCGGTCAGGGCCTTGTCCGCGGCCAGGTGCAGGTACGTGAAGAGGCTCTGGCCCTCCTGCATCCGGTGGTACTCCGAGGCGACCGGCTCCTTCACCTTCAGCACCAGCTCCGCCGAGCCCCAGGTCTCGTCCGCGTCCGGCGCGATCGTCGCACCGGCCGCGACGTAGTCCTCGTCGGTGATCGACGAGCCGACGCCGGCTCCGGTCTCGATGACGACCTCGTGGCCGCTACGCACCAGCTCGTGGGCACCCGACGGCGTGATCGCCACCCGGTACTCGTGGTTCTTGACCTCGCGGGGGATGCCCACCTTCACAGCCGTCACTCGTCCTTCGCCATGTCAGGGCCACCGGCTCCGTTGCCGGTCGCAGGATGCGTTGCGCGACGCCGACCCCGAGCCGTCATCGACCGGGCGGGTCACCCACCGCCGGCGAGTCTAGTGTCGGCGCGACCCCGATCCACCAGGAGGAGCCGTGCCGACTGCGCTGACCCTGCCCTACGCCCGCACCCCCGCCCGGGCGGCGCTCCAGGTCGCCGGCGACCTGCTGCTGGTGCTCTGGGTCTGGTGGTCCTGGCGCGCCGCCAAGGCCGTCGAGGAGTCGGTCCTGTCGCTGGCCGAGCCGGGGCGTGAGATCGACCGGGGCGCGACCGACATCGCCACCAGCCTGCGCGACGCGGGCCGGACGGCCGAGCGGGTCCCGTTCGTCGGCGACGACCTCGCCAAGCCGTTCGGCGCGGCGGGTGACGCGGCCGATGCCGTCGCCGCGGCCGGTCGACGCCAGGTGGAGGTGGTGGAGGACCTCGCGTCCGTCCTGCTGGTGGTCGTCTTCGTCGTCCCCGTGGTGCTGGCGGTGGTGATCTGGCTCCCCCGCCGCATCCGCTTCGTGCGGCGGCTCGTCGCCGCGCAGAAGTTCATCGACGCGGACGCCGACCTCTCGCTGTTCGCGTTGCGGGCGATGGCCAACCAGCCGATGCACCGGCTGGCGCGGGTGTGCGACGACCCGGTCACCGCCTGGCGGGTCGGCGACCCGGCGGTGGTGACCGCCCTGGCGGCGCTCGAGCTCCGCGACGCAGGACTGGCCGTCCCCGGCCCGTCGCGGTCCTGACAGGACGACCAGGGGCGCAGGTCCGCCCGGTTGCGGTGCGGTGGGGCAGGATGAACAGGTGAGCCACTCCCACATCACGGCTTTCGTCCTCGGCGGTGGCGGCGTGCTCGGCGCCAGCGAGGTCGGGATGGCACGCGCCCTCGTCGACGCGGGCATCCGGCCCGACCTCGTGCTGGGTACCAGCGTGGGTGCGCTCAACGGCGCCGCGCTGGCCCGGGACCCCTCCCCCGAGACCATCGAGGCGCTGACCCGCATGTGGGTCGGCGGTGCCACGGCCGTCTGGGACGCGTCCGCGCTCGACCGGGTGCGGTCGGTCGCCCGCACCGGCACGGCGCTCCACTCGGGTGAGGGGCTGCGCGCTCTCCTCCTCGAGACCGTCGGGGACCTCGACATCGAAGACCTGGCGGTGCCCTTCGGATGCTGCGCGAGCTCCATCGAACGGGCCAGCGAGCACTGGTTCGAGAGCGGCCCACTCGTGCCGGCCGTGCTGGCCTCGTGCGCGGTCCCCGGGCTGTTCCCGGCGGTGCAGATCGGTGGCGAGCACTACCTCGACGGCGGTCTCGTCAACTCGATCCCCGTCTCCCGCGCGGTGGAACGGGGCGCGACCACCATCTACGTGCTTCAGGTCGGCCGGGTCGAGCGGTCCCTGAACGCGCCGACGCGGCCCTGGGAGGTCGCGACCGTGGCGTTCGAGATCGCCCGCAGACACCGGTTCTCGCGCGACCTGACGATGATCCCCGACGGGGTGACGGTGCACGTGCTCCCGACCGGCGACGCCTCGACACCGATGAGCAACCTGCGCTACCGCAACACGTCCTCGGTTCCCCGGCGCATCGACGCGGCCTACGAGGCGAGTGCTCGCTACCTCCGTGACATGGCACAGCCCGACCCGAACATCGTTGCGGGCGAAGGCATCTAGTGCTGCCACCCGTCTGGATCCGGCGCGCCGTGATCGCTCCGGCGGTGATCGCGCTGACGCTGCTCACCATCAGCGTGCTGCCTGTCGCCCTGCTCGTCGCAGCCCTGCTCAGCCCGCTCATCCCCGGCCGCTGGCGCCCGCTGCGCGTGCTCTGGCTGGTGCTCCTCTACCTGCTGCTCGAGTCGGCCGCCCTCGTGGCGCTGCTCGTGCTCTGGGTGGTCTCCGGCTTCGGGTGGAAGCTGCGCAGCCCGCGATTCGAGCGCACGCACTACGACCTCGTCCGGGCCGTCCTGTCCTTCCTCTTCGCCGAGACGCAGCGGGTGCTCAAGCTCCAGGTGAGCGTGGAGGGCCCTGAGCCGTCGTCGTTCTCGGGACGTCCCCTGCTCGTCTTCTCTCGTCACGCCGGACCGGGCGACTCGTTCCTGCTCGTGCACGCCCTGCTCTCCTGGTACGAGCGTGAACCACGCATCGTGCTCAAGGACACGCTCCAGTGGGATCCCGTCATCGACATCCTCCTGGGCCGCCTGCCGAACCGCTTCATCCGGCCGAATGGAACCCGTACCGCCGACGGCGACTCCACGGTGGGGCTCGTCGGTGACCTGGCGTCCAACCTCGACGACGACGACGCGCTGGTGATCTTCCCCGAGGGCGGCAACTTCACGGCCCGCCGTCGCGCGCGCGCCATCGCCAAGCTGCGCGAGAAGGGCATGGTCGCCGAGGCCGAGAAGGCGGAGCGCCTGCGCAACGTGCTGCCGCCCCGGCCGGGCGGGGTCGGAGCGGCACTCGACGCGGCTCCTGACGCCGACGTGGTCTGGGTAGCCCACAGCGGCCTCGACCACCTCGTCACCGTGGGCGACATCTGGCGGGCGCTCCCGATGGACACCGAGATCAGGATGCGCTGGTGGCAGGTGCCTGCTGCGCAGGTCCCGCTGGACGAGGAGCAGCGACGCGACTGGCTCTACGAGTGGTGGGGACGGATCGACGCGTGGATCGGGGAGCAGAACCAGGCGCGGGGCCTTCCCGCGGCGACGCTCCCGGTGGCCGACGGTGGGTAGGCAGGCACGCCGGGCGACGACCGCGCCCCGGCCGAGCGGGCCGGAACCCCGGGAGGGGACGTACCCGATCGACACCGGCGAGGCGGAGCTGGTGAGGTCGCGCGACGACCCGGGCCTCTGGACGCTGTCCGTGAATGGCGTGCCCTCGTCGGCCGTGCACACGGGCGACCCCACACGGCTCGACTTCGAGTACCTGCAGCTGCTCGCCCACGCGCTCGCCCTGCACGCCAGACACGAGCCCCAGCCCCTCGATGTCGTCCACCTCGGAGGCGCCGCGTGCGCACTGCCCTGGGCCGTCGAGATCGCCCGGCCGGGCTCGAACCAGGTGGTCGCAGAGGTCGACGCCGAGCTGGCGCGCCTCGTACGCACCTGGTTCGCCCTCCCCAGGTCGCCGAGGCTCCGCATCCGGGCGGGCGACGCCCGGGGCGTGCTCGCCGGCCGCCACGACGCCAGCGCGGACGCCGTGGTGCGCGACGTGTTCGCGGGCGACACCACACCGGGGCACCTCGTCACCCAGGAGTTCGTCGCGGACGCGTCCCGCGTGCTCCGCGACGACGGTCTCTACCTCGCCAACGTCGCCGACCGTCCGCCGCTGGCGGTGCTTCGGTCCGAGATCGCGACGGTGGCAAGCGTCTTCGCACACGCCGGCCTCGTCGCCGAAACGGCCATGCTGCGCGGGCGCCGGTACGCCAACGCGGTTCTCGTCGGCAGCCGGTCCCCCGTGCCGTGGCACGACCTGCAGCGAGGCGTCGGCCGCACCGGTCTCGCGCTGCGGGTCGTCAGCGGCACCGACCTCGCCCGTCTGGCTGCCGGGGCAGGCGTGCTGCTCGATCCCGTGAGCTGACGGCACCGCCCCCCTCGACGGCCCGGAGGTGGCGGCGAGGGTCGCGGTCCGACACACTCCGCCCATGTCGACCCACAGCGCATCGGAGCCCCAGTCGGCCGGCGAGGCAGTCCGCCGGGTAGCGGACAGCAAGTGGCTGGAGCGCCTCGCCAGGGTCGGGTGGGTCATCGAGGGCCTCCTGCACCTCGTCATCGGCTACATCGCCGTGCGTCTCGCAACCGGTGACGCCGCGAGCGGCTCCGCGGACCAGACCGGCGCACTGGCGACCCTCGCGCAGTCCGGGGCCGGACGCGCGGCCCTGTGGGTGGGCGTCGTCGGCTTCGCGTGCATGGCGGTCTGGCAGGCGACGAACGTCGTCGTCGGGGCAGGCTCGTCGGGAGCGCTCGCGACCGACCGCACCGACCAGATGAGGGACCGCGGCAAGGCCGCCGCCAAGACCGTCCTCTACACCGCGCTCGCCGTCACCACCTTCACCTTCGCCCGCGGCGGCTCGTCCTCGGCGGGCCAGAAGAGCTCGGACTTCACCGCCGCCCTGGTCGACACCGGCCCGGGCCGCGCCCTGGTCGTCGCGGTCGGCCTCGGCACCGCGGCCGTCGGCGCCTACCTCGTGCACAAGGGCGCGACCAAGAAGTTCCTGCGCGACCTCGAGCGCACCGGAGGCGGCCACGTGTCCACCGGCGTGCGCGTTCTCGGGATGGTCGGCTACGTCGCCAAGGGCCTCGTGATCGTCATGGTCGGCGGGCTGTTCGTGATCGCCGGCGTGCGCCAGACGTCCGGCCAGGCAACGGGTATCGACGGCGCCCTGCGCACGCTGCTGAGCCAGCCGTACGGGTCCTTCCTCCTGGTCGCGATCGCCCTCGGGCTCGTCGCCTACGGCGTGTACCTCTTCGCGCGGGCGCGCTTCGCCCGGATGTGACCCACCCCCGCAGGGGCTGGCTCAGAGCGCCGCCAGCGCCGCGGTCAGGTCGTCCAGACCGAGGGAGCCCATCGACAGGGCCTTCATGTGCCAGGTCTTCAGGTCGAGCTGCCGGCCCTCGCGCGCGTGACGTGCCCGGGCCTGGTCGCGCCCGTCCAGCCAGGCCCGCTCGCCGAGCTTGTAGCTGATCGCCTGACCGGGCCAGCCCAGGTAGCGGACGATCTCGCTGTCGATGAACGCCGCGGGCCTGCCCGAGTGGGCCCCGAAGAACTCCCTCGCGAGAGCCGGGGTCCACCGCTGTCCGGGCGCCACCGGCGAGTCACCTGGGATCTCCAGCTCCAGGTGCATGCCGATGTCGATCACCACGCGGACGGCGCGCATGATCTGCGCGTCCAGGTAGCCGATCCGGGCCGGTAGGTCGAGGTACCCGAGCTCGTCCATGAGCCGCTCCGCGTAGAGGGCCCAGCCCTCCGTGCAGGCGCTGTTGGAGCCGACCGACGTCTGGAACACCGAGAGCTGCGGCGCGACGTGCACCCACTGGGCGAGCTGGAGGTGGTGACCGGGCACGCCCTCGTGGTACCAGGTGCTGACCAGGTCCCAGAGGGGGAAGCGCTCGGCGCCCAGCGTCGGCAGCCAGGTGCGCCCCGGACGGGAGAAGTCCATCGACGGGCGCGTGTAGTAGGGCGCCGCAGCGCTGCCGGGGGGCGCGATCATCGCCTCGACCCGGCGGATCGGCTCGGCGATGTCGAAGTGCGTGCCCTGGAGGTCGCTGATCGCGGTGTCCATCATCTGCTGCAGGCGCTCACGCACCTGCTCGACGCCCTCGACCGCCTCGCCGTGCTCGTCCAGGTGGGCCATCGCCTCCAGGGGCGTGGCCCCCGGCAGCACCTCCTGAGCCGCCGCGCGCATCTGCCCGTCGAGCCTCCGGTACTCCCCCCAGCCCCAGGCGTACGCCTCCTCGAGGTCCAGGTCGGCACCGGTGCTCGCCCGCGCCGTGACGCGGTAACGCTCGGCACCGACCGCGTCAGGTGTCCCCTGGGCGGCCGGCAGGTACGTGCCCGCCAGGTACTCGCGCAGCTCGCAGACGCCGGAGGCGGCGGCGGCCGCCGCGCTGTCGAGCTCGGCTCGCAGGCTCTCGGGGCCGTCGGCGACGAAGCCGTGGAACCAGGTCCTCTCCCCTGCGACCCACTCGTCGAGCTGCTCCACCAGTGCCTCCACCTGCCGCGGCGCGGAGAACAGGCCACGCCGGCGGCCCTCCTCCAGCGACGCGACGTGGGTTCGGTACGCCTCGGGCACCCGTGACAGGCGGCGCCCGACTGCCGCCCAGTCGTCGTCCGTCGCGGTGGGCATGAGGTTGAACAGGCCCCGCACGGACTGGGCCGGTCCGAAGATGTTGCGGATCCCGCGCAGGTGCTCCCCCGTCCGGGACAGGTCGAGCGAGGCGGTCAGCCGCTCGCGCAGCACCGTGGCGCACGTGGCCTCGGCAGCGTCGTGGCCACCCGTCGCCTCGGCCCGGTCGAGGGCCGACAGCGTCCCGCGGGCGAGGTCGTCGAGTGCCTCCTGCCCGTCCGGGGACAGGTCCGGGAGGCGGTCCTCGTGCTGGCGCGTCCCGAGCGCCGTCGACACCCTCGGGTCGAGGTCCACGAGGTGGGACACGTACTCGTCCGCCACCCCGCGCGGAGTGGTCGACCTGAAGGCAAGGTGCGTCGTCTGGGTGGTTGGCATTCGCCCATCCTGCCCTGGCCTGTCCAGGTTGTCAGGGGGCCGTCGCGCCGCATCGGTCCTCGGCGGCGGCAGCCACGGGCAGCCTCCGCACCGTCGGGGCCGGCGTCTAGCGTGTCGGGCATGACGGCGACGAGCGAGACCACCGACCTCAGGTCCCGGGCCGACGAGGTGCTCCGAGCACTGACCGCGCGTCCTGAGGCAGCCTTCCGGGACGGTCAGTGGGAAGCCGTCGAGGCCCTCGTCGCCCGTCGCGAGCGGGCACTGGTGGTCCAGCGCACCGGGTGGGGCAAGTCGGCGGTGTACTTCGTCGCCACCGCGCTCCGGCGGCAGGAGGGAGGCGGACCCACCCTCCTGGTGTCGCCGCTGCTCGCCCTGATGCGCGACCAGATCGCCGCCGCGGCGCGCGCGGGTGTGCGCGCCGAGCAGCTCAGCTCGGCCAACCCCACCGAGTGGGGAGAGGTCGTCGCGCGGGTCGACGCCGACGCCGTCGACGTGCTCCTGGTCTCCCCCGAGCGCCTGACCAACCCGCGCTTCCGCGACGAGGTGCTGCCCGGCCTGGTCGACCGCTGCGGGCTGCTGGTGGTCGACGAGGCGCACTGCGTCAGCGACTGGGGTCACGACTTCCGCCCCGACTACCGGCGCATCCGCGACCTGTTGGCCCAGCTGCCCGCCGGCACACCGGTGCTGGCGACCACGGCGACCGCGAACGCGCGCGTGGTCGACGACGTGGCCGAGCAGCTGACCGCCGGGCACGACGGGGCGGTCGTCCCGGTCACCACCGTGCGCGGACCGCTGGCCCGCGACTCGCTGCGCCTGGGCGTGCTGCGCCTGCCCGACGCCGCGGCGCGTCTCGCCTGGCTCGCCGCCCACCTCGACGCCCTGCCCGGCAGCGGCATCGTCTACGCCCTGACGGTGAGCGCTGCGGAGGACACCGCGACCTACCTCCGCGAGGCGGGGCACAGCGTCCGCGCCTACACGGGGCGCACCGACGACGCCGAGCGGCGTGACGCCGAGGAGGCCCTGCGCCGCAACGAGGTCAAGGCCCTCGTCGCGACCTCCGCGCTGGGGATGGGCTTCGACAAGCCCGACCTCGGCTTCGTCGTCCACCTGGGTGCGCCGTCGTCCCCGGTCAGCTACTACCAGCAGGTAGGACGCGCGGGGCGGGCCGTGGCGCGCGCCGACGTGCTGGCTCTGCCCGGTCCCGAGGACGCGGCGATCTGGCACTGGTTCGCCACCTCGTCCATGCCGGACCCGCAACGGGCCAATGCCGTGGTCGACGCCCTTGACCAGGCGCGCGACCACGGGGGCAAGCCGCTGTCGGTGGGCGTGCTGGAGACCGTCGCCGACATCCGCCGTACGCGCCTCGAGCTGCTGCTCAAGGTCCTCGCCGTCGACGGCGCGATCCGCCGCGAGGGTTCGGGCTGGATCGGCACCGGCGCCGGCTGGACCTACGACGCCGACCGGTACCGCCGGGTTTCCGAGGCCCGCGAGAACGAGCAGCAGGCCATGCTCCGCTACCTCGTCGCGCACGACGACCCCTCCGCGACGTGCCGGATGGCGTTCCTGCAGGCGTCGCTCGACGACGACACGGCGACCCCGTGCGGGCGCTGCGACGTGTGCGCGGGCGCCTGGTACCCCACCGACGTCCCGGAGCAGTCGCGGGCGGTCGCCGACCGGGCGCTGCACCGTCCCGGGGTCGAGCTCGAGCCGCGCCGCATGTGGCCGACCGGCATGCCGCGCCTCGGCGTCGACGTGAGCGGTCGGATCCCCCCGGGCGAGCAGCTCGCGCCCGGACGCGCCGTCGCGCGCCTGACCGACCTCGGCTGGGGACAGACCCTGCGCGACCTCCTGGCCGACGGCAGCCCGGACGAGCCGATCGGTGACGGGCTGCTGCGTGCGTGCACGCAGGTGCTCGCCGGCTGGGGCTGGGAGCAGCGACCGGCCGGGATCGTGATGGTGGCCTCCCTCAGCCGACCGCGCCTGGTCACGTCGGTGGCGGAGCGGCTCGCCGAGCTGGGCCGCCTGCCGCTGCTCGGCTCCGTGACACCCGCCGGGCCCGGTCCGGACGGCTCCGCCGGCGGCAACAGCGCCTACCGCCTGGCCGGCGTGTGGGACCGGTTCGAGGTGGGACCTGACCTCGCGTCGCGGGCGGCCGACCTCGACGAGGCACCCGTCCTGCTCGTGGACGACCTGGCCGACTCGCGCTGGACCCTCACCATCGCCGGCCGCGCGCTCCGTCGCGCGGGCTTCGGTCCCGTGCTGCCCCTCGTGCTGGCCCTCGCCGGCTGACCACACATCGTCACCCCCGCCCGACCGCACGTGGAAGTCGTGGCCTCCCGCTGTTCGCGTTGGGAGGGAGTCAGCGCACGGTGTGCCCGACGGCGGGCCTGGGAGGTGCGATCCGGCGTGAACCCACTCGCGCGAGGACGTGGGACGCCCTGGACGGGAACGCGTCGGGTGCGGGGATGGACCTCGGGCGGACACGCGAGTTGTGCAACGCGGTGAACCTCCACCCCGCGCGGGTCCGCACGGCGACCAGGGTCTGTCGAGAGAGCCTCCGAGCGGGCAGCCTCGTCCGCCACGGCATCAGGACCGAGCCGGTAGCGTGGACGATCGCCACCCCCGAGGTCGGGAAGCGGACCGACTGCACGTCACCGACGAGGGCCGAGCCGGCCAGCACACCGCGGAACAGCCTGTCGTGGGCCTCCTGCATGGTCGAGCGGTCGCGCGCCCACGTCCCGTCGTAGGAGACGTAGTCGCAGTCATCGGTGAAGCAGGCGCCGTAGGCGGTGGCGTCGTTGTCCGTCCAGGCGGTCATGAGGCTGGCGAAGAGAGCCCGGACCTCTGCCTCGTCGTCGTGCATGTGACGTCCTTCCCCGTGGCCTCGATCCACCGCGGTGCGTGGCGTCGGCAGATCCGATATTCTTTCGTTTGGACGAACGAAAGGTATGCCGAATGCCCTCCCGACGGTCAACCGGGTTCCCCGCGAGCGAGCCGACACTGACGGCGATCGACCTCGCCGGCAGGCAGCTGTCGAACGCAGCAGTCATGTTCCACACCGCGGTGGCTTCCCGCCTCGGGCTGGGCCCGACGGAGGAGAAGACGCTCGACCTCCTGGAGCGGCACGGTCCCCTCAGTCCCGGCGACCTCGGCCGCAGCACGGGGCTGGCGGCGGCGTCGATCACGGGAGTGCTCGACCGCCTGGAACGGCGGGGATACGTCCACCGGGTTCGGGACAGCCGCGACGGGAGAAGGGTTCTGGTCGAGATCGACCGGGAACACGCCGCAAGGGTCGCGCAGCTCTTCGACGACCTGAGTGAGCGCATGGCCGTCGTCTACGCAGCCTTCACGGACGCGGAGCTCGCAGTGGTCACCCGTTTCCTCGGGGCGGCCGCACAGGCGCAGCACGAGGCGACCCGCCAGCTCTCGGCCACCGAGGAGCCTGTGGTGACCCGGGACTGACGGCGCCACACGACCCCGGGGCTCCCGTGACCGACTCGCCGATCCTCACCACGCCCTGCCGGGCACGACGAACACGGCTGCTGGACGGGGATCGCCGCCGCGCTCGTCACGACGTCGAGAGCACCGGTGCTCTCGACCTGACCACCTCCTCGCCTCCCGCCCCGCTCCGCCGAGAACGCCCCGCCACGCGGGAAGGGGGGGCGCCAGTAGTGTCGGGCCGGACGACTGGAACGACTGGAGGACGCGATGTCTCGCTTGGACGGCAAGGTGGCCCTGGTGACCGGCGGAGCCGGAGGCATCGGCGCGGCGACCGCCGCGCGGCTCGCCTCGGAGGGGGCGGCGGTGGCGCTCCTGGACCTGGACGAGGGCGCGGCGTCCTCCGCGGCGCAACGCATCTCGGACGCCGGAGGCACCGCGCTCGGCGTCGGCTGCGACGTCACCGACGCCGCCTCGGTCCAGGCTGCGGTCGACCGGACCGTCGCCGAGCTGGGCGGCCTGCACATCGCCGTCAACAACGCCGGCGTGACCCGCGACAACCTGCTGTTCAAGCTGACCGAGGACGACTGGGACACCGTCATGGCGGTCCACCTGCGCGGAGCGTTCCTCGTCAGCAAGGCGGCCCAGGCGCACTTCGTCCCGCAGAAGTGGGGACGCATCGTCAACCTGTCGAGCGTCTCGGCGCTCGGCAACCGCGGCCAGGCCAACTACTCCGCGGCCAAGATGGGGCTGCAGGGGTTCACCCGCACCCTGGCGATCGAGCTGGGCCCGTTCGGGGTGACCGTCAACGCCGTCGCGCCCGGCTTCATCGTCACGGCGATGACGGACGCGACCGCAGCGCGGGTCGGCACCGACCCGGAGACCTACCGCAAGATGGCGGCCGAGGCGACGCCCGTCCGACGCGTCGGACAGCCCGAGGACATCGCCGACGCGATCGCGTTCCTCGTGGGTGAGGACGCCTCCTTCATCACCGGCCAGACGCTCTACGTGGACGGTGGCAGCACGCTGTGACGTCTGGCGCGCCCGCCGGCGGACCGCACCCCACCTGGGTCGAGGTGCCCGCCGACCGGGCCGAGGGCGGCATCTACCGGTGGCTGACGGCCGGAGTCATCCCCCGCCCGATCGCCTGGGTGAGCAGCCTCTCAGCGGACGGCGTGCGCAACCTCGCGCCCCACTCGTTCTTCACCGTGGCCTCCCACGACCCGCCGGTGCTGGCGTTCGTGTCCGTCGGCCTCAAGGACACGCTCCGCAACGTGCGGGAGACCGGTGAGTTCGTGGTGTGCCTCGCCACCGCCGCCCTGTCCGAGCAGGTGAACAGCACCAGCGCGCGCTTCGGCCCGGAGGTCGACGAGCTGACCGCCGCCGGGCTCGACACAGCACCGTCGGTCACCGTGCGCCCCGAGCGGGTCTCGCTGTCCCCGTTGGCGTTCGAGTGCCGGCTCCGCGGAGAGAAGGCCTTCGGCGACACCGACAGGTCGAGCGTCATGGTGTTCGGCCAGGTCCAGCACGTCGCCGTGCATGCCGACGCGCTGGCCGATGACGGGCTTCCCGACCCGACGCTGCTGGCCCCGGTGGCCAGGCTCGGGCGGGACCAGTGGGCGCATCTGGGCGAGGTGTTCAGGCAGCACCGCCCACCGCGCCCGGCCTGAACAGTGGGTCCTTGAGCCTGATTCACGTCGGTATCTCGGTCGCCTGTGACCATACGACAGCCCATGTGCCGTCGCGCTTCTCATAGTGGTCCGTGTGCCAAGCACTCAGCTCGACCTCGTCGGCGACACCGACACACAACCGGATGCGTGCGACATAGCGGAGGACGATGAGGTCGGGTGTCGCCCGCACAGCGATTGACGAGGTCGGTTCGAAGGCGAGGTACTCGAGGCGCTTCGAGGCCACGTCGTTGAGATAGGCCGCCTTGGTTCGCGTGTTCCCACCCGGTGTGACCAGCTCGTAGTCCGCTGCGTGGATCCGTTCGGCGACGACCATGTCGCGCTCGACAAGGGATCGAAGACGAGATCGTTCAAGTCCCAGAACTTCGGCCACGTCGTCCGTCATGACGACGTGTCTACAGGATCCTGGCAATGCGCTGCGTGAAGGCTCTCGGCTCTTCGCGGTGCCCTGGGGGTCAGGCCTCGCTGGACGGCCTCCACAGGTCGATCCCGGCCTCGACCGCGTGCTCGTCGATGCGGCGCAGCTCGTCGGCGTCGAAGCCGAGCTGCCTCGTGGCGGCGACGTTGGCCTCGAGCTGGCGCACGCTCGAGGCGCCCACGACCACGGACGTCACACGCTGGTCCCGCAGCACCCAGGCCAGTGCCATCTGCGCGAGGGACTGGCCCCGGTCTGCCGCCATGGAGTTGAGCGCGCGCACGTGCTCGAGCGCCTTGTCGGTGAGCATCGCGGGGTCGAGCGATGAGCCACGGCTGGCGCGGGAGCCCTCGGGGATGCCGTCGAGGTACTTGTCGGTCAGCATCCCCTGAGCGAGCGGCGTGAACGCGATGCACCCGACGCCGGACTCGTCGAGCGCGTCGAGCAGCTCCTCCTCCACCCAGCGGTTCAGCATCGAGTACGAGGGCTGGTGGATCAGCAGGGGCGTGCCCAGGTCCTTGAGGATGGCCACCGCCTCGCGGGTTCGGTCAGCCGAGTACGACGAGATGCCCGCGTAGAGGGCGCGTCCCGACCGCACCGCCGTGTCGAGGGCGAGCATCGTCTCCTCGAGCGGCGTCGTCGCGTCGAACCGGTGGCTGTAGAAGATGTCGACGTGGTCGAGCCCCATGCGTGCCAGGGACTGGTCGAGCGACGCGAGCACGTACTTGCGGCCTCCGCCGCCCTGGCCGTACGGCCCGGGCCACATGTCGTAACCGGCCTTCGTCGAGATGACCAGCTCGTCGCGGTACCGGCCGAGGTCCTCACGAAGCACGCGGCCGAAGTTGGTCTCGGCCGAGCCGTACGGGGGCCCGTAGTTGTTGGCGAGGTCGAAGTGCGTGATGCCGAGGTCGAACGCACGGCGCAGCACGGCGCGCTGCCTGTCCATCGGCACCTCGTCGCCGAAGTTGTGCCACAGCCCCAGCGACACCGCCGGCAGGTCGAGCCCGCTGCGGCCGACCCGGCGGTACGGCATCGCGTCATAGCGGTCGGAGGCAGCCTGGTAGTCGTCCACGCGGTAGGTCATCGGCCCATCCTGCCCGACAGCCGTCCCCCGCGACCTGTCGGATCTCGCTCAGCCGTCGGCGGACGGCCGCAGCACCGGCGGGTAGAGCTGCGAGGTCGTGCCGGCACGGAAGAGCGCGGCGGGACGCCCCCTGGTCCCCCACGCCCGCTCGCCGGTCGGCTCCACGAAACCCGCTGCGCCCGTGACCTTCCGGTGGAAGTTGGCCGGGTCGAGCCGAGCACCCCACACGGTCTCGTACACCTCACGCAGCTGGGCGACCGTGAACTCGTCCGGAAGGAGCTGCATCGCCAGCGGGGTGTACTCCAGCTTGGCCCGGGCCCTCTCGACGCCGTCGGCGAGGATCACCCCGTGGTCGAACGCCAGGAGGTCCGCTGCCTCACCGCTGAGCATGGCGACGGGCGCCCACTGCCGACCACCGTCGCTGCCGCCGCTCGCGGCGGACGGCAGGTCGGCCCCCACTGCGAGCCAGGCGACGGACACGACGCGACCTCGGGGATCGCGGTCCGGCGTGCCGTAGGTGCGCAGCTGCTCGAGGTGCGCCTGGTGGCGGCTGATGCCGGCCACGTCGTGCAGGACCCTCGCCGCCGCGTCGTCCAGCCCCTCGTCGGCGCGGGCGAAACCGCCCGGCAGGGCCAGGCGGCCGCTGTGTGGCGGACGGTCACGCCGGACGAGCATGGCCTGCAGCAGACCGTCGGAGACGGAGAGGACGACGACGTCGACCGTCACGGCGAACCCGTGCAGCGAGGTCAGGTCCTCGGGCTGGGCCATCCCCGCACCGTATCCGTCACCCTGACGAGTTCCAGGGGTGCCGACCGGAGGGGTCAGCTGGTGAGACGCGAGCTCCAGCGGACACGCCGCGGGTTGGCCACGCTGCTGATCTCCGGACGGGTGGACCGCTCGTCGCGGGACTCGTCGGTGCGGCTCTCGGCGGTGCTCACGGGTGCTCGTCCTCTCGTCGTCGGGAGTAGGTCCCTATCCTCCCTTGCGACAACGGGTCTCGCGTACCGAAAGCGCCCTCGGCGGCCGTGACGTGTCTCTCACCGCACGCGGGATCTGCCGTCAGCTCTCGCAGCCGACCCCGTCGTCATCGCCGTCGAAACCGTGCGGATCGGGTGCAAGCACCGTGAAACGACGCCCGTCGACGTCGGCGCAGTCGAGATCCCCGACCTCGGACCTCGACCGGATGCAGAAGTCCGGGTAGGAGCGGTCGCAGCCGGCAGGCAGCGCCTCGCCCGGAGCCGGAACGGGGACCGGGGCCGGCGGCGGCGCGACGGCAGTCGCCGGCGGCGGCGTGACGGGCAGGTCCGCCTCGACGGGCGCGTCCCCGGTGGGAGCGACCTCGTCCGGGCAGGTGGCGAGCACCCGCTCGATGGCGTCGTGCTCGGCCTGGGTGATCCACGCCGCGTACTTGGCCTTCACCGCCACCTGCCGCGCCACGTAGGCGCAGCGGTAGGCCTTCGCCGGTGGCAGCCAGGTCGCGGCGTCCCCGTCCCCCTTGGCGGAGTTCAGACCACCGTCGACGGCGAGCAGGTTGAGGGGGTCGTTGCCGAACGCGAGGCGGCGCGCAGGGGTCCACTGCTGGGCGCCCTTCTGCCACGCGTCCGACAGGGCGACGACGTGGTCGATCTGGACGTCGGCGCTCGTGGCTCCCCTGGCGAAGGGCAGGACCTGCCCCGAGTAGGGGTCCGCGAGCCGCCCTGAGAGCACGACGCACCCGCTCGTGCCTTCCTTGAGGACCACGTCGACCAGGTCGCGGCGCAGCATGTCGTTGCGCGTGTCGCATCCGTTGCGGTCCGTGTCGGCCCACGCGGGGCCGAACTGGTCGCGGTCGTAGCCGGTCTTGGGTGCCCGGCCCTTCACCGGCAGACCGGCGAGCAGCGCGGCTGCGGTTCCCGGCGCCGGGGCCGCCGCGGCAGCCGGCGCCTCCGTGGCGGAGGGCGCTTGGGACGGTGCGCTGCTCTCGGCCGGTACCGACGACGGCGCCGCCGACACCGCGTCCACAGGTCGGGTGTCCGTTCCGCCGGACCCGAGGGCGACGACGACGCCCACCACCAGCCCCACCGGGAGCAGAGCCACGAGCACGGCGGCCACCACCGGGAACCACACCGGCGCACGACGCCTCGGTGGCTTCGCGCGCGGCGCGCGGACCTCGCTCGGCAGCATCCGTACCTCCCCGTCCTCCCCGTCCCGGCCTCTGACCCGGTGCCGACCTCAGACCCCGACCGCGGCCACCACGGATGTGAGCAAGGGCGCCAGCGGTGCGTCGAGCCGCAGGGTGGCCTGCTCGTCCCCCCGCGTCGCTCCCTGGTTGACGATCACCACATCGATCGACCGCTTGGCCGCGTGCCGCACGAAGCGGTACCCCGACATGACCGTGAGGGACGACCCGAGGACCAGCAGCGTGCTCGCCTCGTCGACCAGCTCGTAGCAGCGGGCCACACGCTCACGCGGGACGTTCTCGCCGAAGAACACGACGTCGGGCTTGAGCGGCCCCCCGCCGCAGACCGTGCAGGGGACGAGCGCGAACCGCTCGACCATCGCGCCGAGCAGCTCGACGTCGCCGTCGGGTCGCACCTGGCCGGTGTCGTCGCCGATGTCGGCGGCCGCGACGTCGAAGCCCGGGTTCGCCTCGGCCAGACGGGTCTGCAGCTCGGCACGGTCACTGCGGTCGCCGCACGCCAGGCACACGACGCGGTCGAGCGAGCCGTGCAGCTCGACGACCGGGTCGCTGCCCGCCTGGTCGTGGAGGCGGTCGACGTTCTGGGTGATGACGGCGTCAACCAGGCCGGCGCGCTGCAGGTCGGCCACCGCGTGGTGGGAGTCGTTCGGGGCGGCCCGCCGGATCAGGGGCCAGCCCGCGAAGCTGCGCGCCCAGTAGCGGCGCTGAGCGGCCTCGCTGCCGACCAGCTCCGCGTACTGCATCGGCGTCGCCTTGCGCGCCAGGCCGGTCGGGCCCCGGTAGTCCGGGATGCCCGAGTCCGTGCTGATCCCCGCACCGGTGAGGACCACGGCCGACCCGCGCGACACGAGGTCGACGAGTGCGTCGACGTCGTCGGACGCACCGGCCACGCCGGCCGTCACGTGCTCGCCCGGCGGACGGGAGGCGTACGGGACCGGGCGCAGCACCATGGGTCGACGGTACCTACTGGTGCGCCGTCCCGACTGGCGAACCCACCCGGCCGCGCCGTCCGACCGAACCGGTCAGGTGTCGGTGAAGCATCGTCCGGCGCCGGCGATCGCCAGTCCCTCGCGGTCCCCGGCGCCCAGGTAGTGGTAGTCCGAACCCTTCCCGTACATCACCTGGCCGGGGTCGTCGACGTGGTCGAGGCCGACGACGTGCCCGAGCTCGTGCATGAGGACCAGCCGCATCACCGACCGTCCAGACGGCGAACCCACCGCATCGGCGGTGAAGGCGGCGTCCACCGCGACCTGGCCACCCACGACCCGCTCGCTGTCGGGACCCGAGGGCGCGACGGTGGCCGGGACCGCCACTGCGGCGACGGTGCCGCCGAGGTCCTCGATGTGCGCCTCGTCGGTCCAGCCGATCAGCACCGGCGCCCACCTGTCGCCGTAGCGGGCCGGCTGGTACGGCGGGCGCTGGAGGCTGACGCCCTCGTCGGTGGGCGCGTCCTCGACGAACGCCAGCCCGGTGGCCTCGGAGATGAAGGCGACCGCCTCGCGGACGAGCTCGTCCCCGCCGGCCGGCATGCCCGCGGGGTTGACCGTGTAGTGCATCGGCCGGCACGGGTCCGGGACGACCGGAGTCCCGTCCGGGTGCACCGAGAGGAAGGCATGAGGACCCGACAGCAGGCTCACGACCGGCGGGTGGACCCGGCCGGGCAGGGCGTCCGGCGGTACCGGTGGCAGAGTGTCGAGCGACATCCCCACCGGCAGTCCAGGGGCGGCGTGGGACGCGTCGAACCCGTGACCCCAGGGGCTCGCGGCAGCCGCCACGAGCAGGACGGTCAGCCCGGTGACCAGCGCCGTCAGCCAGCTGCGGACCCGCCGCGGAGCGGGCGGCTGCGCCGGCGGCGCCCCCCACGTCTCCATGCCAGGGGCATCGGCACGGGCCCCGGGCACCTGTACGGGCGCAGCTCCTCGCCCCGCCCGCGTACACCCGGACGGCTCAAGGTCGCTTCCGCGCAGGCCGAACACTGCAAGAGACCACGCCCGCCCGACGGAGAGGACCGCCGCCGTGCCGCAGCCTGCGCGCGCCCGCCCGGGCACCCTCCGAGGGGGTGCCTCCGGCGTGGGCGAAGGCTCCTCCACCCGGCACGGCAGCCTGGCTCGGCGTCCCCCCGGAGAACACCACCCGGACACCGGCGCGACGTTCGCCCGCCCGGACACGCGACCCCGCCTGGCCCGCCTCGACGTCAGTGACCGCGTCGCTGCCGCCGGCCTGCCCCTGACGGTCAGCTGGGCCTTCGACGGAGCCCAGACGGTGACGGTGGACGGTGTGCCCGACCTACCGGCGGAGGGACGCACGACGGTCACGCTGGACCGCACCCGCCACATCGAGGTCGTGGCCCGCAACGAGATCGGCACCACCACGGTGCGCACTCCTGTCGTCACCGTCGTCCCGGTGCCGCGGCTGGAGGCGCTGCCGGCACTGACCGGCCCCACGTTGCGCCTGCACGCCGACGTGACCGCGACGATCGCCGCCGGTGCCGGGGTGCGCGCCCGGCTGGCGCAGGTCATGGACGCCCAGGACCGCTTCCGGCCCGTGCTGGCACAGCGGCTGCAGCCGATCGGCGTGCCCACCCACTTCGTCCGCTGGCTCGCGTCCGCGCCCCGGGTGTCGTTCTTCAGGAGCTCCTCGTGAACCCGGTCAGCCGCTTCCTGCTGTCGGTGGCCGGCGCCAACCGTGCCGTCCTCGACCACGCCCCCCGCGACCTGGTGAAGCAGACCGCGCTGGGCGGCACGCTGCTCACCACGGCCAGCCTGGCTGCCGTCGCCTCGGCCCTGGCCCTGTGGATGGCGCTCGACGTGACGGTGTGGGCCGCGATCCTCGGCGGGGTCGTCTGGGGACTGGCGATCCTCAACCTCGACCGCTGGCTGGTGGTCTCGACCCCGAGGCAGCAGACGAAGCTCGCGACGATCGCCATGGCCATGCCCCGCGTGCTGCTGGCGCTCGTGATCGGCCTGGTGATCTCGACGCCGCTGACGCTGCAGATCTTCAAGGCCGAGATCGACGCCGAGCTCGTGCGCCTGCACCAGGTCGAGCTGGAGGACTTCGAGAACGCGCTGCTGGCGGACGAGCGCTTCGCCGACCTGCCTGAGTGGAAGTCGGAGATCGTCGAGCTCGAGCAGGCCGTGACCGCCGGGGTCCCGACCGACGTCGTGTCCTCGAACCCCGAGGTCATCGCTCTCCGCGAACGCCTCGCGCAGGTCGAGACCGACTACAACGCCGCCGAGCAGGAGGTCGCCTGCGAGAAGGACGGCACCTGCGGCTCGGGCGTGATCGGCGCCGGTCCCGCCTTCGAGGAGAAGAAGGCACGGCGCGACCGGCTGGCGTCCGAGCGCGCGTCGCTGCAGCAGCAGCTCCAGACGATGACGGACGAGATCCGCACCGGCGCCGAAGCCGCCTACGCCCAGCAGACCATCGACAACAAGACCCGCCTCGACGGCCTGCGCGACCAGGTCGCCGACGCCGAGCAGAAGCGCGACGCGGAGGTGGCTGCCCACGACGGCACGGTCGAGAACGACGACGGACTGCTCGCGCGACTCGAGGCGTTGGAGTCCCTCACCCACCACAACCGCATGCTGCAGATGGCGCACCTGCTGCTGTTCGTGTTCCTCACCGCGATCGAGTGCCTGCCGATCTTCTTCAAGACGCTGCTGGCCCTCTCGAAGCCGACGCTGTACGAGCAGCTGCTTCTGCTGGAGGACACGCGATCGGAGGAGCGCGCCCGTCTGCGCCTGCAGACCGAGCACGAGGAGGCGCTCGCCGTGGCCGAGGCGGCCCTCGAGGCTGCCCAGGCCCGCAGCGCGACCCAGCTGGACGCCGAGATCCGCACCGCCCAAGTCGTCCTCGACGCCCAGGTGTCGCTGGCGAACCAGGCAGTCGACAAGTGGAAGCGCCGCCAGAGTGCGCTGATCGACGAGGAGCTGGAGTCGTTCGTGACCGGGGCCGGGCCGGTCCGGCCCTCCGACCTCGGGGCTGCTTCGGCGAAGGCGGCGACCGTGCTCCCCGTCCCGCGGTCGGAACCCCACGTGTCGGGCGTTCCCGAGCAGCTCGCCCCACTCGCTGGGCACCAGGCTCCCTCCGCCCCGGTCAACGGGGCCGCGAACGGCGCGAAGAGCGGTGCAACGAACGGCACCGCCAACGCGTCGGTCGGCGCGATGACCCAGGCCCACTCCACGGCGGACGGCTCCCCCGCCGGAGCCGGCGGCCGCGGGGTGAACGGAACGCACATCGCGGGTCAGGCACCGGCGCCGACCGACGTGACCGTCGGCTTCGTCGGCGCACCCGTCGGTAACCCGACGTTCGTCGCGGCCTCGACGGACGGTCTGCCCGAGACCACCGCGCAGCGCATCGCGCGGCTGCGCGACCGGGTCACCGAGAGCTGAGAAGCCCAGCGAGCGTCCGGTCGGGCTACTCCTGCCTTTTCCTCCCCGGAACGCGCGGGAAACAGGTCGGCAACATGACACCCGCACCCTGAGGTAGCCGCTCCCTCGGCGGCTCTCGTTCTCCTCAGGAGGCCGCCATGCTCGTCCGGATCCGACTCACCGTCCCCGACCGTCCCGGCTCGCTGGGAATGGTGGCCTCGACCGTCGGCGGTGCGGGCGCCGACGTCGTGCAGGTCGAGGTGCTCAGCACGGAGGCCGGACGAGCCGTGGACGACGTCCACGTCGACGTCCGGAACACGGACCACCTCGACCGCCTGGCCCGCGCGCTCGGCGCACTCGTCGGGGTCACCGTCGACGGGGTGGTGCATGATCCGCCACCCGTGACGGGGCACGCAGAGCTCGAGCTGGTCGCCCGGCTGATGGCTGCCCCCTCGCGGGCCCTCGCCACCCTCGTCGACGGGGTGCCAGCGGCGATCGGTGCCGACTGGGCCATCGTCCTGGGCACCAGCGACGGCCCAGGTCTCGACACCGTGGTGCTGGCCGGCGGACGGGCCCCGGACCCGTCCTCGGTGCCGAGCCTGTCGCTCGGACTGCCCCTGCGGCTGGGCACGCCACGTCTCGCCCCCTCGGGTGGGCCGGCGTTCGGCGGCACCGTCGTCGCGCCGCTCGGCGTGGCGCCGGTGGCCCTCGTGGCGGTCCGCGAGAAGGGCCCTGCCTTCCACCGTTCGGAGATGTGGCGGCTGGCCGAGATCGGGACGATCGCCGGACACGTGCTCGAGGCGACGCCCGACCTCGTCAGCTAGCCGCGGCGGACGCCGGGGTGCGTAGGCCCCACAGCCACTGGTGGAGCCTGCGGGTCGAGACGCAGTCGTAGAGGTTGTAGCGCCTGATCGAGTCGAGCACGTCGGCTGCGGCTCCGGGGCGTCCGGCGGCGAGCAGGTCGGTGTAGCGGGTGTACTCGACGATCGAGTCGCCGGCGTTCTGGACGTCTCCCGTCCGCACCTGCGTGCCCATGTAGAGGGGCTCGAGCTGCTTGAGCGAGCGGGAACCGACCGACACCTGGATCGAGTCGCGGACGACGTCGAGCAGGTCGACAAGGACGCCGCTCGAGACGAGTTCGGCCACCTCGGCCTCCCGGGTCGCGTGGCGCTCGGCCAGCTCCTGCAGCCGTGTCGGCTCGTACGCGGCGTAGTGGTAGACGTGGCTGTCCGGGAACCGTCGGCGCCGGGCGGCGATCAGGTCGAGGGTCGCCTCGAGCGCCTGCTTCTCGTCAAACCGGGAGTGGGCCCAGATGCCCGTGTACCTCTCGTCGGCGTCGACGAAGCCGTGCAGGTACTCCAACGAGCCGTCCGCGTCGTGGAACGGGTCGCCCTCGATGTCGTAGTAGAGGTCGCCCGGGTCGGGCGACGGCAGGGTCGACAGCCCTGAGTCGCTGTGCACCGTGAACTCCAGCCGGCCGCTCCGTTCGCCGGCCAGCTGCACCGCCGCCTGGGACCGCAGCTCGGCGAAGGCACTCTCCTCGATCTCCTCCGGGCGTCGACCATCAGGCGCCTCCGCGAGGTCGTCGATCGTCGTCAGCCCGGCGGCGCGCAGAAGGGGGATCTGCCGGTACCGGACGCCCCAGACCAGACTCAGGTCGCGCGCTGCCCTGCGACCGTCGCTGCAGGTCGGCGACCAGCGGCATTTCTTGCACGCCCGGCGCTTGTCGGCCCAGGCGGGCTCGGGCACGGCCGCCGTCCGCGCGACCCGCTGCACCGCCTCGGCGATGGCCGGACGGGCCGCCTCGATCGCGGGAGCGGCCTCCTGCGAGGCGATCTCGCCCGTCCCGAGCCATGCGTGGATCTCCACGGGTTCGGGATACCCACAGCGGGTCAGCACCTCGGCGCACACACCGAGCTGCAGCACGGTCGTGTCCTTGACGGAGTGCGCCAGCCTGATCTCGAGAGGCTCGTACCGGTGCCGCCCCTGCGGGGTGCGCAGCGCGTCACCGGTGCCGGGGTGGACACGGGTCAGCAGGTCGGGACGGGCGACGACGCCCCCGGCCACCAGGACGCCTCCGTAGACGGCGGGTGCCCCGGCGTCGAGCGCCGCACGTGTCGCCTCGGCGGCGACCATGACCTGGGACCACTCGTGACCACAGTCCGCGATCTCCTGGAGGTCGACCCCGAGGCTGTCGCGCAGGGCGGCGACCACGTCGGTCCGGTGCTCCCTGCTGCGCTGGGCCACCAGCTCGCCCGTGGCGGACGCCTCGACGGTGCGGGGGCGGACCAGGCCGCTCGCGGCGGCGTGGTCGAACGCGAAGCGGTGGTCGCACTCGACGACGGCGAGTACGTCGCGCGCCGAGAGCACCCAGCCGTCGTCAGTCCGCCGCACCACCCTCACCTGCCTCGTGTCGTCGCGCCGTGGTCAGGCACAGTTCCGGTTCTCAACACCGCGGACGCTACCTCTCGGGGCCGACAACGGTCCGGAGACACCACGTCCGGGAGCACTGTCCGGCGCCGGTGGTAGAACCGACGCATGAGCAGCACGCCCGTCCCCCAGACCGCGGCCGACCTCGTGACCCTGGAGCGCTGGCACCACGCCGTCAACGCAGGCGACGTCGAGGCCGCGGCCATGCTGTGCACCGATGACGTGGCCGTGCGCGGTCCCCGCGGCGTCGGTCACGGACGGCAGCTCGTGCGCGACTGGTTGACGCGCAGCGGCATCCGGTTGAGTCCGCTCGACCCGATCGACGCGCTCGTCCTCTCGGGCGCACGCGTCGTGGTCCGCGAGAAGGCGCGGTGGACGACGGCCGTCAGCGAACCGCTCGAGACGTGGTGCGTCTTCGAGGTGTGCGACGGACTCGTCAGCGCGATCGCGCGCTACGACGACGAGGGCGAGATCCCACAGCCGGAACCGCATGACTCACGACATGAAGCAAGCTTCGACCCACAAGTCCGGAGGACGCCGGGCGGCGTTAGCCTTCCCCGCCTGCGTCGTCGGCGTCGAGTTGGAGTTCGGGGTTTCCGCTCGGATCGTCGGACAGCTTCGGTGCCGGTGGGACCCACGCTTGGAGGGGCTGAAGGACGGATGCGTAGAAGGACTCGACTGCGTCCGTCACACTGGGAATAAAGGCACCGCGAACACCTGATCGCTTGGAGCCCATCGGATACGGGCGGGTCAGAACGAAGCCCTGAACGTCGCGCGTCTGATTGGCGAGTAGCGGCGCGGGACCGTCGCGCAGGTCCTTCAACTGCTCGCACGTGGTGCTGCTCTGCCTCGAAAACAGCACCTCGACCAGTAAGTCGTCCGGGGAGGTCTTGAGCTGCCTGAGGAGCCATTGCACGCGACGGTGAGACGCGCCTTCCCCAGGAGCAGAGATCTGTGTGCTGATACGAATTCGCGCCGTCCTGAGATCTGCGACAACCGAGATAGAACCTGCCGCTCCCGGCACTCTGAGGCTCGCCGACAGCGTCCCCTCGCTCGCGAGCTGATCCACAGCGGTTTTGGTCCTCGAGGCGCTGTCTGCCTTGGCACCCCGGGTACCGGCCTGAGTGACAGACACGCCGAGATCCGCCGAGAGCCCAAGCGCAAGATGACGAACGAGCTTGAGCCACGCCTCCGCGACGGCCGGGACCTTCCGATCACTGGGGCGCAGGCTGCCGGCCATGATCGCTTCCCGCACGGGCACCCACGCGGCGCCCATGTCCTCGAACCTCGCGGCCCCCGAACGCGCGTGCTCGAGGTATCGGATCAACTCACTCAGAACCCAGGCTTGGGTCGGATCCTCGACCCCCTTGTGTTGGAGAACCACCTTCGCTTCGTGGAGAACCTCCGACCACGACAGGTGGAACAGTGCCACCTTCTTGAGCTTCCGCTGGTCGACGCTGAGAGGGTGCTCGCCGGCACCTGGGGGATCTCGTTGAGAGAGTCACGACGGCGTCGAAACCCTGCAACCTGGCCACCTCGAGGTAGTTCTCCACCTGCTCGACCCGCAGCTGACTTGTGCCGGTCTTGACTTCCAGCAGGCCCGTCCACTTCTTGGAGCCGCGCACAACTCGGATCAGTCCATCAGGGATGACGGTGCCCTCTCCGAGCGCAAAGGGAACCTCCAGGAACGTCTCGACCGCACCTGCTGGCGCGCCCAGGCGCGCACAGATCGCACGCGCGCAAGGGCTTCACGCTTAGAATCGTTGAGAGCAGCGTCGAGGTGGCACGCTTCTCCTGTTCGTCGGCTGTCCCGACCCCCGATATTGAGAACAGACGCGCGATCTGCCATTTGGGATCATCAGCGTGCCTCGCTGACGACACGACATTGATCGGGACGGGTGCCTTCCGGGTCCTGACCCCCCGCGCACGCCGAGGACCAACACGTCCAGCACTCGCGGGCGGGGACACTTCCGACCCGTCCTCATGCGAAGTGGCCGACGCCTGCGAGGCCTCATGGAGGTCAGGGTCGAGCGACCCTCTGTCGGCGTCGGTCTCCACCCCCCGCAATTCCTCCGAGGCCGTGGCATCAGGAGCAGCGTCGTCATCTACGGACACACCGAAGTCTGTTGCCAGTCCTGCCAGACCTGTCGACCAACCCTGGCCCACGGCCCGGACCTTCCAACTGCCGTTGCGACGATAAACTTCGCCGAAGACGAAGGCCGTCTCGGTTGTGGCATCCGTGATCTCATAGCGGACCAGAGGCTGCCCGGTCTGGTCGCTGACCAGCATGAACAGGCCCTCGAGGTCTCCGAAGGTGCCGTCCCCTACGCTCGCGGTGACGGCGATCGCGTCGACATCCGCCGGAACCGCTTCCAGGTCCAGGCCGAGCCCCTCTTGCACTCCCGAGTCTGTCGTGGTCTGCCCAAGGTGCTGGACGGAGCCGTCTCGCGACGTCGGCTGATTGAAGAAGACAAGGTCGTCGTCCGAGCGGACCTTGCGGTTGCTGTCCAAGAGCAGGGCCGAACCATCGACATCCGCTCCCGCTCCCTCGGTATCCGTCCACCCAACGACCACGCGCAGGCGGGCAGACTCCCCAGGAAGACCTACGTTCTGTCCCTTTTGAAGCACGGCCTCCGGCATGGGCCGAGTGTATGTATTGAGGTCTGGCCGCTCAGGCTCTTACTCAATGTCGCCCGCAGCTGTGTCCCAACTAACCGACGCTGACGCCGTAGTCCTTGGCGATGCCAAGCAGCCCGGTCGCGTACCCCTGGCCGACCGCGCGGAACTTCCACTCCCCGCCTCGTCGGTAGACCTCGCCGAAGATCATCGCGGTCTCGGTGGACGCGTCCTCGGTGAGGTCGTAGCGCGCGAGCTCCTGGTCGTTGACGGCGTTGACGACGCGGATGAACGCGTTCACGACCTGCCCGAAGTTCTGCTGGCGGGTCGCCCCTTCGTGGATCGACACCGGGACGACGATCCTCTCGACCTCGGAGGGGACGTGCTCGAGGTCCATCACGATCATCTCGTCGTCGCCCTCACCGGCACCGTCGAGGTTGTCGCCGGTGTGGTGGAGCGAGCCGTCCGGGCTGGTGAGGTTGTTGTAGAAGACGAAGTGCGGCGTCTGAGACGACCTTGCCGTTCGCCCCGCACATGAGGGCGCTCGCGTCGAGGTCGAAGTCCGCGCCGGCGGTCGAGCGGACGTCCCACCCCAGGCCCACGTGGATCTTGGACAGGCCGGCGGCGCCCGCCTCCTTGCTCAGTGAGACGTTGCCGCCCTTCGCGAGGCTGACCCCCATGGTGACTCCCCTTCGTTCGTCGTCGATCGGCTGATTCCGACCCTACCCAGGCCGGTCGTCTCCCGTACGCGACACCTCCGGCTCCGCGCCGGTGGCCGTCCGCCGCCGACGTACCACCAGCTCCACCAGCGCGAACACCAGTGCCACGCCGACCAGCCCGGTCGCCACCCGCAGCCCCATCGTCACGGCCGTGTCGTAGCCGCCCGCGCTGCGCACGCCCGCGAAGAACACGGCCCCCACCAGGGCGATGCCTGCCGCGGTGCCGATGCGCTGCCCGGTCTGGAGCACGCCCCCGGCCGTCCCGGCCCGGTGCACCGGCACGTCAGCCAGGGTCAGCGTGATGTTGGGCGAGATCACGAGCCCGCTGCCGAGACCGGCGAGCAGCAGCGGCAGGGCCGCCCACCACCCGACGGAGCGCCCGTCGACCACGCTCACCACGACGTCCGTGGCCACCAGGCCGACGACCACCACGACGAGGCCGACGGTGACCAGGGGGCGGCCGACGCGCGTGACCACCCGTCCGCCCACGGCCGAGGTCACCGCGGAGCCGGCGGCGAACGGGGTCAGCGCGAGGCCGGCCAGCAGGGGCGAGTAGCCGAGGCCGTTCTGGAGGTACAGCGCCAGCACGAAGAAGATGCCGGTGAAGCCCGAGAAGTAGAGCGCGGCCACCGCGGCACCCGTGCTGTAGCCGGGCAGGCCGAACAACCTGAGGTCGACGAGCGGGGTGTGACCCCGGGCCGCGTACCGGCGCTCCCACATGACCCACGCCGCGGCGATGCCGACACCCAGGGCGCCCAGCCGCCAGCCGGTGCCGCCGAAGCGGTCCGACTCGACCAGCGGCAGCAGCAGCGCGAGCAGCGCCGCCGCCAGGAGGAGGACACCGACGGGGTCGAGGTCGTCGCGCTCCCGGGCCCCGCGGTCTCGGGGGGCGGGGAGCCAGCGCATCGCGAGCAGGATGGCGGCGAGCCCGATCGGCAGGTTGACGAAGAAGATCCAGCGCCACCCGTCGTCCGCGCCCAGGAGCCGGATGATCAGGCCGCCCGTGATGGGGCCGACAGCCGTGGAGATCCCGATGGTCGCGCCGAGCATGCCGAACGCCCTGCCGCGCTCGGCGCCCGCGAAGAGCTCCTGGATCAGCCCGCTGACCTGCGGGTTGAGCAGACCGCCGCCGACACCCTGCACCAGTCGGGCCACGACGAGCACCCAGGCTGCCGGCGCAAGACCGGCGACGAGGCTCGCGACCGTGAACAGGGCGACCCCGAGGATGAACATGCGGCGCCGGCCGATCGCGTCCCCGAGCCGGCCGGCCGGCACGAGCACCAGACCGAACGTCAGGGCGTAGCCGGAGACGATCCACTGCAGGTCGCTCGGTGAGGCGTCGACGCCCTGCTGGATCGACGGGAGCGCGACGTTGACGATGCTGACGTCGAGCAGGGTCATGAACCCCGCGACGAGACAGACCGTCAGTGCGCGCCAGCGCCGGGGATCGGGCTCTGCGGGGCCTTGGGGCGCGTCCGTGCGGGGGGCGGGCTGATCGGCCACGAGCCCATCCTCCACTGGGGCGGGGCGGGGCCGGTTCGGGATCCGCCGTGAGCGACCAGTGTCGCTGACCCCTGATGTGGGCGCACCCTGGGGACCACCCGCGACTGCCCCTCCGCTACGGCAGCTGGGGCGACGACGAAGGGAGCAGGTCATGAGCGTCTTCACCGACACCGAGCTGCGCTACATGCGTTCCCAGAGACTCGGTCGGCTGGCGACCGTCGGACCGGACGGCATGCCGCACGTCGTGCCGCTGCTGTTCAGGCACGACGCGGAGACCGACACGATGGTGATCGGGTCGGGCTACGACATGGCCGCGAGCAAGAAGTACCGGGACGTCGAGCGGACGGGGCGGGCGACGCTCCTGATCGACGACCTGGCCAGCACGAACCCGTGGGCCCCGCGCGGCATCGAGATCCGTGGCCACGCCGTGGCGATCGAGTCCGGCGGCGCCGAGCTGGGCCGGCGCCTGCGGGTCGGCTTCGAGATGGACGACGCCTACCTGCGCATCGAGCCACAACGCATCGTGTCATGGGGCCTGGTGGACGGCGCCCGACGTCCGTCGGCGCGGAACGTGTGAGCCGGATCCCTCCCCGCTCTGAACGAGAGGGGGGGCGCGACGCGACGCCCGGCCGCGTTCTCGGGACAATGAGGAGCCAGGACGCCTGCGCACCGGGCCGGGCGACGTCACCGACGAAGGGACCAGCGCCATGAGCGATCACGGAGGCGAGCCGTATGTCGTGGACATCGAGAAGGCCACGCTCGAGAACGACACCTACAGGACGACGTTGTGGACGGGGAAGCACCTGCAGCTGACCGTGATGACGATCAAGCCGGGCGACGACATCGGTCTGGAGGCCCACCCGGTCAACGACCAGTTCCTTCGCGTCGAGTCCGGCCGGGGCCGCTGCCAGATGGGGCTGGTGAAGGACGACCTGGACTTCGACGCCGACGTTCAGGACGACTCGGTGATCCTCGTGCCCGCGGGCACGTGGCACAACGTCACGAACACCGGAGAGGACGACCTCAGGCTGTATGCGCTCTACGGACCCCCCGACCACCTGCCCGGGACTGTCCACGTCTCTCACGAGGACGCCGACAACGACCCCAACGAGCACTGACCAGCGTCCGCGTGCCGCGGCCGAACACGTGACGTTCGCCCCTGCCCCGACCTGTCCGCCGGTGCGCAGGATCGGTCCATGACCATCGCGCCGGAGATCGTCGAACTGCCAGATCAGGACACCCTCGCGGTCCGCGGGGACGTGCCGTACGCGGAGATGCCGGACTTCTTCGGCCGGGCCTTCACCGCCGTCACGACCGCCGTGAGCGAGTCGGGCGTCCAGGTCGTCGGTCCGCCCTTCGGGTTCTACCCGACGACGTCCACCGACACCGCGGTCGTGGAGGCAGGGGTGCCGGTCCTGGCCGCGCCGACGGAGACCTCGGGCGAGGTTCACCGACTCGTCCTGCCCGGCGGCCGCGCCGTCGTCGCCGTTCACGTCGGCCCGTACGACACGTTGCACCAGACCTACGACGCGCTGAGCACGTGGATGAAGGAGAACGACCTGGTCCCCGCGGAGAGCAAGTGGGAGCACTACCTGTCAGATCCTGCGGCCGAGCCGGACCCCGCGACGTGGCGAACACAGATCGTCCAGCCCCTGGCCTGACGCGCGCCGAGCCGGGGCGGCACGAGGTCGTCCGACGTCAGCGCGGCGGACGCCGGGGTCGGTCCGTCAGCTTCCGCCACCCACCGGCGCGGTTGTCGACGATGACCGCCTTGAACATCTGCACGAGCGCGTCCTCGTTGACCTGCTCCCCCTCCCGGATCGCGACCGTGCACCCGGTGGCGTTGTCGTACCCCCCGGTGATGATCCCGTGCGGGTCCGGGGCCAGTCCCCCGTCGTAGATGAAGACGTTGATGTGGTCCTTCGCCGCGAGCAGGGCGCACACGTTGCCCTGCAGCACGAAGTAGGGCTGGACCGTCCGCTTGATCGTCTCCTGGACCTCCGGGTCGGCGCCGTGCGCGAGGTCGCGCACGCGCCGGCAGACAGCCTGCTGCCAAGGCGGGAGGGCGTCGATGTAGCCGTCCACCCGCGGGTCGGTCTCGTAGGTGCCCATCGGTTCTCCAGGCGGCTGGAACGAGAATCCCTGGCTGCCCCATCGAACCACGAGCCCGCCGCATGACGGGGTCGATCCGCGGCGCGTGCACCGCGATGGTCAGCCCGTCGGGCGCCGGACGGCGAGGAGGTCGTACTCGACCAGGGCCAGGTCGTCGTCCAGGCTGACCGGAAACATCCCAGAGGGGACGAAGCCGCGCTCTTCGACGGCGGTGAGGGTCTCCACGTGAGTGGGCGCGCCGGCGTAGATCGACTGGACCGCAGCCTCCGTCTGCAGGGCGACCACGTCCTCGAGCTCGCCTCCCCCGGCAAGCACCTGCAGGTCGTAGCCCTGGGTGTCCATCTTGAGGTACACCCGCCCGGACGGCAGGTGGCGTCGCACGTCCTCCAGCCGCCGGACCTGGACGGACTCCACCGAGTCGATCGCGAGGACCTCCGCGAACTCCCGGAGCCCGTAGGCAGTCGGCTCCAGGAGGGAGGACAGCGTCGACAACCTCGCGACGTTCATGTCGGCGACGGTGTTCACGGCGCCCAGGGCGTAGGGCTGCACGACCCACCGGGGGTCCCCGGCGGCCTTCGCCCGCAGCTCCCGGACGGATGCGGCTACTGGCTCGAACGAGACGATCCACCCACGGAACCCGTTCTGCCGCAACATCAGCCCGTACTCACCGACGCGTGCCCCGACGTCCAGGACTACGTCGACATCGTGTCTGGCGAAGAGGCGCGACAGGTGCAGCCCGATCAGTGAGACCTCCGCTCGGCGGCGGGTGGGAACCACCTCGACGCCGACCCGACGCAGCACGTTCCGTGCCGCTACCTCAGCCCTTGATGGCACAGCCGGATACCCTCGTCCTCACCGGAACCGTGCTCGCACGGTCTCCCGCGCGGACTCCGCACCGTCCTCGACGAGCCGGACGACGATGGTCTTGGCGCCCTTGCCGAACTCACCGGTGTCCATGTCGAAGTCCCACTCCCCCAGCCCGTCCGCGGTGCGCCAGGAGCTCGCGTCGGTCGCGGCGTTGCGCGGGACGACCTGCCACTGCACCGACGCCCGCGGCGTCACGGTGAAGGTGCTCGACGCGACCGGCGAGACGGCCTTGTCCTCGGTGGCCCGCACGTACAGGGTGTGCTCGCCGGTCGCGAGGTCACCGAGCGAGAGCGACCAGGTGCCGCTGTCGGCGTGCAGGTCGGCCACGGTCGGGGTACCGAAGTCGGCGTCGTCGACACTGACCTCGACCCGCTGGGTGGTCGGGTGGTCGCCGGCGCCGGTCGGGTCCTCGCCGCGAGCAGGGAACGAGTAGGCGCCACCTGCCAGGACGTCGTCCGACTCCACGACGGACGACCCGTCGGCGGGCTCGGTGATCGTCGCCGAGAGACCCTCGAGGTCGTCCGCGGGAGCGGCAACCACCGTCACCCGCGAGGCGTGCGCACCCTCGAAGCCGAACGCCCACGAGCGCGCACCGACCATCTGCACCTGGAAGGTCACCTGCTCGCCGGCGAAGGCGGGCCGGGACGTCTCGAACGCGATCACGTACTTGGTCCAGCAGCTCTCGCCGAGGGTCGTGCACGCAGTCCCACCGGGACCGGAGCCGACAACGGGCTGGAAGGAGCCCTCACCCCTGCCGATCTCGCGGTCCCCGGCCATCAGCACACCGGTCGGACGGATCACCGACGGCGTCTCGCCCGCCAGGTAGATCTCGGCGTAGACCCGCGAGCCGGTGGGCGTCGGGGCGGTCGCGGGCCCCTCCGACGGGAAGATGCCGAGCGGACGGAAGGCCGCCACGACGCTGGTCACGCGGCTCTCGAAGCAGGGCTCGAGGTCGCCGGTGGTGTCGGACGTCGAGAGGTAGTTCTCGTTGCCCGACGTGCTGCACCCTTCCGGGATTCCTGGAGCGTCGGCGTGACGGCGGTGCAGGTAGAACGTGGTGGCCTGCTGGCCCTCACCGGACGCGGGGATCGCGGCGGCCGACGCCGACGACTCAGAGGCGGCGCGCAGGGCGGCGAGACCGCCGGCCATCGTGGCGAGGTCGAGCCCTTCGAGCGGCAGGCCGCCGTCCGGTGCCTCGCTGTCCTCCTGTCCGTCGCCGTCACGGTCGTAGCCGCCGTAGAGGCTGTCGCGCACCTGGCGGTCGAGGGCGAAGAAGTCGTCCTCGAACCCGCGCTCGGGCATGAGAGACCGGCCGAGCAGCACGTCGACGGCACGCTGGGCAGTCTCGGGCGTGGCCGCGCCGTAGCCCTCGAAGAGCACGTTGGTGTCGCCGGTGTACGGGGCGGTGGCCGGGTACGGGAACGGCGACATCTCGTTCTCGGTGTTGAGCGGGAACGCGTTCTTGAGCACCGCGGTTCGCAGCTCGGCGCGGGTGAGCTCACCGTCCGCGAGGTACTCGGACTGGTCCACGGGAATACCCTTGGCGACGACCTGGCCCGGCTTCTGCCCGGCGCGACCGTCGCCCACGGCCTCGCGGACCTTCGTCAAGACCGTGCCGAAGACGCCTGCGGTGTAGGGGGTTGCGGCCGAGGTCCCGCCGAAGGCGCACTGCCCGACCGTGCCGGTGCGGCACGCGGACGGCAGGTTCCCGTCACCCCACGACGACAGGTGCACCGGGATGCCGTCGCCGACGATCGCGCGCTGGTTGTCGCGCCTCAGTGCGCCGACGGTCACGTTCCAGTCCGGTCCGGTCTGGTCGGAGCCGTAGGTGCTGACCGGCACGTCGAACGCGTTGCCGACGCCGTTGCCGGCCGCGAACAGGGTGGTCTGGCCACGCTCGGCAGCGGCCTTGGTCGCCTGGGGGTCGCCGACGAGGCCGAGGGGGGCGCCGCCGATGTAGCCGAAGCTGTTGGTGGAGATGTCGACCCACGGCAGCGCGGCGACGACGGACTCGTCCAGCGCCTCCACGACGACCAGCAGGCAGGTCGGGCAGTAGCCGTAGCGGTTGCCGGTGGAGACCGACGCCGAGCCGGAGCCGTGGCCGTTGTCGTCCAGGATCGGGTGAGTATCGTCACCGGACGTCACGCCCGTGGAGCCGCCCGCGTCGACGGCGCCGACGATCTTGGTGCCGGGGATCCAGTACATGCGGCCGGGCTGGATCGTCTCGTTGCCGTTCCAGATCGGCGCGTCGGCCTCCGGGAAGTAGCCCTCTCCCAGCGTGATGTCCAGCGCGGTCGCGTCGGCCGGGTAGCCCGGGATGTACTCGGACGGGTGGCGCGTGAAGTTGTCGGTCAGCGCGAGGACGTCGGGGTCCGGGTACGTCTGTGCCGAGAACTCCAGGTGGTAGGGGTTGATGCCGGAGTCGGCGACGCCGACGACGGTGACGGCGGTGGTCTCCTCAGCGAGCCGGTCGGGGTTCGCGACGAGCACGGACGTCATCTGCCGGCGCTCGAGGCCGTCGGCGTCCGTCGCCTTGAGCGTGACCAGGTGCCGGCCCTCAGGCAGGGTCAAGGTCACATCCGTACCGGACGCGTCCAGGCGCCCGTCCTCGTCCGTGTCCCAGCCGGTCTCGACCGGCGACGTGCCGCCGGAGACGGTGCCGTCGAGGGTGACGCTGTTGCCGGTGACGACGGTGTACGGGCCGCCCGCGTCGACCGTCGGACGGGGGTCGACGCCGGACGTGGTGGCGACGACCTTGGCGGTCACGGTGTCGACGACGGTCGCGTACTCGTTGACCCGCACCGTCCACGTGCCGGCGGCCGGGGAGTCGACGCTGGTGTGCTCGAACTCCGGCGGTGCGTTGCCGGAGCTACCGGCCTCGGAGCCCGAGGGGTCGAGAACGACGAGGTCGTAGTCGTTGGCCGGCACCTCCCACGTCACGTCGACGGTCATGGACGTGACACCTGCAGGCACCTCGAACGGGAAGTCGATCGGTTCGCTGACGCCGGTGGCGCCGGGGGTGGCGTCCTCGCGCGACTCCTCCAGCAGCGTCTGCTCGCCCTGCTCGTAGACGACCACGACGACCTGGTCGCTGCTCGTGGCCCCGTCGAAGTCGGTCACGGTCAGCGTCACCGGGTACCGGCCCGCGGGCACGCCGGTGGCGTCGAAGGCGGCGGTCGGTGCGTCGGCGCCGTCGATCGAGCCGGGACCGGATGTCCACGCGAACGTGTACGGCTCGGTGCCCCCGTAGCCGGCGCCCATCAGCGGACCCTGCTCGCCCGACTTCACGAACGGGCTGTCACCGGCATCGGCGACCAGCGGCGCCGGCTCGGCAGGCTCGGCCGCCGGGCCGTCCGCGGTCGTGGCCGTCCCGGAGACCGGCACGGTCCCTGTGAGCGGGCTCTTCGCCTGGCCGCCCGCCACGGAGGCTCCCCCGACCGAGTCGATGGTCACGTCGGACGCCGGGGAGGACACGCCGGGAGCAGCGGAGACCGGCGCCGTCGCCGCGGCGAGGAGCCCGGCCGTGAGCGCTGCGGCGAGGGTGGTCGTGAGGGCTGCTGCCCGTCGACGACGTGGACGACGGGTGGGTGACGGGGACGACTTCGAGCGCAGTACGGCCACGGGTGGGAGCCCTTCTGAGCGGAGCCCGCCAGGTGGGGCGGGACGTGATGCAGGTCTCAACGACTGGCACGTCCGGGGGTTACGGGAGTGTTGGGCGACTTGTCCGAGTGGGCGCTCGGGTCACCCTGTCAGCGCGTCGACCGCCTTCTTGTCGAGCGTCACCCGTACGCACGCGGCGGCCAGCCTGGGCAGCTGCGGGGGCTCGACCAGCCCCGCCAGGCCCCTCACGGACGAGGGCAGGCCCAGCGCCCGCGCTCCGTCCCGCACCCGGTCGTCGAGGAAGGGCGCGACGTCCGACCACACGCCCTGGACTTCGCGGCAGAAGATCGCGGAGCCGAGCGGGCCGATGCCGGGGACGTCCTGCAGCAGCGTCCGCAGGCCGTCCACGTCCGGCGCCTCGGAGTGCAGCCGCCTCAGGTCACCACCCCACCGTTCCACCAGCAGCTCGGCGCCGTCGCCGAGCAGGGTCGAGGTCCGCTCGTCGAACCTGCGGTACCCGGCGTCACCCAGGATCTGCACCCTTCGCTGCCAGGTCGCGTCGCGCATCGCCCGGGGGGTCCGCAGGCCCGCCGCCGACAACGACCTCGCCGCGGCGACCCCCAGGTCGGACGAGATCCGCGCCGACAGCAGGGTGCAGAGGACGAGCAGGCGGTACAGCGGCGACGGGGTGTCCTTGAGCGTGATCCCGGCCTGCTCGGCATAGGTCGTGCCGTACCGGTCGAGCAGCGTGCGGACCAGGTCGGTGCGGGACGTTCGAGCCATCGGTCCTCCCGGTTGACGGAGTCGGTCGGCGTCCATCACGCCACCGGACCCGCGCCGCGGCAACCGGGGCGACGCACCTGTGGACGACGGCGGCCGCCCACTCGCACCTGTGGACGACCGCAGGGTCAGTAGGGCAGGTAGAACATGCACAGGTCGGAGGTCAGCGCCGGGAACAAGGCCTCGTACCACTCGTGGTCGTTCCCGGGGTAGACGTCGGGTCGCCGAGCCTTCAAGCCCCTCATGCCCAGCGGCCCGAGCAGGAGCGCCGCCAGGTGGTCCGGGGCGCACCCGAGACCCCCGGCGGAGCCGGGTGCCTGCATCGGGCCCCCTACCTCGACCGGGCCGAAACCCTCTGCCAGCTGGCGGATCCGGTAGTGCCGGCCGAACGTCGAGACCACGAGGTCGCGGCCTTCGCGGTCCAGGCCACTCGCCAGGTGGCGCTGCCACAGCAGCGGGCGGAGTGCATCCAGCAGCACCGCCGGGTCGGGCAGCCGCACGTAGTACTGCTCGGCCAGATCGGTGACGGCGCCGTACAGCCGCGTGCACACGTCGTCGACCGGTCCGGCACGCCGCTGCACCCGCAGGCCGCCGGAGCCGGCGACCTCGAGAAGGCCGGCCACGAGGTCGGCGGCGGCATCGTGGTCGAGGGCGGCGCCGTCCGCGAGGAGGACCGAGTCGCCGGCGTCCGACGAGCGGCAGGTGGCCACCACCTCGCCGTCGCGCTCGACGACCATCTCGGTCGAGCCCTCGCGGCCCAGCAGCCACCGCCACCGCGGGGTCGAGTGCGGCACGGCGACGTCGACATCCGTCTGCGCAGCGTCCTGAAGGCGCACCATCGCCGGGAGGTCGGCCGTCGTCGCCGGCCTCAGCCTTCCCGAACGGTGCGCCTCGGGAGGGCCGGTCAGCACCGGTGCGGGCGGGATCGCGATCGCGTACTCGTAGCCGAACAGCCGGTAGAAGTACGGGATCCCGATCATCACCCCGAGCACGTGACCGCGCTCGGCGGAACGCTCGTGCGCCCAGCCCATCAGAGCGCGCACGAGTCCACGTCCCTCGTACGCGGCATCGGTGGCGACCAGTTCGACCTGTCCCGCCCTCAGGTGCACGGTGCCGGGCGCGCCGGCCCGCCCGACCCGCACCGTCTCGTCGAGCAGGACGGCGGTGGACACCACGCGCTCCCCGTCGACGACGACGGCGCACGCACCCGGCCCGGCGTCAGGATCCTCGACGACCAGGCGGTGGTCGATCGCGTCCTGCGGGTCGCCGCGAGCCGCCAGCAGCTCGCCGACCTGCTCGAGGTCGCCCGCCTCCATCGTCCGCAGCAGCAACCCGTCCGGCAGCGGACGGGGATCGGTGGAACGCATGGCATCGATGGTCCCGCTCAGACGGCGACGAGGCACGCTCTTTCCTTCCGGCCGCCTCATGCCAGCCTGTGGGCATGACGGCGAACGCGTGCCCGGCCATGGTCGACGCCCTGGAGGCGTCCCAGTCGTCCCTTCGGGCGTGGGTCGCGGAGATGGACGACGACACCTCCTGGCGCCCGACCTCGTGCGTCGGCTGGGCGGCGCGCGACCTCGTCTTCCACTGCCTGGCCGACGCCCAGCGCGGGCTGGTGGCCCTGCACTCCCCCTCCGAGCGGGAGGTCGACCGCGACTCGGTCTCGTACTGGCGGGACTGGCAGTCCGACGAGGTCGGGGCAGCGAACGGCCGACGGTTCGCGCGGGTGGTCGGCAGCATGTTCCTCGACGTCGGGGCGCTGCGGGACCTCTTCGTCGAGACCTCGGCCGCGCTCGTCCAAGCCGCATCCAGGGCCAACGGAGACCAGCGGGTGGAGACCCAGGGGCATCGTCTGACGACGTCGGACCTCCTCAGCACGCTCGTCGTCGAAGCGACCCTCCACCATCTCGACCTCATGGTCGCCGCTCCCCGGGCCACGCCTCCGTCACCGACCGGGCTGTCGGAGGTGCGCCGCACCCTCGACGGGCTGCTCGGCCGGCCGGTCCCGCTGGCCTGGGACGACGAGACCTACGCTCGTGCCGCCACCGGCCGGGCACCGCTGTCCGGGGACGAGCGACGCGCCCTCGGCGAGGACGCGGCTCGCCTCCCCCTCATCCGCTGACCCGTCGGCGGGGCCCGCCCATCCCTCGACCACCCCTTGCCTCCCCTCCCCCGCCAACGGATGCTGAGAACCCACCTCACCGGACGAGGGAGACCCCGTGGCGACGACCGCCGACCTGCTGAGCGACGCCCTGACCCGGGTGCGCGACACAGCACACCGCGTCCTCAAGGGCCTCGGCGAGGAGCGGCTGACGTACCGGGTCGACGACCGCGCGAACTCCGTCGCCTGGCTGATCTGGCACGCCGCCCGCATCCAGGACGACCACGTGGCGGACGTGGCCGGGACGGACCAGGTCTGGACGTCCGTGGGATGGGCTGCCCGATTCGCCCTCCCGTTCGACGACTCGGCCACGGGGTTCGGGCACTCGAGCGAGGACGTCGCCGCGGTGCGCTCGTCGGCGGAGCACCTCAGCGGCTACCTCGACGCCGTCACCGAGCGCAGCCTGCAGTTCGTCGAACGGCTCAGCGACACCGACCTCGACCGCGTCGTCGACGAGCGCTGGGACCCACCGGTCACCCTGGCGGTCAGGCTGGTCAGCGTGGTGAGCGACGGCCTGCAGCACGTCGGGCAGGCAGCGTTCGTCCGAGGACTCACCGACGACCGCGGAGGCTCAGATGACTGACCCGACAGCACAGGTGGGCGTCGTCGGCCTCGCGGTGATGGGGGCCAACCTGGCCCGCAACCTCGCCCGGCACGGCCACGCCGTCGCCCTCTACAACCGCACCGCGACGCGCACGGACGATCTCGTCGAGGCGCACGGCTCAGACGGGACCTTCGTGCCGTCGGACGACCTCTCGGGCTTCGTGGCCAGCCTCGAGCGCCCCCGCCGCATCATCGTGATGGTCAAGGCCGGCAAGGGAACCGACGCCGTGATCGACGAGCTGGTGCCCCTGCTCGAGCCCGGCGACATCGTCGTGGACGGTGGCAACGCGCACTTCGAGGACACGCGTCGTCGCGAGGCGGCGCTCAGGGAGCACGACCTGCACTTCGTCGGCGCCGGCATCTCCGGCGGCGAGGAGGGTGCGCTCAACGGCCCGAGCATCATGCCGGGCGGGTCCCGCGAGTCCTACGAGGCGCTCGGCCCTCTGCTGGAGGACATCTCGGCGAAGGTCGACGACGAGCCGTGCTGTGCCTACATGGGTCCGGACGGTGCCGGGCACTTCGTCAAGATGGTGCACAACGGCATCGAGTACGCGGACATGCAGCTCATCGCGGAGTCGTACGACCTGCTGCGCGACGCGGGCCTCGACGTGCCGAGGATCGCGGACGTGTTCCGCGAGTGGAACACCGGGGACCTCGACTCGTTCCTGATCGAGATCACGGCCCGGGTGCTCGACCAGGTCGACGCCCGCACCGGCCGCCCGCTGGTCGACGTCATCGCCGACCAGGCCGAGCAGAAGGGCACCGGTCGCTGGACGGTGCAGACCGCCCTCGAGCTCGGCGTCCCGGTCAACACGATCGCCGAGTCGGTGTTCGCGCGCTCCGTGTCGGGGCACGCCGACCTCCGCTCCGCTGCCGCCGAGGTGCTGGAGGGACCGTCGGGCGGAGACGTCGACGTCGCGCGTCTGGTGTCCGACGTCCGCGCCGCCCTGTGGTCGTCGAAGGTGGTCGCGTACGCCCAGGGACTGGACCAGATCCGGGCCGCGAGCGACACCTACGGCTGGGACGTCGACGTCTCCGAGGTGGCCCGGATCTGGCGCGGCGGCTGCATCATCCGCGCCCGCCTGCTGGAGCGGATCCGCCAGGAGTACGCCGGCCAGCGTCTCGCGACGCTGCTCGCGGCGCCGAGCGTCTCGACCGAGCTCAACTCCTCCCAGGAGGCGTGGCGACGGGTCGTTCAGCACGCCGTGGGCCGAGGTGTCCCCGTCCCCGGGTTCAGCGCCGCCCTCGCCTACTACGACTCGGTGCGGGCCGACCGGTTGCCCGCGGCACTCATCCAGGGGCTACGAGACCTCTTCGGCGCCCACACCTACCAGCGCGTGGACGACGAGGGCACGTTCCACACCGAGTGGTCCGGGGACAGGTCCGAGACACGTGTGTGAGGCGCATCGGCAGGTCTACTACGCATCGGAGGGAACTCCGGTGCGTGACGGTTAGGCCGTTTGAGGGCTTTACAGCCTCGGCGGCACCGGCAAGACTGCGGCCACCCATGACCCCTGGAGGGCCAAGTGAGATCTCGCGCACTCGTCGTCGGTTCCGGTGCCGCCACAGCGGTCCTCCTCACGGGGTTCCTGGCCCCCAGCGCGGGTGCCGAGCCCTCGCGGCACCAGTTCGACCACGTGCCGATCACGTCGTCGGTGAAGACCTACACCCCGATGTCCGCGCAGCTGGACCGCCGGATCACGGTGTCGCTCGTCCTCGACTCGCCCTCGGTGGTCGAGCGCGAGCAGGCCGCAGGGCACAAGCTCAGCAAGGCCGAGAAGGCGGCGGCCCGCAAGCAGGTCAAGGACTCCCAGGCGCCGGTGACGTCCGCAGCCGAGTCCGAGGACGGGCAGGTGCTGCGCGAGATGCAGGACGCCGTCAACGCCGTCACGGTCGACGTTCCAGCCTCCGCGCTCGCCGACCTGGCGGCGACGCCGGGCGTGGCCCAGGTGATCCCGACCCGTGAGGTGCACCCCTCCAACCAGGCCGCGGACCTCTTCACCGGCGTCGGCACCGCCTGGGACGCCTACGGCGGCACGGGCACCGGCGTGAAGGTCGCCGTGATCGACACCGGGGTCGACTACTACCACGCGAACTTCGGCGGGGACGGCAACCCGGCTGACTTCGCGGACGACGACACCACGGTGATCGAGCCGGGCACGTTCCCGACCGCCAAGGTGGTCGCCGGCTACGACCTGGTCGGGCGACGACTACGACGCTGGCTCGAGCGACCCGGCCAGGACCGTCCCGCAGCCCGACCCCGACCCGCTCGACTGCCAGGGCCACGGCTCCCACGTCTCCGGGACGGCGGCCGGGTTCGGCGTCGCGGGCGGCGCCACCTACACGCGGCCCGTACACCAACGCCGCCCTCAACGGCACGACGTTCGACATCGGGCCCGGCTCGGCACCGCAGGCGTCGCTGATGGCGTACCGCGTCTTCGGGTGCGACGGGTCCGCGAACGACTCCGACGTGGCCGCGGGCATCGACCGTGCCGTGAAGGACGGCGCCGACGTCATCAACATGTCGCTGGGCAGCGCGTTCGGCTACGGCGACACCCTCGACGCGATCGCCGCCGACAACGCCGCGCTCGCGGGCACGATGGTCGTGGCCTCCGCCGGCAACGAGGGCCCGAGCGCGATGATGACCGGCTCCCCGGGTACCGCGTCGCGTGCCCTGTCGGTGGCAGCCATGGACGGATCGCGGCCGAGCTACCCCGGCGCCCAGATCGACTCGAACCCGGTCGTCAGCGGCCTGGTGGCCAACGGGGTCGACGTCTCCGCGGGCATCACCGGACCCGTTGCCGTGCTCGGCGCCGGCAGCGGCGGCGGCATCGGCCTCGGCTGCGACCCCGCTGAGTACGCGGGCATCCCGGCCGGCGCCATCGTCATCACCCAGCGTGGCGTCTGCGCCCGCGTGGACCGTGCGACCAACGGCCAGGCGGCCGGCGCGGCAGCGGTGATCATGGTCAACAACGCAGCCGGGCTGCCCCCGTTCGAGGGCACCATCCCCGGCGTCACCATCCCGTTCATCGGCGTCTCCAACACCGCCGCCGCGACGCTGGCCGCGCTGGACGGGCAGACGCACACGATCACGTCGGCCGGGACGATCGCCAACCCCGGCTACCGCGCGGCGGCGTCGTTCACCTCGGCCGGCCCGCGGAGCGGTGACAACGTGCTCAAGCCCGAGATCGCCGCGCCCGGGGTCAGCATCTTCTCGACCGCGGTCGGCACCGGGACGGGCGGCGAGTACCTGTCCGGCACGTCGATGGCCTCCCCGCACACCGCCGGTATCGCCGCCCTCGTGGCTCAGCGCAACCCGACGTGGACGCCGGAGCAGATCAAGGCGGCGATGATGACCACGGCGACGGCCGACGTCGTCGACTACGACCCGACCCGCCTGGGTGCGGGCCTGGTGCAGCCTCGCCGGGCGATCGACACGAAGGTGCTGGCGACGACCGAGGGTGGCCTCGGCTCCCTGTCGTACAAGTACCAGCCGATCAAGAACGACTTCAAGGAGACCAAGACCATCCAGCTGTCCAACACCGGGTCGGCAGCAGTCACCTACGACCTCGCGGCGTCACCGTTCGGTGACTCCCTGGGGACCGACATCTCGATCCGGCCCTCCTCGGTCACCGTGAAGCCGGGCAAGACCGAGAAGGTCAAGGTCACCATGACCCTGTCCCCCAGCGCCGTGGCGGCCCTGCCCTCCGCGGAAGCATCGGACGGCGGCGACCTGGTGTCGGTGAAGGGCGCGATCGTCGCCACCCCGCGCTCGGCCGGGGCCGGCGTGTACTCGCTGCGCGTCCCGTACCTGCTGGTGCCGCGCGGACTGTCGGACGTGCGCGTCGACTCATCCGCCACCATCAAGGGCGGAAGCGACAAGGTGAAGGTGGACAACAGGGGCCGCCACGCAGCCACCGCGGACTTCTACGCGCTGGGTGCCACCGACGGCCGGGACACCCCCGGGGCGGCTGACCTGCGCGCCCTCGGCGTCCAGGTGCTGCCGGGTGAGGTGCTCGGCGGTGCGGCGGACGACCGGTCGCTGATCTTCGCCGTCAGCACGTGGGGCAAGTGGGGCAACCCCGGTGAGAACGAGATCGACGTCGCGATCGACCGTGACGACGACGGTGTTCCGGACGCCTACATCATCGGCGTCGACCTCGGCCTGCTGATCGACGGGTCCCCCGAGGGCATCTTCGTGGCGCTGGTGCTCGACGGCGCCGGCAACATCGTCGACGTCTGGAACACGGTGGCGCCGATGAACAGCTCGACGGCCCTGCTCCCGGTTCTGGCCAGCGAGATCGGGCTGAGCGACGGGGCGGGCGACTTCACCTACTCCGCCGCGTCGTACACGGCCACGGGCAGCGAGGACGTGATCGACGCCGTCGGCTCGTTCGACGCCTACGACCCCGCTCAGAGCACGGGTGAGTACGTGCCGCTGGCTCCACGGGACCGGACCGAGGTCACGCTCACTGCCGACAGCAACGTGCCGGGGTGGCTCGTCGTGAGCTTCGATGACGAAGGCGGTGCGGACCAGGCCGACATCATCAAGGCCAAGGTCCGCAGGTGAGGCGCGCCACCGATCCGGGCGCGCGCCCGGATCGGTGAGCGGTCAACTACTGTTCAGGGGTTTCCCGTCCGAACGAGAGGCCCTGACCACCATGAGCAGCGACGACACCATGCGCGCCGTCACGTACGAGGAGTTCGGCGGACCGGAGGTGCTGTCGGTCACCGAGCAGCCCCGTCCGAAGGTGGCACCGGGTGAGGTGCTGGTGCGCGTCCGGTCGGCCTCGGTCAACCCCGTCGACTGGATGGTGATGAGCGGCGGGCTCGCCCCCCTGATGGACGCCGTCTTCCCGGTGGTGCCGGGGTGGGACGTGGCCGGCGTCGTCGAGCAGGTCGGCATCGACGTTCCCGAGTACGCGGTGGGCGACGAGGTGATGGCCTACGCACGGAAGGACTACGTGCACGGCGGCACCTTCGCCGAGCTGGTCAGCGTGCCCGTCCGCACGTCGGCGCGGAAACCCGCGACGCTGAGCTGGGACGAGGCCGCCTGCCTGCCCCTCGCCGGCCTGACCGCCTACCAGGTGCTCCGGCGGCTGGGCGTCGGCATCGACGACACGGTCCTCATCCACGGGGCGGCCGGAGGCGTCGGGTCCTTCGGCGTCCAGATCGCGCGAAGCCTCGGGGCCCGGGTGATCGGCACGGCGTCGGAGTCGAACCACGCACGGCTGCGCGAGCTCGGTGCGGTGCCCATCACGTACGGCGAGGGCCTGGTCGAGCGTGTGCGTGACCTCGAGCCGCTCGGCGTCACCGTGGTCGCCGATTTCGTGGGCGGGGTTCTCGACGTGACCAACGCCGTTCTGGCCGAAGGCGGCCGGCACGCGTCGGTGGCGGACAACTCGGTCCTCGAGGCCGGTGGCCAGTGGATGTGGGTGCGCCCCGACAGGGCGGACCTCGCACGGCTCGCCGAGCTGGCGGACAACGGCGCCCTCCGCGTCGATGTCGCCCGCACCTTCCCGCTGGAAGAGGTGGCCGCCGCGTTCCGGCTCAGCCAGGACGGGCACGTCGCCGGCAAGATCGCGATCCGGGTGTCGGAGGACGCCTGACTCGTACACGGCATCGCCCCACAGCTAGTGTGTGGCTAGGTCCTGTTCGGCAGGGTGTCCTGGCCGTACCCGAAGACGTGACAGCTCACAACATCGATCTCCCGCCGGGGATCTCCGAAGAACGAGGCGAACCGGTGCACGACGCGCTTGAAGGGCTTCTCGCGGGCCTTTCCTGACTCCGACCAGTTCGACACAGGCACGATCAGGAACAGGTGCTGCGCCTCAGACGCGATGTGGGTCTTCCAGAGGTCCTTCAGGTCATGGTTGTTGTTCACTGTGCCGCCGCGTTCCACCTCGGCCAGCACACCGCGTCCCTCGCCCAGGGAGTAGACGAAGTCCGGTCTCGCGCGGGTGACGAATCCGTCCTGTGGGGTCAGGACGACCTCCTCGCGGAACCCGACCTCGGTGAGAAGTGCAGCGACAAGCCGCTGGATCACAGCGCTCTGCGCGCCGAAGACATGCGCGTCAACGATCTCGTCCTCTGTGGTGTCCAGGTCGCGACGTAGATCCTCCGCCACCCTGTTGACGATGACGAGATCCCGACGTTCCCGGTCGTCCAGTGTCGAGCGCACGAAGCGCTGGTACTGGACGGGCACGCGCCGCAGCTTCGCAGCTGGACGTCCGAGAAGCTAGTGAGGAGTTCGCGTCGATGCCGGACCTGGCGAGAGCGGAGCGGGGCGCGACGCGCTTTGTTAGCGTGCGGAGATGACCCCGGCGCAGCTCCGGGCCTTCTCCGCCGTCGCGCGGCGAGGCTCGGTCAAGGCCGCCGCCGAGGAGCTGGGTGTCACGGACGCCGCGGTGTCGCTGCACGTGGCGCAGCTGCGCAAGGAGCTCGGGGACCGGCTGTTCGTCCGCACCTCGTCAGGGCTGGCGTTCACGCCGGGTGGGCTGCGGCTGGCCAGCCGGGCGGTGGAGATGCTGGGTCTTCAGGACCGCACGATCCGCGAGGTCGGCCAGGCGGGTAGCGGGCGACGCCTGCTGCGGGTCGCTGCGTCCACCCTCTTCGCCGAGCACGCCGCACCCGGGCTGATTCGGCTCTTCACCAGCCGGGCGGCCGACCTCGACGTCGAGCTGAGCGTCAGCAGCCCGCCGCCAGTTCGCCCCACTGCTCCTCAACCGGGCCGTCGACGTGGCGATCGGGCCCCGCTGCGACGGGTGCCGACCCGTCGCTGGTCTGCTACGCCGTTCCTGAAGTACCAGGTCGTCACGGTCGTGGGTCGCACGCCATCCGCTGGCGGGCGTGCACACCGAGCCTGGACCAGCTGAGGGAGCAGACGTGGCTGCTCGGTCCCGCGCGCAGCGGGCGACGCCGGCGCCGTCCCCGCGATGCTGCAGGCGCCTCCGGGTGCCCGAGGAGCGGCAACGGATCTTCCAGAGCGACGCCGCGGCGCTGGAGGAGACCCAACGGGGGCAAGGGGTCTCGCTCGCCGTGTCGTTCGTCGTCTCCCGCGACGTCGCGCAGCGGTCGGCTCGTGCAGCTCGCTGGGCCCGGGTCTGCAGGCCGACTCGGTGTGGAACCTGATGACGCTCGGCTCCCCCGGCTCCGGCCGTCGGCCGAGCTGCAGCCGGTTCGTCACCACGCCGCGCGCGACCCAGGCGATGCTGCGAGGGCGCAGGTGTGAGTATCCGCCACTTCAAGCCGTCGGTCCACGTCACGCTGTGGAGCTGAGATCCGCCGCGGCACCGGCGCCGGCCCAGGATCCTCGACGACCCTTGCCAGCGAACGGAAGTCGTCGGCCGGCAGCAGCTCGTCGCAGTACGGCAGCGCGGCCGCCATCGTCCCACCAGCGGCTGCGAAGCCCGGCGCGCCGGCACGCGGGTTCACCCACACCACCCGGTGCGCACGGCGGCTGAGCCGGGCCATCGCCTGCGCGAGCTCGGTCCGGGGGCTCGCTGTCCCAGCCGTCCGAGCCGATCACGACGATCGCCCCGCGCACGGCGTTGCCGTGGTGGGAGGCGAGCAGCGCGTTCAGGCTCGCCGCGATCCGCGTGCCGCCGAACCGGTCGGTCACCTGCTCGCTGGCGCGGTCGACGGCCCACGCCGCCGAACGGTGCCGCAGCACCGGCGTGAGCCGGGTCAGGCGCGGTGCCGAACGCGAACGCCTCACCACCGACCACCAGGCACAGCGCGCGCATCAGGTGGAAGTAGGCCGGCACCTGCGCCTGCATCGACTGGCTGACGTCGCACAGCATCACCACCCGCCGACGCATCGGCACCGGGCGCACCCTCACCAGCTCGACCGGGTCCCACCCGGTACGCCGCGCACCGAGCGAGCGTCCGCCGCAGCGCCACCTGGTGCGCCCGAGTGCGCAGGGCTGCGACGGCGCGAGCGGCGGGTCGGCCACGTGCGGAGCCGGTCCTCGAGCCAGCGACCGAGCTGCTCGGTCTCCTGCTCGCTCAGCTCCTCGAACGGCACGTCGGACAGGGCCTCCAGCTCGCTGGCCAGGCGCTCGGGCACGCTGCAGGTCGGCGTCGGAGTCGTCCGCGGTCGAGACGACCGGCGGCAGGGTCGCCCACGGCAGGCCCTCGCCACCGGCCACCTCGTCGGCGCCGCGGGGGACTGACAGCAGCGCGTCGGACGGCGACGGCTCCTGCGGGGCCGACGGGGACCCGTCGCGCAGCATCGCCGATCGGCAGCATCGCGTCGGAGAAGACGGCCTCGAAGACCGCGTCGAACGCCGCCAGCTCCGACTGACGCCGCACGAGGGTGATCCGGGCCACCCAGTACAGGTGCGACACCGAGTCGGGCGGCGCGACGCCGATCGCCCGCACGAGGTCCTCGCCGGCCGGTCAGCCCGACGGCCACGCCGCGCTCGCGCAGCCGCGCGGTGAACGCCGCCGCGAACGCGGCCCGGTCGACCCCGCGCAGCAGGGCCGTCACGGCCTCGTGGCCCGGCCCCGCCGCCACCGTCTCCTCGGGCGGCTGCGCCAGCTCCTCCAGCGCGGCGCCCACCGTCGCCCGGTCGTCGGGGGTCTTGGCCAGGGCGCTCAGGGTGCGGATGGCCTCGGGGCGGACCAGCTCGGCGGCCCCGAGCGCCGCCAGCGCGGACACCCAGTCGATCGTCTCGGCCATGCCGGGAGCCTTGTCCAGGTCGAGCTCGCGCACCCGCCCGACGAAGCTCGGTGGCCGAGCGTGATCAGCGCCTCGTCGGCGCGGACGGCACGCTGCGGCGCAGGATCTCGGCGGCGCGCGCCGGCGCCGGGAAGTCGATCCAGTGGTAGAGGCAGCGTCGGCGCAGCGCGTCGTGCAGCTCGCGGCTGCGGTTGGACGTGAGCACCACGACCGGGCGGCGCTCGGCGGTGAACGTGCCGATCTCGGGGACGGTGATGGAGGCCTCGCCGAGGAACTCGAACAGCAGCGCCTCGAACTCGTCGTCGGCACGGTCGATCTCGTCGATGAGCAGCACCGGCGCGACCGGTCCGGTCGACGCGCACCGCGCGCAGGATCGGCCGCTCCTGCAGGAACTCCTCGGTGAACAGGTCGGCGTCGGCGCAGCGTCTCGTGCCGCGACTCCGCCAGCCGGATCGCGAGCAGCTGGCGCTGGTAGTTCCACTCGTACAGCGCCTCGCCCGCCGTCAGCCCCTCGTAGCACTGCAGCCGGATCAGCGGGGCGCCCAGCGCCTGCGCCAGCGCCTTGGCGGCGGCCGTCTTGCCGACGCCCGGCTCGCCCTCCAGCAGCAGCGGCTGCTCGAGCACGAGCGCCAGGTAGAGCGCCGTGGCCATCCCGTCGTCGACGAGGTAGTCGATCTCGTCGAGGCGGCGACGGACCTCGTCGGCGTCCTTCCACGGGGTGGTCCCGGTCACCGGGCCGCCCCGGCCCGCGGCCGACTCGTGGCCGGCGATGCTCGTCGAGGGCCAGCAGCTCCTCGTAGTCCTGCCAGGTGTCGACGTCCACGGGCAGCGGTCCGGTCACGGGCACCTCGTGGACGTCGATGGTGCCGGAGTGGAGCAGCCGCCACACGGCCTTGTCGCCCTGCAGCTCGGAGAGCTCACCGAACAGGTCGCGCCCGAACCACGAGCGGGTGGCCGAGGCTGTTGTCGTAGCGGCACACGGCCGCGTCCGGACGGCGCCGGCCTCGACCAGGCCCGTGCACGCACTCCGGGTTCACGCCGGGCTGGTCGCCGAGCATGAGCACCAGCCCGTCGGCGCGCGGGTCGACCGACGGACAGCGCGACGGCGATCGACGAGCTGCATCCCGTGCCGAACTCCGGGTTCTCGACCACCTCAGCGCCGCTGAGGTCGACGCGCCGCACCGGACGTCGCCGACGGCAGCGCCCAGCGCGACGAGCAGCTGGTCGAACCCGCAGGAGCGCGCGAGGTCGAGCGTGGCATCCAGCAGCGTCGCGCCACGGAAGGGCAGCAGCTGCTTGGGCTGCCCGAGCCGCCGTGCGAGCCGCCCGCCGCGAGGACGAGACCGGTGACGAACACGCCTACCGCACCGCCTGCGCGAGGTAGGCGTCCCGGCACCCGGTGGCGCAGAACCAGTGGTCGCCCTCGTCGTCGTGCACGTGCGCGGTGTCGGGGCCGACCACCACCGTCATGCCGCAGATCGGGTCGACGGCCTGGGCGCGGAGCGGATGCCGGCGCTCGACTCCACCGCCACGAGCTTCTCGACGCGGATCGCGCGGACGAGCTCGGCGAGGATCGACACCGCGATCTCCTCGGCGGTGCGGGCGCCGATGTCGAGCCCCACCGGGGTGCGGACCCGCGCCCGCTCCTCGCTCGGTCAGGCCCATCTCGTCGAGCACCGCGGCTCCGCGTCGACGGCTGGCGACCAGGCCGATGAAGGGGACGCCGGCGTCCAGCGCGGAGCGGATCGACTCGATGCTCACCCGTTCCGTGGCTGGCGACGACGACCGCGGTCGCACCGGCCGGCGGCTCCCCCGCCGGCGCCTGAGTGCCGGCCAAGCCGAGCTGCCCGGTCATCGCGAGAAGGGCTGTGGTGATCGGGGTGTCACCCACCACGGCGACCAGCGGGGCGGGTCGCAGCGGCTCGAGGAAGATCTCCAGCGCGCCTCCCGACAGGCAGGGGTTCACCACGACCCTCGCGCTCGGCGTGTCGGGGAAGGGCTCCTCGCCCTCGGGCAGCACCCGCAGGAGCACGGCGTTGCCGTCCTCGAGGGCGTCCAGCGCGGCGGCGCGCACCGACTCCTGGGCGCAGTGGCCGCCGACGAAGCCCTCGATGGTGCCGTCGCCGAGGATGACCGCGTCGTCCCCCGGCCGGGCCGACGTCGGCTCCTGCGCCCGCACGACGGTCGCGATGCACGAAGGGCACCCGGGCCGCGGTGAGCTCGGCGGCCCGGGCGGTCATGCGGTGCGTCACCGGGCCTCCGGGCTCCTCGTGTCGGGTGGTCAGGTCAGATCGACGGCGTCGGACGGCCCTGCATGGCGTCCCACACCCGCGACGGGGTCAGCGGCATGTCGGCGTGGCGGATGCCGAACGGCTTGAGCGCGTCGACGACAGCGTTGACGATCGCCGGCGGCGAGCCGACGGTGGCCGACTCCCCCACCCCCTTGGCGCCGATCGGGTGGTGCGGCGACGGCGTCACCGTGAAGCCGGTCTCCCAGTCGGGCACCTCGAGCGCGGTCGGGATGAGGTAGTCCATCAGCGAACCGCCGAGGCAGTTGCCGTCCTCGTCGAAGGCGATCATCTCCATCAGGGCCATGCCCGACGCCGTCGGTGAGCCCGCCGTGCACCTGGCCCTCGATGATCATCGGGTTGATCCGGGTGCCGCAGTCGTCGACCGCGATGAAGCGGCGCACCTTCACCTGCGCGGTGCCCGGGTCGATGTCGACGACGCAGATGTAGGCGCCGTGCGGGTAGGTGAGGTTCGACGGGTTGTAGCAGATCTGGGCCTCCAGGCCGCCCTCGACGCCCTCGGGCAGGTCGCCCGCGCCGTGCGCCCGCATGGCGATGTCCTGGATCGTCACCGACTTCGTCCGGGTCGCCCTTGACGTGGAAGGCGCCCTTCTGCCACTCGAGGTCGGCGACCGACACCTCGAGCATCCCGGACGCGATGATCCGTGCCTTGTCGCGCACCTTGCGGGCGACCAGGGCGGCGGCGGCGCCGGAGACCGGGGTGGAGCGGCTGCCGTACGTGCCCAGGCCGAACGGGGTGTTGTCGGTGTCGCCGTGGACGACGTCGATGTCGGCCGGCGGGATGCCGATCTCCTCGGCGACGATCTGCGCGAACGTCGTCTCGTGGCCCTGGCCCTGCGACTGCACCGAGAGCCGCACCACCGCCTTGCCGGTGGGGTGCACGCGCAGCTCGCACCCGTCGGCCATGCCGAGGCCGAGGATGTCCATGTCCTTGCGCGGGCCGGCGCCGACGGCCTCGGTGAAGAACGCGACCCCGATGCCCATCAGCTCGCCGCGCGCCCGCTTCTCGGCCTGCTCGCGCCGCAGCTCGTCGTAGCCGGCGATCGCGCATCGCCTTGCGCATGCGTCGGCTCGTAGTCGCCGGAGTCGTAGACCCAGCCGGTCTTGGTCGTGTACGGGAACTGGTCGGGCTGGATGAAGTTCTTCATCCGCAGCTCGATCGGGTCCATGTCGAGCTCGTCGGCGAGGCAGTCGACCATGCGCTCCACGAGGTAGACGGCCTCGGTGATGCGGAACGAGCAGGCGTAGGCGACACCGCCAGGTGCCTTGTTCGTGTAGACGGCGGTCATCTTGCAGTAGGCGGCCTCGATGTCGTAGCTGCCGGTGAAGACGCCGAAGAAGCCGGCCGGGTACTTCACCGGTGCCGCGGTGCCGTTGAAGGCGCCGTGGTCGGCCAGCACGTTGGTGCGGATCAGCCAGGATCTTGCCCTCGCTGGTGGCCGCGATCTCGCCGCGCATGACGTAGTCGCGGGCGAACCCGGTGCTCACCAGGTTCTCCGAGCGGTCCTCCATCCACTTCACCGGCTTGCCGGTGACGATGCTGCCGACGATGGAGCACACGTAGCCGGGGTAGATCGGCACCTTGTTGCCGAAGCCGCCGCCGATGTCGGGTGAGATCACGCGGATCTTGTGCTCGGGCAGGCCGGCGACGATCGCGTAGAGGGTGCGGTGCGCGTGGGGTGCCTGCGACGTCGACCAGAGGGTGAGCCGGTTGTCGACGCGGTCGTAGTCGGCGACCGAGCCGCACGTCTCCATCGGCGCCGGGTGCACCCGCGGGTAGACGATGTCCTGGCTGACGACGACGTCGGCGCGGGCGAACACGGCCTCGGTGGCGTCCTTGTCGCCGGTCTCCCAGTCGAAGCAGTGGTTGTCGGTCTTGCCCTCGAGGTCGGTGCGGATCACCGGTGCGGACGGGTCGAGGGCCTGCCGGACGTCGATGACCGGGTCGAGCATGTCGTACTCGACGTCGATCAGCTCGAGGGCGTCGCGGGCCGAGTACCGGTCCTCCGCGACGACGAACGCGACCTCCTGGCCCTGGAAGCGGACCTTGTCGGTGGCCAGCACCGCCTGCACGTCGTTGGACAGCGTGGGCATCCAGGCCAGGCCGAGTCCGGCGAGGGTCTCGCCGGTGACGACGGCCTTCACCTTCGGGTGCGCCTCGGCGGCGCTGGTGTCGATGCTGACGATCCGCGCGTGCGCCACCGGCGAGCGCAGGATCGCCAGGTGCAGCATGCCGGGCAGCTGCACGTCGTCGACAGTAGCGGCCGAGGCCGCGGATGAAGCGCGGGTCCTCCTTGCGCAGCATCCGGCCGTGGCCGACCGGCTTCTCGTCGTTGTTCTCGAACACCCGGCGCCGGGCTGTCCTCGACGGTCGTCATGACGGGCTCCCTGCGGTGCGGTCTCGGCGGCTCGGCCTGCGGACGTCGGCGCCGGCGCTGCCCTCGGCGTCGTCGAGGCTCGTCGCGCCGTCGGCGTCGGTGCCGGCGGCCGTTCGTGGTCCGCGGCCCACTGGATCGAGCGGACGATGGTGGCGTAGCCGGTGCAGCGGCAGATCTGGCCCGAGATCGCCTCGCGGATCTCGTGCTCGTCGACGGGTCGGGGTTGCGGTCGAGCAGCGCGCGGGCGGTCATCATCATCCCCGGGGTGCAGAACCCGCACTGCAGCCCGTGGCACTCCATGAACCCCTGCTGGACGGGGTCGAGCTCGGTGCCCTGCTCGAGGTCCTCGACGGTGCGCACCTCGCGGCCGCCGGCCATCGCGGCGAGCACCGTGCACGACTTCACCGGCTCGCCGTCCATCCAGACCACGCACGTGCCGCAGTTGCTGGTGTCGCAGCCCCAGTGGGTCCCGGTGAGGCCGAGGTGGTCCCGCAGGTAGTGCACGAGCAGCAGCCGGCCCTCGATCTCGCTGGTGACCTCGTCGCCGTTGACGGTCATCGACACCTGCATGGTCAGCTCTCCTCGCCGTTGATGCGGGCGACCGACCGCCGCAGGGCGCGCCGGGTCAGCTCGTCCGCGAGGTGCCGCTTGTACTCGACCGTTCCCGCGTCCGTCCTCCGACGGGCGGCAGCTCTCGGACGCGATCGCGCCGGCCCGGGCGTACAGCTCCTCGGACGGCTCCTGCCCGCGCAGCGCCTCCGAGATCGCGTCGATGCTCGTGGTGTTCGGGCCGACCGCGGCCAGCCCGACCCGCGCGTCGGTGATGACGCCGCCGTCCATCCAGACCGCGGCGCCGGCCGAGCACGACCGCCCAGTCGCCGGCGCGGCGCTCGACCTTCTCGTAGGCGCTGGAGCCGCCCGGCCGGATCGGCAGGCGCACCTCGATCAGCATCTCGCCGTCGGCGACCGCGGTCTCGTACGGGCCGCGGTGGAACTCCTGCCATCGTCACGACCCGCTCGCCCGGCTGTGCCGCGGATGACGCAGCTCGCGCCGAGCGTGGTGCAGACGGCCGACAGGTCCTCGGACGGGTCGGCCTGGCACAGCGAGCCGCCGAGGGTGCCGCGGTTGCGCACGACGGGGTCGGCGATGACGCGCTCGGCGTCGCGGACGATCGGGAAGTGCCGCGGCGAGCTCGTCGGACTCGAGCAGCTCGCGGTGCCGGGCCATCGCCCCGATGCGCACCTGGTCGGGCTCGACCGTGATGTACCCGAGCTCGTCGTGCAGGTCGTTGATGTCGATCAGGTACTCGAGGTTGGCCAGCCGCAGCTTCATCATCGGCAGCAGGCTGTGGCCGCCGGCGACCAGGCGGGCGTCGCATCGCCGAGCCGTCTCCAGCAGGCCGATCGCGTGGTCGACGCTCGTGGCTCGCTCGTACTCGAACGGGGCGGGAACCTGCATGCCCAGCTCCTCGCTGTCGGCGAGCGACATCGGCGGCACCCGCGTGGTCGCAGTCCAACCCGCGGGTGCGGGCCACGTCAATGGCCGGCTAAGGGATCGCTTAGATCGGGCGCCCGACCAGGCTGGGTGTCGGCCGGACGACTTGGGCGGGAGGACCCGTTTCACCCGTGGCTTTGGTCCCGGTACCGGTCGCGCGCCGGCACGTACAGTCCGGATATGACTCTGGCGATCGACGTCGCCGGGCTGGTCAAGGCGTTCGGCCGGACCCGGGCCCTCGACGGGCTGGACCTGCGTGTGGAGCAGGGGGAGGTCCACGCCTTCCTCGGTCCCAACGGCTCCGGCAAGACCACGACCCTGAGGATCCTGCTGGGTCTGCTGCGGGCGGACGCGGGCACCTCGCGGGTGCTGGGTGGCGACCCGTGGGCCGACGCCGCCACGCTGCACCGCCGCCTGGCCTACGTGCCGGGTGACGTCTCGCTGTGGCCCAACCTGTCCGGCGGCGAGGTGATCGACCTGCTGGGCCGCCTGCGCGGAGGGCTCGACGCACGCCGCCGCGCGGAGCTGCTCGATCGCTTCGACCTCGACCCGACGAAGAAGGCCCGCACGTACTCCAAGGGGAACCGGCAGAAGGTGGCCCTGATCGCGGCGCTGGCGTCCGACGTCGAGCTGCTGCTGCTCGACGAACCGACCTCGGGCCTGGACCCGATCATGGAGGAGACGTTCCGCCGGTACATCACCGAGGAGCAGAGCGACGGACGCACGGTCCTGCTGTCCAGCCACATCCTCGCCGAGGCGGAGGCCCTGTGCGACCGGGTGAGCATCATCCGCGCCGGGCGGATCGCCGAGACGGGAACCCTGGACGAGCTACGGCACCTGACCCGGACGTCGATCGTGGCCGAGCTGGACCTCGTGCCGGACGGCCTCGCCGACATACCCGGCGTGCACGGCGTCGAGGTCCACGACCACCGGGTGCGGTTCGAGGTGGAGGCGCAGAACCTGGGTGACGCGATGCGCCTGCTGAGCGACGCTGGCGTGCGCAGCCTCACCAGCAGGCCACCCACCCTCGAGGAGCTGTTCCTGCGGCACTACTCCGAGGACCTGGCGGCCACCGACGACACCGACGGTGCGGCGCGCGAGGCCGCGGGAGCGCCGCGATGAGCTCGGTCGAGGCCCCGGCGCGGCCGTCTCCCGCGGCGGCCCCGGCGCCGGTCAGTCCGTTCACCGGGACCGGTCCCCTCGTCCGCCTCGCGCTCCGCCGGGACCGCGTGATCATGCCCCTGTGGGTCGCGCTGTTCGTGTTCGTCGCCACGAGCTCGGCGGCGGCCGTCGACGGCCTCTACCCCGACACCGCCTCGCTGCGGGAGGCGGGGGCCAGCATCAACGGCACGCCGTCCCTGGTCGCCCTGTACGGCCGGATCTACGACGAGAGCTCTCTCGGCGCGATCGCGATGTGGAAGATGGGGGGAACCGGCGCCCTCCTGGTGGCGGTGCTGGCGATCATGCTCGTGGTACGGCACACCCGCGCGGACGAGGAGAACGGGCGTAGCGAGCTCATCGGAGCCGGCGTGGTCGGACGCTTCGCCCCGCTCACCGCCGCCCTCGTGGTCGTGGGCGGCATGAACGTCGCGCTGGGGCTGGCGACGGCGGCGGGGTTGGTCTTCGCCGGACTCCCTGCGCTGGGGTCCGTGGCTTTCGGCGCGGCCTGGGCTCTCACGGGGATGTCGTTCGCGGCCGTGGCCGCCGTCATGGCGCAGATCCCGAACGGGGCCCGCGCGGCGACCGGCCTCGCGGTCACCGTGTTGGGAGCGACGTACCTGCTGCGCGTTCTGGGCGACTCGGCGGCCGCGGGAGGCCCGCGCTGGCTCTCCTGGCTTTCGCCGATCGGCTGGGGTCAGCAGGTGCGTCCGTACGCCGGTGACCGGTGGGGCGTGCTGCTCCTGCCCGCGGCGTTCACCGTGCTCGCGACGGCCCTGGCCTACCTGCTCGTCAGCCGACGCGACCTGGGGTCGGGCATGATCGGCGACCGTCTGGGCCGGCCGCAGGCGGCGGCCAGCCTCCGCACGCCGTTCGCGCTGGCCCTGCGGCTCCAGCGGGGGTCGCTCGTGGCCTGGACGCTGGGGGTCATGGTGGTGTCCTTCGTGCTGGGCAGCATCGCCTCACAGGTCGGGGACTTCTTCAACACGCCCGCCGCGCGGGAGCTGATCGCGCGGCTGGGCGGGCAGGACGCGATCGTCGACGCCTACCTCGCGACCATGATGGGGCTGACCGGGATCATCGCGTCGGTGTTCGGGATCCAGTCCGTGCTCCGTCTGCGCGGCGAGGAGGACGCGATGCGCGCCGAGCAGCTGCTGGCCACGGCTGTCACCCGCCGACAGTGGGTGGGGAGCCACCTCAGGGTGGCCCTCGGCGGCGTGCTCTGGCTGCTCGCCGTGGCCGGGCTGGTCGCCGGGACCGCGCACGCGCTCGCGCTCGGTGACGCGGGTCAGGTGCCCAGGGTGATGGGCGCCGCCCTGGCCCAGGCCCCCGCGGCGCTCGTGCTGGTCGGTCTGACGCTGGCGGCCTTCGGCCTCTCCCCGCGCTGGGCCGGAGCCGGGTGGGGAGCGGTCGCGGTCTTCCTGCTGATCGCGGAGGTCGGGCCGCTGTTCGAGCTGAGCCACTGGGTCATGGATCTCTCGCCGTTCACCCACTCACCGAAGCTGCCCGGCCCGTCGTTCAGCGTGGTGCCGCTGGTGTGGCTGTCGCTGGTGGCCACGGCGCTGCTCGTCTTCGGCCTGGACCGGTTCAGGCGCCGCGACGTGGGCTGAGCCGGCACTGAGCTCTCGCGTGATCGCCTCACGAGGCGCGGTGGGCGGGGGTCGCTCCTATGGTGAGGTCATGCGCATCGCCATCGCTGGGGCCCACGGTCAGATCGGTCTGCGACTGGGTCGGCTGCTCGCCGACCGCGGGGACGAGGTGGTCGGCCTCATCCGCAAGCCCGAGCAGGAGGGCGACCTGCGGGACGCCGGTGTCGAGCCCGCGGTCGTCGACCTGGAGTCGTCGTCGGTCGGCGACGTCGCGGGAGCGATCGACGGGTGCGACGCGGTCGTCTTCGCCGCGGGTGCGGGGCCGGGCAGCTCCGTCGAACGCAAGGACTCCGTCGACCGTGGCGCCGCTGTGCTGCTCGCGGAGGCGTGCGATCAGGCCGGGATCCGGCGGTACCTCCTGGTGTCGTCGATGGGCACCGACAGCGTCCGCGACGGCGCGACACCTGATGGCATGGACGACGTGTTCGTGGCGTACCTGCGGGCGAAGCTCGCCGCCGAGGAGGCTTTGCTCGCAAGAGATCTCGACCTGACGGTGCTGCGTCCGGGGTCGCTGACCGACGACACCGGGACGGGGAAGGTCACGCTGAACGAGCACGTCGACCGCGGCGAGGTCAGTCGGGACGACGTGGCGGCGGTGCTGGCGGCGATGCTGGTTGAGCCGGGGACGGCGGGGAAGGTGCTGGAGCTGGTGGGTGGGGATGTGACGGTGTCGGACGCGGTGTCGGCTGCCAGGGGCTGATTGAGTGGACGTAAGGCGCAACGTCCTTCCCATCGCCCGTCCCCGCCCCCATCTCGAGGGCGGCAGGAGCGATTCGTGGAGAAGGGTGGGCGGGTCTAGTCCTCCCTCCGGGCGGCGGGCCAACCGAGAGGCCAATCCACCGAGGACGACGAGCCGCCTGACCTCGATACTCCGTCACGGGCATCCTGGCGCTCTCCACGCCTGCGCTCCGGGAAAGCCGGAGAGGCCGTCTGAAGCTTCTATGGCAGAGGGCCGCCGCCCTGCACGTTCGGCGCTCTTCAGCAGCGGGCTCACGGCGATCGGCGCGAGGAGCGCAACGACCTGTTGGGGTTGACCGGCCTCCACGTCGTTGACTTTCGGGCCTGTTCGTAGACCAGCTCGACCTGGTCTGGCGTCAGCCGGCGAGTCGCCCGCTTGAAGACACCGGGGATGTCCATGCGATCGAGGATCAGGACGTCCTCGGGGCGCTTCTTGATGGTGACGTTCGGGAAGAGGCTGCCCGTGAGGAACACCAGCGCAGGTCGGACCTGGACTGCGAAGCCGACGGCGGCAGACAGCAGCTCCTGGGCGCGCGCAGCCTCGTGTCGGCTGTTTCGCAGGTACTGCGTCCTGTGCCCATTCACACGGACCGAGTCCCTTCCTACCCAGACGGTGCCTCCCGGGTGGGTCTTGGTGTTGAGGGTGAAGACACCTCCAGGTCCGATCAGGACGTGGTCGATGTCGCTGCCCCGGTCCCCGACTGGGACGGCGTGGAGGACGTGCCAGCCGTGCTTCTCGAGCTTGTCGAGGCGTGAGCCGACGGTCTCCTCGCCCCCGGCACCAACGCGCCAGGCACGCTCGTCGGTCTTGACGTCGAAAGCACGGGCGAGGAACGCCCCCACGCGGCTTCGGTCGCGCAGTGCAGCCAGCTCCGCGTCAGCCTGTTCGCGTGCCGCTTGGCCGGCCACGTTCGCTGTGAGGTCTGTCCACTCCGGAGCAGGCGCAGGCGCCGAACCTGGGGGGCTCGCATGGCGGGGCTCGGGGACAACGGGATCCTGCTGCAGGGTCGGCAGTTGTTCAGCTCGCTCTGTCAGTTCTGGGGCGACGTCGAGAGCTGCTGCCGACGTGAACGATCGCCTGCGGCCTCTGGCCGAGGGCCGATTGCCACCGCTCGGCGTCGCGGACCGCACCTCCCGCCACGCTTCAACCGTCGTCCGCATTGCTTCTGTGTGCTCCGGCCGCTCGATATGCTCGGCCCCCGTGAGGAGATCAACCCATGCAACGCGGACGCCGTGTGCGTCGCTCACGTAGAGCCGGTCCTTCCCGTACTTGGACCAGCGCACGACACTTAGGTCACCCATACGCAGATCATCGGACGGCGTCCTGCTCGCCTTGACTGTGCCCAGGCATGCGGCCTCGTGCGGCCAATCGCCCCGCCGCAACCGGCCGCGACGGCTCTCCGCGGTGATGTCATCGTCGGGCACCATCCGGCGACGGACGACGACCCGCTCTCTTCCCTACAGCCACGCACTGCGGGTCTGCACCGCGCGACTACCGCACAACTGGGCCAGGTGCCGCCGTTCGTCGCGGCACCCGGCGAGGTCAGACCCGGGTCACCGTTCTCGCCGTCTCGGCGTCCTGCTTCACGGACCTGAGCGCGGCGCGCATGATGTGGCCGACGAACGGCTGGACCAGGGACCAGTACCGCTTGAGCTTCGCTGCGGACCCTGGGTCGTTCGTCGCCGTCCGGGCCTCGTAGGAGACGAGCGTCCGGGTCGCGCCGTACGGCAGCAAGGTGAAGTCGGCCGCGATCCGGCCCCAGCCCGGTTCGTTGAACGCGGCGAACTCCTCAGGGGTCATCTGCTCGACGTCGTACCAGGTGATGTCGGACTGCCAGAACTTGCCGACGGCTGCGAACGCGATCTCCCTCTGCGGCGTCCTGCCGAGCCCCAGCCACCCCTCCAGCGACGGGGCGTCGCCACCGAGCTTGAGCTCAGGAAGCGGTGGCTTGTCCTTCGGCTCCCTCCCCCGGAACTCCGCCCATCGGCTCGGGAGGTCGCGGACGAAGAACGCCGCGTCGAGCAACGGTGTGTGCACCTCAGCCAAGTCCAGGTCGCACAGCGCCTGCCAGGTAGTGGCGACATCGGCGTCGACCACCTGATGCACGACCAGCGTGACGTCGTACTTCGGCAGATAGCGATCGATCAGGAGTTCGGCGGACGTCTCGACCGTTGCGTTGCCCATGGCTCCACCCTTTACCGTCGAGCGGTGCACACCAGGGCCGTTGGTCCTGGGGCGCCTGCGCCCGTGCCAGGCCGTCGTCCTCTCAGCCATCACCGGTCGAGCTCGCCACGCCAGTGCCAGGGCGATCAGCGCAGGTCGGCCGCTCCCGCGCGGTGGCGTGGCGGTCGGTCCAAGTCCTTGCTCACCGACTTCTGCACCGACCCACCCCTACGGGCTGTATGTCGTGCTGCGGAGCCGGAGCTCGTGAACGCCCAGTACAGAAAACGCCGCAGCGCCCGCAACGAGGACGATGCCGGGCCACACCAGCCAGCCACCTCGTCCGATCAACAACGAGCCTTCGAACGCCGACAACGCGGCCCACGCAAGCCACTGTGCTCTCACCGAACCAGGATTCACCAGCATCGCCTCCTGGGCCCGCAGTGCACCCTGGCACAGGACCCTAGGCCCGCGAACGGTCGCGGCAGTCGAGGCGATGCGCCGGTTCAGGGTCCGTGCGGCTGGCATGATGCGGCCGTGGCTGAGACCTGAGCTCGGATCCGCCGACCACGCGCGCCGAAGCCGGGGTCGGTCGGTTCGTGCGGCTCCGCCGGTCCGGTGAGACCGCGACCTTGTTCCTGCGGCCGTGCCGGACCTGCTCGCGCACGCGGCCCCGCTCGCGGAGACTCGAAACCGCGCGATCGCCCAGGCGGACGGCGGCGATGTCGACGAGACCGCGCGACCTGGCCGACCTGGCCGACAAGCTGGTGAACGAGCCCGGGCAGGACGTGTCCTCGACAGGTCGGCTCGTTGGCCGAGTGCGACCACCTGCTACCCGTGGCGCAGGCGGTCGGACCGACGCGGCCGGGCTGCTGACCCTGCCGGGCCTGATCCGAGCTCTCGCCGCCTCGCCGTCCGTAACGATTCCGGCACGCAGAGGCGGGATCGTCGGGGCGTTCGGACGGGTCCCCGTAGCGCGAGGGAGCGGGCCGGCGCCGGAACCGACCGCCGGACCGAAGTCGCTGCGGGGGCTCGCCGGACAGGTCCATCCTTGTCCCGGATCGTGGATGAGGTCACGCACGTCAGCGAGGACGGCACGTGGACGAACCCGGACGGCAGACCACGCGCTGGGCCAGCGTCCTCGCCTGGTCGCTGGTCGTCGCATTCGTCGCCCTGATCGCTGTGGCCCTCTGGGACGGCAGCAACGGAAGCGGCGCGCCGGCCGAGTCGTTCGCCCTGCTGGGGACAGGCTTCGCCGTGGTCGGGGCGGTCGTGGCATCGCGGCAGCCCACGAACGCCGTGGGGTGGCTGCTGCTCGGCGCGGCCATGGTGATCGCCTTCGACGCCTTCGGCGAGGTCTACGCCGTGTCCTCGGACCGGCCGGGTCGCGTCTGGGTGGGGTGGGTCACCGCGTGGTCCTCGTGGGTGTGGCTGGTCCTGGTCACCGTGTACCTGCCGCTGCTCTTCCCGACCGGCAGGCTCCCCTCGCGACGGTGGCGTGCCGTCAGCTGGCTCGGGGCCGTCGCTCTCGTGCTGGGCGTCCTGTCGGTTGCCCTGGACAACGGCGACCTGAACCTCCCGGGCGGCGAGGTCGACAACCCGGTCGCGTTCGGCCCCGGCACCGAACCCCTGGCGGCCATGGCCGTCGCGGGGAACGTGTGCCTCGCCGCGTGCCTTCTGCTCGGCGGCGCCTGCATCGTCGTGCGCTTCCGCTCTGCGGCCGGACCCGAGCGCGAGCAGCTGAAGTGGTTCGCCCTCGCGGGGGTCGGCGTGCTCGCGGCGGCCGCGCTCGCGCTGGTCGGTGAGCTCTTCCCCGGCGTGGCCGGCACGCAGCGGGTGGGAATGGTCGGCTGGGTTCTCTTCGTGGCCGCGGCCTTCGTCGGGCTGCCCCTGGCCATCGGCCTGGCGATCCTGCGGTACCGGCTGTACGAGATCGACGTCGTGATCAACCGGACGCTGGTCTACGGCGCCCTGACCGCGGTGCTCGGGTCGGCCTACCTGGGGTCGGTGCTGCTGCTGCAGCTCGTGCTGGCACCGGTGACGAGCCAGTCGGACATCGCGGTGGCCGGCTCGACGCTCGCCGTGGCTGCGCTGTTCCGTCCCGCGCGCACCGCCATCCAACGCGCCGTCGACCGCAGGTTCTACCGGCGGCGCTACGACGCCCAGCGGACCGTCGACGCCTTCGCGGGCAGGCTCCGAGCCCAGCTCGACCTGCAGTCGCTCGGGCAGGACCTGCGCGAGGTCGTCGACGACACCATGCAGCCCGTGCACGTGTCCCTATGGCTACGCAGGGCCACGTGAACCCCGCTGGGCCAGGGTGGAGACCACGCCGGCCGGTCTCAGCTGGGTACATCGCGACCGTAGCTGTCATGAAGTGACGCGTCAGGCCGATCTCGTTGCGGCAGTGGCCGGTCCGGCGTCCCCCATCGGACCGGCCTCCGCCCCCTGCCTCGCCGAGGCCTTCGGGCTCTTCCGAGTTGAGTGCGGGTCACAGGCGTAGGCCGCCGCCGTTGAGGAGCATGCGTAGGCGGGAGTTCTCGCGGTTGCGGCAGCCTTGTTCCTACACGTCGGACCACGTTGCCCGAATGCTCTCGACGGGAACTTGCGATGCTGCTCTCAGACCGGATGATGACTCGTGACGTGTCCGCTTGCGGGTCGGCACGCGGAGCGTGCCGGGGCCCGATCCCCGACCGGGAGCTCCCTTCCTACGGGGTGCCCCGAGCATCAAAGAGAACACAACGACCACCGCAACAACCGTGCGCGGCCCGGGTCACAAACGGACCGAGGAGTCATCACCGACGTCGGCTGGCCCTGTCCGCTCACTTGAGACCGTCGGCCTCTCTCATGTCGCGCTGTCCGGAGTCCTGCACGTTGTCTGAAGGGTGACAGTCGCCCGGAGAGGGGCCTAGGGTCATGGGCCTCGTCCAACTTCCGGGTCGTTGGGGTGATGTCGTGCCAGAGGTACTTGTCGGTGTCGACCGGAGCGAGCAGAGCAGGAGGGCGGTCGAGTTCGCGGCCAACCGGGCCCATCAGCTAGACCTGAAGGTCCTGGTGGTGCACGTGATCCCCTGGTCGCCGTTCTCGTTCAATACTCCCGAGGAGAACGAGCACCGCTCCACGCGCCGGGCCGAGGAGATCGCCGCAGCGACGGACCAGATCGTCGAACCCATGGCTGCGCTGGTGCGCGAGAAGGGGGTCGCGGTAGAGACACTGGTCAGGCACGGTGACCCGGTAGACACGCTGATCGAGATCGCCAACCAGCGCGAGAGCGGGCACATCGTGCTCGGGCGCACCGGGGACAGCCGCGTCAAGCAGGCCCTGTTCGGCAGCACACCCTCCCAGGTCGTGCAACACACGACCGTGCCCGTGACGCTGGTCCCGTGAACACGGTCGTCGCCACCGTCCCGATGGGCGTGGACGACACCGTCAGCAAGTACTTCGGGCCGGTCTCGGACTTCATCGTCAGCATCGTGTTCTACTCGGTGACGGTCTTCGGCGCCGAGATCTCACTGATCGTGGTGTGGCTGATCAGTGCGGCCATCTTCTTCACCGTCTGGTTCGGCTTCCCGCAGCTGCGCGGGCTGCCGCACTCGATCAACCTGGTCCGCGGCCGGTTCTCCAAACCGGAGGACGCCGGCGAGGTCTCACACTTCCAGGCGCTCGCGACAGCGGTCTCCGGGACGGTCGGCCTCGGCAACATCGCGGGCGTCGCGGTGGCCATCTCGCTCGGTGGCCCCGGCGCCACCTTCTGGATGATCGTCGCCGGCTTCTTCGGCATGGCCTCCAAGATGGCGGAGTGCACCCTGGGGGTGATGTACCGCCAGGAGCACGCGGACGGCTCGGTGTCCGGCGGGCCGATGTACTACCTGCGCGACGGCGTCGCCAAGGTCACCGGCAACGTCCGGCTGGGCAAGTTCCTGGCCGCCTTCTTCGCCGTCTGCTGCATCGGAGGCTCGCTGGGCGGCGGCAACATGTTCCAGGCCAACCAGGCCACCGCCCAGATCGTCGGTGTCACCGGTGGCGAGGACAGCCCCTTCGCCGACATCAACTGGGTCATCGGCCTGGTGTTCGCGGTGGCCGTCGGCGCGGTGATCATCGGTGGGATCAAGAGCATCGCCCGGGTGACGGAGAAGATCGTCCCGTTCATGGCCGGCACCTACGTCGGCGCTTGCCTCATCGTCATCATCGGCAGCATCGACCAGGTGCCCGGCGCGTTCGGTGAGATCGTGGCCGGCGCCTTCAATCCGCAGAGCATGGCCGGCGGGTTCCTCGGGGTGCTGATGGTCGGTTTCCAGCGAGCCGCGTTCTCCAACGAGGCCGGGATCGGCTCCGCGTCGATCGCGCACTCCGCGGTCCAGACCAGGGAGCCGGCGACCGAGGGCTTCGTAGCGCTGCTCGAGCCGCTCATCGACACCATCGTGGTCTGCACGATGACGGCGCTGACGATCGTGATCACCGGTGCCTGGGCCGATCCGGAGGCCTCGGAGCTCGGGGGGGTCGGGCTCACCTCGCGCGCGTTCGAGTCGGTGATCCCCTGGTTCCCCAACGTCCTCGCGATAGCGGTCGTCCTCTTCGCGTTCTCGACGATGATCTCGTGGTCGTACTACGGGATGAAGGCGACCGGCTACCTGTTCGGTGACAGCACCACGGCCGAGATCGTGTTCAAGGTCGTCTTCTGCCTGTTCGTCGTGGTGGGTGCCGCGTTGTCGCTGGAGCCTGTGATCGGCTTCTCGGACTCGATGATCTTCTCGATGTCGATCGCCAACGTCATCGGTCTCTACATCCTGGCCAGGACGGTCCGCAACGAGGTCCGACGCCACCTGGGCAAGGTGGAGCGAGGGGAGTTCGCCCGGGTGAAGTGATAACCGGGCGGCGCTACTCCCACGATTCGAAAGGCTTCGATCGAGCGGAGCGGCATCGCCCTGAGTCTTCATGCTCGTGGCGCTCCCGAAACCGCCCGTTGCCGCGCCGCAGCTCCTCGTAGCACTACACGGACTCAGATCGCTCACCTATCGGAAGCTGAGTGCGGCGCGCTCCCCCATCCGGGTCAGCCGCTGGTCGCGATCCGGCACTCAGACCGAATCACGGCCCCGGCCTCCTCCATCTCGTCGTGGTGCGTCAGAAACTCGGTCCGGGGCCTGCTCTGGCCACCGGGCCCCGGTGCTGCCGTGCTCCTCGGCGACGACCACGAGCCAGCCGTAGTGGTCCAGCATCTGTGTGAAGGCCGCGGACAGGTCCCGCCACCGGTCGTCGCGGGCTGCGGCCTCTGCGGCGTACTCGGCCGCCTGCCGAAACCGTTCACGGTCCTCCTGCAGCTCGGCGGTAGTGGCCAGCCCGGTCCCGGTCCCTGACAGTGCTGGGCGAGCCCGGCGGGCTGGTCGAACCCGTCCTGCTGGGCGGCCGCGGCGGGCGGGGCGGCGAACGGGTCGGGCTGCGGGGCGCTGGCGAACGCGGCCGCGAACGGGTCGGGGCCCGGCTGGGCCGCACCGAACGGGTCGGGGCCCGGCTGGGCCGCACCGAACGGGGCCGGGCCGGCGGCGGGCGCGGTGTCCGGGTCGATGTACGTGGCCGGGTCGCACACCTGGGCGGGAGCGCCGACGAACTGGGCGCGGACGAACTGGCCGTCGGGGTTGATCTGCCACACCGACCCGGCGCCGTCGGTGGCGGACAGGCCGGCCAGGGTGTCGTCCGGGGAGATGTGCCCGTTGGACGCGGCCTGGTACAGCTCCTGGTAGCGGGCCTCGAGGGCCCCAGGTCGGGGCGGATGGTGGTCGTCGCTGGTCGGCTCGCTCTCTGCACGTGGGTGCCCGCCGGGTGCGGTGCCCGCGCACTGTCGCGGCGGGCTGGCGGCCCGCACCGCGGGCGGGCTCCCCCGCCGCCGGGGTGCTGGTTGAGTGTCGGACCGCCTGCTGCTTGCTGCCCGGGCCGCGCTGCCTGGCCCGTCGCTGATGCCGGGTCGGGCCCAGGGTCAGGGCGGGCAGTCGCCTTGGCGCCAGGGCCGATCGTGGTGGGCCGGGCGGCGTCGTCGGGGATCCGCAGCACCCAGCTGGTGCCGGTGCGCGGGCTGCGGCACGAGACGCGCGTCTCGGTGTCCAGGTCGGTGACGGTGAGCCGGGCGGTGACGTCGGTCCGGGCGGCCACGGCGGCCGGGTCGCCGTCCAGGGCGGCCTCGTAGGCGCGCAGGTCGGCCACGGCGGGGTCGGGCCGCGGCGGTGTCCGGGCCGGCCGGCACCAGCAGGGCGGCGGCGGTCGCGGCCGCGGCGAGCGCGGTCGTGGCGACGACTGTCAGTGCGGCGTGCCGGCCGGTGAGGTGGCGGCGGGCACCGGTGCGGCCGGCGTGCCGGCCGTCACCGGGGCGCACGTGCGCGGTGACACCGGTGACGGCTGCGGCCAGGAGACGCCCGGCCCGGCTCTGGGCGGCGCCGGTGTCTGTGCCGTCGGTGCGGCATGGCCGGGCCCCGGCGGCCGGTGCGGGTGTGGTCATGGCTGGGAAGGTCCGGCCGGGGCCGGGTTGCGCCACCCGGCTGCGCTCGCCGGCCAGGGGCACAACGCAGCAGCCCCCAGCCGGTGTGGCTGGGGGGCTGCTGCGTCAGACGAGGTCTGACAACGAGGGGTTAGCCTCAGCTGGCGTCGCCCACGGCGAGGGCGCCACCGACGACCGCGTTGTACGTCACCTCGACGGTGAAGCCGTCCTTGGAGACGGTGAACGAGCCCTAGTCGCCGGCAGCCAGCGTGACGTCCACGGTGGCCTCGACGCCGTCACCCTTGAAGGTGGCCGGGTTCATGCTGTCGACCATGGCGTCGTTGGCCAGGGTCTGGTCGGCGGCCGACTTGGCCTGGACGACCTTGGCGACCTGAGCGGCCTGCGCCTCGAGCGCGGACTTCTTCGAGGCGAGATGATCGAGTTGTAGGTCACGGCCGCGATGGCCACGAGCACGCCGATGATGACGATGACGACCATGAGCTCGATGAGCGTGAACGCCTTGGCGTTCTTCAGGCGGGTCATGGGGATGTGACTCCTTCAGGGATGAACCGCGGTGTCCGCGGTCCGGCGGCCCCGGGCGGTCCGGGGCACATCAGGTATCTGTCCGGGGCCACCCGCGGTGTGCCAGTGGGTCCCTGACAGGTAGGCGTCCAGGTTCGGCACGAACCGTCAACTGCCCACCCCAGGGCCGGCCCGGCGAGCTGGAACCGGCTACCAGGCGGCCGGTCTCGCACCAACGTCACGCCTGCAGAGTCGGGTGGCGCTGCCCGCCGTGCGGCCTTGCCGGTGCCACGGGCGACCGGATGGGGCCGGGGAACATCCAGGGCAGGAAGGGGTCGGGGGGCGGGCCGCACGATCGACCCCTCGCAGAGCACCGGCCGGTACACATGACCCGCGCCGCCGGTGGAGCCGGGCCGTCCGTGCACGCCCGTAGACTCCGCGCCACAGGGGAACCGAACGAGGGGGGAACGACGTGGTCGCACGCCCGCGCACGTCCGCGATGGGTCTGGCGGGGATGCTCGCGCTCGCCGCCTGCACCGGCCAGGGCGGGCAAGCCGCCGCCCCGACCACGGCCACCACGAGTACGCCGTCGGCCCAGGAACAGGTCGTCGCCGTACTCACCGAACTCGGCACGTCCTCCGACCCGGACCAGTGCACCGACGCCTACACGGCCAACGGCCTGGAGCTGGCGGTCGGGAGCACCGACGTCGCGGTGTGCCGCGACGCCGTCGCCGCCTCCGAGCCGGCCGACGAGGTGGTGGTCGACCAGGTAGCCGTCGACGGCAGCACCGCCACCGCGCGCGTGACGTCGATCGGCGGTTCCAGCTCGGGGCTCGCCCAGACTCTCGAGCTCGTCCTCCAGGACGACCGGTGGATGGTCGACGGCATCTCCGGTCTGGCGATTGCCGACCGGGCGGCGTTCGACGAAGGTGTCGCGCTCGACCTCGCCGAGTGGGGACCTGCCGTCATCCCTCCCGAGCACCTGGACTGCGTCGGCGAGCAGCTGCGGGCGGCGAGCGATACCGAGATCGTCGCCGCGTTCGAGGAAGGCCGCTCCCACGCCGTCGCCGTCGGGGCCATCTCCTGGTGCGTGGCAGCCGGTGTGGACTCGTTCGCGTTGTACGAGATCGTCCAGTACCAGCTGGAGGCCAAGGGTCTCAGCGCCGAGCAGGCCGACTGCGTCGCGGTCGAAGCGCTCGGCACGTTTCTCGCCCTCACCCTGGAGCAGCTGGTCACCTCCGAGACTGCGCGGGCGCAACTGGAGGACGGCCTCCTCGCCGCGTCGCAGACCCCGGTGTGCCAGCAGCTCGGTGCCGCTCCCTAGTCCCGCCCCAGGACCGTGCGACGGGTGAACGGGATCGAGACCGAGTACGGCGTTCGGCCGCCGGTGACCCGGCCGCCGACCCGCGGCTGCCGCGGGGAGGTCGTCAACGCCTGCGCAGCCCCGTTGGGGGCCCGGGGCGGGCCAGCCCCCTACAGGCCGGGCTGCAGGCGCTTGGCCAGGTCGGCGAAGTCGTCGGCGTGCTTGCGCAGGAAGTGCAGCTGGTGGGTGACGCCGGCGCGCGTGGTGACGCGCAGGTTCCCGTTGGTCAGCAGCCCGGCCTTCTTCAGATCGACGCCAGCGATGTCGGCGCGGTCCAGCACCAGGTCGCCCTCGTGCCCGTGCCCGACGAGCGCGAAGTGGCTGGCCTTGTTCGTCCCCCGGGCCGTCAGCGTGGTGCCGTCGAAGTCGACCTCGCACATGTCCCCGTGATCATGAGGGGCACGCCACAAGGACTGACCGGCGCGCGGACCCGGCGCGCGACATCGCGCGGGCGAATCAGCCGCGCGGGGACCGGCCCCGTGGCGTAGACCCCTGAGGCAGGTCAGCGTTCGCTGAGTTCGGCAGCGGGCTGTGAGGAAGGTTGCACGAATGCACTACCGACGTCCGTTGGCCCGGCCGGGTAGCGGCACCTAGGCCGTCGTACGGCCGAACGTGCGCGAGGGGGACGCTGTGCTCTCCGCTACGCGGCCACTCGGCAAAGACCCAGCCGTCTTCGACTCGGGTCACGACCCCGACCTCGCCCGTAGCGATGATGAGGTCGAAGACCGGTGGTGCCGTGTACTCCACACGGACACCCGGTTGTAGGTCATGGAATGCATCTGCCTGACGCGCCACACGATCCGCGCCTCGTCGCCGAGTGGCACTTCACCTCAACAGGTCGGCACCTTCGACGCCGGTTGGGTCCGCCCGAGAACACCTCATGAAGGCCGACGACCGGGTGCCCGCGCGCAAGGGCGACCATGGCCCACGCGGGTGGCGCGACCCCTCCGTCAGGGTCCCCGCCCTCATCAAGGACGCAAGCAACGCGAAGACGGCCTCGTACGCCGCAGCGGACATCGCGGTCGCGACGTCCTCAGGCGAGGCCCCCGCATCCACCGCACGACGCGCAGCAGGCAGGTTGCTGAGGTTCGCTGTTCTCCACCGAACGCCTCGCCAAGCAAGCCGCAGCAACTCGTCGCGTGTTGCGTCAGTCATCGGAGGAGACTACTCAGCGTTCGCCGAGCAGGACCCGGACCTGGTCCTGGCCGCCGGAGCTGCGGGCAACGGTCAGGGTGACCTGTTCGCCGGGGAGGCGGCCCAGCAGTGCGTCGACCACGCCGGCCGTCCCATGCACCGGCCGCCCGTCCAGCGCCCTCACAATGTCACCAGCCGCGACGCCTGCGCGAGCCGCGCCCTCGGTACGCATCCCGGCGGATCGCCTATCTCGGACTGCGCAGGACCGGCGCGATAGCGAGCCCGGCGTCGCCGATCTCTTAGCGCCTGCCCCGCCGGGGCACCCGGGCCGAGGTATAGCGATTGATGAAGCGGCATAGCGAAACGCTATACACGACGTCGGCCGTCGCGCGTTTCCCGCCCGTCCCACGAGAGAGCCGCCGACTCGCGGACGTAAGTAGCGACCCCCGGTCGCCGACCATGCGTGGCCGAAGTGCAGGACGAGTCCGCTGTGAGCCGAGGCTGAGCCCCCCGCACCAGCTGCTTCGAAGCACGCCCCGTCACAGCCGCCCCCGGACCCCGGACGCCCAAGAGCCCCGGCCTCGTTGTGAGGCCGGGGCTCTTGCCGCTCAACATCCGGTCAATGTCCCCCTGACCGAATCCGGGACATCGCTGACCCCTCCAGCAGGGACAGTGACTGACCGTTCACATCAGCTGTGAACGGTCATCCAATGTCCGTCCAACGGTCACAGTATGTCCCGCGGCGGTCGGCTCCGGTCGCTGGGAAGCCACGCGCGGTAGGCGATGTTCTGGCCCGCTCGACGAGCCGCGACCGAACCCTTCCGCGGCCTAACTGTGCCAGCCTGCCTCAGCAGGTGGCGTTCTCCCCAACCGGCCGCTGGTCGGGTGCGTCGGATGGCTTCACGGCCGGGCTCGGGCCGGTTCGCCCACCGGCTCCGGTGCGGGCTGGCCGGTCGGGTCGAGGTTGGCCACCCGTGAAGGCGTGAGCTTGCCGCCGCGGATGTCGCGCCAGATGGCGGCCAGGGCGTCGTCCAGGGAATAGCCGGCCAGCTCACCGGGAAGCCAGGGACCGTGGTCGTTCAGACCCGCTGGGCGAAGCCGTTGGCGGGGTTCCGCAGGATCATCGTCAGGCCGGCGAGCTGGTCGCGCACCCCGGGGGCGTGGTGCCGGTCACGGTCGTGATCTCCTGGACGCTGGCGTACCCGGCGTCCTCGGCGCCGCACAGGTCCAGCATGGTCAAGGCCGCGGCGTTGCCGCGCTCGGCCACGCGGCGCAGGCGCCCTGGTCCCATGCCGGGCCCGGTCCGGATCGCCGGCCTTCGCGGGTGAGTCGATCAGCCGTCCGATGGCGAACTCCTCCACCTCCGGCACCGGTAACCGGCCGAACGCCCCTCAGCGGATTCCGTGGGCACTAGAGGGCTGAATGGGTGAAATGCTCATCCGACGATTGTTCGGGGGATTTCAGCGCTTTAGGTTCAGCGCCACGGCGTCCGAGGGACGCTGATCCGGGGGGCTGCAGTGATGATTCACGCTGGGCGACGACGCGTTCTCACTGCCGGGGTCCTGATAGCGGCCGCCCAGGCACTGCTCGGACCAGCGGTCGCCACGCCAGGACCCGCACCTGCGCGCGCACACGCTGAGATCAGCTCGACCGGGAGCTCAGCCGACGACCGGAGCCAGGCTCAACGCATGGCGCAGGAATCAGGTGCGCCGGTCGTGATCGACTCGGAAACCACAGAAACGCAACTCATCTCAGCCAATCCCGATGGCACGACAACGGCCGAACTCAGCGCTACTCCGGTGCGGGTTGAACACGGAGACGGCTGGGTCCCGGTGGACACCTCACTCGTCATCGAGGCTGACGGACGCATCGCTCCGGACGCTGCCGCCCTGGACGTGTCGTTCTCCGGCGGTGGCGCAGACGCGCTGGTCGTTGTGCGCGAGGGCGGAACGTCGCTGACGTGGCGGTGGCCAGGTGACCTGCCGGCGCCAATCGTGACGGGCGACACCGCGGTGTACCCGGAGGTGCTGCCGGGGGTCGACCTGCAGCTGCGAGCTGGTGTCGAGTCGTTCTCGGAGGTCCTCGTCGTTCGCGATCGTGAGGCGGCAGGCGACCCGCGTCTAGCCCAACTGACCTTGCAGTCGGAAGTCGAAGGTGGGGAGCTGTCGCGCCGCGCCGGCGGCCTGGTGGTCACGGACATGGCGGGCGAGGTGGTGCTGAACAGCAATCCGGCGCTGATGTGGGACGCCAGCGGCGCACAGGACCCTGGGCTGCATCGCCTGCTCGAGGACTCCGTGGCCATCGGCGACGCTGGCTTCAGTGCCGACGGCCCGGTCGAGGGTGACGTCGTGAAGGCTCTGGACGTCGCGCTCGTCAATGGCCACCTGGAGATCGCTGTAGATCAGTCGATGCTGTCAGATCCCGAGACGACGTTCCCGGTCGTCATCGACCCTGAGCTGTCCGCGGTCCGGCACTCGTGGGCAATGGTGAACAAGTCGTTCTCAACGCAGGAGTACTACAACTGGAGCGACGCCAGCGAAGGTGTTGGCTACGTCACCGGCGCCAGCTACGGCACGCACACGAAGCGGCTCTTCTGGGACTTCGACACGTCCCCCTTTCGGGGCAAGAACATTCTCGGGGCCACCTTCTCGGCAAAGCAGACACACGCCTATGACTGCACGGCGAACGCAGTTCAGCTCTGGCGAACCGGGACGGCAACGGCAGCCACGAACTGGAGCAACCCGCCGACCTGGATCGATCTTCAGTCCACTCACACCGTCAAGCTGGGGCGCACCGGCTGCTCACCAGCTGGCGGCCAACTCGACTTCCCTGCCACATCTGCCATGCAGTGGGCCGCCAGTAACAACCAGAACCATCTTTCTCTCGGCCTGCGTGCAGCCTCCGAGACCTCGAGCTCAAGTTGGCGCCGCTTCGAGAGCACCGTCACTCTGGCGGTGGACTTCAACACCCCCCCGGTCGCCCTCTCCGCCGTTGATCTGGGTTTGAGCGGAACCCCGAAGATCCCGTGCGTGACAGGTTCCGGTCGTCCCTGGGTGAACAGCAGGTCAATGACGCTGCAGGCGATAGGCCGTGACGCCGACAAGCCGTACGGGCAGACTCTGCAGGCCCACTTCGAGTACTGGTACGAGGGCGGATTCCGCGAGTTGGAGAGTGGTCGCCTCCGCTACTACGGCAACCTCACGCCTGCGGCAAAGCAAGGCGAGATGGCTGGCCGGCGGCTGGTCAGAGAGTGGGATCCCGGAACCGGCGCCACCAGAACGTGGCACGAGACGCTCGACCGTTCCGGGGGCATTCGGATCGTCAGACCTGAAACTGGAGGGCCCAAGACCCACTACTCCTTCGACGAGTTCGGCAACTTCGGAGGTGCGTGGTGACCACGCCGCCGAGTCCCGACCGTGCCGCTGTTCGCGAGCGACTTCTCGACCTGCTCGCCGGTCGCGAGTCGAGGGAGGAAGCCGCCGCTTGGGCTAGCACCTGGGTGACTCAGGACGATCCTGAAGTGAAGGACCCCATTGTTTGGAATGCCCTCCGCGAACTGTCCGGGGCAGACCTCATGATCAGCCCTGTTGACTATCTGCACGGCGAGGACGACTTCCACCAGTGGCTCGATCGGCTCGAAGCAGACGAGGACCAATGAGAGCCGTCGTCGGTGCTCTCGTTGCGCTTCTGGTCGCCCTCATCGGACTAGGGTCTGTGACCGCTGCTGAGGCAACTCAGGCGCCAGCGCTCGTGCCCTACGCCTACGACGCATCTCGGTACGGTGCGCCGCCGATGGGTGGGATCACCGAGCGTGGTCCGCCCGCGGCGTACGACCACGCCATCTACGACGCCGTCGCCAACTGGTCGCACGGCGCTGAGGTGCGCTCTGATGGACCAGCACCCGCCGCCGCCACCGACTACGAACACCCGGGCACGCTCGCGGAGGTCGTGTGGTCTACGGGTACGACCGACCGGGAAGCCCAGACCAACTCCGGGTCCTCATTCGCCTTCGAGCGCAACCGTGTTGCCGCAAGCACCGCGAGGACCGCGGGTCAGAAGCTGACGACCTACTACCCGCCGAACCGGGGTTTCCTCGGCGGCTCCTCAAGGCAGACCCTCGAAGCTGGTACTCGGATCGACCGATACGGACGAGAAGGGGGGACGTTCGTCTCGCCGGCCGGAACACCGCTCGAGATGCGGTCGTTGCCGCCCGGTGCGGGGGCGCGACCCCCCAACGTCTATGAGGTCGTCGAGCCGTTCCCGGTCGACGCTGGCACCGTTGCTCCCTGGCACGGCCAGCTGGGTTTCGGGACGCAGTACGAGCTTCCCGGATCTGTGGCTGATCTGATCGGGCAGGGCTTCCTCAAGGCGGTGAACTAGATGGATCGCCGGACTCTGCGTGACCTGCTGGACAAGGAAGGTATCGACCGACTCGCCTACGATCTCGACGGCCGAGCAGAGGACGACACGTACGTACTGGAGCCGTCGGAAGGCGGCTGGGCGGTCTTCTTCTCAGAACGCGGGCTCCGGACGACGGAGACTCGCTTCGACACCGAGGACGAGGCATGTGGGCATCTCTTCGCGCTGCTCCTCCGCGACCGGACGACACGCAGGCGATGACATGACGAGTGGCGAGCCGTCGCCGGGAACCGCAGCAGGGCCTCTTGCGATCAGGCGCTGTTTCGGCCGTCTGCTCGTCGTTCTGACCGCCACACTCGCGGTGGTCGCTGGGGTGCTCGGCTCTGCTCCAGCGCCGGTGGCGGTGGCGGTGGCCCACTACGACACGGTCGCCCACAGCTACGAAACCTCGGCGCTGTTGTCGACACCGAGCGCCGCGACGGCGCGCCCGCGGGCTTCGCCGGAGGGCCCCAGAGCCGTGTCCGGGAAACCGGGTCAGGCTCCCCGGCAGGTCTGAGCTGCGGGTCGCCGGCCTCGCGTTAAATGCCGTAGCCAGGTGAGCCGTGGTGGCCGTGCCTGCGTGGGTCGTGGGTCCCGACCGGGCTGAGCCCTTGGTCTCGGCCGGGCTGCTGGCGAAGTGCCGGGTTCCGAGGGGTTAGGGGTTAGTGAGCAGTTGCTGTAGAGCGGTGACCGTCAGGCGCTGAGCCGGTCGGCGGTGCCGCCGACGAACTGCACCCCTTCGCCAGCCAAGACCTGCTCGACGCTGTCGTCGCGGCCGTCGTCCCACCGGAAGCGCGTCGACGGGCGGCCGGTGGCCTCCAGCAGCCGCCACGGGTTCGGGCAGGCGGTGCACCGCGTGACGTGCTGGCCCAAGGGCCGGCCGAGCGTCCCGATCACGGCGGCGGCGGCGCCGACGTGGCCCACCTGCCAGGCTCGACCCGTTCCAGCAACCGGTGCAGTCCTGTCCAGTCGAAGCCGGCCCCGATTCCGGTGCCGGCCAGCTCAGCCAGGCTGATCCCGTCCTCGGTTACGACCAGCCCTGTAGCGGCGCCGCCTGGGACTCCGGCCTCCGCGAGCTCGTACAGGCGGACGACCATCGCCGTGACGGACGCGTCCGGCACGTCGGCCTCGGCTGCCTCGTCCGCAACCCAGCGCAGTGGCCGGGACGCCTGCCCGGTCCAGGTCACCTGGTCGCGCTGACCGGTCTCGGCCCACCGCGCGAAACGGGCCGCGTCCGGGCCGGCTGCGCGGACCGTCAACGCCTGCCCGGCCGTCAGGGTGCCGGCGGCGATGATCTGGGCGACGGCGCGTTCGCGGCGCCCAGCCCGGCGGACCTGCTCGTCGCGGCGACGTTCGGCCAGCAGCGGAGAGACGGTGAACTCCTCAACGGCCGGGGTCGGGTACAGCGCCGACACAGACACGACCGGTCCGTGCTCAGTCCGGTAGGCGCGGATGGTGCGGAGCGTGATCTCGACGCCCATCTCGCGCAGCCAGACCGCGACCGCGGTCGTGGACGGGCTGAACCCGCCGGCGAGCAGCACGATCCGCGGCTCCTTCAGTGGCGCATTGACGAGCCCGCCCACGTCCTCGCTCAGGTGCGCCTCAAGCCGGGCCCGGGCGGCCTCGTCGTCCAACGGGTCGCCGCACCGGGTCCGCCACGCCGCGTGCTCGCTCGCCAGGGTGTCGGGGGTGAACCTGCTGCAGAACGCGGCGTACTTGAGCGCCTGCACCTCGACGGTCTCAGGTGCGGGGTCGCGTTTGAGCTCGACCACAACCAGGTGCCCGTCGCGGTCGAGTGCCAGCACGTCGAGGCGGTCGCGTTCGCGGCCGCGGACCGAGGACCACCGGTCGCACTCGCTGGTCACGACCAGAAGGTCCTGCCCGAGCATCTCGGGGTGGGCCAGCACCCATTCTGAAGATGGGCCCGCTCGGTCAGCCCGACGTCGGCCAGGCTGACCGCGCCGGCGCGTAACGCAGCCGGTCCGTCGACGGTGTAGATCAGCTCGTCCATGCCGGGACGGTACGCCCGGCACTCCCCCGGCGCCCGCCGTCGTCCACCCAGGCAGCGGCCCATTGGGCAGACCGGAACGTGCAGGACGTTCTGGGGCCCTGGACAACGGCGGTCCGGGCCGCCGCGAAACAGCCGGGGGTCCGGGTTTTCCAGCACCCAATCCACCTGCAGGTGTAGCGAAATGCAGCCCGGATAGCACCTGGCTACAGGGCTATAGCTACCGCTACACGCGAAGCCGGACTGCGCCGCAACGCTCCCGTCGACCGCGAACCAGCCGGACGGTCCGGCGCGGGGAGTCCAAAGAAGGCCGACACTTCAGTCGTCATTCCGCGGCCCGACCAGTCCTCGCATCCAGTCGGCTGGCCTGCGCCACCGAGTCGTTAGGAAAGTTTGTGGGGTTTAGCCGATCTGGATAAACCTTCACACGTGGCACCACGCACGCCCCGCATCGCCGATCTCGCAGACCTCGCCGACCACCAGATGGTGCGCCCCGGCCCGGGGCAGCGTCGCCGTGCTCTGACCTGGCCCGGATCTCGGTGTACTGACCGGGACATCTGGTCCCGGGGCGCGAACTCGCGTGCGCGTCCGAGCTCGCGGCTGGCCGGTCAGGTCCCGGCACGTTCCAACCCCGTCGCGCGCGGCTGACAGCATCCGCGGTGCGACTCGTGCCACGTCCCTCCGCGCGTCCAGTCACCGAACATGACCGGGCACGTGGCCTCGTCGAGGGCGAGCAGGTCCTCGATGAGACCGGACCCCCAGGTAGGCGGTGAGCCGGTCAACGGGCCAGGTGACGTCGAAGACGTTCCCGCGCTCATCCTGCAACCAGGCGTACTCGACCAGCGCGCCGAGTCCCGCGATGTATGCCAGACCCACCGTGTACTGCAGGTCCGCCTGCAGCGTGCCGGCGACAGCGACTGGGTGTACGCGTTCTCCCAGCAGCGACCGAGCGGACCGCGCTGAAGCCCGTCGATCAGCGGACGCGGCGTCCCAGGCAGGCCGTGCTCCAGGATCGCGTGCGTGGGCGAGTAAAGGGACTGGTTCCGCTCCATGCAGGAGCGTTCTTCGACCGCGGCCTGAAGGTGCGCCTGGGCTGCCGCGTGGGTCGTTGGGATCTGCCGTCTCGTGCTCGGTGATGGGGTCATGCCCGGCACCGTCCGGCAAAGGCGGGTTCGGCGATCAACCCGCAGTGACCGGACCACAAGAGACAGTCGCGCCGCGCTGCGCCTGGCGGACCGAGACGCCCAGCTGGGCCGCTGCGTCCTGCAGTGTCACCTCCATGACGGATAACGTCGCGATGGCGAAGTTTTCTGTCAAGAGCGGAGGGACCGAGAACTCCCGATTGCCTGGCTCCTAGAGGCACACACCTAGCACCCCAGCGCCTGCCCCCCGGCACCCGTGGCGCAGATGTAGCGTTTTGTAGGGCGGTGTAGCGAAACACTAGATGTGACCCTGCGTAGCCGTGCTGTGGCTTTGAGTAGCGGCGTCGCCGGGTACGAGGAGACCGCCGCTCGGCTGCGCAGCGGACCCAACTTCGTGAGTCCCAGACCCCAAACGCGCAGGAGCCCCGGCCTCGTCGTGAGGCCGGGGCTCCTACCGCTCAACACCCAATCAATGTCCCGCTGACCGAATCAGGGACATTGCTGACCGATCCAGGGACATTGCTGACCGATCCAGCAGGGACATTGACTGACCGTTCACATCAGCTGCAGCCGCTGGTGCTCCCGCACCCCTCGCACACGTGGCAGCTGCCCGCCGGCCGCATCTTCGTCCCGCAGGTGAAGCACATCGGGGCGTCCGACTCGCGGCCCTGGATCACCTCGAGCAGCTCGGCCGAGGAGTGCACCGCCTTGGGGGCCTCCTTGACCGCGGCCTCCTCGACCGGTCTTCTCCGGGTCTCGGCCTTCGCCTCGTACGTCGGGAGCCGACTGCGCCAGGCGTCTCGGACGTCCTGCTCGGACTCGTCCGACACCGGCTCGTACGAACCGGTCTCGAGCTGGCGGGTGCGCTCGGCGGCGGTGTGGATGCCGTAGGCGGACCGGGTCTCGAACGGCAGGTAGTCCAGCGCCAGGCGACGGAACACGTAGTCCATCACCGACTGGCTCATCCGCACGTCCGGGTCGTCGGTCATGCCGGCCGGCTCGAACCGCATGTTGGTGAACTTCTCGACGTAGGTCTCCAGCGGCACGCCGTACTGCAGCGCGATGGAGATCGCGATCGAGAAGGCGTCCATCACGCCGGCCAGGGTGGAGCCCTGCTTGCCGAGCTTGAGGAAGACCTCGCCGAGGCCGTCGTCCGGGTAGGAGCCGGCCGTCATGTAGCCCTCGGCGCCACCGACGCTGAACGAGGTGGTGATCGACGGGCGCGACTTCGGCAGCCGGCGACGGGTCGGCTTGTTGACCTCGACGACCTTGACCTCGGCCTCGACCACGTCCGCGGCGTCCTTCTTGGCCTTGCCGCCGCCGTCGGACAGCGGCTGGCCGACCTTGCAGTTGTCGCGGTAGACGGCCAGCGCCTTCAGGCCGAGCTTCCAGCCCTGGTAGTAGACGTCGGCGATCTCCTCGACCGTGGCGTCCTCGGGCAGGTTGACCGTCTTGGAGATCGCGCCGGACAGGAACGGCTGGGCGGCCGCCATCATCCGCACGTGGCCCATCGGCTTGATGGACCGCTCCCCCATCGCGCAGTCGAACACGTCGTAGTGCTCGGGCTTCAGGCCCGGGGCGTCGACGACGTGGCCGTGCTCGGCGATGTACTCGACGATCGCCTCGACCGTCTCCTCGGCGTAGCCGAACTTGCGCAGCGCCGCGGGGATGGTCTGGTTGACGATCTGCATCGAGCCGCCGCCGACCAGCTTCTTGAACTTCACCAGCGAGAAGTCGGGCTCGATGCCGGTGGTGTCGCAGTCCATCATGAAGCCGATGGTGCCGGTGGGGGCGAGCACCGACGCCTGGGCGTTGCGCCAGCCGTTCTTCGCGCCGATCGACAGCACCTGCTCCCACGCCTTGGTGGCCTCGCGGTGCACGTCCTTGTCCATCGTGTGCAGCGTGCGCACCGCGTCGTTGGCGGCGGCGTGCTTGCGCATCACCCGGGTGTGCGCCTCGGCGTTCTGCGCGAAGCCCTCGTACGGGCCGACCACGCCGGCCAGCTCGGCGGAGCGCTTGTACGACGTCCCGGTCATCAGCGAGGTGATCGACGCGGCGAGCGCGCGGCCGCCGTCGCTGTCGTACGCCAGGCCCGAGGCCATCAGCAGCGCACCGAGGTTGGCGTACCCGATGCCGAGCTGGCGGAACTTGCGGGTGGTGTCGCCGATCGCCTCGGTCGGGAAGTCGGCGAAGCAGATCGAGATGTCCATCGCGGTGATGATCATCTCGACGGCCTTGGCGAACGTCTTCGCGTCGAAGCTGCCGTCGTCCTTGAGGAACTTCAGCAGGTTCAGGCTCGCCAGGTTGCAGCGACGAGTTGTCGAGGTGCATGTACTCCGAGCACGGGTTCGACGCGGTGATGCGGCCGGACTCCGGGCGTGGTGTGCCAGTCGTTGATCGTGTCGTCGTACTGGATGCCCGGGTCGGCGCAGGCCCACGCGGCCTGGGCGATCTTGTCGAACAGGCCCTTGGCGTCGACCGTCTCGATGACCGAGCCGTCGATCCGCGAGGTCAGGCCGAACTCGCCCTTCTCCTCCACCGCGCGCATGAACGCGTCGGTGACGCGGACCGAGTTGTTGGCGTTCTGGTACTGCACCGAGGTGATGTCGGCGCCGCCGAGGTCCATGTCGTAGCCGGCGTCGCGCAGGACGCGGATCTTGTCCTCCTCGCGCGCCTTGGTCTCGACGAACTCCGCGATGTCGGGGTGGTCGACGTCGAGCACGACCATCTTCGCCGCGCGACGGGTGGCGCCGCCGGACTTGATCGTGCCGGCGGAGGCGTCGGCGCCGCGCATGAAGGAGACCGGGCCGGACGCGGTGCCGCCGGAGGAGCGCAGCAGCTCCTTCTCGAGCGGATGCGGGACAGGTTCAGGCCGGCACCGGAGCCGCCCTTGAAGATCAGGCCCTCCTCCTTGTACCAGTTGAGGATCGAGTCCATCGAGTCGTCGACGGCGAGGATGAAGCACGCCGCGACCTGCTGCGGGCTCGAGGTGCCGACGTTGAACCACACCGGGCTGTTGAACGAGAAGATCTGGTGCAGCAGCATCCAGGTGAGCTCGTGCTCGAAGACGGTCGCGTCGTCCTCGGTGGCGAAGTAGCCGTGGTCGCGGCCGGCCTGGGTGTAGGTGAGCACCACGCGGTCGACCAGCTGCTTCAGGCCCTGCTCGCGCTCGGGGGTGCCGACGGCGCCGCGGAAGTACTTGGTGGTGACGATCGTGGAGGCGTTGACGCTCCAGAAGTCGGGGAACTCGACGCCGCGCTGCTCGAAGATCGTCTCGCCGGACTTCCAGTTCGTCTGGACGACGTCGCGCCGCTCCCAGGTGACCTCGTCGTACGGGTGCACGCCAGGCGTGGTGTACACGCGCTCGATCGTCAGGCCCTTGCCGCTGCTTGCTGCTGGCGCCCTTGCGGGTGCCCGCGGCGGTGCCTGGGGCGGTCTCGGTCATCTGTTGCTCGTCCCCTCGTCGTGCTGCGGTGGTGCTGGCCGTCGTCTGTGGTGCTGCGGGTCGCTGCAGGTCGGGGTCGTACGCGTCAGTCCATCACTGGTGGTGCTGACACGTTCTGCTGGGTGTGAAGTTGGGAACCGGCGGCGGCGTCGGCTTCCCCTCCCAAGCCGCCGGCGGTGACTCAGGGGCCGCTGCGCCGGGGCGGTGTCGGCCGGGTTCGACCCCGGTGGGGTCGCCCTCGGCACGCAGCAGGGTGATGGCGGCCTCGAAGTCCTCGAGCGACTCGAACGCCTGGTAGACCGACGCGAACCGCAGGTAGGCCACCTCGTCGAGCTCGCGCAGCGGGGCGAGGACGGCGACGCCGACCTCGTGCGCCTCGATCTCGGCGCAGCCGCTGGCCCGGATCGTGCTCCTCGACCGTCTGCGCGAGCAGCGCGAGCTCGTCCTCGCTGACCGGGCGTCCCTGGCAGGCCTTGCGGACGCCGGCCACGACCTTGTCGCGGCTGAACGGCTCGGCGGTGCCGGACCGCTTGACCACGGTGAGGCGGTCGTCTCCACGGTGGTGAAGCGGCGGTCGCACTCGGGGCACTGACGGCGGCGGCGGATGGCCGCGCCGTCGTCGGCCGTGCGCGAGTCGACGACCCGGGAGTCGCTGTGGCGGCAGAACGGGCAGTGCACCAGCGGGCTCCTCTCCGGGTCCCCCGCCTCGCGGTCCGTCCGTCCACATGCCTGTGGACGACTTCGTCGGCGGCGTCACAACCTGTGGACGAATCACATCCATGTCAACTACTAGATGTTGGGGTGAACGCTAGGACGAGCCCCACATGTTCCGCAAGCACTTCGGCTGAAGTCGCGCGTGTCGCGCGTCGTGTCGCGCTGTACAGGCCGGGGACCAGCACGTCCGCCCGCCCCGGCGGGCGGGGCCGGCGGTCAGGCCGAGGCGGCGCCGACCTCGTCGAGGACCTTGGCGAAGCACCGGCTGTCGGGCTCGCAGCGGTAGGTGCCGAACTTCTCGGTCGGGGCGTACCCGGCAGACGTGTAGAGGCCGATCGCCTCCGGCTGCATGAGCCCGGTCTCGAGGACGAGCCGCCGGCGGCCGGCGTCGCGGGCGCGACGCTCGAGCTCGGCCAGGACGGCACGCCCCAGCCCGAGCCCGCGCCGGGTCGGCACGACGTACATCCGCTTGATCTCGGCGTCTCCGTCCGCGAAGAAGGGCTCGTCGGAGTCGTGGGCGCGCCACCCGCCGCAGGCCACTGCCCCACCGTCGACGTACCCGACGACGAAGGTGCCGCGCGGAAGGTGGAACTCGGTGAAGTCCAAGGGGGTGGCATCCTCGCCGCCGTAGCGGCGCACGTACTCCTGCTGCACCTCGGCGACGAGCCGCAGGGCATCGGGGTGGTCGAGGGGAACGGTCCGGAGCTCCACGATCGTGAGACTACGACCTGGTCGGCCCGCACGTCGCCACCTCACGATCGAGCCCGGGCTCCGGTGTGGGAGAGCGTCCCTCAGCCGGCCGGGACGATCAGCGTCTGGCCGGCCGACACCTGCGAGGTGGTCAGCCCGTTGAGCTGCTGGATGTCGATGATCACGTCACGGCGGTCGGCACCCGGGACGGCTTCCCCGGCGATCGACCACAGGGACTCACCCGGCTGCACCACGACCGTCGCGGTGCCCGTGGACGTCGCTCCGTCGCCGGCCAACGCGTTCTGCGCGCCGGCCACTCCCCCGCCGACCAGCACCAGGGCTGCCAGCATCGTGATGGCCAGTCGCCCACGTCGGGTCAGGGTCAGCGGCGCGTCGGCGCGCTCGGTCCGAGCGGGGACGGCGGACAGGTGGCGTGTGGGGTCCTGCTGGCCGCCGGCACCGAAGGGGCTCACCATGGCCGGGCTGACTGTCATCGCGCTCATCGGGACCTCCGGGCGTGTGGGGAAGGATGTCGAACGGTTGTTCGATCGAACGCCTGTACGAGTTCTACCAGCCGTCTCCGACGGTGTCCAGCGCTCAGTCGAACAAGTGTTCGTCGGACAGGTGTTCGTCGTCATGTCCCGGAGTCCACCAGCCGCCACCGACAGTCGGTCCGCTCAGGCTGCGACACGCCTTCGAACAGGTGTTTGAATCGGGGCCGTCGGAGCCCTACGGTTTCCTCATCGGCACCACCCGCACACGGCTCCAGGAGGCACCGCGATGGCCCGGCCCACCGAACCCCCCCGACGCCCGGCCGCCGGCGACGGCAGCTTCAAGGCCGCGACCAGCCGCAACGGACCCGCCCACGTGCACGAGCTGCCCGAGGTAGACACCGGCGACGGCCTGACGGTCCGGCAGCGCAAGGTGCTCGACTGCATCCGCGACGCCGTGGCCGCGCGGGGCTACCCGCCGAGCATGCGCGAGATCGGCGAGAGCGTCGGCCTGACCAGCCCGTCGAGCGTGGCGCACCAGCTCGCCACGCTGGAGAAGAAGGGCTTCCTGCGCCGCGACCCGAACCGTCCGCGGGCGATCGAGGTCGTCTCCCCCGAGGAGATCGACCCGACCGGCTCCGGGGACGCGTTCCCCGAGCCGTCCTACGTGCCCCTGGTCGGACGGATCGCCGCCGGCGGCCCGATCCTGGCGGAGGAGACGGTGGAGGACGTCTTCCCGCTCCCCCGCCAGCTCGTCGGCGACGGTCAGCTCTTCCTGCTCAAGGTCGTGGGCGAGTCGATGATCGACGCCGCGATCTGCGACGGCGACTGGGTGGTCATCCGCCAGCAGCAGGTGGCTGAGAACGGCGAGATCGTCGCCGCCATGATCGACGGCGAGGCGACCGTCAAGACCTACAAGCGCAAGGACGGGCACCTCTGGCTGATGCCCCACAACCCGGCCTTCGAGCCGATCAACGGCGACGACGCGCAGATCCTGGGTCGCGTCGTGGCGGTGCTGCGGAGCGTCTGAGGTGAGCGACCAGCTCGTCTCGATCCGTGACACGTCGATCCGGCTCGGCCAGCTGCTGAAGCTGGCCGGGTTGGCCGACGACGGTGCGGTGGCGAAGGCGATGCTCGACGACGGGCTCGTCCAGGTGGACGGGGAGCCGGAGTCCCGTCGTGGCCGCCAGATCCGTCCGGGCGACGTCGTCACCGTGGAGGTCCATGGTGACGTGGTGAGCCTGACGGTCCAGCCGCGCTGACCGTCCGCCGACTGCCAGCGCTCAGCTACGGTTCGGTGCATGACTTCTCGGGTCTCCCACACCACGTTCGACTGTCGCGATGCCTACTCGCTGTCCGCGTGGTGGAAGCCGGTCCTCGGGTACACCGACCTCCCCGACGACCCCAACGAGCCGGGCGACGAGCAGTGCATGATCGTCGACCCGAGCAGCGGCCACCGTCTGCTCTTCATCGAGGTGCCCGAGGACAAGCGGACGAAGAACAGGGTCCATCTCGATCTCAGGCCCAGTGATCGGTTGCGCGACGAGGAGATCGCCCGCGTTCTGGGCCTGGGCGCCAGCGAGGTCGAGGACCGACGCAACACGGACGGCACGGGTTGGGTCGTGCTTGCCGACCCCGAGGGCAACGAGTTCTGCATCCTCCGAAGCGACGCCGAGCTGTAGGGCTAGGCCCGGACCTGCTGCAGGGCGTCGCGCCTCAATCCGGTGGACGGAACTCCTTGCGCGGGTACCCGGGCATCATGCGGATGTTCGTGATCGGCTCACCGGGCAGCCAGTCGTAGGCGTCGAGTCGCCAGCGCGTCCGCTCCACCCAGTGCCTGACGCGCACCGGCAGGACGTAGCTGCCACAGGCCTCGAGGATGCGGCGCAGCTCGCCCTCGTCGTCCCCTGCGACGCTGAGCAACAGGTCGAGCTCGGCCCTCACCTGCGAGAACGCCGGCTCCTTGGTCGAGCTGCACACGTCCTGCATGCCGTGCGCCGGGGCGTCGCGGTGCTGCCCGAACCAGGGACCGTAGAAGTGGCACAGGGCCGGGAAGTGCGCTCGCACAGCGGTGTCCAGCACAAGCTCCGGATAGGCGGTCCGTATGTAGACCTCGCCCGTCTCGAGGTCCCGGCGCATGACGACGACGGCCGCGCTCGTGAGGTAGACCTCACCTCGCTCGACGTCGAGACGGCTTCCGGCATCGGGCTCGGACGTCACCACCGTTCCGACGCGGTCCATCTCGTCGCCCAGGTCGGCGTAGAGGTGCAGTGCGCGCCAGCCGAGCGACTCGGGGTCGGACTGGAACTGACGCACCAGCGGGTAGTGCCGGCGGACGACCAGATCGCAGGCGCGACCGGCAGCCTTGCGGTCGATGAAGGCCGACCTCCGCGGAAGGGTGAGGCCGTCGCGGTTGGGTCCGCGCGGCGGGATGACGGACGGGTTCGCGATCGCCTCGCGGACGCGGGACAACGCGGCCCGGATGAGCTGGCGATAGCTCATGGGGCCGTCCCAGATGGGCCCCTCCAGCAACCCTGCTGGCATGACGTCCATCGCGATCTGCTCGGTGACGGCGACCTCGATCAGGCGCTCGAGTTCGTCGGCCACGCCCTCGAGCTCACCATCGTCGATCAACTTCCGGATCTGCTCGTCCATCACGATGGCGTGATCCATGTCGCTACTCTCGGCCCCGTCGTAGTGACGCCAGAGCAGAGTCCGCACGCCTTTGTGCTGGGTCTGTCTCATGGTGAGCTCCCCTCTTGGCCAACCGGACTCAGGCGCGTGGTTCTAATGAACAGTTCGTCTCCGCGACGCGCCAGGACGACGTCCACGCAGTTCGCCGCGCTAGTGATCACATCGCCTTCTCCGTCCAGCCTCATCATGAGACCGATGTCGTGTCCCGGCCCAACAGCGATCTCCATGGTCTCTTCCCCCGAGGCCCACCACTTTCGAATCGCTGGGAGGTTGTCTCGGATGCCTGCGGTGATGACGGCTTCCGCGGTCGCCCGGTCGGTCCACACTGAGGCCGTGCCGGGTCTGTTGCCCATGCTGCCGTCCGGCAGTGGGGTCCCCGTGCGCAACCGGTACTCGAGGTACTCCTCATCCACATCGACGTGTCGGCTCAGCGTGTGCCCCATGTGCGCGTGCTCGGAAGCATCGAGGTCCACGCCCGCGGCCAGCTGGTCCAGCGTCTGGGTCTTCGGCCGCGGTGCGGACATGTCCTGCATCTGGCGGGCGAAGCGGATCCGGTCCTCGGGCGGCACCACCTTGCAGGTCGGTTTCGCCGCCCACAGCATCAGAGGGATCGACAGCCCGAACCCGCCGGTGACCCCGGCCGAGCACGTCGGTGCGTCACCGAGGCGGAGCACCGTGTCGGTGTCGGCGTCCGGGAGTCGGGTTCGCTTGAACGGCGACAGTGCGCCGGCGATCAGGGCCAGGTCCGTGCCGACGCCCTCGCCCCAGCGCCCGTCGCCGTAGGCCGGAGCCCCGAGCATCTCCTCGACCGTCCGGACGGGGTGCAGCAGCTGGTCCTTCAGCCCGAGCAGCAGGGCCTGTGCCACGTCGTCGAAGGTCGTCGGGTCGTCGATCACGCTCTGCACCAGCGCGAGCGGCTCGACGACCATCTGCTGTGTCATCGTCTCGGGGATCGCCCACAGCTGGTCGCCAGTTGACAGCGCCCCGTCGTCGAGGAGCGCGCACACACGGCCTGCCGCTCCCTCGAGCAGTGACTCCGCGTCCCCGAAGCGGCGCTCCCACGCCGTCACCTTCTGCTGAAGTGCGTCTCGTTCCGCCACCAGCACGTCGTAGCGGGCGATCCCACCCAGGTCCGTGACGTCGATCCCCGCCCGCCCCGGGTCGGACAGCGTGACCTCGAGCTCGCCCAGTCGGTGCGCGTCCTCGCGCCACCGGGTCACGACCATGGCCGCCTCGTCGGCGAAGTCGACGATGGCGCGCGAGAGGTCGTGGCACGCATCGGCCAGGTCCGTGGCCTGGCGTGAGACGGCCGCTCGCCCGTCGAGGAAGCGCTGGCTCGCCACGCCGGCCCACGCCGGCGCCATGGCAGCGGCGAGCTCGTCGAGACACTCCTCGGCCGCGATCGCTGCCCGACGCAGTTCGAGAGAGGCGCCGTGGCCAGCGGAGGCGTCGATGTGCGGGATGGGTGCGCCGTACGCGTCCGTCAACGCGATGGTCATCGCGGCGCCTGCTGGTCTGCGGCCGCGTAGCCCTCCGCTGCACGGGTCAGGCGCTCCGCGGTGAGCTGGGCGTGGTGCCCGGCCAGGACTGCAGCAGTGCCGAGCGCCTCCATCGCGGCGGCGACGGTGCCGCGGATCTCGGACGGGCACCACGCGCCGAGGGTGTCTGCCGCATCGAGGACGTCAGCCCGCGCACGCTGCGCGGCCTCGGCCCCTCGGCCCATGCGGCCCGCACAGGCCTGGAGCTCGGCGGGGTCGACTTGGTAGCGCACAAGCGGGATCAAACCACCGTCAGTGACACCATCCGGCTGGTTGTCCACAGCCTCGCTGGGTCAGGGCAGCGGGTCGGCCACCAGCTCGTTGCGACCGGCCAGCGCCTGCACCGCGATCGGGGCGCTGTCGACCTGCGCCTGGCCCGGGATCGGCAGCCACGGACCGCCCGCGACCGAGTACTCACCCGAGTAGTAGGTCGTCATCGTGATCGCGAACGACCCGCGCTCCCCGTACTCATGGGTGTTCGTCAACGCCGGGTAGGCCGCCCCCGCTGCGCTAGTCGGACCGAGGACGTAGCCGTCACCGAAGTCCCACGCGTAGCCATGTGGCGTTGCGCGCACCTGCACCGGGTACGACAGCAACGTCGTGTCGATCACCGTCGGGCCGGCCTCGGTCGCGAACACGTTCGTCGGCATCCCCACCAGCACGTACCCACCCGGAGGCTCGACCGTGCTCGTGCCCGCAGGGAGTGGAAGGCGCTGGAAGTCGGCCAGAGTCATCGCGGGGAGCGGCGTCGGGGTCGCACCGGCGTACCCGGGGTGTTGCAGCGATCGGTGACGAACTCCCAGCCGGGCTGGCCGACCGCCACCGTGACGGGTGCGCGGAAGATGAACACGCGGAAGTACGGCGCGGGGCAGCCGAGCGCCGACTTCGAGCACATGCTGTCAACACCCAGCGACTGGGCGTGTTCCCCGCGCATGCGGGTAGGCGATGTAGTGCATTCGAACGTGGGCGCCAGCGGGTTCGGATCGCCAACCGTCTCGATGCCCTCACCTCGGCCTGCTCCTCGGATGTGCGTCCAAGTTCACGGCACCGTCCTCGGCAGGGTCGATGTGGGAATGCCGAGGGCCACGACACGCACTGCCCGGCAATCATCGCCGGCTGGTGCGAGTGGCAAGAGGATGGACAACGCCCGGAGTGAGCTCTCATCGACGGCTGCCCACCTCAGCACCGTCCACGCGACCGGTCCTAGCCAAGTGCCGCAGCCTTGGCCAGACTGGTTCGTCGGTGTCTTCGCCTGATCGATGCACCGAAGCCGTTGGTCGCAGGACGTCGACCGCTGCGTCGGCGTAGCGTAGTGATGACGATCACGAGGCCGTCCGATGCGGAGAGGTGCAGTCAACCGTGTCGACGACGAGCGTGACCTGACCGCCGGTCAGGGCCGTCCGCATTAAGCCAAGGTTCAGGATCGTCGTCTAGGAATGCCGCTGCCTTCGCAGTCAGGAATCGTCGAAGAGCCTTCGAGCGGAGTCGCTGTCCCCGTTCGGTACCCGTAGTTCACCAACGCGAACCAGTGCCTGACGAACGGCCGCTGGCTCCCGCGTCGGACTCGACCTTCGCCTCGTCCGGCATCACCGGCAACGCGACGGTCTCCGTCGGACTCACCGTCTCACTCGGGGTCGAAGCGGCCGCCGTGGCGGACGAGGACGGCGCCGGCTCACCCCCTCCGGTACACCCGCCGAGCACGACGACCAGCACCGCCGCCCCCGCGGCCCCGAGCCGCTGCCCCCGTGATCGCACGATCGGAACGTACCCCACCGCCAGCGACCTCAAACAGCACTATCCACCGGCTCACGCCAGGTACTGCAGCGTTGAACCACTCCGGTCCCGAACGGCACACCTGCCCCACTGCCCAAGGCTCAGGACCCCGCGCTGCGCTCCGCGTCGGTCGCCAGCTCGTCCAACCGTCGCAGCGCCCCTAGTACCACCTCACGGTCCGTCGTCGCCCACATCGGCGGCAGCGACGCCCGCAGGTACCCGGCGTACCGCGCCTTCGCGAGCCGCGAGTCGAGCACGGCGACCACGCCGCGGTCCTCCATCGACCGCACCAACCGTCCGGCGCCCTGCGCCAGCCGGAGCGCGGCGTGCTGTGCCGACACCGCCATGAACCCGTTGCCGCCCGACTTCGCGACGGCCTCCGACCTCGCCGACATCAGCGGGTCGTCCGGCCGCGGGAACGGCACCCGGTCGATCACCACGAGCTGGCACGACGTGCCGGGCACGTCCACGCCCTGCCACAGCGACAGCGTCCCGAACAGGCACGTCGCCGGGTCGGCGGCGAACTGCCGGACCAGCGTGGGCATCGAGTCGTCGCCCTGGCACAGGATCGGCATGTCGAGCCGCTGCCTCAGCGCCTCTGCGGCGGCCTCGGCCGCGCGCCGCGACGAGAACAGCCCCAGGGTCCGGCCGCCCGCGGCCGACACCAGCGCCTCCAGCTCGTCGAGCGTGCCCTCCCCTCCCCCGTCGCGTCCCGGCGGCGGCAGGTGCGCGGCCATGTAGAGGATCGACTGGCGCTGGTAGTCGAAGGGGCTGCCCACGTCCAGGCCGTGCCAGGTAGGGGCTCCGGCCCCCACCAGCCCGACCGACCGCGCCGCCGCCTCGAACGTCCCCCCGACCGTCAGCGTCGCGGACGTCATCACCACCGCGCGGTCGGCGAAGAGCTTGTCCCGCAACGGCATCGCGACGGACAGCGGGGCCACGTTCAACGTGCGCCGAGGCGTGCCCCGTCCGAAGTCGGAGACCGTCAGCCATGCAACGTCCGACGCGTGCCCCGCCGCCAGCCGCTCGGCGACGTCGAACACCTCGGCCAGCGCGGCCCGAGCCTGCTGCAGACCGCCGACCGCCTCGGTGCCGCCGGCCTGTACCCGTCCTGGCGCCGCCTCTCGCAGCGAACCCGCCGCACCGCGCGCCGCGTCGCGCACCTGCTCGACGGCGAGCTGCAGGGTGCCCGGCAGCCCCTCGGAGAACCGCCCCTCGGGCAGTTCCTCCAGCGCTGACTCCAGGTCACCGGCCGCTGCGATCAGCCGGTCCGTGTCGACCCCCGCGTGCTTGCGCGACCTGCTCGCCGCGGCCTCGACCATCGGGACCGTCAGCTGGTCGCTGACGACGCCGGTGACGCGGTCGGCCAGCTCGTGCGCCTCGTCGACCACCAGCACGTCGTGCTCGGGCAGGATCTGGCGTCCCTCGAACGAGTCGATAGCCAGCAGCGCGTGGTTCGTCACCACGACGTCGACCTCGCGCGCCCGCTGTCGCGCCCGCTCGCTGAAGCACTCGGCCGCTATCGGGCACTGCTGGGCACCAAGGCACTCGAACGCCGACACCGCGACCTGCCGCCACGCCCGTTCGCTCACCCCGGGCACCAGCTCGTCTCGGTCGCCGCTGTCGGTCTCCTCCGCCCACTCCCTCAGCCGCACCACCTCACGGCCGAGCGGGGACGACGGACCGGTGCTGGCCTCGGTGACCACTCGACCGGGGAGCGGCTCGAGGTCGAACAGGCCGCCCTCGTCGTCCTGCGGGAAGCCACCCGAGAGCTTGTGCTTGCAGACGTAGTTGCCGCGGCCCTTCACCATCTGGAACGTGAGCTCGCGGCCGATCAGCGGCTTCAGCGACGCCGCGAGCCGGGGCAGGTCGCGCTCGACCACCTGCGCCTGCAGCGCCAGCGTGGCGGTCGACACCACAGCACGCGTCTTCGACTCGACGGCGTGCCGCACCATCGGCACGAGGTACGCGAGCGACTTCCCGGTGCCGGTGCCCGCCTGCACCAGCAGCGCGGCGCCCTCGTCGAACGCCTTCGCGACGGCATCGGCCATCTGGTGCTGGCCCGGCCGCTCCGTGCCGGCGATTCCACCGACGGCGGCTGTCAGCAGGTCATCCACCGGAGGCAGGTCGGGGTCGTTCACCCGACGAACCTAGTAGCCCTAGAACCCTGGGGTGACCGCGGTCAGGCCGAGGACGAAGCGGACGACCAGGCCGAGCACGCCGGTGACCACCAGCGCGCACAGCGCCGCCAGCAGTGCCTGCAGGAAGGACGGGAATGTTCGGTACGCCCGACCGCGACGCAGCAGCAGGAGGGCCACGACGGTCAGCCCGATGCCGATGATGAGGTTGATCGCGGCGCCACCGATCATCGTGGCGATCAGCCCGCCCGACCGACGCTGCGAGAAGGCCTCGGAGCCGTACAGCAGGAACAGGCCGACCACGAACAAGAAGGCGAACCAGCCGACCACCCAGCCGACGTTCAGACCCACGCCCCACCACACGGCCGGCTTCAGGGGACGCTCGGGCTTGGGCGGCGCGGGAGCGGGGTGCTGCCAACCCTGCGGGGGCTGCGGCGGGGGCCACGGGCCGGCGGACGGAGCGGAAGGCTGGCTCATGGCGACATCGTGACAGAGCGGACGGTCGGTTTTGCGCAGGTCGGTCGAGGCCGTGGCCGTGGCTCACCCGCGAGCCGACACCGGGGGCTCGGTCTCGGCCGCCGGCCGACGACCTAGAAGCCGTACGAACCCGGTGCGTAGGAGCCCAGGTCGACGATGGCGCCGAAGGCCGTCCCGATCAGGCTGCTGACCGCCAGCGCGCTCAGCCCGGCCAACAACGCCTGAACGAACGGGGGGAAGGTGCGGAATCCGCGACCGATCCGCAGCAGGAGAAGGGCGCCGATGGTGAGGGCGATACCGATCACCATGTTGCCGATGAACGCCGCGGCCAGAAGCCCGACCAGCATCCCCGACTCGCTCGGGTTGAGCGGGGTGGCGATGGCGTCCGGGGAGACGATGCCGACGACGTAGAGGAGGAACGCGCCGAGCAGCACCATCGTCAGCAACCAGCCCACGGCCCAGAGCGCGTTCAGGCCCACGGCCCACCACACTGCGGGCTTCAGCGGACGCTCGGGCTTCACGGGTCCGGGCACCGGCTGCTGCTCCCAACCTGGCGGCGACTGCGGCGGGGGCCAGGATGCGGTGGGCGGTACCTGCTGGGTCATGCAGTCATCGTGGCAGAACGGCATTGTCGCCGGCTGACGACATCACGGTCGGTGGACCGTCACGCTCTCCGGCGTGCGGCCCACGCGACGTGGCTCACCCGGATCGTCAGGTCGGCCCGGCGAACCAGGGCGTCAGGGCCGTCGTCCGCCAGGAGGCGGTCCAGCGCGTCGAGGTCACCCGGCGCCAGCAGGCCGTCCAGAGCCGGGCGGACCAGGCGCAGGTAGGCGTGCGCGTACGGCCCCGCGACGGAGGGTTCCGGGCTCACCTCACGAGCGAAGACCCGTTGCCCGGTCACCTCGAGACCCGCCCGGTCGAGGTGGGGACCCCAGTCCGGGTGGTCGTTGAACCCCGCCTGCACCATCGCCTGCCGCCTACGGATCTCCAGGCCGGAGCGGCCGGTCCCGAGGTCGTCCGGCATGAAGCTCGGCAGCTCGTCGATCTCGACGACCACCAGCAGACCGCCGGGGTGGAGGGCGGCCGCGACGTCACGGAGCAGCCGGTCCGGGTCCGCGAGATGGTGCAGCGACGAGGCGGCCCATACGACGTCGACGTCGCCGACATCGGGCCAGGCGGCGTCCAGGTCCGCCTGCACGAGTCGCACTCGGTCGCCCCACCCCTGCCTCTCGGCCGCTGCCCGCAGGCGATCGAGCATCAGCGTCGACAGGTCGACCGCGACGACCTCGGCCGTCGCCAAGCGCCGCAGCAGTGCGAGGGAACCGGTCCCGGTCCCGGCGCCAACGTCGACCAGGGTCCGCGGGTTGTCGGGAGCGTGCTGCGCCGCCCACGCGGCCAGCTCGTCCAGGTGTCCGAGCACCTCGGCGTCCAGGTCCAGCAGGTCGGCCAGTCCCGCCTCGTCGTGGTCGGGGCCGCCCTCGAGGTGATGGTCCCGGTGCCCGTGGGAGTGCGGGAGCTGCTCCATCGCTCGACACGCGCCTCAGGCGCGGGCGACCGCGAACGGCTCGAGCTCGGCAGCCAGGTCGGGCATCACGCGGGCCACGAGCGCCGTGCCGGTCTCGGTGTGCTCCGACTCGATCACCTCACCGGACGTGTGCACCCGGCTGACCAGGTCGCCGCGGTCGTACGGCACCACGACCTGCACCTCGATCTGCGGGCGCGGCAGCTCGAGCGCGATCAGCTCGTTCAGCTCGGCGAACCCGGCCCCGGTGCGCGCCGACACGACGACCGACCGCGGCTCACGACGGCGGAGCCGGGCGATCACCTCCTGGTCGGCGGCGTCGGCCTTGTTCAGCACGATGACCTCGCGCACGGAGTCGGCACCGACCTCGGCGAGAACCTCACGGACAGCGGTGATCTGGCCCTCAGGGTCCGGGTGCGACACGTCCACGACGTGAAGCACCAGGTCCGAGTCGGCGACCTCCTCGAGCGTGGAGCGGAACGCCTCGACCAGCTCGTGCGGCAGGTGCCGGACGAAACCGACGGTGTCCGCCAGCGTGTACAGCCGTCCGTCCGCCGTCTCCGCCTTGCGGACCGTCGGGTCCAGCGTGGCGAACAGGGCGTTCTCGACCAGCACACCCGCACCGGTCAGGCGGTTCAGCAGCGACGACTTGCCGGCGTTGGTGTAGCCGGCGATCGCGACGGACGGCACCGCGTGGCGGTGCCGGTTCGCGCGCTTGGTCTCCCGGGCCGGCTTCATGCCCTTGATCTGGCGTCGCAGCTTGGCCATCCGGTTGCGGATGCGGCGACGGTCGAGCTCGATCTTCGTCTCACCGGGACCACGGGAGCCGATCCCGGCACCGGCGGCCACGCGACCACCGGCCTGCCTGGACATCGACTCACCCCACCCGCGCAGGCGCGGCAGCAGGTACTCGAGCTGGGCCAGCTCGACCTGTGCCTTGCCCTCCTTGCTCTTGGCGTGCTGGGCGAAGATGTCGAGGATCAGCGCGGTCCGGTCGATGACCTTGACCTTGACGATGTCCTCCAGGCCACGGCGCTGGGACGGTGCCAGCTCGCCGTCGCACACGACGGTGTCGGCGCCGGTCGTCTGTACCACGGTGCGCAGCTCGGCCGCCTTGCCGGAGCCGAGGAAGGTGCCGGCGTCCGGGGCCGAACGGCGCTGCAGCACCCCGTCGAGCACTTGGCTGCCGGCGGTCGCGGCCAGCGCAGCCAGCTCGCGCAGCGAGTTCTCGGCGTCGGTGACCGACCCGGTGGTCCACAGCCCGGCGAGGACGACCTTCTCCAGGCGCAGCTGCCGGTACTCGACCTCGGTGACGTCCTCGAGCTCGGTCGACAGCCCCGCGACACGGCGCAGCGCCTGCCTGTCGGCCAGGTCCTGCTGGTCGCCGTCGCGATCAGAGTCGAGGTGGGCGCCGGAGCCACCGTCGGCGACGGCCTCGGCGTGCCGGGAGAGGATGCGTGCGACCGCGTCGTCGATCTCGCGTCCATCGATGTGCACCGCGCCCGCGCCGATCACTGCGGCGTCCGAGTCGCTGGACGACACCCTCGCGTCGCGGGTCGTGTCGTCGTTCGGTGCGGCGGTCATGAAGCTCCCGGTCTCGATGTGCGGCTGGACGTGCAACGCCAGCCTGACACGTCAACCAGCGGCGTGGCGACAGGATTCCCCTAGGGTGACCCGGTGCCCGACCAGACCACCCCTTCCCCGCCGGGCGACCACTACTTCTCCGCCCGCCCCGCGGCGCCCGACGAGCGACGCACGCTCGAGGTCACCCTGGCCGGGCGCACGGTGGAGGTGCAGACGGCGTTCGGGGTGTTCAGCCACCAGCACGTCGACCTCGGCACGCGGGTGCTGCTGCGTGAGGCGCCCGACCCGCCCTCGCACGGCGACCTGCTCGACCTCGGCTGCGGCTGGGGGCCGCTCGCGATCTCGATGGCGCAGCGCGCGCCGGACGCGACCGTCTGGGCCGTGGACGTCAACGAGCGCGCCCTGGACCTGCTGCGCGACACGGCCACGCGTCTGGGGCTGACCGGCATCAGGCCGGTGCTACCGGACGAGGTACCGGCCGACGTCCGCCTCGCGGCGATCTGGTCGAACCCGCCCATCCGCGTCGGCAAGACGGCCCTGCACGACCTGCTCGACCGGTGGCTGCCGCGGCTCGACGACGGAGGGCAGGCGCACCTGGTCGTGCAGCGCCACCTGGGCGCGGACTCGCTGGCCGCGTGGATGCGCGACCACTTCGCGCCCACGCTGACCGTGGAGCGCGCCGGCAGCGCGAAGGGCTACCGGGTGCTGCGTGTGTCGCGCGAGGTGTCCGGCGCCTGAGCGACCGGGACGACGCTGCGACGGCGCGTCCCCGCGACGAGGACGACGGCCAGCACGGCCAGTCCCGCCACCGCCACTGCTCCGAGGGCCAGCATCGCGATGAGAACCATCATGCTCATGGTGATCTCCGTCGAAGAGGTCGCGGTCGCGCCCGTCGCGCCGTCACATCGAGAGTAGGACTGAGCGGCCCCGGCGTCACCGGTTCCGACCGCTGTTGCTCCGGCTCACGCCTGGCGCTGGAGGCGCCTGCGCCGACGGAGAGCGCGCGCCGTCTCGAGCTCGAGGAGCACCCGCTCGCGGCGTCTCCTGCGCTCGGCCAGCTGGCGCTCCGCCCCGGCCAGGTCGATGACCGTTCGCTGCGAGGGCACGGCAGGTTGCCGCGCCAGATCGTCAAGCTGCGACATCGCCGCCTCCCCTCGTCCCTCTCGACAGGTCCGTTGGTGGGAGCAGGCCCGTCCGTCCTGGATCGGGCCGCTCCCACCTGTCAGACGCGCAGCGCCACGCAATGGTTGCGCCGATCGCCGACTTTCCGCCACCGACTTACGTCCCGTCCCGGGACGTCGCACGGAGACCGTTCGCAGAGCCGGCGGAGGCTGTCGGAGGGGCAGCCTCAGAGGCCGGTGGTGCCGTCGGCGACCAGGACCGCCGGGCCCGACAGCTCCACGCGCTCACCGTCGAGGACCTGGACCTCGACCTGCCCGCCGGGAACGTCGACCAGCCAGCGGTCGGGCGAGCCGGGTCCACCCCAGATCCGCGCGGCCAGGGCCGCCGCGCAGGCGCCGGTGCCGCACGACCGGGTCTCCCCCACGCCTCGCTCGTGCACCCGCATCGCCAGCCGTCCCAGCGTCCCACCCGCGCTGTGCTCCGGGTCGAGGGTGACGATCAGCTCGACGTTGGTGCCTTGCGGCGGAGCGGGTTCCACGACCGGTGCCACGTTCAGGTCGACGTGGTCGAGCTCGGAACGTTCCGCCAGCGCCATCACGGTGTGGGGGTTGCCCAGGTCGAGCGAGAGACCCGGACGTGAGACGTCGAGGCCGCGGACGCCGATCAGCGTGTCGAAGCCGTCCTCGATCGCCTTGTCACCCCCGGTCACGCGCCAGCCGCCCATGTCGACGGAGAACCAGCCGTCGACCCTGCGGTGGACCCGCTTGATGCCGCCGCGGCTGCCGATGACGAGGCCGGGGCCGTCGGGCACCATCAGCGCCTCGTCGACGAGCCCCTCGCGCAGCAGGTAGGCCGCGAACACGCGAACCCCGTTGCCGCACATCTCCGCCGAGGAACCGTCACCGTTGCGGTAGTCCATGAACCACTCGGCCGCAGCGTCCTCGGCGAGGGACCGCTCGCCGCCCGTGTCGCCGCAGGCGCGCGACCGCACCACCCGGATCAGGCCGTCGCCGCCGATGCCCGCGCGCCGGTCGCAGATGGCGGCCACGCGCTCGGGTCGCAGGTCCAGCAGGCCGTCCGGGTCGGGCACGATCACGAAGTCGTTCTCGGTGCCGTGGCCCTTGGTGAAGCGCAGGCCCGTGGGCGGGCTCGCGGTGGAGGACGTCTCGGTCAGCGGGGTGGCCACCACGTCAGGCTACGTGCCCTCGGCCCGACGTGGCTGCATCCCTGTCGTCGCGGCGTCCCGCGCCGTGCGCACGACGTCGAGCGCCCGAGCGACCACGTCGCGGGCGGGCTGCGTGCCGTCGACCCAGGTGATGCGGTGATCCCGCCGGAACCACTTCTGCTGACGGCGCGCGAAGGCCCTTGTGGCACGGACGGTCTCGTCACGCGCCTGCTCGAGCGTCAGCTCACCGTGGAGGTGTGCCAGCAGCTGGCGGTAGCCAAGGGCGGCGGACGCCGTCCGTCCCTGTCGTAACCCCTGCTGCTCCAGAGCCCGGACCTCGTCGAGCAACCCGGCCTCGAGCATGAGGTCGACACGGACCGCGATCCGCTGGTCGAGGTCGTCACGCGAGCGATCCAGCCCGATCTGGACGGCCGGACGCACGTACTCGTGGGTGGGCATCGTCGCCGCGAACGGTCGACCCGTCAGCTCGCCGGCCTCCAGTGCCCGCACCACGCGGCGCACGTTCGACGGCAGGATCGCCGCGGCCGCCGCCGGGTCGCGCTCGGCGAGCACGTCGTGCAGGCGGTGCGGTCCGAGCCTGGTGGCCTCGGCCTCCCAGCGGGCACGGACCTGCGGGTCGGTCCCCGGGAAGTCGAGCGGATCCAACGCGGCTTTCACGTACAGACCGGACCCGCCGACGAGGACCGGCACGAGACCGCGAGCGGCGATGTCGTCGATGACCGCCCTGGCCCGGTGCTGGTAGTCGGCGACGCTCGCCTCCTGCGTCACGTCGAGCATGTCGAGCAGGTGGTGCGGCACCCCCGCGCGCTCGTCGGGGCGCAGCTTGGCGGTGCCGATGTCCATCCCCCGGTACAGCTGGGACGCGTCGGCGTTGACCACCTCACCGCCGAGCTCGCGCGCGAGTGCGACGGCCACGCCCGACTTGCCGGTCGCCGTGGCCCCGACGACCGCCACGACGAGGGACGGCGGGACGTGGGGGCTGGGCGGCACGGCACCAGTGTGGCCCGTGCGCCCGGGCCCTGGTGTGGCGCACCGGCTGCCGCTGGGGTTGGCTGGGAGCGGCCGGGTGGCGGACCGCCACCCGCAGCGACCGAAAGGCCAGGGCGATGAGCGAGGCACCGCACTCCGACACCGACTACCGCCACGACCCGCACCACGAGCACGCCAACCCGCCCGAGGCCGACCCGGCGGTGCACGGCGGCGGGGACAGCGGCGCGGACGGCACCGAGTCCGGCACCACGCCCGAGCCGTCCCCGTCCGAGGAGGCCGGCCAGCAGGGTGACCCGGACCCGCGCGGCGAGCGTCCCGTCCAGCCGTCCGTCGAACCCCCGGAGTGACCCGGCGGCCGGGTCGGTCAGGGGTCAGCCGGGCAGCACCCCGTCGCGCAGCGCCCGGCTCACGGCCTCGGTGCGGCTGGACGCGCCCAGCTTCGCCATCACGTTGGAGAGGTGCACGCTCACTGTCTTGTCGCTGATGAACAGGCGTGACCCCACCTCGCGGTTCGTCAGCCCCTCGGCGACGAGCGCCAGCACCTCGGCCTCGCGGCCGGTCAGGAGACCGGCACCGGAGGGCCGCAGTCCGGGGACGTCGAGGCGCCCGCGCCGCGCCAGCGCCATCACCGCGCTCAGCAGCGGCTCGGCGCCCAGGCGCTGCGCCGTACCGGCGGCGGAGGCGGCCGCCGTGGTGGCGCCCGCCCGGTCCCCCGCCGACAGGAGCGCCTCCGCCAGACGCCGCCGGCTGCGCGCCTGCTCGTAGGGGTACACGTCCCCGAACGCCTCGACCGCCTGGGTCCAGAGCTCGACCTGGCCTTCGCCGGTGAGGCGGGAGTGCTCGGCCTCGACGCGGGCCAGCCAGGCGGTCCCCTCGGGACCCATCCGGCCTCCCCGGGGCCGGCCGCGCTCGGCTGCCGCCCGGGCACCGTCCCGCCAGCGTTCCGCCTCCTCACGCGCCGTGGTGAGGGCCGAGGGGTCGACCCTCGGCCCGTCGACCGTGTCGGCCAGCGCGGCGATCGCCAGCGCCGACAGCCAGATGCCCCCGAGGAAGTACGTGTTCCAGGTCGCCGTCAGGTGGGCCGTGACCTCGGTGGCGACCGCGACGGCGTCCCGCGGCCGGCCCGCCCACGTCAGGGCGTCGGTGAGGGTCCCACCACCGACGAGCGCGATCTGCCCGTCCTGCGGCCAGTCGACCCGCACACCCTCGGCCGCAGCCAGCGCCCCCTCGGTTCCGCGGCCGACGGCGACGTAGAGGCCGACGGTGTTGAGCCGGGCGGCCACAGCATCCGGCGGCGTCATCCCGAGCGGTGTGCCCGCCGCGACGCTGCCGTCCCAGTCACCCACGAGGTAGCGCGCGACCACGTCGAGCACGCGCATCTCGACCGCCCACGTGCTCCAGGTGGTGCCCGTGTCGACGGCCCGCTGGGTGCCGGCCTCGATCTCGGTCAGGGCGCCGTGCCAGTCGCCGCTGTAGAAGCGGTTCGCGACCAGGTTGTACGAGATGCGGAGCTCCACACCGAGCTCGCCCGCCTCCACGGCCCCGCGGCGAGCCTCCTGCAGCAGCCGCGCGGTCTCGTCGGGGTCCTCGCGGGTGAGCACGGCGAGCGAGGTCAAGGCGTCGGCCTCGATCGCCGGCAGGCCCAGCAGGCGTGCGGCCTTCACCGTCCACTGCGCCCAGGCGAGTGTGTCCGCGTCGCGGTCGGACCACAGGCACGCCCGGGCGTAGATCGCTGCCGCGACCACGATCTCCGGCGTCGGGGGGACGGACGGCAGCTCGTCGGCCGTGCCTAGCAGCAGCTCGACCGCGCGCCGGCTCTGCGTATACGTGTCGTCGTCGTCGGCGGCGGCCAGGTGCTGCGCGAGCTGGTGGCGAGCCTCCGCCTCGGCGACGGCCTGCGGGCTGCCCCAGGGATGCCCCACCGTCTCCGCCGCCACGAGGTCGACGGCGGCACGGGCGAGGGCCACGGCACGGGCCAGCTCGCCCGCCCGTCCGGCCGCGCCGGCGGCGACGAGACCCAGCCGCACCAGCGTGGTGCCGGTCAGCTCCCCGGCGTCGGGCACGGCGTGCCAGAGCTCGAGTGCACGCTCCAGGTGACCCAGCTGCTCGGTCGGGGCGTGCTGGCGCGCGGCCTGGTCCGCGGCGTCGAGCGACGCGACCAGGGCTCCGGGGAGATCCTTGCTGGCCATCGCGTGGTGGGCGAGCTCGGCCGCCGACCCGACCGCGGCCCCCGTGTCGCGGATCGCGGTGGCGAAGGCCGCGTGCAGCCGTACCCGCTCGCCCGGCAGCAGGTCGTCGTAGACCGCCTCCCCCAGCAGCGCGTGGCGGAACGCGTACCGGCCGGAGTCGTCCGGGACGAGCACCTGGTGGGTCACGGCGTCTCGGAGCGGCTCGTCCAGCCCGCCGGGCACGGACCGACCCTCCGCCGACAGCACGGCCTCCAGCAAGGGCTCGGCGACCCGCCGGCCGGCCACCGCGGCGAGCTGGACGAGGTGCCGCGAGTGCGGCTCCAGGCGCTCGACGCGGGCGAGGAGCACGTCGGCGAGGGACTCGGGCAGACCGCTGGCCCCGGGACCCGCCTCGAGAAGCTCCTCCGCGAAGAACGCGTTGCCCTCGGATCGCCGCACCACCTGCCGGACCTCGTCCTCGGGCAGCGGGCCGGCCACGTACCGCGCGAACTCGCGCGTCTCGGCCGGGGTGAACGGCGGCACCTCGATGCGCTCGACACCGGGCTGCCGTGCCAGGTCGGCCAGCAGCGGGCGGAGCGGGTGGCGGCGGTGCAGGTCGTCGACCCGGTACGTCAGCAGGATGAGGAGCCGCTGCCCTGCCGACCGTGCGACGAGGTAGCGGAGCAGGTCACGGGTGGAGGGGTCGGCCCAGTGCAGGTCCTCGACCACGAGCACCACCGGGGCGTGCTCGCGGGAGATCTCTGCCAGAAGAGTGGTGACGGCGTCGAACTGCTGCAACCGCCCGACGTCGTCGCCGGTGGTTCCGTCCGACTCGACGCGGGTGCCGCCGCCGATGCCTGCGAGGCTGGGTCGCGCCGCCAGCTGGGCTGCCACGACGGGCTCGTCGGCGGCGACGGCCTGGAGCGAGGAGAGCACCTCGACGAACGGCAGGTAGGGCAGTCCGACCTCGCCGAGGTCGATGCAGTGGCCCACGAGCACGCAGTCGCCACGGCTTCGGGCCACGGCGGCGAGCTCGTCGACGACGCGGGTCTTGCCGCTGCCGGCGTCGCCTCCCAGGAGCACGGTGCCGGGCCGGCCGTCGCGGGCCCCGTCGAGGGCCTCGCCCAGCGCGCGCATCTGCGCGTGCCGGCCCACCAGCGGTGCGGACGACGACGGTCGGGTCACGACCGTCATCGTCGCACCGCCTGCCGACATCGCCGTCCTGCCTGGCCGGTCGGCGTGCCGGACCTGTCCGTCACGGTCAGCCGTGGGCCGGACGGCGGTGCAGCAGCCACGGCAGCCAGCCGTCGCCACGCCTGGTGGCACCGTTGGCGAGCTGCTCCCGACGGTAGGCGATCTCGGCGTCGAGCTCGGGACCGAAGGTGCTGGTCATGGTTCCTCCTGTGATCGGTGCCGGGGCGGTCTGTCCCGGCACGCTCAACAGTCGTGCTGAGGCGGCTCCCTGCGGATCGGTCACCTGCCTCGCACCTCGCGACCCACCCCCTCAGGCCAGGGCCTCAGGACAGGCCCCGCGGTCTAAGGCCCCTCAGACGGACCCTGCCTCCGGGTCGCTGTGCCGCCGCCGTTCACCGCTGGGTCGGATCCGCCCCTTACGGTCCTGCCCGTGGCGCACTAGCGTCGACTGCCGTCACCGACGACGAGGAGACCTGCCGTGAGGACCCCGACCAGCCACCTGCCCGGATCCGGACGCCGGGCCGCTCGCGCCACGGCCGTCGCCGCCGGCCTCGCCGTCGCTCTCGGCGCGGGCCTGACCACCGCGCCCGCGTGGGCGGGCGGCCACGACGACGACGGGTACGGCAAGGACCGTCGCAACGCGCTGCGTGTCGCCACCTACAACGCGAGCCTGAACCGCAACGCGGGCGGCCAGCTCGTCTCCGACCTCTCGACGCCCGACAACGCGCAGGCGAAGGCGATCGCCGAGGTGATCCAGCGGACTCGCCCGGACGTGTTGCTGCTCAACGAGTTCGACTACGTGGCGGACGACGTCGCGATCGACCTCTTCCGTGAGAACTACCTCGAGGTGGGCCAGGGCGGCGCCGACCCCATCGACTACCCGTACGCCTTCGTCGCGCCGTCCAACACCGGTGTGCCGTCGGGCTTCGACCTCGACAACAACGGGACGGTCGGCGGCGGCAACGACGCCTTCGGGTTCGGCCTGTTCGAGGGTCAGTTCGGCATGGCCGTGCTCTCCCGCTACCCGATCGACGAGAGCTCGGTGCGCACGTTCCAGCACTTCCTCTGGAAGGACATGCCGGGCGCGCTGCTACCGGACGACCCGGCGACCGCCCCTCCCGCGGACTGGTACTCGCCCGACGAGCTCGACGTCTTCCGGCTGTCGAGCAAGTCGCACTGGGACGTGCCCGTCCGGGTCGGACGCCGCACGATCCACATCCTGGCCTCCCACCCGACACCCCCGACCTTCGACGGGCCCGAGGACCGCAACGGGACACGCAACCACGACGAGATCCGCTTCTGGGCCGACTACGTCGGGTCGCCGCGGGACGGCAGGTACATCTACGACGACGAGGGCCGTCGCGGTGGGCTGCGCCCGGGCTCGTCGTTCGTGGTGCTGGGTGACCAGAACAGCGACCCGGTGGACGGCGACTCGGTCCCCGGTGCGATCCAGCAGCTGATCGACAACCGGCGCCTCACCGACCCGCTGCCCACCTCGAAGGGCGCTGTCGAGGCCGCGCAGCTGCAGGGCGGGGCCAACATGACCCAGAAGGGCGACCCGAAGTACGACACAGCCGACTTCAACGACAACCCGGCACCGGGCAACCTCCGCGCCGACTACGTGCTGCCCTCGCGGAACCTGCGCGTCCTCGACGCGGGAGTGTTCTGGCCCGTGCAGGCCGATCCACTGTCGCGTTTGACCGGCGTCTTCCCGTTCCCGACGTCCGACCACCGGCTGGTCTGGGTCGACCTCAGGGTGAGGCTTCCTCACCGGTGAGGCGAGCCACCTGAGAACGCGGTCAGGTCAGTGAGGTGACGGTCTCGATCTCGTACTGGTGGACGTCGGCGCCGGTTCGTCGGCTCCGACTCGAATCTGCCTCCGACGATGATCATCGGAGCAACCTACCTGGCGCCCGGCCGCGAACTGGGGTTCGCTGGCAGGGTCCCCGGGGTGAGCCCGGGGCGGATGAGGAGACCTCGATGGGCACCTTCGACAACCTGCGCGGCAAGGCAGAGAAGCTCGCGCGGGAGAACCCCGACAAGGTCGAGCAGGTGAGCGACCAGGTCATCGAGAAGGGTGGCGACGCCGTCGACCGTGCGACCGGTGGACGTCATGCCGCGCAGGTGGACAAGGCCCAGCGAATGGCGGACGACAAGATCGGCACGGACTCCGGCGCGGAAGGTGACGACGCGAAGGAGTGGGACCACAACCCGACCTGAGTGGTGACCCGCGGCAGCAGTGGGCCGTTGGGGCGACGACGTTCAGAGCTCGACGTAGACGTCGTCGCCCTCGACCATGACGTCGTACGTCCTCAGCGGCGATGGCCTCCTGTCGAGTGCGATCATGCTGCGCGACCAGCGGGGCATGTCCCTGCCTGCGAAGCCGGGCGCCCGGTCGAGGTTCTCGCCCGAGGCGAGGTCGAAGCGGGAGTTGTGCCACGGGCAGACGACCTGGCCGTCGGCGCATCTCAGACCACCTGGCCCCTTGGTGAGGGAGAGGCCCAGGCGTGGACAGCGGTTGTGCGCCGCGCACAACGACTCCTCGACACCAACCACGACTGACGTACCCGCAGCATCGACGACGTGCAGCTCCCCGTCGGCGAAGCCAAGCGGTTCCCTCCGCGCCGGCGACCATGGTGGCAACTGAGATCGCTCCCACGAAGACGTACTTGCGGGCTCCCGAGATGCTCCTGTTGGTCGACAGCCCTCGTGAAAGCGGAGTACGCCATGTCGGTCAAGATCTCGCTGCCACCCCGTCCCACCCACCCGGTCGGTTCGACCGCCGGACGGCGACTCGGGCTCTTCCTGCGGGCGTTTCCCTGGGTCACCGAACGCGAGGAGGCTCCGGCGCGACTCGCTCTCATCCCGGTCGGGTTCATGCCGGTCACCCTGATCGCGGCGGCTGCGTTCGGGGTGGCCGGCCTCCGCGAGCTCGCCTGGTACCTCCTGGTGCCCGCCCTGGCGTTGGCCGCCGGCGTCCTCGTCTGGCGTCCGAAGTGGGCATCCTCGGCGCTCGGGGCGCTCGGGGCAGGCATCGTCGCCACCGCGCTGTACGACGTCTTCCGGGGCTCCTTCCTCGCGCTCGGCCTCATGCAGGTCGACCCGATCCCGCACATCGGCGTGGCGCTGCACCTCGATCCGGCCTGGGTGTTCGGCTACCTGTGGCGCTACCTCGGCAACGGCGGAGGCATGGCCGTCGCGTTCTTCGCGCTGGGCTTCCGCGGCGTGCGGACCGGCATCCTCTACGGCCTGTTCGTCTGCAGCGGTCTGCTGTTCGTCCTGGTCGCCGCGCCGTACGGCCAGGAGATGCTGTTCCCGCTCAACGCCACCACCGTGGTCATGGCGGTCGGAGGGCACGTCATCTACGGCGCTGCCCTCGGCTGGATCGCCGCACGTACGAGCTCGCGAGCCCTGGCAACCAGCCCGGTCGTGCCGCGGACAGCGTTCCGCTGGTCGTGGCTTCTCACCCCGTCCGGGCCGACCTCTCCCTCAGGCCCCGTGGCCCGCATCTCGCCATAGGATCCCGGCCATGGCCGGTGTGGGGGGACGTCGGAGATGTGGCCGTAGACCTCGCCGCCGAGCACGCTGCGGGTGGCGCGACCCGGATAGGTATCGAGCCTGCTCGTGGCTGCCGCTCGCCCATCCTCAGGAGTGCGCGGCTCCGTGCCCTGGAGCGGTCGCGGAGCCGACCTGTGTGTCGAGAGCCGCGCATCCGCTCGACGGCGTGGTCGAGCGGATCACTCCGCCCGGCTCGCATCGGCACGACGCGCCCGATCGCGGTCACGCAGCCGGTACCGCCCCACGGATGACGTCGACGAGCTCGTCGCGGGTTGGGCCGGGTGCGTACGCCGCTCGCCAACCTCCTTGGTAGACCGCTCGAGCCCATGGCTCGGCGGGCCTGAGTGTCTCGGGCAGAGCGGTCATCGCGAAGTAGCCGGCGGCGTGCTGGCCGATCCGGGGGTCGGCCTCGACGGCCGCGGCGATGAGGTCGGAGGTCAGCGGCATGCTCAGGTCGAGGTCTTCGCCCTGCCAGCGCCTGACCATGCCGCCGTCGATCGCGATGTGGTCGGCCACCCAAGGTTCGATGGCACGGTCGCACCATGCACCGAACGGTTCGGCCATGGTCATCGGATCGGCGCCGTCGTCGAGAAGCGCGAGCAACGCGGTCACCTGCATGCAGGCCATCGCGATCCCGCGCCCACGGGTCGGGGTCGTGGTCGCCACCGAGTCCCCCACGGCGACCAGCCCCGGCGTGCCGACCTGCCGCCGGTACACGTTGCGCAGCGCCCCGCCGACAAGAACCGCCGAGGTGGGCTGCGCCCGGTCCGGTCGGGTCCACTCGGCGAGGGCCGGGACGGCATGGCAGGCTGCCTCGAAGGCAGCCTCGAACCGCAGTGCCTTGAGCGCGGCGTCCGCGGTGGGGCGCACGAGCACCACCGAGAAGTGACCGGCCTCGTGCAGGAACACCAGACACTGGTAGCCATCGAAGTCGGCCGTGTAGGCGATCGGGCTCACCATGGGCCCGGGCTCCGCCCCCGGTCGCAGCTGGTAGGTGCGGTCGACGTACGCGAGGCCGCAGTCGCCGTCGAGCTCCGGGTCGCTGTCCTGGGCGCTCGACCTCCCCATGCGCCCGGCTCGGCCTGAGGCATCCACGACGAGATCGGCCTCGACGAGGGATCCGTCGACCCGAGCGCCGACGACGTGTCCGCGATCGAGGACGAGTCCGTCGACGTGACCCGTCCGCAAGGTGAGACCGGGCTGCTGCCCCGCTGCGTGGCGAAGGGCTCGCTCAAAGGTCGACCGACGTGAGCGCACCCCCAGGACCTGACGAGACCCCCCAGAGGTCGGCGCCTCGACTGGCTGCGCGCCGAGGGACAGCCAGCTTTCGAGGGCCTCCGGCCATGCCACCTGGAGACCCATCGACACCTGGGCCCGGAAGCCGTGGGCGTGCTCGAACTGCATGACTCCACGACGGATCCAGTCGCCTCCTGTCGGCCCGGGGTCTCGGTCCACCGAGGTGACTTCGTGACCACGTCGCGCGAAGGATGCGCCGAGGATGAGGCCTGTCGGGCCCGATCCCACGATGAGTATGTGCATGACCCCCTCCGCTACACTGGGAGTAAATTGATTACACTTAGGGTCACTCTAAACGGGTGAGGTGTCAAGATGCCCCAAGCGCGCCGTCCATATCGTTCGACCCTCCGTGCGGATCAGGCGCGGGCGACTCGACGAGCGGTTGTGAGCGCTGCCCGCGACCTCTTCGTGGAAGTCGGGTGGTCACGCACCACGATCGATGCCGTGGCCGCCCGCGCGGGGGTGAGCCGAAAGACGGTGTTCACCGCGGTCGGCAGCAAGGCGGCACTTCTCAAGGTCGCCCTGGACTGGGCGCTGGTGGGCGACGACGAACCGGTTCCACTGTCCGAACGGCAGATCATCGTGGAGCTTGAACAGCTGACTGAGCCGCACGAGCTCATCGCCCGCTGGGCGCAGTTCGTCGCCGCGCTGGAGGAGAGGGCGGCCCCTCTGGCCGACGTGCTCGCCGTGGCCGCGGACGGCGACCCCGAAGCGGCCGATGTGCACGCGGCGTCCGAACGCAACCGGCTCAGGGGGGCGGAGTTCATCGTGGCTCGCCTCACGGCAACTGATGGCCTGCGCCCGGGACTGACCACCGAGCGTGCCGTGGCCGCAGCCCTGGTGCTCATGGACCCGGCCGTGCACCGCACGCTGGTCCGCGAGCACGGCTGGTCGCGCACTGAGTACGCCGACTGGATAGGTCGGACAGCCGCGACCGAGCTCCTTGAGGGAGGGGATGCCGAAGGCATGATGGGGACACGCCCAGGACGCGAAGCGGCATACCGCGCAGGAACGGCCTCGCGACCCAGCACGGACTGACCCAGCGTTGACTGCGTGGCTGCCACGGACGATCCGTGACCCCGGCCCGAACAGATCGAACGCGATGCCAGAGGCTTCGTGCTCCCTCTCGGCTTGCGCCCACGCGACGCCGGGTCGCCGGACAGATGGAACTCGGCGCTGAGTCTCGCATCCCCTTGCCTCCGGGGCTTTTGGAGCGCCTTCGCCGGCCGTTCGTTGATCGTGCGCCCGTTGCTGTCGAGCGTGCCGACCCTCTGGAAGACGCGGCGGGAGTTCGACGCGGCGGTACGATCCGGAGCATGGGCGCGCCTGAGCTCCGCGCGCAACGGCGCGCTGCGTCCGGCCTGCTGATCGAGCAGCTGGCAACGTCGCAAGACCCGGTCCTCGCCTACAAGTCGAGCCTGTTGACCGGGCTGGATCGAGACTCAGCGAGAGCCCGAGTGATGCTGGAGCGGATCCGCAGGTCCCCGATGGCCCTGGCCTTGCTGCGGGTGTTCGAGCAGGACGCCAAGACTTCGCACCATACGTACCGGAAGTGGCAGGGCTCCCACTGGACGCTGACCACGCTGGCGATGATCGACTACCCGGCCGGCGACGAGCGCCTGCGACCGCTGGTTCGTCGGGTCCATGACTGGCTGTTCTCCAGCCACTTCCTCGAGCCGTCGACGACGGTTGTCTTCCCCGGGCAGGAGGACCGGGTCCGGCACTGCGCGTCCATGGACGGCAACGTGATCTGGTACTCCCTCCGACTCGGGCTGGAAGAGAACCGCACCCGCGATGCGGTGGACAGGCTGATCGGCTGGCAGTGGCCGGACGGCGGCTGGAACTGCGACAAGCGCCCCGAGGCCATTCACTCTTCCTTCCAGGAGTCGCTGATCCCGGCACGAGGGCTGTGGGCGTACGGGCGCGCCCACGACTACGCGCCGGCGCTCGAGGCGGCCCAGAAGGTGGCTGACCTTGTGCTGCCGCGGCGCCTGTTGTGGCACCAGTCCGATGGCAGCCTGATCGTGCCCGACTGGTCAGGCAAGCCGGGCCCGGACCGGATCCACTACCCAATCCAGTTCTTCGACGTGCTCTTCGCGCTGCAGGTGATGGCCGACCTCGAGCGCCTCGGCGACCCTCGATGTTCTGACGCGCTGGAGCTGCTGGAATCCAAGTGGTTGCCGGGCGGCGGCTTCCCGCTCGAGGCCCCGAACTCGGTCACCGCCGATCACGTGGTGAGCCGCGGTACCTACGCTGACTGGGGACCCTCGGGGCTGCGGCGCACCAATCCCCTGGTCACCCTCGCCACGCTGGCCGTGCTGCGCCAAAGCCAGCTGATCGATACCGGGGCCGATGATCAGTAGCAGGTTCGACCGCCCCCGTCGGGTAGTGGCTCTGCGTCGGACTGGAGCCGAAGTGACGCGGTGCATCGGCGTCCGACCAAGGCCCGCCATGAGCCGCTCAGCGACGTGAGAGCGCGTTGAGCTTCCCGAGTTCGCAGACGAGACACGGGACACGCGCTCCCAGGAGCGGACGGACAAGCGAGCCCGGCCGCCTAGGGGCTCGCGGTCGCCGTGGAGGTCGGTGACGGAGTCACCGTCACCGTGGCGGTCGGCGAGGGTGACGGCTCCGACGACGACCCTTCCTCGTCGCCGGCCAGGCTGAGCCCGCCTCCCAGCGCGGCCACGGCCAGCAGGAACGCCCCCGCGAAGACGGCGGCACGGGCCGCCGTCAGCCCGGCCAGCCCTTGGCGCAGCTCCTTCAGCGCCTCAGGTCCCAGGACGGCTGGGGGTGCGCCCTCCGCGAGGGAGCGCATGTGGCCCTCGACGGCCACGGGGATCGCCACGGCCTCGGCCCGCAGCGCCTCGAGCTGCAGCATCCCGAGTCCGACGACGACCAGGACGATGCCCGCGGCGGCGGCGGCGAGCAGTGCGACGAGGCCGCCGCTGAACCCGTCGGTGAGGCCCACGACCACGAACCCCAGCACGAACACCGCACCGGCGACCCCGGCCCCTGCCAGCGACCAGGTGGTCGACAGCTGACGCGCCGAAACGGCCTCGGGGTGCAGGGGCTTCCACGCGATGCCCTCGACCACGGCGTAGCCACCGTTCGCGGGTGGCGCGGGCTCGTCGGGCTCGTCGGGCCTGTCGGGCTTCGGGGCCGGCTCGCCTGCTGTCGAGTCCGGCGCGGCAGCGGGCGGCTCCTCGACCGCGGGCGCAGGGTCCGGGGCGGCGGGATCGGGCTGCGGGCCGGAGGGCACGGCGGCCGGCACCGCCGCCATCTGGGCCGTCGGGTCGACGGGTGTGGCCGGGGTGCCCGCCGGTCGCGCAGCCCTCGCGGCCTTCGCCGTGGAGGACTTGCGCGCCGTCGACTTCGTCGTGGCGGCCTTCGCGGTCTTCGTGCTCGCAGCCCTCGCCTCGGCGCCGGGGGTCGTCCTGGGGGCGGCAGGGTCAGGGGTGGGCTCGGTCGGTGCTTCGGTCATGGACGGGCTCCTTTCGAGGCGTCCACAACGTAGGGCCGCAACCGGGACATGTCACCCGCCGCGGTCAGACGGGACGAAGCCCCGGTATCCCCAGCACGACCGGACCTGTGCCCGACCCGGCCCCGGCTCCGGCCGACGGCGTTGGCACACCGCACGACTCGGCCTGCCGGCGGTCCCACGCGTCTCCGGCTGGGGTTCGCCGCAGATCCCAGACACCGTCCGGCATGTGGTCCGCGACGAGGTGGTGCGGGGCCGCGTAGGAGACCTGGACCGTCACGACGTCACCCGGTCGAGGCAGCGCCTCGGGACCCTGGGCGCGCACGGCGTCCGGCACCGAGAAGTGCACCAGCCGGTTGTCGCGGGCACGGCCCGACAGCCGGGACGTCGCCTCGTCCTTGCGACCTTCGCCTCGCGCGACGAGAACCTCGACCTCGCGGCCTAGCTGGGTGCGGTTCTCGTCCCAGCTGATGTGCTCCTGCAGGGCGACCAGTCGCTCGTACCGTTCCTGCACAACGGCTTTCGGGATCTGCTCGGCCAGGTCAGCGGCCGGCGTGCCGGGCCGCGGCGAGTACTGGAACGTGAAGGCGTTGGCGAAGCGGGAGGCCGCGACCACGTCGAGCGTCGCCTGGAAGTCCTCCTCGGTCTCGCCGGGGAAGCCCACGATGATGTCGGTCGAGATCGCGGCGTCGGGCATCTGGGCCCGCACCCGGTCGAGGATGCCGAGGAAGCGGGTCGACCGGTACGAGCGGCGCATCGCCTTCAGCACCCGGTCGGACCCGGACTGCAGCGGCATGTGCAGCTGCGGCATCACGTTGTGGGTCTCGGCCATCGCCTCGATCACGTCGTCGGTGAAGGCGGCGGGGTGCGGGCTCGTGAACCGCACGCGCTCGAGGCCGTCGATCGACCCACACGCGCGCAGCAGCTTGGCGAACGCGCCGCGGTCGCCGAACTCGACGCCGTACGTGTTGACGTTCTGGCCGAGCAGGGTGACCTCGACGGCGCCGTCGTCCACGAGCGCCTGCACCTCGGCGAGCACGTCTCCGGGCCTGCGGTCCTTCTCGGTGCCACGCAGGCTGGGCACGATGCAGAACGTGCAGGTGTTGTTGCACCCGACGCTGATCGACACCCAGCCCGCGTACGTCGAGTCGCGCTTGGTCGGCAGCGTGGACGGGAACACCTCGAGGGCCTCGAGGATCTCGACCTGGGCGCTCTCGTTGTGCCGGGCGCGGTCCAGCAGGGCGGGCAGGGATCCGATGTTGTGGGTACCGAAGACCACGTCGACCCACGGCGCCCTGCGCACGATGGTGTCGCGGTCCTTCTGCGCCAGGCAGCCGCCGACGGCGATCTGCATCCCCGGTTTCGCCTTCTTCACCGGTGCGAGGTGGCCGAGGTTGCCGTACAGCTTGTTGTCAGCGTTCTCACGCACGGCGCAGGTGTTGAACACCACCACGTCCGCGCTGTCGGGGTCCGCGCCGGGGTCCAGCGCCTGGTATCCGGCGTCCTCCAGCAGCCCCGAGAGGCGCTCGGAGTCGTGCACGTTCATCTGGCACCCGTGGGTGCGCACGTCATAGGTCGTCATCGCACGGACAAGGGTACGGCGTGTACTCGACACCGCGGTCCGCACGGGTGAGGCTGGACGGGTGCAGTCACCACGACCTGAGACGCCGTCCCTGGAAGCGCTCGTCGAGCCCGGCGAGGACCTCACCCCCGACGAGGTGCGGCGCTACTCCAGGCACCTCCTGCTGACCGAGATCGGCCGCACGGGTCAGCGACGCCTGAAGAACGCCCGGGTCCTGGTGGTCGGCGCCGGCGGCCTCGGCTCCCCCGCCCTGCTGTACCTCGCCGCCGCAGGCGTCGGCACGATCGGCATCGTCGACTTCGACGTGGTCGACGAGTCCAACCTGCAGCGGCAGGTCGTGCACGGGACGGACGACGTGGGCCGTCCGAAGGTCGACAGCGCGACGGAGACGATCGCGCGGGTCAACCCGCTCGTCCGTGTCGTGCCGCACCGCGAGCGGCTCACCCCGGACAACGCCATCGAGGTGATCTCGCAGTACGACCTCGTGCTCGACGGGACGGACAACTTCCCGACCCGGTACCTGGTCAACGACGCCTGCGTGCTCACCGGAACCCCGCTGGTCTGGGGGTCGCTGCTGCGCTTCGACGGTCAGGTGAGCGTCTTCTGGCCGCCGCACGGGCCGCACTACCGGGACCTGTTCCCCGAGCCTCCCGACCCGGGGACGGTCCCCTCGTGCGGTGAGGCCGGGGTACTCGGCGTCGTGTGCGCGGCGGTCGGCGCCGTGATGTCGACCGAGGCGGTGAAGCTGATCACCGGCGCCGGGCGTCCCCTCGTCGGCCGCCTGATGCTCTTCGACGCCCTCGAGATGACCTGGCGCACCGTCGACATCCGCCCCGACCCGGCGGGCTCGGCAGTGACCGCGCTCACCCCCTGGGGGGATGAGGACGACGAGGAGCTGCCCACGGTCACGGCCTCCGAGCTGGCGTCCCTGCTGGCCGGCGACCAGGTGCTGCTCGTCGACGTCAGGCCCGGCGACGAGCGCGACATCGTCTCGATCGACGGGGCCGTCGCGGTCCACCTCGACCGGATCGTCGCGGGTGACGCCTTTGACGAACTGCCGCGCGACCGGCGACTCGTGCTGCACTGCAAGAGCGGCGTCCGCTCGGCGCAGGCGCTGACCGTCCTCCGCGACGCCGGGTACGAGTCCGCCAGCCACCTCGAGGGCGGCGTGCTGGCCTGGGTTCGTGACGTGGACCCGTCCCTGCCGACGTACTGACCCGTCGCCGGCGGCGTCCTCGGCCGTCGAAGGCGTGACCATCACGAAACGGTCGCCAGGTATCAGTGCGGTCACGACCGCACCGGAAGTGCGCTGGTGGGTGCCACCGCGGGCGCTTGACGGATACGGTGCCGAACATGAGCGACCCGTCCGTGACGCCGCCGAACGACCCCGGCTCCTCGCCCGACCTCGCCAAGGGCGACACGTCGCTGTCGGACGGCGGGACGGGCCACAGTGGCGATCCCCTGGTCGTGATGGACAGCGTCGACAAGTTCTTCGGCGACCTGCACGTGCTGAAGGACATCAACCTCACCGTCCACCGGGGCGAGGTCGTGGTGGTCATCGGCCCCTCGGGCTCGGGGAAGTCGACGCTGTGCCGCACCATCAACCGGCTGGAGAGCTACGAGCGGGGGACGATCACCCTCGACGGCGAGCCGTTGCCGGCGGAGGGCAAGGAGCTCGCCCGGCTGCGCGCCGAGGTGGGCATGGTCTTCCAGTCCTTCAACCTGTTCGCCCACAAGACCGTGCTGGAGAACGTGACCCTCGGGCCACTGAAGGTGCGCAAGCTGAAGAAGGCCGAGGCCAACGCCGAGGCGATGAAGCTCCTTGAGCGGGTGGGAGTTCAGAACCAGGCGAACAAGTATCCGGCAATGCTGTCCGGCGGGCAGCAGCAGCGCGTGGCGATCGCCCGCGCGCTGGCCATGAAGCCGAAGGTGATGCTCTTCGACGAGCCCACCTCAGCCCTCGACCCCGAGATGATCAACGAGGTCCTCGACGTGATGATCACCCTCGCCAAGGAGGGGATGACGATGGTGGTCGTGACGCACGAGATGGGCTTCGCACGCAGCGCTGCCGACCGCGTGGTCTTCATGGCCGACGGCGAGATCGTCGAGGAGAACACCCCCGAGCAGTTCTTCACCAACCCGAAGAGCGGGCGTGCCAAGGACTTCCTCTCCAAGATCCTCACCCACTGACCGGCCCACCGCCCTGTCGCGAGACGGGAGGGCACCCACAGCACCACACCGCAGAACCGACACGGAGGACGTACATGATGTTCCGACGAAATGCTCTCGTAGCCGCGATGGCGCTGGGCGCCCTCGCCCTCAGCGCCTGCGGTGGTGATGACGGCACCACGGACACGGCCTCGCCCACCGTCGAGGAGTCCGCGGACTTCCCAGCCGGCACCACGATGGCCGACCTCGCCGACGCGGGTTCCATCCGGATCGGCACCAAGTTCGACCAGCCCGGGTTCGGCCTCAAGGGCCTCTCGGGCGACCCTGAGGGCTTCGATGTCGAGATCGGCAAGATCATCGCCGCCAAGCTCGGCATCGCCCCCGAGAGCATCGAGTGGGTCGAGAGCCCGTCGAAGGTCCGCGAGGAGAACATCGAGACCGACAAGGTCGACATGGTGGTCGCGACGTACACGATCAACGACGAGCGCAAGAAGCGCATCACGTTCGCCGGTCCGTACTACGTCGCCGGTCAGCAGCTGATGGTCAAGTCCGACAACGACGCGATCGGCGGGCCGGACGACATCAAGGCGAACCCGGACGTCAAGGTCTGCTCGGTGACCGGCTCGACCCCGTCGGAGAGCATCAAGCAGTACCTGGCCTCCCCCGACCAGCTGGTGCTCTTCGACACCTACGCGAAGTGCGCCGACGCGCTGCGCACCGACCAGGTCGGCGTAGTCACGACCGACAACGTCATCCTGCTCGGCTTCGTCAGCGAGTCGGACGGCGACTTCAAGCTCGTGGGAGAGCAGTTCACCGACGAGCCGTACGGCATCGGCATCAAGAAGGGTGACGCCGACTTCTGCGACTTCATCAACGAGACGCTCAAGGAGGCCAGCGACAGCGGCGCCTACGAGGAGGCGTGGGCGTCCACGGCCGGGCAGGTCGAAGGGTCTGAGACCCCGACCCTCCCGGAGGCGGACCCCTGCAGCTGACCCGTCCCCGCTGAACGACGGTCGGCGGGTGCGGGCGAGGCCCCCACGCGGAGCATCGCCCGCACCCGTTCGACCCTTCAGCACCAGACATCCACCGTCGCGGTACGAACCAGGAGGTGAGCGTGGAAGCGATCACGCAGAACCTCGACCTCTACTGGTCGGGTTTCCTCAGGTCGCTGGGCATCTGCCTGGTCGCCATGGTCGGCTCGCTGGTGCTCGGCACCGTCATCGCCGCCTTCCGCGTCTCCCCCGTCACGACCCTGCGCGGCTTCGGCACAGCCTGGGTGGACGTGATCCGCAACTGCCCGCTCACGGTCGTGCTGTTCTTCTTCGCCTTCGGGCTCCCGGAGATCGGCATCAACCGGAGCTTCTACTTCTTCGGCGTGACGGCCCTGGTCATCTACACCTCCGCCTTCGTGTGCGAGGCCGTCAGGTCGGGCATCAACGCCGTGCCCTCCGGCCAGGCCGAGGCCGCCCGCGCGATCGGGCTCCCGTTCCTGCCGTCGTTGCGGGAGGTGGTCCTGCCACAGGCGTTCCGGACCGCGGTCCCTCCGTTGGGCAGCGTGATCATCGCGATGTTCAAGAACTCAGCCGTCGTCGGAGCCTTCGGGGTCGGCGGTGACCTGTTCAGCGTCGGCGAGACGCTCACCAGCGCGCAGGGTTTCGCCGCGCTGCCGGTCCTGACCGGGGTGGCGATCGGATACCTCGCGATCACGCTTCCCGCGGGAGCCCTCCTCGGGGTCATCGAGCAGAAGACGGCGATCGTGCGATGAGCCACCAGACCGTCCTGTACGACGAGCCCGGTCCTCGCGCGCGTCGCAACGCCCTGATCGGAAGCATCGCCGGAGGGGTCTTCGTCCTCGGCCTGCTGGTGGTCGTGGCGGTGCGTCTCGCCGACGCCGGGCAGTTCGACTACGCGCTGTGGGCGCCCCTGGTCGACCCGTCGACCGAGGAGTTCCCGCTCGTCTGGAACCTGCTCTTCGACGGTCTGAAGGCCACGCTCACCGCGGCCTTGCTCGCCATCGCGTTCTCGCTGGTGATCGGGGCGCTGCTCGGTGTCGCGCGGATGCTCCTCGGCCGGCGGGGCAAGATGCCCATCGTCGGCCTGATCGAGCTGATGCGCGGCTTGCCCGTCGTCATCACGATCTACTTCGCCAGCAAGGTCCTCCCCGAGATCGGGGTCAACGTGGGGCCGCTTCCCGGCAGTGACGGTCTGTGGTTCCTGGTCATCGGGTTGACTGCGTACAACTCGGTGATCATCGCCGAGATCGTGCGCGCCGGTGTCGTCTCCCTGCCCAGCGGGCAGCGCGAGGCCGGCACGGCGATCGGCCTGATGCCCGGTGCGACCATGCGCCTGGTGCTGCTGCCGCAGGCCGTCCGGGTCATGCTCCCGGCTCTCATCAGCCAGATCGTCGTCGTCCTGAAGGACACGTCGCTCGCTGCGGTGCTCGGGATCTACACCGAGCTCCTGCGCCAGGGGAACCTGATCGCCCTCAACCTCGACAACCCGATCCAGATGCTGACCGTCGTCGGCCTGATGTTCATCATCATGAACTTCTCCCTCAGCCGGGCTGCCGTCTGGCTTGAGCGCCGCCTGGGTCGTCAGACGTCCGGACACACCGAGGCGGTCGACGCGTCCGCCTGAGGCTCCCGCTCGCGCGGCGGCGGGGACGTCAGGTGACGCGCCGCACCACCCACCAGGCCGCACCGAGGGCCAGCAGACCCAGTCCCGGGACGATGGACGACCACGGCAGGCTGATGGCGACGGCCACGCACCCGAGGAGCCCGAGCCAGGGGACGATCCGAGAACCCTGCTCGCGAGCCAGCGTGAGCGCGCTCGCGTTGGCGACGGCGTAGTACGCCAGCACGGCGAAGGACGAGAAGCCGATGGCCCCGCGCAGGTCGGCGACCAGGACCAGCACAACTACCACCGCGCCGACGGCCACCTCGGCCCGGTGCGGCACTCCGAACCTCGGGTGCACGGCGGCCAGGGCCCGAGGCAGGTGCCCGTCGCGCGCCATCGCGAACCCCGTGCGAGAGACCCCGAGCACCAGAGCCAGGAGGGACCCGGTCGCGGCGACCGCGGCCCCGGCCCGTACCACTCCTCCGAGCCACGACGCGCCCGCGTGCCGCGCCGCGTCAGCGAGGGGCGCGGTGGAGGCGGCGAGACCGTCTGCCCCCAGAACCGACAGCACGGTCACCCCGACCAGCGCATAGAACGCCAACGTGACGGCCAGGGCGATCGGGATCGCGCGCGGGATCGTGCGCGCCGGGTCGCGCACCTCCTCCCCCAGCGTCGCGATCCTGGCGTAGCCCGCGAATGCGAAGAAGAGGAAGCCCGCGGCCTGCAGGACACCCCACGGGCTCGTCGTGGAGACGGCGATCACCACGGAGAGGTCGGCCCGGTCGGCGGTCAGGACCGTCGCCGCCACGAGGACGAGGACGGCGAGGACGAACACGACGATGACGCGTGTGACCAGCGTGCTCTTGCGGATGCCGACGTAGTTGACTGCCGTGACGGCGAGCACCGTGGCCACGGCGACCGGCCTGGCCAGGTCCGGTGCCACGTACACGCCGACGGTGAAGGCCATCGCCGCGCAGCTCGCGGTCTTGCCGGCCACGAACGCCCACCCGGCGAGGTACCCCCAGAAGGGCCCGAGACGCTCACGGCCGTAGACGTAGGTGCCTCCCGACTGCGGGTACAGCGCCGCCAGCCGCGCCGACGAGGTCGCGTTGCAGAAGGCGACCCCGCCCGCGACGCCAAGGCCGACCAGCAGTCCGCCGCCGGCCGCGCCGGCCGCGGGGGCGAAGGCGACGAAGACTCCGGCACCCAGCATCGCGCCGAGTCCGACGACGACCGCATCAAGGACGCCGAGGCGTCTGGACAGCTCTGCCGGTGCCCCCACCGTGCCACCGTAGCCAGCGCTCAGGCGTCGCCGTACAGGTCGTCCGTCTCCTCGCCCTCGGTGGCCAGCGCGGTCCGCACGACGTCCATCGCCATCCCGCCGGGGTACCCCTTGCGGGCCAGCATCCCGGCGAGCCGCGCGCACACGTGCGTCCCTCCCGAGCCCGCGGGTGGAGCGCAGCTTGCGCGCAACGAGCTGCTCCGCGGTCGCCCGCTCGGTGTCGGGGTCGAGCTCGTCCACGGCGTGGCGGGCGAGCTCCTCGTCGACGCCCTTGCGTCGCAGCTCCATCGTGAGCGCCCGACGCGCCAGTCCGCGACCCCGGTGACGGGAGCGGACCCACTCCGACGCGAACGCCTCGTCGTCGACGAGGTTGACCTCCTCGAACCGGTCGAGCACCGCCTCGGCCACGTCGTCGGGGACGTGGCGGGACGCCAGCTTCTGCCGCAGCTCGGAGCGGGTCCGAGCTGCGGCGGTCAGCTGGTTGAGCACGATCGTGCGGGCGACGGCGTACGGATCGGCCTCCCGCTCACCGTCGGGGTCGGGCGGGGGCTGGGCCCGTGGCCACCGCTCGCGCGGTGCCCGCGAGGGAGCGCTCACGACGTCAGAAGTCGACCGGGACCTCGGGCACCGCCGGGGTCGCCGGTGCGTCGAGCTGCGGCCCCACGCCGAGCTTCTCCTTGATCCGCTTCTCCAGCTCGTTCGCCAGGTCGGGGTTGTCGCGCATGAACGCCCGCGCGTTCTCCTTGCCCTGGCCGAGCTGGTCGCCCTCGTACGTGTACCAGGCGCCGGACTTGCGGACGAAGCCCTGCTCGACGCCCATGTCGATCAGGCCACCCTCACGCGAGATGCCGTGGCCGTAGAGGATGTCGAACTCCGCCTGCTTGAACGGCGGGCTCACCTTGTTCTTGACGACCTTGACGCGGGTGCGGTTGCCGACGGGCTCGGTGCCGTCCTTCAGCGTCTCGATGCGGCGCACGTCGAGGCGCACGGACGAGTAGAACTTCAGCGCCTTGCCGCCCGTGGTGGTCTCGGGCGAGCCGAACATCACGCCGATCTTCTCGCGGAGCTGGTTGATGAAGATCGCCGTGGTGCCCGAGTTGCTCAGGGCACCGGTGATCTTGCGCAGCGCCTGCGACATCAGCCGCGCCTGCAGACCGACGTGGCTGTCGCCCATCTCGCCCTCGATCTCGGCCCGCGGCACCAGGGCGGCGACCGAGTCGATGACGATGATGTCGAGGGCGCCGGAACGGATCAGCATGTCGGCGATCTCGAGCGCCTGCTCACCGGTGTCGGGCTGGCTCACGAGCAGCGCGTCGGTGTCGACGCCGAGCTTCTGCGCGTAGTCGGGGTCGAGGGCGTGCTCGGCGTCGATGAAGGCGGCGATGCCGCCGGCGCGCTGAGCGTTGGCCACGGCGTGCAGGGCGACGGTGGTCTTACCGCGACGACTCCGGCCCGTAGATCTCGACCACGCGGCCGCGCGGCAGGCCGCCGATGCCCAGCGCGACGTCGAGCGCGATGGACCCGGTCGGGATGACCTCGATGGGCACCCGCACCTCGTCGCCCAGGCGCATGACGGAGCCCTTGCCGAACTGGCGGTCGATCTGGGAGAGCGCGCTGTCGAGCGCCTTCTCGCGGTCTTCGGGAGCGGGCATCTGATCCTCCATGTCGCCGGCGGGAGCCGGATGGTCGTCGATCGGTCGGCTGGTTGTCGTGTCGAGGACGACGCTAGGCGCCACCTCCGACAACCCCGAGCACCGCGCCGTCCCTGTGGACGACCGGACCTCGTTCGTCCGACCTGTGGACGAGACTACCGAACACCTGTTCGACCGCGAGGACCTCGCGCGGCGTGTCGTGAGCCCGGTACCCCGGCCAGATCTCAGGCGGGCAGCGGCTCCACCGCGCCCAGCCCGGCGACGACCCCGCCGTAGCGCGGGACGTCCGGGACCGCGTCGGACAGCAGCCGGAAGGCGACGGCCCGCAGCATCAGCTGCCGCGGCGCACCCGTCGTCCACGCGGCCAGGGCACCCGGGTCGGCACCCTCCCACAGGACGGCGTCGAGCACGGCCACGGCCTCGGCCCACCTCGCGGGGCGCCAGTACGGGGCGAGGTCGATGACGAACGGGCAACCGCTCGCGTCCAGCAGCAGGTTGCCGACCAGGTCGCCGTGCACCAGCTGGGACGGCAGGTCGACGGGCACGTGCGCTGCCAGCACCCGGCGCAGCAGGTCCCGCGCGTCCCGCCCGAGCGCCTCCGGCACGGTGGCCCGCCCAGGTCGGGGGCGCCGGGGCCGGGGTCGTCCAGGTCCCACGCGACGCGGTCGGCGCGGGCCCAGCGGTGGTCGGCCACGTCGAGGGCTCGCCGGGCGCTCCGGGACGGTCACCGCGAGCCGGGCACCGAGCAACCGGACCGACGCGACCACCACGTCGAGGTCCGTGCAGTGCGTGGTGCCGGGCTCGTACCGCGTCGCCGCCCACCCGTCCACGACCCAGCGTCCGTCACGCGCGGGCACCGGCAGGGAGAGCCGCAGCGCCCGGGGCCTTTCCTCGTCCAGCCGCACCGCGAGCCGGGCCTGCACCGGGGAGAGCCAGGTCGTGGTGGGCGCGTCGCGGCCGGGCGACAGGACCAGGTCGCCCACCCGCACGCTGCCGCCCGGTCCGCCCTCCATCGGCTCCCACTGGCCCGACGCGGCGAAGAGGTCGACGACCCGCTCGGGCACGCCGGACGGCGGCGACGTCACTTGAGCAGCAGCCGCTCGAGGCGGCGCGCCGCGATCACCACTCCGATCAGCCCCATCACGCCGAGGTAGAGCACGTGCCACAGCAGACCGGCGGAGACGTTGCCCAGCATCAGGTCCCGCACCAGCGAGACCCCGTGGTAGAGCGGGGTCGCCTGCACGACCCACTGGAGGACCTGCGGGTACGTCGACAGCGGGTAGAACGTCGTCGAGAACAGGAACAGCGGGAGGACGACCAGCTGGACGTAGTCGAAGTCCTGCCACGACCGCATGAACGTGGTCGCGGCCATGCCGACCGCGGCGAACGCGAAGCCGATGAGCGACGCGGCCGGCAGCGCCAGCAGCGACCACCACGAGTCGACGAGGCCGGCGACGAGCGCCACCACGAAGAAGGCGATGGAGTAGACGAGTCCGCGGAGCAGGGCCCACGCTGATCTCGCCGACGGCGACGTCTCTCGGTCCGAGCGGCGTGGCCAGCACCGAGTCGTACAGCTTCGCGTACTTCATCTTGAAGAAGATGTTGAACGTCGAGTCGAAGACGGCTCCGTTCATCGCCGACGACGCCAGCAGGGCCGGGTGCCACGAACGTGGCGTAGGCGACCTTCGACCCGTCGTCGAGCGTGACCGAACCGATCAGCGCGCCGAGCCCTACGCCGAGGGAGAACAGGTAGAAGACGGGCTCGAAGAAGCCGCTGACGAGCGTGACCCAGCCGTGCTTGAACGACAGGAAGTTGCGCTCGACGAGGGCGCGCGCCATCCCCGCCCCGGCGGGAAGGGGCACGAGACGGGCGATCTGGTGAACGCAAACCCCGCGCGGGGACCGGCACCCGGGCGCTCGAGCGTCCCGGTGCCCGATGATCCGCCGGTTGACCGTGGGGGGGCCATCAGCTCACCAGCCTCGGCTCAGGAACCGGTCCGAGAGCCACACGCCGACGCACGACCCAGAGGCCGAGGTACAGCGTGTGCCCGAGCTGCGCCGGCGAAGGTGGCGGTGCCCAGGGTGAAGCCGCGGGCACAGCTCGACGCCGTGCCACAGCGGCGTCACCCAGGCGACCGGCTGCAGCACCGGGTGCAGCTGGTCGATCGGGAAGAACGTCCCGGAGAACAAGAACATCGGCATGATCACGAAGCGGAAGAGGACGTTGAAGCCGTCGCCGGCGTCATCCTGCGTGCGAGGCGAAGGCGGTGATCGGTGCGGCGAAGGCCAGGCCGGTGAGCACGGCCGCTGGCAGCGCGAGCGGCGCCCACCACGACCTGCCGTGCCCAGGGCGAGGGCGACGACCATGAACACGCCGCAGACGATCGACAGCCGACCACGAGGTAGTCGAGGTGGCCGAGCACCAGGTGCCGCACACGCAGCGGCGTGGCGAGGATCGCGTGGAAGTACATGTTCCACTTCATCCCCGCCATGATCGGGAAGGTGCACTCCCCCGCCGCCGTCTGCATGGCGGTCGCGGCCAGCACACCGGGGGCGATGAACGCGACGTAGGCGACCCCGTCGATGCCGCCGCGGTCCCCGCCGTCGACGAGCGCGCCGAGACCGAAGCCCATCGCCGCCAGGTACATCACGGGCGACAGGAAGCTGGCTGAACAGCGACCCGCGCCAGGTCCGCAGGTACGCGAGCCACCAGTAGTGGAACACGGACCCCACGCCGCCACCGTCCATCCGGCGTCCGGTCGGGCGTCAGCTCCGGCGGCACCGTTCCACTCCGGGTGCCGTCCGTCGGCTCAGGGGGTGACATGGACGCCCCTCAGTCCACGAGGGTGCGGCCGGTGAGCCGGAGGAACACGTCCTCCAGCGTGGAGCGGCGCACCAGGCTGGAGAGCGGCTGCAGACCGCGGTCGTGCACCAGCGACGTCGCCTTGTCTCCGTCGTCGACGTAGAGCAGCAGGCGGTCGGGCAGCACCTCGACGCGGTCGGCGAAGGCGTCCACCTGGGCCGCGTAGGGCTCGTGGTCGTCGGTGGGGAAGCGCAGCTCGAGCACCTCGCGGGTGGAGTGCTGCTCGATCAGGCTGCGTGGTGACCCCTCCGCGACGATCAGACCGTGGTCCATCACGACCAGTCTGTCGCACAGCTGCTCCGCCTCGTCCATGTAGTGCGTCGTGAGGACGAGCGTGACGCCTGAGCGCTTGAGCCGGAACAGCCTGTCCCACAGCACGTGTCGCGCCTGGGGGTCGAGCCCGGTCGTCGGCTCGTCGAGCAGCAGGATGCGGGGCGAGTTGATCAGCGACCGGGCGATCGTGAGGCGGCGCTTCATGCCGCCCGACAGCGGCTCGACCCGGGACCTCGCCCGCTCGGTCAGTTGGGCGAAGTCGAGCAGCTCGGCCGCCCGCTCACGTACCACCGCCTTGGGCAGTCCGAAGTAGCGCCCGTACACGAACATGTTCTCCTCGACCGTCAGCTCCTCGTCGAGGGTGTCCCGCTGGGGGACGACGCCGAGCTGGGCCCTGATCTGCGGCCCGTGCGTGGCCGGATCCAGCCCGAGGATGCTCAGGTCACCACTGGTCGGCGGTGAGACGCACCCGATCATCCGCATCGTGGACGACTTCCCGGCGCCGTTCGGGCCCGAGGAAGCCGAACGACTCGCCGCGCTCGACCTGCACGTCGATGCCCCTGACTGCCTCGAAGTCGTCGAAGGACTTGGTCAGGGCACGTGCGTGGATGAGGACGTCGGGGCCGGGCACGCCGGGGACGCTACCTCCCCCCGCCGACAGGCCGCGAGCGACTTCCCCTCGGACCGTGGCGGACCAGGTTGGCCTCCGGTCAGGCGGGAGCCTCGAGCCGCGCGACCGGGGGCGTGCGCAGGGCGCGGGGCATCGCCAACAGCACCGGCACGAGCAGCACCCCGGCCGCGACCGCCAGCCAGGAGTACCCGCCCAGCGACAGGATCGGCCCCGAGAGCACCCCTGCGGAGGCGGCGCAGATGCCGATCACCAGGTCGCCCGTGCCCTGCACCGACGTCCGGATCTGCTCCGGGACCGAGACGGACAGCAAGGAGGAGCCGGCCACGAGGGTGGCGCTCCAGCCCAGCCCCAGGAGGACCAGGGCGACGCCGACTCGGGCGTGGTCGGTCGCGCCCGCCGTGGCGGCCGTGGTCAGCGCGCCGGCGAACACGAGGACGCCGAGGCCGATGACGGGGATCGGCCCGAGACGGTCGACCAGCCAGCCGAAGACGGGGCTCAGCGCGTACATGCCAGCCACGTGCAGGCTGATCACGATGCCGATCACCTCGAGGCTCGCGTTGCCGTCCCCGAGGTGCACGGGCGTCATCACCATCACGGCGATCATCACCGCGTGCCCACCGGCGGTCGCCGCCAGCCCCAGCCGTGCGCGCGGGATGCGGGCCACCTGGCCCAGCACGGCCCACGTCCCCGTCCCTGCCACTCGCACATCGGCCCCCTCCTGCGCTCCCAGCACCGGGTCCGAGCCCAGCTCGTCCACGTCCCGCCGGTCGGAGGGGCTCGTCGGGTGGGGGGTGGGGACCGGCAAGGCACCGGGGACGGGTGACCCCGTGCGAGGCAGCGCAACGAGGACGACGACGGCCGCCGCCGCGAAGGCGGCGATGGAGAACAAGAAGGGGCCGGACAGGGAGGGCACGCCGAGGCGGCCGGCCAGATCACCGCCGACGGACGAGAGGTTCGGGCCTGCCACGGCACCGACCGTGGTCGCCCACACCACCGTCGACAGCGCCCGGCCGCGACGGTGCAGCGGGACGCCGTCGGTGGCGGCGTACCTGGACTGCAGGCCCGCCGCGGTCGCGCCACCGAAGAGCACGGTGGCGACCAGCAGCAGCCAGAACTGGTCCGTGACGGCGGCCAGGACGGCACCCACGGCCCCGACGAAGCCGAGGCCGTAGCCGGTCGCGAGGGCGTGGCCGCGGCCCCGGGCACGGGCCAGGTTCGCGAGCGGCACCGCGAGCAGCGCCGCCCCGAGGACGGCCGAGGTCTGCGACAGGCCCGACAGCGACGTCGACCCCGACACCTGCTGCGCCAGCAGCCCGCCCACGGCGATGCCACTGGCCACGCCGACACCGCCCAGCACCTGCGCCACGACCAACGAGACGATCCGCCGTCGCTCACCGGGACGTACGGTCTCGTCGGCGCCCGCTGCCGCCGAGGCCATCACGCCGGGGAGACGTCGGCGAAGGCGCCCGAGCGGAAGGCGTCCACGAAGAGGGCGTGGTCGGTGCGCACCTGCTCGGCGTAGGCGTGCGAGAACTGCACGGTCTGCCGCACCCAGTCGTCGGAACGGTCGCCGACGCACTCCGCCACCACGTCCTCGACGCTGACGTCGACCAGACCCTGCTCGGAGTCGGAGTCGGCGACGCAGTGGATCTTCGCGGTCGCGCGCCCCAGCTGCTCGACCAGCTCGACCATCTCGTCGGGTTCCGCGAGCGCGTCCCAGTCGAGGTCGGCCTCGTAGGGAGAGAGCTCGCAGACCACGTACCCGGTCCGCTCCCCCGAGGCGCCGGTCAGGTCCGTCCACCCGAGGAAGCGGTCCGCGTGGGCCTGCAGGGCACGCTGGCTGAGCGCGGTGCGGTGGCCGTGGTGCTCGAAGAAGTCACGGACGCGCTGGTCGTCGACCACGCAGCTCGGCGCGGCGACGTTGCCCTGCTTCACGGACAGCACCACGTCGTTGTCGAGCGCCTGGCTGAAGCCCTCGATCAGCACGTTGTAGGCGGGGAGGCCGGCGCTGCCGATGCCGAACCCGGACCGCCCCACCACATCGAGCACGTCGTACGTGACGCCTCCGTCCCGCTTGTGCTCGGGGATCGTGCCCAGGTACCGCTCGAACGCCTCGACCACCTCGTCGGTCTCGGCGCTCTCCAGGCGGCGCACGCCCGCACCGTCGCTGAACCTCCGTGCGTAGGAGTCGACCACGGTCGCGCCGGCGAGCAGGTCGACGCGGGTGCGCAGCTTCGCCTCCTGCAGCGAGGTGAGCACCGCCCCCGTCGCGGTCTCGAGGGTGAGCGCCCAGCGGGTGTCGTCGTCGACGGACCGGTAGTGCCCTGCCTGGTCGAGGTAGGCCCGCAGGTACGTCTCGACCAGCCGGTCCATCACCTCGTCGGGGAGCGCCTTCTGCCAGCACAGCAGGACCAGGCTGGCGCAGAAGCGCATCGGGTCCCACGTCCAGTGGCCGAGGTAGGCCTCGTCGAAGTCGTTGACGTCGAAGACGAGGCGCCCGTCGGCCGCCATGTACGTGCCGAAGTTCTCGGCGTGCAGGTCTCCCTGCACCCAGACCCGCCGGCCGTCGTCGTTCAGCCACTCGTCGTCCACGCCGGCGAAGAGCCCGCCTTCACCCAGGTCGGTGTAGAACACGCAGGCGGTGCCCCGGTAGAACGCGAACGGGTCACGCGCCATCGAGCGGAACTTGGACCGGAAGGCCTGCGGGTCGGCCCCCATCAGGGGCGCGAACGTCGTCGTGAGCGTCTCGACGAGGGTCTTCGTGCGTTCGTCCCGGCCGGAGTGGCGGCGCTCGCGTCGGGTCATCCCCGGGCCTGGTCCTTCGAGCCCGGGCTGCGGTCGAACCCCCAGTGCCTCTCCGGCGGGACCGACATCGCCTCGCAGACGGCCTGCCACACCTGTCGCGGCTGGACGCCGTCGGCGAGGGCGGCCTCGACGGTCATCCCCTGGAGCGTGGGCAGCGTCTGGTCGCGAGCCACCGACCGGGAGTACCCCGGGCCGAACTCGTCGTCCATCAGCTGCCAGAAGTGGCTGTGTCGCACCCGGCCAGGGTGCCACGTCCCCGCTGTCGGTGCCGACGGGCAGAATCAGCGGGTGACCTCACCGAGCGGCACGACCTCCCCGGGCGTCGACCGCGCCGACGTGCTCGGGCGCTTCTCGGAGCCCACCCGGACCTGGTTCTCGACCGCCTTCGCTGAGCCGACTGCCGCCCAGGTCGGTGCGTGGGAGTCCATCAGCGCCGGGCAGCACACCCTCGTGGTGGCGCCGACGGGGTCCGGCAAGACGCTGTCGGCCTTCCTCTGGGCGATCGACGAGCTGGCCGGGTCTCCGATCCCGGCGGAGACGTCGCGCCGGTGCCGGGTGCTGTACGTCTCCCCCCTGAAGGCGCTGGCCAGCGACGTGGAGCGCAACCTCCGGTCTCCACTGATCGGCATCGGCCACGAGTGCAGCCGGCTGGGCCTGCCCGTCCCCCAGGTGACCGTGGCCCAGCGCACGGGCGACACCCCGGCATCCGAGCGGCGGGCCTTCCAGCGCACGCCCCCCGACGTGCTGATCACGACCCCGGAGTCGTTGTTCCTGCTGCTGACGTCGCGGGCCCGCGAGCAGCTCGTGGGGGTCGAGACGGTGATCGTCGACGAGGTGCACGCCGTCGCGGGTACGAAACGGGGTGCTCACCTGGCGCTCTCGCTCGAGCGGCTGGACGCCCTCCTCGACCGGCCGGCGCAGCGCATCGGGCTCTCCGCCACCGTGCGCCCCCCGGAGGAGGTGCTGCGCTTCCTCACGGGGCTGCGGACGCCCGACGACGGCGGACGGCGGTCCGCCGTGGTGCAGCCGCCGTCCGAGAAGGAGTTCGACCTCCGGGTGGTCGTGCCGGTACCCGATCTGGGCGACCTCGGCAGCGGCGCAGCCGACCCACGTGGCCCGGACCCCGGGGCCGACCTCTCCGGCAACGCGGCCGGGGCCATGCCGTCGGCCTCGATCTGGCCGCACGTCGAGGAACGCGTGGTCGACCTCGTGGCGCCGGTCGACGGTCAGCCCCACCGCTCGTCGCTGGTCTTCACCAACTCTCGCCGGCTGGCCGAGCGGCTGACCGCGAGGCTCAACGAGACGTGGGCCGAGCGGTTGGAGGCGGCCGCCGAGGAGTCGCAGGGCCCTGAGCGCGAGGACGGTCGCGACGCCCGCCGGACACCGGCCGAGATGATGGCGCAGGCCGGGGCGTCCGCCGGTGCCCCCGCGATCCTGGCCCGCGCCCACCACGGCTCGGTCAGCAAGGAGCAGCGGGCCCTGATCGAGGACGACCTCAAGGCGGGACGGCTGCCCACCGTCGTCGCGACGTCGTCGCTCGAGCTGGGCATCGACATGGGCGCCATCGACCTCGTGATCCAGGTCGAGGCCCCGCCCAGCGTGGCCAGCGGGTTGCAGCGGGTCGGGCGGGCCGGCCACCAGGTGGGCGCGGTGAGCCGCGGGGTGGTGTTCCCCAAGTACCGCTCCGACCTGGTGACCAGCGCCGTCGTCACGCAACGCATGCGGGACGGCAAGATCGAGTCGCTGCGCGTGCTGACGAACCCGCTCGACGTGCTGGCGCAGCAGGTGGTCGCCATGACCGCGCTCGACGACTGGGACGTCGACGACCTGTTCGACCTCGTCCGCCGCTCGGCTCCGTTCTCCACGCTGACCCGTCCCGTCCTCGACGCGGTGCTCGACATGCTCGCCGGCCGCTACCCGAGCGAGGAGTTCGCCGAGCTGCGCCCGCGCATCGTCTGGGACCGCGTCACCGGCGTCCTGTCGTCCCGGCCCGGTGCGCAGCGGCTCGCCGTGACCAGCGGCGGGACGATCCCCGACCGGGGCCTCTACGGCGTCTTCCTCGCCGGCGACGCTGGCGGGTCCGGCCCGGACGCGGCCACCCGTCCCAGTGGCCGGCAGGGCGGCCGACGCGTGGGCGAGCTCGACGAGGAGATGGTCTACGAGTCGAGGGTGGGGGACGTCTTCACACTCGGTGCCTCGACGTGGCGGATCATGGACATCACCCACGACCAGGTGCTCGTGGTGCCGGCGCCCGGGCAGCCGGGCAAGCTCCCGTTCTGGCACGGCGACGCCGTCGGCCGGCCGGCCGAGCTGGGCCGCGCGGTCGGCGCGTTCGTGCGCGAGATCGACGCCTTGGACGACGCCGCCGCCCGCGAGCGGCTGGGGGCGTCCGGCCTCGACGCGTGGGCCGCCGACAACCTCGTCGCCTACCTGAGGGAGCAGCGGGCGGCGACCGGGCACCTGCCGGACGACCGCACCATCGTGGTCGAGCGCTTCCGCGACGAGCTGGGCGACTGGCGCGTCGTGATCCACTCCCCCTTCGGCTCCCAGGTGCACGCCCCTTGGGCGATGGCGCTGGCCGGGTCGCTGCGCAAGCGGTACGGCCTCGACGTCCAGGCCATGCCCGCGGACGACGGGATCGTGCTGCGCATGCCCGACCTCGACGCCGGCCCCTGGGACGCGGCCCTGGTCCCGGCCGCCGAGGACCACACGACGGCCGGTTCCCGCGGGGACGACGGCAGCCCGCAGGTGCTCGAGCACCTGGTGATCACGCCCGACGAGGTGCCCGACCGGGTGACCGAGCAGCTGGGCGGCTCGGCGCTGTTCGCGAGCCGCTTCCGCGAGTGCGCCGCGCGCTCCCTGCTGCTGCCCCGCCGCCGGCCCGACCGGCGACAGCCCCTGTGGCAGCAGCGCCAGCGGGCCGCCCAGCTGCTCGAGGTCGCCTCAGCGTTCCCGTCCTTCCCGGTGATCCTCGAGACGGTCCGCGAGTGCCTGCAGGACGTGTTCGACGTGCCGGGGCTGCAGCAGCTCATGCGCGACCTCGGGTCCGGAGCCGTCCAGGTGGTCGAGGTGACCACCGAGCAGCCGTCGCCCTTCGCCCGCTCCCTGCTCTTCGGGTACGTGGCCCAGTTCCTCTACGAGGGCGACTCGCCGCTGGCGGAGCGTCGTGCCGCCGCGCTCGCGCTCGACCCCGACCTGCTGGCCGAGCTGCTGGGCCGAGACGGCGCCGGCGGCACGCGCCTCGCCGACCTCCTCGACCCGGAGCAGGTGGTCAGGACCCACCGTGAGCTGCAGCACCTGGTCGGCACCCGCCAGGCCCGGCACACCGAGGACGTCGCCGACCTGCTGCGCGTGCTCGGCCCGCAGTCGGCCGACGAGGTCCTCGCCCGGTCCACGGCCGGCGACCTGCAGACCGCCTGCGCGTGGCTGGGCGAGCTCGTCGTGGCGCGGCGCGCCATCGAGGTGGTCATCGCCGGTGAGCGCCGGTGGGCCGCCGTCGAGGACGCCGCCCGCCTGCGCGACGGGCTCGGCACCGCCCTCCCCGTCGGGCTGCCCCTGGCGTTCACCGAGCCGGTCGCAGACCCGGTCAGCGACCTCGTCTCGCGCTACGCCCGCACACACGTCCCCTTCACGGCCCTGCAGGTGGCACGCCGCTTCGGCCTCGGCGTCGCCGTGGTCGAGCAGGTGCTGAACACCCTGACCAGCCGAGGACGGCTGGCGACGGGCGAGCTCCTGCCCGACGCCGTGCGCGGACGCCTGGGTGACGGCGCCGACGCGAGCGACGACCCGGCCTCGGTGGCCGTGGAGGTCGACGAGGTCACCCCCGACGGACCGGAGGAGACCTCGGCCGTGGCGGGCCACGTGCCGCGTCAGTACTGCGACGCAGAGGTCCTGCGCGTGCTGAGGCGCCGGTCGCTGGCAGCCCTGCGCGCCGAGGTGGAACCGGTCCCCACGGCCGAGCTCGCCCGCTTCCTGCCGTCGTGGCAGCACGTAGGAGGCCGGCTGCGCGGGGTGGAGGGTGTGCTGCGGGTCGCCGAACAGCTGTGTGGCGCGAGGCTTCCCGCGAGCGCACTGGAGTCCCTGGTGCTGCCGGCTCGGGTGCAGGGCTACTCCTCCGCCATGCTCGACGAGCTCACCAGCGGCGGGGAGCTGGTCTGGTGCGGCCACGGGTCCCTGCCCGGGGACGACGGCTGGGTCTCGCTACACGTCCCCGAGACCGCCCATCTGACCCTGCCGCTCCCGGACGACCCCGAGCCGCCGGACGACCTGGCCGCGCGGGTGCTCGAGGCCTTGGACGGTGGGGGCGCGTACTTCTTCCGCCACCTGGTCGATGCCGTCGGGTCGACCGACGCTGGGGCGGTCGCCGACGCCCTGTGGCAGCTCGTCTGGGCCGGCCGCGTCTCCGGCGACACGCTGGCACCGCTGCGCGCGCGGCTGCAGGGAGGCAGGACCGCCCACCGCCCACGCCGCACCGGTGCGCGGGCCCGCTACGGGTCCGCCGTGCGGCCGGGGCGGGCCGGACGACCGGGCACGTCCGTCGTGGCCCGCTCGGCCCCGCCCACCGTCGCCGGACGCTGGGCGCTGCTGCCCGAGGTGGAGCCGGACCCCACGGCACGGGCCGCGCTCGACGCCGAGCTGCTGCTGGAGCGCTACGGGGTCGTCACGCGCGGCAGCGTGGTCGCCGAAGGCCGACCCGGCGGGTTCGCCGCGAGCTACCGCGTCCTGTCGGCGATGGAGGAGGCCGGCCGCGTACGCCGCGGGTACTTCGTCGAGGCGCTCGGCGCTGCGCAGTTCGCCACCACCGCGGCGGTCGACCGGTTGCGGGCGACGGGAGGCCCGCAGCAGGCGACGACGGTGCTGGCGGCCACCGACCCCGCCAACCCCTTCGGCGCCGCACTCGACTGGCCGCCCGTGGAGGGGACCCACCGCCCCGCTCGCAAGGCCGGCGCCCTGGTGGTGCTGCACGGCAGCGACCTGGTGCTCTGGGCCGAACGCGGTGGACGGACCCTGCTCACCTGGACCGAGGACCCGGCCGTCCTGAGGGAGGCCGCCGGCGCCCTCGCCGCGACGGTCCGCTCGGGTGCGCTGGGACAGCTGACGGTGACCAGCTCCGACGGCGACGAGCTGGTCGGCGTGGGGCCCGACCACCCGCTCGCGGCGGCCCTCCTCGATGCGGGCTTCCACCCGTCCCCCGGGGTCTTCGCCTGCGCCGCTGAGGGGCGACCACCACGCGGCGTGATCATCCGGAAAGCATGTACCTGGACGCGCCTCCACCCCTCGTTCTCGGGAGAACGGGGCCCGGACCCGGCCACCCGCACCGATTCTCGGGAGAACGGGGGCCCCGGCCCCGGCCACCCGCACCGATTCTCGGGAGAACGGGGGCCCGGACCCGGCCACCCGCACCGATTCTCGGGAGAAGGGGGCCCCGGCCCCGGACACGATCACCCCAGCAGGCCGAGACCCCGCATCGCCTGCTCGAACCGCCCGCTGACGTGCACCTCGACCCGGTCGGAGCCGGGCTCGGCCTGGGTCACCTGCTCAGCCTGCCCGGACGCGTCGCGGTAGTAGACCTCGGGGCTGACCGGCCCCGGCTCGACGCCGTACTGGGCCCGCGCGCCGCGCGACATCAGTCCGAGGGCCGCCGTCAGGCCAGCACCCTCAAGCACGTGGACGAGCATCAGGTGGCGGTGCGGCACCGCGACCAGCACCCCGTGGGTGGGCCGCTCGACGCCCTGCGTGGCGAGCAGCTCGTCGAGGATCAGGAGCCGTGACGCCCCGAAGAAGTCCGTGGTCGAGAAGGCCAGCACGGTCGCGTCGCCCGCGCGAGGGTCCGCCTGTACCGCGGAGACGGCAGGGGCCGGCAGGCGGCGCAGGTTGCCCCAGGCCACGTCGCGGACCCGCTCCCATCCTCCGAGCTCGTCGATCCGCTCGTCGGCGAGCAGCTCGCTGACGTGGGTCGGGTAGTCCAGGGCGGCGAGGGCCACGACGCCGGGCAGGACCTCGGGTGCGTAGGCGGGACGACGTTCCGGGATGTCGGCGAGCAGCCGGATCTTGGGCAGCAGGAGGTGCCGGGCCTCGTCCAGGCCGCTGGGGTCGGGTGTCGCGTCGGCGGCCAGCATGCCGACGACGTGACGGTCGACCATGCTCGGCCACTCGCGCGCCGGCGTGTGCGCGGCGAGGGCAGCGAGGTTCGTCAGACCGTGCACGTGGCCCTGCCCGACCAGGGCGCCGCTGCCGTCGTAGACGGTCTCGCGGCCGTGCTCGGCGAACGAGCGGCGAGTCAGGGCCACCAGCTCCACCGCCCGCCGGCGGGACAACGTCGGGAACACGGGGTCAGGGTCCTCGACGGGGCGGACACGGCGCCCGCGCCAGCGGTCGAACACGCCCATCGCAGTGGTCCCCCAGAGATCGGTCGTCGGTCTCACATCGTGCCACGTGCATGAAGGTGACAGGCTGGAGCAGTGCCGGAAGGGGACGTGGTGCACCGGGCGGCCACCCGTTTGCACGCCGCGCTGTCAGGTGGTGTCGTCACCGTGAGCGACCTGCGGTGGCCGAGGCTGGCGACGGTCGACCTGACCGGACGCCCGGTGGTCGAGGTGGTCAGCGTCGGGAAGCACATCCTGATGCGGCTCGGCCCCCTCCCCGCCCCGCAGGCTGCACGAGCGGACGACGCGGAGCCCCTCACCCTTCACAGCCACTTCAGGATGGACGGGTCCTGGCACCTGCACCGTCCCGGTGAGGACTTCACCTCCCGCCCGGCAGACGGCGTGCGCGCCGTCCTGTCCACGCGGGACTGGGTCGCGGTGGGGCACCTGCTGGGCATGCTGGACCTGGTCGGGACACGGAACGAGGACGAGCTGGTCGGTCACCTCGGTCCCGATGTGCTAGGCCCCGGGTGGGCCCCCATGGAGGCCGTGCACAACCTGCGCGCCGACCCCGCGCGCACGGTCGGTGAGGCACTGCTCGACCAGCGGGTGCTGGCCGGGGTCGGCACCTTCTACATGGCGGAGGCGCTGTTCGTCCTGGGCGTCACCCCGTGGACCCCCGTGGGCGACATCCCGGACCTGCCGCGGCTGGTGGGGCTGCTGCACACCATGCTCCAGCAAGGGGTGACGCGCGTGGTCCAGTCGACGACGGGCGACCTGCGACCCGGTCGGCGCAACTACGTGCACGCGCGCGCCGGCCGGCCGTGCCTGCGCTGCGGCAGCCGGGTGCGGGTCGAGATGGTGGGGACCGCACCGCAGGCCCGGACGGCGTTCTTCTGCCCGTCGTGCCAGCGGGGACCGCGGCCCGAGGGCGGCGGCGTGGACCAGCAGGTCAGGCAGCCCCGACGAGGTCGCCGTTCACCTGGTCGGTGATCTCGGGCGGGATCGTGTCGGGGACGGTGACACCCTCGGCCTCGGCCACGCGGTCGCTGACCTCGCGGAGCACGGTCGACAGCGGCACGGCGAGGGCGCCGCAGATCGAGCCGAGCAGCTCGGACGACGCCTCCTTCTGACCACGCTCGACCTCGGACAGGTAGCCGAGGGAGACGCGGGCGAGCCCGGAGACCTCACGCAGCGTGCGACCCTGACGCTGGCGGGCGTCGCGCAGCACGTCGCCGATCTCGCGGCGGAGAACCACCATGCGCGGGCCCCCCTTCTGCTGTGTTCGTCCGGGAATGACCGCACTTCGGGGTGCGACCGGAACGGTACCTCGCGGTGCGGAGATCCCACCGTACCCCCGGGCGCGCAACGTCCGCTCATCGGTTGTGGACGTCTCACCTGGTCGATGCATGGTCACTCCTCGTGTCCGGTCATCAGGTCAACTCCCCACCGGGGCCCGGTGTTCCTGACGGCGGGACGGTGAAGGGCCCCCGTCCGAGATCCCGGACGGGGGCCCAGCCCGTGGTCGACCCCTAGGTCACGGGCGACCGAACTTCAGGGTGTAGCTGCCCGAGCCGCTGTAGGCGTAGACGACCCAGCGGTACTGGCCGGCGGTGGAGCTGTACGTCACGTTCTCGGTGGACGTGGAGCCCTCGCCGGCAGCCACCTCGACCCACGACGACCCGTTCCACTTGTCGAGGTAGAGGTCGAAGTCGGTCCCGGACGGCCCGGTCAGGCAGCCGGTCAGGCTCCCCGACGTGGTGGTCGTGAAGGACGTCGCGACGGTCTCGTAGCCCCAGGTGGCGGTGCCGGTCGTGGTCTCGTCACAGTCCCCGCTCGGCGGCGGCGGCGTGCCGCCACCGTTGAGGAGGGAGTAGAGCAGGAGGTTCGGCGAGCCGGAGCCCGGGTTCGTCACCTTGCCGGGCGTGGCCGTGCCGGTGATCGCGGACGACACGGTCGCGGGCGACGCGCCCGGGTTGCCCTGCAGGTAGAGCGCGGCGACGCCGGTCACGTGCGGGGTGGCCATCGAGGTGCCCGAGATCGTGTTGGTCGCGGTGTTCGAGGTGTACCAGGCGGAGGTGATGCTGCTGCCCGGGGCGAACAGGTCGACGCAGGTGCCGTAGTTGGAGAACGACGAGCGCGCGTCGGTGTTGGTGGTCGAGCCCACCGTGATCGCCGACGGGGCGCGGGCCGGGGACGAGTTGCACGCGTTGGTGTTCTCGTTGCCGGCGGCGACCGCGACCGTCACGCCCGAGCTCGTCATCCGGGCGACCGCGGAGTCGGTCGCCGTCGAGGCCCCGCCGCCGAGGCTCATGTTCGCGACCGACGCGCCGCTGTGGTTGTTGGTCACCCAGTCCATGCCGGCGATGACGCCGGAGTTCGAGCCGGAGCCGCTGCAGTCGAGCACGCGCACGGGGACGATCGTCACCTTCTTGGCGACGCCGTAGGTCGTGCCGCCGACGGTCCCCGCGACGTGGGTGCCGTGCCCGTGGCAGTCCGTGGTGCCGCGGCCGTCGCTGATGGCGGTGTAGCCCGAGGCGGTGCGGCCGCTGAACTCGTTGTGGGTCGACAGCAGGCCGGTGTCGATGATGTACGCCTTCACGCCCTGACCGGTCGGGGTGTACGTGTACGTGCCGTTGAGCGGCAGGTTCCGCTGGTCGATGCGGTCCAGGCCCCAGGTGGCGCCCGACTGGGTGGTGTTGACCGTGACCTTCTGGTCCTGCTCGACGTACGCGACGGCCGGGTCCTGGCGGACCTTCTTGAGCTGGTCGGCGTCCAGCTCGGCCGCGTACCCCTTGAGGGCCAGGTACTCCTTGTCGACCTTGGCTCCCGCTGCCTCGGCGCGGTCGGCCGCCTGGGCGGTCTGCGAGGACGTGGTGCCGTCCTTGAGCACGACGATGTAGCTGCCGTCGATGGCCTTGGCGCTGTCCACCGCCGTCATCGGGGCGAGCTTCGGGGAGTCCGATGCCGCCTGTGCTGTCTGCGCCACACTCGTGGTGAGGGCGACAGCGGCCACCACTCCGACCGCGAGGGCGCCCTTTCGCAACGTGCTGGTCACGTACATCTCCTTCATCCGCCAGTCCCCCGAGACCCCAGTGATCTCCCCGGCCAGGCGAACGTAAGTGACCATTCCGTCCTTGAGAACCTTTCGGACAAAACTGTCCAACAGGTCAAGGGTTTTCCCTCTACGGGGCCGCCAGCCGCTCCATGGCCAGCTCGAGCACGGCGTCGCAGGCGCCGCGCCGCACGGTCTCCCGGTCGCCGGTCAACCGCAGCCGACGTACCTGGCTGCCCCAGGCGTCGGCCACCGCCACGACGACGATGCCTGGGGCGACGCCCTCGTGGGGTCCCGGCCCGGCGATCCCCGTCGTGGCCAGACCCAGGTCCGCCCGCAGCAGGCCACGGACTCCCCCGGCCATCTGACGCGCGACGTCCTCGTCGACCGCGCCCCGGGCGACGAGCAGGTCCGCGTCCACGCCGAGCAGCCTCTGCTTGGCGTCATTCGTGTAGGCGACGACCCCGCCCCGCAGAACGGCGGAGACGCCCGGCACGGCGGCCAGGGAGGAGCACACCAGGCCGGCTGTGAGCGACTCGGCGACCGCGAGCCCCGTCCCCGAGGCGATCGCGCGGTGGGCCAGCCTCTCGGCCGGCTCGTGCAGGCCGTCGCCCTCCCGGGTGCCCGTCGGTGCCGGGGTGCGCTGGTCAGCCACGGCCGTCGGCGGCCGCCTGCTTGGCCGCTGTGCGCGCGCTGCCCCGACGCAGACGCACCGCCTGGACCACGTAGTCGACGCCGGTGACCACGGTGACGATCAGGGCGGCGGCGACGACCAGCAGCGCGACGACCTCGACCCATCCGGGCAGCCACAGCTCGGTCGGGAAGACGAGCATGGAGATCGCCACCGACTGCAGCACGGTCTTGAGCTTGCCGCCGTGAGAGGCGGGCATCACGCCGTGCCTGATCACCACGAACCGCAGGAGGGTGACGCCGACCTCGCGCACCAGGATCGCCAGGGTCACCCACCAGGCCAGGAGCCCGAGCACCGACAGGAGCACGAACGCCGTGCCGATCAGCGTCTTGTCGGCGATCGGGTCGGCGACCTTGCCGAAGTCGGTCACCAGGTTCTGGCGGCGGGCGAGCTCACCGTCGACGCGGTCGGTCGCGACCGCGACCAGGAACACCCCGAGTGCGGCGAGGCGCCAGCCGGGGTCCTGCCCCGCGTCGTGCACGAGCAGGAGGGCGAACACCGGGACCAGCAGGATGCGCCCGACGGTCAGGGCGTTCGGCAGGTTCCAGTTGCCGGAGCGCGTCACCTGACGGGCCGTCCGCTCTGCTGCCACGGCCCCGCCTGCTCGGCCAAAAGGTCGACCCCCTCGCTGGCCGTCACCACCGCGGTCACGAGGTCGCCGACCTCCGCGGGCGTCGTGAGGGTCGTGACGCCGTCCACGTCCGGGCCCTGGTGCGCTGCCCGGCCGACGGGCCGGCCGTCATCGTCGACCTCCTCGACCAGCACGACGACCTGCTCCCCGACCCGCTCCTCGGCGCGCTGCGCGACGAGCTCCTCCACGAGGGCCACCGTCGACGACAGCCGTGCGGCGACCGTCGCCTCGCCGTGGTGGCCGTCGAGGTCGGCAGCCTCCGTGCCGTCCTCGTCCGAGTAGCCGAAGACGCCGACCACGTCGAGGCGCGCGCGGGTCACGAAGTCGTGCAGCTGCGCCAGGTCGTCCTCGGTCTCTCCGGGGAACCCGACGATCACGTTCGACCGGATGCCGGCCTCGGGCGCCAGTGCGCGGACGCGCCCCACCAGGTCGAGGAAGGCCTCGGTGTCGCCGAACCGTCGCATCCGCCGCAGCACGTCGGGGGCGCTGTGCTGGAACGAGAGGTCGAAGTAGGGCACGACCCCCTCCGTGCCGGCGATCGCCTCCAGCAGACCGGGCCGCACCTCCGCCGGCTGCAGGTACGACACGCGCACCCGCTCGATGCCCTCGATGGCGGCCAGCTCGGGCAGCAGCGTCTCGAGCAGGCGGATGTCGCCGAGGTCCTTGCCGTAGCTGGTCGAGTTCTCGCTGACCAGGAACACCTCCCGCACACCCTGCTCCGCCAGCCAGCGCGCCTCGTCGAGCACCTCCGCGGGCCGTCGCGACAGGAAGGACCCGCGGAACGCGGGGATGGCGCAGAACGTGCAGCGCCGGTCGCAGCCGGAGGCGAGCTTGAGCGGGGCCCAGGGCCGTCCGTCGAGACGTCGCCGCAGCACGCGCGGGCCGGACGCGGGCGCCACACCGGGCGGCAGGTCGGGGGCGCCGTGCCCCGGGACGGCGACCGAGGCCGCGGACGCCTGCCGCGACACGGGGCTCAGTGGCAGCAGGGTGCGGCGGTCGCGGGGAACGTGGGACGCGGGGCGCTCGCCCCGCAGGATGGCGTCGAGGTGACCCGACAGGTCCGCGTACGAGTCGAACCCCAGCACGGCGTCGGCCTCGGGCAGCTCGCTCGCCAGCTGCTCCCCGTAGCGCTCCGCCAGGCAGCCCACGGCCACCACCGCCCGCGTCCGGCCGGTCTCCTTGAGGTCGGACGCCTCCAGCAGGGCATCCACCGAGTCCTTCTTGGCCTGCTCCACGAAGCCACAGGTGTTGACGACGGCCACGTCGGCCGCCGCCGCGTCGTCCACCAGCGTCCAGCCCTCGTTCGCCAGCCGGCCGGCGAGCTCCTCCGAGTCGACCTCGTTGCGCACGCACCCGAGGGTCACGAGAGCCACCGAACGCGTCGGCGTCGGGGCAGCCGTGGGGGGTGAGGTCACGGCCGACAGGCTACGCGAGGCACGGGCCCCCGCCGTCCTCGTGGGCCCTGGCGCCTGGTTCAGGGCGACGTCGGCGACGGCGAGGGGGTCGACGTGGCCGTCGGCGACGAGGTCCCCGTGGTCGACGCCGAGGTGGTCGGAGCGGGCGTGGACGCCGAGGACGACGGCCCGGACGTGGACGGGGCACTCGCCGACGGAGCCGCGCCGGACGACGCCCCGCCGGACCCGGGGGCACCGGACGATCCGGGCGCCGGCGTCGCGGGCGCGTCGGTCGTGGCGCCGGGAGCGGACGTCGCCGACCCGCCCGTCGGGGACGGGCCTGTCGCCGGGGCGGCGTCGTCCGCGGGCACGGCGGCCGGGTCGGACTGCACGATCTCGAGGATGCGGGCCTCGTACTCGGTCATCCGGGCCTGCAGCTCCGACAGCGGGACGTCCTGGATGCCGGTCCCGAAGGCCGCGATCTCCTCCCAGAGCGCCGCGAGGGCCGCCATGCTGTCGTCGCTGAGGGGTCCCTCGAGGGTCAGCACGAGCTGCGTGGCGAGGGCGTAGGTGACGCAGTCGACGCACCCGTAGGTGACCGCACCGGCCAGGTTCTGGGGCACGACCACATCGGCCTGCCCCACGATCAGGACCACCTGGAAGCCGACGGCCACCGCGTTGCAGCCGGTGCAGCTCGCGAAGGCGTACGCCTCGTTGGTGTTGAGCACCGTGCCCTCGTCCGCCCAGACGAGGGCGAACGCGACGTCGTAGACGGTCGTGCCGTCCTCGGTGTTGACGGCCAGCGCCTGGTTGTCACCCTCACCGGGCGCAGCCGGGCGGTTGAAGGGGAACACCCAGGTCGGGGCCGGGTCGCCCGAGGGCGTCGTGGCCGGTGAGCCGTCCGCGCCGGCGCGCGGCACCAGCACCATGGCCAGCTCGGGGTCGTCCGCGGTCGGAAGTGCGCCGCCCTCGGGCCAGATCGTGACGGCGGACCCCGGCCGTCCCTCCTCGAGGCCCGTCGGTCCCGGGCGGCCGAGGACCGCGGGCACCGCGTCCTGCAGGGTGCCCCGCTCGTACGCCTGGATCGGCTGGTAGGCGCCGGGCTGCGGCCACCACGCCCAGGCCAGTCCCGCCAGCAGGGCGACCGCGGTCACGCCGGCCATCGACCTACGCACCGGACGGTCGCGCGTGGCGCGCCAGGTACCCGTCACGACCTGCCGGACCACCCGCGTGACGATGTACAGCACGCCCAGCACCGGCAGCAGGATCGCGACGACGGACAGCAGGCGGACGAGCACGCCGAGGACGTCTCCGTCGCCGAACTGGTCGGTCAGCATCTGCCACTGGCGGGACAGGCCCGCGGCTGCCGTCCCGATCACGCGTGGCAGCGTCACCACGGCGAGCACGAGCATCGCGAGCAGCAGCGGCACGACGACGACGACCCAGGTGGTGACGACCGCTCGCGCCCACGGTTTCAGCACGGTCGTCTCGGGGTGCTTCCAGCGGCTCGGCAGCAGCCCGAGCAGGGTGGGCCTGATCCGGTGGTAGAGGTCCGGAACCCCGGTCACGTCAGCCAGCACGTGGTAGCCGTCGAAGCGCACGAGCGGTGCCAGCTGCCGCACCATCTGGAGGATCTGGGTGGCGATGATCAGCAGGATCGCGTCCCAGCCCGTGGCCCACCAGGCACCGAACATGGCGAGGGCGACGATCGCGTTGAAGTAGAGGCCGCCCAGGTCGGTCCGCACGCGGCCACCGCGCCCCAGTCGGTAGCTGTCCGTGACGTCGGTGTAGAACGCGGGCCACACCAGGTACAGGCCCGTCCCCATCGCCCCCGGGGTCGCCCCGCCATAGCGTGCCCCGGCGGCGTGACCGAACTCGTGGAAGCCGGCCGACAGCACGGTCAGCCCGAAGACCAGCAGCAGCAGCCCGGGCTGGTCGAATGCCTGGTGGGTGGCGGACGCGAGGCCCTTCTCGAAGAGCACCCACGCGCACACGGCGAGGAAGGCGGTGACGAGGACGGTCACCACCAGCGGGTTGAACAACCGCGCGAAGGGTGCCGTCAGGCGGCGCGTCACCTCGGGGTCGGTGACGACGTACCGGAACCGCAGCGCCAGCAGGGGGTTCGACCGCTTCACCTCGGGCTGCGAGCCGTCGGCGAGGCGTAGGACGCCGATCGTCCGCAGCCGCGAGTCGCACAGCAGGTGGACGTCGTCGGCACTGAGCAGCCGCCCGTACCGGGGGCTGACGGCCTCGGCGATCTCCTCGTAGGTGCGGCGACCGTCCACCTCGGACAGGACGAGGTAGAGCAGCTTGGTCAGCTGGATGGTCTGCCCGTCGGCACGGCGCACCAGCGAGGGGGCACTGCGGTACCCCGAGCCGGGGATCTCGCCGATCAGCTCGACGCCGTCGGCGCGGTACGGGATCCCGCCGTCGTCGACCCGGCCGGGCTCGGGCGCCGCCGTGGTGGCCACGGCCCCCGTCGTCGTCGCGGTGCCGTCCTGCGGGCGCGCGTCGGGACGCGAGGCCGCCTGGGCGGCATCGCGTCCCGACGAGGCACCGGCCCCGGAGAGGAGATCCACGTCGCGGCGCTACTGCGTGATCTCGGAGTCCTGCTCCGCCCCGGCGGTCGCGTCGCCGACGATGTCCTGGTTGATGATCGCGTCCTGCTGTGCGATGGCGGTCGCCTCGGAGCCGACCGAACCGACGTTGGCTGCGACGGCGGCGTCGATCGGCGCCGCCACGTTGGCGTTCGCCGCGACGGACCCGGCGATCGGTGCGGCGAGGTCGAGGTCGGCCGCGAGGTCGACGTCGACGTTCAGCAGGTCGCCGTCCAGCGCAGAGGCCGGGTCGGTGGGGTCGGTGGGCACAGCACCCACGCCCGTGCCGCCGGTGCCGCCGGTGCCGTCCGTGGGGGCCGGGGTGGTGCCCGGCTCGGTGCCGACGGTGTCGTTGCCCTGGTCGATCGTGCTGCTCTGGTCGGTGCTCGCCGTGGCGTCACCGTCGATGCCCTGGTCGATCATCACGCCCTGGTCGGCCAGTGCCTGCGCGCTCGAGCCGACGGAGAGCACGTTCGCGCCGACGGCGGCGTCGATCGGGGCGGCGACGTTGGCGTTCGCGGCGACCGCCAGGTCGATCGGAGCCGCGGCGTCGAGCGCGAGGTCGAGGTCGGCATTGAGGTCGAGGAGGCTGATGACCTCCTTGTCGGGAAGGGCGGTACCGGCCTCAGCAGCCAGCTCGTCCTGCGACATCGGGGTCAGGTCGGGGTTGCTCATGTGGGCGCTCCGTTCCGGCGCGGGTTGTCCGCGCTCAGGTGGTCAACGAATGACCGGGTCTGAAGTGACGGTGCAAACTACCCACGCTTCCCGAACCTCGCATCTCCGGAGCGTCCCGAACCCCTCAGGCGCGTCCGGTGAGGCCCCAGGCGTCCTCGTCGTCGACGTCCTCGGGCGTGGCGGAGGAGAACTGCGCTGACACCGGGTCGCCGTCGTAGCGCGCGTCGCCCCCGCCGGTCGGCACCTCCTGGTCGAACGCGTCCTCGGCGTCGGACGGGGGCTCCTCGCCCTTCAGCACGGCCAGCGTCCCGGCCAGGTCGTCGGGCTTGACCAGCACGTCGCGGGCCTTCGAGCCCTCGGACGGACCCACCACCCCGCGCGACTCCAGCAGGTCCATCAGGCGGCCGGCCTTGGCGAACCCGACGCGGAGCTTGCGCTGGAGCATCGAGGTCGAGCCGAACTGCGTCGTCACGACCAGCTCCGTGGCCTGCAGCAGCAGGTCCAGGTCGTCGCCGATGTCGTCGTCCACCTGTCGCTGCGTCTGCTGGACGGCCACGTCGTCGCGGTAGACCGGCGCCAGCTGCTCCTTGACATGGGCCACCACGGCCGAGACCTCGGACTCGGTCACCCACGCACCCTGGACGCGCATCGTCTTGGACGCACCCATCGGCAGGAAGAGCGCGTCGCCCTGGCCGATCAGCTTCTCGGCACCCGGCTGGTCGAGGACGACCCGCGAGTCCGCCAGCGACGACGTGGCGAACGCCATCCGCGACGGCACGTTGGCCTTGATCAGGCCGGTCACCACGTCGACGGAAGGACGCTGTGTGGCCAGCACCAGGTGGATCCCGGCCGCGCGGGCGAGCTGCGTGATGCGGACGATCGAGTCCTCGACGTCGCGCGGAGCGACCATCATCAGGTCGGCCAGCTCGTCCACGATCACGAGCAGGTACGGGTACGGCTCGATCCGGCGTTCCGACCCGGGCAGCGGCTTGACCTTGCCCGCCTTGACCGCCTTGTTGAAGTCGTCGAGGTGCTTGAAGCCGAATGCCGCCAGGTCGTCGTAGCGCGTGTCCATCTCGCGGACCACCCACTGCAGCGCCTCGGCGGCCTTCTTCGGGTTCGTGATGATCGGCGTGATCAGGTGCGGGATGCCCTCGTAGGCGGTGAGCTCGACCCGCTTCGGGTCCACGAGCACCATGCGCACCTCGTCCGGCGTGGACCGCATGAGGATCGACGTGATCATCGAGTTCACGAAGCTCGACTTGCCTGCTCCGGTCGCGCCCGCCACCAGCAGGTGCGGCATCTTCGCCAGGTTGGCCACCACGTAGCCGCCCTCGACGTCCTTGCCGACGCCCATCAGCATCGGGTGCTCGTTGCGGCGAGCCGCCTGGGACCTGAGAACGTCTCCGAGAGAGACGGTCTCACGGTCGGCGTTCGGGATCTCGATACCGATCGCCGACTTGCCCGGGATCGGCGAGAGGATGCGGACGTCAGCGCTGGCCACCGAGTAGGCGATGTTCTTGCTCAGTGCGGTGACGCGCTCGACCTTCACCCCGGTGCCCAGCTCGACCTCGTACCGCGTGACTGTCGGGCCGCGGGTGAAACCCGTGACCTGCGCGTCGATGTCGAACGACTCGAGCACGCCGGTGAGGGCCTCGACGACACGGTCGTTGGCCGACGACCGGGTCTTGTGGGGCGACCCGGGGGCGAGCACCTCGTTCGGCGGGAGCGTGTAGGTGACGTCGCCGGCCAGGAGCAGCTGCTCGACGCGTGGCGGCAGCGGCTGGTTGGGCGGTGCCTCGAGAGCGAACTTCTCGACGGCCGGCGAGGCCGTCGACTTGGCCGGCACAGGTGCGACAAGCCCTGGTACGTGACGCTTCTCGCCGGGACGGGGGCCGTCCAGCGGCGAGTCGACCGCGGTCTCGGTGGTCTCGTCCGGCGCGGAGTTGCCCACCCGGCTGCCGCGTCGCCGGCGCCGCGCGTCCGGCTCGATGTCGACGGGGGTCTCGAAGGCCTCGTCACCGTGGATGCTGGCCTCGTCGGCGCCACGGCGGCGCAGGCGGCCCTTGAGGCCGGGAACGTCCCGCGAGTCCGCCGGGAAGTCGCCCTCCGCCTGATCCTCCTCGCCGCGGTGGCCGGTGAGCCTGCCGTACAGGCCGCCGAGCCGCTCGGGGATCGCGTGGAAGGGCGTGGCCGTGATGACGAGGAGGGCGAAGAAGGCGAGCAGTGACAGCAGGGGGACGGCGGCCCAGGCGGTCACCGCGGCCTCCAGCGGCGACGAGGCCAGGTAGCCGATGATGCCGCCGGCACCACGCATCGCGTTCGCGCCGTCGGGGGGCGACGGCATGCCGACCGCCAGGTGCACCAGTCCGCTGGCGGCCACCATCAGGGTGGTGAGGCCGATGCCCATGCGGCTGTTCGCCTGCACCCGGTCGGGGTGCCGCAGCATCCGGACCGAGACGAACAGCAGCACCAGCGGCAGGGCGAGCCCGACCAACCCGATGGTGCCCGCCACGATCGCGTGGACGACGTCCCCGAAGACCCCGTCCACGCTCCACCACTCGCGGGCAGCGACCACGATCGCGAGGGCCAGGACGGTGAAGCCCACGCCGTCACGGCGCAGTTCCGGGTCGAGCTCGGCCGTGCGGTGCCCGATGCGCCGCGCGGTCCCGCCCACCAGGTGCGCGGTACCCATGAAGGCGCCGCGGGCGACGCGGACCGGGAAGGGGGCGGTCGCGGGCCTCGAGCTCGGGGCCGAGGCCTGCTTGCGCCCGGCCGGACGGGTCGACCCCTTCGAGGATGCCGCGGAGGCACCCTTGCGGGCCTGGCCCGACCGGCGTACGGGGGAAGACGTACGGGTCGCCATGCTCGGCAGGCTAGTGCGTCGTCACAGGATTCACACGCGCCACACGCCGCACAGGAGCACCTGGTGTCCCGCGCGGCGTGCGACGCGCCCTCAGGACTCGACGACGATGGGGATGATCATCGGGCGGCGGCGCAGCTTCGTGCCAGCCCACCGTCCGACCACCCGGCGAACGATCTGCTGGAGCTGCTGCACGTCGGTGCTGCCCCCCATCACGGCCTCGGTGAGGGCGGAGACGACCTGGGGCTTGACCGCGTCGAACACGGCGTCGGTCTCGGCCACGCCACGGGCGTGGATCTCGGGGCCCACCACGACCGATCCCGACGAGGCGTCGACAACCACGAAGATCGACACGAAGCCCTCGTCCCCGAGGATGCGGCGGTCCTTGAGGTCCGCGTCGGTGATCTCGCCGACGGAGGAGCCGTCCACGTAGACGTAGCCGCACGGCACGGCGCCGACGACCTTCGCGACCCCGTCCACGAGGTCGACGACGACGCCGTCCTCGACCACGACGACTCGCTCCGGCGGCACACCCGTCCGCACCGCGAGGGCGGCGTTGGCGTGCAGGTGGCGCACCTCGCCGTGCACCGGCATGACGTTGCGCGGGCGGAGGATGTTGTAGCAGTACAGGAGCTCGCCGGCGCTGGCGTGGCCGGACACGTGGACCTTCGCGTTGCCCTGGTGGACGACGTGAGCGCCGAGTCGGGTCAGACCGTTGATGACCCGGTTGATCGGGTTCTCGTTGCCGGGGATCTGCGACGACGCGAGGATCACCGTGTCGCCGTGGCCGATCCTGATCCGGTGGTCGTTGTTGGCCATCCGGCTCAGCGCGGCCATGGGCTCACCCTGAGAACCGGTGCACATCAGCACGACCTGGTCGTCGGGCAGGTCGCCCACCTGCTTCAGGTCGACCATCACCCCCGGGGGGATCGTCAGGTAGCCGAGGTCCGACGCGACGCCCATGTTGCGGACCATCGAGCGACCGACCAGCGCGACCTTGCGGCCGTGGGCGTACGCGGTGTCGAGCACCTGCTGCACCCGGTGCACGTGCGAGGCGAAGGAGGCCACGATCACGCGGCGCTCCGCCCCCGCGAACACGCGGTCGAGCACCGGCCCGATGTCGCGCTCGTGGGTGGTGAAGCCCGGCACCTCGGCGTTCGTGGAGTCGACCATGAAGAGGTCGACGCCCTTGTCGCCCAGGCGCGCGAACGCCCGGAGGTCGGTGATGCGACCGTCGAGCGGCAGCTGGTCCATCTTGAAGTCGCCGGTGTGCAGCACGATGCCCGCACCCGTCGTCACCGCGACCGCGAGGGCGTCCGGGATCGAGTGGTTGACCGCGATGAACTCGCACTCGTACGGGCCCAGCCGCTCGACCTGGCCCTCCTTGACGGCCAGCGTCAAGGGCGTGATCCGGTGCTCCTTCAGCTTCGCCTCGATCAGCGCCAGGGTCAGCTGCGACCCGATCAGCGGGATGTCGGGGCGCAGCCGCAGCAGGTACGGCACCGCACCGATGTGGTCCTCGTGGCCGTGCGTGAGGACCACGGCGAGCACGTCGTCGAGGCGGTCGGCGATGTAGCTGAAGTCGGGCAGGATCAGGTCGACGCCAGGCTGGTGGTCCTCGGGGAACAGGACGCCGCAGTCGATGATGAGCAGCTTGCCGTCGAACTCGAAGACGGACATGTTGCGGCCGATCTCGCCCAGACCACCGAGCGGGACGACCCGCAGGCCGCCCTTCGGCAGCGGCGGCGGGACGGGCAGCTCGGGATGGGGATGACTCACGTGTCTCCTGTGTCGGTGGACCGGGGGCGCGTCCGGGGACGGTCGGCCCTCTGGCGATGGGTCATGCGGGGTCTGTGGGTGCCGCGCTCGGCGGCGGCGCCGACTCGAGTGCGGAGCGGAGCAGGTCGACCTGCTTGTCGGTGGCCGGCGCGAGCGGGGGCCGCACCGAGCGGTGGGCGATCACACCGAGCAGCTGGAGCCCGGCCTTGACCATGATGGCTCCCTGCGTGGTCCTCATCACCGCGGTGGTCAGGTCCAGCAGGGACCGGTGCACGGCGAGGGCCTTCGCCAGGTCGCAGGCGTCGACCGCGGCGACCAGCTCGGCCAGCGCCTCACCGGCCAGGTGGCCGACCACGCTCACCATGCCGGCCGCGCCCTGGGTCAGGTGCGCGAGGTGCAGCTCGTCGCTCCCGCTGTAGTACGCCAGGTCGGTGGCAGCCATCACCTTCGACGACGCGAACAGGTCGTCCTTGGCGTCCTTGACCGCCACGATGCGGTCGTGCCGCGCCAGCTCGATCAGCGTCTCGGTGTGGATCGGCACCCCGGAGCGCCCGGGGATGTCGTAGAGCATCACCGGCAGCCCGGTGGCATCGGCGACGGTGCGGAAGTGGTGCAGCAGCCCGGCCTGCGGGGGCTTGGAGTAGTACGGCGTGACCACCAGGAGGCCGTGAGCACCGCTCTTCTCGGCGGCGCGCCCCAGCTCGACCGTGTGCCGGGTGTCGTTCGTGCCGACCCCGCTCAGCACCTGAGCGCGGTCACCGACCGCCTCGAGCACCGCCCGGAGCACCCTGTCCTGCTCGTCGTCGGAGGTGGTGGGTGACTCCCCCGTCGTGCCGTTGACGACGAGCCCGTCGTTGCCGTGGTCGACCAGGTACTCCGCCAGGGCGGCCACCGCGTCGGTGTCGACCTCACCGTGCGCGTCGAAGGGTGTCGCCATCGCGGTGATCACCGCGCCGAACGGCCGGGAAGGTGCCAGCCCTCCGGCGGGCTGCATGGGGGTCTCGGGCATGTGCACACGCTACCGCCGCCCGGTCGGTGCGACGGAGCGGCACGACACGGTGGTCGACCATGGTGCTCAGCCGTCGCGTGGGTCCTCGAGGCCGGTGGCGATCGCGTAGCGGACCAGCTCGACCCGGTTGTGCAGCTGGAGCTTGCCGAGCGTGTTCTGCACGTGGTTCTGCACCGTGCGGTGCGAGATCACGAGCCGGCCCGCGATCTCCTTGTACGACAGGCCCTTGGCGACCAGGCGCAGGATCTCGGTCTCCCGCTCGGTCAGCGTGCCCGCGGGAGGACCGACCGCCGCACCGGCCGGCTGGTTCGACATGCGGCGGAACTCCCCGAGCACGAGGCCGGCGAGGCCGGGCGTGAAGACGGCGTCGCCCTCGGCGGTGCGGGCCACCGCCTCGAGCAGCTCGTCGCGGGAGGCGGACTTGACCAGGTACCCGGTGGCGCCGGCCTTGACCGCCTCGAGGACGTCGTCGTGCTCGCCGCTCGCCGACAGCACCAGCACCCGCACCCTGGGGTCGGCTGCCACGATCCGGCGCGTCGCCTCGACGCCGTCGATGCCGGGCATCTGCAGGTCGGTGAGCACGACCTGCGGCCGGGTCGCGGCGGCACGGCGGATGGCCTCGGCGCCGCTGGCCGCCGTGGCGACGACCTGGTAGCCGGCTTCCTCGAGGTCGCGGGCCACCGACTCACGCCACATCGGGTGGTCGTCGGCGACGAGCACCCGCACCGGCCCCTCCTGCTGGGACGGTGGAGGTTCGGCACCCTCCGGCGTCGGTGCCTCGGTCGTCGCTCCGGGGGTCGTGTCGTCCTCGCTCACGGCCCACACCCTAGGCACAGGTGTCCCGCACACCCGTGATGTCGCCCCTCACCGCGCGGGGCGCGGCACCCGCATCTCGACCTCGGTGCCCCGGCCCGGCGCCGAGACCACGTCGACGGTGCCCCCGTGGTCCGCGACGCGACCCCTGACCGATCGGGCGACGCCCATCCGCCCCGCCTCGGCCGCCTCCTCCAGACGCCCCGGCACGAAGCCCACCCCGTCGTCGCGGACGGTCACCACGACGGCGCCACCCTCGTCCTCGACCAGCACCCAGGCCTGCGCACCCCGGCCGGCGTGCGCACGCACGTTGTCGAGCGCCGCGAACACCGCGGCAGCCAGGTCGCTCGCCGTACGGGTCGGCAGCAGCACCGGTCCGACCGGGCCGGACACGTGCACCGTGGGGCTGGACCGCTCACCGATCAGGGCGATGACGTCGGCCGCTGCCGGGCTCGACCGGTCACCGGCGCTCGCGTCGACGGGTGCGGTCGGTCTCGACGACACCAGACCGCGAAGGAGCGACTCCTGCTCCGCGGCCATCCGTCCCAGATCGGCTGCCTCACCGCCGATCTCGGCTCCCCGCCGCTGCACGAAGGCCAGCACCTGGAGCACCGAGTCGTGGATGTCGCGCGCGAGCCGCTCCCGTTCACGCGCCGCGGCGGCCGTCTCCAGAGCCGCCGCCAGCTCACGTCGGCTCCCCTCGTACAGCGAGCAGGCGTAACCGACCACGGCCCCGGCCAGCAGGAGCAGGACGATGTTGTGCAGCGTCATCCGCGTGATCGGCGAGATCACCACCAGGTCCGCGGCACCGACGGCGAGCGCCGCCACCACTCCCCCGACGGCACCGCGCCACACGGCCCACCCCAGCACCGCGGCCGCCGGCCACGTGAGGGGCAGGGTGTTCGTGGCCGCGATCTGGGTCCGGTCGTCCACGAGCAGGGACCCCAGTACCGCGAGGCAGGCGACGACCAGGTCGCCGACGACCAGCCACGCGGGCCGCCGGGGCATGAACCAGATGGCGGCGGTCCACGCCGCCATCAGGGCCAGCACCACCCAGCCGGCCCAGGGTCTGCCCGTCTCGGCGGGCCGTGTCGCGTACGCGGCCGCCGCGTACACGACGGAGACCGCACGGAACACGTCGACCGCGCGCCACAGCGCACCGGTGAAACCGAGGTCGGTCGGCACCAGCCTCAGGTCACGGACCCGGTCACGGGGCATGCGGGGGGGTTCTGCTCGCGAGCGAGACGTCCTGCTGGACGGTCTCAGTCGGCGGCCCGGGCGTCGGGGTGGGAGCCCTGCCCGGTCCGCAGGTCGACGGGCCCCGAGCCCGGGGCTCCGCCGGAGCGGGGGGCGGGTGTGGTGGGGGTGGCCGCGTCGAGATCGACCGTCAGACCGTCGTCGTCGTCGTCGGCCTGAGGGCCCTCGCCGGGCGCGTTCAGCCGTACCTCGTCCTCCGCCGATGGAGCGTGCGACTCGCCCTCGACCGTGGCCGCGTCGTCCAGCCTGGTGGCCTCGCCCTTGGCAGCCTCCACCCGGGCGCGGGCGTCCGCCGCGCGGGCGGCCGCGGCGGACGCCGCCGCCTGGGCCCTCGTCCGCGCCTGGGAGATGCGGTCGCGGACCGCCTCGGCGAGCTGCTCCTTCATGGTCGCGGCGTACACGTCCACGTACTGCTGGCCGGAGAGCCGCATCAGCTCGTACATGATCTCGTCGGTGATCGACCGCAGCACGAGGCGGTCAGACTCCATGCCCTCGTAGCGCGAGAAGTCCAGCGGAGCGCCGACGATGACGCCGACCCGCTTGATGGAGGGCACCTTGCGACCGATCGGCTGCACCTTGTCGGTGCCGACCATCACGACCGGCAGCACCGGGACCTTGCCCTCGAGCGCCATCCGCGCCACCCCGGTCTTGCCCCGGTAGAGCCGCCCGTCCGGGCTGCGCGTGCCCTCCGGGTAGATGCCGAGGAGGTTGCCGCCGGAAAGCACCTTGAGGCCGGCGCGCAGGGCGGCCTCGCTCGCCTCGCCGCCTGACCTGTCCACCGGCACCTGCCCGACCCCGCGGAAGAAGCCGGCGGTCAGACGTCCCTTGATGCCCCGCCCGGTGAAGTAGTCGGCCTTGGCCAGGAAGGTGATCCGACGCGGGACCACCAGCGGCAGGAAGAAGGAGTCCGAGAAGGACAGGTGGTTGCTGACCAGGATCGCCGGGCCCGAGTCGGGCACGTTCTCGATGCCGCGGACCCATGGCCGGAAGAGCGCACGGAGGATCGGACCGAGCACGATCGTCTTGAGCACCCAGTAGAACACCCTCCGCACTCTACGGACTTCCGTGCGTCGGGCGCTGCCCCTCGGTCCACCGGCCACCTGCACGGTCACCCACCTGGCCCCGCGCACTACGTTCCGTACCGCTCCCGTTCGGGTGCTCCTGTCCGTTGTGCGAGCACCTTGGCCGATCCCTCGACCCGTACGCCCGGGGCGTGCCACGATGAGCGCGTGCCAGTCATGCCCGGGGCCGAGCCCTTCAGCCACGACGGGAGCGACGTCGCGGTACTCCTGTGCCACGGCTTCACAGGCACGCCCCAGAGCCTGCGGGGCTGGGCGGAGCACCTGGCCACCGAGGGGTTCACCGTCCGCCTGCCGCGCCTGCCCGGTCACGGCACGAGCTGGCCGGAGATGAACCGGACCCGCTGGCCGGACTGGTACGCGGCCGTGGAGACCGAGCTGGTCGACCTCGCCCGCGACCACCGCTGCGTCGTCGTGGGTGGGCTCTCGATGGGTGGCGCGCTGGCCCTCCGGCTCGCGCAGCAGCACCCCGACCTCGTCGCCGGCCTGGTGCTCGTCAACCCTGCCGTCAAGCTCACCGACCCTCGGCTGCGGGCCGTTCCGCTGCTGCGACACGTGCTCGGCTCCACCCCCGGGATCGCCAGCGACATCCGCAAGGCGGGCACGACGGAGCTGGCCTACGACCGCACCCCCCTGCACGCGCTGCACTCGTCGATCGAGCTGTACGGCGAGGTGGAGCGCGCTCTCCCCGAGGTGACCGCGCCGCTGCTCATGCTGCGGTCCGCCGTCGACCACGTCGTGCCGGTGTCGAGCCCGGAGCTCGTCCTCGACCGCGTCTCCAGCTCGGACGTCACCGACGTGGTGCTGCACGACAGCTTCCACGTGGCGACGCTCGACGAGGACGCCGACCTGATCAACGCCCGCAGCGCGGAGTTCGTCCACCGTGTCGGCGCCCGTGACTCCGACCAGGTGCCGTCGTGACCCGGACCCCGGACGACGTGCCCGAGGGCGAGAGGGACGACATCGGCGGAGGTGTCGACGTCGAGGCCGCCTGGGCACAGATCGTCGCGCGATGGTCCGAGGAGGCGGCAGGACACCCGCAGCCACGCGACGACACCGGCGAGGACCTGGACGGCGTGGTGCTCGACGTCACCGACCCGGCCGACCTCGCCCGTGCCGGCCTGCCCCCGGAGAGCCCGGAGGACTCGGACTCCGTCGGCTCCTCCGGTCCCGGAGACGTGGCTTCCCGCCGCGCGACCGACGTCCCGGACGACGAGACGGAGCTCTACGACTACCCGACGCGGCCGACGCGGCACCGGCTGACGCCGGAAGAGGTCGCCCAGCTCGCCGAGGAGGGCTGGTCCACCGACCCGGAGCCGCCTGCGGAGGACCGGCGTCCCACCCGTGACTGGCGCCGGTCGTGGCACGCGCCCACCAGCTCCCACGTCGGTGGCGAGGAGGCGCGCAGCGGACACAGCGCCTCCCTCGACGACGACGAGGACGACGGCTTCGTCCCCCCGGAGCCGCCCCCTCTGCCCCGGGGTGACCTGGTCAGCACGGTCGCCTGGGTGTCGGCCCTCGGGGCTCCCCTCTTCCTCCTCCTGGCCGCCCTGTTCTGGCGGTCGGCCCCCTCGATGCTCGTCGGGGCAGCGGTCGTGGCGTTCATCGCGGGCTTCGTCACCCTGGTGGTCCGCATGCCGGACCGCTCCGACGACGGCGACGACGGCGCGGTCGTCTAACCTCCGCTGCATGACCTCCACCGACACCGTCGAGATCCGTGGCCACCTGCTCGACTCGGGCGTGCTCAGCCGCTGCGCGACCGACGTGAGATCCCTCGGCGGCGACTACGTGATCCTGCGCCTCGACGTCGGCAAGGACTCGGGCGACGAGTCCTACGCCCGCATCCGCGTGCAGGCCGACGACGACACCACGCTCGCGTCGATCCTGATGCGGCTCAACAGCTATGGCGTGAACCTGACCGAGCCGGGTGAGGCTGTCGTGCGCGACGTCGACACCGACGGGGTCTTCCCGCTCGACTTCTACTCGACGACCAACCTCGAGACCCAGGTGCGGCTCGGCACCCGCTGGTTCGACGTCGCCCATCCCGAGATGGACTGCGGCCTGCTGGTGACCGGCGAGGGCGACGACGTGTCCGTGCGTACCGTCCCGGTCAGCGACGTGCGGGCCGGCGACCGCGTCGTGTGCGGACCCCAGGGCGTACGCGTCTCCCGGGCGATCGTGGCGCCGAACGACGAGGTCTTCGAGTTCATGAACTCCGAGGTGTCGTCGGAGAAGCCGCAGGCACTCCTGGTGCGCCAGATCGCGCAGGAGATGCGGGACACGAAGGCCGCCGGCCATCGCATCCTCTGGGTCGGCGGTCCCGCTGTGGTGCACACCGGCGCCGCCCCGGCGATGGTCGCGCTCGTCGAGGCCGGCTACGTGGACGTGCTGTTCGGTGGCAACGCGATCGCCACCCACGACATCGAGTCGTCGATCTACGGCACGTCGCTGGGCGTCGACCTCTCCCACGGGCAAGGTGTGGAGCACGGCCACGAGCACCACATCCGCGCCATCAACGCCGTCCGCCGCGCCGGGTCGATCGCCGAGGCCGTCGAGCAGGGCGTCATCACGTCCGGGGTGATGCACGCGATGGTGAAGAACGGCAAGGACTTCGTGCTGGTCGGCTCCGTGCGCGACGATGGCCCGCTGCCCGACGTCGTGACCGACGTGATCGAGGGTCAGCGCGCGATGCGCGCGCAGCTGCACGACGTCGGCTTCGCGATCATGGTGGCGACGATGCTGCACTCGGTGGCGACGGGGAACATCCTGCCCGCGTCGGTGCCCCTGGTGTGCGTCGACATCAACCCCGCGACGGTCACGAAGCTGGCCGACCGGGGGTCCTCGCAGGCTCGCGGCGTCGTCACCGACATCGGGCTGTTCCTCGAGCAGCTCGCCGACGAGCTCGTGCCCGGCCGCCCCAAGTGACCCCCGCGCCCTGTCCCCTCAGCGAGGGGGCAGGGCGATCTCGGCGAGGACGGGACGGTGGTCGCTGGCTGCCAGCACGTCCTCCTCGGTGACGCCGCGGGGGAACCCGTAGCCCGCGACGTCCAGGCCGGGGTCGACCAGCACGGCGTCGATGCGGTGGCGCGGACGGGCTGCCGGGAAGGTGGCCCCGCTGTCGGAGCCGGGATCGGTGACGTGGGTGGCGAGCGCGCGCCACGACGGCCCACCGGGCGCCTCGTTCAGGTCCCCGGCCACGACGGCGGGCATCCCCGGAGGCAGCGAGGCGAGCAGCCGCGCCACGTGCGACGCGCGTTCGTCGGCGTCCAGGCCGAGGTGCAGGCACGTCACCGAGACGGACGCGGTGCCGGGCAGCGAGACGACCGTGCGCACGGCACCCCGCGGTCGTGTCCGCCACCCGCCGACAGGCAGGCGCACGGCCTCGGCGCCGGCGGTCCTCGTCCGGCTGCTGACGAGCACCGCCGTCCCGGCGGACGAGCGGCCGCCGGCGACGAAGTAGGTGCCCACGCGCCGCGAGAGGGCGACGAGGCGCCGCCTGGACCCGGGCAGGCGGGACACCTCCTGCAGGCACAGCACGTCGGCGCCGGCGGCACGCAGGACGCGGCCCACCGCGAACGGGTCACCGAGCAGGTCCTTCAGGTTCCAGGTCATCACCCTCAGGGTGCGCGCGCCGTCCCGCGGCATCGTCACCGCCCGCTGTCGGCGGCGCGGCGGGCCAGGTCGGCGACGCCGACCAGGCCGGCGAGCGGCCCGAGCTCGGCCAGTCGCACGCTGGCTGCCGGTCGGAACCCGCGACCGGTCAGCTGGCGGGCGAAGGCCTGCCGGGCCGGGTCGAGCAGGAGGTCGCCCGCCTCGCAGACCCCGCCCCCCACGACGAAGGTGCCGGGGTCCAGTGCCGCGGCGAGGTTGGCCAGGCCGATCCCCAGCCACTCGCCGACCTCGGCCAGCAGCTCGACCGCTGGGGCGTCGCCCGCACGGGCGGCGTCGGTGACGACGCTCCCGACGAGGGCGGCGGGGTCGCCACCGGCTCGGGCCAGCATCCCGTCGGCGTCGGGCGATCCCGCCGCGGCGAGCTCGCGGGCCAGTCGCCCGAGGGCGTTTCCCGAGGCGTACTGCTCCCAGCACCCGCGGTTGCCGCACTCGCAGCGATGCCCGCCGGGCACCAGCACCATGTGGCCGAACTCGCCGGCGATGCCGAACCGTCCGCGCTCCAACCGGCCGTCCAGGACGATGCCGCCGCCGATCCCGGTGCCGAGCGTGACGCAGACCAGGTGGGACTCCCCCCGGCCGGCACCGAAACGCCACTCGGCCCATGCCGCCGCGTTGGCGTCGTTGTCGACCAGCACGGGTCGGCCGATCCGCTCGGTCAGCCCCTGGCGCAGTGGTTCCCGCCGCCAGGCCAGGTGGGGCGAGAACAGCACCGTCTCGCCGTCCTCGGAGACGAACCCCGCAGCGCCGACGCCGACAGGAGCCCAGGGGTCGTCGTGCGCGAGCTCGTCGACCACGGCCGCGATCGTGTCCTCGACCGCCTCGACGTCGCGCCCCGGTGTCGCCCTCCTGGCGGTGGCGAGGACCTGACCGCCGGCGTCCACGAGCCCGGCCACGACCTTGGTGCCGCCGATGTCGACACCGACCGCCAGCGGTGACGCGGGGTGCGTGGGGTCAGCCACCCGACACGTCGCGCGCGAGGTCGGCGGCGCCCACCAGCCCGGCGTCGTTGCCCAGCTCCGCCAGGACGATCCGCGCGAGGGGACGGTGTCCCCGGGCGGTCAGGTGGTGGGCGAAGGCGGTGCGGATGGGCTCGAGGAGCAGGTCCCCGGCCTGGCTGGCGCCACCCCCGATCACGACGAGCTCGGGGTCGAGCACGGCGGCCAGGCTGGCGATGCCCTCCCCCAGCCACCGACCCAGCTCCTCCAGCAGCTCGATCGCCGCCGGGTCGCCCTCGTTGGCGGCGCCGGTGACGAGCTGTCCGGTGATGCGGTCGACGTGCCCGCCCGCGAGCGCGAGCAGGCGGTGCGCCGTGACCGCGCCGGAGCCGGCGAGCTCTCGCGCCTGGCTGGCGAGCGCGTTCCCCGACGCGTACTGCTCCCAGCACCCGCGGTTGCCGCACCCGCAGCGGCGTCCGTCGGGCACGACCCGCAGGTGACCGATCTCGGCGGCCATCCCGAAGCCGCCGCGCAGCAGCTGTCCGTCGATGACGATGCCGCCGCCCAGCCCGGTACCCATGGTCACGAGCACCATGTCGTCGACGTGTCGGCCCGCACCGAACCGGAACTCGCCCCACGCGGCGGCGTTCGCGTCGTTCTCCACCACCACCGGCAGACCGGTCGGCGGCCGTGACGAGGTCGCGCAGTGGCTCGTCCCGCCAGGCCAGGTTCGGCGCGAAGACGACCGTGGAGTGGGACTTGTCGACGAAGCCGGCGGCGGCCACGCCGACCGCTGTCACCTTCTCGTCGCCGCTGTCACCGATCCGCAGCTCGGCGACCATCTCGCTGATCGCCGCGACGATCCCCGCCGGGTCCTGGCTCGGGGTGTCGCGCCGTCCACGCCGGACGATGGTGCCGTCCCCGGCGACGACGGCCGCCGCGATCTTCGTGCCGCCGACGTCCACGCCGATGGTGTGCATGAGGTCCTCCGTGGCCACAGGGCCGGTCGGTCGGGCTGGTCAGTCGCTGACGTCGATGTGCTGGGTGGTCGGACGGGGGTCCGCGTCGGAGCGTTCGGTGCCCGGCGGTCGCCGTGCGGGCGCGCGACGGCCTGGTCCGTGGCGAGGGCCGTGACCGCGGCGACGAGGGCGCTGGTGGCGTCGGCCAGGTGGCCCACGACCTCCGGCCGCGCCTGGCCGAGCCGGGCGATCGCCTGGCAGACCGGGCAGACCCCGCACGTCTGCGGCAGGTGCTGCGGCGCGCCGTCCGCGGACGCCTCGGCGTGCTGGGTGGCTCCTCGGGTCCAGGCCGCAGCGGCCTGCTGCAGCGACGCGAACAGGCGCTCCGCCTCCTCCCCCACGGTTCCGGGGCTCATCGCGCCTCCTCGCCGGTCACAGCGGCCGCCACAGGTCGGGGTCGGGCTCGAACCTGACCCTGAGCACCCCGTCACGCAGCGACGCCCCGACGACGAGGCAGCGCCGCAGCGCGCTCGGCAGGGTCAGGATCCGACGGCTGGCGCCGACTGTCACGACCAGGTCGTCGCCGCGCCGGGCCAGGTCGAGGTCGCCCCGGTCGGCCAGCGGGAGCGGCAGCACGAGCACCAGCTCGTCGCCGCTGCGCTCGACCTGCAGCCCCGGCGTCACGCCCACGACGTCGAGGGGGTCGGGGGCGCCGTCCTCGACGGCGTACAGCCCGGCAGCGAGGTCGGCGAGCGCGTCCGGGCCCACGGGCTCGGTCACGGACTGCGGGCACTCGCGTACCAGGAGAGCACCGAACGACTCCCTGGCCGACTCCAGCACTGCCCGCTCGCCGCGCGCCCGCGCCTTCCGCCAGGGGTCGTCCCCGTCGGGCACGAGGCGGTTCACCACGCACCCGTCGACCGGGTACCCGAAGAGGGCGAGACCGGTCAGGGTGCGGCGGGCCTCCGCGAGCACGACCGTCTCGGCCGTGAGGACGAGCCGCACGCTCGTGCGCGCCGCGGTCAGGACCTCGCGAACCTCGGCCAGCTCGGCGGCGAGCCGGTTGAGTGCCGCCAGCACCGGGTCGCCCGCACCGGGGCCGGTCAGGCCGGAGCGCACCGCACGGGCCACGCGCCGCCCTACGGGGACGGCCCGCGCCAGGTAGCCGGACAAGGCCTCGGGCAGCGCGAGCAGGCGCAGCGTCTCGGCGGTGGGTGCGCAGTCGACGACGACGACGTCCCACCGACCGGCCCGGACCTGGTCACGGAGCTCCAGCAGCGCCAGGACCTCCTCCGCCGCCGGGAGGACGGTCATCTCCTCGGCCGCGGCGGGGTCCACGCCCAGCTCCTCCAGCGCCTGGAGCAGGTACTGCTGGACGGTGCGCCAGTGCTGCTCCAGGCGCGCACGCGGGTCGACCTGCTGGGCGTACAGCCCCGGCTCCACCTCGGTCGGCTCGGATCCGAGGGGCTGACCGAGGGCGTCCGCGAGCGAGTGCGCCGCGTCGGTCGACAGGACCAGCGTCTTGCGGCCGCCGCGGGCGGCGTGCACGGCCGTCGCGGCCGCCACCGTCGTCTTGCCCACGCCACCCTTGCCGGTGAACAGCATCGTGCGCGGGATGTCGCCCCCCGCGGCCGCCGGGGCCGGGTCGTGGGTGGTCATGCAGCTCACGCGGTCCGGGTGCTCTCGACGCGTCGCGTGAGCTCCTTGAGGGCCGTGTCGATGATGACCTTCTCGGCCTTGCGCTTGAGCATCCCGAGCATCGGGATCTTGACGTCGACGCCCAGCCGGTAGGTCACCGTGGTGCCGTCATCGGCGGCTGCCAGCTCGTAGGAGCCGTCGAGCTTGGAGATCACGTCCGCCTCGACCAGGGTCCACGACACCGTCCCGGTACCCGACCTGGCGACCTTCCACGTGTAGTCCAGCACGTAGGTGTCCTTGATCGGGCCCTGGTCGACGACGAACCGGGCCCGGGTCGGCCGGCCCGACCGCTGGGTGAGCACCTCGACCTCCTTCACGCCGCCGGCCCACTCCGGATAGGACTCCAGGTCGGCGATGACCGCGAGGACGTCGGCCGGGGCAGCGCCCACCGACGTGCTGGACTCGGTGCTCTCGGCCATGCGCGATCTCCTCGGTGTTCGGTCGCAGGTCGCCGCTCACCGGCGCGCTGGCAGGCTACCGCCGTCCGGGCCGGCGGTCGCGAGGCTCCCCTTCAGAGGACCATGCCGAGGAGCGTGAGCAGGCCCAGGACCAGCCCGGACAGCAGCACCAGGCCCACGGCGCCGACGGCGACGCGGACGCCCGTGCTGGACATCGCCGCCACAGGGAGCCCGGCGTCGAGCCCGCGGACCCGCTGGTGGCCGCCAGACCGGCGATCATCCGGTCGGCCTCGGCAGCGGCCGCCTCCGTGTCGGGGGCACCGTCCTCGGACGCGGCGTCCTCGGTCCGGGGCGCATCGGCGACGTCGAGGGCATCGGGGACGTCAGGGGCGTCGGCCTCGGCCGGGGCGGCGTCGCCCCCCGAGACGATCGGGGCGTAGCACTGGGCGCACCAGCCGATGCCCGGTGCGAGGCGCGCTGCGCAGTGGGCGCAGCGCTGCTCGTCGTCCGCTCGGCGGTCAGTGGGCTGCTCGGACGCTCCCGCGCCGGTGTCAGTCATCATCGGCTCCCTCATCGGCCGGCACAGGGGCGGCCTTGACCCGGTCTCGCGTACCGAGCTCGTCCTCCCGACGGAACGGGGCCGTCGAGCGGACGCACCGGCCCAGGGTCGCAGAGCCGTCGCCGTCGCGCGGCCGGCTCACCGGCGAACCCCTCCCCCGGTCGACTACCGCCCAGTAAGGTCGGAGAGGACCTTGCCCGGAGACCACAGGAGCCCCTCGTGCGCGACAGCACCGTCCCCGCCCTCGTGGAGGTCGACCCGTCGACCAACACCACCGACCTCGTGGTGCGCAACGCCACGAAGCGTCCGGCCTCCGTCGCCTACCGCCGGTCCGTGGACGGCACCTGGCAGGACGTCACCTGCGCCGACTTCCTCGCAGAGGTCACGGCGCTCGCCAAGGGGCTGGTGGCGGCCGGGATCGGGCCGGGTGACCGTGTGGGCCTGATGTCGCGCACCCGGTACGAGTGGACGCTCACGGACGTGGCGATCTGGTTCGCCGGCGGCGTGACCGTGCCGGTCTACGAGACCTCGTCGGCCGACCAGGTCGAGTGGGTGCTCAGCGACTCGGGTGCGGTGGCGGTCGTCGTCGAGAGCCAGGGGCACGCTGCCACCATCGAGGGCCTGAAGGAGCGGCTCCCGTCCTTGAGGAACTGCTGGCAGATCGACGCGGGAGACCTGGACACCGTGGTGGAGCAGGGCCAGGAGGTCACGGACGACGAGCTGGAGCAGCGGCGTAGCCGAGCGGGGCTCGACGACCTGGCGACCATCATCTACACGTCCGGGACGACCGGGCGGCCCAAGGGCTGCGAGCTGACGCACGGCAACTTCGTCGTCCTGACGTCGAACGCGAGCGCCCGGCTCACCCAGGTGCTGCATGCCGAGGACGCCAGCACCCTGCTGTTCCTGCCGCTGGCCCACGTGTTCGCGCGCTTCATCCAGATGCTCTGCATCGCCAGCAACACCACGTTGGGACACACGTCCGACATCAAGACCCTCGTGCCGGACCTGGCGTCGTTCCAGCCGACGTTCATCCTCGCGGTCCCGCGCGTCTTCGAGAAGATCTACAACTCCGCGGAGCAGAGGGCCGAGGCGGACGGCAGGGGCGCGATCTTCCGCCGGGCGGCGGACACGGCGATCGAGTGGAGCCGCGCCCAGGACTCGGGAGACGTCGGGATCGGCCTCCGCCTGCGGCACGCGCTCTTCGACCGGCTGGTCTACCCGAAGCTCCGGGCGGCACTCGGCGGCCGCGCGGAGTACGCCGTCTCCGGGGGCGCGCCCCTGGGTGAGCGACTCGGCCACTTCTTCCGCGGCATCGGGCTGTCCGTCCTCGAGGGCTACGGGCTGACCGAGACGACCGCCCCGACCAGCGTGAACGTGCCCGAGCGGCCCAAGATCGGCACGGTCGGGCCCCAGCTGCCGGGCAACTCGGTGCGGATCGCCGACGACGGCGAGATCCTGCTGAAGGGACCGCACGTGTTCCGCGGCTACTGGAAGAACCCCGAGGCGACGGCGGAGGCGATCGAGGACGGCTGGTTCCACACCGGTGACGTGGGCGCGCTCGACGAGGACGGCTACCTCAGCATCACGGGCCGCAAGAAGGAGATCCTCGTGACCGCCGGCGGCAAGAACGTCGCGCCGGCGGTGCTGGAGGACCGGCTGCGAGCCCACCCCCTGGTGAGCCAGACCATCGTCGTGGGCGACGGCAAGCCCTTCATCGCGGCGCTGATCACGATCGACGAGGAGATGCTCCCGGCCTGGCTCGCGAACAACGGGCTCGAGGCGATGGACGTGCCCGCGGCAGCCGAGAACGAGGCCGTGCTCGAGGCGCTGCAGGGCGCCGTGGACGACGCCAACAAGGCGGTCTCCAAGGCCGAGTCGATCCGCAAGTTCGAGGTGCTTGAGAGCGACTTCACGATCGAGTCGGGGCACCTGACGCCGTCCCTGAAGCTCAAGCGCTCGGTGGTCATGGACGAGTACGCGGAGGCCGTGGAGCGTCTCTACAGCTGATCGACCGTCCGCCTGACAGCCCGACCTGAACGGGCGACACTGGACGGGTGACCAGCCCGCCGCGCGCCGACACGCGCGCCGGCGACGAGCACGGTGCCGCCGCCCGCCCGCGAGGCACCCTCGCTGTCGAGGTCGCCGACCTGCGCGTGCGCTTCGCCGACATCGAGGCGGTGCGGGGGGTCGACCTCGTGGTCGAGGCCGGACGGTCCCTGGCCCTGGTCGGGCGCAACGGTGCGGGCAAGTCCACCACCCTGAAGGTCCTGGGCGGCGTCATCCCCGCGTCGTCGGGGACCATCCTGCTCGCCGGCGTCGACGCCGTCCGGCACCCGACCGCGGCCAAGGCCGTCACCGGCTACTGCCCCGACGTGGGAGGTCTGATCCCGCGCGCCACGCCGTGGGAGCACCTGCAGCTGGCCGCCCGGGTGCGCGGGTTGGACCGTGGCGGGCCGGCCTGGCAGGAGCGTGCACGCGACCTCCTCGAGCAGTTCGAGCTCGGCGCGGCGGCCCACCGTGTCTGCTCGGGCTTCAGCCACGGCATGTCGCGACGCCTCTCCGTGCTGCTCGCGGGCTTCCACCGTCCGCGGGTCCTGCTGCTGGACGAGCCGTTCGACGGCGTGGACCCCCTCGGTGTGGACGCGACCCTCCAGCTGGTCGAGGACGCCCGCCGCGACGGCGCGGCCGTCCTGGTGTCCACCCACCTGCTCGACCTGGCGGTGCGGTGCTGCCCGGAGGCGGTCGTCCTCCGGGGCGGCGAGGTCGTCGCTGCCACGTCCGCGGAGTCGCTGCGGGGGGACGCCGGAGCACAGCACTACCGGGACCTGCTGAGGTGACGCTCGCCTCCACCACACCGCCGCGGACGGCGGCCATCGCCGGCCCGCCCGCGCCCGCCACCGGGCAGGTCGTCGCCCTGCTGCACCTCCGATGGAGCCTCTTGAGGGCGCCACGGCGGGCGCTCCTCGTCGCGGGCACGGCGGTCGTGGCCGTTCTCGGGCCGGCCCTGCTCGCTCTCGGAGCGTGGGTGGTCCCGCACGTTCCCTTCGCGCGGCGCACGGAGGCGGTCGAGCTGCTGCCGACCGCGTACCTGGTGCTCGCGGTCGGCCTCGTCGTGGCGGCTGTCGCCTCCTCGGGTGGTCGCGAGCTCATCCCCCGCGACGAGCTCGTGGCCTACCCGATGTCGCCCACCGCCGACCACCTGGGCGCGCTGCTGCTCGCCCCCCTCAACCTGGCCTGGCTGCTGCAGACGCTGGCCCTCGGGCTGGTCACCGGCGTGGCCGCAGGGTCCGAGGCCCTGCGGGCCCCGGACGCGACGCAGAGCGTGTCGCTGACCGCGGGTGGCTGGTGGGGCGTCGCCGTCGCCGGGGTCGTGACCGCGGCGTGGGTGCTGGTCGTCACCACCGTCGCGCAGGCGGCCGCGTGGGTGGTGGAGCTGGTGCGGACCCTCCCACGAGGCCGCTGGTGGCTGAGAGGCACGGGGCTCGCCGCCGCCGCAGGCCTTGTTCTGTGGTTCGACGTCGAGCGGGTCGTGGGCCTCCTCGACCGGACGCCCACCGCGCGAGTGAGCGACCAGGCCCTGGCCGCTGCGTCGGGCGACACCGTCGGCGGCCTCGGGGCCGTGGCGTGGCTCCTGGTCGCGGCCCTCGTCACCGGCGCGTGCGGGGCCTGGCTGTGCGGTCTGCTTGTCCGGCGTCCGGGACGGGAGCTGGCCCGGCACGAGACCCGCCGCTACGCCGCCCGCGCGCTGCCCGACGCGGGTGACGTGCTGGCCGAGGTGCGCATCTGGCGACGCATGGACTGGGCGTCGGTGCGACGCGCGGCGCCGCTGCGCCGGGGCCTGCTCGTGCTGCTGGTGACTCCCGCGCTGGGCGGCCTGGTCGCCCGGATGGCCGCGACCGACGTGGTCCTGCTCACCGCGGTGGTCGCGTCCGGGTCCGGTCTGCTGTTCGGTGTGAACGCCTTCGCCCTGGACGGGCCGGGCGCGACGTGGAGGGCGTCGCTGCCGATGCCGTCGCGCACGTGGGTCGCCGCCCGTGCTCTCGTCCTGACCGAGCTGGTGGGGGTGACCGCCGTCGTCGCCACCGCCGCCGCGCTGGTCTGGGCCACCGGGTCGCTCACCGCCACCACCGTGGTCGCCACCGTCATGGCCGTGGTGACGATGACCGGTCAGGTGGTCGCCCGCTGCCTGCGCTGGTCGACCACCCGCCCGCACGGCGCGCCACTGCGGACACCCAGGGACTCACCGGCTCCGCCCGGGGCGATGGCGTCGTACTCGGCGCAGCTGGTCCTTGCGACGATCGGCCTGGGCATCGTGCTGTCGGTCGTGTCCCGGACCTCGTGGGTCGTCCTGCCCGTGCTCGTGTGCCTGCCGTCCCTCGCGCTGACCGCCGCCAGCGTCAGGGCCAGCCTGTCGCGGTGGGAGGACCCGCTGGCCCGTGCGCACGTCGTCGACACGGTCGCGCGGGGCTGACCTGCTCGGGACGGCTACCCGCCCGCGAGGAGCTCCTGCAGGACGGTCGCCTGGGCGTCCCAGCCCCAATGCTCCTTGACCCACACCCGGCCCCGGATGCCCATCTCCTCGGCCAGGTGCCGGTCGGTGAGCAGCTGGCCCACCCGGTTCGCCACCTCGGCAGGTGACCGCCCGTCCACCACGAAACCGTTCTCCCCGTGCAGGACGGCGTCCGGGGCGCCGCCGGAGTCGCCGGCCACGACCGGCAGGCCGGTCGCCGCCGCCTCGAGGTAGCAGATGCCGAGCGCCTCGGGTTCCAGACCGCCGCGACGGGTGCGGGTCGGCATGCAGAAGACGTCCCCGGCGTCGTAGTAGGCAGGGGTCTCGTGCCACGGCACACGGCCCGCGAACACCACGTCGTCCTGGAGCCCGTGCCGCGCGACGAGCTTCTCGACCGCACTGCGGTGCGGCCCGTCACCGACCAGCAGGAGAGCGGCCCCCGGCGCCTTCTCGCGGATCGCGGGCAGGGCACGCACCAGCACGTCCTGGCCCTTGCGGGCCACCATGCGCGAGACGCACACCACCACCGGCCGGTCCCCCAGGCCGTGCCGCTCCCTCACCTGGGGCCCGCCCGCGCCGGGGTGGAAGTGCCGGTGGTCGACGCCGGGTGTCAGCTGCCGCATGCGGTCCCTGGCCGCCGCGCTGAACGGCGCGGAGATGCGACGGCGGCAGTACTCGCCCAGGTAGGTGACCACGTCGTTCCGCTCGCCGATCGCCCTCATCGCCGGACGCGTGAACGGCACTGTGGCCCACCAGATCTCGTGGCCGTGGGACGTCGCGACCGTGCGCCGCACCCCGGCCGAGCGCAGGGCCGGAGCCATCAGGCCCAAGGGTGCGGCGGCACCGAACCAGACCCGGTCGCACCCCCGGGTGCGCGCCGTGTGGGCGACCCGTCGCGTGATCGACGGCGTCGGCACCATCAGGCGCGAGCGGTCGCGGACCACCTCGAAGTCGAGGCCGGCGTCGAAGGCGGCGTCACCCCGCTGACGCGCGGTGTGCACGACCACCTGGTCCGCCGGGAGCAGCCGTGCCATCGCGAGCACGAAGGACTCGATACCTCCCGTGCGGGGCGGGAAGTCGTTGGTGACGATCAGGGTGCGACCCGGCGACGGCATGGCCACGACCCTAGGGCGCGGTCAGCGTGCGAGCTCCGCGAGGTAGGCCAGCCACCGCTTCTCGAGCTCGGCCAGGCTGATGCCCAGCACCTGCGGCACCGCCTGCTCGACCGGGACGGCGGGGTGGGCCGTGGCCCCTCCGACCGGTCCGGTGCCCTCGACCGTCCGGTAGAGCGTCACGAGGTCGGCCTCGGACCAGTTGCGCGCGATCATCTCCGCCGCCAGCCAGGACGACGAGTAGGCCGGTGCGATGTCGCCGGTGGCGGGGTCGAAGTCGCTCTGGGTGGCCAGCCTGGTCGGGCCCTTCCCGTCCGCCACGAGCTCGAGCACGTCCCCGGCGATCTGCCTCCGGCTCAGGTCGGTCCGCTGGTACGCGACGTAGTCGGCGAAGCCCTCGCTCAGCCAGATCGGGACCTGGGCGGTCCCGGTCGCCCGGGTCGCCACGTGCGTCAGCTCGTGGGTCAGCACCACGTCGCGTCCGAGGGCCTCCAGCTGCCCGAAGCCCGCCGGGTTGACGATCACCCGGTCGGCGCTGGCCTTCTCGTCAGCACCCACCTCACCCGTGGTGACGGCGGCGACCTGGTCGAGGCCGGTCTCGTCGGTCCGCTGCAGGAGCGTGGCCATCTCCGCCTGGTCGCGCGGAACGAGGACCACGACCTTGCGGGGCCAGAGGGTGCCCCACACCGAGTCGACCTGGTCGGCGGCGCCGTCGCTGAGGCCGGCGATGTCCTCCAGCGTGCTCACGTCCGCCGTGCCCAGCACGAGACTGCGGTCGCCGCGCACGACGTTGACGGGCCCCAGGTCCCAGAGGTCCTTGGAGCCGCCACCATCGGCGTCGTCGGCGACGAGCCACGAGCCGTCGCGCTGGACCAGGGTGAGGTAGGACTCGCGCCGCACGTCCGCGTCGTCGGCCTCTGCCAGGCGGTACACGGTGACCACCCGGGCCACCCAGGCGCCGGGTCCGACCTGCTGCGTCCGGGCCTCGTCGAGCGACGGCCCGTTCCCGCCGAAGACGTAGCGGACGTTGTTGAAGGGGACCTCGGCCATGTTGTCGAAGACCGTGGCCTGTCGGGCCGCGAAGTCCGTCGAGGCCGGGTCCACGGTCTGCAGCCAGGCCTCGCGGTCCCGGGCCAGCAGGGCGGCGGCCCGCTCGGCCAGAAGGTCGTCGAGCGCCGCCAGGCGGGCTGCCTCCTCGTCGACGGTGCGACTCGGGGCGGCGACGGTGTCCGAGGAGGATCCCGGTGTCGCCGCGGGGTCGGGGACGGGCAGGTCGCCGCGGACGAGCGCGACGCCCGCCACCAGGATCGCCACAGCCATCACCGCGCCGAGGGCGAGGGACAGCCAGGACCGGACGGCACCCCGGCGGGGCGGCTCGAGGGGCGCCATGTGCCGCGCCGACGGCGCAGCCGGTGTCGGGGCGCTCGGAAGGGGCGACGTCGAGGAAGTGCCGTGCTCCCCGTCAGCCGGCCCGAGCCGGTCCTGGGTCATGGTGGGCATGGTAGGTCCCCGCGCCCCGGTGCTGCGCGCCGCCGGTCACCTCCCCCTCCTCCAGGGCCGGCCGCACCGGCACCAGCCGCAGGGGTGGGACCAGCCCGGACTCGGAGAGGGCGCTGATCGCGCGCTGCTCGTCGTCGTCGAGCGTGACCGGAGAGTGACCCCCGACAGGCCCCAGCAGGACGGTCACGACGCAGTCCCCGCAGGCCGCGGGCCGGGCCTGGCAGCTGTCGCAGTCGATGATCATGTCTCGCTCCGCTCTCGGCCCGGCCGGATGCTCCGGGTACCCGTGTCGCTGGTGGTGAGGTGCTGGGGCGCACGCTACGGACGGGCACCGACAACGCAGCCCGGGACGGTCCGCACGCCGCCCCGCCGGCGCGCGCGGTCCGCCCACGGACGGCGCGTCGGGACGGCGCTGTCGGTCACCCGCCGTACGGTCGCCACATGCCTGGACGCCACGTCGCCACCGCACCGCCAGGTGCGTCATGGCGATCGTCCGGCCTTGGGACCGTGGGCATTCCGGGCGCTGGGGTGCAGGGCACGATCGAGGAGCTCGGCCGGCCCCTGCACGACGTGACCTTCGTCGTCGTCGACCTCGAGACCACCGGGGGCTCACCCGCCTCGTGCGCGATCACCGAGATCGGCGCGGTCAAGGTCCGTGGCGGGGAGGTGCTCGGCGAGTTCGCGACGCTGGTGAACCCCGGGCAGCCCATCCCGGCGTTCATCGCCAGCCTGACCGGCATCACCGACGCGATGGTCAGCGTCTCACCACGCATCGACACCGTCCTGCCGGCCTTCCTCGAGTTCGCCCGCGGATGCGTGCTGGTGGCGCACAACGCGGGCTTCGACGTCGGCTTCCTCAAGTGCGACGCCGCCCGCCTCGGCCTGGCATGGCCCGGGCACGAGGTCGTCGACACCGTCCGTCTCGCCCGGCACGTGGTCACCCGCGAGGAGGTACGCAACCGCAAGCTCTCGACGCTGGCCGCCTTCTTCCGCTCGTCCACGGTCCCGAACCACCGGGCGCTCGAGGACGCGCGCGCCACCGTCGACGTCCTCCACGGCATGCTCGCCCGGCTCGGCAGCCTCGGCGTCACGTCGATGGAGGAGCTGGCCACCTACACCTCGCGGGTCCCCGCGGCGCAGCGCCGCAAGCGGTACCTGGCGGAGGCACTGCCGCACGCACCGGGCGTCTACGTGTTCAAGGGGCCCGGTGACGAGGTGCTGTACGTCGGCACGTCCCGCGACCTGCGCACCCGCGTCCGGACGTACTTCACGGCCTCCGAGACACGGAGCCGGATGAGCGAGATGGTGCAGCTCGCCGTCTCGATCACCCCGATCGTGTGCGCAACGACCCTCGAGGCCCAGGTGCGCGAGCTGCGCCTGATCGCCGAGCACAAACCCCGCTACAACCGCCGCTCGCGCCACCCCGAGCGGGCACCGTGGGTGAAGCTCACGGTCGAGCCCTTCCCGCGCCTGTCGATCGTGCGGGCCGTGGGCGCCGACGCCGGGCAGGGCGCGGTCTACCTGGGCCCGTTCCACTCCACGCGGACCGCCGAGCAGGCCGTCGCCGCCCTGCACGAGGCCTTCCCGCTGCGGCAGTGCACCGGCCGGCTTCCGGCGAAGCCCTCGCCGGACGCGCGCGACTGCGTGCTCGCCGAGATCGGGCGCTGTGGCGCGCCCTGCACCGGCCGCCAGGACGCCGTCTCCTACGCCCAGGTGGTCGAGCGGGTCCGCGCCGCCGTCACCGGGATGTCGACCCCGGTCGCGGACGCCGTGCTGCACAAGGTGTCCCAGCTGTCCCTGCAGCAGCGCTACGAGGACGCCGCGACGCAGCGCGACCGCCTGGTCGCCTTCGTGCGCGGGGCCCAGCGCACGCAGCGGATGGCACCGCTCGCCGCGTCCCGCGAGATCGTGGCCGCCCGGCGCGGTGACGACGGTGGCTGGGAGATCGTCCTCGTCCGTCACGGACGGCTGGCCGGCACCACCACGTCGCCGCGCGGCGCCGACCCCCGCCCGTACATCGAGGCCGTCCGGTCCAGCGGCGAGGTCGTCGCGCCCGGGCGCTGGCCGGCCCCGGCGGCCCTCCCCGAGGAGACCGAGAAGGTCCTGCGGTGGCTCGACCAGCCGGGGGTGCGGATGGTCCACGTCGAGGGCGAGTGGACGTGCCCGGTCGGCGGCGCGGGCTCGCTGGTGGAGCTCGTCGACCCGGTCGGCAGCAGCCGGAGCCGCGTGCCGGGCTTCGACCACCCGCTGGTGCACCCGCAACGGCAGGCGGCACTAGGGTGACCCCGTGATCACCGCGATCGTGCTCATCGAGACCGACACCGACCACATCCCCGAGGCGGCGGCCGAGATCGCCGAGATCGAGGGCGTCAGCGAGGTGTACTCCGTCACCGGCGACGTCGACCTCGTCGCGATGGTGCGCGTCCGCGAGCACGAGGCCCTCGCCGACGTGATCGCCGACAGCGTGAGCAAGGTGCACGGCGTGCGGTCGACCCGCACCTACATCTCGTTCCGCACCTACTCGCGGCACGACCTCGACGCCGCGTTCGACCTCGGCCTCGAGGGCTGAGCGCTCACGACGCGGTCGCGGCCACCCAGTCGTCGAGCACGGCAGCGGCGCGTCCCTCGTCCACCGCGGCGGTGACGCGGGCGAGCGCGGCCGCGAACCGCTCCGTCAGGGACGCGCTGCGCGGGTCGGGACCCGGCTGACCCGACCCCTGACCCGATGCCTGGCCCGTCCCCCGACCGGGCACGGACATCAGCGCCACCAGTGCGGCCGACGCGTTGAGCAGCACGGCATCTCGCACCGGACCGGGATCCCCGGCCAGCACGCTGCGCACGACCGACGCGTTGAACGCGGCGTCCCCGCCGGTCAGGTCGGAGATGGAAGCGCGTGCGATGCCGAGGTCTGCGGGGTCGAGCTGCTGGACGCGCGGCTCGCCCTCCCCGGGAACGACCTCCCACACACGTGAGGGCCCGGTGGTGGTCAGCTCGTCGAGCCCGTCGTCACCACGGAAGACCAGGGCGGCGCGGTCACGGGCAGCGAGAACCCCCGCCAGGATCGGCGCCATCCGGGCATCGGCCACCCCGATCGCGCTCGCCTGCGGCTGGGCCGGGTTCGTCAGCGGTCCGAGGAAGTTGAACGCCGTCGCGACGCCGAGCTCCCGCCGTGCGGCCGCGGCGTGTCGCATCGCGGGGTGGAAGACCTGGGCGAAGCAGAAGGTGATGCCGACCTGCTCGGCGAGCTCCGCCACTCGGTCGGGCTCGAGGTCGAGCCGCACGCCGAGCGCCTCGAGCACGTCGGCCGCGCCGGCCGACGACGACGCGGCGCGGTTGCCGTGCTTGACCACGCGCGCGCCCGCGCCCGCGGCCACGAGCGAGGCCATCGTGGAGATGTTGACGGTGTTGCGCCGGTCGCCACCGGTGCCGACCACGTCGACGCACGGACCCGGCACCACGATCCGTCGGGCGTGTCCGAGCATCGCCTCGACCAGGCCCTGGACCTCCGCGACCGTCTCCCCCTTGGCGCGGAGTGCGACCAGGAAGCCGGCCAGGGGCACGGGTGCCGCCTCACCGGTCATCACCTGGTCCATCGCCCACGCGGTGTCGCCGGCGTCGAGGTCCGTCCCGGCCAGCAGCCTGCTGAGGACGGACGGCCACGTCCGGTCCTGCGCAGCCGCCGCCGGGTCAGCCACCAGCGGTCGCGGCCAACCGGCCGCGGGCGAGCTCCGCCAGCGCCTGCACGACGGCCAGCGGGTCGAGCGGGTGCGGCACCGCGGCGTCCGCCAGCGACCACGTCGCCAGCCACGCGTCCTGGGGCCGGCCGGTCAGCACCAGCACGGGAGGGCAGCGGTAGATCTCGCTCTTCAGCTGGCGACACAGGCCCATGCCCCCGGAGGGGGCGGCCTCGCCGTCGAGCACCATCACGTCGACGGTGCCGCTGTCGGCCAGATCGAGCACAGCGGCGTGCGTCGCGACCTCCAGCCACTCCACCACCGGGAGGTCGGTCGCGGGACGCCTGCCGACGGCGAGACGCACGGCCGCGCGGGTGTCGGCGTCGTCGCTGTACAGCATGACCCGCAAGGTGCGCTCGCGGGTGGAACCCGTTCCTGTGCTGGCGGCCATCGCCCGTACCGTCCCTGCTCGTCGTCGTGCCGTGTGGAGGTTCAGCCTGACCCGAGCCTAGCGGGGAGCAGAGCCACGCCGAACGAACCGGGGGTCGCCTGTGCGCCGCACCGCCCTGGGGCCATAATGGCGTCCGTGGCCACCACGACCTCTGCAACCGCCGCCCTGGTCCACCCGACCGTCAACCGCCCGAACATGGTGTCGGTCGGGACGATCGTGTGGTTGTCCAGCGAGCTGATGTTCTTCGCCGGGCTCTTCGCGATGTACTTCACGATCCGAGCGGTGGAGCCGACGCTGTGGGACACCGAGCCCGCGCTGCTCAACATCCCGTTCTCGCTGACGAACACCCTGATCCTGGTGGCCAGCTCGGTCACCTGCCAGATGGGCGTGTTCGCGGCGGAGCGGCTCCAGCCCGGCCGCACCGGCTCGATGCTGAACATCACCCGCTGGGGCATGCGCGAGTGGTACGTCCTCACCTTCGTGATGGGGACGATCTTCGTCGCGGGCCAGGTGTTCGAGTACGCGACGCTGGTGACCGAGGGGCTGTCGATCTCCTCCAGCCCCTACGGCTCGGTCTTCTACCTGACGACCGGCTTCCACGGCCTGCACGTCACGGGGGGCCTGATCGCCTTCCTGCTGATCATCGGGCGCAGCTTCGCCGCGAAGAAGTTCGGTCACCATGAGGCCACGAGCGCGGTTGTCACGTCGTACTACTGGCACTTCGTCGATGTGGTGTGGATCGGTCTGTTCATCGTCATCTACCTGATCAAGTGAGGACCGCAGTGAAGGCACTCGCCGCCCGCCGGCGCCATCCCCTCGCCGGCGTGGTCATCCTGCTGCTCGGCCTCCTGGTCACCGGTGGCGCGTACGCCGTCGCCGCGCCGGGTCAGGCCGAGGCCTCGGCCACGGCCTCGGGCAGCGTGGACCAGGGCAAGAAGCTGTTCCAGGCCAACTGCGCGACCTGCCACGGGCTCAACGCCCAGGGCAGGGACGCAGGCCCCAGCCTGATCGGGGTCGGCGCCGCGGCCGTCGACTTCCAGGTCGGCACAGGGCGGATGCCGCTGCAGAACACCGCCCCGCAGGCGCCGGTGAAGCCGGTGGAGTTCACCGAGCAGGACATCGCCGACCTGGCCGCCTACGTGGCCTCGCTGGCACCCGGCCCCGCCATCCCCGACCAGGAGTACCTCGACCCGCTGCTGGACGACGACGAGGTGCTCGCCGAGGGTGCCGAGCTGTTCCGGGTGAACTGCGCGATGTGCCACAACGTGGTCGGCGCCGGGGGCGCCCTGACCCGGGGCAAGTACGCGCCGGCCCTCGACGGTGTGGAGCCCGTCCACATCTACGAGGCGATGCAGACCGGCCCGCAGTCGATGCCCGTGTTCAACGACGCGAACATCACGCCGGAGCAGAAGCAGAGCATCATCTCGTACCTCAAGTACGTCGAGTCCGAGCCCAGCCCGGGCGGCCTGTCCCTCGGGTCCCTCGGCCCCGTGTCCGAAGGTCTCTTCGCGTGGGTCGGGCTGCTGGCGCTGATCATCGGGTGCACCGTCTGGCTGGGAGCGAAGTCCTCATGAGCGATGACAGGCCGATGACGCAGGGCGACCAGGTCGCGGCGTCCGAGACCGGGACGGTCGCCGTCCACGACGAGCGGGGCGGCCTGCCCGACCGCTTCCCGAACCCGGGTCTGCCGGCGCACAAGCACCGGATGGCCGACGTCGACAAGGCCGCCGAGAAGCGCGCCGAGCGCCAGGTCGTGATGCTGTTCACGATCTCCGCCCTCGGCACGCTCTTCGCGATCGTGTCGTACTTCGTCTGGCGCCCCGAGGGTACGTTCGCGAGCATCCAGGCCAACACGCTGAGCGTGGGCGTCGGGATGGCCGTGTCCCTGTTCGCGCTGGGCGTCGGTGCCGTGCACTGGGCCAAGACCCTGATGCCCGACACCGAGGTCGTCGAGGAGCGCCACCACCTCGGCGGAACCGCCGAGGAGCGGGAGGCCGCCCTCGACATCATCCGGACAGGTGGTGAGGAGTCGGGCATCGGCCGCCGACCGCTGATCCGCAACTCCCTGCTCGGTGCCCTCGCACTGTTCCCCCTGCCCGGGATCGTGCTGCTGCGCGACCTCGGTCCACTTCCCGGCGACACCCTCGCGCACACCCTCTGGGAGGAGGGCACGCGGCTGGCCAAGGACCCGTCCGGCGCCCTCATCAAGGCGAGCGAGGTGACCGTCGGCTCGGTCTTCCACGTCATCCCCGAGGGGCTCAAGGAGTCCGAGCACCCGCTGGAGGAGAAGGCGAAGGCCGCTGTGCTCCTCGTCCGTCTCGACCCCGCCAAGGTCGAGCCCATGGAGGGGAGGGACGGCTGGGACGTCGACGGCATCTACGCCTACTCGAAGATCTGCACCCACGTCGGCTGCCCGGTGGCGCTGTACGAGCAGCAGACCCACCACCTGCTGTGCCCCTGCCACCAGTCGACCTTCGACGTGACGCAGCACTGCAAGGTGATCTTCGGTCCGGCCAACGGCCGCTGCCGCAGCTGCCGATTAGTGTGGACTGACGAGGGATACCTGGTCGCGCAGAGCGACTTCCAGGAGCCGGTCGGACCCAGCTACTTCGAGCGGGGAGAGCGCTGATGGCAGCTTCAGCCACGGACAAGGCCGTCGCAGGCACGGCCGACTTCCTGGACGAGCGTCTCGGCCTGTCCAAGGTCGTCAAGGGCGCGGCCCGCAAGGTCTTCCCCGACCACTGGTCCTTCATGCTCGGCGAGGTGGCGCTGTACAGCTTCATCATCCTGCTGCTGTCGGGCACGTTCCTGACGCTCTGGTACGTCCCGAGCATGGCCCTGACGGAGTACCAGGGCGCCTACAGGCCGCTCAACGGCGTCGAGATGTCCGAGGCGTTCGCCTCGACGCTCGCCATCTCGTTCGACGTCCGCGGCGGCCTGCTGATGCGCCAGGTGCACCACTGGTCGGCGCTGCTGTTCATCGCGGCCATGGCCGTCCACATGTTCCGGGTGTTCTTCACCGGCGCGTTCCGCAGGCCGCGCGAGATCAACTGGATCCTCGGCGCCGTCCTCGCGCTGATGGGCCTCGGCGCCGGCTTCAGCGGCTACTCGCTCCCCGACGACCTGCTGTCCGGGAACGGTCTGCGGATCATCGACGGCGTCGTGAAGTCGATCCCCGTGGTCGGCACCTACGTGTCGTTCTTCCTCTTCGGCGGCGAGTTCCCGGGTGAGTCGATCATCCCGCGCCTGTTCATCATCCACGTGCTCCTGATCCCGGGCCTGATCCTCGCCCTGATCGGCGCGCACCTGGGCCTGGTCGTCGCTGCACAAGCACACCCAGTACCCCGGCCCGGGCCGCACGAACGAGCAACGTCGTCGGGTACCCGCTGCTGCCGGTGTACATGGCCAAGGCGGGCGGCTTCTTCTTCATCGTCTTCGGCGTCATCGCGCTCGTGTCGGCGATGGTGCAGATCAACCCGGTCTGGAACTACGGTCCCTACGACCCCTCCCCCGTCTCGGCCGGTACCCAGCCCGACTGGTACATCGGGTGGATCGACGGCGCGCTGCGGCTGATGCCCGGCCTCGAGTGGCAGATCCTCGGGTTCACGCTGTCGCTGAACGTGCTGCATCCCGGCCGCTGGTCGTCCCGGGCATCGCTCACCGGCGTGCTCATCGCCTACCCGTTCATCGAGGCGTGGGTCGACCGGCGACAAGCGCGAGCACCACCTGCTGGACCGTCCGCGCAACGCCCCCACCCGCACCGGGCTCGGCGTGATGGCGATCGTCGCCTACGGGATCATGTGGGCCGCGGCCGGCAACGACCTGATGGCCACCCACTTCGGGCTCTCGATCAACGACCTGACGTGGCTGTTCCGGATCGGGCTGTTCGTGTTCCCGCCGATCGCGTTCGTCATCACGCGACGCATCTGCCTGGCGCTCCAGCGCAAGGACCGCGAGATCGCGCTGCACGGCCGCGAGACCGGCACGATCGTCCGGACGGCCGACGGCGAGTACTACGAGGTCCACGAGCCACTCAACGACTACGACCGCTGGCTGCTCGTCCAGCACGAGACGAACCAGCCGCTCGAGCTCGACTCCCAGGTCGACGAGCACGGTGTCGCCAAGCCGGGCGCCCGGGCGGAACGCATGCGCGCCAGGATGTCGCGCTTCTTCTTCGAGCAGCGTGTGGAGCCGGTCACGCCGGCGGAGGTGGCCGCGGCACACCACCACGGTGAGCACGAGGCGATCGAGGCGCCCGCCGTCCAGCGCGACCGCACCCCGGTCGCGGGTGGCGGCGAGTGACGGAGCGGTCCGTCAGCTGATCAGGTGGACGGACGGCCCCGGCCCCCTCGGGGGGGACCGGGGCCGTTCGTCATGCGGAGCCGCCGCGCAGACCACGCCTCAGCCGTCCCAGATCCTGGCACCCCACCCCTGGCGCGGATCGGCCCCCCTCCGCGGTCTCAGGGGGCGCCTGAGGCCGCGGAGGGGGGCCGATCCGTGGAACCGGACGGGGTCAGTCCAGGGCGGAGCCGGCGGCCCACTCCTCGAAGCTCATGTTCCAGGCCGTCCAGCCGTTGTCCTGCTCCAGCTTGCGGGAGCCGTTCACGAAGGTGACGACGTCACCGACCTTGGACTGGTCCATCATCCACTTGGCGTCAGCGGTGGATGCGCCTGTGCAGCCGTGGCTGACGTTGGCGCGGCCCTGCGAGCCCGTCGACCAGGGTGCGGCGTGGATGAACTCGCCGGTCCACGTCAGACGCATGGCGTACTTGACGTTGAGGTTGTCAGTACTCGGGGTCACCCGGCTTGATCCCGGTCGTCTCGGCGTCCATCAGGTGCTCGGTCTCCCGGCTGATGATCACCTTCGTCCCGTTGCGGGTCTCGAAGCCGTTCTTGCCGGTCGTGATGGGGATGGTCCGCAGCACCTCGCCGTCCTTGGTGACGGTCATCGTGTGCTTGGCGATGTCGACGGTGGTGATCATCGCCGGGCCGATCGTGAAGGTCGCGGGCTCGCCCCGCACACCCCAGACACCTGGGGCGATCTCGATCCCGGCCAGGTCTGCGTCGACGGTCACCGTGGTCCCGGAGATCCAGTAGTCGCGCGGACGCCACTGCACCTGCTTGTCGTCGACCCAGCGCCAGGCACCCTCGGTCCGCGGGCTGGCGGTCACCTCGAGACGCTTCTCCACGGCCGCACGGTCCTGCACCGCGGCGTCGAAGTGCACGATCACCGGCATGCCGACGCCCACGTTCCAGCCGTCCTTGGGCTGGAAGCTGGCGGTCTCGACGTCCTTGGGCCTCAGGGTGGTGAAGGAGCTGCTCGACCGGGTGAGCTCCGACTCGGGGTTCACCGCGGTGGCGTCCACCGTGTAGGTGGTCTCCGGCAGCAGCCCGGTCGTGCTGGTCCACGTCTTGCCGTCCAGGGACGTCTCGCCCTCGATCACGTCACCGTCGGCCGAGGCCACGACGACCTCGGAGACGCGGCCGCCCTCGGCCGTCACGACCACCGGCGCGTCCGGGCGGACCTCCTCGGTGTCGGACTCCGGCGTGACATCCAGCGAGGCCGGCGCGACCGACTCCGTCGGGGTCGACGACGCGGTCGCAGTCCCCCGGGGGCCAACGCTCTCGTCGGCCTGCGGCCTGCTGGCAGCCGGCCAGCGCGAGGGCCATCACGGCCGCCGCGGCGACCACGCTCCACCCGCGCCTCGTGCCGGTCCTGGTTGTCGTGCGTCCTGCACAGACCACTACGTACCTCGAGCTCCCCGCCCAGACGTGGGCGTCGTGAGGCCGCGAGTCGGCCCCTCATCAGTCACGACGTGCGAACGTCGCCGGAGGTTGCGTCCGGCGACGTCAGCGGTGCGGGGACCTGCGCTCAGTGTGCGTGCGCACCCCGGTAGTACTCGTACACCCAGCCGACCAGCGCGAGGGCGCCGATGCCCGCACCGATGATCGACACCCACCATCCTACGGCCACTCCGAGGAAGACAAGTGCAGCCGAGGCCGCCAGCGGCAGCGGCCACCACGACCAGGGGCTGAAGAAGCCCTGCTCGCCCTCGTGGTCCTGACACCTTGGCGTACGGGTTGTCCTCGGGACGGGGGTCGAGCCGGCGGGCCGTGACGAACAGGTAGCCGCCGATCATGGCGGCCAGGCCGCCGGTGAGCAGGATGCCGACTGCGCCGACCGGCTCGTGCCACTTCGTCAGCCACCCGTAGATCAGCCCGATCGGGATGAAGACGATGGCCCCGGCGCTGAAGAGCCACTTCTCGACGGTCACTGCTTCCTCCCGATGGTGGGCTCGTCGGCGACCCCGCCGAGCAGCGAGCCGTCGGACGTCGCCAGGTCCTCGGCCGCCACCTCGGGGTGGTGCAGGTCGAAGGCGGGGCGCTCGGACCGGATCCGCGGCATGGTCGTGAAGTTGTGGCGCGGGCGGCGGGCTGGACGTCGCCCACTCCAGCGACCCGCCGTAGCCCCACGGGTCGTCGACCTCGACCCGGGGCGCGTTCCGCCAGGTCGTGTAGACGTTCCACAGGAACGGCAGCGTCGACGCGCCGAGCAGCATCGCCGAGGCCGTCGAGATCTGGTTCATCCCGGTGAAGCCGTCGGTGACCGAGTAGTCCGCGTACCGGCGGGGCATGCCGATCACGCCCAGCCAGTGCTGGATGAGGAACGTGCCGTGGAAGCCGAGGAAGAGCATCCAGAAGTGGACCTTGCCCAGGCGCTCGTTCGAGCATCCGGCCCGTGAGCTTGGGCCACCAGAAGTAGAAGCCCGAGAACATCGCGAACACGACCGTCCCGAAGACGACGTAGTGGAAGTGCGCCACGACGAAGTACGAGTCGCTGAGCTGGAAGTCGAGCGGCGGGATCGACAGGATCACGCCGGTCAGGCCACCGAAGACGAAGGTCGCCAGGAAGCCGATCGCCCACAGCATCGGCGTCTCGAAGGTCAGGGACCCGCGGAACATGGTTCCGATCCAGTTGAAGATCTTCACCCCGGTGGGGACCGCGATCAGCATCGTCATGAAGGCGAAGAACGGCAGGAGCACCGCACCCGTGACGTACATGTGGTGCGCCCACACGGTCACCGACAGGGCGGCGATGGCCACCGTGGCGTACACCAGCGTCTTGTACCCGAAGATCGGCTTGCGGCTGAAGACCGGGAATACCTCGGAGACGATGCCGAAGAACGGCAGGGCGATGATGTAGACCTCGGGGTGCCCGAAGAACCAGAACAGGTGCTGCCACAGGATCGCGCCCCCGTTGTCGGCGTCGAACACCTGTGACCCGAGGTTGCGGTCGCTGGCGAGGACGAGCAGCGCGGAGGCCAGGGGCGGGAACGCCATCAGCACGAGCACCGACGTGATCAGCGTGTTCCAGGTGAAGATCGGCATCCGGAACATGGTCATGCCGGGCGCGCGCATGCAGATGATCGTGGTGATGAAGTTGACCGCACCGAGGATCGTCCCGAACCCGGCGAGGGCCAGGCCCATCAGCCACAGGTCCGCACCGATCCCCGGCGAGTAGACCTCGTTCGACAGGGGCGCGTAGGCGAACCAGCCGAAGGCGGCCGCCCCGGCCGGCGTGAGGAAGCCGGCGCAGGCGATGAGGCCGCCGAAGAGGTACATCCAGTAGGCGAACATGTTCAGTCGCGGGAAGGCGACGTCGGGTGCCCCGATCTGCAGGGGCATGATCGCGTTGGCGAAACCGGCGAACAGCGGCGTCGCGAACAGCAGCAGCATGATCGTGCCGTGCATCGTGAAGAGCTGGTTGTACTGCTCCTTGCTCTGCACGATCTGGATCCCCGGCGCCCACAGCTCGAGGCGGATGACCAGCGCCATCACGCCGCCGAAGAGGAAGAACAGGAACGACGTGATCAGGTAGAGGTTGCCGATGACCTTGTGGTCGGTGGAGGTCATCCACTTGACGACGACGCTGCCGCTCCGCGCGGGCACCTTCGTCAGCAGCACCTCATCGCGCTGGTCGGCGGCGCCGTACTCGTACGTGGTCAATTGTTTACCTCACCCTCGGTCACCCGTGCGTCGTCCGCGGGGTCGGTGCCGTCCGAGCGACCCAGCTCGACGGGCAGGGAGCCCGTCTGACCGAGGTCCTTCAGCGCGTCCATCTGGTTCTGGTACTCGTCCTCGGACACGACCTTGACTTGGAACAGCATGTCGGAGTGGTACTCGCCGCAGAGCTCTGCGCACTTGCCCACGTAGGTGCCCTCGACCTGCGGGGTCACCTGGTAGTAGTTGTCGCGCCCGGGGATCAGGTCCTTCTTGTACAGGAAGGCGGGCACCCAGAACGAGTGGTTCACGTCGCGGGAGTTGAGCTGGAACTCGATGCTCTTGCCGACCGGCAGGTACAGGGTCGGGATCTCGGCCTCCGGGGCGGCGGCCCCGTCCGCCTCGATCTGGACCGAGGTCTCGTACACGTCCTCGTCGAGGTAGTTGAAGTCCCAGGCCCACTGCTTGCCGACGACCTGGATGTGCTGGTCCGCCTGGCCGTCACGCTCCTCGATGATCCACTGGTCGCGGACCGTGTAGAAGAACAGCACCCCGACGATGAAGAGCGGGATGAGCGTGTAGACCATCTCCACCGGCAGGTTGTAGCGGAGCTGGACCGGTAGGCCGATGTCGGTGGAGCGCCGGCGGTACACCGCGATGCACCAGATCAGCAGCCCCCAGGTGATGACGCCGATGATGAGGGCCGCGATCCACGAGCCGTTCCACAGGTTCGTGACGATCCCCGTGTGGTTGGTGATCTCGTTCTCGCTGTCACCGGGCAGCCATCCTCGCCGCACATCGGTGGAGCATCCGCTGGCCAGCAGCGCGATGGCGGCTGCGATGCCGAGCACGCGCAACCGCCTGCGGCGGGTCACTTCTCGAACGTCCGGTCGCACGTCGGCCTTCCCACTCCACCACGCCACGCACCCGACCTCGCGGACGGCGCACGGCAACGATCTGGACGCGTCGAACCCTACTCCAGAGCGGCCTGTCGGACCGGCTCGGGGGGCGGTTACGGTTCGGGCGTGGCGGAGCGACGGCGCGACCCCTCGGCCGGGGACACCGGCCCCGACCCCCGCGCGTTCTGGGACGCGGGCTCGTCGGCGCCGCTCCACGCCGCCGCGCGCGAGGCGCTGGTCAGCGCCCTCGACGACGGGTGGGCCGACCCCACCCGCCTGCACACGCCCGGACGACGTGCCCGCCTGCTCCTCGACGGGGCGAGGGAGGCCTGCGCCGCGGCGCTCGGTGCCCGGACGGAGGAGCTCACCTTCCACCCGTCGCACACCGCGGCCCTGCACGCCGCGGTGCTCGGCACCCTGGCCGGGCGGGCACGGGTCGGCGACGTGCTGGTCCACTCGGCCGTGGAGCACTCCGCCGTGCTGGCCGCCGCCGCCTGGCACGAGGCGCGCGGTGGCCGGCGGGACGAGGTGCCCGTCGACGCCGTCGGCCGCATCGACCTGGGCGCGTTCACGCGCGCGGTCGCCGCCCCGGGCGTGTCGGCGGCCGTCGTTCAGGTGGCCAACGGCGAGGTCGGGACGCTGCAGCCGGTCGCGCAGGTGCAGGCGGCCTGCCGGGACGCCGGTGTACCCCTGGTCGTCGACGCCGGTCCCGCCGCGGGGCACATCCCCCTCCCCGACCCGCCGGACGTGCTGGTCGCCGACCCCGGCGCCTGGGGGGCGGGGCCCGGCGTCGGGGTGATGGTCGCGCGCGCCGGCACGCGCTGGCGCGAGGTCGGCCCCGTCCTGCCGGGGGTCAGCGGGTCGTCGGGGCACGGATCGTCGGGCGCCTCCGTGCCGACCGCCCTGGCCGCGGCCGTCTCGCTGCAGCACGTGCTCGCGGACCGCGAGGCCTCGGACGTCCGGCGGCGGGCTGCGGTCGACCGGCTGCGGGCGGGGGTTCCCTCCGTCGTCGACGACGTCGAGGTGGTGGGCGACCCCGTGCTGCGGCTGCCCCACGTGCTCACGTTCTCGTGCCTGTTCGCGGACGGCGAGACCCTGCTCGAGGGGCTCGACCGCGAGGGCTTCGCCGTGGGCTCGGGATCGGCCTGCACCGCGGACACCCTCCACCCCTCCCACGTGCTCGCAGCGATGGGTGTGCTGACCCACGGCAACGTCCGGATCGCCCTGCCCTCGACCACCGGGACGCAGGAGCTGGACCGGCAGGTGACGCGCTTCCTCGAGGTGCTGCCGCGCGTCGTCGGCCGCGTGCGAGAGCGACTGGGGACGACCGACCTGTGACCCACGCCCCGCCGGACGAGGCACCCGTCGTGGTGGACGCCCGCGGCCTGCGCTGCCCGCTGCCGGTGATCCGCGCCGCACGGGCCGCGCGCGAGCTGGCGCCCGGCGCGCGCATCGAGGTGCTGGCGACCGATCCCGCGGCCGGACCGGACCTGTCCGCCTGGGCGCGGATGCGGGGTCACCATGTCGAGGAGCTCGCCCAGGCGGACGACGACGTGCGGGTGGTCGTCAGGCTGGGGTGAGCCGCCCGAGGAGCCCCGGGTGCACCCGCCCGGTCGGGAGGTCGGGGGGCGGGGCGCTCAGTGCCCGCGCGAGACGCGCCAGGTAGTCGTCGCGCGCGATCTCGACCACGCCGAGTGACTCCAGGTGGGGGGTGCTCCACTGCACGTCCAGCAGCCTGCGGTCGTCTCCGTCCGAGCGCAGCAGGGCCACCAGGGCGACCACAGCGACCTTGGAGGCGTCGGTCGCGGTGTGGAACATGGACTCCCCCGCGAACAGCCCTGCGGTCGACACCCCGTACAGGCCGCCCACCAGCTCGCCGCCCGACCACGTCTCCACGCTGTGGGCGTGGCCCGCGCGGTGCAGCCGTCCGTAGGCCAGGGCGACGTCGGGGGTGATCCACCGCCCGTCGCGGCCCGGGTCGGCGCAGCCGGCGACGACGGCGTCGAAGGCCGTGTCCACCCTCACCTCGAACCGGCGCAGGCTGCGCCGCAGGGACCTCGACACGTGCAGGCGCCGGAGTGGCAGCACGCCCCTCGGGTCGGGGGACCACCACCCGATCGGCGGGGCGCCGTGCTCCCCCAGCCCCATCGGGAACAGGCCGCGACGGTACGCGGCGACGAGCGTGTCGACCTCGAGGTCGGCCCCGGCCGCCAGCAGGTCCTCACCGGGCCCGGCCGCCGCGACGATCCGGTCGAACTGGTCGTCGACCGGGGGCACGTCAGGGGCGGAGCGGCTGGACGTGCGCTGCCACCTCGTCCGCCGCGTCGGCGCCGTAGGCCTCCGCGAAGCGCTCGAGGAAGGACTTCCGGCCGAACTGGTACTCCTGGGTGCCGACGGTCTCGACCACGTAGGTGGCGAGCATCGAGCCGAGCTCGGCACAGCGCTGCGGGGAGAGCTCCCAGGCCAGGCCGGCGACGTAGCCCGCCCGGAACGCGTCGCCGACACCGGTCGGGTCGGCGCGCCGGGTCTCCTGCGGCGTCTTGACGTGCACCGGCTCCGCGCCGTCGGACTCGACGGTGGCGCCGTCCCGGCCGTGCGTGATGATGCGGACCCCGACGCGGTCGAGGACGTCGCGGTGCGTCCAGCCGGTCTTCTGCTCGATCATCGACGCCTCGTAGGCGTTGGTGAACAGGTACGCCGCGCCGTCCACGAGCTCCCGGATCTGGTCGCCGTCCAGCCAGGCCAGCTGCTGGGACGGGTCGGCCACGAACGCGAAGCCGCGCTGGCGGCACTCCTCGGTGTGCCGCTGCATCGCCTCGGGGTCGTTGGGGCTGATCACGACCAGGTCCAGGCCGCCCTCCGCCTCGGCGATGGGGCCCAGCTCGATGTTGCGGGCCTCGCTCATCGCCCCGGCGTAGAAGGACGCCATCTGGGCGTGGTCGGTGTCCGTCGTGCACACGAATCGCGCGGTGTGCGCCACCTCCGAGACCCAGACGTGCCGGGTGTCGACCTGGTGCCGGTCGAGCCACGACCGGTAGTCCACGAAGTCCTGCCCGACGGCGCCGACCAGCAGGGGTCGCAGCCCGAGGTTGCCGAGGCCGAACGCGATGTTCGCCGCGATCCCCCCGCGGCGGATCTGCAGGTCGTCGACGAGGAAGGAGAGCGAGATCTTGTGCAGCTGCTCCACCACCAGCGAGTCGGCGAAGCGGCCGGAGAAGCTCATCAGGTGGTCGGTCGCGATGGACCCTGTGACAGCGATACGCACCGGGCCACCCTAGTGGGCCGGTGCGTATCGGGTCGGACGGTTGGCGGAGTCGGCTCGCCGCCGTCGCGCCCGTGCAGCCGTCAGCCGGCTGTCAGCTGAACGAGTCGCCGCAGGCGCACGAGCTGCCCGCGTTGGGGTTGTCGATGACGAAGCCCTGCTTCTCGATGGTGTCGGCGAAGTCGATCGTGGCGCCGTCCAGGTAGGGGACGCTCATCCGGTCGAGGACGACCTCGACGCCGCCGAAGTCGACGACCGCGTCGCCGTCCAGGCTCCGCTCGTCGAAGTAGAGCTGGTAGATCAGGCCGGAGCAGCCACCGGGCTGGACGGCCACGCGCAGGCGGAGGTCGTCACGACCCTCCTGCTCGAGCAGGCTCTTCACCTTGTCGGCCGCAGGAGGCGTGAGCAGGACGCCGTGCGCCGGGGCGTCGGTGGTCTCGGCCGGGGTGCTGGTCGTGGTCTCGCTCATGTGAGGGATCTCCAAGGGTGCTCGGGACGCGTCGTACCGGTCTCACACGCGTCAACCACCAGGGGCGGCCGCGTTGTTCCCGGTCGCGACCAGGGTACGCGCCTCACCGGGACCAGGTGCGGGCGACGCGTCGGGCACGGGCCGCCAGGGTCCCGGCGGGGTCGGCGAAGGCGGCCGCGACCTCCTCGTCCGTCGACGCGACGGCGTAGCTGGACTCGATCCCGATCGCCAGGCTCTCGCGCCGGCCGGCCTCGACCTGACCTGCGACCACGATGACCGGCACGCCGACAGCCAGGGCGCGCTCGGCGACGGCGCTGACGACCTTCCCGCGCAGGGACTGCCAGTCGAACGTCCCCTCCCCCGTGACGACCAGGTCGGCGGCGGCCGATCCGCTGGTCGACCTCCAGGGCGTCGAGGACGGCCGAGGCCCCGGGGACGCGCTCGGCACCCAGCAGCAGCAGGCCGAAGCCGAGGCCCCCGGCGGCACCGGCACCGGGCGTCGAGGGCAGGCGCCGGGGGGCGCTGCCGGCGGCCAGCAGGTCTCCTCCGGCCAGCACGCCGAGGGACTCCTGGGCGACCTGGGCGTACCGGCCGAGCGCGGCCTCGAGCGACTGCGCCTGCTCCGGGGTCGCGCCCTTCTGCGCGGCGAACCCGGCCGAGGCGCCGTGGAAGCCCAGCAGCGGGACGTCGACGTCGCTGGCGGCCACGAGCCGCACCCCGGCGAAGCGCGCGCGCACCTCGGTCAGCCGCGGCAGGGCGTCGGACGGCAGGTCCGCCAGGGCCCCGCCGCCGCGCGAGAGCAGCGCCGCCGGCCCGGCGCCCAGAGCGGCGAGCATGCCCGCCCCGCCGTCGTTGGTGGCCGAGCCGCCCAGCCCCGCCACGATCCTCGACGCGCCGGTCGACAGCGCGGCGTCGAGCAGCTCGCCCACGCCCCACGTCGTGGTCCGGGTCGGGTCGCGGTGCTCGGCGGGCACCAGGTGCAGCCCGCAGGCCTGCGCGGTCTCCACGTACGCGGTCCTGCCGACCTCCCCGTCGACGACGAGGACGGTGGCCGGCACGGGGTCGCCGAGCGGGCCGCTGACGGTGACCGCCTCCAGGTGGGCGCCGGGCCCGCCGAGGCGCTCGTGGAGGGTGTCGACGAAGCCGGGGCCGCCGTCGGAGAGGGGGCAGAGATCGAGCTCGTCCGCCGGGGCCTGCCGCGCCCAGCCGTCGGCCAGGGCCGCGGCCGCCTGACCCGCGGTCAGGGTGCCGGTGAAGCCGTCGGGGGCGATGAGGACGCGCACGTGCCCATCCTGCCCAGGTGCCTGCGTGAGACGATCACCAGGTGAGCGCCACGTCGTCCTTCACCGAGCCCGCTCCCACGCCGGCGGCCCTGCTGCTGCTCGGCCGCGGCACCGAGCTGGCGACCGAGCGCGGCGTCGAGTGCCCCGGTGACCTGCCCGCCGCGTCGGACCCCGACCTCGTCGAGCGGGCCCGCGTGGCGCGAGCGGCCCTGGGTGACCGGGCGTTCGTGCTGGGCCACCACTACCAGCGCGACGAGGTGATCCAGTTCGCCGACGTCACCGGCGACTCGTTCAAGCTCGCGCAGCAGGCGGCCGCCCGTCCGGACGCGGAGTTCGTCGTCTTCTGCGGCGTGCACTTCATGGCCGAGAGCGCTGACATCCTCACCGCCCCGACGCAGCAGGTCGTGCTCCCCGACCTCGCAGCCGGCTGCTCGATGGCGGACATGGCCGCGATCGGCCAGGTCGAGGACGCGTGGGACGTGCTGGTCGACGCCGGCGTCGCCGACGACGTCGTGCCGGTGACGTACATGAACTCGTCCGCGGCGATCAAGGCGTTCACCGGGCGGCACGGGGGGACGGTCTGCACCTCGTCCAACGCGAGGACCGCTCTCACGTGGGCGTTCTCGCAGAAGGCCGACGCCCGCGGCAAGGTGCTGTTCCTGCCCGACCAGCACCTTGGCCGCAACACCGCGGTACGCGAGATGGGCTTCTCCCTGGACGACTGCGTGGTCTACGACCCCCACAAGCCGGGCGGCGGCCTGACGCAGGGAGCAGCTCGAGAAGGCGCGGATGATCCTGTGGCGGGGGCACTGCTCGGTGCACGGCCGCTTCAGCCTGCAGAACGTCGTCGACGCGCGCAGCGCCCGTCCCGACGTGCGGGTGCTGGTGCACCCCGAGTGCCAGCACGAGGTCGTCGAGGCGGCCGACGAGGTGGGCTCGACGGAGTACATCATCAACGCGGTCGAGGCCGCCCCCGCCGGCACCGCATGGGTGATCGGCACCGAGCTCAACCTGGTGCGGCGCCTGGCCCTGCAGCACCCCGAGCAGACGATCATGTTCCTGGAGAAGAACGTCTGCTTCTGCTCGACGATGAACCGGATCGACCTGCCCCACCTGGTCTGGGCGCTGGAGTCCCTCGCCGCCGGCCGCGTCGTCAACCGGATCGTGGTCGACCCCGACGTGGCGCACTGGGCCCGGGTCGCGCTGGACCAGATGCTCGCGCTGCCCGGGGCGACCGCGCAAGGACTGAGCGCCACCGCCGTCCCCGCAGGATCGGCCCCCTACCGGACCTGCAGGGCGAGGTGCGGCGGTGGTGGGGTCAGACGGTGCCGGCCAGACGCGACAGCAGCAGGACCTCGCCCAGGCACGCGCGAGCGAACACGCCCAGGTGCAGGGACTCGTCGTAGCCGTGCGCCAGGGTGTGCGGGTCCTCCACGCCGGTGACCAGCACGGTCGCGTCGGGGAACGTCCGCACGAAGTCGGCGATGAACGGGATCGACCCGCCGATCCCCTGGTGCACGACCTGCGCGCCGTCCCACGCCTCGGTCAGCGCCCAGCCCGGCGGCCTCGTAGACGGGCCCGTCGACGGGGCCGGCGAACGCCTGGCCCGAGCTCCTTGCGGGTGAACGGTGACGTGGGCCCCGAACGGCGGGTCCTCCTCGAGGAACGCCTTGAGCGCCTCGAAGGCCTCCTGCGGGTCCTGCCCGGGCGCGATCCGCATCGTCACCTTGGCCCGCACCCGCGGGAGCAGCGTGTTGGAGGCCCGCGCGACGGAAGGCGCGTCGATGCCGGTGACGGTGACGGCTGCCTTCGTCCACATCCGGCTGAGGATCGAGCCGCTGCCGACCGCACGGACGCCATCCAGCAGCCCGGCCTCGTCGCGCAGCTTCTCCTCGGGGTAGTCCAGGTCGGCGGCCTCGCCGGAGACCAGGCCCGGGGACCTGCAGGTCTCCGTCGGAGTCCCAGAGCCGCGCCAGCAGCGTGGTCGTGGCCATCACCGCGTCGGGCGCGGCGCCGCCGTACATGCCGGAGTGCACGCCCTGCCGCAGGGTCGACACCTCCAGGTCGCCCTCGACGAGCCCGCGCAGGGTGACCGTCAGCGAGGGGGTGTCGACGTCCCAGTTGTCGGAGTCGGCCACCACGATCACGTCGGCGGAGAGCAGGTCGCGGTGGGTGCGGAGGAACTCGGCCAGCGACGGTGACCCCGACTCCTCCTCGCCCTCGACGAAGACGACCACGCCGACGCCGTCGTCCGGTCCCCAGGTCGGCAGCAGGGTCCGCAGGGCGGCGACGTGGGCCATCACCCCCGCCTTGTCGTCCGCGGTCCCCCGGCCGTACAGGCGGCCGTCGCGCTCGGTCGGCAGGAAGGCCGGGCTGGTCCAGTCGTCCTCCTCGCCGGGAGGCTGCACGTCGTGGTGGGCGTACAGCAGCACGGTCGGCTTCCCCTCGGGCGCGGGCCGTCGGGCCACGACCGCGGGAGCTCCGTCGCTCCCGTCCGGCTTCGCGGCCCGCAGCACCTGCACGTCGTCGAGCCCGGCGCCGCGCAGCAGGTCGGCGACCGCCTCGGCACTGTCCGCCACGTGCGCCTGGTCGAAGGCCCCGGCCGACACGCTCGGGATCCGCACCAGCGCCTCGAGGTCGGCGCGGACCCCGGGCATCTGCGCGTCCAGGGCCGCACGGAGGGCGGCGACATCGGTCGGGTGGCCGGCAGTGGGCATGGTGGTGGCGTCGGTCATGGGCGCACGGTATCGCCGGTAGGGTCGAGGGGTGTTCGGACGTAGGAAGACCGAGGAGACGGCCACCCCCGCAGTCCAGGAGCGGCCGGGTGCCAAGAACCGTCCGACCCCGAAGCGTCGTGAGGCCGAGGCCGCCCGGCGCAGGCCCCTGGTGCCGACCGACCGCAAGGCGGCCGGCAAGGCCGACAAGCAGAAGGTCCGGGAGGAGCGGCTGCGGCAGCGCGCGGCGCTGGCCTCCGGCGACGAGTCGCACCTTCCGCCGCGCGACGCCGGCCCCCACAAGCGCTTCGTCCGCGACGTCGTCGACGGACGGCTGAACATCGGCGAGTTCTACCTCTACCTGGCGCTGATCGCCGTGGTACTGGTGATCCTCCCCGGCGCGATCGGGCTGGACCCGATCCAGGTCGCGCAGGTGCAGCTGGTGTCGACCCTCGTGCTCTGGGGCACCGTGATCGTCGTCGGCTCCGACGCCGTCGTGCTCTCCCGGCTGCTGCGACGGTCGTTGAAGGAGCGCTTCGGGCCCGACGTCCAGATGCGCGGCCTGATCTCGTACGGGGTCCTGCGCTCGTTCCAGATCCGCCGGCTCCGCCTGCCGAAGCCCGCGGTGCAGCGCCGCCAGCCTCCGCGCTGAACGTCCGATTCGTCGTCCGGCGGGACGCGCCGTAGGGTCGACCGCATGGACTTCCGCTACCTCGGCAACTCCGGCCTCAAGATCTCTGAGATCACCTACGGCAACTGGCTGACCCACGGCTCCCAGGTCGAGAACGACGTCGCCACCACGTGCGTGCGCGCCGCCCTGGACGCCGGCATCACCACCTTCGACACGGCGGACGTCTACGCCAACACGAAGGCGGAATCCGTTCTCGGGGACGCGCTCGCGGGTGAGCGGCGCGAGTCGCTCGAGATCTTCACCAAGGTCTACTGGCCGACCGGCCCCGGGGGCCCGAACGACACGGGCCTGTCGCGCAAGCACGTCATGGAGTCGATCCACGGTTCGCTGAAGCGGCTCCAGACCGACTACGTGGACCTGTACCAGGCGCACCGCTACGACACCGAGACGCCGCTCGAGGAGACGATGCAGGCCTTCGCCGACATCGTCCGGCAGGGCAAAGCCCTCTACATCGGCGTCAGCGAGTGGACCGCGGACCAGATCCGCGACGGCGTCGCGCTGTCGAAGGAGCTGGGTTTCCAGCTCATCTCGAGCCAGCCGCAGTACTCGATGCTGTGGCGCGTCATCGAGGACGAGGTCGTGCCCACCAGCCGGGAGCTCGGCGTCTCGCAGATCGTGTGGTCGCCGATCGCCCAGGGCGTGCTGTCAGGCAAGTACCTGCCCGGTCAGGCACCGCCCGAGGGCTCGCGCGCCACGGACGAGAAGGGTGGCGCGAACATGATCAAGCGGTTCATGAACGACGAGACCCTCTCCGCCGTGCAGAACCTCGCCCCGATCGCCAAGGAGATGGACCTCACGATGGCCCAGCTCGCCATCGCGTGGGTGCTGCAGAACGACAACGTCGCCGCGGCCCTCGTGGGCGCCTCGCGGCCGGAGCAGGTGGCCGAGAACGTCAAGGCCGCAGGCGTCGAGATCCCCGCCGAGCTGATGGGGCGCATCGACGAGGCCCTCGGCGACGTCGTGGAGCGCGACCCGGGCAAGACCGCCGAGACGGCGCCGCAGTCGCGCGTCGCGTGACAAGCGGCCAGGACCGGCGGTCAGGACCGGCGCCGGGTCGAGGCCGTCAGTGGTCCGGCCCTCAGTGGGCGGGGCGTAGCGACATCGGTCCGTAGACGACCGAGTCGCCCTCCCGCAGGGTGACGGCCTCGACGCCCTCGGCGAGGAGGTCCTGCCACGTCTCGCCGACCCACGTCTCCGCGTCGGCCTGCGTCGGGAAGCCCCGCTCAGGCGCGCTGGGCGGGGTGACGTCGGCCCCGTCGGCGTCGTGGTACGTCCAGGTCCAGGTCGTGGCGGTCATGGGCTCACCGTAGGGCCCGGCCGCGTCAGCCGCCCTCGTGGACCCCGGCGTCGTCGAAGGTGGCGACCTCGGCGAGGAGCCGTGCCGCTGCCTGCACCAGCGGTACGGCCAGAACGGCGCCCGAGCCCTCGCCGAGCCGCAGCCCCAGGTCGAGCAGCGGCTCCATCCCGAGCCGCTCCAGCGCCAGCGAGGCGCCGGGCTCGCTGGACCGGTGCCCCGCGACCCAGTGGTCCACCGCCGCAGGGCACATCAGCTGGGCGACCAGGGCCGCGGAACACGCGATCACCCCGTCGAGCACGACCGGCACACGGGCCGCTGCGGCGCCCAGGAGGAAGCCCGCGATCGCGGCGTGCTCGAAGCCGCCGACTGCGGCCAGCAGACCCACGGGGTCGTCGGAGGCTGCGGCGACGACGTCGGCGTGCAGGTCGAGGGCCTTCTGCACCGTGGCGGCCTTGAGCGACCAGGTCCTGTCGTCGATCCCGGTCCCCCGGCCCGTGGCCTGCTCCGCCGTGGCACCCGTGACCGCTGCCACCAGGACCGCGGAGGGCGTGGTGTTGGCGATGCCCATGTCCCCTGCCACCAGCAGGCGGTGTCCCGCGGCGACGAGCACGTCCGCCTCGGCGATGCCCGCGGCGAGCGCCCTCTCGACCTGGCCCCGGGTCATCGCGGCACCTGTCGACAGGTCGGCCGTGCCGTAGGAGACCTTGCGCTGCACCAGGTCCGGGTGGTCGCCGAGCTCGGCGGCCACCCCCACGTCGACCACACGCACCGTGGCCCCGACCTGCCGGGCCAGGGCGCTGACGACCGCCCGGTCGGCCAGGAAGGTCGACACCATCTGGGCGGTGACCTCCTGCGGCCAGGGGCTGACCCCCTGCGCGTGCACCCCGTGGTCCCCCGCGAAGACGACCAGAGCGGCGGGATCGACGACGGGCGGGCAGACCCCGGTCGACGCGGCCAGCCGCGCCGAGAGCTCCTCGAGCACGCCCATCGAACCGGGGGGCTTCGTCAGCCTCGACTGGCGGTGCCGTGCCACCGCAGCGACCTCGGCGTCCCCAGGCAGGATCGCCCGCACGGTCGCCTGCACGCGGGCGCTGTCGGTCAGGGGCACGGGGGGACCTCCGGGGTGCGGATGCCGACGTCGGGCGGACGAGCGGGCGGCCGCGAGCCTACGACGGGCCTCCCAGGAGCTCGTCCAGCAGGGCGCCCAGACGCGGGCCGTCGCCCACGTCGACGACCCGCGTGTGGGGTGAGCGCGCGATCCTCGCCGCCCGCTCGTCCCGGCGGTCACCCGCTGCGGCGGCCGCCACCGCGTCCGCGAGGCGACCGGTCCCGCCGAGCACCACGAGCGGTCGCCCCTGCGCCAGGCCGAGGACGACGTCGTCGTACGCGACGTCACCGCCGTTCACCATCAGCGTCAGCGTCGGCCGGCCCGCCGCCACGACCCGCGCCACCTCGCCGAGCCAGCCGGACTCGTCACCCCAGGCCCGGCCGGGGACGACCACCACGAGGCTGTGGTGGGGTTCGAGCTCGGCCGACCCGCCGGAGCGGCCCACGGTCCCCTCCGGGGCGACGGTCCCGTCCGCCACCACGCCGACGAGCGGGAACCGGGCGCCGGCGTCCTCGCGGAGGTGACCGACCAACCTCATCACCCCCGCGTCGGTGCCGCCGTCGACGACGGCGGCGTGCCAGCGCTCCAGGGCCGGCAGGAGCCACTCGCCCATCGCGCGCGTCACGGGTCCGAGGTGCCGGTCCTCCATCGCCGCGGCACCTCCGACCAGCACCACCACGGGGCGTGGTCCCCCGGCCGTCACCGGCTCGAGCGCCGCGGCGAGGTCGGCGCCGGTCCGCACGCTGACCGTCGTCACCGCCACGCCTGCCCCCGTCGCGCCGCCGAACGGCGGATGCCCTCCCCGATCGCGCTGACCACGAACCCCACGAAGCACACCCCGAGCATCACCGGGAAGAGCGGGGACGGCTGGTCACCCGGTTGCGAGTTCCAGGCGGTCGCGAACAGCAGGAAGAAGCCACCCATCCCGCCGAGGAACAGCACCAGGCCCAGCCCGGTGATGACCGTCCCGACGACGCGGGCGGTGCGTGCGCCGGCCGACGGCTGCAGACGCCGGGCCTGGGCCGCGGTCCGGTAGACACCGTCCACGACGTCGGCGATCTGGTAGGCGCTGTCCGTCGAGTAGCGCACCCGCTGGAGCCCGCCGAGCACCAGCCGGAACGGGCCGAGGTCGGTCTCCTCGAGGACGACCGGCAGGACCGGGCGCTCGAAGTCGTCGGCGGCCACGTGCAGCTCCCGGTTGACGTACGTCGATGCGACCGAGGACCTCGAGATCAGCAGCACGAAGACGTCGCACCGCCGGATCGCCCGCTCGAGCTGGGCGCCGAAATCCCCTGCTCTCAGCCGCTGCGTGTCGAGGAACACCGAGAACCCCTCACGCTTGAGGCCCGCCGCGACCGCGCGGGCGGCGGTCTCGTCCTCGCGCGCGTAGCTGATGAACACCGAGAGGTCCTTCACGACGCCGTCTCCGTCGGGCTGTCGAGGGACGCCGCGATGGCGCCGCGGATCCTGTCGATCCGGATCCCCTCGTTCGCCGCGTACACGCCGTCACCGTGCAGGCGGGTCATGCGCTCGCTGCCGGCGTGGTGCAGGGCGAGCACCCGCCACCGCTTGTCGAAGACCGGGCTGCCCGAGCTGCCCGGCTGGGTGGGGGCCCGGTAGTGGACCTTGACGTCGTCGTAGTCGAGCAGGTCGTTGTCGTGGATGGAGATCTTCACCGCCGGTGCGCCCAGGGGGTGCCCGACCACGTAGACCCGAGCAGGCTGCTCGGGGTCCAGCAGCGGCATCCGCTCCGCCACGGGGTTCTGCTCGACGCCGTCCGGCACCTCGGCCAGCGCCACGATCGTGGCGTCGAGCTCGGTGGGTGGCGACGTCCACAGCTGCGCCCCGAGCGCGACCCTGGCCGTCCCTCCCGCCCGGGCGAGCCCGCGGAAGGTCACGACCGCGTCCGACGCGGGGACGGCGTCCGGGATGACGTGCGCGTTCGTCAGCAGGACCAGGGCCGGGAAGGACGGATGGAGGTCGGGCCCGGCGAGGACGAAGCCGGTCCCGCACGCCTCCTCGTACGCGTCCTCGACGCGGGCCACGCCACGGCACCGTCGGAGGAGGTCCTCGAACCAGGCCTGCGTCTGGGCGCCGTCGGCGCCGAAGACCTTCTCGAACCCCCGGTCGACCGTGTGCGCCTGCGAGCCCGCGGTCGGGCCCAGGGTGAGGACCGCACCCTGCTTCTGCAGCAGCAGCGCCTCCAGCGGGGGCAGGATCGTCGCGCCAGGAGGGCTGTCGTGGGACATCTGCCAGACCTCGACGAGCTGCCGCCGCAGGCTGGCGATCTCGAAGGCACCGGTGCGGGTGGTGGCCTCGGTGTGCTGGACGCGGGCCAGCGCCCGGTCCACGTCCCCGAGCGCCACGTCGGCCTCGACCGCGGTCGCCCAGTCCCACGCATCCGCCGCCTCACCGCGCCGCGCGATCCGCGCTGCCACGTCCACCGCGATCTCCAGGCCGGCTGACCGGGGGTCGTCGAACCCCGCGACGCCCAGCCCCTCCCGATCGGCCCGCAGCAGGAGCGCCGCCGTGTTGATGCCGTGCCAGACCGCCTCGCGGTCCGACGCGTAGACCGACCCGTAGGCCTCGACCGCGCGGTCGAGCCACGTGCCACGGCGCTCGGGGGCGGCGCTGCCCGCGCCGACGAACATCTCCTTGTACGCCCGGCCCTGCAGTCCCTTCGCCTCCACCGCCTCTGCGCCGCCGCCGTCCACGAGCTCGCTGAGGACGTCGAGCCCGGCGACGACCGCCCCCCGTTCGATCAGGGCCTGTGCGTACTGTCTTCGTGCAGTGGGCATCTCGGCGCCGGTCTGGAGCAGGGCCTCCGCGACGCGCTCGAGCAGCCCGAACCTGCAGTGGTGCCGCAGCAGCGCGAGGACGTCGAGCAGGGCGGCTGGAACGGCGTCGCGCTCGACGTCCTCCAACGATTCGACGATCGTGGCGCCGAGGCGGTCGGCAGCGGCCACGTCCGACCGGTCGAGGGCACCGGACAGCTCCCGGACGAGCCCGGCCGCGTCCTCGTCCCTCATGGCTGGTCGACACCGAGGGCGTCGGCCAGGTGGGCCCTCAGCTGCTGCCCGCGCAGGTACTTGCCGATGTCATGCCGCCAACGTCCCCAGTTCTGCTCGTTGAGGTCGACCACCGCTTCGGCGCCGTGACGTCGGAAGTCGTTGCCGACGGAGGGGTCCGCCGCCGCGACCACGTCGAGGCGGTCGAAGACGTTCACCCACCGTCCGCTCAGGGTCGGTCCGGGGAACCCGTCGTCGCGTGACCACTGGGGCTTCAGGCAGTGCTGCACCTCGTCGAGGCCCAGGGGGCTGCCGATGGTGAACAGCGCGTCCACGGCCGGGCACCCCGGCACGCGCTTGAGGCAGTCGTACGCGATCACGGTCCCCATGCTGTGGCTGACGAGCACGTGGGGTGGCTCCTTGTCCGCGCCGCGCCCGAGGGCGTCGACCGTGCGACGGCGGATCACGTCCTGGATGGCGTGCTCCTCGCCCGGGCGGGGGCTGAACGTGGTGTTGAAGAGGTAGTGGTGGACGTCGCGCAGGAAGGTGCGCATCACCCGGCGGGCCAGCGGCGGTGGCAGCAGCTCGAGCGACGCGTCCACCGCGGGGTCGGTCGCGACGTCGGGCCCACCGCCGTCGCCCGGCGCGTCGGCCGGCACGAGGGGGACGCCCAGGCGCGCCGCGAGCCGGGCCATCACCCCCGCCTCCTCCCCCTGCTCCGACGTGAGCCGGGACAGGTCGACGTCCCCCGCACCTCCCAGGTCCATGGCCTCGAGGCTCTCCGCCTGACCGGCAGGCAGCGGCTCGGCGTACAGCAGGTCGGCCCAGTACACGAGCTCGTACGTGATGTGCTCGTAGTCGAGGTCGAGCCCCCGGTCGTCGGCCAGCGCCGACACCCAGGCGCGCACGAGGTCCGCCGCCGGCGGCTTGTTGCTGATCCCGTGCACGAACGTCACGTGCGCCATCGGAGCCACCCCTTTCAGGTGACGCGGGCCTCCCACAGGGCTCGCCAGGTGGCCGGGCCGACGACACCGTCGACCTGGAGGCCCTTCTCGGACTGGAAGCCCTTCACCGCTGCCTGGACCTTCGGGCCGAAGCGGCCGTCGGCACCCGAGCTCCCGAGTTTCCAGCCCCGCTGGAGCATCCGCTCCTGGAACGTGCGCACGTGGTGCCGGTCGGCCTCGAGGCGGCCGTCGTGGCACCGGGGGGCGCCCCCTCGCCCGAAGTAGTGCCCCGTCGGGAGGGGGTAGGGGGGCGCGGTGGCTGCAGCGGCCCGGGGCCGTCCGGCCGCCGCCCGCGTCGCCGCGGCCGGGGCAGCGGCCGCGCCGGTCGCCCCGAGGCCCGCGACAGCCGCCGCGGCGCCGGCCGGGGTACCCATGTACTCGTAGTGCATCGCGTCCTTGCGCGTCGCGTAGGTACCGCCCCACCGGAAGCCGTGCCTGGTCCAGAGCTCCGGCATCCAGGCCGGCATGTCGGTCCTCAGCGACGGCCCCATCGGGTTCGCGAGCGAGTTCAGGTCGACGGCGAGCCCCCACGAGTGGTTGCTCGGGCTGCTGGAGCCACGGATCGACCGGCAGGCGAAGCCCCAGCACTGGCCGGAACGCAGCGCGTAGCCGCGGCGGGCCGTCTCCTCGCAGAGCCAGGCGACGAGCGGGGCGATCTCCCGGCGGACGCTGAGGCGGACACCTCCCGGTACCGCCACGGTGACCAGCCGTCCGGTCTGGCAGCCGGGCCACCCGGGACCCCACCCGCGTGAACGGGCGGAGGTCGACATCGCCTCGAGCGCCTCGTCGCCCGCCCCGTCGCAGGCGTCGTCGACGTCGCCGCCGGCGTCGCCGCCGGCATTCGCATCCCACGGCACGATCTCGACCGTCATCAGGCACCCCGCCTGTCGGTAGCTGCGTGGGCCGAGCGCCCCCGAGGGCACGTCCGCCGCTGGTCAGACGGTGCTCCCGCTCGGGGCGTCTGTCAACGGGCGGGTGGCCGCCGTCCAGGCCGTGCACCGTTGACACCGCCGTGCCCGGGCCGGAGCATCGAGCCAGGTCCCGCCCGTCCCGGGCGGGGGCGTCGCCGGGGTCGCCATGGACAGGTTCGAGGAGATCATCGGGGTCGACGCCTGGACGATGGCCCTGGGGCTGGGCTTCATGGTCGTGATCCTGGCCGGCGTGCTGACGTGGCCGGTCTGCTGGCTGGTCCTGTGGCGGTACCGCGCGGCGGTGCAGTCGGGGATGCGCCGGACGGCCGCCCCCGCCACCGGCGTGCCGGTCCACCTGCCGCCACCGGGTCCTCTGCCGCCACCGGGGCCGTGGCCGCGGATCGCCGTCGAGGACGCCCGCGCACCCAGGTCCGGACCCCTCGCCGCACGGGCCCGGGCCTCGGCGCGGAGGGCCCAGCTCGTGTTCGCCGTGGCGGGCCTGCTGTTCGGCTTCAGCGCCACCGCCGCCTACTACCTCGTGGAGGGCCTGGACTGGCTCCCCCTGCGGACCCTCTCCCTGACCCTGATCCTCGGCTGGCTCGTGGTGCCCACCGTCATCTCCGTCGGCGTCGTCGACCGGCGGTCGCGAGCCGTGCTGTGGGGCGTGTTCCTCGTCCTGGCGCTCGCGCTGCCGGTCGTCGGCGGGACGAGCGTCGTGGACTCCTTCGTGCTGCTGCTGGTGGTCGTCGCCGGTCCCTCGCTCTTCGTGGTCGCCACCGGCGTGCGGTCGATGCGCGGCGCGGCCTGGCTGGTGGCCCCCGCGCTGACGGCAGCGGGGATCGCGGTGGTGCTCGTCTACCCGGCGGTCGTGTACCTGATGGTCGGTGTCGCCCTCGACCCCTTCGTCTGGTGGCTGCTCGGGGGGGCCGGGGCCGCGATCGTGTCGGTCCCGCTGTTCGGCTGGCTGATGGCCGCTCTCTACGAACACAAGTGGCTCAGTGACGAGACCCTCCTCGTCCTGCAGTGGTGGTTCGTGCTGTCCCTCACCCAGGCCCTGCTGCTGGGCACCCAGGGGGCCGCAGGCGCCCTGCTGGGGATGGTGCCGTTCGTGGTGATGGTGGTGTTCCTCGTGGTCTGCGCGCTGCTGCGGCGGCCGGGGCAGCGCCCTCCGGTGCGCCTGCTGCTGCTGCGCACGTTCGGGGCACGCCGGCGCAGCTCACGCCTGCTGCGCGACCTCACGATGCACTGGCGGTGGGTCGGCAGCGTCGAGCTGATCACGGGTCCCGACCTGGCCAGCGAGGTGCTGGAGCCGCACGAGCTGATCGGGTTCCTGCGCGGACGGCTGCAGCGGCTGTTCGTCCGGACGGAGGAGGACGTCGAACGCCGCGTCGGCGACCTCGACCTGCGTCCCGACCGCGACGGCCGCTACCGGGTCAACGACCTTCTCTGCCACGACGACACGTGGCGGCGGGCGGTGCAGGCGCTGGTCGGGAGCGTCGACGCGGTGCTGGTCGACCTGCGCGGGCTCACAGCCGAGCACCAGGGCGTCGTGCACGAGGTGGAGCGGCTGGTGGCCCTGATCCCGCTCGACCGGGTCGTCGGCCTCGCCGACGAGAGCACCGACGAGGGGGTCGTCCGGTGGGCGCTCGACCGGGCCGCCTACCTCGCGCCCGCCTCGTCCCCCGTCCGCGCAGACCCGGACCCCGCCCTGCGGGTGGTCCGGCTCACCGGCCGCAGGACCCATGACCTGCGCCAGGTGCTGGACGCCGTCGCCGGGGCCGTGGACGCCGGCTACGAGGAGACGAGGTACTCCGCGAGCCGGTCGAGACAGTCGTTCCAGCCCTGAACGTGGCGCGCGGTCTCGTCGGCGTCGCGGTTCTCGGTGTGCGTCACCGTGAGGGTGCAGCCGGCCGCCCGGTCGGCGGAGTCGACCTGGACGACCACGCGCGTGGCGTGGCCGTCCCCGTCCCACTGCCAGGTCATGTCGAGGTAGCCGGGGCGGTCCGCGCCTGGCGCCCGGACCGCGCGGTAGGTGCCGCTGAAGCCGAGGTCGGCGACCTCGCTGCGCACGGCGAACCGTCCCCCCTCACGGGGGTCCGTCGTGACGCTGGTCTGCAGATGGGGCGGCCACATCCACTCGGCCCAGCGATCGGCGTCCGTGAACGCGGCCAGCACCTCAGCCGGCTCGGAGGCGAACTGACGCACCAGACGCACGTCCTCTGACATCGCCTTCCCCTCGCGGACCTCTCGCGTCGCCGGGCGGGTTCCTCGGCGTCGCTGAGACTGGCGCAACGGCGCGCGAAGGTCCAGCACCTGAGACGGTGCGCCGGGACCCGGCGGCTGGCACCCTGGTCGCCGTGAGAGGCGACGTCGTCAACACCGAGGGCACGGGGAGCTCAGGGGACCCAAGGGTCTCTCTGGCCGAGCGGTACCGGTCGTGGGCCGACGTCGGGGCGCGCGGGATGTCCCCGGCGTACGAGGCCCTGGCCCACGCGGTGGCCGACCGCACGGACGTCCTCGACCTGCTGCTGCGGGTCGACTCCCCGCGGCGGCAGCCGAACCTGCTGTTCGGTGCCCTGCGGTGGCACGGTGCGCCCGTCACCGAGCCGGCGGCGGCCCTCGACTGGGCCTCGACGCACCCCGACCTGGTCCTCGACGTCCTCAGGACACGCCGGACCCAGACGAACGAGGCGGCCCGCTGCGCCCTGCTCCTGCCCGCTCTCTCCCGGATCGCCGCTGAGGGCGCGCCCTTGGCGCTGGTCGAGATCGGCGCCAGCGCCGGGCTCTGCCTGCTGCCCGACCGCTGGCGCTACCGGTACCGGCTGGTCGACGCCGCCGACGACCCCCTGGCCGTGCACGAGGTCGGCCCGTCCGACAGCCCCGTCCGGCTCGACTGCCGGGTGACCGGGCCGGCACCGCTGCCCGACGAGGTCCCCGCCATCGGCTGGCGCGCAGGGCTCGACCTCGACCCGGTCGACGCCACCGACCCCGACGCGCGCCGGTGGCTCGAGTGCCTGGTCTGGCCCGAGCACGTCGACCGGGCCGACCGCCTGCACGCGGCCCTGGCCGTCGCGGCCGCCGACCCGCCGCCCGTGCACCGCGGGGACGCGACGACGGACCTGGCCGCGCTGCTGGACCGGGTGCCCGACGGGTTGACCACGGTCGTGACCCACAGCGCCGCGCTGATGTACGTCTCGCGCGAGGACCGCGGACGCCTGGTGGACCTGCTGCGCGAGCGCGGCATCCACCGCCTCGGGGCCGAGGGCCCGGACGTCGTGCCCGGCACCGGGCCACCGCCGCCGCTGGTGGAGAAGAGCCAGTTCTGGCTCACCCTGGACGACCACGTGCTGGCTGCCTGCCAGCCCCACGGGCGCTGGCTGGCGTGGACGTCACCCCCGCCTCCCCCCGTCCTCTGAGTGCAAAAGGCTCCTACCAGAGTGCTTTTAGGAGCACTCAGCACTCAGAGGACGCGGGGTACGGCCCTAGAGGGGGGACGGTGGGTCGGCGAGCTGTCCCGAGTGGCGCTCGACCAGCGTGGCCAGGCGGCGCGACTCGGCGACCGCGGACGCGCCGTCCGAGCGCTGGATCGCCATCACGGCGAGCGTGTCGCCGTCGTCGAGGTCGAGCTGGACCCACGGGCGGTCACCGAAGCGCACGGACACGATCTGCGGCCACTCCAGGGACCGACCGAGCACGAGGTTGCGCACCTGCAGGCCCTCGGGGCTCGGCACCGCGCGCACGGCCGCCTGCCGCAGCAGGAACCACACGATCAGCGCGCACACCACGACGAAGCCGAGACGGTCCCCGAGGCTGAAGCGCGGCGGCGCGAGCACCACGATCGCCAGCCCGGAGGCGACGACGGCGGCGGCGAACCCGAGCGCCACCCGCCGGGCGCGGCGGGGCGCGAAGTGCGCGTAGAGGTCCCTGGCCACGATCCCGCTCCCGTCAGATCCGGCAGGCGTGGATGGTGGTGACGAGGATCGCCCGGGCGCCGAGGGTGTACAGCTCGTCCATCACCTGGTTGGTCTGGCGGCGGGGCACCATCGACCGGACGGCGACCCACCCCTTGTCGTGCAGCGGCGACACGGTCGGCGACTCCAGCCCGGGGGTCAGGGCGCACGCCTGCTCGACGAGGTCGACGCTCACGTCGTAGTCCAGCATCACGTACTGGCGGGCCACGAGGACGCCCTGCAGCCGCCGCTTCAGCACCTCGATGCCCGTCGGTTCGGGCCCCTCGTCGCGGCGGATCAGCACCGCCTCGGACTCGAGGATCGGGTCGCCGAAGACCGCCAGCCCGGCTCCGCGCAGGGTGGCGCCGGTCGAGACCACGTCGGCGATCACGTCGGCGACACCCAGCTGCACGGCACTCTCGACCGCACCGTCGAGGCGGACCACCTCGGCCTCGACCCCGTGCTCGGCCAGGTGCGAGCGCACCAGGCCGTCGTAGCTGGTCGCCACACGGCGGCCGTGGACGTCACCGATCTGCGACGCGACACCCGTCGCTGCGGCGAAGCGGAACGTCGACTGGCCGAAGTCGAGGCCCATCACCTCCGTGGCCGGCGCCTGCGAGTCGAGCAGCAGGTCGCGGCCGGTGATCCCCACGTCGAGGGTGCCGGAGCCGACGTAGACCGCGATGTCGCGGGGACGCAGGAAGAAGAACTCGGCGTCGTTCTCCGGGTCGGCCAGCACCAGCTGGCGGGTGTCGCGGCGCGAGGCGTAGCCCGCCTCGGCGAGCATCAGGGACGCGGACTCCGACAGGGAGCCCTTGTTCGGGACGGCGATGCGGAGCACGAGCTCTCCTCGTGGATCAGGGGGGCAGTACGGGTGGCCGGCTGGCGGCGGGACGCGGGGCGACCGCTCAGAGATGGGCGTACACGTCGTCGGGCGTCAGACCGCGCGCGAGCATCAGCACCTGCAGGTGGTAGACGAGCTGCGAGATCTCCTCGGCCGTGCGCTCCGGGGTCTCGTACTCGGCCGCCATCCAGACCTCGGCGGCCTCCTCGACGACCTTCTTGCCGATGAAGTGCACGCCGGCGTCGAGGGCGGCGACGGTGCCGGAGCCGGCCGGCCGGGTCGTCGCCCGGTCGCTCAGCTCGGCGAACAGGTCGTCGAAGGTCTTCACACGCCGAGGTTACCGGCCCGTCGCGCCCGTCCCGCTGGCGGCACCGCACGCGGCGGAGGCCAGCGCGCGGAGCTCGGAGACCGCGGACGCCGCGTCGTCGGCGCCGTACACGGCCGACCCCGCGACGAACACGTCGGCACCGGCCTCGGCCGCCCGCTCGATCGTCTCGGTCGACACGCCACCGTCCACCTGCAGCCAGACGTCCAGCCCCGAGCCGGCGATGGCGGCCCGCGCGCGACGGATCTTGGGCAGGCACACGTCGAGGAACGCCTGGCCGCCGAAGCCGGGCTCGACGGTCATCACCAGCAGCAGGTCCATCTCGCCGAGGAGGTCGAGGTAGGGCTCGACCGGGGTGGCCGGGCGCACCGCCATCCCGGCGCGGGCCCCGAGGCGGCGCAGCTCTCGCGCCAGCCGCACGGGCGCGGTCGCCGCCTCGACGTGGAAGGTGACCGACTGCGCCCCCGCCTCGGCATACCCGGGCGCCCAGCGGTCGGGGTCCTCGATCATCAGGTGGCAGTCGACCGGGACGGGGCTGACCTGGACGAGGCGCTCCACCACCGGCAGCCCCAGCGTCAGGTTCGGCACGAAGTGACCGTCCATCACGTCGACGTGAGCCCAGTCGGCCGTGGAGATCCGTCCGAGCTCGCCGCGCAGGTCGGAGAAGTCGCTGGAGAGGATGCTCGGGGAGATCTGGACGCCCATGGCCTGGAGCCTAGCGACGGCGCCCGCGACCGACCTGGGGGGTCAGCGGCGACGCAGCAGCGCGAGGAACATCGCATCCGTGCCGTGGCGGTGCGGCCACAGCTGGGCGGTCGGCCCCGTGCCGAGGTCGGGCACGTCCCGTCCGGCCGCCGACCTGATGGCAGCGGGGGCGTCGAGCAGCTCGACCGCGTCGCCGTGACGCCTCCGGACGTCCTCGACCGCGACGACCGTCTCGGCCGGGTGCGGCGAGCAGGTCGCGTAGGCCACGACGCCGCCGGGCCGCACGGCCGCGAGCGCCGAGTCGATCAGCTGCCGCTGCAGCGGCGCGAGCGTGGCCAGGTCGGCCGGGATGCGGCGCCACCGCGCCTCGGGACGTCGGCGCAGCGCACCGAGTCCCGTGCAAGGGGCGTCGACGAGGACGCGGTCGTAGCGTCCGGGCTCGTCCTCGCCGATCGTGCGCCCGTCGGCCGTGCGCACCTCGAGCTCCGCGGACGAGGGTGTGCGTCCGAGTGCAGACCGCACCAGGTCGGCCCGGTGCTCGCTGATCTCGACGGCGGTGAGCGAGGCACCGCGCTGGGCGGCGACGGCGGCGAGGAGCGCCGCCTTCCCCCCGGGGCCGGCACACAGGTCGAGCCAGCGCTCGGAACCGGTGCCGGCGGTGCCCGTGCCACCGAGCTCGGCGCACGCGAGCGCCAGCGCGACCAGCTGGCTGCCCTCGTCCTGCACCCGCGCACGGCCGTTCCGGACGGCGTCGAGCGACGCCGGGTCGCCGCCCCCGGAGAGCACCGCCGCGTACGGCGACCACCGGCCGGGCTCGCCGCCGGCCGCGTCGACGAGCTCGTCGACCGTGGAGAGGCCGGGACGTGCCAGCAGGGTGACGGTCGGTGGGGCGTTGTCGGCGTCGAGCAGGTCACCGATCTCGTCCACGGGACGGCCGTGCGCCACCAGGGCCTCGCGCATCGCCCGGACGATCCAGGCCGGGTGGGACCGGCCGACGGCCAGGTGCCCGATCGGGTCCGTGTCGGCGTCGGGCACGACGACCGCGCGCCAGGCGTCGACGTCCCTCTCGCTGACGCGGCGGAGCACCGCGTTGGCGAAGCCGCCGGCGCCGCCACCGGCGACCGCTCGGACCAGTCCGACGGTCTGCGACACCGCCGCGTGGGACGGGATCCGGGTGGCGAGCAGCTGGTGCGCGCCGATCCGCAGCGCGTCCAGCACGGGGGCGTCGATCGCGTCGAGCGGTCGGTCGGTGCAGGCCGTCAGCACCGCGTCGTAGAACCCGCGGCCGCGCAGCGTCCCGTACGCCAGCTCGGTCGCGAGGGCCGCGTCACGTGTGTCGAGGCCGCGGCGGCGCAGCAGCCCCGGCAGCACGAGGTTCGCGTAGGCGTCGTCCTCGCGGACCGCCCGCAGCACCTCGTAGGCCACCTCGCGCGCGGGGTCGGCGACCCGTGCGCGCTGCGAGGGCGCCTGGACGGAGCGCCGCGGACTCGAGCCCTGCCTGCCGTCGGGCCGTCGCCTCGGGGGGCCACCCGGCCGTGCGGGTCCGGTCACGTCGCCACCTCCGTCAGGCTCTCCGAGTCGAAACGCTCACCCTGGTGCGGTCGCACCCCGCGAGCCCAGTCGGCCGCGGGCATCGCCCTCTTGCCCGAGGGCTGCACCATGCCGAGCACGAGCGGCACCGAGCCGGTGCCCACCCGCACGCGACCTCCGTCGACGGCCACCTCGCCGCCGGCCAGCGCCGGCACGTCGCCGGTGCCCGCCTCGGGGGGCGACGGCGGACCGATCTTGAGCCGCTGCCCGCGCCACAGCGTCCAGGCCCCTGGCGCGGGGGTGCAGCCGCGGATGCGCCGGTCGAGCGCCAGGGCGGGGTGGGTCCAGTCGAGCCGGGCGTCCTCCACCGTGAGCTTGGGCGCGAGCGACACCCCGTCGACCGGCTGGGGGACGGGATGCAGCGCACCGTCCTCCAGGCCGTCGAGCGTCGCCGCCAGCAGGCCCGCGCCGGCCTCGGACAGCCGGCCCAGCAGGTCGCCCGCCGTGTCACGGGCACGCACGGTCTCGGTCAGCCTGCCCAGGACGGGTCCGGTGTCCATGCCCTGCTCGAGCACGAAGGTGGTGGCGCCGGTGACCTCGTCACCCGCGATCAGGGCGTGCTGCACGGGAGCGGCCCCGCGCCACGCGGGCAGCAGGGAGAAGTGCAGGTTGACCCACCCGTGCCGGGGCACGGCCAGCACGTGCGGAGGGACGAGGTGCCCGTAGGCGACCACCGCGCAGCTGTCCGGAGCCAGATCGGTCAGGCGCCGGACGAAGTCCGGGTCGGAGGGACGCGCCGGGGAGAGCACCTCGAGCCCCTCAGCCTCGGCGAGCTCCGCCACGGGGCTCGGGACGGCACGCCGCCCGCGGCCGGCGCGTGCCTCGGGTCGCGTGAGCACGGCGACGACCTCGTGCCGCGACGCCAGCAGGGCCCGCAGCGACGGGACGGCTGCCTGGGGGGTTCCGGCGAAGACGACCCGCACCGCTAGAGGGCCAGGCCGAAGGTGGCGTGCGGGCTGAGCTTGACCTGCGGCACGGGGGCACCGGCCCACTCGGCCTCGCGGATCGCCTTCATCGCGGCCTTGCGCGTGGCCGGGTCGAGCCGGTCGACGAAGAGGATGCCGTCCAGGTGGTCGGTCTCGTGCTGGATGGCCCGGGCGAGCTTCGCGGCGCCCTCGATCACCAGCGGCTCGCCGTGCATGTCCTGGCCCCGGGCCACCACGTGGGCCGCACGCCGGGTGTCGAAGACGAGGCCGGGGATGGACAGGCACCCCTCCTCGCCGTCCTGGCACTCCTCCCCCAGGTCGAGGACCGGGTTCACGAGGTGGCCGAGCTCGCCCTCGACGTAGTAGGTGAACACTCGCAGCGACACCCCGATCTGGGGCGCGGCCAGCCCCGCCCCGGGGGCGTCGAGCATGGTCTCCTCGAGGTCGCGCACGAGCTGGCGGATCTGCCGGTCGAAGTCGACGACGGGCTCGGCGGGCGTGCGGAGCACGGGATCGCCGAACAGGCGGATCGGCTGGATGGCCACGCGGGGTCCTCCTGGGTGTGGACGGGCTGACCAGTCTAGGTGCGTGCGGAGGGCCGCCGTTCGCCCCCCGGCGACCACGCGGGACGCCGTGGTCGGCGCTGGCTCAACCGATCTCCTCCGGCAGCATCCGGACCCTGGGGGGTCGTGCCGTCTTGGCCGCGGACAGCACCGACCGCGCCCCCGCGAGCGCCCGGGCCACCTCGGACGCGGCCCGCAGCGGCGCCCGGACGAGCAGCCGCTGCAGCTCCTCCCCCGGCACCGCGTGGGCGCCCTCGACGGGAACGGGTCCGAGCACCTCGGCGCCGTCCGGCAGCCGGAGCGCGGCGGCCAGGGCCGAGACGCCGTCCGGGACGCCCACGACCTCGGCCATCACCGCGGCCGGCGGAAGGGCGAGCTCGACGCGCTCGGCCAGCTCACGGGCCGCGTGACCGCCGTGGTCCCAGCGCACCAGGGCCTGCACGGCCGGCAGGCTCGCCTCGCCGACGATGACCACGCGGCCCCCCTCCGCGTCCGGGCGCACCAGGGCCGCCGCGCCGGTCCACCGGCGGAGCGCCTCCTCCGACGCCCGCAGGTCCGGACGTGACAGCGGCACCCACGCGTCGAGCAGCAGCGCGGCGCTGTAGCCGCCGGCGGCCACCGGCTCGGCGCCCGGCGTGGCCAGCACCAGGGCGGGCGCGTCGGGCACCTCGGAAAGCACGCCCCCGTCACGACCGCTCGTGCGTACCGGGACGCCGGGCAGGGCCCGCCCCAGCTCCTCCCCGGTGCGCACGGCACCGACGGCGACCGACCGCCACTGCCGTCCGCCGCAGGCGCGGCACGCCCAGCCGGCCGCGATCCGGGCGCACCACCGGCAGGTCGGCTGACCTGAGCCGGTCGGCAGGCCGAGGGGACCGTGGCACGTCGCGCACCGGGCCGGTGCCCGGCAGGTCTGGCACGCCAGCGACGGCACGTAGCCGGCCCGGGGGACCTGCACCAGCACCGGTCCGGTCTCCAGCCCGGTGCGGGCCGTGCGCAGCGCGAGGCTGGGGATGCGGGCCGTCCGGGCCGCCGGGTCGCGCAGGTCGTCGTCGCCCGACACCACGACCCGAGGCGCCCGCCTGCGTACCTGGGCCCGGTCGGCGTGCACCTCCCGGGCCCAGCCGGAGGCGATCAGCTGCTCGGCGTCCACGCTGCGGCTCAGGCCGCCGATCAGCGCCGCGGCCCCGGCCTGCTCCGCGCGGATGCGAAGCACGTCGCGGGCGTGCGGGTAGGGCGCCCGGGGCTCGGCGTGCAGGTCGTCGCCATCGTCCCAGCAGACGACGAGCCCGAGGTCCCGGACGGGGGCGAGCACGGCCGAGCGGGTCCCCAGGACGATGCGGGCCGTGCCCCGGCGGGCGGCCAGGAACGCCGCGTAGCGTGGGCCCGCACCGAGGTCGGCGGTGAGCCGCACCGTGTGGTCGGCCGCGCCCAGGTCGGCGAGGGCGGCGGCGACGCGGTCGACGTCCCGAGCGTCGGGGACCACCACGAGCGCACCACGTCCGGCCGAGGCCGCGGTGGCGGCGGCGACGGCGACCTCGTGCGGCCAGCCGGCTCGGCCGGGCAGGGCCGTCCACACCGCCCGTGGCGCCTGTCCGTCGGCGACGCGCGACAGGAACGCCTCTCCCCCGCGGTATGCCTGCCAGGCGGCCCGGTCGGGTGCCGTCAGCGCACCCGGTCCCGGCCTCGGTACCTTCTTCTCGGTGGCGCCGTGCCGGGGCGGGACCGCGAGACGCAGCACGTCGGCGAGGGTCCCGGCGCAGGCGTCGGCCACGGCTCGGGCGGCCCGCAGCACGTCGGGGTCCAGCACCGGCTCACCGGACGGGACCCGCCGCAGGGGCGACAGCGTGCCGACGTGGTCGGTGCCGGCCGCCCGGGCCACGACGTAGCCGGTCGCCTCCTTGCCCGCGAACCGCACCACGCACCGCGCGCCCGGCACCGCCGTCGCGGCCATCGACTCGGGCACCTGGTAGTCGAACAGCCGGTCGAGGTGCGGCAGGGGCACGTCGAGCACGACCCGCGCGACGGGGTCGGCGGCGGCAGCACCCTCCGCGGGGCGCGGCCTGCGACCGCGCACGGTCGACCGGAGCAGCTCCAGCTGCTCGTCGACGCCGTGCGCCTCCCCGTCCGCCGCGTTCACGACCACATCCCACCAGAGCCTCCCGGCCCCGGGGCCGGGCGACCGGGTCCGGACGACGCCGGTCAGCCGACGGCGGAGCGGAGTGCGTCGATGCGGTCGGTGGTCTCCCACGTGAACTCGGGCAGCTCACGACCGAAGTGGCCGTACGCAGCGGTGCGGGAGTAGATCGGCCGCAGCAGGTCGAGGTCGGCCACGATCGCGCCGGGCCGCAGGTCGAAGACCTCCTTGATCGCGGCCGTGATCCGCTCGAGCGGCACGGTCTCGGTGCCGAAGCACTCGACGTACAGACCCACCGGGTGCGCCTTGCCGATCGCGTAGGCGACCTGCGCCTCGCACCGGCGCGCGAGGCCGGCCGCGACGACGTTCTTGGCCACCCAGCGCATCGCGTAGGCACCGGAGCGGTCGACCTTCGACGGGTCCTTGCCCGAGAACGCGCCGCCACCGTGGCGGGCCATGCCGCCGTAGGTGTCGACGATGATCTTGCGGCCGGTCAGGCCGGCGTCGCCCATCGGGCCGCCGATCTCGAAGTTGCCGGTCGGGTTCACCAGCACGCGGACGTCGCTGGTGTCGAGGTCGACCTTCTCCAGCACGGGCGGATCACGTGCTCGGTGACGTCGGGCGCGAGCAGGGTCTCGAGGTTGATGTTGGGCGCGTGCTGCGTCGACAGCACCACGGTCTGCACGGCGGCCGCCACGTCGCCGCGGTAGCCGATGGTGACCTGGGTCTTGCCGTCCGGACGCAGGTACGGCAGCAGGCCCTCCTTGCGGACGGCGGTCAGGCGCTCGGACAGCCGGTGCGCGAGCCAGATCGGCAGCGGGAGCAGCTCGGGGGTGTCGTCGCAGGCGTAGCCGAACATGAGGCCCTGGTCGCCGGCGCCCTGCAGGTCGAGCGGGTCCTCGCCGTTCTCGACCCGGGACTCGTAGGCCTTGTCGACCCCGGCCGCGATGTCGGGCGACTGCGAGCCGATCGACACCTCGACGCCGCACGAGCTGCCGTCGAAGCCCTTGGTCGACGAGTCGTACCCGATCGCCAGCACGGTGCTGCGGACAATGCGCGGGATGTCGGCGTAGGCCTTGGTCGAGACCTCTCCGGCGACGTGCACGAGACCGGTCGTCACCATCGTCTCGACGGCCACACGGCTGAGCGGGTCCTGGCCGATCAGGTCGTCGAGGATCGCGTCGCTGATCTGGTCGCAGATCTTGTCGGGGTGGCCCTCGGTGACCGACTCGGACGTGAACAGGCGCAGGTCGGACTCGGTCAACGGCTCTCCCCTGGTGTGCGAGCGCGGGCGCGCTGCGGCGATGGTTGGCGAGCGGTCACTGTAGCCGGGCGAGGACCGCGTCCCACACGAGATCGGAGACCTCCACCTTGCTGGCGGGGCCCACGTGGGTCGATCCGCCCTGTGCGTCCAGGATCGTCACGGTGTTGTCCGCCGTACCGAAGCCCTTGCCGTCGCCGACCTCGTTGACGACCAGCAGGTCGCAGCCCTTGCGGGCCAGCTTCCCACGGGCGTGGTCCAGCACGCCGCCCTGCAGGTCGCCGGTCTCCGCCGCGAACCCACCACGACCTGCCCGGCCCGTCGGCGGTGGCCCGCCAGGTCGGCCAGCACGTCGGGGTTGCGCACCAGCTCGATCGTGGGGGCGCTCTCGTCCGTGACGACCTTCTTGATCTTGTGGACGGCGACCTCGGCCGGACGGAAGTCGGCCACCGCGGCGGCCATCATCACCACGTCGGCGTCGGAGGCGTGCTTCGTCATCGCCTCCTGAAGCTCCAGGGCCGTGCGCACCGGCAGCACCTCGACGCCGTCCGGGTCGGGCAGTGCGCCACCGTCGGCCGTGGAGGTGTTGGCCGCCACCAGGGTGACGCGGGCTCCCCGGGCCGCGGCCGTCCGCGCGAGCGCGTACCCCTGCAGCCCGGACGAGCGGTTGCCCAGGTAGCGCACCGGGTCGATCGGTTCGCGGGTACCGCCCGCGCTGACGAGCACGTGTCGACCGGTCAGGTCGGCGCCGCGGGTGGGCGCCGACGACGACGACGCCGGCCGGGTCGCCGGTGCCCGCAGCAGCGCGGTCGCCGCCGCGAAGATCTCCTCCGGCTCGGGCAGCCGCCCAGGACCGGTGTCGGCGCCGGTGAGCCGACCGGATGCGGGCTCGACCACGTGGGCGCCGCGCTCGCGCAGGGTCGCCACGTTGGCGACCGTCGCGGGGTGCTGCCACATCTCGGTGTGCATCGCCGGGGCGTAGAGCACCGGGCACCGCGCGGTGAGCAGCGTGGACGTCAGGAGGTCGTCGGCCAGCCCGTGGGCCGCCTTGGCCAGCAGGTCGGCGGTGGCCGGGGCCACCACGACCAGGTCGGCCTGTTGCCCGAGCCGCACGTGCGGGACCTCGGGCACGTCGTCGAAGACGTCGGTGGTGACCTTCTGCCCCGACAGGGCCTCCCACGTCGGGGCGCCGACGAAGCGCAGCGCCGCCGCCGTCGGGACCACGCGGACGCGGTAGCCGCTCTCGGTGAGCAGCCGCAGCAGGGAGCACGCCTTGTAGGCGGCGATGCCCCCGGCCACGCCGAGGACCACCTGCTGCGGCGGGACGGCCCCCGCGACGCCGTCCGACGTCATGAGGTCAGCCCTCGGTGGGCTCGCAGGTCAGCAGCCCCGAGTTGATCTCGCGGAGCGCGACCGACAGGGGCTTCTCCTGCACGTGCGTCTCGACCAGCGGGCCGACGTACTCGAGCAGACCCTCGGAGAGCTGCGAGTAGTAGGCGTTGATCTGACGGGCGCGCTTCGCGCCGTAGATCACCAGGGCGTACTTGGAGTCGGCGGCCTGCAGCAGGTCGTCGATCGGCGGGTTGGTGATGCCCTCGGGGCGTGCAGTGGTTCCGGACACGCGGTTTCTCCAGATTCGGTGGGGGTCGTCTCGTCCGTGCTCGATGCCTGTCTCGTGCCTGTGCTCGGGTCGACCCGAGCCGTGCGGCCGTCAGGCCGGACGCAGACCCATCAAGTGTACGAGATCGTCGGTCGCTTTCCGAACGTCCGCGTTGACGACGGTCACGTCGAACTCCGGCTCGGCCGCCATCTCCACCCGGGCCGTGCTGAGGCGACGCTCCCGCTCCTCCTCCGACTCGGTGCCCCGGCCGACGAGCCGACGCACCAGCTCCTCCCAGCTGGGGGGCGCGAGGAAGACGAAGAGCGCCTCCGGCATGGACGCCTTCACCTGCCGGGCTCCCTGCAGGTCGATCTCCAGAAGGGCCGGGCGGCCGTCGTCCAGGACGCGTTGGACGGGCTCGCGGGGCGTGCCGTACCGGTGCCGGCCGTGGACGACGGCCCACTCGAGCAGCTCACCCGAGTCGATCATCTGGTCGAACCGCGCGTCGTCGACGAAGTGGTAGTGCACCCCGTCCCGCTCCCCCGGCCGCGGCGGCCGGGTGGTGGCGGAGACGGACAGCCAGACGTCGGGGTAGCGGGCGCGGATGTCGGCGGAGACGGTGCCCTTGCCCACAGCGGTCGGTCCGGCGAGCACCGTGAGGCGGGCCGGGCGCGTGTCCTGCGCCACCGTCAGCGGTCGAAGCGCTCGACCAGCGCCTTGACCTGGTGCGTGCCGAGCCCGCGGACGCGCCGCGACTCGGAGATGCCGATCTCGTCCATGATCTGGCGGGCGCGCACCTTGCCGACCCCGGGGAGCGACTCGAGCAGAGCGCTGACCTTCATCTTGCCCACCGCGTCGTCGGCCTGGCCCTCGGCGATCACGTCCGCCAGCGACCCCTGCGCGTACTTCAGGCGGTTCTTCACCTGTGCGCGAGTGCGACGAGCCTCCTTGGCCTTCTCGGTGGCGGCTGCGCGCTGCTCGGGGGTCAGTGGTGGCAGTGCCACGAGGTCACCTCTGGCGTCGTCCGGTCGGGCGGTCCAGGCTGCTGCGGGGCGGCTGGCTGGTCCCGGTGAACCTAGCGACTGGCGGTCGGGGCAGGCAACGGCGGGGGTCGGCATCCGGGTGAACCCGGCCGGCAGGCAGCGGGGCCGGCTGGTGGCTCCCAGCCGGCCCCGCGTCCCCTGCTGGTGCGTCAGCTGTTGACGGCCGCCAGGGCGTCGACGATGCCGTGGCCGTACGCCGGGGTGTAGGTGCCGCGCGTCCCTGCGCCGGGGGTGACGGCGGTGGTGAGCAGCGCGTTCTCCACCTGGGAGACCGTGCGCCCCTGGGCGTAGAGGAGCGCCGCGACGCCGGCAACGTGCGGGGTGGCCATCGAGGTGCCCGCGTAGGCGTCGTAGTCGGCCTGGCCGCAGCCGGCCGAGCCGGTGCCACGCGGCACCGTCGACCAGATGTCGTCGTCGCACGACGTCAGGCCCGCGCCGCCGGGGCCGGCCATGGAGCGGCGGTCGGCCTTGTTCGGCAGCTCGGAGTACCAGGCCTTGACGCCCTGGCGGTCGGTCGCGCCGATACAGATGGCGGCGCTGTTGAACGCCGGGTCGTTGCAGAGGGCGGTCGAGCTGTTGCCCGCCGCGGCCACCGTGAGCACGCCGTTGGACCTGGCGTAGGCGATGGCGTCGGCCATCTCCGAGTCCAGGCCGGAGATCGAGAAGAGCTGGCCGCCGGGGATGGAGCCGAGCGACAGGTTGACCACGTCCGCGCCGTGGTCGGTCGCCCACCGGATGCCGTCGGCGATGTCCTCGGACGAGCCGGACCCGTCCTCGAGCACCTTCACGGGCAGGATCTTGGCGCTCGGTGCGACACCGACGACGCCGATCCCGTTGCCGCGCACCGCGGCGATGGTGCCGGCCACGTGGGTGCCGTGCTCGTCGCCGTTGTTGACCCCGTCCGGGCCCTTGAAGTCGCCGTTGCCGCAGGGACGCTGGTTCGCGGGGCAGCCGGTGAACGTGGCGCCCTGCAGGATCTGGCCCTGCAGGTCGGGCTGGCTGAAGTCGATGCCGGTGTCCACCACGGCCACGACGGCGCCGGCGCCGGTGCTCTTGGCCCACGCCTGCTCTGCCTTGATCTGCTGGAGTCCCCAGAGCTTGCCGTAGAGCGGGTCGTTGGTGCTCGCGTGAGCCGCTCCGGACGACAGCACGCCTACCAGGGCGAGGGTGCCGGCCGCGAGGGCGCCGTTGAGTCCGCGAAGTCGCATGTGCCTGACCTTTCGGGTCGTCGATCGTGTCAGCGCGGGAGAACCCGCTACACGACGACAACGAGGAAGGGCCCGAAAAGGTACGAAATCGGCTCCTCGCGGGGCCGGACGCTCTGCGGTCTACGCGGTGGACCAGCCGCCGTCCGCGGTCACCATCGCGCCGTTGACGTCCGAGGCCTCGTCGCTCAGCAGCCACGAGATGACCGCTGCGATCTCGTCCGGCTGGGCGGTCTGACGCATCGTGGCCATCGACAGCTGCGCCTTGCCCATCGCCCACTCCGACTTCGGGGCGGCGGTCGACCCGATCGCCGTCTCCACTGGCCCCGGCAGCACCGCGTTGCACCGGATGTTCTCGTACCCGTAGAAGTAGGCCACGCTCTTCACCAGCCCGAGGACCCCGTGCTTGGACGAGGTGTAGGCGACTCCCGAGGCCCCTGCCCCCAGCGAGGCCTTCGACGCGACAGTGACGATGGCGCCGCGCCCGGACGCCTGCATCAGGGGCAGGACCGCCCGGGTCAGGCGCATCACGCCGGTGAGGTTGACGTCGATGACGCGGTTCCACGTCTCGTCGTCGACCTCGGTCAGCGGCAGGAAGTGGTCCATGATCCCGGCGACGTTGGCGAGCAGGTCGACCCGTTCGCCGGCTGCGGCGACGAGGCGGTCGACGTCCGCCTGAACCGTCACGTCGGCCAGCACCAGGTCGGCGCTCACGCCGGCCTCCGAGAGGGCCTTGTCCGTCTCGGACATCGCCTCCTCGTTCACGTCGCACCCGACGACGCGTGCGCCCTCCTGTGCGAGGCGCAGCACGGTCGCCCGCCCGATCCCGCTGGCGGCCCCCGTGACCAGCGCCACCTTGTCGACGTGCCGGCTGGTGTCCATGGCGCTCTCCGCTCCCGCGGCCACCCGGCGCGGCCGCTCCGCTCCGACGCTAGGCGAGCTCGCACGCGGGGTCTGGTGTCGAAGGTCCCGTGCAGCCCTCCGGAGGTCAGGAGCCGAGGGCGTCCGCGCACTGCTCGGCCGTGCGGCGGGCGGCATCGCGCAGGGTCCTGAGATCCGGTCCCGCACCGAGGACCTCGCGGCTCGACGCGGCGAGCACGTTGCCGCGGGCGGAGCCGAAGACCCGGCGCAGGTCGTCAGCCGTGGCCCCCTGGGCACCGATCCCTGGCGCGAGCAGGGGCCCTCGTGCCGCGGCGAGGTCGATGCCCAGCCTCTCGACCGACTCGCCGACGGTGGCCCCGACGACCAGGCCGACGTTGCCGAGGGCTCCAGGATCCGTTGCCACGGTGGCGTTCTCGGCCGCGACGGCGTCCACCATCGCGGCGGCGACCGACCGTCCGTCCGAGCACGTCGCCTGCTGGACCTGCGCGCCTTCGGGGTTGGACGTGAGCCCGAGCACGAACACGCCCTTGCCGGTCATCCCGGCGAGGTCGAGCAGCGGCCGCAGCGAACCGAACCCGAGGTAGGGACTGACCGTCACGGCATCGCCCGCGAGCGTCGAGCTGTGGCCGGCGTACGCGTCCGCGTAGGCGTCCATGGTCGAGCCGATGTCACCACGCTTCGCGTCGACGAGGCAGAGCGTGCCCGAGGCGCTGAGGTTGCCGACGACCTGCTCGAGGACGGCCACCCCGCGCGAGCCGTGCCGCTCGAAGAACGCCGACTGCGGCTTGACCACGGCGACGTGGCCGGCCAGCGCCTCCACCGTCCTCAGGGCGAACGACTCCAGGCCGTCGGCGTCGTCCTCGAGGCCCCACGCGTGCAGCAGGTGGGGGTGCGGGTCGATGCCCACGCAGAGCGGACCGTGCTCGTCCATCGCCGCCCTGAGCCGGGTACCGAACGGGACTGTGTCGGTCGCCTCCGTCATGTCGCGCTCCTCTCGGTATGGGCGACGCCGACGACGTCGGCGACGCGCGAGATCCCTCGCGCGGCCAGGGCGACGGCGAGCTCGTCGGCGATCCTGGCCGGCGCGGACGGGTCGTTGAAGATCACGGTGCCGACCTGCACGGCGCTCGCGCCCGCTGCCAGGAACTGCAGGGCGTCCAGACCGGTTCGGATGCCACCGATACCGATGATCGGGGCGGCCGGCAGCTCCCCGGCGTTCATGGCTCCGGCGATCTGCCAGACGGCGCGGACCGCGACGGCCCGCACCGCAGGTCCCGACAGCCCGCCGGTGACCCCGGCCAGCACCGGGCGCAGGGTGTCGGTGTCGACGACGAGCCCGAGCAGCGTGTTGATGGCACTCAGGCCGTGCGCACCGCCCTCGAGGCAGGCCCGCGCCACCGAGACGATGTCGGTCACGTCGGGCGAGAGCTTGGCCAGGACGGGGACGCCGGGAGGCGCCTTCTCGACGACGGCGGCGAGCACGTCGCGCGATGCGAGGGGGTCGCAGGCGAAGACGAGACCGCGGTTGGCGACGTTGGGGCACGAGATGTTGACCTCGATCGCCGCGACGCCCTCCTCGTCCGCGAGACGGCCTGCCAGCTGGGCGTACTCGTCGACGCTGCCGCCGGCGATCGACACGACCGCCGTCGCCCCCTGCTCGCGCAGCCAGGGGAGGTCCTTCTCGCAGAACGCGTCGATGCCCGGGCCCTGGAGGCCGATCGAGTTGAGCATCCCCGACGGGGTCTCCGCCATACGAGGGGTTGGACGGCCCGAGCGCGGCCTCAGCATGACCGACTTCGTCACCACCGCGCCGAGGCCGGCGACGTCCACGAAGGGCGCGAGCTCGCGGCCGGCGGCGGCGCAGCCCGACGCGGTCATCACCGGATTGGCCAGGTGCAACCCTGCGAGGGTGGTCGAGAGGTCCACGGTCGGTGCCGCCGGGGTACCGTGCTGGTTCGTCGTGCTGGTCGTCGTGGTCATGACGGACCTCCCGTCGTCGTGCCCGCCGGGGCCGTGGGCGCGGTCACCGCCGGCGCCGGGACCGGTGCCCCGAGCGCGTCGTCGGGCACCCGGGAGCCACCGCGTCCGATGGCGTCCCAGCGAAGGGCTCGCCCGCTGAAGACGGGACCCTCGATGCACGAGCGGGTCATGCGGGTCACCCCGTCGTCGCCCACGACCGGGAGCACGCAGGTCATGCACACCCCCACCCCGCAGGCCATCGACTCCTCCACCGCCAGCTGGGTCTGCACGTCGCGGAGGACGCAGACGGCGTGCACGGCCCGCAGCATGGGCATCGGGCCGCAGGCGTAGGTGAGCGTGGCGCCGGTGTGCTCGATCAGGTCGGGCATCACGTCGGTCACCAGCCCGCGCGTCCCGGCCGATCCGTCGTCGGTCGTCACGGTCACCGAGTCGGCGACCGTCGCGAGCTCGTCGTGCCCGAAGAGACGCGCCTCGTCGGCCGCCCCCACGACGACGTCGGCCCGGGACCCGTTGGCGCGCAACGCCACCGCCAGCCACCCAAGAGGTGCGCTGCCGTACCCGCCACCCACGAGGACGGTCGCCGTCGGTGTCTGCGGCAGCGTGAAGGGACGCCCCAGGGGCCCGAGCACGTCGACCACGTCGCCGGGTCGACGCGTCGTGATCCAGCGGGTGCCCGCGCCGTGGGCCGCGACGACCACGTCGACGGTGCCGGCTCCCGCGTCAGCCCGGTGGAGCGAGAAGGCGCGGCGCAGCAGCAGGCTCGACTCCTCTCCGCCGACCGCCAGTGCGACGAAGTGCCCCGGCCGTGCCTCCGCCGCCACACCGGGCGCAGCAAGTGTCAGCCGTCGGTACTCCCCGGCGGGCTCGTTGGCGAGCACCTCGGCACGGACCTGGACCGGGCGAGTGTCGCTCATGACTCCTCCCGGACGCCGGCGCCGACCGGGTCGCCGATCGGGGGCGAGAGGTCGACCTGGGGCCCGTCCGAACCGCGGACGGTGGCGGAGCTGCGATCGGGGGGGACGTGGCCCCAGACGGCGTGCAGGGCGGCGGCGTGCTGCTGCAGCGACCGGACGCGTGGCGCGTGGCCCCCCGTGGCCTCGATGCCCTGGACCGCCGCGGCGAGCTGCTGGACCGTCGTGATGATGGGACGGTCCATCGACGTCGTGGCCGCGCGGATCTCGTAGCCGTCCGCGCGGGCGGACCGACCGGACGGCGTGTTCACCACGACGTCGACCTCGCCTGCGAGGATGCGCGCGACGATCGTGGGCTCGCCGTCCGGGCCCTCACCCGCGGAGTGCTTGCGCACCACCCGGCTGGGAATCCCGTTGCGACGCAGCGTGGCAGCCGTTCCGGCGGTCGCCAGCACGTCGAAACCCAGGTCGACGAGTCGCTTGACGGGGAACAGCATCGCCCGCTTGTCGCGGTCGGCGACGGAGACGAACACCACCCCGCTCGTCGGCAGGCCCCCGTAGGCGGCGATCTGTGACTTGGCGAACGCCCGCGGGAAGTCGGTGTCGATGCCCATCACCTCGCCGGTGGAGCGCATCTCCGGGCCGAGCACGCTGTCGACGACCAGCCCCTCGTGGGTGAGGAAGCGCTTGAACGGCAGCACGGCCTCCTTGACCGACACCGGGGCCTCGGCCGGCAGGGTCCCGCCGTCCCCGTACGCGGGCAGCATCCCCTCGGCACGCAGCTCCGCGATCGTGGCGCCCAGCATCACGCGGGCGCAGGCCTTCGCCATCGGGACGCCCGTCGCCTTGGACACGAAGGGGACGGTGCGCGACGCGCGCGGGTTGGCCTCCAGCACGTAGAGGACGCCAGCGGCCAGGGCGAACTGGATGTTGAGCAGGCCGTGCACCCCGACGCCGCGGGCGATCGCCTCGGTGTGCTCGCGCACCCGGTCGAGCTCGGCCTGGCCGAGCGTCGCGGGCGGCAGCGTGCAGGCCGAGTCACCGGAGTGGATCCCGGCCTCCTCGATGTGCTCCATCACCCCGCCCAGGTACAGCTCGGTGCCGTCGAAGAGGGCGTCCACGTCGATCTCGATCGCGTCGTCGAGGAAGCGGTCGACCAGGACCGGGTGGTCGGGTGTGATGCGGACGCCGGACCCGGACGCGCGCCCCAGGTAGCCGGCGAGGCTCTCCTCGTCGTAGACGATCTCCATCCCGCGCCCACCCAGGACGTAGGAGGGCCGCACCAGGACCGGGTAGCCGATCTCGTCCGCGACCGCCTTGGCCTCGACGAAGCTGGACGCCGTCCCGTGCTTGGGCGCTGTGAGACCCGCTTCGGCCAGGACGCGTCCGAACGCCCCGCGCTCCTCGGCCAGGTGGATCGCGGACGGGCTGGTGCCCACGATCGGGACCCCCGCGGCCTCGAGGCCCGCGGCGAGCCCGAGCGGCGTCTGGCCGCCGAGCTGGACGATCACACCGACCACCTCGCCGGAGGCCTGCTCGGCGTGCACGACCTCGAGCACGTCCTCGAGCGTCAGCGGCTCGAAGTACAGCCGGTCGGAGGTGTCGTAGTCGGTCGACACCGTCTCGGGGTTGCAGTTGACCATCACGGTCTCGTACCCGGCGTCACCCAGGGCGAACGCCGCGTGCACGCAGGAGTAGTCGAACTCGACGCCCTGTCCGATGCGGTTCGGCCCGGAGCCCAGGATGATCACCTTGCGGCGGTCGCTGGGCGAGACCTCGGTCTCCTCGTCGTAGCTCGAGTAGTGGTACGGGGTGAGCGCGGCGAACTCGGCCGCGCACGTGTCCACCGTCTTGAACACCGGACGGATGCCGAGCGCGTGTCGCACACCGCGCACGACGTCCTCGGGCAGGGACCGCAGTTGGCCGATCTGGCTGTCGGAGAAGCCGTGTCGCTTGGCCTCGCGGAGCAGACCGGGGGTCAGCTCGGTGGCGTCGCGGACGGTCGCAGCCATCTCCTCGATCAGCAGCACCTGGTCGAGGAACCACGGGTCGATCCCCGTCACCTCGTGCACGCGCTCCACGCTCGCGCCGGCGCGCAGCGCCTGCTGCACCGTCGACAGCCGTCCGTCGGTGGGTGTCCGTGCCCTGTCGAGCAGCTGGTCGACGTCGAGGTCGCCGGCGGAGCCGTCCCAGTGGAAGGAGGCGCCTGGGGACTCCAGCGACCGGAGCGCCTTCTGCAGCGCCTCGCTGAAGCACCGGCCGATCGCCATCGCCTCGCCGACCGACTTCATGGTCGTGGTCAGCGTGGCGTCGGCGGCAGGGAACTTCTCGAAGGCGAAGCGCGGGACCTTGACGACGACGTAGTCGAGGGTCGGCTCGAACGACGCCGGGGTCTTCTGCGTGATGTCGTTGGGGATCTCGTCCAGCGTGTACCCGATCGCCAGCCGGGCGGCGATCTTGGCGATCGGGAAGCCGGTCGCCTTCGACGCGAGCGCGGACGACCTGGACACCCGCGGGTTCATCTCGATCACGATCACGCGGCCATCGACCGGGTTGACCGCGAACTGGATGTTGCAGCCGCCGGTGTCGACGCCGACCTCTCGGATCACCGCGATGCCGATGTCCCGCAGGCGCTGGAACTCCCTGTCCGTCAACGTCATCGCCGGCGCCACGGTGATGGAGTCACCGGTGTGCACGCCCATCGGGTCGACGTTCTCGATCGAGCAGACCACGACGACGTTGTCGTTGCGGTCGCGCATCAGCTCGAGCTCGTACTCCTTCCACCCGAGGATCGACTCCTCGAGCAGCACCTCGGTGGTGGGGCTGGCGTGCAGCCCGGCTCCCGCCATGCGTCGCAGCTCGTGCTCGTCGTGCGCGAAGCCGGACCCGAGACCGCCCATCGTGAAGGACGGCCGAACCACGAGCGGGTAGCCCAGGTCGTCCGCCCCGGCGAGCACCTCGCTCATCGTGTGCGCCACCACCGACCGGGCGGACTCCGCACCGCAGCGCTCGACGACCCCCTTGAACGCCTGCCGGTCCTCGCCGAGCTGGATCGCCGCGACGTCCGCCCCGATCAGCTCGACGCCGTACCGCTCGAGGACCCCGCTCTCGTGCAGGGCGATCGCGGCGTTGAGTGCCGTCTGGCCACCGAGCGTCGCGAGCACCGCGTCGGGTCGCTCGAGGGCGATGATCGCCTCGATCACGTCCGGCGTGATCGGCTCGACGTACGTCGCGTCGGCGAACTCCGGGTCGGTCATGATCGTCGCCGGGTTGGAGTTGACCAGCACGACGCGCAGCCCCTCCTCGCGCAGCACGCGGCAGGCCTGCGTCCCGGAGTAGTCGAACTCGCAGGCCTGGCCGATCACGATCGGTCCCGACCCGATCACCAGCACGCTGGAGATGTCGTCTCGGCGCGGCATCAGAAGCTCCCCTCGTCCGTCGGTCGCGCTTCGGCGTGTCTACGGTCTTCCGACCCCACCTGCGACCCCGGGTACACGCCGTTCCGCGATGCGGCGAGGAGGTCGGTGAAGCGGTCGAACAGGTAGCCGGCGTCGTGGGGGCCGGCCGCGGCCTCCGGGTGGTACTGGACGGAGAACGCCGGTACGTCGATGCATCGCAGCCCCTCGACGACGTCGTCGTTGAGGCAGACGTGCGAGACCTCGGCGCGGCCGTGGGGGGTGTCGAAGGACTCCCCCGCCGTGGTGCCCCCTGGGGCCGCGACCGCGAAGCCGTGGTTGTGCGACGTCACCTCGACACGACCGGTGACCCGGTCGAGCACCGGCTGGTTGATGCCGCGGTGGCCGTACTTCAGCTTGTACGTCGACAGGCCGAGTGCGCGCCCGAGGAGCTGGTTGCCGAAGCAGATGCCGAAGAACGGGATCCTGCGGGCGAGCACCTCGCCGAGCAGGCCGACGACGGCACCGGCCGCGGACGGGTCACCCGGACCGTTGGAGAAGAAGACGCCGTCGGGGCCCGTGGCCAGCACGTCGTCGATCGACGAGGCGGCCGGCAGCACGTGGACCTCGATGCCACGCTCCGCCATCAGGGCGGGCGTCATGCCCTTGATGCCGAGGTCCAGCGCGGCGACGGTGAACCGCTTCCCCCCATGTGCGGCAACGACGTAGGGCTCGGACGTCGACACCTCGCCGGCGAGGTCGGCGCCGGCCATCGAGGGTGCGGCACGCACCAGCTCGACGAGCCTGTCGACACGCTGCACGGCGTCGCCGGAGAAGATGCCGACGCGCATGGCGCCCCGCTCGCGCAGGTGCCGGGTCAGGGCCCGGGTGTCGATGCCGCTGATGCCCACGACGCCCTGGGCGGCGAGCTCGTCGCCGAGGCCGCGGCGCGAGCGCCAGCTCGAGGGGCGGCGTGCCGGGTCGCGCACCACGTAGCCCGAGACCCAGATGCGCGACGACTCGTCGTCCTCGTCGTTCCAGCCGGTGTTGCCGATGTGCGGGGCCGTCATCACGACGACCTGGCGGTGGTACGACGGGTCCGTGAGGGTCTCCTGGTAGCCGGTCATCGCGGTGCAGAAGACCGCCTCGCCGACGGTGGACCCGCTGGCGCCGTACTGGTGGCCCGTGAACACGCGGCCGTCCTCGAGCACGAGCATCGCCTCAGCCACGTGGTCCCACCCCCTCGACGCCGTCCTGGGACACCGCGGCCACGGCCTCGACGAGGGCCAGTCGGTCGGACTCGATGCGCAGACGCACCCCGGAGTCGAGATCGAGGTCGCCGAGGCGCCACTCGAGCACGACCAGTCCACCCGCGTCCACGACCTTCCCGGCCAGGCCACGGTCGAGCCGCACCCCGCGCAGCGCGTCGGAGCCGATCCACACGTCGGGCGCTCCACGCCGGGCCAGCAGCACCCCGCTGGGACCCTCCGTCCCGTGCACGCTCACCTTGACTCCCGAGCGAGTGCCCAGACCCCCGGCGACGACCCGGTCGAGCCAGCTCTCCGCAGTCGTCGTTCCCGCGTAGGTCCCGTCGGCCGGGCCGAAGACCGTGCGACCCGGCGCGTCGGGAACGGGAGGCAGCGGCGCGACGCCCTGCTGCCGGCGCGCGCGCGACCTCCACCCCCACCACATCAGCAGCCACACCAGCGGAACGACCGCCAAGAGCGCGACGCCCACCTGGACCTCGGTCACCGGCTGGCCGCCAGCGTCCCGGCGCTCCGGGACTCCAGGGCGAGCAGGGCGGCCTCCGACAGCGGTGCCGCCAGGCTCCCCTCGCTCACGGTCGGGTGGCCGTGGAAGAACGTGTGGACCACCTGGCCGGGCAGGTCGAGACCGGCGAACGGGCTGTTCCGCCCGCGGGTCGCGTGGGTGCGCGGGTCGACGACACGGCGCCGGGACGGGTCGACCAGCACCAGGTGCGCCGGCCCTCCGACCTCCAGCCCGCGGCCCTGGCCCTCCACCCGTCCGATCCGGGCGGGGTTGGTCGACATCACGCGGGCGACGCCGGCCCAGTCGAGCAGGCCGGTCTCGACCATCGCCTCCTGGACGACGCCGAGCGCCGTCTCCAGCCCGGTCATCCCCATCGCCGCCGCCGACCACTCGCAGTCCTTGTCCTCGACCGGGTGCGGGGCGTGGTCGGTGCCGACCGCGTCGATCGTGCCGTCGGCGAGTGCGTGGCGCAGGGCCAGCACGTCCTCCGACGTCCGCAGCGGCGGGTTCACCTTGAACACCGGGTCGTAGCCGCGGACCTGCTCGTGCGTGAGCAGCAGGTGGTGCGGCGTGACCTCGGCGGTCACGTCGATGCCGCGGGACTTGGCCCAGCGCAGGATCTCGACCGAGCCCGCCGTCGAGACGTGGCAGACGTGCAGGCGCGAGCCGACGTGCTCGGTGAGCAGCACGTCGCGCGCGATCACGGCCTCCTCGGCGACCGCCGGCCAGCCGGCGAGACCCAGCACCCCGGACAGCTCGCCCTCGTGCATCTGCGCGCCCGCGGTCAGCCGCGGCTCCTGCGCGTGCTGGGCCACGACGCCGCCGAAGGCCTTGACGTACTCCAGCGCGCGCCGCATCAGCACGGCGTCGTCGACGCAGTGCCCGTCGTCGCTGAACACGCGGACGCGCGCGGCGGAGTCGGCCATCGCGCCCAGCTCGGCGAGCCGCTCACCGGCGAGCCCGACCGTGACCGCCCCGACGGGACGCACCTCGCAGTGGCCGGCCAGCCGTCCCAGGCGCCAGACCTGCTCGACCACGCCCGCCGTGTCGGCCACGGGGTCGGTGTTGGCCATCGCGTGCACGGCGGTGAACCCGCCGAGAGCCGCTGCGGCGGTGCCGGTCTCGACTGTCTCCGCGTCCTCACGACCGGGCTCGCGCAGGTGCGTGTGCAGGTCGACCAGCCCGGGTAGCGCCACGAGCCCGTCAGCGTCGACGACCGTGGCCCCGTCAGCGGACAGCGAACCTGTCTCCACCACGCGGCCGTCACGCAGCAGCAGGTCGGTGGGGTCGCCTCCGAGCACCCGAGCGCCGCGCACCAGGTAGCCACTCATACCGTCACCTCTTCCTGGACGGGCGTCGACACCGGGACGTCCGCAACCGACAGCTCCTCTGCCGCACCGGATCCCGAGAGCAGGATGAACAACGCCGCCATCCGTACCGCGACGCCGTTCGAGACCTGCTCGACGATCGTCGAGCGCTCGCCGTCCGCCGCCTCGGCCGTGATCTCCAGACCGCGGTTCATCGGGCCCGGGTGCATGACGATCGTGTGGTCCTCCAGCATCGCGAGGCGGCGCGAGTCGAGGCCGTACCGCCGCGAGTACTCGCGCGCCGAGGGGAAGAAGCCACCTCCCGCCGAGGTCATCCGCTCGCGCTGGACGCGCAGCATCATCACGGCGTCGACCCCCTCCGCGAGCGAGGAGTCCAGGTCGAAGGAGGTGCGGCACGGCCACGTCCCGACGCCCACGGGGAGCAGGGTCGGCGGGGCGACCAGGGTGACCTCGGCGCCGAGGGTGTGCAGCAGCAGCACGTTCGACCGCGCCACGCGGCTGTGCAGGACGTCGCCGACGATCGCGACCCGGCGGCCGCGCAGGTCGGCACCCTGCGGTGTGGCCACCAGGCGACGCCGCATCGTGAACGCGTCGAGCAGCGCCTGGGTCGGGTGCTCGTGCGTGCCGTCGCCGGCGTTGAGGACGCTTCCCCGGATCCAGCCCGAGTGGGCGAGGCGGTGCGGTGCGCCGGACGAGCCGTGACGCACCACGACGGCGTCCGCCCCCATCGCCTCGAGCGTCAGCGCCGTGTCCTTGAGGCTCTCGCCCTTGGACACGCTCGAGCCCTTGGCGGAGAAGTTGATCACGTCGGCCGACAGGCGCTTGGCCGCCGCCTCGAACGAGATCCTCGTGCGGGTGGAGTCCTCGAAGAAGAGGTTGACCACGGTCAGGCCGCGCAGCGTCGGCAGCTTCTTGATCGAGCGCTGCTGCGTGGCGGCCATCTGCTCGGCGACATCGAGCAGCTCGACCGCCTGGTCGCGGGTGAGGTCGGCTGCCGACAGGAGGTGCCTCATGCCACGTCTCCGTTCCGTGTGGTGGGGCCGGCGGCGCGGGGGTCGCCCGGTCCGAGGCTGATCAGGACGGCGTCGTCGCCGTCGGTCTCCTCCAGCCGCACGTGGACGCGCTCCTCGCTGGCCGTCGGCAGGTTCTTGCCGACGTGGTCGGCGCGGATGGGCAGCTCGCGGTGCCCGCGGTCGACGAGCACGGCGAGGCGGACGGCCCGTGGACGGCCGAGGTCGCTGAGCGCGTCGAGGGCGGCCCGGATCGTGCGGCCGGAGTACAGGACGTCGTCGACGAGGACGACCACCTTGTCGTCGATCCCGCCCGGGGGCAGGTCGGTGGCCCCGATGGTGCGCGTGGGGTTGTTGCGCAGGTCGTCACGGTGCATGGTCACGTCGAGCGACCCTGCGGTGAGCTGCGCGCCCGGCTCCACCGTGGCGATGAGCCCGGCCAACCGACGAGCCAGCGGGACTCCGCGGGTCGGGATGCCGAGCAGGACGAGATCGTCGGCGCCCTTGTTGGCCTCGAGGATCTCGTGGGCGATCCGGGTCAGTGCCCGGCCGATCTCCGGTGCGTGCAGCACCGGGCGTGGCGACGCCATCTGGCGACTCCTTCCCCGCCTCTCAGGACGGTGGTTAAAGGACTCGTTCGGCGCTGAACCTACCTCATGCCGAAGGCCCAGGACGCCACGCCGGGCGCGACGCACGGATCGCCACTCACCGTGGTCCCGGACGCGCTACCGTTACTCTCCGTAGCACCGCCAGGCTGGAGCGCAGACGCGTGACGGCGGCAGAGGGTGACCAGGAAGGGCGACACATGTCGGACTACGGCAAGGCACTGGGGGCTCGGCTGCGCGCCGTGCGGGCGCAGCAGGGACTCTCCCTGCAGGGTGTCGAGCAGCGGTCCCAGGGGCAGTGGAAGGCCGTCGTCATCGGCTCCTACGAGCGCGGCGACCGCGCGGTCACCGTGCAGCGGCTGGCCGAGCTGGCCGAGTTCTACGGGGTGCCGATCGCGGCGCTGCTGCCCGAGTCACCGGCGTCCTCGGCCGAGGCGCCCCCGCCCAAGATCGTGCTCGACCTCGAGCACCTGGCCAAGATGCCGGTCGACCGGGCCGGCCCGCTGGTGCGCTACTGCACGACGATCCAGGAGCAGCGCGGCGAGCAGGACTCGAGCTCGCTGTCGATCCGCGCCGAGGACCTGCGCACGCTCGCGGTGATCTACGACATCCCGGCGCTGGAGCTCGCGGACGAGCTGATCCGCTGGGGCGTGCTCGACGCGGACGCGCGGCGCGCCATCACGCCCACCACCTGAGGCCCAACCCCGAGCCCGCTCGACTGGTCACGAAGGGCACGACACGCCGAGCGTGTCGCGCCATTCGTGACCAGTCGAGCGGGCTCGTAGGTCTGGGGGTCAGGCGAGCAGCGTCGGCTTGAGCTGGACGATGCGGCCCAGCAGGCCGTTGACGAACGACGGCGACTCGTCGGTGCTCAGGGCCCGCGCCAGCTCGACCGCCTCGTCGACGGCCACCGCGTCGGGGACCTCGTCGTTCCACAGCAGCTCGTACACGCCCAGGCGCAGCAGCTGCAGGTCGACGGCCGGCATCCGGTCGAGGGTCCAGCCGTGCGAGTAGGTGCTCAGCAGCTCGTCGATGCGCTCACGGTGGCTGGTGACGCCCTCGACGAGGGTGACCGTGTACTCGGGCACCGGCGGGTCCGCGGCGGGCAGGCGGTCGCGCAGCAGAGCGAGCGGCTCGGAGCCGCGCTGCTCGGCCTCGAACAGCAGGTCAAGGGCCCGCTTGCGAGCCTTCGTCCGAGCCCCCACTAGTTGACGCGGCCGAGGTAGTCGCCGGAGCGGGTGTCGACCTTCACGCGCGTGCCGGTCTCCAGGAAGAGCGGCACCGAGATCTGGTAGCCGGTCTCGAGCGTCGCCGGCTTCGTGCCGCCGGTGGAGCGGTCGCCCTGCAGGCCCGGCTCCGTGTAGGTGATCTCGAGGACGACGGAGGTCGGGAGCTCGACGTAGAGCGGCAGTCCCTCGTGCAGCGCGACGACGGCGTCCTGGTTCTCGAGCATGAAGTTCGCGGCGTCGCCCACCGTGTCGGCACCCACGTGGACCTGGTCGTAGGTGGAGGCGTCCATGAAGACGTAGTCCTCGCCGTCCTTGTACAGGTACTGCATGTCGCGCTTGTCGACGTTGGCGGTCTCGACCTTGGTGCCGGCGTTGAACGTCTTGTCGACGACCTTGCCGCTGAGCACCGCCTTCAGCTTGGTGCGGACGAAGGCCGGCCCCTTGCCGGGCTTGACGTGCTGGAACTCGACCACCGACCAGAGCTGGTTGTCGAGGTTGAGCACCATGCCGTTCTTGAGGTCGTTCGTGGTCGCCACAGGGAGTTCGCCTTCGTCGGCCGGGCACGCTGGTGCCCGGCGAGGTGTTCGGGATCGGCAGCCATCGTAGCCGCTCAGTCGCCGCCCTCCGGTGCCAGGACGCTGAGGGCCAGCAGGTAGGAGTCGGAGCCGAAGCCCGCGATGGTGCCCGTGGCGACGCCGGACACGACCGACGTGTGGCGGAAGGTCTCCCGGGCGGCGGGGTTCGACAGGTGCACCTCGACCAGACGCAGCCCGGCGTCCGTCACCTGGGCGCAGGCGTCACGCAGGGCGTACGAGTAGTGCGTGAACGCGGCCGGGTTGAGGACGACCTCCGCCGACGAGTCCACGGCCTCGTGCAGCCAGCCCACCAGCTCGGCCTCGTCGTCGGTCTGGCGCACGTCGACGTCCAGCCCCAGGTCGGCGCCCGCCGCCACCAGGGCCTGGGCGAGGTCGTCGTGGGTGTCGGAGCCGTAGATCTCCGGCTCGCGGCTGCCGAGGCGCCCCAGGTTCGGGCCGTTCAGCACGAGCACGCTGGGACGGCGGGCGGGGGCGCTGGGCATGGCCGCGAGTCTAGGTGGCGACGTCCGGTGTCCGCTGTGTCCCCCGGTGCGACCTGTCGGTCAGTCGCGAGCGATCTCGGCGTAGGCCGCCTGCAGCAGAGCCGGGTCGGGGCCCTCCAGCCGCGAAGGCCTGGCCAGGCCGTCGAGCACCACGAACCGCAGCAGGCTGCCGCGGGTCTTCTTGTCGCGCTGCATGCCCTCCAGCAGCTGCGGCCACCGGTCTCCGCGGTAGGTCAGCGGGAGGCCCAGGGAGCCCAGCACCGCGCGGTGGCGGTCGACGACGGCCTCGTCGAGACGCCCTGCGAGCCGGGCGAGCTCGGCCGCGAAGACCATGCCGACGCTGACAGCCGCGCCGTGGCGCCACTGGTACCGCTCGACCAGTTCGACGGCGTGCCCCAGCGTGTGGCCGTAGTTGAGCACCTCACGCAGGCCGGACTCGCGCAGGTCCTTGCCGACCACGTCGGCCTTCACGCGGACCGCCCGTTCGACGAGCTCGCGCACGACGCCCGACGCCGGTTCGCTCACGGCCTCCGGGTCGGCCTCGATGAGGTCGAGGATCGCCGGGTCGGCGATGAAGCCGCACTTGACCACCTCGGCCATCCCGGCGAGCAGGTCGTTGCGGTTGAGGGTCGCGAGCGTGTCGAGGTCGCACAGCACCCCGGCCGGCGCGTGGAAGGCCCCGACGAGGTTCTTGCCCTCCGACGTGTTGATGCCGGTCTTGCCGCCCACCGCGGCGTCCACCATCGCGAGCAGGGTGGTGGGCACGTGCACGACGCGGACGCCGCGCAGCCAGGTCGCCGCGACGAACCCGGCGAGGTCGGTCACCGCTCCCCCACCGACGGCCACGACGGCGTCGGTGCGCGTGAAGCCGGCCTGCCCCAGCACGCCCCAGCAGAACGCGGCCACCTCGGCGCGCTTGGCGTCCTCCCCGTCGGGGACCTCGGCGACGTAGGCCTCGAGACCTTGCGCGGCGAGGTCCTCGCGCACGGCGTCGCCGGTGGCGGCCAGCCCGCGCGGGTGGACGACGAGCACGCGTTGAGCCCCACCGAGCAGACCGGCCAGCTCGGCCAGCAGCCCGGTGCCGATGACCACGTCGTACGGGTTCTCGCCGGGGACGGTGATGCGGGTCGGCTCGCTCATGCCGACGCACCACCCAGCCCGGCGACCACGAGGTCGGCCACCTCGGCTGGCTGACGGCCGTCCGTGGCCACGGTCAGGGTCGCCAGCCGCTCGTAGACGGGGCGCCGCGCGGCCATCAGCGACAGCCACTGCGCCCTGGGGTTGCCGATGAGCAGCGGCCGGCTGGTGTTCAGGCCGACCCGCCGAGCCGCGTCGGTGATCTGCACGTCCAGGAACACGACGGCTGTCCCCTGGCCGACGGCGCGCTCGAGCTCGGCCTGCGTCGACGCGTCGAGCACCGCGCCGCCCCCGAGCGCCACGACGGAGGCGCCGCCGCTCAGTGCGCGCTTCACGGCGTCCCGCTCCAGCACCCTGAAGGTCGCCTCGCCCGAGTCCACGAAGATCTCCGAGATCGACCGTCCCGCAGCTGACTCCACCAGCTCGTCGGTGTCGATCACCTCGTCGGCTGCGACACCCAGCCGGGACCCGAGCTCAGCGGCGACCGAGCTCTTCCCGGCTCCCGGCGGCCCGATCAGCACCACGCGCGTCACTGGCCGCCCGATCGCATCTGCTCGGGGATCGCGGCCAGGTACGCCTCGGCGTTGCGCCGCGTCTCCGCGACCGAGTCGCCACCGAACTTCTCCAGCACGGCGTCGGCCAGCACCAGTGCGACCATCGCCTCGGCGACGACTCCCGCGGCGGGGACCGCGCACACGTCGGAGCGCTGGTTGATCGCCACGGCCTTCTCGCCCGTCGCGACGTCCACGGTGTCGAGGGCTCGCGGCACGGTGGAGATCGGCTTCATCGCCGCGCGCACGCGCAGCACCTCGCCCGTGCTCATGCCCCCCTCGGTGCCGCCGGCGCGACCGGTGCGCCGCCGGATGACCCCGTCGGCCCCGGCCTCGATCTCGTCGTGGGCCGCCGATCCGCGACGCGCGGCGGTGAGGAACCCGTCGCCGATCTCGACCCCCTTGATCGCCTGGACGCCCATCAGGGCGCCTGCCAGCCGGGAGTCGAGCCGCCGGTCCCAGTGGACGTGGGAACCGAGGCCGGGTGGGAGACCGTAGGCGAGGACCTCGACGACACCACCGAGCGTGTCGCCCTCGGTGCGCGCGGCGTCGACCTCGGAGACCATCGCCGCCGAGGTGGCTCCGTCGTGGCACCGCATCGGGTCGGCGTCGAGCGCCGCGAGGTCGTCGGGGCCTGGCAGCGCCGCGTCGAGGGGCACCGCGACCGGGCCGATGGACACGGTGTGGCTCACGAGCCTCGCGCCCACGGCCTGCTCGAGGAACGCGGCGGCCACCGCGCCGAGGGCCACCCGCGCCGCCGTCTCACGGGCGCTCGCACGCTCCAGGACGGGTCGTGCGTCGTCGAACCCGTACTTCTGCATCCCCACCAGGTCGGCGTGACCCGGCCGCGGCCTGGTCAGGGCGGCGTTGCGGGCCTGCCGGCCCAGGACCTCGGGGTCGACGGGGTCGGCCGACATCACCGTCTCCCACTTGGGCCACTCGGTGTTCCCCACCTGGATCGCGACGGGTCCCCCCTGGCTCACGCCGTGCCTGACCCCACCGAGGATGGCCACCTCGTCGGCCTCGAACTTCATCCGCGCCCCTCGGCCGTAGCCGAGGCGACGGCGCGCGAGGGAGGTCCTCAGGTCGTCGGTGGTGACCTCGACGCCGGCGGGCAGCCCGTCGAGAACCCCTGTCAGCGCAGGGCCGTGCGATTCACCTGCAGTGAGCCAGCGCAGCATGCCGCGATCCTTTCACGGCTGGCCGCCGGGGCCGGACGCGCCTGCGGGGACGCCCAGGTCGTGGACGTCCCCGCAGGTGGTCGGGGTGGAAGGGTCGGTTCGGTCAGCCGGTGTACTGCCAGAGCAGGACGGTCTCGCCGAGCGCCACCGTGTACACGGCGTCACCCATCTGGATCGTCACGCCGTCGAGGACGCCGTCGGCGTCCGCGTCCGCGCCCTTGGCCGTGTACTCGACCCATGAGCCGGGCGCAGTGGTACCGAGGAACTCGCCCACCGGGAGGTCGGCGACGTCGAACTGCTGCGTATCACTGCGGAGGGTGAAGTCCGCCTCGCCTGAGACGGCGTCCCCTCCGACCAGCGTGAGGGTGGCGAGCTGCGGGGTCTTGCCGTCCTTGCCGTCCCTGCCGTTGCGCCCGTCCCTGCCGTTGGTGCCGTCGACACCATCCTTGCCGTCGGTGCCCGGGAGGACGGCGAGTGACCCGCCACCAGCTCCGCCGGTGTAGGCGGAGGAACCGGTGCTGACGGGGGCGGACGTGGCTGCGGGCGTCGATGCCGGTGCGGCACCCTCCCCGCCCTCGACCACCAGCGCCGCGAAGGGGTTGCGGCCGTTGAACTCGGTGAGAGTCGGCAGCGGCGTGGGCGCCTGGGTCGGCGTCGCAACCGGCGAGTCGGACGGGGCGGAACTGGGCGGCGGGGCCGCGACGACATCGTCGACGCTGCTGCCCGACTGGCTGAAGAAGTACAGGCCGGTACCCACGGCCGCGAGGGCCGCGACCCCGACGAGGCCGATCAGCACGGGTGTCTTCACGGACGAGGTCGCGGGAGCCCCCGGTCCCGGCGATGAGGGTCCTGCGGCGGAAGAGGACTCCGACGAGGGCGAGGCGAACGGGTTCGGCGTTCCGAACGGGCTGGTGGTCATGGCGTCACGTCTCCTGGTCGCCGTGTCAGTTGGTCGTGGTGTCGACGACGCCGGGTCCGGCGTTGGGCACGGTCACGCCGGGTGCCGCGGACGAAGGGTCCGACACCGGCTTGAGCACGAAGACGCTTCCGGTGATCGTCATGGTGACGTCGCCGTTCGCGACCGCCGGCTTTCCGCCCTGGGCAGCCTTGGCCTGCTCCTCGGCCACCACGTTCAGCCCCTGCACGAGGTAGTCCCGCGACAGGGCGGTCTGGACGGCCTTGAGGAAGAGCTTGGCGTTGTAGAAGTTCCCGACCACGACGACGTCCACGGGAACCGCCGCGAGCGTGTCCCCACTCGGAGCCGCCACCGGGGCAGCTGCCTCACCCTCGGCGGGGACGGCGGCGGGATCGGGCTGCGGCGCAGGGGCGCCCTCACCGGCCAGTGCGATGGCCACCGATGGCGTCACCGACATCAGCGTCACACCGTTGGCGGCAGCCTGGGCGTCCAGCTCGCGCACCAGCGTGGGGATCTCGGGCGACTCCGGCATCGCCTTCTTCACGGCGGCGAGCTCGGCTTGGCGCTGGGGGAGCTCCGCGAACTGCGACTTGAGCTCCTCGATCTCCAGCGTCAGTGCGGCGTTGGAGGCCTCGGTCGCCGTCGTCTGGTCACGGAGCTCCGCGGCCTCGGCGCGCTTGGGGCCGATCAGCAGCAGCCATGAGGCCACGACGGCCAGCACGCAGACCGCCGCGGTCGCGGCGACCCACAGCGTGGTCTTCGACAGGGACATCTCAGCCGGCCTCTCGTTCGTAGCGGTTCGACAGGGCGTCGGACGTCACGACCGCCTGGGTGGTGAAGTCGACGATGACGGTGCCGTCGATCTGGTTTCGCTCCGACTGGCTCAACGACGGGTCGGCGAACCCCTCGGTCCCGGCGAGGACGTCGAGCCACGCGGACACATCGGAGTGCACCTTGCCGGTGCCGAGGACCGTGATGGTGCCGATACCGGACCGGGTCAGAGGGTCGGCCGGCAGTCCGGAGGCCGCAGCCGCGCCCGCGGGAGCCCCCACGGTGGCCGTGAGGTCGGTGATCCAGACGTCCTTCGGGTAGGTCAGGGCGAGGTCGTCCAGGTAGGGGCTCCAGAGGACGTCGGACGCCATGGCGGTCGAGCGGGCGTTCTGGGCCGACTCGACCTGCGCCAGGGTGCGCGGAACCTCGGCGTACTTGCTCGCCTCGGCATTGAGCGTCACGGTGCGCTTCTGCTCGGTCGCGAGGCCGTCGGCCGCCGAGTCGGCGCCCGCAGAAGCGAGCAGGTAGCCCGCCCCGACCGCGCCAAGCACTCCGACGACGACGAGCCCGAGGATGGCCTGGGTGCGACGGAGCTGACGCTCCTGCGCGATCTCCGGGGGAAGCAGGTTGACCCGCGGGACGGTGTACCCCACGCCGAAGGCGCTACCGAGCTCGACTTCCTCGGTGGCCTTCTCGAAGTTGACGGTCATGACTGGGCTCCGAGTGCGAGACCCACCGGCACGGCGGCCAGGGGCTGGACGAGGGACAGCTGCTGCTCGCTGAGACCGGTCCGCCCGATGCTCATCGTCGACATCGGGTCACCGGCGATGACGTCGAGGCGGGTCGCCCCGCTGAGCCGCTCGGCCAGGCCCCGCAGGGTCGAGCCGCCGCCGGAGAGCACGAGCCGGCCGATGGGCCAGTCGGGGTTCGAGGCGGCGTAGTAGTCGAGGGAGCCCCGCACCTCGTCCACGAACGACTGCGCGGTGCCCTCCACGGCGCGTGCGGCGGTGGCGAGCTCGTCACCCGCACCGAGGAGCCCGAGCTGCTGCTTCAGCCCCTCGGCCTCACCCATCGGCACGCCCAGCCGCTCGGCGACCGAGTCGGTGATGTCCTGTCCACCCATCAGCAGGATGCGGACGAAGCGCGGCACCCCGGCCGAGTGGACGACGATGTTCGTGACGCGCGAGCCGATGTCGACGAGGGCCTCGGTCTCGACGTCGGCCGACACACGCGTGCCGATCGAGCGGAGGACCGCGAAGGAGGTCAGGTCGACCATCGTGGTCTGCAGTCCGGCCATCTGGACACAGCGCACGTTGGCCATCACGGTCTCGCGAGCCGCAGCGACCAGCAGGCCCCGCGTCTGCGCGACACCGTTGACCTGAACGGTCTCCAGCGGGTGGAAGTCGAGGACGGCCTGGTCGACCGGCATCGGCAGGTAGTCCTGCACCTGGAAGGGCAGTGCCTTCTTCAGGTCCGCAGGCGGCATCGGGGGCAGGTCCACCTGCCGCACGACGACGCGCTGGTTCGCGACCCCGAGCACGACCTTCTTGTGGCTGAACTTGGTCGCTGACCACAGCTGCCTGATGGCAGCGGCCACGGTCGGCTGGTCAAGGACCTCGCCGTCGCGTACCGCACCCTCGGGAACGGCCACCTGACCGAACTTCTCGAGCGTCACTCCGCTCCTGCCGAACGACAGCTCGGCAGCTCGTACGCCTGAGGTCCCGATGTCGAGACCGATGGCGGTTCGTCCAGCCACGTCACGTCCCCTTCCGTCGCAGCCCACTTGGGCCGTCAGCCAGTCATCGGGGTGAATCTGCGCCGCCTTGAGCGGCACGGACGGACCAGTTGGGCCGGTCGAGTGAATCGCCCGTTCGGACTAGCGTCCGCTGGCGGACGTCACTGCCAGGACAGGCCGACGAGACCCAGGTACCAGTCGACGAGGTCGTCCCCGACGACGATCGCCGACGCGGCGCCGGCGAGCATGAAGGGACCGAAGGGGATCAACGACTTGCGGCCGGCCCGACGGACCACCATCAGCCCCGCGCCGACCAGCCCGCCGAGAAGGAACGCCAGGAAGGCGCCCAGCGGCACGAGCACCCAGCCGAGGAACCCCAGGTACATGCCGAGGACGCCGGCGAGCTTGACGTCCCCGAAGCCCATGCCCTTCGGGTAGATGAACATCACCACGAAGTAGAAGGCGTAGAGCGCCAGCCCGGCCAACAGCGTGCGCAGGAGCACAGCGGGCTCACCCTCCAGCAGCGCAGCCCCTCCGAGGAGGAGCGCCGCAACGGGGTAGCTCGGCAGCACGATCGCGTTCGGCAGCCGGTGCACGTCGAGGTCGATGAGGGCGAGAGCAACGCCCACGGCCGCCAGGTAGAGGAAGGCCGGGAGGTGCCAGACGGCGCCGAAGTACCACGCGGTGAGCCCGAAGAGGATCGCGGTGCCCAGCTCCACCGCCGGGTACCGAGGGCTGATCGGCTCGCCGCAGTCGCGGCAGCGACCGCGCAGGACGAGCCAGCTCAGCACCGGGACGTTGTCGACGGACCGGATCCCGACGCCGCACCGCGGGCATGCGCTCGGCGGGCTGACCACCGACTCGCCCCGCGGCACGCGCCAGACCACCACGTTGAGGAAGGACCCGATCGCCAGCCCGAGAAGGGTCGCGAAGCCGACGAGGAGTGGGGTCACGAGCGGTCAGGCTAGTCGACCTAGCTGTCCTCCTCGGAGAAGCTCGTGCTCGACCACGCGTCGTTCTGCAGCTCGAGGAACGAGGGCGGAGGGAGCGCGGTCAGACGCGTGTCGTAGTTGTAGTCCTTGTCGTACCCGGTGCCGCCGCTGGTTCCGACCGGGCCCCGGAACTTCTGGACGATCACGCCGTTCACGGTGAGGTTGCCGAGGTTCGTCGATCCGGTGTTGTAGTTCTGCACCGTGAAGCTGTTGGCGACGGAGGCGATGGCGGCGTCGATCCGCACGTTCACCAGCTTCGTCGACTCGGTCGAGGGGTGGTAGACCTCGACGTTGTTCTGGCCGACGAGGCCCAGGACGTTCGTGCTCGAGAGCCCGCCGTCGTACACGGTGTTGCCGACCACGATCACGTCGTGGGCGCTCGCGACCGTGTACTTGCCCTTGACCGTTCCCTTGACGAAGACGTCGCCCCGCATGCAGTCGTAGGTGTCTCCCGTCCCGGTCGTGTACTCGGACACCGGCTCAGCCGAGCCGCATGCCGCTCGATAGTTGGGGTCGCTGGTCGACGCCGGGACGTCCTGCACGTAGATCACGCCGTTCGCGGGTCCGTTCACGACCGACGCGGTGCTCGGGCTACCGCCGATGCAGCCGGAGTTCGTCACCTTCGTGTAGGGGCTCTTGACCTTGAGCTTGCCGCTGCTGAGGAACTCGATGGTGGTCGGGCCGGTGTAGAGGCACCCCGTCCCACCCAGAGAGGCGTCGGCGAGCCTTCGGATGTTGAGGTTGGTCGGCGGCATCTCGAGCCGCGGCGAGTACTTGGGGAGGTTCGTCAGCGGCGTGTAGGCGTTGTTGACCCAGAGCTTCGCCGGGTTGGGTGGGTTGCGCACCTGCCCCGTTGTCGCCCAGCTGGTGGTCGTGGGTCCCTTGAAGTTGACGTTGCCGTTGAGGGTCAGGGTGTCGTTGCTGTGCAGGGGTCCGTTGATCACGTCGCTGCCCGAGAAGTTGATCGTCAGGCAGTCGAAGTAGTACGTGTCCGAACCCCCGCCGCGGATACCGGAGGGGGGCGTGTCGGACGCCGAGAACCAGACCTCCGCCGTCTTCGTGCCGGACTCGCTCCACTGCACAGTGCGCGGGAACGTGGCACGTCCGTCGTAGTAGTACATCTCGCAGCCGCGGCGAACCTGGTCCGAGGTCGGACGCAGGAGGGTGTAGCTCGTGCTCTTCTTGGCGGCGAACGGGATGATGGAGCCGATGTTGCCGTTCGACGAGACGGTGAACGAGCGGTTGCCGAGGAACGACAGCTGCGCCGTGCTCACCGGGCTGAACGTCTCGTAGTTGGAGTAGTACAGGAACTTGAGGAAGGCCGTCTTCGTGAGGTCGGCCACGATCGTGCGCTTGACGCCGTTCACCCGGCCGGTCACCTGCAGACGCACAGCACCGGGTGTCACCGTCGACAGGGGGTTGGAGAGCACCTTCTGGGTGTACTGCGCGGTGTTGGTCCCCGTGGTACCCGGTACGGTCGCCCAGCCTGTCAGCGCCAGGTTCGGCGTCGAGTCGCCACAGGGCACGTCCCAGTATGTGTCACAGGTGTTCAGCCGCGACACGTAGTCCTGAACACCCGCCTGCGCTGCTGCCAGTGCTGCACGGAAGTCCTGTCCTCGCCGACTCTGGGTCACGGTGTTGAGGGCGTAGCCCATCGACGCGAGCGCCAGACCCGAGACCAGCAGGAAGGCCAGCAGCACGGCCACCATCGTGTAGCCCTCGTCGTCGCCCCGTCGTGCCGTGAAGCGCTGAACCACCATCAGTTGCTCCTTGAGGTGATGTTGATGAACGTGACTCGAGCCACCGTGGAAGGGTTCTTGGACGTGTCCTGCGTCCGAAGGGCCGCTGTCATCCAGATCTCCACGCTCTCGACCAGCGGGATGTCGCCCGCAGCGACGTTTCCGGAGCCGTCCACCGGGACCGTGCTGACTGAGGAGCCGTCCGCGTTGAGTGTCGCGTCGGTGCGCTTGAGGTAGGTGAAGAACGAGTGCGGCGGCGTCGCGGAGAGTCCCCGGGCGACCACCTGGCACGTGCGTGCTGCGCCGGGGCTCTGCGCGCCCGCGGGGAACGTGATGTTCGCGCCGACCAGCGTGCCCCGGTAGACCTGCTGGCACAGCTCGCGCTTGCCGTCCGCCGACGCCCGGGTCCACAGCCAGATGACCGAAGGCATCTGCGTCTGGGAGCCGGCGTTCGCGGCGGTCAGGTCGAGGGTGTCCAGCTTGGCGTAGAAGCCGATGCGCTGAGGCTCGGCGACGATGATGGCCGGGACGTTGCCGTCGTACGAGTCGGCGGTGCGCAGCTGCTTGGTCATCCGGTCGGCCGCGATGCGAAGCTCGTTGACGGCCTGGTTGCGCTGGTTGGCGGCGTCCGACGTCCGCGCCCCCGAGATCACCATCGCCGACACGCTCGCCAGCAGGAGCGTGCTGATCACCATGCCGACGAGGAGCTCGACGACGCTCATGCCGCGGTCGTCGGCGCGCCAGCCGGCACGCACCAGCCGGGCGATCCGGCGGGTCACCAGTTCACCGTCGCCGAGGCGGTGCGAGACGTGTCGCTCACGGTGAAGGTCTCGGTCTTGGAGGTCGGCGTACCCGAGACGGTGACCGTCACCGTGGCGTTCCACGTGCCGTACGGGACCTGCACGGCGAAGTCAGTGCCTCCACCGTTGAGCAGGACCAGGTTCTCGGCGACCAGGAGCGAGTCGCCGCCGGAGCAGAGGGCGTCCGCGGCCCGTTCGAGGGTGACCGTCGCAGTGCTGACCGGACCCCCACCGGACTTCTTCACCTTGAGGTTCACTCCCCCGACGGGGAGGTTGACGGGGGTGGTACCCCCGGGGGTCGGGGAGACCGACACCTTCCCCCCCGACGCGGGCAGGCAGCGACCCGCCGACAACCCGTACCCGGCCCCGGCCCAGGGGAACACCGGCGACATGGCACCACTCGGCAGGAGGCACCCGGACGTCACCACCGGACTGCAGTACGGGTTGAACACCGTCTGCCCCAGGAGGCTGCGCTCGACCTGCACGCCGTGGCCCGAGATCGGGAGCTGGTAGCCACCACCGGGCGGGGACCACGCCATCGTCAAGGCGGACGCCTGGTCGTACATGAGGCTGGCCGGCTTCGCGATGCGCCCCGCGACGACGGTCGCAGCCGTCGTCGACACGCTCTGCGCGTTGGTGATGCCGACGTAGCCGATCGTGTCGACCGAGGCGCTGTAGGTACCGGGGGCGAGGCTCGTGAAGACCGCGCACCCGTTCTTGTCACTCACGGCGGTCGCGCCCGTCGGACTGAGGGTGACGTTGATGCCCTGCAGGGCAACGGAGTTGCGGTCGACGACGGGCACCGCGAAGGCACCGAGGTTCCCGTTCACCTGGCCGATGGGCACGGCGAGGACCGTGTCGCTCTGGACCGGGGTGACCGATCCCATCCTGGGCCATGTCACCAGGACGGAGATCTTCTTGTAGGCCAGGCGCGCGCCGTCGGGGGCGCTGCAGCTGCTGGTGGTCGACGTACCGGGCAGGAGGGAGATCGTGCGGGTGACCGTGAAGGCGTCGCCGTTGACGGACAAGGGCGTGGCGACCGTGCCGGGAAGCAGCGCGTCGTACCCGAGACCGAGGCTCACCTCCTTCTCGCGCTCAGCCAGGTTCGCGGCGGTTGCTCGCATCCTCCCCTCGCCGGTGAGGGCGAGCGTGCGGATCAGCACCCCGCCCGCCGCAGCCGCGACGAGGGCGAGGACGACGAGCGACGCCAGCACCTCGACGATCGTGAAGCCGTCCTCGTTGCCTGCCAGCTCGCGGCCGTGGCGTCGACGCAAGGCGCTCAGCACGATGGGTCTCCCGGAAGTCGGTCCGTGGGCTCCAGTGCGGGCCCTCGGGTTGGTATCGGCGGTGGCGCCGCGTCCTTGAGGCGTGAGGTGGGCCCATCCGGGAGCGGGTCCCTGTTTCCCTCTAACGGGTGCGCGCCATGCGGGATCCGAGCAACGGAACGCCCCCCGGCCATCGGCCGGGGGGCGCTCGGTCACTGCTCTCAGATCATCACGGGGTGGCGGTCAGCACACCGGCTGCGCAGGTGCCCTTCTTGACACCAGCGTCGGCGCTGCTGGCGGCCCACTTGTCGCCCGACTTCGACGTCACCTGCACGCAGTACGCGTTCTTGGCGGCGTTCACCGTGTAGGTGTGACCCGTCGCGGTCGAGCTGACCTTGTACTCGGACGCAGCGAGGGCGGCCGGGTACTCCTGGGTGTCGGTGAAGTTCGTCTCGACCGCGATCTGCATGTTGCGCGCGTCGGACTTGGCCTGGCCGTCGTAGCCCTTGTTGCGCTGGTTCAGGAAGGTCGGGATCGCGATGGCCGCGAGGATGCCGATGATGACGATGACGACGAGGAGCTCGATCAGGGTGAAGCCCTGGTCCTTCTCCTCCATGGACTTACGGATGCGAGCGAGCATGTGCGCTCCCCTTCGATTCGGTCTCGGTGAGCCGCCCGCTGCAGGGTCTCCGGCTCGATGACTCCTGAGATATCGGGCTCGCCCGGAGGCACCTTGAGATCTGGGGTGAAGATTCTCGGTCGCCCTGCTCCGATCGAGCGACGCCGCTCACAGATGCGTGAGGGCCTGCCGCGGACGGCAGGCCCTCACGATGCTGCGCACACTCGACGGGACTACCCCGTCGGGTTGCTGCATGCACCCGGTGCGGTCGCGACCCCGGCGGCACCACTGGTCGCCTTCCAGACGGCGCCGGACCGTGACCGGACCGACACGCAGTACGACGAGCTCGAGCCGAAGTAGACAGCGGGACTGGTGGTCTCGGACTTCAGGTAGGTCGGGATGCTCCCGGTCGGCGGATAGCCCTGGACCTCGTGGAACTCGGCCTCGATCGCCGTCTGGAGGTTGCGGGCGTCGCTCTTCGCCTGGGCGTCGAACCCCTCGTCGCGTTGTGCCAGGTACGCGGGGATCGCGATCGCCGCGAGTACGCCGATGATCGACACGACCACGAGCAGCTCGATCAGCGTGAAGCCACGCTCGGCAGCACGCGTGCGGGATGCGATGCGCATGGTTCGGTCACTCTCCGTCGCGGGACGTTGTGGCGCCCCGGTCACTGGATCAGGTCGAAGACCTTGAAGATGGGCATGTAGAGGGCGATGATCATCGACCCGATCATGGCGCCGAGCACGGCGATCATCAGCGGCTCGATCAGGCTCGTCAGCGCCTCGGTGGTCGACTCGACCTCCTGGTCGTAGAAGTCTGCAAGCTTGCCGAGCATCGTGTCCATCGCGCCGGTGTCCTCACCCACGGCGAGCATCTGCACCATCATCGCCGGGAAGACCTTGTGGTCGGCCAGGGGGCCGGCCAACGAGTCGCCCTTGCGGACGCTCTCCTGGACGTCCCTCGCGGCACGCTCGAGAACGAGGTTGCCGCTGGTCTCGCCGACGATCTCGAGGCTCTGCAGGATCGGGACCCCTGAACGGATCATCGTCCCGAGGTTGCGTGCGAAGCGGGCCAGGGCGACCTTCGCGAACAGGTTGCCGAAGACGGGGATCTTCAGCTTCATCGGGTCGATGACGCTGCGCACCTTGTGCTGGTGCTTGACCCGGCCCCACACCACGGAGAAGGCGACGAGCAGCACGAGGCCGATCGGTGCGGCGACCTTCATCACGCCGCTGAGGAAGACGAGCGCCTTCGTCGGAGCGGGGAGCTCGCCTCCAAGGCTGTCGAACATGCCTGCGAAGACGGGCACGATGAAGAGGAGCATGCCGACCACGGCGATGATCGCCATCACGAAGACGACGACCGGGTAGGTCATCGCCGACTTGATCTTGCTGCGGAGCTTGACCTCGGCCTCGAAGTTCTCGGCCACCGACAGCAGGGTCGTGTCGAGGAAGCCGCCGACCTCGCCCGCCCGGCACATGTTGATCATGATCGGCGGGAAGACGCGTGGGAACTTCGCGAGCGAGTTCGACAGCGAGCCACCGGACTCCACCTCGTTGCGCACCGAGGTCAGGGCCTCCTTCAGCCCCTTGCTCTCGGTCTGCTCGGCCAGGATCGAGAGCGAGCGCAGCATCGACAGACCCGAGTTGATCATCGTGGCGAACTGTCGCGACATGACCGCGAGGTCCTTGAGCTTGACGCGGTTGCTGCCCGGGAGGGTGATCTCCTTGCTCATGCCGGAGCCCTGCTCGCGCACCGACATCGGCGCGTAGCCCATGTGCTTCAGCTTGGTGACGAGCGCCGCCTCGTTGGGGGCGTCGAGCTTGCCGGTGACGAGCTTGCCCGAGCGGTCGCGGACGGAGTACTCGTAGGTCTTGGTGGCGGTTGCCATCGTGCGCTCCCTCAGGCCCGGCCGGTCAGGCGGTTGAAGTCCTCGACGTGGTGGCACTTCTCGAGGCCCTGCTCGTAGCTGATGCGGTTCGTTCGCACGAGATCGGCCAGGTGCTGGTCCATCGTGTGCATGCCGTGCTGCGCCCCGGCCTGCATGGCCGAGTAGATCTGGTGGGTCTTGCCCTCGCGGATGAGGTTGCGCACCGCGGCGGTCGCCTGCAGGACCTCGGTGGCGACGACCCGCCCGCGCCCGTCCGCCGTCTTGCACAGCGTCTGGCAGACGACACCCTGCAGCGAGCCGGCGAGCATGACGCGGACCTGCTGCTGCTGCTCGGGCGGGAAGACGTCGATCACGCGGTCGATGGTCTGCGCCGCGTCCTGCGTGTGCAGGGTCGCGAACACGAGGTGCCCGGTCTCAGCGGCGGTCAGGGCCACCGAGATGGTCTCGAGGTCACGCATCTCGCCGACCAGGATGATGTCGGGGTCCTGGCGCAGGACGTGCTTCAGCGCGTTGGCGAAGGACTTGGTGTCCTCCCCCACCTCTCGCTGGTTGATCAGGCAGCTCTTGTGACGGTGCAGGAACTCGATGGGGTCCTCGACCGTCATGATGTGGCCGTGCCGGGTGCGGTTGGCCAGGTCGATGAGGGACGCCAGCGTCGTCGACTTGCCGGAGCCGGTCGGGCCGGTGACCAGGACCATGCCGCGGGGCAGGCCGGCGAAGTTGCTGACGGTCGGCGGGATGCCGAGGTCCTCCAGCGGCTTGATCTCGTAGGGGATCACCCGGAACGCGGCGCCGATGGACTCACGCTGGCGGTAGATGTTGACGCGGAACCGCGAGCGGCCCGGCAGGGAGTAGGCGAGGTCGAGCTCGAGCTCGGACTCGAACTTCTCGCGCTGCTTCTGGGTGAGGATCGCGTAGATCACGCGCTGCAGCGCCATCCGCTCCATGATCGGCTGCTCGTCCAGGGGCTGGAGCTCTCCACGGAGGCGCAGCATCGGGTGCGCCCCGCTGCTGAGGTGGAGGTCGGAGGCGCCCCGCTCGAGCATCTCTATCAGCAGGTCGCTGAGGACGAAGTCGCCCTCCTCGACCTGCGCCTCGGTCGTCTGGCGGCCCAGCACCTGCGGCTTCTTGGCCGTCGCGACCCCCGGTGGGGGCTGCGTCGGCGGGAGGGGTGCGGTCGCCGCGTGCGCGCCGGGGGGCGCCGTCGTCGAGGCGGTGGGGGCGGTCGGGGTGTCGCCGCGGAAGGCGAACGCCTCCGGCGAGTAGCCCTGCTGGTTCGGCTGGCCGCTGCTCACGGCGCTCCCCTCATCGGTTGTCCTGTCGTACACGCCTCGTCGAGGTCTGCTGGCTCTCCTGCTCATCGGCCCGTCCAGGCCCACCCTTGAGGCGTCGTGTGAGAGCGCCACGAGCGCTACCGTGCGTCACGCGACGACGCGGAGGATCTCCTCGATCGAGGTCACACCGCCCATGACCTTGGCCCAGCCGTCGTTGCGCAGGGAGACCATCCCCTGGGCGGCGGCGGTCTTCTCGATCTCGGCGGCCGAGGCGCGGGAGACGGCCAGGCGCTCGATCTCCTCGCTGACGGTCATCACCTCGTGCAGCGCCAGTCGTCCCTTGTACCCCGTGCGCGAGCAGGAGGAGCACCCGACGGGACGGAACAGCGTGGGCACCGACTCGCCAGGAGCCCAGGGGAACCGCGCGCCGGTGAGCTCGGCCTCGCTCGGCTCGTACTCCTCCTTGCACTTGGGACACAGTCGCCGGGCGAGCCGCTGGGCCAGCACGCTGTCGAGGGCGGACCCGACCAGGAAGGGCTCGATGCCCATCTCGGTCAGACGCGTGATCGCCGACGGCGCGTCGTTGGTGTGGAGGGTCGACAGCACGAGGTGTCCGGTCAGCGAGGCCTCGATCGCGATCTGGGCCGTCTCGTGGTCACGGATCTCACCGATCAGCACCACGTCGGGGTCGGACCGCAGGATCGAGCGCAGGGCGGACGAGAAGGTCAGGCCGGCCTTGGGGTTGACCTGGACCTGGTTGATGCCCGGGAGCCGGTACTCGACCGGGTCCTCGACCGTGATCACGTTGATCTCGGGCTTGGACACGATGTTGAGCGTCGCGTACAGAGTGGTCGACTTGCCGGAGCCGGTCGGACCGGTCACCAGGATCATCCCGTAGGGCTTGATGTAGCTCGTCCGGTAGCGCTCGAAGTTGCTCTCGGAGAAGCCGAGGTCGGCCAGGTCGAGCCGCGCCGTCGAGTTGTCGAGCACACGCATGACGACCTTCTCGCCCCACACCGTCGGCAGGGTCGCCACGCGCAGGTCGATCTTCTTGCCGTTCGTCGTGACCGAGAGCCGGCCGTCCTGGGGGATGCGGCGCTCGGCGATGTCGATGTCCGACATGATCTTGAGCCGGGACACCACGCCGCCGGCGATCTGCTTGGGCGAGCGCATCACCTCGTGCAGCACGCCGTCGATGCGGTAGCGGACGCGGAGCTCGTGCTCGGCCGGCTCGATGTGGATGTCGGACGCACGGTCCTGGATCGCCTGCGTGATGAGCAGGTTCACGTACTTGACGATCGGGGCGTCCTCGACGATCTCGGTGAGCTGACTGAGGTCATCGTCCTCGTCCGCGTCCGTCATCGCCGTGGTCAGGTCGTCGAGCTCGCCGTCGGCACGGCAGAACCGGTCGATGGCGGCCAGCAGGTCGTCGCGCGTGGCGACGACCGGGCGCACGTCGAGTCCGGTGATCTGGCGGACGTCATCGAGCGCGAAGACGTTGCCCGGGTCGGCCATCGCCAGCACGAGCTTGCCCTCGTCGTAGCCCACCGGCAGCACGGTGTGACGCCGGCAGACGGCGGCCGACACGCGGGCCACGGCCGAGCCGTCGACAGATGCCTCGGCGAGGTCGATGAAGTCCAGGCCGATCTGCTCGGAGAGTGCCGCCACCAGCTGCGACTCGGTGAGGAGCCCCTGCTCGACGAGCACACGCCCCAGCGGCCGCCCCTCCTGCTCGTGGACGTCGAACGCCGCGACCAGCTGTTCCTCGGTGACGAGCCCGTCCTCGAGCAGGATGTCGACGAACTGGCGCACACCTGTGGTCATCGTCGTCCTCTCGCGGCAGACAGGTCATCCCGAGGCGCCCGTACAGGGGCCACGGCTCAGCATCGGTCGGACCGGGCCCCGGCTTGAACGCGGACGCCGAAGCGGTCAGCGGACCGTGCTCACCGCGGCCCGCATCGCCGCCACCGACGGCGTTCTCCCCGTCCACAGGCGCACCTGCTCCCTGGCCTGGTGCACGAGCATACTCAGCCCGTCGACCACCGTCCCGCCGCCCGCCTGCCACGCGGACGCGAGCCGCGTGGGCCAGGGGTCGTAGACGACGTCGAGCAGCACGCCGCTCCACCGCTCGCCCTTGCGGGCCGACTCGTCCAGGACCGACGCGAGGCCGTCCCCCGCGCCGGCGGGCGCCGTCGAGACCACGACGTCGGCGGCGCGCAGCACGTCGCCCACCGCCGCGTCGCTCCAGTCCGCCAGGTGCGGCTGGGCGCCGAGCCGTTCCGCGGCGCCCAGCACCGGCGTCGCGCGGGCCCGGGACCGCACCACCACGACCGGTTCGCGGCAGCCCAGCGCGGCGAGAGCCGCGACGGCCGAAGCCGCGGTGGCGCCCCCGCCCAGCACGACACACCCCGGGTCGACGGCGCGGTCCACCCCGCCCTCGCCCAGCGCACCCACGATGCCGCCCACGTCGGTGTTGTCTCCGCGCCGCCGACGGCGGCCGCCGGTCGCGGCCGGCTCGAACGTCAGGGTGTTGACCGCCCCGACCTGCAAGGCCAGGGGCGACGCCTCGTCGAGCAGCGGAAGCACCGCCTGCTTGAGCGGCATCGTCAGCGAGAGACCCACCCACTCCGGTCCGAGCGAGTCGACGAAGGACGCGAGGCCGTCCTCGGTCACCTCGAACCTCTCGTAGGCCCAGTCGTCCAGACCCAGCTCGCGGTGGGCCGCGGCATGCAGCAGCGGTGACAGGGAGTGCGCGACCGGGGAGCCGAGCACGGCCGCCCGGTGCTGCGCGCTCAGGTCAGCCGCCGTTCTCGGCCTGCCAGCGCCGGTACTCGGCCACGAACTGCTCGAACTCGGCCGCGTCGGCGGTGAACTTGGTCTCGCCCGTGTCGGGGTTGACCGTCACGAAGTACAACCAGTCGCCGGGCGTCGGGGTCTCGACCGCCTGGATCGCCGCTTGCCCCGGGGCACCGATCGGCCCCGGCGGGAGACCGGTGTTGACCCTCGTGTTGTACGGCGAGTCGACGGCCAGGTCGCTCTTCGACAGGGACAGCCCACGCTTCTGCAGAGCGAAGTTCACCGTGGAGTCCATGCCCAGGGGCATGTTCTTGTCCAGGCGGTTCTGGATCACGGTGGCGATCTTGGCCATGTCCTCCGGGAGCGTGCCCTCGTTCTGGACGATGCTCGCCCGGATCAGCACGTCCCGGCGCTCGGCGGCGGGCACGCCCGCCTCGTCCATGGCCTGGACGTGCCGGGCCACCATGGAGGCGAGCACCTGGACCGGGGTCACGTCCGGGTCGAACGAGTAGGTGGCCGGGAAGTAGTAGCCCTGCGGGTCACCCCCGGCCTCCGGAGGCAGGCTGACGGCCGGGTCCTTGGCCGCCTCCTCGAGCTGCTCGACGCTGAAGCCGGTCTCCTGCGAGATGGCCGAGTAGATCTCGGGCACCCAGAGCCCCTCCCTCACCTGCACGGTGACGGAGATCTTCGACGCCGGGTCGAGCAGCAGGGCCAGCGCCTCGGCGGCGGCCATCTCACGCTTCAGCTCGTACGTGCCCGGCTGCAGCGAGCCGGACCGGGGCTCGACGCGCGCGGCGTCCACGAAGGCACCGGCCGTGAGCACGACCCCGGCCTCCTCGAGCGACTGCCCGATCGCTCGTCCGGTGTCGCCCGGGTTGATCACGACCTCGACCGACCCGGTTCCGGGACCCGCGTAGTCGCTGGGGGCGCCGAAGCCGTCGACGAGCGGGCGCAGCCACGTCCAGGCGGCGAAGACGGCGCCACCGAACAGCGCGAGGCAGACCAGGAGCACGACGAACGTGCGTCGGCGGCGGACCTGACGGCGCCGCTTGCGCAGCCGCTCCTCCCGCTGGGGGCGGCGTCCCTCGTGCGCGGGCTCCGGCGCGAGCACCTCGTGGTCGTCGTAGCCGTCCCACTCGTGCTCGTGCTCGTGCGCCGGCTCCTCGTGCACGGGGTGGTCGTGCTCGTCGAGGGCGTGCTCGTCGACGCCGTGCTCGTCGAGGGCGTGCTCATCGACGGCGTGGTCGTAGGGCTCGTCGTCGCGTCGCGGCGAACGTGCCTGGTCGAACAGGTCGCTCATCCGGGAGTGGCCTCCTGGGCACTCGGGGGCGGGCCCTCCGCCACCGGTCCGGGGTCCACCAGCGACCCGGGTGCGCGTCCCGACGCCCTCTCGGCGTCGAGCGCGCTCTGCAGCACCACCACCGCGGCCACCTGGTCCACGACGACGCGGTGCCTACGTCCCTTCACCCCTGCGCCGCGGAGCTGCTGGTGGGCAGCGACGGTGCTGAGACGCTCGTCCACCAACCGCACCGGCGTGGGTGCCAGCAGGCGGGCGAGGTCGACAGCGTAGCCCCGTGCGAGCGTGGCGGCGGGACCCTCCCGTCCCGACAGGGAGAGGGGCAGTCCGACGACGACCTCGATCGCATCCCGTCGGGCCGCTTCGGCGACGACCTCCCGCAGGTCAGCGTCACCCGCCTCGTCGCGGGCCAGGGTGTCGACCGCCGAGGCCAGCAGCCCGTCGGGGTCGCTGGCCGCGAGCCCGACGCGCACCGACCCGACGTCGACGCCGAGCCGGACCCCCCGCCGCATCGCGGGTCGGTCGCCCCCGGTCATCGGGAGGACCTCATCGACCAGCCGTGACCTTCTCGCCGACGGCGTGCTCGACGGCCTTCAGCGCCGAGCCGATGGCGCCCGCGTCGGTGCCACCGCCCTGCGCCACGTCGTCCTTGCCGCCTCCGCCGCCGCCGAGACGCTGCGCCGCGACGCGGACCAGCTCGCCCGCCTTCACGCCCCACTGCCGCGCCGCGTCGTTGGTGGCGACCACCACGAGGGGCCGTTCCTTGGCTACGCCGGCGACGGCGACCGCGACGGGTCGCTCGGTGCCGAGGCGGCCCCGCACGTCCAGCGCGAGGGAGCGCACGTCGTCCGCGGACCCGACCGCGCCGGCGTCGTGGCCGACGAACGCGACGCCGAAGACGTCGGTGGGGTTCGCCGCGAGGCTGCCGGCCGCGGCGAGCACCTGCTCGGCCGCCGAGGAGGCCAGCCGCTTCTCCGCCGCCTTGAGCTGGGCGACCAGCGCGGAGACGCGCTCGGGCAGCTCCTCGGGGCGCACCTTCAGGGTGTCGGTCAACGCCAGGACCAGCGCGCGTTCGCGCGCGAGGTCCCGGAAGGCCTCGATGCCGACGAGCGCCTCGACGCGCCGCACCCCGGCGCCGACCGACGACTCCCCCGTCATCGCCAGCAGGCCGACCTGGCTGGAGTGCTTCACGTGGGTGCCACCGCACAGCTCGCGCGACCACTCGCCGCCCATCTCGACGACGCGCACCTCCTCGTCGTACGTCTCGCCGAAGAGGGCAAGGGCACCGAGCTCACGAGCACGGCCCAGCGGCATGTACGTCGCCGACACCGGGAGGTCGCGACGGATCGCGAGGTTCGCCGCCTCCTCGACCTCGCTGCGCGTCTCGGTGCTGAGTCCTGACGGCCAGGCAAAGTCGAGACGGAGGTAGCCGGGCTTGTTGTACGAGCCGCTCTGCAACGCGCTCGGTCCCAGCACCTGACGCAGGGCCGCGTGCATGACGTGGGTGCCGGAGTGCGCCTGGCATGCACCGATCCGCCACTGCTCGTCGACGCCGGCCTCGACCTGCTGGCCCTCCACCACCTCGCCGCCCGCCACCTGCACGCGGTGCACCACGAGGCCCTTGATCGGGCGCTGGACGTCGAGCACCTCGAGCCGGAGCCCGCCGTCGCCGGTGATCACACCCGCGTCGGAGTCCTGCCCGCCCGACTCGGCGTAGAAGGGCGTCTGGTCCAGCACGACCTCGACGACCTGGCCCGACTGCGCCGCCCGCACGCGCTCGCCGTCGAGCAGCAGGCCCCTGACCGACGTACCGGTCACGAGCTCCCGGTAGCCGGTGAACTCGGTCGCTCCGGGCTCACGCAGCTCGCGGTACGCCGTGGTGTCCGCCCGGCCGCCCTTCTTCGCCCGTGCGTCCGCCTTCGCCCGCTCGCGCTGGGCCGTCATGAGTCGCGTGAAACCCTCGCGGTCGACCTGCACGCCCTGCTCGCCGGCCATCTCGAGGGTCAGGTCGATCGGGAACCCGTACGTGTCGTGGAGCGCGAAGGCCTGCTCGCCGGTGAGCGCAGGGACGGACGACGCGTCGGTGGTCGACTTGGCCTTCTGCACCGCAGTGTCGAGGATGGTCGTCCCGGAAGCGAGCGTCCTCCGGAACGCCTCCTCCTCGCCGTAGGCGACCTGGCTGATGCGGCCGAAGTCGCGCTCCAGCTCCGGGTAGGACTGCTTCATGCGGTCGAGCGAGACCGGAAGCAGCTCGGGCAGCGTGGTGGTGTCGACGCCCAGCAGGCGCATCGCTCTCACGCTGCGCCGCAGCAGGCGGCGCAGCACGTAGCCACGCCCCTCGTTGCCGGGGTTCACACCGTCGCCGATCAGCATCATCGACGAGCGCACGTGGTCCGCCACGACGCGCAGCCGCACGTCCGACTCGTGGTCCCGGCCGTACCTCACGCCGCTCAGCTGGGCGGCGCGCTCGATGACGGGGTAGACCTCGTCGATCTCGTACAGGTTGTCGACGCCCTGCAGCAGGAAGGCGACCCGCTCGAGCCCCATGCCGGTGTCGATGTTCTTGCTGGGCAGGGGGCCGGCGACGTCGAAGTCCTCCTTGGAGCGGACGGCCGAGAGCTCCTCCTGCATGAAGACGAGGTTCCAGATCTCGAGGAACCGGTCCTCGTCCACCACGGGGCCACCGTCGGGGCCGTACTCGGGGCCGCGGTCGACGTAGATCTCGCTGCAGGGGCCACCGGGCCCGGGCGCGCCCGTCGACCAGTAGTTGTCCTGGCGTCCGCGGCGCTGGATCCGCTCGTCGGGCAGGCCGGCGATGCTCTTCCACAGGCCGACGGCCTCGTCGTCGTCGAGGTAGACGGTGACCCAGATCTTGTCCGGGTCGAAGCCGTAGCCGCCCTGGTCCTGTGAGCTCGTGATCAGCTCCCAGGCGTACTCGATCGCCCCCTCCTTGAAGTAGTCGCCGAAGGAGAAGTTGCCGTTCATCTGGAAGAACGTGCCGTGGCGGGTGGTCTTGCCGACCTCCTCGATGTCCTGCGTGCGCACGCACTTCTGCACGCTGGTCGCACGCTTCCACGGCGGCGTCTGCTGGCCGGTGAGGTAGGGGATGAAGGGCACCATGCCGGCGACCGTGAACAGCAGGGTCGGGTCGTCGCTGATCAGGGAGGCGCTCGGCACCACGGCGTGGTCCCTGGCCTCGAAGTAGCTCAGCCAGCGGCGGCGGATCTCGGCGGTCTCCATCAGTGATTCCTCGCGTGCTCGTGGGGTGGGGGCCCGGAGGCGCCCCGGTGGGTCGGTCCCGCCCAACGGGAGTGGCGGGGCCGGCGTGCCGCCGGTCAGGCCTCGGGGGTGGCGGGCTCGTGCAGCGGGTCCGCGGCGGGGTCGTCGCTGGTCGGGTCGACGTCGCCGGCCAGCGCGGTGCGCAGCTCCGCCTCACGCTCGGCGGCACCCTCGCGGACGGCGTCGGCGAAGTCGCGGAACCCGTCCGCCAGGTTGGCGATCGACTCGCCCAGGCCCTCGGACAGCCCCTGCGGCGTGTAGGTGTGCGCGGTCTGGGTGATCTTGCGGACGGCGTACACGCCGGCGGCCGCACCCAGTGCGATCCAGAAGAGACGTCCCACCGGTCAGCCCCTCCCGCGACGGCGTCCGCGCTTGTTCGCGCGGGTCTGCCGTCCCGTCATGGCGTTGCGCACGCCGTAGGTGAACGCAGCCACGCGGATCACCGGGGACCCGAGCGTGGCGGCGAACAGCGTGGTCAGCGCGGAGATGTTGGTGGCCACCTGCACGCCGTTGTCGGCGATCACCCCGGCCTTGGTGGTCAGGGTGTCGACCTTCTCGAGCTGGTGGTTCGTGTGGCTGATCGTCGTCGTCGCCTCACCGATGAGCGGCATCGTCTCGTCCGACAGGCCCTTGATCGTGTCGCGGGTCTGGTCCAGCACCTTGCCCAGCTTCCACAGCGGGACGGCCAGGAAGCCGACGAGAAGCACGAAAGCCAGCGCGGCGATGAGCCCCGCGATTCCTCCAGGCGTCATCTGGACCTCTCTCGCTCAGTGGTCGGCGCAGGTCGTCCTGGCACCGTGCGCCGACCCTATCGCGGGGGGCGCGGACGCTCGCCCTGCGCTCGACTGGGCGCATCTGGCGCGACACGCCGGCGTGTCGCGCCAGATGCGCCCAGTCGGCGTTGCAGGGGGTCTCGATCAGGACGGGTCGGGGCCGCCGATCAGACCACGCAGCCGCTCCAGCCGGATCGCGACGTCACGCTCGAAACCCCGGTCCGTCGGCGTGTAGTAGCGGCGCCCGACGAGTGGGTCGGGCGCGTACTGCTGGGCCGCGACGCCGTGCGGCTCGTCGTGGGAGTACCGGTACGCGCGCCCGTGCCCGAGCTGGCCGGCGCCCGGGTAGTGGGCGTCCCGCAGGTGCACGGGGACGGTGCCGGAGCGCCCGGCCCGCACGTCGGCGATCGCCGCGTCGATGCCCAGGTAGGCGGCGTTCGACTTGGGTGCCGTCGCCAGGTGCACCACGGCTTGGGCCAGCACGATGCGTGCCTCGGGCATGCCGATCAGCTGCACGGCCTGCGCCGCCGCGACCGCGGTCTGCAGCGCCGAGGGGTCGGCCATCCCGACGTCCTCGCTGGCGGCGATCACGATGCGGCGCGCGACGAACCGCGGGTCCTCGCCGGCCTCGAGCATCCGCGCCAGGTAGTGCAGCGAGGCGTCGACGTCCGACCCCCGCATCGACTTGATGAACGCGCTGGCCACGTCGAAGTGCTGGTCGCCGGCGCGGTCGTATCGCACCGCGGCGATGTCGAGGGCCCGCTCGGCACGCGCCAGCGTGATCCTCGGCAGGTCGGACGGGTCCCCGCCCGCCTCGGCGTGGTCGTCGGCCGCGGCCCCGGCCGCCGCCTCGAGCGCCGTCAGCACGCGGCGGGCGTCGCCGGACGACACCCGGACCAGGTGGTCGAGCGCCTCCTCGTCGGCCACTACCTCGCCCGCGAACCCGCGCGGGTCGGCCAGGGCCCGGTCGACCAGTCCCCGCAGGTCGGCGTCCGTCAGCGGCTGGAGGGTCAGCACGAGGGACCGCGACAGCAGCGGCGACACCACGGAGAACGACGGGTTCTCAGTGGTCGCGGCCACCAGCACGACCCAGCGGTTCTCCACACCGGGCAGCAGGGCGTCCTGCTGGGCCTTGGTGAAGCGGTGGATCTCGTCCAGGAACAGCACGGTCGAGCGGTGGTGCAGGTCGCGGTCGGTCTGCGCCTGCTCCATCACCGTGCGGACGTCCTTCACCCCCGCGGTGATCGCCGACAGCTCGACGAACCGGCCGCCGGTGGCGCGCGACAGCACGTGCGCGAGCGTCGTCTTGCCGGTGCCCGGCGGCCCCCACAGGATCAGCGAGGCCGGACCCGCGCGCCGCCCGGCGGCGCTGCCGCCCGGAACCGTCGCGTCGGTGAGACGGCGCAGGGGCGACCCGGGGGCGAGCAGGTGCCCCTGCCCGACGACCTCGTCGAGGCTGCGCGGACGCATCCGCACCGCCAGCGGGGCCGCGGGTCTCGACGCGTCCACGCCGTCGCCGCCGGGGTCGGAGGCGTCGTCCGCGCTGAACAGGTCGGCCACGGCGGTCACGGTAGCCCGGCGCGCCCTGGACCACCCGGCAGGCCCGGGGCCGACCGCGTGCGCGCGGCTCCGCGCCGTTTGCGACCCTTGGTGCGTGCTGGCGCGACTGGGGCGGGGGATCGCCCACCACCCCCTCCCTGTGGCTCTGACCTGGCTGGTGCTCGTGGTCGCCGGTTTCGGCGCCTCCGTCGGCGTCGTCGGCCCCGGGTTGTTCGCCCAGCTCACGGGCGGCGACCCGAGCGTGCAGGGTGAGGCGGCCACCGGCCGGGAGCTGCTGGCCGACGCGAACCCGCGCGGTCCCTCGTCCACCCTGGTGTTCGAGGGCCTCGACCTCACCGACGAGGCCGTGCCGGGCGTCGTCGGTGAGGCCCGCTCGGGCCTGCTCGACCTCGACGGCGTGGCGGACGTGGTCGACCCGTACGCGCTCCCGGCCCAGCCCGACGGCTCGCCGGCGCCCCAGTCGCTCGCCCTGTTCTCGACCGACCAGGACGGCTTCGCGGTCTCGGTGACCCTGGAGCCGGGCCTCGGCGATCGGTCCGACGAGGTCCTGGCCCAGGTGGAGTCGCGGCTGTCCGCCCTCGGGGACGAGATCGAGCGGCTCCAGCCGGGCAGCGCCTACGAGATCGGCGGGATCACCCAGCTGATCGACGAGATCATCGGCCAGACCGAGGAGGACCTCCGTTCCGGCGAGACGGTCGCGGTCGCCATCAGCCTGCTGGTGATGGTCTTCGTCTTCGGCGGCCTGCTGGCCGCCGGGCTGCCCATCGCCGGGGCGATCGCGTCCATCGCCGGAGGCTTCACCGTGCTCCTCGGCTTCGCGAGGCTGATCGACCTGGACTCCACGGTGGTCAACGTCGTGACCGTGATGGGTCTCGGTCTGTGCATCGACTACGGCCTGCTGCTGGTCAGCCGGTTCCGGGAGGAGCTGAGGCGTCGCCCGCCTCTGGTCACGTCCGCGTCGACGAGTCGCCGTAGGCGGCGGGCACACCGGAAGGAGGTCGTACCCGACGCGGTGGCGGCGACGCTCCAGACCGCCGGACGCACCGTCCTGTTCAGTGGTCTGATCGTGGCCACGAGCCTGTCCGGTCTGATCTTCTTCGAGGCGCCCATCCTCAAGTCACTCGGCGCCGCGGGGATCTCCGTGGTCGCTGTCGCGCTGCTCGTCGCCCTGACGCTGGTGCCCGCCCTCCTGTCGCTGGCAGGCACGCGGCTGGCCCACCAGAGCCCTGTGCTGAGGCTGCCCGGTCTCGCGCGCCTCGCTCGAGGGTTCGGCGAGATCGCTCCGGACGAGGGCGTGTTCAGCCGCCTGGCCCGTCGGGTGCAGCGTCGGCCGTGGTTCGTCACCCTAGGGGTGAGCGCGCTCCTGCTGGTCGCCGCGTCACCCGTGCTGCATCTTCAGCTGCGCAGCGCCGGCGCCGAGATGCTTCCGGCCGACAGCCCGCAGCGCGTCTTCAGTGAGACGATCGACCGCGAGTACCCGACCCTCACGACCGCCCCGGTGCAGGTCGTGACGATGGCAGCACCCGACGAGATCGGTTCGTGGGCAACCGGTCTGGCCGACGTCGACGGAGTCACCGACGTCGAGCCGCCACGCCAGGTCGGCGACGTGACCCTGGTCCCCGTACGGGTGGACGACGAGCGCGGGAACGGACCCGTCGCCACCGGGGTGGTGGAGGCGATCCGTGCCGACCGTCCGTCCGAGCAGATCTGGGTGACGGGACAGGCGGCCGGGCAGGTCGACTTCGGCGACTCGCTGGCCGAGCGCGCGCCCTGGGCGATCGGGCTCGTGGTCCTGGCGACCTTCGTGCTGCTCTTCGCCATGACCGGCTCCGTGCTGATCCCGGTCAAGGCGCTGCTGATGAACGTCATCTCGCTCGGCGCGAGCCTCGGAGTCGTCGTGTGGGGGTTCCAGGACGCGCACCTGTCGGGCCTGCTCGGCTTCACTCCCCCGGACGGCATCGACACGGTGATCCCACCGATCGTTCTCGCCCTGGGCTTCGGCCTGTCGATGGACTACGAGGTGTTCCTGCTCTCGCGCGTCAAGGAGATGCGCGACGGCGGCCTGCCCACCGACCAGGCGGTCGTCGCCGGGCTGCAGCGCTCGGGCCGCATCATCTCGTCGGCCGCGCTGATCGTCGTGATCGTCTTCTCGGGGTTCATCCTCGGCGAGCTGATGATCATCCAGCAGACCGGCGTCGCCCTCGCCGTGGCCATCGCCCTCGACGCCACGCTCGTGCGCATGCTCCTCGTCCCCGCGACCATGACGCTGCTCGGCGACTGGAACTGGTGGGCCCCCCGGCCGCTGCGCCGCCTGCACGACCGCTTCGGCCTCTCCCACTGACCACCCCCACGCGGGCGCAGATCAGGGTGGGGCGCTGAGGACCAGCCGGTCGCCAGTCCACCGGTGCCGGAGCCAGCGGTCGTGCGAGGCGACGAGGAGGGGGCCAGGTCGAGCCGCCAGCGCCTCCTCGAGCTCGTCGACCAGGGTGAGTGAGAGGTAGTCGGTCGGCTCGTCGAGCAGCAGGACGTCGGGGGCGGTCACCACGAGGCGCGCCAGGGCGACGCGGCGCTGCTGGCCGACGGAGAGCTCCCCCACCGGCGTGACGAGCTCACCGGGCCGCAGGACGCCGACGCCCAGCAGGGCCTCGACGTGCTCGTCGACGTCGCCCTCGCGTCCTGCCGCGAAGGCGCTGAGGGCATTGAGGGACGGGTCCGCCCACACCGTGCGCTGGGCGAGCAGGCCGACCCTGACGCCGGGGGCGCGCGTGATGCGGCCGGCACCGGGAGCGAGGTGTCCGGCCAGCACGGCGAGAAGGGTCGACTTCCCTGCTCCGTTAGCACCGGTCACGAGCAGCCGCGTGCTGCCGGTCACTCGCAGGCTGCAGCGGGACAGCCGGCCGGGCACTTCGACGTCCTGCGCCTCGACCAGTGAGCCCTGCGCGTCGGTTCCCGTCGCAGGCGCCGAGAACCGCAGCAGCGCGGGCGGCTCGGGGACCCGCCGCCGCTCGTGGTCCTCCAGGCGCTGCTGCGCGTCGCGTACCCGGCGTGACACGGCGGCGTCCACGCGCTGGGAGAAGAAGTGCGCAGCGACCTTGTCGTTGTCCCGCGGTTCGCGCCCCCCGTGCCCGATCGTGGTCGCCGACGAGCCCTCCTGCGTCAGCGCCCGGAGCCGCTCGCGCTCGGCCTCCCACTCGGCGTGAGCCGCCTCCCAGCGACGCCGCGCGGCCGCCTTCGACGCCACGTGGTCGCTGTAGGCACCGCGGGTCCGGGAGGGACGCGCCTCAGCCGCGGGGGTCTGGCCTGTTGCGAGAGCGGGATCCAGGTCGACCACCCCCGTGCAGACGGCGTCGATGAACGTCCGGTCGTGGCTGACGCCCACCACCACACCGGGCCACTGCCCGACCTCGCGCTCGAGCAGCGTCAGCGCCGAGCCATCGAGGTGGGTGGTCGGCTCGTCGAGCAGCAGGATCGACGGACGCCGGACGAGCAGCACGGCCAGCGCCAGGCGGCTGACCTGCCCACCGGAGAGCGTGCCCAGCGGGCGGCGCGCGACGACGTCCGCCAGACCGAGACCGTCGAGGACGGCGGCGAGCCGTGACTGCTGCGTCCACGCGTCGACGCGATCCAGCTCGGCCAGGACGTCGGCGTACCCGTCGAGTGCCTGCGGGTCCGCTCCGGCGCTGACCCGCGCCTCGAGGTCCGCCCGACGGCTCTGCAGCGCCTCGACCTCGGCCGTCGCCTCGGAGAGCGCGGCGGCGACGGTCCGGCCGTCCGCGACCGGGACCTGCTGCGGCAGCAGCCCTACCGAACCGTGCCGGACCACGCGTCCGACGTCCGGCGTCTGGAAGCCGGCCAGGACACGCAGCAGCGTCGACTTGCCGACACCGTTCTCACCGACCAGAGCGAGCCGTTCGCCGCCGCCCGCGACCAGGCACACGTCGTCGAGCACCAGCCGTGGGCCGTACCGGACCACCACCCCGTCGGCGCTGACCTGGGTGCTGCGCACGTCCGTGCCCGGTGCCGTCACGACTCGCTCCCGCGAGCGCCCCCCAGGGCGCTACGACGCGGGCGCCGCCTTGGCCGGGGCCGCGTCGACGCCGGCCTCACGGCGCTGCGCAGCGGTGATCGGCGCCGGGGCCTGGGTGAGGGGGTCGTAGCCGCCCCCCGACTTCGGGAACGCGATCGTGTCGCGGATCGAGTCGCTCCCTGCCAGCAGGGCGACGATCCGGTCCCAGCCGAGCGCGATGCCGCCGTGGGGCGGGGCACCGAACGCGAAGGCGTCGAGCAGGAAGCCGAACTTCTCCTGCGCCTCCTCCGCCGAGATGCCCATCATCGCGAAGACCCGCTCCTGCACGTCCCGGCGGTGGATACGGATCGACCCACCACCGATCTCGTGCCCGTTGCACACGATGTCGTAGGCGTAGGCGAGCGCCTCACCGGGCGACTCCTCGAAACGGTCGATCCACTCGGGCTTGGGCGAGGTGAAGGCGTGGTGGACGGCCGTCCACGCGCCGGAGCCGACGGCGACGTCACCGGAGGCCACCGCGTCGGACGCCGCCTCGAACAGCGGTGCGTCGACGATCCACACCAGCTTCCAGGCCTTCTCGTCCACCAGGTCGCAGCGCCGGGCGATCTCGTCGCGGGCCGCGCCGAGCAGGGCACGCGAGCCCGGTGCCGAGCCGGCCGCGAAGAAGATGCAGTCACCGGGAGCGGCGCCGGTGTGGGCGGTCAGACCCGCGAGCTCCGTCTCGGACAGGTTCTTGGCGACCGGCCCACCGAGGGTGCCGTCCTCGCCGACCGTGACGTACGCCAGGCCCTTGGCCCCGCGCTGCTTGGCCCACTCCTGCCAGGCGTCGAACTGCCGGCGAGGCTGGGCGGCCCCACCGGGCATCACGACGGCACCGACGTACGGGGCCTGGAAGACGCGGAACCCGGTGTCGGAGAAGTACTCCGTGCAGTCCACCAGCTCGAGCTCGAAGCGCAGGTCGGGCTTGTCGGTGCCGTAGCGCGACATCGCCTCTGCGTACGTCATGCGGGGGAACGGGGTGGCGAGGTCGACGTCCACGAGCTTCCAGAGTGCGACAAGCACCTGCTCGGCGAGGTCGATCACGTCGTCCTGCTCGACGAAGCTCATCTCGATGTCGAGCTGCGTGAACTCCGGCTGGCGGTCCGCGCGGAAGTCCTCGTCCCGGTAGCAGCGGGCGATCTGGTAGTAGCGCTCCATGCCGGCGACCATCAGCAGCTGCTTGAAGAGCTGGGGGCTCTGCGGCAGCGCGTACCAGGAGCCCGGCTGGAGGCGGGAGGGGACCAGGAAGTCGCGGGCGCCCTCGGGCGTCGACCGGGTCAGGGTCGGCGTCTCGACCTCGACGAAGTCGTGCGCGTCGAGGACCTGTCGCGCGGCGCGGTTGACGGCCGACCGCAGCCGGATCACCGAGCCCGGCCCGGTCCTGCGCAGGTCGAGGTACCGGTGGCGCAGCCGGGCCTCCTCCCCCACCTCGACGTGGTCGTCGATCTGGAAGGGCAGCGGGGCCGACGGGTTGAGGACCTCGACCTCGGAGGCGATGACCTCGATGTCCCCCGTCGGCAGCGCGGGGTTCTCGTTGCCCCCTGGCCGCTTGGCCACCTCGCCCACGATGCGCAGGCAGTACTCGTTGCGCAAGCCGTGGGCGACCTCCTCGTCGCGGACGACGACCTGGGCGACCCCGCTGGCGTCACGTAGGTCGAGGAAGGCGACACCGCCGTGATCGCGGCGGCGTGCGACCCATCCGGTCAGCGTGACGGTGGTGCCGGCGTCGGCGGCTCGCAGCGAGCCGGCCTCGTGGGTGCGCAACAACGGAAACCTCTGCAGGTCGGGGTCGGGGTGACCGCACGATCCTACGGACTCCCGCCCGGTCCCCCGCACCGACTTATCGCCGTGGCATCCTCGCCCCACACGACGACGTGTGCGGGACGACGGGGACGGGAGCGTGCGATGGCAGACGGGGCGCAGGACGAGGAGCTGGAGCAGGGTGGGTTCGACTGGACGATCCTCACGCGGCAGGACCCGATGGCGATGGTCCGCGGGCAGCTGGGGTTCTCCTGGATGGAGCTCTCCGCACGGCTCGCGACCCTGACCGACGAGCAGTACCTGTGGACACCCGTGCCCGGCACGCTCACCGTCTGCCGCCGCCGCGAGGCGACCGGCCGGGTCGTCGGTGCCGGGGAGTGGGTCGCGCAGTGGCCCGAGGGTCCCGACCACGTGGGGCCGCGGAGCATCGCGTGGCTCGTCGCCCACCTGACGGAGGGCTTCTTCGAGCGGTGGGAGTGGACGTTCGGGGAGCGTCGGCGCCGCCGTGACGACATCGAGTTCCACCCGACCGCCGCGGCCGGTGTGGCCGGACTGAGCCACTGGGTGGAGGAGTGGATCGCCGGGATCGACTCCCTGGACGCCGACGAGGTGATGACGGTCGGGCTCAGCCAGGCCACCGAGATCGACGCCACCGCGCCGTTCGGGCACCTGGTGCTGCACATGAACCGCGAGCTGATCCACCACGGCGCCGAGATCTGCCTCCTGCAGGACCTGCACACCGTCGGCGCCTGACCACACCAGGCGGAGGGGGCTACCGGGCGGTTGACCGTCCGCACCCAGACGACTTGACCCTGACGTCGCGTGAGGGGGCACGGTGGTGCGTGCACGCCCCGCCGGGACGTGTGGAGGGAGGAGCTGTGGACTACTCGGTAGGGCAGGTCGCCGCGTTCGCGGGGGTCAGCGTCAGGACGCTGCACCACTACGACGAGATCGGCCTGCTGCGACCCAGCGCTCGGAGTACCGCCGGCTACCGGCTGTACGCCGACGCGGACGTCGACCGCCTGCACCAGGTGGTCTTCTACCGGGGGCTCGGCTTCTCGCTCGATGAGGTCGCCGACGTCCTCGACGACCGACGCGTCAGCGCCACGGAGCACCTGCGGCGCCAACGCGAGCTGCTCGACGAGCGGATCGGGGCACTCGAGGACATGCGGCTGGCCGTGGACCGACTCCTGGAGGCACACACGATGGACATCAGGCTCACCCGCGAGGAGCAGTTCGAGATCTTCGGCGAGAACTGGCCCGGGGACGACTACGCGGTGGAGGCCGAGGAGCGCTGGGGTGGCACGGACGCCTGGAAGCAGTCGCAGGCGCGTACGTGCCGGTACACGAAGGAGCAGTGGACGCGGATCAAGGCGGAGATGGACGAGGTGAACCTCCTCTTCGTCGACGCCCTGGTCGCCGGGGAGCCCGCCGACGGGCAGGTCGCGATGGACCTCGCCGAGCAGGCCCGCGCACACATCACCCGGTGGTTCTACGACTGCCCTGCCGACATGCACCGCCAGGTCGCCGAGATGTACGTCGCCGACGAGCGGTTCAGGGACGGGTACGAGAGGCAGCACGAGGGGCTGGCCCAGTACGTGCGGGACGCGGTGGTCGCCAACGCCGACCGGGCCAGGAGCTGAACCCCCCTGACGACCGCCACTCACCCACGACCCCGAGTGGTCACGTCTGGCGCGACACGCCGGGCGTGTTGCACCAGACGTGACCACTCGGGGTTGGGTCTACGGAGCGTCGAGGGCGGCACCGTGCGCGTACAGGGCCGACCACGCCCGGCTCTGGGCGTCACGCAGGCGGCGGGCGGCGGCCATGGCCTCGGGGTCGGGCGCGAAGCCCGTGACCTCGAGGTACGCCGTCACCGCCTCCGCGCCGTCGAGCTGGCTGCTGTCACGGGCGACGACCAGGTCCCACTCGACCGGGCCCCGCCAGGCGTCGTCGAGGTCCCACCACGTGGCGCGGCCGGCGACGTCGAGCAGGTTGCCACCGTGCGGGTCCCCGTGGAGGGGCACGAGGCGGGCGGGGTCGACCGCCGCCAGGCGGCCCATCACCGTCCGCATCGCCTCCAGCGCCTCACGGGTCTGTTCGCCGATCTCGACGGCCTCGGCGGTCTCCATCACGCCCAGCCGGGCGAGCAGCATGACGGCGCGGTGGCTGTCGGCTGCGACGTTCTCGGGCCCGGGCATCCAGCCCGCGTAGCCGCTCAGCGACGCGTGCAGGCGGGCGAGGGACCGGCCGGCGGCGTCGCCGTCCCGGCACGACCTCAGGTCGGTGAGAAGTGGCCAGAACGTCATCACGCCCTCGGGGGTGGTGTGCGGACCGCCGGCCGGACCCGGCAACGGCACCACCACGTCGGCACCTGACTCGGCGGCCTGCCGGGCGAGCCCGACCTCCAGGCGAAGGTGCGCACCCGCGTCGGCTCGGACGGAGGCCGTCCAGTGCGCGATCCTGGCGACGACCGGGGCCGGGTGCAGGTGGACGACGGCGTTGGCACCCGCGTGCAGGAGCCTCGGCTCGACGTCCGCTCCGTCCGGCAGCAGGCCGAGTCGGTGGGCGTGCCCGACGGCCGCCGCCACCGCCGCGTCACCCGGGAGCGACGCCCCCGTCACGACGGCAGGACCACGCCCGGACGCAGGTCGTCGACGGGCGGGACCCACGCGCCCGGGTCGGCGTCGACCTGGTCGCCCGAGCGGATGTCCTTCACCTGGTGCCCCTCCGGCGAGCCGCCAGCCGGCGGGAACCACACGAACGGGATACCGCGACGGTCGGCGAACCGGATCTGCTTGCCGAACCTGTCGGCGCGCGGGGCGACCTCGGTCGGCACGCCGCGCGACCGCAGCGAGGCGGCCACCTGCTCCGCGTGCGAGCGGAGGTCCTCGTCGACGAGGGCGACGAGGACGGCTGTCGGCACCGAGCGGGACGCGGTCAGCCCGCGCGCGAACACGAGCCCGAGCACGCGCGTCAGGCCGAACGAGATGCCCACGCCCGGGTAGGTCGTGCGGCCGTCGCTGGCCAGGGCGTCGTAGCGTCCGCCTGAGCACGCCGAGCCGTACTGCTCGTAGCCCTCCATCGTCGTCTCGTAGACGGTGCCCGTGTAGTAGTCGAGACCTCTCGCGATCGAGAGGTCGGCCACGAGCGCCCCGGGACGACGGCGAGCCGCCGCGTCCACCACCGCCGTGAGCTCCGTGAGCCCCTCGTCGAGCAGGGGGTGGCTCACCTCGTAGGCGTCGGCCAGCTTGCGCACGTCGTCCGCGAAGCTGCCGTCGGCTGAACGGATCCGGGCGAGGGCCAGGCACGCCGCAGCCTGGTCCTGCGTGCCGCCGACGCCGACCAGCAGGGCGGTCACGGCCTCGGGTCCCGCCTTGTCCAGCTTGTCGACGGCCCGCAGCACCGCGTCCGGGTCGTGGAGTCCGAGGCCGCGGTAGAAGCCCTCAGCGAGCTTGCGGTTGTTGACCCGGATGGTCATCGGCGGAAGCCCGAGGCGGCGCAGGCCCTCGAACGCCTCGGCCATCACCAGCGGCAGCTCGACCTCGTAGTGGAACGGCAGCGTGTCGCGGTCGACGACGTCGATGTCGGCCTGCGAGAACTCTCGGTAGCGGCCCTCCTGAGGTCGCTCCCCCCGCCACACCTTCTGGATCTGGTAGCGGCGGAACGGGAACTGCAGCGTGCCCGCGTTCTCCAGGACGTAGCGCGCGAACGGCACGGTCAGGTCGAAGTGCAGGGCGAGGTCGCTGGACGGGTCCACCGCGGCCCGCGGCTCGTCGTCACCGGCGAGGCGGTGGACCCCGTAGACCTCCTTGTCGATCTCGCCCTTGCGCAGGAGCTGGCCCACGGTCTCGACGGCGCGTGTCTCGAGGCTCGCGAAGCCGTGCAGCTCGAACACCCGCCGCAGCTCGTCGATGACCTGCTGCTCGACGTTGCGCTGCGCCGGGCTCCACTCGGGGAAGCCGGAGATCGGTGTGACGCGGGCCATCAGCCGGCCACCTCGAGGAGATAGGGGTTGGTCGCCCTCTCGCGGACGATGGTCGTCGCCGGGCCGTGCCCGGGCAGGACGAGCGTGTCGTCGGGCATCGGCAGCACGACCTCGCGAAGGGACCTCAGCATGGCCTCGTGCGAACCGCCCGGCAGGTCGGTGCGGCCGATGCTCCCGGCGAACAGGACGTCCCCGACCAGCGACGTCGCGGTCGGTCGGCCGGGCTCCCCGGGGTCACCGGCGAGGGAGTCCGGCACGTCGTCGAGGCCGAAGAGGACCGAGCCCTCGGTGTGTCCGGGCGCGTGACGCACCGTGATCGCCAGGCCGGCGACCTCGATGCGCTGCTCGTCGTGCACGTGACGGACGTCGGACGGCTCGACCCACTTCGCGCTCTGCCCGAACTGCTGCTCGAGCATGGCGATCAGGGACGGGTCGAGCGTCGCGAGGGGATCCGCCAGCCGGTAGCCGTCGTCCGCGTGCACCAGTGCGGGCACGCCGTGCCCTTCGCACACGGGCGTCACCGAGTAGACGTGGTCCATGTGGCCGTGCGTCAGGAGCACGGCCGCCGGGCGGAGGCGGTGCTTCGTGAGCACGGCCGCGAGGTCGTCGAGCACGCCCACACCGGGGTCGACCACGACGCACTCCTCGCCCTCCGCGGGGGCGACGACGTAGCAGTTGGTGGCGAACGCGGCGGCGGGGAAGGAGGACAGAAGCACGGCGCGAGCCTACCGGCGCGTCGTACGGCGCCCACCCGCCCTGCGCGTCCGGCCACGGCGCATAGACTCGGCGCGCGAGTCACCCACCACCGGGCGCCCAACCACGGCGTTCCGGTCACCAGGACCTGGGAGGGTTCCACGTGTCGCCGAGCAAGCGGGAGCGAGAGTACGCACGACGCCGGTACTCCGACTGGCAGCAGCGCCAGGCGGAGAAGGCGCTCAGGCGACGTCGGATGCGGATGGTCCTGGCGGCCCTCGCCGTCGTGATGGTCCCCGTCCTGGTCTTCGGGCTGATGTGGTGGCTCGACCGCGACAGCACCACGACCGCGGCCGCAGACCCGGCCGCGACCCAGAGCACGGACGACCCGGGCAACCCGTGTCCCCCCGTCGAGGCGACCCCGCCGGCCGAGCCGCAGCAGTTCGCGGCCGCCCCGGACCCCGCCGTGGCGGAGGGCCGGACCTGGACGGCGACGATCGCCACCACGTGCGGCGACATCGTGGTCGAGCTGGACGGCGCGGCCGCGCCTCAGGCCGTCGCCAACTTCGTGCAGCTCTCCCGCGACGCCTTCTACAGTTCCACGCCCTGCCATCGCCTGACCACGACCGGCATCTTCGTGCTCCAGTGCGGCGACCCGACGGGCACCGGCCAGGGCGGCCCCGGATACACCTGGGGTCCGATCGAGAACGCTCCGGTCGACGACGTGTACCCCGCCGGGACCCTGGCCATGGCCCGAGTGGGCGACCAGGCCGACAGCCAGGGCAGCCAGTTCTTCCTCGTCTACGAGGACTCCACCATCCCCTCCGACTCCGCCGGCGGCTACACCGTCTTCGGCAAGATCACCGAGGGCCTCGACATCGTCCAGCAGATCGCCGACGGAGGTCTGGCCGAGGACGGCACCGCGCCCAAGCGGGCCGTCAGCATCGAGGAGGTGACCGTCAGTTGAGCGAGCAGACGCCCACCGAGCCGGCGACGGAGTCGACGGAGCCGACGCCTGCCGTCGAGCAGGCACCCGTTCCCGACCCGGCCCCGGAGCCCGCGGCGGCCCCCGAGCCAGCAGCGGCCCCCGAGTCAGCAGCGCCTGCCACTGAGTCAGCAGCGTCCAGCACCGGGACCGAGGCGGCAGCGCCCAGCACCGAGACCGAGGCGGCAGCGCCCGCCGCCGAGACGGCCCCGACTTCTCCCGCTCCGACCGCGCCCGCCCCGGCCTCCCCTGCTGCCCGGCCGAGCCCGGGCCCCCGCCCTACTCCGCGGCCCGGCCCGCGCCCGGGGGCCCCTCGCCAGCGGACGCGCAAGGCCGCGCCCGCCACGGTCCGCGAGGAGCCGGTCGTCACCGTCCGGCCACCGAGCGACCCCGCGCCCTGGGGCAGGGTCGCGGACGACGGCACGGTCTACGTGAAGACCGCCGACGGCGAGCGACCGGTCGGTTCGTACCCCGACACCACGTCGGACGAGGCCCTCGCGTACTTCGGCCGCAAGTACGACGACCTCGTCGCGCAGGTCGACCTGGCCGAGCAGCGGCTGCAGGTACCCGGCGCGGCGGTCAAGGACGTGGTGAAGGGCCTGGACGCCGTCCGCTCCCAGCTCGCCGACGCAGCGGTCGTCGGCGACCTCGAGGGGCTGGCGACGCGCATCGCCGGCCTCGACGAGGCGGTGGCGGTGCGCCGCAAGGAGATCGAGAAGGCCCGCGCGGCGGCCAAGGAGGAGTCGCGCGTGGCTCGCCTGGCCCTGGTGGAGGAGGCCGAGGCGATCGCCGCGACCGATCCCGCACGTCTCCAGTGGAAGTCGTCCGGCGAGCGGATGCAGGCCCTGTTCGAGGCGTGGAAGACCGCCCAACGGTCCGGCGCCCGACTCGACAAGCCGGTCGAGGAGGAGCTGTGGAGACGGTTCAGCCACTCCCGCACCGCCTTCGACCGTGCCCGCAAGCACCACTTCGCGCAGCTCAACGCCGAGCACGGTGAGGCGAAGTCGAAGAAGGAGAAGCTGGTCAAGGAGGCCGAGGCTCTCGCGACCTCCCGCGACTGGGGCGCGACCGCCGCCGCCTTCCGCGGCCTGATGGACCGCTGGCGGGCCGCCGGCCGAGCGGGCCGCAAGGACGACGACGCCCTGTGGTCTCGGTTCCGGGCGGCGCAGGACACCTTCTTCGAGGCACGCAACGCGGACCTCGCGGTCCAGGACGCCGAGTTCGCAGCCAACCTCGAGGTCAAGGAGAAGCTCCTGGCCGAGGCCGAGGCCCTGCTGCCGGTGAAGGACCTCGAGGCGGCCAAGACCGCGCTGCGCTCCGTGCAGGACCGGTGGGATGCCGCCGGGAAGGTGCCGCGGGCCGACCTCGGCCGGATCGAGAAGCGGATGCGTTCCGTCGAGCAGGCGGTCCGCGACGTCGACGACGCGAAGTGGAAGCGGTCCAACCCCGAGACGAAGGCGCGGGCCGACAGCGCCCTCGGCCAGCTGGAGGAGTCGATCGCCGGGCTGGAGCGCGAGCTGGAGTCCGCCCAGGAGTCCGGGGACGCGCGCGGTGTCAAGGACGCCGAGCAGGCGCTGCAGGCACGCCGGTCCTGGCTCGAGCAGGTGCGCAAGGCGGCCGACGACTTCTCCTGAGGCCGGACGGGCACGACCGTCCCCGGCGTGCCCGGACCACCCACCCACCCCCACCCGTCCGTCCGTCCGTCCACAGGCTCGGCGCACGGTCCCCGTCGTCCACACCGGTCGACCGGGCCTGGTCCGCGCTCCCGTCCGCGTCCACCGTGGCAGCGTGTCCTCTGCTCCATGCCCGGACGACCGCCGCGACGGGCTCGCCTGGCTCTTCTCCACCCCGGCAACCGTCCTCGAACCGGTCCTGCCCGGCCCCGGACAGGACCGCGCCACCCTCGAGCGGTGGCACGCGGAAGGCCTGCTCAGCGCGGTGGCGGGCGGCGTGTACCTGGCGCTCCCCTGGGCCGGCCTGCCGGTCGCCCGCTGCGGGGCTTTGCGCACGCTCCTGCGGTCCGGCGCGGTCGTGGCGATGTCGTCGGCCGTGTGGGCCAGGGGCGGGCCCGGACGTCGCCCGCTGTCGTCGACCGAGACCAGCCGCGGCGCCCGGGACCGTGACGACCACCAGGTCGACCTGCTGCTGCCTGCCTGCGCCGGGCGGGTACGTCCTCGCGAAGGGGTGCGCACGCGCCAGCTCGCCTTCGGCCCGGCGGACGTCGAGCACCGGCACGGCGTGCCACTGACACAGCCGGTCCGCACCGCGGTCGACCTGGTCATGTGGGGTACGGACCGTGACCAGGACGCGCTCGACTGGCTGTGGGCTCACGAGGTCACGACCCGTCAGGTCCGTGACGACCTGAGCCGGCGCGCCACCTCCCCGTGGACCTTCCGCGGCCTCGAGGTCCTCGCACGCGTCAGGCGGGGCGAGGACGCTCCGCTGGCCGCGGTACCGTTGACCGACCCGGTCACGGTCTGGGCTGACGGCCGAGATGCCCTCAGTCCGAACGTTTCCCGGTGATCCGGTAGACGTCGAAGACACCCTCGACCCGCTTCACCGCGGCGAGAACATGACCGAGGTGGCCGGGGTCGCCCATCTCGAACACGAACTTCGAGACCGCGACCCGGTCGCGGTTCGTGCTCACGGACGCCGAGAGGATGTTCACGTGGTTGTCCGACAGGACGCGCGTGACGTCCGAGAGGAGCCGCGCGCGGTCGAGCGCCTCGACCTGGATCTGCACGAGGAAGACGCTGGCGGCCCCCACCGACCACTCGACCTCGACCATGCGACCTTCCTGACTCATCAGGCCGGCCGCGTTGTGGCAGTCCTTCACGTGCACGGACACGCCGTGCCCGCGGGTGACGAAGCCGATGATGGGGTCGCCCGGCACCGGGGTGCAGCACTTGGCCAGCTTGACCCAGATGTCGTCGACGCCCTTGACCACGACTCCTGGATCGCCCGACCGGGGCCGGCGCTGCGGGACCGTCGAGGGGATGGTCGCCTCGGCCAGGTCCTCCTCGGCCCCGTCGGCGCCGCCCATGGCCGCGACCAGCTTGTCCACGATGCTCGCCGCCGACACGTGCCCCTCACCGACGGCGGCGTACAGCGCCGACACGTCGGCATAGCGCAGCTCGGTGGCCAGCCCCACCAGCGACTCGTGGCTCATCAGGCGCTGGATGGGCAGACCCTGCTTGCGCATGGCCTTGGCGATGTGGTCCTTGCCCTGTTCGATCGCCTCCTCGCGGCGCTCCTTCGAGAACCACTGGCGGATCTTGTTGCGGGCGCGCGGGCTCTTGACGAACGTCAGCCAGTCCCGACTCGGTCCGGCATCGGCGACCTTGGACGTGAAGACCTCGACCACGTCACCGTTGTCGAGCGACGACTCCAGGGCCACGAGGCGGCCGTTGACCCGCGCACCCATCGTGCGGTGCCCGACCTCCGTGTGCACCGCGTACGCGAAGTCGACGGGTGTCGAGTCAGCGGGCAGGGCGACCACGTCGCCCTTCGGCGTGAACACGTAGACCTCGCGTCCACCGATCTCGAACCGCAACGAGTCGAGGAACTCCCCCGGGTCCGCCGTCTCCCGCTGCCAGTCGAGAAGCTGTCGCAGCCAGGCCATCTCGTTGGCGTTCGCGGTGTCGCCGGCCTCCGTCGAGGCGCCCTTGTTCGCGGCGTCCTTGTACTTCCAGTGCGCGGCGACGCCCAGCTCGGCCCGCCGGTGCATCAGGTGGGTGCGGATCTGCACCTCGACCGGCTTGCCGCCCGGCCCGATCACCGTCGTGTGCAGGGACTGGTACATGTTGAACTTGGGCATCGCGATGTAGTCCTTGAACCGCCCCGGCACCGGGTTCCAGCGCGCGTGCAGCGCACCCAGCACGGCGTAGCAGTCGCGCACCGTGTCGACGAGGACGCGGACGCCGACCAGGTCGTAGATGTCGGCGAAGTCGCGGCCCCGTACGATCATCTTCTGGTAGACGGAGTAGTAGTGCTTCGGTCGACCCGTGACGGTGGCCTTGATCTTGGCGCCCCGCAGGTCGTCGCGGATGTTGTCGCGCACGACCGCCAGGTACTCCTCGCGGGCCGGGGCGCGGTCGGCGACCAGGCGGACGATCTCGTCGTAGACGCCCGGGTAGAGGGTCGCGAACGACAGGTCCTCGAGCTCCCACTTGATCGTGTTCATCCCGAGCCGGTGCGCCAGGGGCGCGTAGATCTCTAGCGTCTCGCGGGCCTTGCGCTCCGCGGAGGCCTGCGACACGTACTTCCACGTGCGGGCGTTGTGCAGGCGGTCGGCCAGCTTGATCAGCAGCACCCGGATGTCGCGGGCCATCGCGACGACCATCTTGCGGACGGTCTCCGCCTGCGCCGCGTCGCCGTACGCCACCTTGTCGAGCTTGGTGACGCCGTCGACCAGCATCGCGACCTCGTCGCCGAACTCCTTGCGGAGGGCGTCGAGCCCGTAGTCGGTGTCCTCGACCGTGTCGTGCAGCAGGGCTGCGGCCAGGGTCGGCACGGTCATCCCGAGCTCGGCGAGGATGGTCGCCACCGCCACCGGGTGCGTGATGTACGGGTCGCCGCTCTTGCGGCGCTGACCGCGGTGGGCCCTCTCGGCGACCTCGTAGGCCCGCTCCAGTACCGCGGTGTCGGACTTCGGGTGGTTGGCGCGGACCGAGCGGAGCAGCGGCTCCAGCACCGGCGAGGTGGACGCGCTCCGGTTGCCGAAGCGAGCGATCCTGGCCCGCAGCCCGACCGGACCGGTCTCTCCCGGACGCAGCGTCGGAAGGCCGGCGGGAAGGGTGTCCTCCGCGGGGCCGGCGTCCGTCACCGCCTGGGCAGCAGCGGACCCGGTCACGGGGACGTCCACGTCCTTGCTCACCGGAACCACCTCCTGCCGTCGGCGTCCAGTCTAAGCGTCGGTGGTGTGAGCACCCGACGCCGTGGGTTCACAGGACCGCGAGGGATCGGACGTCACGGCCGGCCAGGAGCTCACGGCCGTCCAGGAAACCGAGCTCGAGCAGGCAGACGACGGCCACGACGTGAGCTCCGCCCGCCTCCACGAGGTCGCACGTGGCCTTCGCCGTCCCGCCCGTGGCCAGGAGGTCGTCGACCACGGCGACGCGCTGCCCCGCGGTGAAGGCGTCCAGGTGCACCTCGATCTGCGCGCTGCCGTACTCGAGGCCGTAGGACGCCGAGCGGGTGGTGTTGGGCAGCTTGCCGGCCTTGCGGACGGGGACGAACCCGGTGCGGGCACTCAACGCCATCGGCGCACCGAGGACGAACCCGCGTGCCTCGACGCCCGCGATGACGTCGATCTCGCCGTCGTCGAGCAGGGCGCTCATCCCCTCCACGGCGGCCCGCAGCCCGGCGGCGTCGGCGAGGACCGGCGTGATGTCCTTGAAGACGATTCCCGGGCTGGGGAAGTCGTTGACGTCCCGCACCAACGACAGCACCAGGTCACGACGAGCCTGCTGCTCAGGCCCCTCGGCGAGGGCGTGGCCCGGGCCTGCCGGGGACGCGCTCACGTCAGCGCTTCCGCTTGCGCTGGGACCGCTTGGGCTGGTTCCGCGGTCCGGTGGGCCCCGCGGGGCGGACGGGCCGGGTGGGGGTCGACTGGCGTGTCGGCTGGCCACCGGCCGGCGCGGCACCCGCCGTGACCAGGTCGTCCGACGCCGGCTCCGCACCGCTCGCCTCCGCGTCGGTTGCGGCGGCCCGAGCGGCGGCGGCGCGAGCCTTGGCCACGCGCACCTCCTGCTGCTGGATGGCCGGCTCGCGGCGACGCAGGGTGACCAGCAGCGCCGGAGCGATGAACACCGACGAGTACGCCCCCGCGAAGACACCGATGAGCAGCGCCAGGGAGATGTCCTTCAGGGTGCCCGCGCCGAGCAGGAAGGCGCCGATGAACAGGATCGACCCGATCGGCAGCAGGGCAACGACCGTCGTGTTGATGGACCGCACCAGTGTCTGGTTGACGGCGAGGTTGACGGCCTCGCCGTACGTGCGTCGCGTGCTCGCCATCACGTGCGCAGTGTTCTCGCGGACCTTGTCGAACACGACGACCGTGTCGTAGAGCGAGTAGCCGAGGATGGTCAGGAAGCCGATCACCGTGGCCGGGGTGACCTCGAAGCCGGTGAGGGCGTAGATGCCTGCCGTGACCATCAGATCGTGCAGCAGGGCGACCACCGCCGCCGCCGCCATCTGCCATGCCCGGAAGTAGAGGGCGATCACCAGCGACACGAGGATGAGGAAGGTGATCAGGCCCGTGAGGGCCTTCTCGGTCACGTCCGCTCCCCACGACGCCCCGACGAATGACGACGTCACCGCCGAGGGATCGACGCCGTAACCGGTCGCCAGCTCGTCGCGGAGCTGGTTGGTCTCGTCGTCCGTCAGACGCTCGGTCTGGACCCGGATGCCGTCGCTGCCGACCACCGACACGCGCGGCGTCTCGCCGGCGGGGAAGGCCCGCGTGACGATGTCGTTGGCGATGCTCTGGTCCGTCGTCGAGACGCCGGCGATGCGGAACTCGGACCCGCCGCGGAACTCGATGCCGGGGTTGATGCCCTTGAGCGTCAGCACCAGCACGGAGCCGATGATGAGGACGATCCCGAGCGTGAACCAGTACCTGGCCTTGCCGACGAAGTCGAAGGACCGCTTCCCGGTGTAGAGGTCGTTGCCGAACCTGGCGAAGCTGAACGCCATCTCAGTTCTCCTTCGAGACGCTGACGCGCCCGCCGTCGTGGTCTGTGTCGCCGTCCGCCGCGGGCGTCTCCTGCGCCGCCGCGGCCGCCTTGCGCTCGGCGATCGTCATGCGGCCCTTCTCGGCGGCCTCGGCGCGCTCCCCGGTGGTTCGCACGCGTCCGCGACCGGCGTAGGCGGCGGGGCGTCCCAGCTGCTCGGCGCTGAATCCCGACAGGCGGTGTCCTTCGCCGAAGAACCTCGTCCGGGCGAGGACCTGGAGCATCGGGTGGGTGAAGAGGAAGACCAGCACGAGGTCGATGACCGTCGTCAGGCCGAGCGTGAAGGCGAAGCCGCGGACGCCGCCGACGGCCAGGAGGTAGAGGACCACCGCCGCGAGGAGGTTGATCGCGTCCGAGGCGATGATCGTGCGTCGCGCCCGCGCCCAGCCGGCCTCGACCGCGGCGACCAGCGTGCGCCCCTCGCGTACCTCGTCGCGGACGCGTTCGAAGTAGACGATGAACGAGTCGGCGGTGATACCGATGGCGACGATCAGGCCGGCGACGCCCGGCAGGCTCAGGCGGTACCCCTGTGTCCACGACAGCAGCGAGATGGTCAGGTAGGTCACCGTCGCGGCGATGAGCAGCGAGAACACGGTGACCAGGCCCAGACCGCGGTACTGGATCAGCGAGTACAGGACGACCAGGGCCATCCCGATCAGGCCGGCGAGCAGTCCGCTCTGCAGCTGCTCGGAGCCCAGGAGCGCCGAGATCTGCGCCTCCGTCTGGACCTCGAACGAGATCGGCAGTGCGCCGAACTTCAGCTGGTTGGACAGCTTGGCGGCGGACGCCTGGGTGAAGTTCCCGGTGATCTCCGCGTTGCCGTCGGTGATCACGGCGTTGGTCCGAGGCGCTGACACGACGAGGCCGTCGAGCACGATCGCGAACTGGTTCTGCGGCGGCTGCAGGCTGATCAGGCGCTCTGTCACCGCGCGGAACTGGGCGGCCCCCTCGCTGTCGAACTCGAGCTGGACACCCCACTCACCCGTCGTCGCACCCTGGCTGTTGCGCACCAGCCCGGACGTGGCTCCCGCGATGCGGGAGCCCTCGACCTCGACCGGCCCGAGGATGTACTTGGCGGCGCCGTCCTGCGAGCAGGTGACGAGCAGCTTGTCGGCGGCGTCCTGGGACGCACCGACGAGGTTCGCCGGGTCGGTGCAGTCGAGCGCCGTGAACTCCGCCGCGACGTCCTCGGTGATCTGCGACAGGTCCGAGGGGTCGGTGGCGGTGGGGCCCGGCGTCGCCGGGGTGCTGGCGGACGGGTCCGGGGTCGCCGGAGTGGTCGCCGCGGGGGCCGTGGTGGCCGCTGTGCCGCCCGCGAAGATGCGGGGCACCGCACGCCCGTCGGTGCTGGTCGTGGCCGAGGGCTCCGGGGTGCCGGCGCCGTCGGTCGCGGAGCCGCCGGGTGCCGTCGTCGCGCCGTCCGTGGGGGTGGCGCCGTCGGTCGGCGTGGCTCCCTCGGTGGGCTGCCCCGCGTCCGGCGGGAGCGCGGCCGCCTGCTCGACCAGCACCGGCCGGAACCGCATCTGCGCCGACTGGCTGACCAGCTCGCGCGCCTGTCGCTGGTCCTCGGGGTCACCGGGCAGGTCGACGAGGATGTTCCGTCCGCCCTGGCTGCTCACCTCGGCTTCGGAGACGCCGCTGGAGTTCACGCGCTGGCGGATGATCGCGATCGCGTCGTCGATGATCTGCTGGTCGACGCGCGCCCCGGCCTCGTCGGGTCGCGGCTCCAGGATGATCTGGGTGCCGCCGGCCAGGTCGAGCGCCAGGTTGGGCGTCCACGACGCCGACCCCCACTGGACGCCGGCACCGAGGGCGCCGGCCATCGCCGCGAGCAGCACGACGAGGGTCAGCAGAGGACGCTTGGAACGGGTGGAACCAGCCACGGAAGGGGTCTCTTCTCGGATCGGTGCGGACGGCCGGGTGGGGCGCGTCAGCTCTTGCTGAGGTCGGGTCCGCCGTCACGCCTGTCGCCGGGCGCGTCGTCAGCCGCGGCGGTGTCGGGCGAGGTCGCCGTGTCGGACGGAGGCTCGAGGCCGAGGTCGTCGTGGACCGGATCGCCGCTGACGATCTTCCCGACCGCTGCCTTGTTCCAGCGGAGCCGCACTCCCGGTGCGACCTCGAGGACCATCTGGTCGTCGAGCACCTCGACGACCTCGCCGTACAGGCCGGCCGTGGTCATCACGGTCTGCCCGACGGCGAGCCGCGACTGCTGCTCGGCGAACGCGCGCTGCCGCTTGCGCTGCTGGTAGATCAGCAGGCCGAGCGGCACGAGGATGATGAGCGGGAGAAGCAGGTCCACTGCGAGTTCACGTTCCTTCCGCAGCGCCGTCGGCGTCTGCTCGGTCTGCCGAGGCCGGGGACGTCCGGACGGCATCAGGCCGGGGACCACCGTCTCGGCGGCATGTCCCAGCCCCGCGGAGTCTAGGCGAGGCGCCTGAGAGGGGACAATCTTGGCGCCCGCGCGCCGCGCCGCGACCTGTGTCGGCCGGCCGGGCGCCGCGGGGCTGGGGGCGTCGAGGTGCGGGCTGAGGCGTCGAGGTGCGGGCTCAGGCGTCGAGGTCGAGCCCGAGCTGCGCGGCCGCGCTCGTGGCCGGCGGGCGCAGCCCGATGTGCCGCCACCCTGCGGCAGTCGCCAGCCGGCCACGCGGCGTCCGGCCGATCAGTCCCTCGCGCACGAGGAAGGGCTCGGCCACGGTCTCGACCGTCTCCGGCTCCTCCCCCACGGCCACCGCGAGCGTCGACAGACCGACCGGGCCCCCACCGAAGCTGCGGCACAGGGCGGACAGGACGGACCGGTCCAGACGGTCCAGCCCCCGCTCGTCGACCTCGTACACCTCCAGCGCGGCCCGGGCGGACGCCAGGTCCACGACGCCGCTCCCCCTGACCTGGGCCCAGTCGCGCACGCGACGCAGCAGCCGGTTCGCCACTCGGGGCGTCCCGCGGGACCTCCCGGCGACCTCGCGCGCCCCCTCGGGGCTCAGGTCGACCTCGAGCAGCCGGGCCGACCGGACCAGCACGGTCTCGAGCTCGTCCGCCGAGTAGAAGTCGAGGTGGGCGGTGAACCCGAAGCGGTCGCGCAGGGGCGCAGGCAGCAGCCCGGCCCGGGTCGTGGCGCCGACCAGCGTGAAGGGGGGCAGCTCCAGCGGGATCGCCGTGGCGCCCGGCCCCTTGCCGACGACGACGTCGACCCGGAAGTCCTCCATCGCCATGTAGAGCATCTCCTCGGCGGGCCGGGCCATCCGGTGGATCTCGTCGAGGAAGAGGACCTCGCCCTCCTCCAGAGACGACAGGAGCGCCGCGAGGTCTCCCGCGTGCTGGATCGCGGGGCCGGACGTGATCCGCAGCGGCGAGCCGAGCTCGGCCGCCACGATCATCGCGAGCGTGGTCTTGCCGAGCCCGGGGGGCCCGGACAGCAGCACGTGGTCGGGCACGGCGGCGCGGGCGGTCGCCGCCTGCAGCACGAGCGAGAGCTGGTCGCGCACGACCGCCTGGCCGACGAACTCGTCCAGGCGACGGGGCCGCAGGGCCGCCTCGGCCGCCCGCTCGATGTGGTCGGCGCCGGGCGCGACCACCCGGGTGCCGAGGTCGGGCTCGTCATCGTCCGGGTAGTCCTCGAACGAATCCTCGCGGTCGGCGGCGTGGGGCAGGTCCACCTCGGTCGAGCCGTCCTCGTGCCTGGTCACTGCACTCACCGTGCCGCCCTCCTCGTCCGTCCGGTGGACCTCGCGCGGCGCATCAGCCGCGGCCCAGCTGCCGGAGCGCGGCACGCAGGAGCGTCGCCACGTCGGCGTCCGGCTGGTCCTCGGTGACGACCGCCACCGCGGACTCCGCCTGCTTGGTGTTCCACCCGAGGCCCATCAGCGCCTGGACCACCTCGGGGGAGCCGCCGGCCGGAGTCGTCCCGCTGGGCGCCGACGTCGCCGATGTGCGACCGGGGCCGAGCCGGTCGGACAGGTCGAGCACGATGCGCTGAGCGCCCTTGCGCCCGATCCCCGGCACCCGGCACAGGGCCGTCAGGTCCTCGTCGGCGACGGCGCGGCGCAGGCCGTCCGGGCTGTGCACCGCGAGCATGGCCAGGGCGAGCCGCGGGCCGATCCCCGAGACTGTCTGGACCGTCTCGAAGACGTCGCGCTCGTCGGCGTCACCGAAGCCGAAGAGGGTCAGGGAGTCCTCCCTGACGACCAGGCTGGTGGCGAGCTCGCACTCGCTGCCCATGCGCAGCCCGGCCAGCGTCGCCGGCGTCGCCTGCACGAGCATGCCGACGCCACCGACCTCCACCACCGCGGCGTCGAGCCGCAGCGCCATCACGCGTCCTCGCACCGAGGCGATCACGACGGTCCCATCCCTCCACACGAACACCTGTTCGACTCGCACCCACGCTAGCGGGTGCCGGCGGCGCCGGGCGGTAGGTCAGGCCCGGCGTGCCGCGCCCGGAACGCGACGGGCGGCCCGTGCCGCCTCGGCCCACGCGAGCTGGGCCGGGGTCGGCGCGGCCTGACCCCGCCCCGGGGCCACGACAGCGCCCGGGACCGGGGCGGCGCCGCGCCAGAGGTGGCAGATCGCCAGAGCCAGCGCGTCGGCGGCATCCGCCGGACGTGGTGCGACGTCCAGCCCGAGGATGCGCACCACCATGGCCGCCACCTGGTCCTTGCCCGCACGACCCGAGCCCGTCACGGCCGCCTTCACCTCGGTCGGGGTGTGGAGCGTCACGGGGATCCCCGCTCGTGCGCCGGCCAGGAGCGCGACGCCGCTGGCCTGCGCGGTGCCCATCACGCTCTGGACGTTCTGCTGGCTGAAGACGCGCTCGACCGCCATCGCATCGGGCCGGTGCGCGGCGATCGCCGCCTCGATGCCGTCGCAGACGGCCATCAACCGCTCCGCGAGCGGCGCGTCCACGGCACTGCGCACCACCTCGACCGAGACCAGCATCGCGCGGCGACCGGGCCGGCTGTCGACGACGCCGATGCCGCACCGCGTCAGGCCGGGGTCGACACCGAGGACTCTCACCGGCCCAGCGTCGCACCCGGACGCACCGCGGCGGCCGAGCGACACCCCCGTCCGGGTCGCCTCAACCCGGGTCGACCCGTGTCGACGCAGGTCGGCAGCAGGTCAGCCGACCTCGGCCATCACCTCGTCCGAGACGTCGAAGTTGGCGTAGACGTTCTGCACGTCGTCGCTGTCCTCGAGCGCGTCGATGAGGCGGAAGATCTTGGTCGCACCCTCGGCGTCGAGGTCGACCTGTGTAGCGGGCACGAACTGCGCCTCCGCGGAGTCGTAGTCGATGCCCGCCTCCTGCAGCGCGGTGCGGACGGCCACCAGGTCGGTCGCCTCGCTGATGACCTCGAACGACTCGCCGAGGTTGTTGACCTCCTCGGCACCGGCCTCGAGAACGGCTGCCAGCACGTCGTCCTCGTCCAAGCCTGCCGCCGGCACCAGCACGACGCCCTTGCGCGAGAAGAGGTAGGAGACGCTGCCGGGGTCGGCCATCGTCCCGCCGTTGCGGGTGAACGCGACCCGGACGTCGGAGGCCGCGCGGTTGCGGTTGTCGGTCAGGCACTCGACGAGCAGCGCGACGCCGTTCGGCCCGTACCCCTCGTACATGATCGTCTGGTAGTCGGCGCCGCCGGCGTCCTGACCCGAGCCGCGCTTGAGGGCACGGTCGATGTTGTCGTTCGGCACCGACGACTTCTTGGCCTTCTGGATCGCGTCGTACAGCGTCGGGTTACCGGCCGGGTCGCCGCCACCCGTGCGCGCCGCCACCTCGATGTTCTTGATCAGCTTCGCGAACATCTTGCCGCGCTTGGCGTCGATGACGGCCTTCTTGTGCTTCGTGGTCGCCCACTTGGAATGGCCGCTCATGACGACTGACCCCTCACGATCTCGACGAACAGCCCGTGCACCCTGCGGTCCCCCGTGACCTCCGGGTGGAACGACGTGGCGAGCAGTGGGCCCTGGCGGACGGCCACGATCCTACCTGCGGCGGGTCCGGTGGCCACGCGGGCGAGGACCGCCACGCCCTCCCCGGCCTCCTCGACCCAGGGGGCCCGGATGAACACGGCGCGCACCGGTGGGCCGGAGACCCCCTCGAACGACAGGTCCTCCTCGAACGAGTCGACCTGACGCCCGAAGGCGTTGCGGCGCACCGTGACGTCGAGCCCGCCGAAGGTCTGCTGGTCGGGTCGACCATCGAGGACGCGGTCGGCGAGCAGGATCATGCCCGCACAGGACCCGTAGGCCGGCAGGCCGTCCCGCAGGGCTGCGACCAGCGGTTCGCGCACCTCGAAGGCGCGCGACAGCTTGTCGATGGTGGTCGACTCCCCGCCCGGCAGCACGATGCCGTCCAGGCCCTCGATCTCCGACGGACGGCGCACCGGCACGGCCCGTGTCCCGAGCGTCTCCAGGACCCGCAGGTGCTCGCGGACGTCGCCCTGCAGTGCGAGGACGCCGATGGTGGGGATGCTGCTCACGAGCGCTCAGGGTAGGCGGGCAGGACCGGGGCGACGAGGCCGGCCGGTGGAGCCCGCGACACAGGGTGCGGCGCGTGCGCGATCGCCAAGACACCGTCGACGACTCGAGGTCCCAGACGTGTGACGAGACCCCCGACACCTCGTCCAGCCGGAGCCTTTCGAGCGCGACGACCAGGGCGGGGCACCCGCTCGCGTCGAGGGCACGATCCACCTCGGCAGCCTGCAGCGCGCGCACCCGGCAGAGGTCCTGGGTGAGACGACGTCGGGTGCGATGGCTCGCATCGCGTCCGTGTCGAGGGTGTAGAGGGCCTCCCCGTCGGCCAGGCGCGCCCGCACGAGGGAGTCGATCTCGCCCGTGCGAGGCCCTCGGTGTGGAGTCCGGCGACGAGCACCGGGTGGTCGGTAGCCGTGGCCGGCTCGTCGCACTCGAACGTGACACCCTGCAGCCGGTGCTGCTGCCCGAGCGCGTAGACCCACGCGGTGGCCGAGGGCAGGAGGGTGACGACGCCGGGCCACGCGCTCACGGTAGCCACAGCCCGGGTGGCCGGCGCCGTGACCTCACCTCGCGGGGGCAGCGCGGCCGGCTACGCCGGCTGAGCCGCCGTCCCGGCCGGCTCCTGTGCCTGCTCCGGGTACACGATCTGCTGGAGCGACCACCGGTTCCCGTCCGGGTCCTCGAAGCGTACGAACCGTCCCCAGGGCTGGTCGTCGACCTCGCTGGCGTCCACTCCCCGACCCACGAGGTCGGCGCGGGTCTCGTCCGCGTCCGCCACGACGATCTGCAGGTTGTCGAGTGAGCCGGGCTGCATCCCCGTGAGCCCGCGCCCGATCGCGATCGAGCAGGCCGAGCCCGGAGGGGTCAGCTGCACGAAGCGGATCTCGTCGCTGACCGTCACGTCGTGGTCCGCCACGAACCCGACCCGGTCGACGTAGAAGTGCTTGGCCCGGTCGATGTCGGTCACGGGGACCATCACCAGCTCCAGCTTCATGTCCATGTCCTTGCCTCCCTGTCGTGGTGGGGTCGTGTCCCCTGTGCCCGCTGACGCTAGGGGTGGGGTCCGACAGCTCGGGTCGTCCGGTCCGCCGCCCCGACCGCGAGGCCCGTTACCGTCGACCGGTGACCACGACCTCGACCCTCGCCGAGCAGGCTGCCGCACTCGACGCGGCCGATCCCCTCGCCCACGTCCGCCGGCGGTTCACGCTCCCCGAGGGCCTGGTCTACCTCGACGGCAACTCCCTCGGCGCGCTGCCGACCTGCGTCCCCGACGCGGTGGCGGACGTGGTGCGGCAGCAGTGGGGCACCGACCTCATCGCCTCGTGGAACACCCACGACTGGTGGGGCGCCCAGCAGCGCGTGGGCGACGCGGTGGGACGCCTGGTCGGCGCCGCGCGTGGCCAGGTCGTGGTGGGCGACTCCACCACGGTGAACCTCTTCAAGTCGTACGTGGCCGCGGCCCGGATGCGCCCGGGACGGACGGTGCTCGTCACCGACCCCGGCTCCTTCCCCACGGACCTCTACATCGCGCAGGGCGCGGCGCGGATGGCCGGCCTCGAGGTGGTGCTCGTCTCGCCGCCCGACATCCCGGCCCTCCTGGAGCAGCGGGGTGACGAGGTGGCGCTGGTGTCCGTGTCGCAGGTCGACTACCGGACCGGAGAGCTCTGGGACCTGCCGACCGTGACCCGCGCCGCCCACGACGCCGGTGCCCTGGTGTTGTGGGACCTGTGCCACAGCGCGGGTGTCTACGACGTCGCACTCGACCGCAACGAGGTCGACCTCGCCGTCGGCTGCGGCTACAAGTACCTCAACGGCGGGCCGGGTGCGCCCTCGTTCACCTACGTCGCTCGGCGTCACCTGGCCGGCTTCGACCAGCCCCTGTCGGGGTGGCACGGGCACGCCGAGCCGTTCGGGATGGCGCCGGCCTTCACGCCCGCCGACGGGATCGACCGGGTCCGCGTGGGCACCCAGCCGATGATCTCGCTGCTGGCGCTGGAGTCGGCGCTGACCGCCTACGACGGCGTCCCCCCGGCTGCGGCACGCTCGAAGTCGCTGTCGCTGACCGGCTTCTTCCTGCGCTGCGTCAAGGAGCTCGTGCCCGGCATGTCGGTCGCGACCCCGACCGACGACGCACGTCGCGGCTCGCAGGTGGCGCTCGCCCACCCCCAGTCGTACGGCGTCGTGCAGGCCCTCATCGCCCGTGGGGTGGTTGGCGACTTCCGCGAGCCCCACTACGTGCGCCTCGGCTTCGCGCCGCTCTACCTGTCCCACGCGGACGTCCTGGCCGCCGTCGAGCAGCTCGTCGAGGTCCTCGACGGGGGCGAGCACCTCGATGAGCGCTGGGCGACCCGGGCCGCGGTGACGTGAGTCCCGTGCTCGCCCGGGGCGCGTCCTCTGAGTGAGTAGGGTCGCTATTCGTGCCCGGGTGGCGACCATGAGCACTCAGAGGTCGGGCGCGAGGGTGGGCCGTCCCTGTCCGGGACGGCGGTGGACGGGGAGCAGTGATGACCGAGCACGCGGTGGTGATCGCAGGCGGTGGCCCGACCGGGCTGATGCTGGCGGGCGAGCTGGCCCTGGCGGGCGTCGACGTCGTCGTGGTCGAACGACGCGTCAACCAGGACGTCGACGGGTCGCGGGCCGGGGGCCTTCACTCCCGCACCATCGAGGTGCTCGACCAGCGCGGCATCGCCGAACGGTTCCTCGCGGCGGGGCAGGTCGCCCAGGTGCAGGGCTTCTCCGGGATCTCCTTGGACATCAGCGACTTCCCCACCCGTCACAACTACGGACTCGCGCTCTGGCAGAGCCACTTCGAGCCACTCCTGGCCGAGTGGGTGGATGAGCTGCGAGTCCCTGTCCTCCGCGGCTGCGAGGTCGTGGGACTCACGCAGGACGACGCCGGCGTCGAGGTCGAGATCTCGGACGGAAGGACGCTTGGAGCGGAGTACCTCGTCGGCTGCGACGGAGGGCGCAGCCTGGTCCGCAAGAGCGCCGGGATCGACTTCCTCGGATCGGATCCCACCACCAGCTGGATGATCGCCGAGGTCCAGATGGACGAGGTCCCCGAGCCCGGGATCCGTCACGATGCCGTCGGCATCCAGGCCATCGGTCCGACCGGTGACGGGGAGTCGATGCGGGTCGTGCTCACCGAACGGCACCCCGATCACACGGACGACCCCGGCATGGACGACCTTCGGGAGGCACTCGTCGCCGTGTGGGGGACGGACTACGGGCTCCGCAGCGCCACCTGGATCTCGCGGTTCTCCGACATGACGCGTCAGGCGGTCTCCTACCGCCGCGGCCGCGTGCTGCTGGCCGGGGACGCGGCGCACGTGCATCCCCCGCAGGGCGGTCAGGGCCTCAACACGGGCGTGCAGGATGCGGTGAACCTGGGATGGAAGCTGGCCCAGGTGGTCCACCGGACATCGCCCGAGAGCCTGCTGGACAGCTACCACGCCGAACGGCATCCGGTCGGCGCGCGGGTACTGCACAACACCCTTGCCCAGGTCGCGCTCGGCCGCGCCGACGACCGTCACACAGCGCTGCGCGACACCATGACCGAGCTGCTGGGCATGGACGAGCCGCGTCGGCGCATCGCAGGGATGCTCTCGGGCCTCGACATCCACTACGACCTCGGAGCGGGACACCCGCTGCTCGGGCGGCGCATGCCCGACCTCGACGTGCGGACTTCGGCCGGTCCCACGCGCGTCTTCACGCTGCTGCGCGACGCCCGGCCCGTGCTCCTCGTCCTCGGTGACCCGGCTCCTTTCGACCTCTCGCCGTGGACGGATCGAGTCCGACGGGTCGACGCCCGGTACGACGGCGGGTGGGAGCTGCCGGTCCTCGGCCAGGTCGACGCTCCCCCGGCCGTGCTGATCCGACCCGACGGGCACGTCGCCTGGGCCGGCGACCTCACGGACCCGGCGCTGCCTCGGGCGCTGGAGACCTGGTTCGGCACGGCGACCCCACCTCGATAGGACCTCACGGCCACGGGACGCCCACGTCCGCCGTCCACAGGGTCGACGCGGCCTCTGACCCGTCCACAGGTCGCGCCGGGGCGTGGACAGACAGGGGCGTCGTCTCCGTCCCTAGGGCATGCCACGACCAGCCTCCGTCCCGGACGAGCTGCGCGCAGGCCCCTTCCGCGGCTGCGACGCGGTCGCCAACGGCCTGGTCAGCAGGGGCCAGCTGCGGTCCGGCGCCTGGGTGCGGGTGCTGCAGGGCGTGTACACGCACCGCGAACTCACCCTCGACGGTGACGTGCGCATCGAGGCGCTGCGGCTGGCGCTGGGTCCCGGCCAGGTGGTCTGCGGCAGGACGGCCGCGTGGCTGCACGGCGTCTGGACCCCTCGGCCGGATGCGAGCGTGCCGCTGGAGGTCTCCACGCGGCTGGGGGCCTGGGGCCAGGGCGACGGCCCGGCGCGCCGGCGCCTCGTCCTGAGGGGCGGTCCGGACTGGGAGGGCGGCGCCACCGGCATCTCCGTCCTCGACCAGGACGTCGTGAAACTGGGCGGCCTGCCGGTGCTGTCGCCCCTGCGCACGTGCTTCGATCTGATCCGCGAGCGGCTGCTGGTCGAGTCCGTGGTCGTGGCCGACGCGTTCGCGTGGGCCGGCGCGATCGACCTGACGACGCTCGCGGTCTACGCCAACGACCGGCGCCGCTGGCCGCGGGTGCGCGAGGCCAGGGTCGCGATCAGCCTCGCCCACGCCGGGGCACGGTCGCCCGGGGAGTCACGGCTCCGCATGATCCCCGTGCTCGCGGGGCTGCCGGAGCCGCTCGTGAACGTGCCGCTCCTGGACGCCGGCGGGCGGGTCCTCGGCGTCCCCGACCTGACTCTGATCGGCCCCCACGGCCGGCGGGTGGGAGCCGAGTACGACGGCGGCTACCACGACGTCGGCGAGCAGCCGTCCGCCGACCGTCGTCGCGGCAACCGGGTGGTGCTCGGCGACCTGCCCCTGCTGCGGTACGACGCCCAGTCCCTGGCCCTGGAGCGGGAGACCGTGCTGGCCCAGCTGAGCGCGGCGATCGGCGTCCGTCCGCCCAACCCGCTCGACGAGCGGGACTTCCGGCGGCCTCAGAGGTCCCGCGCGTGGTGACTCCGCTCGTCCTCTGAGTGCGAATGGTCCCTACCGGGTTCCCGGTAGGGACCATTCGCACTCAGAGGACGGACAGCCCGAGGGGACGCGGCGGGCGGCCTACCAGCCCCGCTCGGCCAGACGGTGGGGGACGGGGATCTCGTCGACGTTGATGCCGACCATCGCCTCGCCCAACCCGCGCGACACCTTCGCGACGACGTCGGGGTCGTCGTAGAAGGTCGTGGCCTTGACGATCGCGGCGGCGCGCTCGGCGGGGTTGCCCGCCTTGAAGATGCCCGAGCCGACGAAGACTCCCTCGGCGCCGAGCTGCATCATCATCGCCGCGTCGGCGGGCGTCGCGATGCCGCCCGCGGTGAACAGCACCACAGGCAGCTTGCCCGCGGCGGCCACCTCACGCACCAGCTCGAGGGGAGCCTGCAGCTCCTTCGCGGCGACGTACAGCTCGTCGGACGGCAGGCCGTGCAGGCGGCTCAGCTCGGCGCGGATCGTCCGCATGTGCGTGACGGCGTTCGACACGTCACCGGTGCCGGCCTCGCCCTTGGAGCGGATCATGGCCGCGCCCTCGGTGATGCGCCGCAGCGCCTCGCCCAGGTTGGTGGCGCCGCAGACGAAGGGGACGGTGAACTCCCACTTGTCGATGTGGTTGGCGTAGTCGGCGGGCGTGAGCACCTCGGACTCGTCGACGTAGTCGACGCCCAGCGACTGCAGCACCTGGGCCTCGGCGAAGTGCCCGATCCGGGCCTTGGCCATCACCGGGATCGAGACCGCGGAGATGATGCCGTCGATCATGTCGGGGTCGCTCATGCGGGACACCCCGCCCTGGGCGCGGATGTCTGCGGGCACGCGCTCGAGGGCCATCACGGCCACCGCGCCGGCGTCCTCGGCGATCTTGGCCTGCTCCGCGGTGACGACGTCCATGATGACGCCGCCCTTGAGCATCTCGGCCATGCCGCGCTTGACGCGGGCGGTGCCCACGGCGTGCTCGGACGGGCCGCGCTCCGCGTCGGAGGGGGACTGAGGGGTGGACTGCGTGGACACGGGGGCACCTCTGGGGCGGGACGGGGCGGGCGGGCCGTCGCCCGCCGCTGAAGGGGTCACTCCAGGGTAGATCGTGCCGGGGGGTGCTCCGTCCCCGGTCGGTCGCGGCGGACGGCAGACGGGGGACGGGTCAGCCGACGGTCACCGTCTGCTGCGACGAGACGAGCACGACCCAGACGGGTCCCGGTGCGAACGTCATGGGCACGCGCGCCGACGCGGTGCCGGTCGTGAAGGTGGTCGCCGAGCCGCCCTCCGGTCTGCTCCACTCCGCGGCGAACGACTGGCCGTCACGCAGCACCGTGGCCGCACCCGTGCCCGTCACGGTGAGGAGCGGCGTCGGCGCCCCGTTGACGTCGCGGTTGTCCGAGTCGGTCACGGTGACCTCCTGCACCACCACGGTCGCGGCGCCGTTCCGGCCGCCGGCGGCGTCGACGTCCGGCTTGCCGTCGGTGGACAGGAGCCACCTCTTCTCGCCCGCGGACCACTCGAAGCCGATCCGGCTCGCCCGGTAGCCGACGGTGACGGCGGAGGCGGGGGTGCCCGTCGTCGGTGCGGCTCCGAAGACGAAGCCGGTCTGAGGGGGCGGGCCGCTGCCACCGGCCCGGGCGATCAGCGCCGCCGGGTCGCCGACCACGTTGTGAGGAGCCCGCCTCGAGCGGTCGCGCCGGTAGCCCTCCGCCGACGTGTCGAAGCTGACCCGGGAGAAGTCGGCCGTCCGCAGCTCGCTGTTGGTGAGCCGGCTCGCGCCGGAGTCGGCGAAGGCCACGCCGGCCCAGCCGTCGAGGATCCGGCCGTCGGACGCCCGGGCGCTGCGCACCGGTCCCACCTCGGCGGGCAGAGCGGTCGAGAACACGGCGAGGAGGCGCGTCAGGCCGCCTTCCACGGGCTCGACGTAGACGAGGTCGGCCTGCCCGATGCCGATCCGGGGCCGCGCCGCCGCGGTGTTGTCGATCTTGACGGCCAGCACGGGGCCGTCGGCGACAGGCAGGCCGGTCAGCCGCGAGACGAGCGGCGTGGGTGTGGCCGAGGGGGTGTCGACCGACGGCGACGGCGTCCTCCCCGGCTCCTCGCCGGGTCCCCCGCACCCCGCGACCAGGAGCGCGGCGGCCAGGGCACCACCCCACAGCCGGACCGCGCGTCTCAGCACGACCAGCGGCACACGAGGAGATGGCTCACATGGCCGACGGTACGCCCGGGGCGAGCAAGATCCGGGGAGGCTCGTCGTCCATCTCCATGGTCTGCGGGACCGGGGCGCGACCCTGCAGCCGGGCCCACCGCACCACCCGCTTGCGCCGTACCGCCTGCGCCTGCAGGACAGCGTCGTTGTGGAAGCGTCGCGCGAGGCAGACGCGGTGGCACACGCCCGCGAGCGCGTCCAGGTGGTCGCCCGTCACGGCCGGGTCGTCCTCGGGCAGCTCGTCGAGCGTCGCCCGCAGTGCGCGGGAGAGGTCGGACTCGGCGGCTTCGCGGGCGGCGTCACGATCGGCCATCCGGCTGCCGGAGAACGGGTCCAGCGCCACCTGGGCGGCGCGCCCCTCCCCTGCCTCGATCGCGACGACGGCGGCGCCAGCCACCAGCAGGGAGCTGGCCGGATCGAGCACACCGGAGCCGGCGAGCTCGGTGGCGGCCGTCGCCCGCCGCAGGAGCTGGTTGTCCAGAGCCGCCTGCGCCCCCTCGACGCGACGGTGGAGCCGGTCCAGCCGGCTGGCGCTGAAGAGCAGGTACCAGCCGAGCAGGACGAGCACGACGACGACTGCCAGCGCCCAGATCGCCCAGCTCACCGTCGCCACCTCGAGAGCATGGACGGACGCGCCGACGGGATGTCGGCCGAGGGAGCGACCATCTCGTAGACGGTGAGGATCTGAGCGGCCACGGTCGACCAGTCGTAGCGGCGCACCCAGGCGGAGGCGCGCTCGACCATGGTGTCGCGCGCCGCGCGGTCCTGCAGCACCCCGACCACGCGCTCGGCCAGGGCCCCCGCGTCACCGACTCCGAACAGCGCCCCGCAGCGCCCCTCGTCCAGCACGCGGGTGAACGCGCCGAGGTCGCTGGCGACGACGGCGGCGCCCGCACTCATCGCCTCGACCAGGACGATCCCGAAGCTCTCACCGCCCGTGTGCGGCGCGACGTAGACGTCCACGGACGACAGCAAGGAGGCCTTCTCGGCGTCGGTCACCTCCCCCAGGAAGGTGACGGCGTCGACGTCGCGGCCGAAGCGCTCGCGTGCCTCGTCGACGTCGCCCCGGCCGGCCACCAGGAGGCGCACGCCCGGGACGCGAGCGCGGATGCGGCCGAACCCGTCCGCCAGCACCTGCAGGCCCTTGCGCGGCTCGTCGATGCGGCCGAGGAAGGCCAGCGTCGGGGCCTCGGGGGTGCCCGTCCACCGGGGGTCGGGCTCGGCGTCGTGGAAGACGTCGCACGAGACGCCGTTGGCGATCACCACCGCGTCCCCGCCGAGGTGCTCGACCAGGGTCCGTCGCGCGTCCTCGCTGACCGCGATGCGCGCGAGGATCTTCTCCAGCCCCGGCCTCATCAGCGGGTAGACCGCTTGCAGCGCACGGGATCTGGGGATCGAGGTGTGGAAGGTGGCGACGATCGGGACCTCCGCGGCCCACAGCGCGATCAGCGACAGGCTGGGGATCTGCGGCTCGTGCAGGTGCACGAGGTCGAACTGCCCCTCGGCGAGCCATCGTCGGACGCGGGCCGACGTGACCGGCCCGAACGTCAGCCTGGCGACGGATCCGTTGTAGGGCACCGGCAACGCACGGCCCGCCGACTGGACGTACGACGGGACGGGGGTGTCGTCGTCCGCGGGGGCCAGCACGCTGACCTCGTGCCCGAGGCCGATCAGGTGCTCGGCCAGGTCGCGGATGTGGAACTGCACCCCACCCGGGACGTCGAGGGAGTAGGGGCAGACGATGCCGATCCTCATCCCCGAGCAGCCCCCTCGGCGCGGGCCAGCCGTACCGGGTCCAGGTCGGCCGTGAAGACCGGCTGAAGCATGTGCCAGTCCTCGGGGTGCGCGGCGATCCCCTGCCCGAGCGCGTCGGCGCAGGCCTGGGTCCGGGCGGCGATGCGGTCCGTGCGGGACGGCAGGTCCGACTCCGGCACCTCGGGGTGGAAGTGGATGACGACCCGGTGGCGGGACGGCAGCTCGGGGGCCCGCTCGTACCAGATGCTCACCGGGAACAGGTGCGCACCGGTGACCTCGGCGAGGGTGGCCGGGCCGGCCGCCATCCGGGCACGGTGGCCGCACAGGAGCACATCCAGGCCGGTGTGCGTCAGGTCGCGGTCGGCCAGCAGCGGCACGAGCCGCCCGTCGCGCAGCCGGCGCATCAGCGTGGTGAACACGCCGGGTTCCCCGAGCGGCAGGGCCTCGATGCCGATGGACGTGCGGTACGCCATGAAGGCGTCGAAGACCTCCACCGGCTCGAGTCGCTCTGCGACCGTCGTCACCGCGCACAGGTCGTAGGCGGCCCACGCCCCGGCGAGGTCCCAGTTGCCCTGGTGCGCGAGGGTGGCCACCACCCCCTCCCCCGCGTCGAGCGCGACCCGGACGGGGACGTCGCCCTCGACCCTCACGCCGGCCCTCACCTGGTCGGCGGACCACGTGGGGAGGAGGAAGGTGTCGCACCAGTAGCGCAGGTAGGACGCCAGCCCGGCCCGGGACAGCCGCCGTACCTCGTCCGCGGACAGGTCGGGGCGGACGCGCGCGAGGTTGGCCTCCAGCCGGCGCACCGAGCCGCCGCGCCGCCGCCACATCTCGTCGGCGATGCGCGCGAACAGCCCGTAGGCGACACGGGCCGGCAGCAGCCTGACCAGCCGCCAGCCCAGCAGGTACGACCAGGCGGAGAGCCTGCGCCTCACTGTTCCACCCCCTCGGCGGCGGTCGCCGCCGCGCACTGCCGCCACACCGTGATGGAACGTTGGCCGACCGTCACGGCGCTGGCGACGGCCAACAGGGCGAGCACGACGGTGAGCAGCACCGTCGGGGCCCCGATGCCGACGGCGAAGGTGGCGACGAGGACGACCGCCAGCCGGTCCGCGCGCTCCGCGATCCCGCCCGATGCGGTCATGCCCAGACCCTCTGCCCGGGCCCTGGCGTAGGGCACCACGGAGCCGAGGACGAGGCAGAGCAGGGCCAGCAGGGCGGTGGCCCGGTCGTCGCCCGCGCCGGTGAACCAGACGACGAGTCCGGCGAAGACAGCCGCGTCGCCGAACCGGTCGCACGTCGAGTCGAGGAAGGCGCCCCAGGTGGTGGAGCGCCGGGTCCCGCGGTCACGCAGGATGCGGGCCATCACCCCGTCGACGGAGTCGGTGAGCACGAACACCGTGACCATGACCGTGCCCAGCCACAGCTGCCCGCGCGGGTAGAACCACAGCGCCGACGCGACGGCCCCGGCCGTGCCGAGCACGGTGACGGCGTCGGGCCCCAGCCCCAGGCGCAGCAGCAGGTTCGCCACTGGCGTGAACAGCCAGGTGGCGAAGGACCGGGCGTAGCGGTTGAGCATGGCTCCATGGCGGGTCGGGGGCTGGTCGGGAGGGTCGCCCGGGCGGCTCCCCGGACCTGGGCGGTGTCCGCCCGCGCCCAGCCTAGTGCGACGACCTGAGCCCCCCGGCACGCGTCGCGGGGCCGTTGCGCGCGGTGGACCAGAAGGCCAGAGTGGTCCCACCCCAGCCGCGCCGACGAAGGATCGCCTGACGATGACTGGCCCGACCCGGACCGACGAGGTCCGCAACATCGTTCTCGTGGGGCACACCGGCGCGGGAAAGACCACCCTGGTCGAGGCCCTGCTGGCCGGCACCGGAGCCATCTCCCGCGCCGGCTCGGTGGCCGACGGCAGCACGGTGTGCGACTTCGAGGACGTGGAGAAGCGGCTAGGACGCTCCGTCTCGCTGGCCGTCGCCCACACGCGCGTCGAGCACCCCGCCGACGCATCGACCACGGTCCGGCTCACGTTCATCGACACGCCCGGGCACCCCGACTTCGTCGGCGAGCTCCGGGCCGGCCTGCGAGGGGCCGACGCGGCGGTCTTCGTGGTCTCGGCCGTCGACGGCATCGACGGTGCGACCCGGCTCGCCTGGGACGAGTGCGCGGCCGTCGGGATGCCGCGCATCATCGTCGTCACCCACGTCGACCTGCCCCGCGGCGACTTCGAGACGATCCTGGAGATCTGCCAGCGGCTGTTCGGCCAGGAGACGGTCCAGCCCCTTTACCTGCCCCTGCTCGCGGACGACGACACCCCCGCCGGGCTGATCGGGCTCCTGTCCTGGACCGTGTACGACACGTCGTCCGGGGAGCTCGAGGCCCGGCCCGCCGACCCGCAGCACATCGAGGCTGCGGGCGGCCGCCGGGACGCGCTCGTGGAGGGGATCATCGCCGAGTCGGAGGACGACGACCTGCTCGACCGATACCTGGCCGGGAAGCGCGTCTCGTACGACCAGCTGGTCACCGACCTCGAGGCGGCCGTCGCGCGCGGCACGTTCCACCCGGTGCTCCCCTGCGTGCCGACGACCGGGCTGGGGATCCGCGAGCTCGTGGAGGTGCTCGTGCGCGGCCTGCCGTCCCCCGCCGAGCACACGGTCCCCCGGGTCACGACGCCGGACGGGCATCCCCGCTCGTCGGTCTCGGCGGACCCCACCGGCCCCCTGGTGGCCGAGGTGCTGAAGACGACCACTGACCCCTACGTGGGGCGCGTCAGCCTGGTCCGGGTGTTCTCCGGCACCCTCTACCCCAGCACCGAGGTGCACGTGAGCGGCCACCTCGCGGGCGGCGGGTCACGACCCGGCGACGAGTCGGCCGGGCACGACCTCGACGAGCGCGCTGCCACCGTGGCCCTGCCCCAGGGCGGTCAGCTCACCGCCGTGCCGCGGGCGGTGGCGGGCGACCTGGTCGCCGTCAGCAAGCTGATGCACGCCGAGACCGGCGACACGCTGTCGAGCCCTGACGACCCCGCCCTGATGGAACCGTGGGTGCTGCCCGAACCGCTTCTGCCGGTGGCAATCTCAGCCCCGTCTGCGGCACAGGAGGACAAGCTCGCCCACGCCCTCGTGCGCCTCCAGGCGGAGGACCCGACGGCCCGCGTGGTGGTCGATGCGGACACGGGCCAGCAGGTGCTCTGGTGCATGGGCGAGGCGCACCTCGAGGTGCTGCTCGACCGGCTGGCCACACGTGGCGGCGTCAAGGCCGACACCTCTCCGGTGAAGGTGGCCGTCCGAGAGACCGTGACGGGCACGGGTTCGGGGCACGGACGCAACGTCAAGCAGAGCGGCGGCCACGGCCAGTACGCCGTCGTGGACCTCACCGTGGAGCCGCTGCCGCAGGGCGCCGGCTTCGAGTTCGTCGACGAGGTCACCGGAGGCTCGGTCCCCCGGCAGTACATCCCCAGCGTCGAGAAGGGCGTCCGCGCGCAGCTCGCCAAGGGCGTGCGCGCCGGCTACCCGCTCGTCGACGTACGCGTGCGGCTGACCGGCGGCAAGGCCCACAGCGTCGACTCCTCGGACGCGGCCTTCGCCACGGCAGGTGCCCTGGCCCTGACCGAGGCGGCTCAGGCCGCCGGCATCGCCTTCCTCGAGCCTGTCGACGAGGTCACGGTCGAGATGGACGACGAGTTCCTGGGCGCGGTGATGGCCGACCTGTCCAGCCGCCGGGCCAGGGTCACGGGCACCGAGCCCGGGCTGTCGGGCCGCACGACCGTGCACGCGGAGGTGCCTGCGTTCGAGCTGACGCGCTACGCCATCGACCTACGGGCCGTCGCGCACGGCACGGGCAGCTTCACCCGGCGCTACGCGTCACACGCCCCCGCGCCACCGCACGTCTGCGACCGGCTGACCGGGGACTGAGCATCTTCCGGGGGGGAGGCGTGCCCTCATTCCCGCGACGCCGCCACGCCGCCACCGCTCCAGGCCTCGGCGATCCGGCGACGCGTGTCGGACAGGAGCTCCGGCAGCGCCTTCGTCCGGGCGACGACCGGGAGGAAGTTCGAGTCCCCGCTCCACCGGGGGACGAGGTGCTGGTGCAGGTGCGCGGCGATGCCGGCGCCCGCCACGGCACCCTGGTTCATGCCGATGTTGAAGCCGTGGGGGGCAGCCACCGCACGGACCACGCGCATCGCGGTCTGCGTCATCTCGGCGAGCTCGAGGGTCTCGGCGCCGGTCAGGTCGGCGTAGTCGGCCACGTGGCGGTACGGGCAGAGCAGCAGGTGACCTGGGTTGTAGGGGAACAGGTTCAGCACCGCGTAGCAGTGCGTGCCGCGAGCCACGACGAGGGCGGTCTCGTCGTCGGAGTCGACCGCCCGGCAGAACGGGCACTGCTCACCGGCCGAGTCGTCGAGGGGCTTGCCGGACGCGTCCCCGCCGGCGATGTAGACCATCCGGTGCGGCGTCCACAGCCGCTCGAAGCCGTCCGGCTCGCCGGGGTGGTCGTGCACCGAGCCCTCTGACTCCGTCATGGCCCGGCGGCCCTCAGACCTGGGCCCGCGAGCGGACCGCCTCGACGATGCGGGCCACGGCGTCCTGGACCGGGACGCCGTTGTCCTGACGCCCGTCGCGGTACCGGAACGACACCGCACCCGCAGCCACGTCGTCGGCACCGGCGATGAGCTGGAACGGCACCTTCTGCTTCGTGTGCGTGCGGATCTTCTTCTGCATGCGGTCGTCGGAGTCGTCGACCTCCACGCGGACGCCCTCGGCCCGCAGGAGGGCCGCCACCTCGTGGAGGTGGTCCGCGAAGTCGGCGGCCACCGGGATCCCCACGACCTGGACAGGTGCCAGCCACGGCGGGAAGGCCCCGGCGTAGTGCTCGGTGAGGACACCGAAGAACCGCTCGATGGAACCGAACAGGGCGCGGTGGATCATGATCGGCCGCTGTCGGGTCCCGTCGGAGGCCTGGTACTCCAGCTCGAACCGCTCCGGCAGGTTGAAGTCGAGCTGGATCGTCGACATCTGCCAGGTCCGGCCGATCGCGTCACGGGCCTGTACCGAGATCTTGGGACCGTAGAACGCCGCGCCGCCCGGGTCGGGGACGAGCTCGAGCCCGGAGTCCTCGGCGACCCGGCGCAGCGTGTCGGTCGCCTGGTCCCAGATCTCGTCGTCGCCGACGTACTTGTCCGGGTTCTTGCTCGACAGCTCGAGGTAGAAGTCGTCCAGGCCGTAGTCCTTCAGCAGGTCCAGGACGAAGGTGAGGAGCTTCTTCAGCTCGTCCTCGACCTGGTCCTGCGCCACGTAGATGTGCGCGTCGTCCTGGGTCATGCCACGCACCCGGGTCAGCCCGTGCACGACCCCGGACTTCTCGTAGCGGTAGACCGAACCGAACTCGAAGAGCCGCAACGGCAGCTCACGGTAGGAGCGTCCCCGCGCCCCGAAGATCAGGCAGTGGAACGGGCAGTTCATCGGCTTGAGGTAGTAGTCCTGCCCCGGCTTGACCACCTCGCCCTCGGGGCCGATGAGGGCGTCCAGGTGCATGGGCGGGTACATGCCGTCGGCGTACCAGTCGAGATGCCCGGAGGTCTGGAACAGCTGCGCCTTGGTGATGTGCGGGCTGTAGACGAACTCGTAGCCCGCCTCCTCGTGGCGCTGCCGTGAGTAGTCCTCCATCTCCTTGCGGATCACGCCGCCCCTGGGGTGGAAGACCGCCAGGCCCGATCCGATCTCGTCGGGGAAGGAGAACAGGTCGAGCTCCGCGCCGATGCGCCGGTGGTCGCGACGCTCCGCCTCGGCCAGGCGCTCCTTGTAGGCGACGAGCGCGTCCTTCGTGGGCCACGCGGTGCCGTAGACCCGCTGCAGCTGAGGGTTCTTCTCGTTGCCGCGCCAGTAGGCGGCGGCGGTCCGCATCAGGGAGAAGCCGTTGCCGATCAGCTTGGTGGTGGGCAGGTGCGGGCCCCGGCACAGGTCCTTCCAGACCACCGAACCGTCGCGGCGGAGGTTGTCGTAGATCGTCAGCTCGTTACCGCCGACCTCGGCGTCGGCTCCCTCGGCGAGCTCCTCGCCATCACCGCGCTTGAGCCCGACCAGCTCGCACTTGTAGGGCTCCGATGTGAGCTCGGCGCGCGCCTCGTCCTCGGACACGACCCGGCGCGAGAAGGCCTGTCCCTCCTTGACGATGCGCTGCATCACCTTCTCGAGACGCTTGGTGTCCTCGGGGGTGAAGGGCTCGGCGACGTCGAAGTCGTAGTAGAAGCCGTCCCGCACGGGCGGCCCGATGCCGAGCCTCGCGTCAGGGAAGACCTCCTGCACGGCCTGCGCGAGGACGTGGGCGGTGGAGTGCCGCAGGACGGCTAGACCGTCCTCGCTGCTCATCGCGACCGGCTCGACCACGTCACCGTCGCCCAAGGAATGCGCCAGGTCACGCAGCTCGCCGTTGACCCTGGCCACCACGACGGCCTCGGGGCCGTGCTGCGATCCGGCCTCCGCCGCGAAGATGGCCTCGCCGGCCGTCGTGCCCTGCTCGACCGATCGCTCGCTTCCGGCGACGGACACGGTCAGCTGGGCAGGCACGGGCTTCTCCTCGGGATGTCGACGTGCGGCGGGCGCCGCGCGCCGATGCTATCGGCGGGGGGACGCGATCCCTCAGCCGGTTTCCGCCGAGACCGCGGAACCCTCCTCCGCCACGGGCTCCTGCTCCAGCACGACCTCGTCGCCACGGCGGACCAGGCCGGGCTTCACCACTCGGGCGTAGACGCCGAGGCACTGCCGCGGCGTGCCTGTCACCTCCAGCACCACCTCCCCGATCGCGACCCGGCGCCCGACCCACCCGCGTTCGGCTCCGGGACGGTCGATCTCGATCACGAGGTTCGCGCGGGGCTGGGGGTCGCAGCCGTCGGGGGCGTCGGTCGCCGACTGCGCGTCGACGCTGACCAGATGCACGGGCTCGACGCCAGCGCGCCGCCCGGCCGCAGGGGCGATGCGCACGGTGGCCCCGGCCAGACCACCCGGGGCTGCGCCCGCCACCCCGCTCAGGGCTGCCTCGGCGTCCCCGCGCGTCACCGGCCGACCGTCCCCCACGTCCACGGTCAGCTCACCGTCGACGACCCCCACCGCGACGGCGCGCAGCCAGGGTGCGTCGCGACCGCTGAGCGGCTCGCCCTGCGCATCGAGGAGCACCCAGCACCGGTCGTCCAGCAGGCCCGCAGGGCCGATCACCACCTCGCTCAGGGACTCAGCACCCGCGGCGCGCAGCGGGTACCGGTAGAGCTCCCCCACGCGCCCGACGACCGTTGCCGGCTCCTGCAGACCGTCCATGACGTCAGGGTACGTCGGGGGCGGGCAGCAGCCGGTCTCCCGTGGCTCCTTCAAGGCCCCACGACGTGATCTCGTCGCAGGCGACCCGGACGACGCCTTCGTCATCCACAACCCGGGCTCGCCCCCGCACGAGGAAGGCCCACGGCGACCAGTCACGTCCCGGCGCCTCCCCGTCGACGACGACCGCGGCGACGCCTGTCGTACGCACGTGACGGGCGCGGCGGGTGTTCGCGACATCCCTCCCCCCCAGCACCAGCTCGTGGGAGGCCGCGTCATAGAGCCACTGGCCGGGTACGACGTGGGGCATCCCCTTCGAATCGACAGTGGCGATCCTGGCCAGCGACCTCGGAGGAACAGCCAGGAACCGGCGTTCCACCTCGGTCAGCGCCGCGCGGGCCGACATCTCAGCTCCGGCCCATCGGGTGTTGCTCGCCGACACGGGCTGCGCGGCGGACCAGGACGAACCAGACCAGCCCGGTCAGCACATGCATCGAGCCCAGCGCCACCTGGGTCCCGGTCGACGCCGTGACGGTCAGGGGCATGGCGATCGTGAGCACCCCGAGGACCAACCCGACCGCCGCCAGAACCCGCCAGGCCCGCTCACCGAGGCGACGAACGAGCACCAGCAGAACCGTGGCGCCCAGCAGCGGCGACGCTGTGGTCACGATCACCAGCCCCGGGCGGATGTTCATCGCCTCACTCGCTCCCAGGGGCTGCACGGTCATCCCTGCACCCGCGACCGACGCCACCGCGAACGCGATCAGGTTCCCCGCCAGGGCCACCGCGATGGCCAGACCGCCCGTGCGCCAGCCACGAGCCGCGGTCAGCCCGGCTCGTCGCTCCGTGCTCGCCGCCAGCGGGGTTCCGGCGTTCCGGAGGTGCGTGCTCATAGTGGTCCTCCATGATAGTTGATATCTGCAAGCACTATCCATGCTCGCCTCGATACTGGTGATTGTCAACGGTCTAGCATCACCAATAGTCTGGACGGATGACGAGACCGGCCGCACCCACCCTGGAGGAGACGCACGCTCTGACCAGCCGCCTGTTCCAGGTGGCCGAGCGGAGCAGGGCCGACTTCGCCAGGGTCGTTGCCGAGCTCGACCTCACCCCGCTCCAGGCCCGCGCCCTCCTCTGGCTCGAACAGCCCTCTGCCATGCGTGCTCTCGCCGATCACCTGAGATGCGACGCCTCCAACGTGACCGGCCTGGCGGACCGACTGGAGTCGCGGGGCCTGGTCGAACGCGTGCCGGGCCAGGATCGACGGGTCAAGCTGCTCCGGCTCACCGAGCGCGGTCTGGCCCTGCGAGCGGACGTCGCCCGACGGGTGGCCAGCGGATCGACCGTGAGCGCCCGACTGAGCCGCGACGAGCGAGCACGCCTCGGTGCGATCCTCGACAAGCTGCTGGCCTGAATCGGCCGCGCTCGCGACGACTCGCGGCGATCGTGTTCGTCCTACTGTCGTGGTGAGCCCGGGCGCGCGGTCCGAGTCACGTCAACCCCCTGAGGAGCCATCGTGCGCGTCGCCATCACCGCCGCCAGCGGCCAGCTCGGTGCGGCCGTCGTGGCCGCGACCGTGGCCGAGATCGGTCCGGAGAACGTCGTGGCCCTCGCCCGGACCCCGGTGAAGGCTCAGCATCTCGGCGTCGAGGTACGCCCCGGGAGCTACGACGACCCGGCTGAGCTCGAGCAGGCGTTGGTCGGCATCGACCACCTGTTGCTGGTCTCCGGGATGGCTCCCCCCGACCAGCGCATCCAGCAGCACCGCAACGTCATCGAGGCGGCCCGGACCAGCCGTGTGCGCAAGCTCGTCTTCACCGGCGTGCAAGGCCCGGCGAGAGGGACCGCGTTCTCCCCCGTCGTGCAGTCAAGCCTGCAGACCGAGGAGCTGGTCAAGGCCTCAGGGCTCGACTGGGCGGTCGGCCGCAACGGTATCTACATCGAGCCCGACGTGGAGTACGTCGAGACCTACCGCGAGCAGGGTGAGATCGCCAACTGCGCCGGCGAGGGACGGTGCGCCTACACGACACGACCCGAGCTGGCATTCGCCTACGCCAGGCTGCTCACCCGGCCGGAGAACGACGGGGAGACGTCGAACCTCAGTGGGGAGGCCATCACTCAGGCCGACCTCGCCCGCCTTCTCGGGGACGCCTTCGGCGCCGAGATCGGCTACCGCTCGATGAGCGTGGAGGACTACGTCGCGGACCGGACCGCGGAGCTCGGCGAGTTCATCGGGCCTGTCATCGCCGGCATCTACCAAGGGATCCGTGACGGTGCCTACGACATGGTGAGCGACTACGAGGCCGTCGCGGGTCGCCCACACCAGCGCTGGGGCGACTACTTCGACGGCCTCAGGTAGGCCCCTCTCGCCGTCAAGAGCGCCCGCCCCAGATGGCACGAGGCCGGTTCCGTGAAGGGAACCGGCCTCTGCCCTGCGGCCATCTCGGTGGGCGATACTGGGTTCGAACCAGTGACCTCCTCGGTGTGAACGAGGCGCTCTACCACTGAGCCAATCGCCCTTGGCGCGGCATCACCCTACCCGATGCCCGGACGTGGCCTCGACCGGCTCCTGACGGTGTCAGGGCCCGGCCTCGACACCCGGAAGACGGCTCAGCAGGTCGGCCGCGACGTCGGGGAACCACCCTGGGACGCTCAGCAGCACGAGGACCCCCCAGGCCATGAGCCCTACCAGCGCAAGGGTTCCCAGACCCGACGCCCACCTCACCCACACCGGCTGCCGGTCGCTCCACTCCTTCAGGTCGTGGAACCTGCGCTTGGCCCACTGAAGGAGCCGGTGCGCCCACTCGAACTCGCTGGCGAGGACGGCCAGCCCCACCAGGAACAGCGGGATGCCGCCCGGGCCCGGCAGCCAACCGGTCAGGAGCGCCGCCACCATCAGCGTGACGCCGACGATGCCGACGACGATGCGGTAGATCAGCCTCGTCCTGGGGTCGGCCTTGATCCGCCGACGCCAGGCCCAGCGGTCGTCGTCGTCCTGGCCGTGAAGGATGTGGCGGTCCTTGTGACCTTGCTCCGCTCCGGCGGCACCCTGAATCGTGCCGGCCCGACGCTCGTTGTCGCCCGACGCGACCGGTGCGTCGCCGGGGTTGTGGCGGGAGCGTGAGTCCTCCATGTACTCAGCGTAGGCGGGCTGCCTTTCAGCCTGCTGTCGCGTCCCGTCGGGGGACACCCGTCAGCCGTTCGCCGCACCAAGCGCGGGGAAATGCCCGTCTCGGGACGTCGGGGCTGACCCTCGTGGGTGCTCGTCGGTCACGCTGCGCAGCGAGAAGGTCGAAAGGCTAGGACAGACGGGTGAAGCCGGGCGGCCCGGACCCGCCAAGCGAGGGACGCAGGTGGTCAAATCGCCCACGCGAGAGGCGAGCCGAGGGAGGAACATGTTTCGCTCAGCGGGCGGGGGGTAACCCTCGACTGTGCACATCACGAGTGTGCACGTCCCCGCACCCAGGAAAGGCCCAGGAGGCATCCGTGACATCGAGCCAGCGCACCGTGGTTGCCGTGCCGATCGAGCTGCGGCTCAGGGTGCCGCAGCAGCAGGTCCTGCCGCTGCCGGTGCAGCTCCAGTACGGCTCCGACGACCCCTACGCCGTCAGCGTCGCGTTCCAGGGACCGGACGAGGTCGTCACCTGGGTGTTCGCACGCGACCTGCTCGCCGAGGGGCTCGACGCGCCCGGCGGCGAGGGTGACGTGACCGTCCGTCCCGAGCGCGGCCCGTTCGGGGACGTCCTCGTGATCGGGCTGGCGTCTCCCGACGGCCAGGCCGAGCTGGAGGCGGACGCCGCCGCGGTGCGCGACTTCCTGAGGCGGACCGAGCAGGTGCTGCCTCGGGGCCAGGAGCACACGGTCATCGACATCGACGCCGAGCTCTCGCAGCTGCTCGCGGAGTCCTGAGCCAGGGTCGGGTCCTGAGCTAGGGGTCGAGGTCGTCCGCGCTGCGGCGGGCGAAGAGGTCGGCCACCTCCGCGGCCAGACCCCCTGTCTCCAGGGGTCTTCCGTCCACGTGCGCGAGCTCCTGCACGTCCCGCGTGGACGAGGTCAGCACGACCTGCGAGCAGTCTCCCAGCACGTCCACCGGCAGCGCCTTCTCATGGCAGGGCAGGCCCTCGGCCTGGCACCACTCGAGCATCAGCTCGCGGGTGATGCCGGCCAGGCACCCCGAGTCGAGCGGCGGCGTGACGAGCTCGTCACCGAGGACGACGACCACGTTCGACCCCGTGCCCTCGCACAGCTCGCCGCGGGTGTTGGCCAGTAGGGCCTCGGTGCCACCGCGCTCGTGCGCGTACTGGAGCGCGATGACGTTCTCCGCGTACGAGGTGGTCTTGAGCCCGGCCGTGGCGCCCCGCTCGTTCCGGGTCCACGGGACGCTGACCGCCGACGGCGCGCCCGCCCAGGGTCGTGACGGGGACGCGGCCACGACGAGGGTCCCGCGCTCACCCGAGCGCTCCGAGCCCAGTGGACCCGGGCCACCGGTCCAGGTGATCCGCAGGCGACCGAAGTCCATCGGCAGGGCGGCGAGGACGTCGGCCACCGCCGTCCGCACCTCGTCGTCGTCCGGGACCGCAAGGCCGAGGCCCGCGGACGAGCGGGCCAGCCGGCGCAGGTGCCGGGTCAACGCGAAGGGTCCGGCGGCAGTGACCTTGCAGGTCTCGAAGACCCCGTCGCCGACGGTCATGCCGTGGTCGAGCGCGGCCACGGTCGCGGTCGAGGGGTCGCGGACCCGGCCGTCGACCCACACCACCAGTTGTCCTGACGTCGTGCGTGTCATCCCTCCACCCTGCCACGACGTCGGGGGCCTCCGCCGGAGGCCAGCCCGACCAGCCTCGCCGCCTTCAGCTCCGTCTCCGCCCACTCCGCCGCCGGGTCGCTGCCCCAGGTGATCCCGGCCCCCGTGCCGAAGCGCAGCACTCCCCCTCCGCCGGGGCTCGGCGTCCACCAGAACGAGCGGATGCCGACGGCCAGCTCACCCCGACGGCCGTCGACCCAGCCGACTCCGCCGCAGTAGGGCCCGCGTGGCACCGGCTCGAGCACGCGGATCGCCTGCAGCGCAGTGCTCTTCGGCGCTCCTGACACCGAGCCCGGCGGCGAGGTAGCGGCCAGGAGCTCACGCCACCCGACGTCCGGCCGCAAGGTCCCCCGGACGGTCGACACCAGGTGCACGAGTCCGGGGTGCTGCTCCTGGCGCAGCAGCCCGTCCACCTCGACGGTGCCGGGCCGGCACACCCGGCTGAGGTCGTTGCGCACGAGGTCGGTGATCATCACGTTCTCCGCGCGGTCCTTCTCGAGCAACCCCTCGGGGGTGGCTGCCGTCCCCTTGATCGGTCCCGAGGCGACGCGGTCCCCGTCCCGGGAGAGGAAGAGCTCGGGTGACGCGGACACCACCCAGCCGGCTCCCGGCCCGTCGTCCACCACCCCCGCGTAGGGCGCCGGGTTGCCGACGGCAAGCCGTGCCGCGAGCGCCCAGGGGTCGGGACGGCCCGAGGTGGTCGCGCTGAGCACCCGGCACAGGTTGACCTGGTAGACCTCGCCCTCGCGCACCAGCTCGCGGATGCGGTCGACGCCCTCGACGTAGCCCGCGCGGTCGACGGACGTCGACCAGTCCCCCGGCTCCGGTCCACGCCACGGCTCGTCCGCCGGCGGCAGCGCGCTCGGCTCGACGCGAGCGAAGCGGTGCGCGCGGCCACCGCCTTCGAAGGGCTGGACGACCGCCCACCATCCTGGCCGTTCCAGGGCGTCGGGCTCGCGCTCGAGGTCGACGCTCTCCTTGGGGTGGGTGGCCAGCACGCCGCCCCACCAGGCCCGCGCCCCGCAGGCGGCGAGCGCCGGAGCTGGGTGTTCGGGCGCTGGCACGGCGCGACCGTACCGGCCCCTCCTCACTCCGCGACGACCACGGCCGTCGTGAGCCGTTCGATCAGGCCCACCGTGTCGAGGCCCTCTCGCACCGCCACGACCGCGATGCTGAGTCGGCGCTCCGGCACCACGACGAGCGCGCTGCTGTAGCCCGGCACGCTGCCGACGTGGCCGACCGCGCGCAGGCCGAACGAGGTCGACATCACCATCGTGCCCAGCCCGTACCTGATGCCGGGCAGCGCGGCCGGCTCGGCGCCGTCCGTCATCCGTGCCACCCACGGGGTGCTCAGGAGGTGACCCCCGTAGAGGAGGTACCCCCAGCGCGCGAGGCTCGGCGCGTCCCCCACCATCCCGCCGGCCCCTCCCGCCAGGCCGGCGAGGGAGCGGTAGGGCAGGTACCCGTCCGCCGGTGGCAGCGGACGACGCGACACCGGTGCCATCGCGGGTCCGGGCAGCAGCTCTCCCTCCTGGAACGAGAGCCGGTTCAGGCCGGCGGGTGCGAGCAGATCCGACGTCAGGGCCGACCCCAGAGAGCCTCCGGTCACGTCCTCGATCAGGAGGCTGAGAGCGACGTAGCCGGCGTCGGAGAGGACTGGCCGTTCGGCGGGAGCGGCGCGGGGGGCCGCCACGAGGTCGAGGGCGTCCGACGTCGTCCAGTCACGCGAGGGGTCGGCGGCGGCCTCGTCGGCGGCGCCGGGGACGTCGCGGAAGCCGGCCCGCATGCCGAGGGCCTGTTCGACGATCGCCGAGCCGGCGGCCGCCGGGTGGTCGACGTACCGGGAGAGAGGTGCCTCCAGGTCCACGAGACCCGTGTCGGCCAGGTGGAGCACCTCCGCAGCGACGAAGGTCTTCGTGACGTCGCCGATGGCCGCGACCGAGTCCGTGGCGACGGGTGCTCCGGCACCGTCGACGCCGGCCGCGCCCGCCCACGACCAGCGGTCGGTCACGACGGAGACGGCCAGCCCGGGCGCCCCACGACGCAGCCCCGGGTGCCGCTGCTCGTTGAGCACCACCCCGTCCACGACCGCCTGCAGCGCAGCAGCGACACCGGGCGGTGCGACGCCGTACTGGGGCACCGGCAGCACCACGACGGGGCCGGGCGGGCGCGGGTTGGCGTTGCGTCGCTGGATGGGGTCGCGCTCCGACGTGCACGACCCCACCGTCAGCGCGAGCGCGACGACGAGTGCTGCTGCCCGGACCCTTCTCATCGTCACCTCGCCGAGGCCGACCGCAGGAACGGCCCCGGTGATCGATCGTCCTCCGCTCCGGCTTGCGGAGCAACGGAGAGGAGAGGGCGGGTCAGTGGCCGCCGCCCTTGTACCGTCGCGGGATGCCCAGCCCCCGTCTCGTCGCGACCGCCCTCGCCGGTGGAGCCCTGACTCTCGTCGCGGCGTGCGCGGGTCCGGCCGCCACCGGCCCCTCCGCGACCGCCGAACCGAGCACGCCGGCCGCGTCGGCGCCGGCAGCCACACCGAGCGCCACCCCGACGTCCACGCCGGTGGAGCCGGTGACGCTGGCGTTCGCCGGTGACGTGCACTTCTCCGGACGGCTCGAGCCGCTGCTCGCGGACGGGAGCGACCCGGCCCAGGCCCTCGCCTCGCTGCGCCCGGTCCTGTCGGCCGCGGACGTCACGGTCCTCAACCTCGAGGCGGCCATCACCGAGCGAGGAAGCAAGGAGCCCAAGAAGTTCCACTTCCGCGTGCCGCCGACCGCCCTCGACGCCGTCGCAGCGGCAGGCGTCGACGTCGTGAGCATGGCCAACAACCACGGCGTCGACTACGGGCCGGACGGCCTGGAGGACACCCTGGCCGCGATCGGCACCAGTCCCGTCGACGTGGTCGGCATCGGCGGTGACGCCGCCCAGGCGTTCGCGCCCGCACTGCTCGACGCGCGGGGTACGACGGTCGCCGTCCTCGGCGCGACGCAGGTGCCGGACCACACCGCAGCCGCGTGGCGTGCCGACGACGACCGCCCCGGCGTCGCCGTGTCCCGTGACCCCGACCGCCTCGTGGCCGCCGTCGGGGCCGCGTCCAACCAGGCCGACGTCGTCGTGGTCTTCCTGCACTGGGGCACCGACTACACCGGCTGCCCCGACGCCGCCCAACGGTCCATCACCCCGCGACTGGTCGACGCCGGCGCCGACGTGGTCGTGGGCGCGCACGCCCACCAGCTGCAGGGCATGGGCTGGTACACGACCGACGCGGGCAACAGCGCGTACGTCGCCTACGGCCTGGGCAACTTCGTCTGGTGGCGCTCCAACGACGAGGTCTCGATCACCACGGGCGTGCTGACACTGACCCTCCCGCCGCCGACTGCGGACGGAGAGACGGTCACCGACCCGGGTGCGGTCACCGCGGCCACGTGGACGCCGATGCGGATCGGCGACGACGGCATCCCGGTGGTGCGGACGGGCGCCGACGCCGAGGCCGACCTGGCGTCGTGGGACGCCATCCGCGACTGCGCCGACCTGTCGCCGGCACCCCCGGGATGACCGCGCCGCGCCCCACGGGGGTACCGGTTGGACTCCCCTGCGCGCACTCGGTTACAGTTCCGACGCACGCCGAGCCCCTCGGGGCGAGGCCGCGTGCGGACGTGGCTCAGCTGGTAGAGCATCACCTTGCCAAGGTGAGGGTCGCGGGTTCGAATCCCGTCGTCCGCTCTGAGGCACTGTCGAGACGGCAGCCTGTCTCGCGGTGGAGTGGCCGAGAGGCGAGGCAACGGCCTGCAAAGCCGTCTACACGGGTTCAAATCCCGTCTCCACCTCTCAGCAACGATCCACGATCAGTGCTGAACGGGCGATTGGCGCAGCGGTAGCGCGCTTCCCTGACACGGAAGAGGTCACTGGTTCGATCCCAGTATCGCCCACCAGCAGTTGTCGTACGTCAGAGGCCGTTCCGGACGTCGTCCGGGGCGGCCTTCGGCGTGTCGGCGGTGGCCGTGTCGCAGCAGATGTAGCAGCCACGAGTGTGCTGCCCTCAGCGCTTGCGTGGGTCGATCGGCCGGCCGTCGAGGCGGCTGAGCGCGCCGCCGATCGTCAGCGGGCGCTTCGTCAGGTCCACATCGCTTCGAGGAGCCCCGCAAGCTCGGGCGCCGTCGCACGGATCTGCGGACGTGGTGCAGCTGGCCCCCCCAGCTGATCGGCCCCTCAAGAGGGCGGATGGACCGCGGCGCGCTGGAGCACGACCGCGACGAGCGGCCCAGCGACGATCAGCGTCAGCCAGACGATAGAGATGACGAAGAGCTCGAAGACGTATCCGCGATCGACTCCGCGCGCCACCGAGACACCGACGAGCGAGGCGACCGCGGTTGCGAGGCCCAGTACGAGGAGCCACCGGATGGTTCGCTCGATCCTGTTCCTCTGCATGAACACCGGCGCCAGGCACCCGAGGGCGAGGCTCATCAGCAGGTACCCGAGCTCCTCGAGAGCGATGAAGACGCCAATTCGGGGTTGTACATGGTGAGCATTGCCCAGCCGCCGAGCTGGCCCTTCTCGAGACTCGTTTGCACCACCGTGACCTGGATGAAGCAGGTGACGAGCAGGACCGCGGCCGCGATGACCGCAAGGCACAGCCCGACCAAGCTGAAGATCTAGCGCGTCGGAGCGGGCGAACGCGCCGAGGGTGAGACCGCTCATGGTGAGCGCGACCACGGGCCCGGCACGCGGGGTCGGGCGTGGCCTCGCCTTGTCGTCCACCGATGGTTCTGCCTTCTCACCGCCGGCATCGAGGGCATGTTCCTGAATCACGTGACCTGTCCAGGTCGACCAAGATCATCACCTGCTCCCGCCAGCCACGGTGGTCCGCCCTCACCGTCAGTCGGTAGGACCCAGCAGCCCGGTTCCCGACGCGCCGGCCGCGCCACGATCATGTCTTGAAGACACCCCCCCCGCCCCGAGGAGCGTGGCGCGCGATGGATCCAGCCCTGGTCCCGCTCGAGGAGTTCGAGGGGATGGTCGTCGACGCGCTCGACACCCTGCCGGACTGGTTGACCCCCCTGCTGTCCGAGATCGCCGTGCTGGTGCACGACGACCCGCCCCCGGGGTCGGCCCCACCCGGCCAGACGCTGCTCGGAGTCTTCACCGGTGTCCCGACCACCACTCGGGGCGGCCGCGTCCCCGGCACCGCACCCGACACGATCGTCCTGTACCGCCGGCCGATCCTTCGTGCCAGCGAGTCGAGGGAGGCGGCACGAGAGCGGGTGCTGAAGGTGCTCGGGCACGAGGTGGGGCACGCCCTCGGGTTCGGCGAGGCACAGCTCCGCTCGCTCGGGTGGCACTGACCACCGGCACGACCCACCGGCCTGCGGCGTTCAGGGCGCGCGAGTAGGTTCGGCCCGTGCGCGCACTCGCCCTTCGCCCCCAGGACCCTCACTCGCTGCGGGTTCACGAGGTCCCGGAGCTGTCGGAGTCGGACGGCACGGTGCTGGTCCAGGGCCTGCAGGTCGGGCTCTGCGGCACGGACAGCGAGATCGTCGCCGGCGAGTACGGCCAGGCCCCCGCGGGGAGCGACCTGCTGGTGCTGGGTCACGAGAACCTGGGGCGGGTGCTGGAGGCCCCCAGCGGTGGCGACCTGACCGCCGGCGACCTCGTCGTGGGCATCGTCCGGCGGCCCGATCCCGTGCCCTGCGCGGCGTGCGCCGTCGGCGAGTGGGACATGTGCCGCAACGGCAGGTACGTCGAGCACGGCATCAAGGGGCTCGACGGCTTCGCCCGCGAGCGCTGGCGGGCGGATCCGGACGCCCTCGTGCGGGTGGACGCGCGCCTCGAGCAGGTCGGCGTGCTGCTGGAGCCGACGACGATCGTGGCGAAGGTGTGGGAGCAGATCGACCGCATCGGTAGGCGGGCCTTCTTCGACCCCCGCGTGTGCGTGGTCACCGGCGCGGGGCCGGTGGGCCTGCTGGCAGCCCTGCTCGCGCGGCAGCGGGACCTCGAGGTGCATGTCTTCGACCAGGTCACGTCCGGTCCGAAACCCGACCTCGTGCGGGACCTGGGGGCGACCTACCACTCGGAGACGCTGCCTGAGTCCGGGGTGCTGGCGGACGTGCTGGTCGAGTGCACGGGAGTCTCGTCGGTCGTGCTCGACGTCGTGACGCACGACGCGCGCGACGGCATCACCTGCCTGACCGGGGTCTCCACCACGGGCGACGTGAAGCACGTCGACGTCGGCGCCCTGAACCGTTCCGCGGTGCTGAGCAACCAGCTCGTCTTCGGGTCGGTGAACGCGAACCGGAGGCACTACGACGCTGCGGTCGAGGCCCTGGGCGCCGCGGACGCGGACTGGCTCGGTCGACTGATCTCGCGACGGATCCCGTTGGGGCAGTTCGAGTCCGCCTTCGAGCATCGGCGGGACGACGTCAAGGTCGTGCTGGACCTGCAGGCGTAGGGCGCCGTGTCGCGGATCGAGGACTACGCGCTGCTCGGTGACCTCCACACGGCCGCCCTCGTCGACCGACGCGGCTCCGTCGACTGGCTGTGCCTGCCCCACTTCGACTCCCCCGCCTGCTTCGCGGCGCTGCTCGACTCGGACCGGTCCGGGAGCTGGCTGCTCGCCCCGGCCGCCGGAGGCACCTGCACGAGCCGCCGCTACCTGCCCGAGACGCTCGTCCTGGAGACCACGTGGCGGACCGGCTCCTCCGAGGTCCGGGTCATCGACTTCATGCCTCCACGCGCGGGGAGCGCCGACGTCGTGCGGATCGTGGAGGGCGTGCGCGGTGAGACGCCCATGCACAGCAGCCTGCGGCTGCGCTTCGACGACGGGCACGTGGTGCCGTGGGTGCGCCACCGGGGTCGCTCGATGTCGGCGTTCGCGGGGCCCGACTCCGCCTACCTGGAGGCAGGCGTGGAGGTGAGCGGCCAGGACTGGGCGACGGTCAGCGACTTCACCGTCAGCGCGGGGCAGCGGGTCCCCTTCGTCCTGACGTGGGCGCCCGGGCACCACCCGCAGCCTGCTCCGGTGGACGCCGGGGCCGCCCTCGCACGGACGACCGCCTTCTGGCGGGAGTGGTCGGGACGCAGCCGGATCCACGGTGCCTACCGTGACCCCGTCCAGCGATCCCTGGTCACGCTGAAGGCGCTCACGTACGAGCCGACCGGCGGCATCGTCGCGGCCCCCACCACGTCCCTGCCGGAGAAGATCGGTGGACCGCGCAACTGGGACTACCGCTTCTGCTGGCTGCGCGACGCCACGCTCACGCTCCAGTCGCTGCTCGCCGCCGGCTACACGGACGAGGCCTCGGCCTGGCGGGAGTGGCTGCTGCGCGCCGTCGCGGGAGACCCCGCCCGCCTGCAGATCATGTACGGGATCGACGGACGGCGGCGCCTGCCCGAGACCGAGCTCGACTGGCTCGCCGGGTACGAGGGGTCCCGCCCCGTCCGGACCGGCAACGCCGCTGCCGACCAGCTCCAGCTCGACGTATGGGGCGAGGTCCTCGACGGGCTCTCCCTCACCCGTCGGGCGTCCCTGTCGCCCGACGACGACGCGTGGGACGTGCAGGTCGCGTTGCTGGAGCACCTCGAGGGGGCCTGGCATGAGCCGGACAACGGCCTGTGGGAGATGCGAGGTCCGCGCCGTCACTTCACCTACTCGAAGGTGATGGCGTGGGTCGCCGCGGACCGGATGGTCGACGGTGCCTCCCGGTGCGGCCTGCCCGGCCCCGTGGGGCGATGGAGCGCCCTCCGCGACGAGATCCACGACGACGTGATGCGCAACGGCCTCTCCGCCGACGGCAGCACCTTCGTCCAGTCGTACGGGAGCAGCACCCTGGACGCCAGCCTCCTGCTGATCCCGAGGGTGGGCTTCCTGCCGGGCGACCACCCTCTGGTGGACAGGACGGTCCGCGCGATCGAGGATGGCCTGACCCAGGACGGCCTCGTCATGCGCTACCGCACGGACGTCTCCGACGACGGGCTGCCGGCCGGTGAGGGGCTGTTCCTCGCCTGCTCGTTCTGGCTCGTCAACGCCCTGGTCGGCACCGGACGCATGTCTGAGGCGTCCGTGCTCTTCGACCGGCTGCTCGACCTGCGCAACGACGTGGGGCTGCTGAGCGAGGAGTGGGACCCGGTCGCGAAGCGGCACCTCGGCAACACACCCCAGGCCTTCAGCCACTTTCCGCTGGTGATGAGCGCACTCACGTTGCAGGGCAGTCGACTCCACCGCAGCGACCACCCGGCCGACGCGGCCGAGCCCGGTCGGTGAGCCACCGGTGACGTACGCGGAGCAGACGGGCGACGCCACCGGTCCCGGGCCGGCTCGCCTGCGCCCGATGTCGCGGCGCCGCGCAGTCCTCATGGTCCTGGAGATCGCGGCCCTGGCACTGGGGGTGCACCTGCTCATCCCGCAGCTCGCGGGTCTCGAGGCCACCGGGGAGCTCGAGCGCACCACGTGATGGCTGCTCGTCGTGGTGCTCGGGCTGGAGGCGGCCAGTCTCTTCGCCCACGGCGAGCTGCTCCTGACCGGGCTGCGTCGGTGGGGCGTGCAGGCCCTCCGTGCGGACTCGTGGTGCGGACCGTCGTCGTCGGCAACTCGTTGGGCCGGACGGATCACCCGGGACTCCGCTGGCACCGATCCTGCTGGCCTACGTCATCGCCCAGGTGGTCGCCTCGGTCCCACTGACGCCCGACGGCGTGGGCATCGTCGAGACGGTCATGATCGGGGCGCTCGTCGCCGCCGGCTCGCCCGCGGCCTCGGCTACCGCCGACGTCCTCGGATGGAGGTTGGTGAGCCACTGGCTGCCGATCCTCGTCGGCCTGGCGCTCCTCCCCACGGTCAACGGCCGTCTGCGCCGCGGCAGCGCTCCAGCTGGACCGTCAACGCCCTGTGGCCTGCGCGAGGCCCTCAGAGGCAGCTGTACAGGCTGTTCGGGTCCCGTTGCCTCTGCCCGATCCAGTCCTTGATCGACACGTAGGCCGGCGGCATCGCCGAGCTGCCGCCCATCGGGTTGTTGGCCCACAGGTCCAGCTTGGTGATCGCCATCTGCACCTGGTCGTGCAGGCGGCGCAGGTTCTCGAGGTGCAGCGAGTCGCTGGTCAGCTCGGTCAGCCACAGGATCTGCGGCCGCAGGTGCGTGATGAAGAACAACCTCCGGTTGGCGGGCTCCACGTCGGGGACGGCACGGATCGCCCGCTCCAGCTCGGTCTGGTCGACGGCCGAGCCGGCGGTGATGTCGCACGGACCGACGAGGTAGGCGGCGCCGATCGCCCCGGAGGTGCGAGGGCAGATGCGCGCCCACGGGATCACCCGGTCGTCGGCACCGGCGGCGAGCTTCGCCAGCCAGCACCGGTAGCGCCACGCCCGCGGGTCGCCGGAGGCGTCGATCTTCTGCGTGAGGCTGCGCACCGCCGTGTCGAGGCGACCCTGCTCGCTGGGCGGGAGGGGCTCGTACGGCGACACGAACCTCGGCCTGGGCGCGGGTGGCGGTGTGGTGGGTGCGGTCGGCCGCGGCTCCAGGATCCCCAGCAGCTCCCGGCGCGTGGCCCGGTGCAGCCGCCCGTGGAAGAGCTGGGACAGCTGGTCGCCGGTGCGCTCGCCGCCCAGCTGGTTCCGCAGCTCGCTGCGCCTGTCCGCAGGGACCCGGGCGAAGAGCCGGCGCAGCCGCACACGCCGGCGGTGCAGCCCGGGGTCGTCCGGGTCGGCGAAACGGAGCCGGAGCTCGCGCGCGATCTCGTCCAACAGCTCCTGGTACGGATCGTTCTCGGCATCGAGCAGCACCGGCGACGGCGCCGCCCACTCCGCGTCGCCGGCGGCAGCCGTGCCGTCAGGGCGCAGCACCTCGGACGTGGCCCGCCGCAGGTCGATGCCCACCACGAGGTCGATACGGCTGACCGAGGCCCCTGTGGGCACGTACCAGCGCCACGTGGGTCCCGGTGCGGCACCGACGGTCCTCAGTCCGAACACCGCCCCCTTCAGGTGCACGCGGCTCTCCCGCGCGACGTCCGACTGGTCTGCCGAGTAGTCCTTGCCGTAGAAGCCCCCCTCGAGGAAGCTGATCGCGTTGGCACGGACCCATCCCCGGTACGAGGGCACCGAGGCGAGGGCAGGGTCGGTCATCTGCCGCTCGAGCTCTGCCATGCGGTCCGCCAGGAGCGTCTGGTAGGCGACGGTGCTCACCCGACCCCCGCCGCGGTCCTCGGCGTCGACGGAGTCACGGGAACGGCCCCGGCCGCCGCCGCTGCCACCGCCGGTCAGGCTGGCCATCGTGGCGGTGACGAAGAAGTGGTACCAGTCTCCGGGGTCGTCGGTGCCGAACTCGTCGGCGGAGAAGAGCAGGTAGAAGATCGAGACGGTGTCGACGCCGGCCTTGCGGTAGCGCAGACGGCCTGCCCGGTGGACCACCCTGGCCACGTAGGTGCGGCTGCCGTCGGTGTACTCCCCCTCCCGCCCCGTGTTGCTCCACGTGATGGCCTGCCCGCCGCGGACGAACGACCGGACCACGTTGTGGCACAGCAGCGTCGCCGCACCGACGTGACCGGAGAGCTCGAGTGCCATCCGGTGCAGGCCGCCCGGGTCGAGGGGCCTACCGCCGCGACTCCAGCTCCCTAGCACGCGGTCGCGCAGGCTCCGGCCGAGCGACAGCAGAACGGGGTCGGTCAGGAACCGCCGCATGACGGCCGCCGGGACGCGCGAGTCGCCCTCGTACTGGCTGAAGTACAGCGCCAGCTCGACCGGGTCTGCTGGACGCACGACGAGAGCCCGCCGCACCGCGGGCCTGACCGCGCCGTCGCGGATCCTGGTCCATTCGCGGGCCTGCATGCTCCCGGCACGGAGGCTTCCCCGCTGGGCGGTCGGGTGCCGGGTGAAGAAGACGGCGTCCGTGATGTCGTTCTCGGAGCGCCCGTCCTGCAGGAGGGCGCGGACGAGGTTCCCCTCGGATCGGTCGACTGGTTCCTCCTCGGACGCCTCGCCGCCCAGCTCGTCCCTCGTGCTCCGCGCCGCACTGCCCGTCCCCGTGCACCGGGTCGGCCGCGCCGGCTTCGGATCGGGCAGGTAGAGGTCACGTAGGTCCGTGTGAGCGGGGAGCATGTTGTGCCGCAGGAGGAAGTCGCGATACCGCCGGTCGAGAGCCGTTCGTCCCAGACGCGCCTTGGCCGCAGCGTCGATCTCGTCGCAGAACAGCGTGGCGGTCGTGGCCAGCGCCGCGTTCGTGGCACGCACGTCGGCGTCGGAGTGGCTCTTCGTCCAGCTGGCCGAGGCGGTGTACGCGTCGCACTCGTAGCGCATCATGTGGGCGTAGCTCGGGGGACGCCTCCCGGCCTTGCGGAACTGCCGGATGTGCACCGCCTCGTGATGCAGCACCGCCTCCATCACGCCAGCGGCGTCGGACGAGGCATCCACGTACACGTACGAGGACGAGTTGGTCCAGGCCTGGAAGCCGGCGCCACGAACCTCCGTGGACGGTACCTGGGACATGTCGAGGATGGTCACGTCCTCCGGCAGACCGAGCCTGCACCAGACGTCCCGTGCCTTCGTCACGTGGCCCGGGACGCTCTCCGAGAGGTCGTCGGAGGGCGTGTCCTCGTCCGGCGACTGCCGGGGCCGCAGCAGTAGGCGCCCGGGAGGCAGCACCCGCGGGCGGACGTTCTCGAGGGGCGCATCGAGCACGTCGCACCGTCCGCGGGCCCGGCTGCCGGGGGTGACGCCGAGCAGCACGTCGCCCGGCATCGTCGGCTCGGTGAGGGGGTCGCCCGGTCGCGCGACGACAGTGAACCGCTCTGCGACCCACCGTCCGAGTCGGCCGTCAGGTCGGTAGAGGAGCTCGCGGTACGCCCGCGCAGGCGCTGCGGCGAGCACGACACGTGGGTCCGTCTCGGGGCCGAAGGGGACCCCCGCGTCGCGGTCGAGGTCGGAAGTCCAGCTCGTCCGGATCATCGTCGTCTCCTTCGTCGTCGCTGCAGGGTCACGGTGCGCGGGTAGTCCACGCGGAGCCGGGCGGCCAGGGCCTGCAGGTCGAGCAGGCCGAAGCCGACCCGTCGGGGGTCGTGCGAGGGAAGGGGCGCCGCGGTGGTGCCCAGGACCAGGGACCGGATGCGGCGCGCGGTCAGGCGTCGGCCGCCCGCCTCGAGGCAGAGGGCGACCGCTCCGGTCACGTGCGGGGTCGCCATGCTCGTGCCCGACTTGCGGACGAGCAGGTCGGGGCTGGTCACGCAGTCGGCGGGCGCCGACCGCAGTGCCAGCTCGTCGACGCCGCCAGCGCAGAGATCGGGCTTGACGACGAGGTCCCGCGTCCAGCCGGAGCTGCTGAACCGTGCCAGCGGATGGCTCGCGCGATGGGCGTCGTAGGCGCCCACGACGAGCGGCATGCGGCCGTTGGCGAGCGTTCCCGTGGTGGTGGTCCTGCTGACGTCCGATGGCCGGAACCGGCTCTGGCAGTGCGGGCACGCCTGGTCCCGTTCGATCCAGGCGTGGAACGTGCCGTCGACCACGTGGCGCCCGAGCAACGTCACGGTCCACTCACCAGGCGGCGCCCCGACGTAGAAGAACGCGTCGACCATGTTGTCGTGGTTGTTGGGGTCGTCCTGGCGGTGGTACACGCGGCCGACGACGTCGCCGTCCACGACGACGTCGGCGACCTGGCCCAGGGCCACCCGCACCGGCCGGGCCGACCCCGGCGGTGCCAGCTCGACGACGAGCTCGTCCACGCCCGGGTACCAGATCTCCAGCTCGTTCGGGGTCGTGTCGTCGGGGTGGGTCCGCAGGCGCATCGTCCGGCGTCCCCCGGGCGGCACCCGACCGGTGCTGTGCGTGCCGGAACGGAAGTAGTTGCCGGCGCTCTGGACCACGAAGCACCCCGGTGCGCCCTGCAGCAGCTCGTCGATAGCCATCTCCGCCAGGGTGAGGCCGTCGTGCGGACCGGCGTGGCGGCCCACGCTGACGTTCGCCACCCAGGGCCGGCCCTGCGCGGTCCGTCGGACGAAGTCCAGCCCCTCCAGCAGCCGCAGCGAGTCGCCCAGGTTCGCCAGACCGCCGGTGTCACGGTCCGCGAGGTGCACGAACACGAGGGCCGCGTCGCAGGCCACGCCGACCGGTCCACCCGACCTCCCGTTGCCGGCGGCGATGTCGAGCACGTGGCTTCCGTGGGCCCCCGTCCCCGGGTCTGCGTCGGCCGGGTGGTACCCCAGTGCCCGGTACGGGTGGTCGGTCTGCAGCGCCGCGTCGATGTCCCCGGCCGAGAAGACCGTCCCGTACCCGTAAGGGGACGGGGAGCCACCAGCGCCCGCCCTGCGGTCCCGCTGGTCGAGCAGGGCCAGCAGCCGGGTCGTCCCGTCGGGGCGCCGGAAGCAGGCTGCGGCGAAGTCCAGGCCCCAGTCCAGGGCGGCCACCACCACACCGTGCCCGGTGAAGCCGGTGCCGGGGACGGCGTCGGTCCGTCGGACGGTGGCCGGCAGGGGCGTCCTCGACCACCTCGGCAGCGGCCGGGCCGTGCTCGGGCCCCAACCCCCGCGACGCCTTGCAGCTCGCCACGAGCGGATGCCGCCTCACCGCGACGACGTCTCCCGCGCGGATGCGACAGGTCGCCACCGTGCCGAATCGCGCCACCACGCGGACGCCCGGCACGACGGTGTCGCGGTACCGGAACCGCACGAGCGCCTCGACGGACCGATCGGGATCCCGCCGCTCGGCGCGCAGCAGCTCGCGCAGCGCCGGGTCCATGGTCTGCCTTCCCGGGAACGGGCCCTGACGCCTACTTGGTGCCGCTGGCTGCCGGGCTGACGGTCAGACGGGTGCGGCGCCGGACGTCCCCGAACTTCGCGGTGATCACGGCCGTCCCTGCGGCCTTCGCAGTCACCTTGCCTGTCGCCGAGTCGATCTCGGCGACCGAGGTGTCGTCGGAGGACCAGGTGACGTCCTTGTCGAGGAGCTTCCCGCTGCGATCGAAGACATCCGCGACGAACCGGTCGCTCTGGCCCGCCTGGATCTCGTTCGCCGCCAGCACGTCGATCGAGCTGGCCGCGTTGAGCCGCCCCCTGTTCTCGCCGATCACGGTGATCGCCGCCACGGCGGCCCCACCCACGACCCGGGGGTCCTTGACGAAGCCCTCGAAGCCCTTGCCCCGCGACTGGGGCTGCAGGAGCAGGAGCGGGGAGAAACGCAGAGCCGCACGGAAGTAGGCGTTGTCCGGGGCGTCGAAGGACTCGATGAACTGGTTGATCGCGGCACCCGACACGGCCGCGTACTCGGAGCGACTCATGCGACGGCTCATCGCTGCCGTGGCAGTACGAAACTTGTCCTCCTGGACCTTGGTGTCGAGGTCCAGGTTGCGGATGGCCTTGACCGCCGCGCGGGGTGTGGCGGCTCGTGGCACCGGTCGGCGCCCTCGCCTCGCTCCGCGCATCTGGTCCCGTCGACGCCGGGCGACTGCGATGCGCCGTCGCCGCATCGCCGCGCGGCGCACCGCGGCACGCGACTTGCGCGACTCGTCGTCGTACTCGCTGTCGTCGTACTCGCTGTCGTCGTACTCGCTGTCGTCGTACTCGCTGTCGTCGTAGAGCTCTCCGGCCTCGGAGTCGTCGTACTCCGCCGCGTCGAGCCCGACGTCATCCAGCCAAACGCTGCTGCTCATCTGAGTCCCCTTCCTCGGGTCCGCCGGCCTTGTCGTCCCGGGTCGGGGCGTCGACCGTGTGGTGGTGTTCCGTCTGACGGTGTGCAGCGGGGGCGCGCGTGGCGGCACGTGCCACGGCGGGCGCGACGAACTCGGCGAACAGCTCGGGATCGGGGTCCGTCCAGCCGGAGGACCCGGCGCCGCCGCACACCTCGCAGAGGGGTTCCGCACCCCAGCAGTCGCAGGCGCCCAGGGCAGCCGCGACGAGGAGGTTGTGGTCGACGAGGTCCTGGTGGGCCGTGGCCTCGAACCCCTCGACGACGGTGGGCGGCGCTGGGGGAGCCGTGGCCCCCAGTCGCTCGACCAGCTGGGACAGGACCTTCTCCATGAAACCCGAGGGATCCGGCAGGACCCGCTCCAGCAGGGCCTCCACCTCGGCGAGCTCGGACGTCGTCATGACCACGCCAGGGCCAGCGCCAGGTCGTCGTTGTCCGCGTCCATGAGCGCGATGTAGGCGTCGCGGTCGGAGATCTCGGCGTCGGACCAGACGTCGACGGCGTCGGCGTCGGCGTCGGCGCTGCCGCCCTGCCAGAACAGCAGCTCGTCGGCGTCGGCGGCGGCCTGTCCGTAGAGGCTGCTCAGCGTCCGCATCAAGGTGGCGACCGGGATCCCGTTGACCGTGGTCCGGCCGTGTGGTCCCAGAGCCGCCGCGAGGGTGCCGAGCAGGGCGTCCTTCTGCTGGCCCAGGAGCAGCGCCATCAGGGCTGCGTCCGACCCTGTGGCCGCGGGAAGGGCCGAGCCCGGCGCCGTGACGGCCCCGGCCGCGGCCACGACGGGCGGGCCGACGGCCTGGGCCGGAACCGGGCTGCGTGGGATGCTCGGGGGATGGCCGGCAGCAGGCGGCGGCGGGGTGCGACCGGGGATCGCCTTGGCCACTGCCGCGCCGAGGCTGCTGCCCAGTGCGGTTCCCACGGGTCCACCCACGACGGTGCCCAGCGCCCCGCCCACGACCGGCAGTGCGGTGCCCGCGATCTGTGCGAACGCGGGATCGGACACCACTCGGGAGGCGCTGCGTCCGATCTGCTGAAGGGCCTTGCCGAAGTTGAACCCCTCCGCCGCCGACATGGAGTCGAAGGCGGAGGACACGGCGTCTTCCAGGTCCTCCGCGTCCAGGTCCTGCAGGTCCTCCCTGAGGGCGCCTCGGAGCAGCTCCGCGTAGTCGGATGCGGCGGCGTCCCACCCCGCGCCGTCGACGGCGTCGCCGTCCACCCAGTCGTCGCCGTCTGCCCAGTCGTCGGCGTCCGCCCAGTCGTCGAGCTCGTCCTGCCAGCCGTCGGCGTCGGCCCAGTCGTCAGCGTCGGCCCAGTCGTCAGCGTCGTCCCAGTCGTCGGCCAGCGCGAGATCACTGTCGTCCCAGGCCTCGTCGGCCCACAGCGAGTGGTGTCCGGCCATGTCCGACACTCCCTCCACGTCGGCGGGGCCACGTGTGCAGGAGCCACGTGGTCCGCATGGCGAACGCTAGGACGGCCGCGTCACGGCACTGTCACCACGAGGGGTGACGCGGTGGTGACGGCCGGCAGGGAGCATCGTGCGGTCGACCCGTTCCGCGGCTACCGGAGCGCGAGGACGTCCTGGCAGAGCCCACCGAGGCGAGGGAGGACGCGATGACTCGGGGCATCGGCCTGCGGCTGCTGGGGGGCTTCGATCTGCGCCGCGACGACCGCGTCGTCGAGGTCCCGGTGGCCGCGCACCGCCTGCTCGGCTTCCTGGCGCTGCACGACCGGCGGCTGACGCGCGCCTACGTCGCCGACACCCTCTGGCCGGACACGGACGAGGAGAAGGCGCACGCCAACCTGCGCACGGCCCTGTGGCGACTGAAGAGACCGGGACGTGACGTGCTCGTCGTGACCGCGGGCGAACTGGGTCTCGACGAGTCGGTGGCGGTGGACGTCCGCACCCTGCACCAGGCCGCGCGCGAGCACCGGCGTCGGGGGACCCTCCCCGACCCCGAGCTCCTGCTGGACCTGAGGGGCGAGCTGCTGCCGGGCTGCTGGGACGCCTGGGTCGTGTTCGACCGGGAACGGCTCAGGCAGGAGGCTGTCCAGCTCTTCGAGGCCGCGGCCCGCGCGGCGCTGGCCCGCGAGGAGCGCAGCCTCGCCCTGCTCCTCGGACTCGGCGCGGTCGAGTGCGATCCCCTCCGCGAGTCGGCCAACGTCCTGGCGGTCCGGGTGCGCCTCGCCTCGGGGGACGTGGTCGGGGCCGTCAACCACGCGCGCAGCTACGCCCGGCTGCTGGACGAGGAGATCGGGGTCGGGCCGCCTTCGCTCCTGGCCGACCTGCTCTGGACCTACCGAGGTCAGAAGGCGGCGACCGTGCCCGCGAGCGCACCGGTCATGGCGTCCGGCTGACCGCCCCTGCGCGAGGTGCCCGTCACCGGGCCCGGAGATGTCCTGGTGACGCGCTTGCGTCATCGTGCCGGTCATGGGCCCGTCTCCCCACCAGGAGCCTCACGTGGTCGTCGGGGTGTGCCACCTCAGCGCACGCGTCCCACCGGGGACCGATCCCGACGACCTGGTGCTCAGCGTGGCGATGACCGTCGACGTCACCACCGGCGAGTCGACCACAGCGGTCGTGACCGGGGTCGACGCCGCCTGCCTCGAGCTGCGCCGCTGGGCGGCCGCGCTCTGCCTCTCCCGCGACGGCCACGGCTGAACCCGACGACCCTGCCGTTCCGTCGGTGCGCTGGGGCTAGGGTCGGGGACCACCCGGCCAGGTTCCCGACGGAGAGGCGCAGCCCATGGAGAAGTCGTCACTGACCTCGACCGCCCGTCGTCACCTCGAGACCGCGCGCGGGGCGTCGAGCGGGCGGAGCGCGAGCACGGTCTACGGCGGCCACGAGCACGTGCTGCGTCAGACGGTGATCGCGCTCGCCGCCGGGCGGAGGCTGGAGGACCACGAGAGCCCCGGCGAGGCGACGGTGCACGTGCTGGTGGGCCGGGTCCGCCTGGCCGCCGGTGACGTCCACTGGGAGGGGTCACCCGGGGACCTGCTGATCGTGCCACCCGACCGGCACAGCCTCGAGGCGCTCGAGGACTCCGCGGTCCTGCTCACGGTGGCCACGCGCGGCTGAGGGAGCGCTGTGGACGAGTACACGTGGGCCGACGACACCGAGGGGGTCGCCTGGGCGGAGCTCTCGGAGCTCTACCGGGTCGCCCCGCTGGGCGAGAAGCCACCCGACCGCCTGGCGACGGTGTTCTCCCACAGCATGTTCGTCTGCTTCGTCCGGACGGACGGTCGTCTCGTGGGCGCCGGACGCGCTGTCGCTGACGGCCTCGACGTGGCCTACATCGCCGACGTCGCCGTGCACCCCGACCACCAGGGGCGCGGCCTGGGACGCCGGGTGATCACCGAGCTCGTGCGCCGCGCAGAGGGGCACCGGAAGATCCTCCTGTACGCCAACCCCGGTGCAGAGCCGTTCTACGCGAAGCTCGGGTTCCTGCGGATGCGGACGGCGATGGCCATCTGGTCGGACCAGGCCGCGGCCGTCAGTCAGGTCTGCTCGAGCCCTGACGGACCTCAGCCGTCGAGGACCTCCCAGCCGTCGAGGACCTCAGCGCTGCACGTCCCTGCGCCCCTCGATCCTTCGGCGCTGGCGCTGCTCCCGGTGCACCTGCCGCCACCGGTCGGCGCGTTGGGCTGCCACCCGCGCGTCGACCCGGGCCGCCTGGTACTCGAGCTCCCGGACGAGCTTGCGGTAGGAGCGCAGGCGCCGCTCCGACAGCCCACCGGCCTCGACGGCCGCCAGGACGGCACACCCTGGTTCGACGGCGTGCGTGCAGTCGCCGAACCGGCAGCGGGCGGCCAGCTCGTCGACCTCCGGGAACACGTCATCGAGGTCCTCGGTACCCGCGAGGCCGATGCTGCGCATGCCCGGCGTGTCCAGCACCGCTCCCCCGCCGGGCACGAGGTGGAGCTCGCGCGTCACCGTCGTATGCCGCCCCTTGTTCATCGCCCCGAGCACGCGCGTGAGTCATCACGTCCTCGCCGACGAGGGCGTTGAGGAGCGTCGACTTGCCGACGCCGGAGGCGCCGAGCAGGGCGACGGTCCGTCCGAGCGCCAGCTGTTCGCGCAGCGGGGTCAGGCCGTACCCGTCGAGGGTGGAGACCGCCCAGACCGGGCAGCCGGGAGCACAGGCGGAGATCTCGTCCACCAGGTCCTGCGGGTCCAGGACGAGGTCGGCCTTCGTGAGCACCACGGCCGGCGTGGCATCCGGACGCCCACGCCAGGGCGAGGAGCCGCTCCACGCGTCCGGTGTCGGGGTCGGGGTCGAGGCCCTCGACCACGCACACGAGGTCGGCGTTGGCGGCGAGGACCTGGCCGCGGGAGGACCGGCCGGCCTGGAGCCGGATCACCGCGGTGCGGCGCGGAAGCACCTCGACCAGGGTCGGGCCCGTGCCGGTGGCCTCGTCGCCGCGGTGGACCAGCACCCAGTCCCCCGCGGCGGGGGTCTCGACCGGGTCGTCGTCGACCGCCCGCCGCAGGGCGGTCCCCCAGTCGACCGTCGAGCGGTCCGTCGTCGAGGACGACCTCGCTGGCACCGCGGTCGGCGCGCAGCACGCGGGCGGGGTGCAAGGGACCCGTGGACGGCACAGGCGGCCCGGGCCCAGTGGTCGTCCCAGCCGGCCGCATGGAGGAGGTGGGGAGTCGGTCCGGCGGGAGTGGGTGACGAGGCTGGGTGGTCGTGGGGGAATGCTCGGTCACTGTGCTGGCCCTTCGGGTTGCACCGGGACCGGGCCGGCCGTGAGGCCGGGCCCGGGACGCGGTGCGGGTGGGTGGGGGTCGCCGTGCGGCTGTCAGCAGTCATCGCAGGCACCTCCGTCCTGTCCGCGGCTCCCGGGCTCCCGCCCGGCTGTCGGCCTCCGATGCTAGGACGCCGCTTCCTCGCCGTCATCCGATTTGCTGACCGACACCGCGGCCGCCGCACCCTGCGGGAAGTGCCGCCCGTGCCTCAGCCACGGACCCGCCTCCGTGTCGCGGACGGGAGTCAGCGGCGGCGGTCCTCCGCGGGGCGGTGGCACGTCGGCCGGGCGACGGCCCTTGGCTGGCCACCGGACGTCCACGGCCGAGTTCAGCGCCGCGCCGATCAGCACCGCGATGGCCAGCAGGTAGAGCCACAACAGGACCACGATCGGCGTGGTCAGCGGTCCGTAGATCGAGAAGCTGCGGGTCGCGGCCTCCTCGGTCGCGGCAGCACCCCCGGGTCCCGGGCTGCCGCCGAGCGAGAAGGCGAGGAAGAACCGGAGCAGCCCACTGGCCAGGATCCAGATCACCAGGGCCACCAGGGCGCCCGGGATGTCGCGGCGCCACGGCGTCCGCAACGGTGCGCTGACGTGGTAGAGGCTCGTGAGCAGGGCCACGCCAGAGGATCATCACGGCCGGCCAGTACAGGGTGATCAGCCACTCCAGGGACGGGGGCAGCACGTCCCGCAGCAGGGACGGGACCGACGAGCACCAGGGGCACCGTGACCGCACCGAGCAGCAGGGTGAGGCCGTACAACCCGAAGGACAGGACGCGCGTGCGGACGATGCCACGGTGACCGCCCTGGCCGTACATGATCGAGATCGTGTCGATGTAGACGTTGAGAGCCCTCGACCCGGACCAGAGGGAGAGCACGAACCCCAGCGAGATGAGGTCGATCCGCGGCGTGTCGATCGCGTCCTCGAGCGTGGGGATCATCACGGTGTTGACGACGTCCGACGTGAGGAACGGCGACAGGTAGTCCCTCAGGCCGTTCTTCAGCTGGAGCTCGGTGTCGGCACCCAGCTCCGACCCGACCCACGCCGCGCTGGCGGCGAGCCCCAGCAGCAGCGGCGGCAGCGACAGCAGGGCGAAGAAGCCCGCCTCCGCCGCGAGCCCGGTCACCCGGTAGCGCAGGCAGAGCCGCAGCGTCACGCTGACCAGGTGCCAGGCGTGGCGGACGGGAGCATGACGCGAGAGCGTCCTGGCCCGGCGCCTGGCTGAGACGGCCGTCTGGTCCACGGCCCGCTGCATCGCGCCGGGGGTCGCCACGCACCCACGGTAGCCACCGTCAACCCCCCCGGCCCGCAGGCGGCGACCGACGTGCCCGCAACGCGGGACGGTTACGGACCCGGCCACCTGGGCGACTACCGTGTCCGGGTGCCGATGACCCATCGCGTGACCAACCAGGTCCCGCCGCTCGACGGCTCCGGCCCCTGGCTGGGGGACGTCGCGCTGCGCGAGGCCGTGGCTCGCCACGGGGCGTCGACCCACGCACCGCGCCTCGCCGAGCTCGGAGAGCTCGCGGGCAGCGCGAAGGCACGCACGTGGGCCGACCAGGCCGAGCGCTACCCGCCGATGCTGCACACCCATGACGCCCGCGGCGAGCGCATCGACGAGGTCGAGTACCACCCCGCCTACCACCAGCTCATGCAGGTGGGCGTCGAGCACGGCCTCGGCGCCGGTGCCTGGACCGCCCCGCGCGGCTCCGGCGCCCACGTGGCCCGGTCAGCGGCCATGCTGATGTGGAGCCAGACGGAGGCCGGGCACATCTGCCCCCTGTCGATGACCGGGGCGGCGGTCCCGGCGCTCCGCGTCGACACCGCGCTGGCCGACCTGTGGGTACCCCGGCTGGCGTCCACGGTCTACGACTTCGGTCTGCGACCGGCCTCGGAGAAGGGCGGTGCGCTGGCCGGCATGGGGATGACCGAGAAGCAGGGCGGTTCGGACCTGTCGGGCACCAGCACGCTCGCGGTCCCCGTCCCGTCGGGACCGCTCGAGGGTGGGCAGACCTACCGGCTCACGGGACACAAGTGGTTCTGCTCGGCCCCGATGAGCGACGTCTTCCTCGTGCTGGCCCGCGCCGACGCCGGCCTCACGTGCTTCGTGGTCCCGCGGGTGCTGGACGACGGCCGACGGAACAGCTGGCGCCTCCAGCGCCTCAAGGACAAGCTCGGCAACCGCTCGAACGCGTCCAGCGAGGTCGAGCTGGAGGGAACGTGGGGCGTGCGGCTCGGCGACGAGGGCTCGGGCGTACGCACGATCCTCGGCATGGTGGCCGCCACCCGGCTCGACTGCATCGTGGGGTCCGCCGCCACGGTGCGCGCCGGTCTGGTGCAGGCCGTCCACCACGCCCGCCACCGGCGTGCCTTCGACTCCCTGCTCGTCGACAGCCCGCTGATGTCCAACGTCCTCGCCGACCTGGCCGTCGAGTCCGAGGCCGCCACCCTGCTCGGCCTGCGGCTGGCCGCCGCCACCGACGCGGCGTTCGCCGGCGACCAGGGCGAGGCCGACCTGGCGCGCATCGGCGTCGCGATCGGCAAGTACTGGGTCTGCAAGCGCGCACCCATGCTCGTGGCCGAGGCGCTCGAGTGCCTGGGCGGCAACGGGTACGTGGAGGAGAACGGGCTGGCCCGCCTCTTCCGCGAGTCGCCGCTCAACTCCGTCTGGGAGGGCTCAGGCAACGTGATCGCGCTCGACGTGCTGCGCGTGCTGCGCACCAGCGAGGGCTCGGTCGAGGCCCTGGTGACCGAGCTGGAGGCGGCCAAGGGTGTCTCCAAGCGACTCGACGCAGCCCTCGTCGACGGCGTCGACACGCTGCGTGAGGCCGCGCGCGAGGCCACCCAGGACCCCCAGGCCGTGGCAGGGGCCGCCCGCTGGGTGGTCGAGCGACTGGCCGTCCTGCTCCAGGCGTCCCTGCTGGCCCGTCACAGTCCGTCACTGGTCACCGACGCCTACGTCTCGACTCGCGTCGAGCGGGGTGGTGGCCTCACTCTGGGCACGGTACCGACCGGCGAGTCCGCGACCCGTGGGATCGTTGACCATGCCGTCACGGTCTGAAGCAAAGCCCGCAAGACGAACCAAGCAGTCACCACCCAAGGAGCATCGCGTGCAGATCTGGCCCGGACGGCCCTACCCCCTGGGGGCCACCTTCGACGGGACGGGCACCAACTTCACGCTGGTGTCCGAGGTCGCCGAGCGTGTCGAGCTGTGCCTGGTCGACGGCGACGGCGGCGAGACGCGCATCGAGCTGACCGAGGTGGACGGTGGCGTCTGGCACGCGTACCTGCCGGCCGTGCAGCCGGGTCAGCGCTACGGCTACCGCGTCCACGGCCCGTACGACCCCGAGAACGGGCAGCGGTGCAACCCGTCCAAGCTGCTGCTCGACCCGTACGCCAAGGCGATCGACGGCCAGGTCGACGGCGACGCGTCCCTGTTCTCGTACCAGTTCGAGGACCCGAAGGTCTTCAACGACGACGACAGCCTCGGCCACACGATGACGTCGGTCGTCATCAACCCGTTCTTCGACTGGGGCAACGACCGCAGCCCGGGGCACGAGTACCACGAGTCCGTGATCTACGAGGCGCACGTCCGCGGCCTGACCCAGACCCACCCTGACATCCCCGAGGAGCTGCGCGGCAGCTACGCCGCGATCGGGCACCCGGCGATGATCGAGCACCTGACCGAGCTCGGCATCACGGCCATCGAGCTGATGCCGGTGCACCAGTTCGTGCAGGACACCCACCTGCAGGAGAAGGGCCTCAGCAACTACTGGGGCTACAACACGATCGGGTTCTTCGCCCCGCACAACGGCTACTCCTCCGCCGGCACCCTCGGTCAGCAGGTGCAGGAGTTCAAGGGGATGGTGAAGTCCCTCCACGAGGCGGACATCGAGGTCATCCTCGACGTGGTCTACAACCACACCGCCGAGGGCAACGAGCTCGGGCCGACGCTCTGCTTCCGCGGCATCGACAACGCCAGCTACTACCGGCTCGTCGACGACGAGCAGGAGCACTACTACGACACCACGGGCACCGGCAACAGCCTGCTGATGCGCAACCCGCACGTCCTGCAGCTGATCATGGACTCGCTGCGGTACTGGGTCCTCGAGATGCACGTGGACGGGTTCCGTTTCGACCTCGCGGCCACGCTGGCCCGCCAGTTCCACGAGGTGGACCGGCTGAGCGCCTTCTTCGACCTGGTCCAGCAGGACCCGGTCGTGAGCCAGGTCAAGCTGATCGCCGAGCCGTGGGACCTCGGCGACGGCGGCTACCAGGTGGGCAACTTCCCGCCCCTGTGGACCGAGTGGAACGGCAAGTACCGCGACACCGTCCGCGACTTCTGGCGTGGCGAGCCGGCCACCCTCGGCGAGTTCGCCTCGCGCCTCACGGGCTCCTCTGACCTCTACAAGGACGACGGTCGTCGCCCCATCGCCAGCATCAACTTCATCACCGCGCACGACGGCTTCACGCTGCGAGACCTGGTCTCCTACAACGAGAAGCACAACGACGCCAATGGTGAGGGCGGCAACGACGGCGAGAGCCACAACCGCTCCTGGAACTGCGGCGCCGAGGGCGAGACAGACGACGCGGCCATCCTCGAGCTGCGCGCTCGGCAGCAGCGCAACTTCCTGAGCACGCTCCTGCTGAGCCAGGGCGTGCCGATGATCGCCCACGGCGACGAGATCGGCCGCACGCAGGACGGCAACAACAACGTCTACTGCCAGGACAACGAGATCGCCTGGGTCGACTGGGATCTCGACGAGTCGGCCACCGACCTGCTCGAGTTCACGCAGAAGGTCCTGGCCATGCGGCAGGAGCACCCGGTCTTCCGTCGCCGCAGGTTCTTCGCCGGTGACGCGAGCCACGGCGGCGAGAGCGATCTCGGCGACATCGCCTGGTTCACTCCCGCCGGCGAGCACATGGGCGATGAGCACTGGACGAACGGGTACGCCCGGTCGGTGATGGTGTTCTACAACGGCGACGCCATCCCGGAGCCTGGGCCACGTGGTCAGCGGGTCGTCGACGACTCGTTCCTGGTGCTCTACAACGCCCACCACGAGTCGATGGACTTCACGCTGCCCGACACCGAGTACGGCGCCAGCTGGGAGGTCGTCTTCGACACGGGCATGGAGACCGAGGAGGGCACCAAGGTCGCGCCGACCGACTCCCTGCGGGCGCTCTCGCGCAGCACCATCCTCCTGCGCCGGGGCTGAGGGTGTCGGCAGCACACGAGGACGAGGCGGGACAGCAGCAGGTACAGGCTCGGCGGCCGGCGGCCGGTCGACCGGTCCCGGTGTCGACGTACCGGCTGCAGGTGCGTGCGGAGTTCGGCTTCACCGACGTCGCCGACCGGGCGGAGTACCTGGACCGGCTCGGGGTCAGCCACATCTACCTGTCTCCCGTTCTCGCGGCCACGCCGGGCTCGGGACACGGGTACGACGTCGTCGACCACGGCCGGCTCTCCGACGACGCCGGAGGTCGACCCGCCTTCGACGCGATGAGCGACCGGCTCACGGAGCTCGGCCTGGGCGCTGTGGCCGACGTGGTGCCGAACCACGTCGCCGTCCCCACACCGGCACACCTCAACGCCGAGCTCTGGTCCGTGCTGCGCGACGGACCGTCCTCACCCTTCGCGCACTGGTTCGACGTCGACTGGGCCACCGAGGACCACGCGCTGCTGATGCCGGTCCTCGGTGACCGCATCGGCGACGTCCTGGCCCGCGGCGAGATCACCCTCGACCTCGAGGGCGAGACCGCCACGGCCGACCGGCCCGGCGGTCCCGGACCGGTGCTGCGCTACTTCGAGCACGTCTTCCCCGTCCGTCCGGGCACCGAGAGCCTGCCGCTGCACGAGCTGGTCGACCGGCAGTGGTACCGCCTCGCGTACTGGAAGGTGGCCGACGAGGAGCTCAACTACCGGCGCTTCTTCGACGTGGACACCCTGGCGGCCGTGCGTGTCGAGGACCCTGACGTGTTCGAGGCCAGCCACCGCCTGCTGCTCGACCTGATCGCCGACGGACGCCTCGACGGGTTGCGCATCGACCACCCGGACGGGCTCGCTGACCCTCGCGGCTACCTGCGCCGTCTGGCCGAGGCCACCGGGGGCTCGTGGGTGGTGGTGGAGAAGATCCTGGAGGGCGACGAGCCCCTGCCCTCGGACTGGCCGTGTGCCGGCACCACCGGCTACGACGCGCTGATGCGCGTCGGCGGGCTGTTCGTCGACCCGTCCGGCGCCGGCCCGATGACCACGCTGTGGAACCGGGTCGAGGCGACCACCGAGCAGTCCGGCAGCGGCACGGATCTCACCGCGGTGGTCGAGGACGCCAAACGCCTTCTGGTGGGTGGCTCCCTGTTCGCCGAGGTCCACCGCCTGGTCGAGCTGCTGGCGCACATCACCCACGCGGACGTACGCCTGCGGGACCACACGCGCCGCGCGTTCTCGGACGTCGTCGTCGAGCTGCTGGTGGCCTTCGACCGGTACCGCGCCTACGTCGTGCCGGGTGAGGTCGCGCCCCCCGACCAGGTCGCCGTGCTCGACCACGCGGTCGAGGAGGCGCGGCGCAAGCTGGCCGACGACCGGCACGACACGCTCGACCTGGTGCGGGACCTGCTCCTCGGTCGCGAGGCCGGCAGCGCCGGTCGCCTGGATGAGAGCGCACGTGCCGAGCTCATCGTCCGGTTCCAGCAGACGTGTGGTCCGGTGATGGCCAAGGGTGTCGAGGACACCGCGTTCTACCGGTTCAACCGGCTGGCGGCTCTCAACGAGGTCGGTGGCAACCCGGACCGGTTCGGCATCCCACCCGAGGAGTTCCACAACTGGTGCGAGCGCCAGCTGCGCAACTGGCCGACCGCGATGACCACGCTCTCCACCCACGACACCAAGCGGGCCGAGGACGCCAGGGCACGGCTGGCGGTGCTGTCCCAGGTGCCCGCCGCGTGGGAGCAGGCGTTCACTCTCTGGGAGACCCTCGCGGCCCCGATGACCGGCCGCCGGGTCGACGCGCCGACGCGGTACCTGCTCTGGCAGACGCTGGTCGCGACGTTCGCACCTGCCTCCGGCGAGGCCATCAGCGAGGCGCGGCTGCACGACTACCTCACCAAGGCGATGCGCGAGGCCAAGCTCCACACGACCTGGCAGGACCCGGACGGCGACTACGAGACGCAGGTGCTCGACCTGGCGTCAGCCGTGCTCGGCTCGGCCGAGCTGGTCGCGTCGATCGGCGCGTTCGTCGACTCGATCCTCCCTGCGGCACGGGTCTCCGTACTGGGCCAGAAGCTCGTCCAGCTGACCATGCCCGGGGTGCCCGACGTCTACCAGGGCACCGAGCTGGAGGAGACGTCCCTGGTCGACCCGGACAACCGCAGGCCGGTCGACTACGCCGAGCGGTCGGCGCGCCTCACCAGGCTGGACGACGGCGCGAGCCCTCGGGACCTGCACGACGAGAAGCTGCTCGTCACGTCGCGGGCTCTTCGGCTGCGGCGCGACCGACCGGACGTGTTCGTGGGCGAGACCGCCACGTACGCACCGCTTCCCACGACCACGGGTCACCTGGTCGCGTTCGCACGAGGGGATGCGGGAGGGCCGTCGGTGATCAGCCTCGCCACGCGCCTGCCCGTCGAGCTGGACCGCCTCGGCGGCTGGGGCGAGCACACCGTCGCGCTGCCCGAGGGCGAGTGGACCGACGTGCTCACCGGCCGCAGCGCCGGCGCCGGCACTGTCGGGGTCGGCGCACTGCTGGACCGGTACCCGGTGGCGCTGCTCGTCCGCGCCTAGCTGGCGGCGAGCCGCGCCTTCTCCTCGTCGATGTCGTAGTCGGCCTGCGGCCACTGGGGATCCATCGCGTTCAGGTGGTCGAGCAGCAGCTGCTGGACCGCCCACCGGGCGTACCACTTGCGGTCGGCGGGCACGACGTACCAGGGCGCCGCCTCGGTGGACGTCCGCGCGAGCATCGCCTGGTACGCCTCGGCGTAGTCGTCCCACAGGAGCCGCTCGTCCACGTCACCCGGGTTGTACTTCCAGTACTTGTCCGGACGGTCGAGGCGCTCGCCAAGGCGTTCGCGCTGCTCGTCCTTCGAGATGTGGAGCATCACCTTGACCACGGTGGTGTCCTTGTCCACGAGGTCCTCCTCGAAGCTGTTGATCGAGCCGTACCGGCGCATCCAGGTCGCCCGGGGCACGAGGTCACGCACCCTGACGATCAGCACGTCCTCGTAGTGGGACCGGTCGAAGACCCCGATGTACCCGCCTTCGGGCAGCGCCTGGCGGATGCGCCAGAGGAAACCCTTGGCCCGCTCCTGGGGTGTGGGTGCCTTGAAGGACGTCAGTGCCACCCCCTGTGGGTCGACGGCGCCCAGCACGTGACGCACGATGCCGCCCTTGCCGGAGGTGTCCATACCCTGGATCACGAGCAGCAGGGCGCGCGAGTCGCCCGTGCGGCCCTGGGCGAAGAGGCGTTCCTGCAGCTCCGACAGGCGGCTCACCCCGCCCTCGAGCGCCGCCTTGCCCTCCTTCTTGCCGCCGTCGAAGCCTGGGGTGCCGCGAGTGTCGACGTCGGCGAGCGTGAAGTCCCTCTCGACCCTCAACAGGTCGGCCAGCAGGCGCGGGACGACTGTCGTCACGTCGCTCGCCCGCGCCTCCACGGCGGCAGCCGACTCGGTCGCCCGGACGGCCTCCTCTGCCGTGGACGTGGCCCGCTCCTTCGCCTTCGCGGCGTCCTTGGCCAGCTCGGTGGCCGCCTTCGTGGCGTCGACGGCGTCCGCCACCTTGGCGCGCGCCGCCTTCCTGGCCTTCTTCGCGTCCTTGGTCGTGGCTTCACGATCCAGCGGGTTCGAGCCCGACTTCTTCCCCTTGGCTGCCATCCCCGGACCCTAGTGCGAGAGTCGACTGCGTGAGCACCCATGACGACCTCGCCGCACGCGTGTTCACCGAGCAGCGGCCACGCCTTCTCGGGGTGGCCTACCGCCTGACGAGCAGCTGGGCCGACTCCGAGGACATCGTGGCCCGGGCGTGGCCACGGTGGCAGGAGCACGCGACGGCGGTGCGCAACCCCGCGGCCTGGCTGACGACGGTCGTCAGCCGTCTGGCGCTCGACGAGCTGCGCTCCGCCCGCGCCCGCCGGGAGCAGTACGTGGGGCCGTGGTTGCCCGAACCGCTCGTGCAGGGTCTCGACGGGCTTCCGCTGGCGGGCCGTCGCGCCGACGACCCCGCGGACGTCGTCGTGCTGGACGAGTCCGTGCGCCTCGCCTTCCTCGTCGTCCTCGACACCCTCACGCCGGAGCAGCGCGTGGCCTTCGTGCTGCACGACGTCCTGGACCTGCCGTTCGACGAGGTGGCTGACGTGATCGGGTGCTCGGTCAGCACGGCCCGCCAGCACGCATCCCGGGGGCGCCGCCGGATCTCGGACGCGGCGCCTCCCCCTCCCCTGCCCTCTCCGGATGCGTTCTCGGTGCTCGGACAGCTCGCGGACGCGTTGCGCGCCGGGGATGCCGAGCGCGTCGGCGCCCTGCTGACCGAGGACGTCCGCTTCGTGTCCGACAGCGACGGGCGCGTCAGCGCGGCCCGGCGTCCGCTGCTGGGGGTCGTCGAGGTGACGCGCTTCCTCCTCGGGCTCGCCCGGCGCGCGACCGACCTGGCCGCGACGCTCGAACCGGTGCTCGTCAACGGCACCCCCGGCTTCCTGATGCGGTCCGGCAGCACCCGGCCCCAGGACCCGAAGGTCGGCGTGTACGCGTTCACGCTGCGCGAAGGGCGCGTCGACGTCGTCCTCGCCGTCCTGGCGCCGGACAAGGTGAGCCGCTACGCCTGACCTCGCCTGGTCGTCAGGGGTCGTCACCCGTCCAGCCGTGCACCAGGGGCCGTGCTGGGCGGGCGTAGGAGCGGCCGGTGGGACTGGTCCACGTGAACGTGCCCGGTTCGGGTTGCTCGAGCAGCCACCCGCCATGTGTCTTGGCGTTGTGGATTCGCTCGCACACGCTGCCGAGGTTGTCGTGGGACGTCGACCCGGTCGGCGGGCCGAAGCTCACGGTGTGGTCGAGCTGGGTACCGGCTGCCGGATGGTGGCACGCCGGCCCGATGCAGGTGGCGTCCCGGGAGTGCACGTACCGCCGCAGCTGCGCGGTGGGCCGGTACGCGTCCACGCCCTCGTCCGGCCGGGGCACGGGCGGGAGGGAGGTGGGGAGCCCGGCCAGCAGCCGCGCCCAGCGCCCGTCCGGGGGTGGAGCCCCCTCGGTCTCAGGGGGCGGGCCTCCCTCGTCCTGCGGCGGAGAGACACGCCGGGTGTCGACCGTGAGGAGCGTGCCGGTCTCGGGGTCGGCGAGCAGACGGCGCCAGGGGCGGTGCCGGGCCAGGCGTCGCGCGGTCACGGGGTCCAACGGGCCGACCCCGGGGACCGACGCCGGGAGGTCGTCAAAGCCGGCGAGCGTGGCGGCCGACACCACTACGTGGACCTCGACGTGCCTCGAGAGCTCGCGCGCCGTCGGCACCGTGGTCGTGACGTGCTCACCACCCCCGTCGCCGGCCCGCGCGTTGCCGGGCGGGTCGTCCCGGGCACGTCGTGCCCGGTGAGGACCGCGGTGAAGGTGTCCGCGCGCGGCTGCGACAGGGTACGGCCGTCCCCGCGCGCCGCGCCGTTGCGCCGACCGGCCCGGGCGACGCCGTTGAGGGCCTGCCAGCTCGCGTGGGCGTGGTCGGTCGGCACGTCGGCGACGAGCCGCGAGCAGCCGGCCAGGGGCGAACGCCGTAGCTGGACCTCGCGCTCCTCCACACCGCGCTCCACCATGGCCGTCGCATGGCCCGGTGCCAGCCGGATCGCCTCGGCAGCCACGGCGGCCTCGAGCTGCTGGCGGGTCTGCCGCGGCGCCCATCGCACCGCCGCCGCCTCCAGCTGTCGTCGTGGACCGGGAGGCAGGTGCCGGGTGTGGGAGTCGACCTCCCGCAGCTGCGGGAGGTCCATGCGGCCCTCCGCCAGCGCGTCCATCGCCGCGGGGAGGTCCTCGCAGCGGCGCACCAGGGCGACGTACCGCGAGGCCGCGCGGGGGGCCATGCCGAGCGCAGGGGCGATCTCGTCAGCCGTGCGCCGGACACCCGACGTGCGCCCCGGTGGGTCGAGGGCGTCGCCATCGGCGTCCCGCTCGGGGTTCAGCGCGCGGTCCAGCTCGCTCACGGCTACCTGCTGGCCGGCTGCAGCCAGGCACGCGACGCGCTTCCACGCTGCGGCGACCTCGAGCCACGCCCGGGCCGAGAGATCGCTGCGGCTGGTCAGCTGCTCGAGCGACGCCACCAACCCGGCTCCCGCTGAGGCCGACAGCGCCTCCGCCACCAAAGCACGCAGCACCTGCATCGCAGGGATGTCGCCGTCCGACTGGTGCATGGACACAGCGTCCCAGCCACCTCCGACAGGCGGGTGGAGATGTACCCACCGAGACCTTCGTCATCTCAAGTCTTCTCGTGCCGTACTCGTACACCCGTCCAGGTCGCCCGGTGGGGCTACGTCACGCTGAGAGGTGGTGTCCGGGAGACGGCCGGGTCCGTCACGGCCGAGACGTCCGCGTACGTCCGACGGGGATCCTCACTGGCCGGTGCGGCCGTCGATGCACTCGCGCAGCAGGTCGGCGTGACCGCAGTGACGGGCGTACTCCTCGATCATGTGCACGACGACCCCGCGCACCGTCCACGGCTCGCCAGGGACGAAGTTCTCGCCGAGGTCGTCGTAGCGCGCGTAGACCTCGCGCGAGTGCGCCACTTCGCGGCGCCATGACTCCCAGGCGTCGGCCACGCAGTCGTCGGTCCCGACGGCGCCGTCGAAGTCGAGGTCAGGACATCCCTCATCGTGGTACAGATGGGCGAGATCCGCGTGGCCCTCGAGAGTGCGCCGGAACCAGTGGTGCTCGATCTTGGCCAGGTGCCGGACCAGCCCCAGGAGGCTCATCGTGCTCGGCAGGACCGACCGGGTGGCCAGCTGCTCCGGCGTGAGGCCCTCGCACTTCATCTCGAAAGTCATCCGGTAGCGGTCGAGGTACTGCCGCAGGGTCACCGTCTCACCCACAGGCAGCTCGTCGGTGTCGCGCGGGTCGTGCGCTGGGTCGACCCAGAAGGCGCGGCGGCTGCGTGCTGTCTGCTCGGTCATGGGCGCCGGTGCGCTGCGGCCAGCACGTCGTCCGCCTCGTCGAGCAGGTCGAGCAGGTTCTCGGGGTAGTAGGTGACCCCGGACCGGGCCAGCTCCTCGCGGGCCCACCACCGCCAGTCCGTCACCGCCGCTCGTTCGACGTCCGTCCAGCCGCGGTCGTGGACAGGCGCGGCACCGATCCGTGCGACGAAGAAGTACTCCACCTGATCGGTGTCCACGCCGTGGTTGCTGAAGGTCGTCTGACGCCGGGCGATGGGCCCGTGCACTCGATCAAGGTGGTGCCCGGTCTCCTCGCACACCTCTCGGATCGCGGCCTCGGCATGCGACTCCGTGGGCTCGACGGCCCCTCCAGGGGTGAACCACCACCGCTGACGATCCTCCGGGTCGGACAGGTCCCGGCCCTCGAAGAGCAGGGTCTCGGACCCGGCGTTCAGGAGGATCACGCGAGCGGCGGTGCGGCGGACGTTCGGCACATCAGCCACAGTACGGCGACCGAGGACATCTGGTGCGAAGGGACTCACGTGCCGCCCTGGACACGACGGTCCCTGTCACTGACGACCTGGCACGCGTCCCCGGAGCTGAAACCCTGGCTCGTCAGCCCGAGCGCCGCGTTGAACCGGCTGCGCATGTTCTCCAGCGCGACCAGGTAGGTCAGCTCGACCACCCCGGGCTCCCCGAAGCGCTGCACCAGGTCGGCCACCATCGCGTCGTCGACGTCCCCCACGTCCCCGCACACCTGCTCGGTGTAGGCGAACGCCGCTCGCTGGTCGTCGTCGAAGACGTGGCTGTCCCGCCACACCACCGCCGCCCGCAGGACGGCCGGGTCGAGTCCCTTGCCCTCCCAGAGCGAGGCACCGAAGTCCACGCACCACGAGCAGCCGAGCCGCACCGACGCGACGAACACCACCAGGTCGCCCAGGTGGCCGGGCAGGACGCTGCGGGTCCGCTGCGTCGCGCCCTCCAGCAGCAGCCAGGGCAGCAGGACCCCCCGCCGGTGCGCCATCGAGGCGACGGTGTCGAGGTCTCCCACGGAACGACGCACGTACCAGAGCACCGCTCGCGTCAGCGGGTCCGGGCGGGGGTCGAAGGTGCGGGGGTCGACGTTGACGCGGGCCATGTCGTGCTCCGTCCGGTAGCGGGTGGTCACCCGTCCGACGACGCCGACGCCGTCGATGTGACAGCAGGCGCTCGGGCTGGTGGGGTGGTCCCGTGCACGAATTCACCGTCTGGGCCCCGTCCGCCTCCTCCGTCGACCTCGACCTCAGTGGCAGGCGCCTGCCCCTGGAGGCCGGTACGGACGGGTGGTGGTCGCTCACCGTGGAGGAGGCCGGCCACGCCACCGACTACTCGTACAGCATCGACGGAGCCGACCCGGTGCCTGACCCTCGCTCGGCCTGGCAGCCGCACGGCGTGCACGGACCCAGCCGGGTCTTCGACCACGCGCGGCACGAGTGGGGCGACCGCTCGTGGGCCGGCCGCGACGCACGGGGCGCGGTCTTCTACGAGCTGCACGTCGGCACCTTCACGGCCGACGGCACCCTCGACTCCGCGGTCGAGCGCCTGGACCACCTCGTCTCGCTGGGCGTCGACGTCGTCTCCCTCATGCCGGTGGCCGCGTTCCCGGGACGTTGGGGCTGGGGCTACGACGGGGTGGCCCTCTACGCCGTCCACGAGCAGTACGGCGGCCCGGCCGCCCTGCAGCGGTTCGTCGACGCCTGCCACGGACGCGGGCTCGCGGTGTGCCTCGACGTCGTCTACAACCACCTCGGTCCCAGCGGCAACTACCTGCACGGCTTCGGCCCCTACTTCACCGACCGCCACCACACGCCGTGGGGTCAGGCCGTGAACCTGGACGGCGAGGACGCGGAGCCGGTCCGCCGCTACCTGGTCGACAACGCGCTCCGCTGGATGCGTGACTTCCACGTTGACGCACTGCGCCTGGACGCCGTGCACGCACTGGTCGACGACTCACCACGCCACCTGCTGGAGCAGCTGGCCGACGAGACCGCCGAGCTGTCGCGACAGCTCGGCCGGCCACTGTCACTGGTGGCGGAGTCCGACCTCAACGACGCCACGATGGTCATGCCCACGGCCGAGGGCGGACGCGGGATGACCGCCCAGTGGAACGACGACTTCCACCACGCCCTTCACGCCCTGCTGACCGGTGAGCGTCAGGGCTACTACGGCGACTTCGGCGCGATGGAGACCCTCGCGAAGTCCCTCACGCGCGTCTTCGTCCACGACGGCGGCTGGTCCTCGTTCCGCGAGAGCGACTGGGGCGCAGAGGTCGACCGGTCCCGCGTGAGCGGGCACGCCTTCCTCGCCTACACCGCCACCCACGACCAGGTCGGCAACCGGGCGGTCGGAGACCGGCCCACCCGGACGCTCTCGACCGGGCGAGCGGCGATCGCCGCGGCCCTGACCCTCACGAGCCCCTTCACCCCGATGCTCTTCATGGGCGAGGAGTGGGGCGCGGGAACCCCCTGGCTGTTCTTCACCGACCACGAGGATCCCGAGCTGGCCGAGTCGATCCGCCAGGGACGGCGCCGCGAGTTCGCCGGAACCGGATGGGAGGCCGACGAGATCCCGGACCCGCAGGACGACGCCACCCGGGACGCCTCCGTGCTCGACTGGCAGGAGATCGCCAAGCAGCCGCACCAGCGTCTGCTCGCCTGGTACCGCGAGCTGCTCGCCCTCCGGCGACGTGAGGCCGATCTGCGCGACCCGCGGCTCGACCGCGTGGAGGTCGACCACGACGAGGACCAGGGCTGGTTCGTGGTGCGGCGCGGGGACCTCCGCGTCGTGTGCAACCTGGGCACAGCCCCCGTGTCGGTGCCGGTCGACCGCGAGCCCATGCTGGCCGTGATCGCCTGGGACGGTGCCCAGCTCGAGCGCGACGCCGTCCGCCTGGCCCCGGAGTCGGCCGCGGTGGTGCGTGTCGGTCCCTAGGTGCGCGCCATCGCTGCCAACCGCGACAGGGCGCGCCGGTACTTCTTGCGGTAGCCGCCGCGCAGCATCTCCTCCGTGAATACGGCGTCCAGCGGCATACCGCTCGCGACCAGCGGCAGCTCGCGGTCGTACATCCGGTCGACCAGCACCACGAGCCGCAACGCCACGTTCTGGTCGTCGACCGTGCGGACGCCGCGCCAGTGGACGGAGCTGACCCCGTCGAGCATGGCGCCGTAGCGGCTGGGATGGACGTACGCCAGATGCGCAGTCAGCCGTTCGAAGTCGTCGAGCACGGCTCCGTCCTCCTGGGATGCCCGGCGCTCGACGTCCTCGTCTGTGCTAGGAGGGGGAGGCTGCGGCTGACCACGGTGACGGTAGTCCTCGCCGTCGACCCGCATGACGTCGAAGTGCCCTGACACCGCCTGGATCTCGCGGACGAAGTCGTCGGCCGCGAACCGCCCCTCGCCGAGGGCGTCCGGGAGCGTGTTGGACGTCGCTGCCAACCGCACCCCGGAGTCGACGAGCTCGCGCAGCAGGCGCGCCATCAGCACCGTGTCACCAGGGTCGTCGAGCTCGAACTCGTCGATGCAGACAAGCCGGTTGCCCGACAGGGCCTCCACCATCTGCCGGAACCCCAGTGCCCCAGCGAGGTTGGTGTACTCCACGAACGTGCCGAAGCTCTTGGGACCCGGCACCTGGTGCCAGAGGGACGCGAGCAGATGGGTCTTGCCGACCCCGAATCCGCCGTCCAGGTACACCCCCGGCCGATCGGATGGTGAGGACCCGTTCCCTCGCCGAAGACGTCCCCACAACCCGCCCTTCGAGGCGCGGGCTGTGCACGTCGCGGCGGCGAACGAGGTGAGCCGGTCGACCGCCTCGGCCTGCGAGGGCTGAGCCGGGTCGCTGCGGTACGAGTCGAACGAGACCCGCTCGAAGTGCGGGGGCGGCACGAGGTCGGCGAGGAGCCGCTCCGTGCTCAGCTGGGGCCGACGCTCCGACAGGGAAGGGACGTGGGACGTCACGCGGGGGCCAGGCAGTGACGGTCACGGCCGGAGCGCTTCGCCTCGTACAGGCAGCGGTCGGCGACCTCACGCGCGTGCTGGGCCTCCTGGCCGTCGAGCATGACCGCACCCACCGAGAGCGACCTGCCGAGTCCGCGCGCGGACTCGAGGAGCCGCGTCATGACGTGGTCCGCGACCTCCCGCCCGACACCGCGGAGCACCACGGCGAACTCGTCGCCGCCGATCCGGTACAGGCGGTCGGACTCCCGGAGCTGGCTCTGCAGGGCCGCCGAGAGGTCGACCAGCACACGGTCTCCGGCCGGGTGCCCCTCGGTGTCGTTGACCTGCTTGAAGTGGTCGATGTCGAGCACAACGAGGCAGTCCTGAAGCCGCACACCGGTCGCGGGAGCCTCCACGACGAACTCCGCGAGGTCCCTGCCGAACTGGGCGGCGTTGCGGAGACCGGTCAGGGAGTCCTGGGTCGCGCGCACGGTGAGCTCCCCGATGGCCCAGGCGATCTCGAACGACGCCGCGACCTGGCCCGCCAGGAGCTCGACAGCAGCCGCGCGGGCCGAGTCGTGCGGGACGGGCCGCGAGTCGGCCGTCGTCAGCAGCCCCACCACCTCGCCGCCCACGACGAGCGGCTGCACGGCGATGGCACCCACGCCGCTGCGCTGGAGGAAGCCGTAGTCGGGCGGCACAGCCTCTCCGCCGGGGAAGTGGGACGACGTCCCGGCGCTGACCCACCGCGCCATCACCGCGTGCTCGGAGTCGGTCCAGGCCCGCAGTGCGTCCGCCAGCGGCCCCGCGGCGGTGCGGCTCGACCACACCCCGGCACCCGAGCGGCGACTGAGCGAGGCGGAGCACATGCCCGAGATCTCGATCGCTCCCTCGACGGCGCGCCGGGAGATCTCGGCTCGATCGGTACGGGCAGTGAGCGACACGGCGATGCGCGCCAGCCGCTGCTCGAGCGGGACCGGGGGCAGGCCACCGAGGGCCTCGATCACCTCGCCCAGGACGTCCGCTGCACGCACCGCGTCCGCCAGCAGCCCGTCAGGGGCCGGGTCACGGGTCTCGAGGCTGACCGCACCCACAGCCTCCCCCGCCACCCTGATCGGCGCCGCAGCCTCGGCACGCAGCCCCGGGATCGCCGCCACGAACGTCGGATCGGCCGTCACGTCCTCGATCAGCACCGGCTGCCCGGTCCGCACCACCCTGCCGATCACGCCGGCATCCACGCTGAACCCGTCGACCACCTGGAAGTAGCCCCGGGCCGCCTGGCACCTCAGACGTCCGTCGACCAGCAGGTAGATGCTGGGGAGGTCGTGGACCTCGGCGAGCTCGTCGACCATCGCCCGAGCGGCCTCGGCCACCGTCTCGGCGACCCGGGCGCCAGCGAAGGGCGGGTTGTCGCCGGTCGGCTTCCCGCAGGGACCGACGTCGGTATCGAGCTGCGCCACCGTCAACCCCGATCGTCTCTGCGCCACGGCACTTGTCACGATACTGCCCGGCGGTCCCCCGTGGATGACATCCTGTGCCGGTGCCCTCCCGCGCGTCCGGGTCGCTGAGCCCCTACCTGCGCGACTGCGCGGACGACCTCGTCGAGGCAGAGGTCCGGGCGGACGTGCACGATCTGCGCGTCGCCTGCCGCCGCATCCGGAGCGTGCTGCGCACCGGTCGCTCCCTCTGGCCGGCGCCGGACGGCCGTCCCGCTGCGCTGGCCGAGCGCTGCCGCAGCCTGGGCTCGCACCTCTCCGGTGCACGGGACGACGAGGTCGCCGCCCAGCTGCTGCGCTGCTGGGCCGACGACCAGGGCTGGGCCCCCGAGGACCTGGCCGGCCTGCTCGACGAGCTGGAGCTGTCCGTCCCGGAGGACCGGGAGCCTCTGACTGCGCCGGCGGTGCCGGGCGAGCTCCTGGCCGAGGCGTTGGAGCTCGCCGGGGACGTCCGCGAGCTGGCGGCCGAGCAGGACGACACCGGCCCGTCGGGGGACGGCGCGGACGGACTGGGTGCCCGGGTCGATGCGGAGCGCACCCGCGTGCTGCGTCGCGCGGAGCGCGCGACGTCTCCCACCGAGTGGCACGAGGTCCGCAAGGCGGCCAAGCGACTGCGCTACACCGCGGAGGCGCAGGCGCGGTCGGCACCTGACGGCGACGACGAGAAGGCGGCGTCGGCGACGGTCGCCGCGGCCAAGCGCCTGCAGACCGTGCTGGGCGACCTGCGGGACGTCCAGCAGGTCGAGGAGCGGCTCGTCGCGCACGCCGCCGGCCCTCTGGCGGACAGGGCCCTGGTCACCGCGGTGCGGAACGCCCACGCCCTGTCGCAGGAGGTGCCCGCGGCCGTCGAGGGGCTGCGCCGGACGGTGTGAGGCGCTCCCCGCCGCAGCTGCTTCAGCGGCGCAGCAACGCCTGCACGGCCTCACCGGCCAGCACCTGACGGGCGTGGGACTCCGGCAGGAGGTCGAGCCACCGCTCGACCGCGTGGCGCCGGGCGGCATCGGTCAGCCGGCCCCGAACGCGCAGCCGGGCGACACCACCGTCGGGGAAGACGTCGAGCCGGACCTGCGAGACGGGGTGGTCGCCCTCGACGCGGAACAGGTGTCGCGTGTCCGGCTGCAGCCGGGTGCGTGGGACCAGCTCGACACCCGGCGCGCCCGCGAGATCGTCGCTGCCGGTGTCGAAACCGGTCAGAGTGACCCACCCCGCGGCGTTCCCCACGAAGTACGAGGTGTCCACCTCGATCAGCTCGGGCAGCCCCTGGGCGCCGAGACGAACCGTCACGTGGTCGTTGCCCCCGTCCCGGCGGCGCGCGTTCTCCCACCCCTCCCCCATGCTGCGCGCCCGGTCAGGCAGAAGCAGGTTCGCCGGTGACGAGTAGAACGCGTTGGAGCAGTCCAGGACCCGGCCGCCGTTCTCGACGGCGGCCAGGTCGAGCGTGCCGGTGAGGAAGCGGGGGTCGGGGACGGGCTCACCGTGCACCCGAAGACGGGCCACACCGCCGTCCGGGAAGATGTTGAGCCGCACGTGGGTGAAGCGACCCGGGGTCCGCACCGCGAAGGGGTTGCGCGAGTCACCTGCCAGGGGCGACCGCTCCACGAGCGGCTCCCACTGCGCACCGGCGAGCTCGTCCGGGGACGGGTACCCCTCGACGCTGGCTCCGTCCAGCGACGCGAAGGGTGGGTAGTTGCCGGTGAACCAGGCGGTGTCGACGACGACGCCGCGGACGACGCCGGGCACGCCGAGCCGGACGATCGCGTGGTCGTGCCCCGCCTCCCGCCGACGGCGGGTCTCCCACCCGTCGTACACCTTGCCCTTGTGCCCGAAGTCGTGCGGCGAGAACGCCGAGGGCTCGGGCTTGATCAGGTTCTCGCGCTGGGCGAACAGCTCGTCGTTGGCGTACACGACGCTGCCGGCCAAGGCGCGGGACGCGAGGTCGGGAAGGATGGTGAAGTCGCCGGTCATGGTGCCTCCCTGTCGAGGAGCCGTCCGCGGGGCTCGCCGTCGATGTCGATCCGCCGGCCCGCGAGCCAGGTGCTGCGCACCACGCCGTCCAGCGTCCGGCCGGCGTACGGGGTGACGGGGTTGCGGTGACACAGCGCGGTGGCGTCCACGACCATCTGCTCGTCGGTTGCCACGACGGCGAGGTCGGCGTCCGCCCCCACCTCGATGCGTCCCTTGGAGCGCAGACCCGCGGTCCTCGCCGGGTTCAGCGCCATCCATCGGGCGACGTCGACCAGGCTGAAGCCGCGCTCTCGGGCCGCCGTCCAGACCAGGGGCAACCCGAGCTGCAGCGACGCGATGCCGCCCCACGCCGTCGCGAAGTCCCCCGTCCCCAGCGCCTTGAGGTCCGGGGTGCACGGCGAGTGGTCGGAGACGACGGAGTCGATGACACCGTCTCCGAGCGCACGCCACAGGCGCTCCGAGTTCTCGGCCTCACGGATGGGCGGGCAGCACTTGAACTGCGTGGCACCGTCGGGGACCTCCTCGGCCCGCAGCGTCAGGTAGTGCGGGCAGGTCTCGGCCGTCACCCGCCCGCCCGCATCCCTGGCCGCCGTGAGGAGCGGGACGGCGTCGGCGCTCGAGAGATGGAGCACGTGGACGCGGCATCCGGTCACCCGGGAGAGGTCGATCACCCGCTGGACCGCCACGTCCTCGGCCCGCCGGGGCCGGGACGCGAGGAAGCCTCCGTAGTCGCGTCCGGTGGCTCCCGGGGCGGCGTCGATGATCCCCGGGTCCTCGGCGTGGACGACGACCAGCCCGTCGAACGCGGCCACCTCCCGGAGGGCGCGCTCCAGGTCCGACGCCTCCAGGTGCGCGAACTCCTCGACCCCCGAGGGCACGAGGAAGCACTTGAAACCGAGAACGCCCGCGTCGTGCAGTGCGCGCAGCCCCCCGAGGTTCCCAGGAACTGCGCCACCCCAGAAGCCCACGTCGACGTGCACCTGGTCGTGTGCGGCCCGGCGCTTCGCGCGCAGCGCCTCGACGTCGGTCGTCGGCGGGATGCAGTTCAGGGGCATGTCGACCAGCGTCGTGACTCCCCCAGCCGCCGCCGCCCGGGTGCCGGTCGAGAAGCCCTCCCACTCGGTGCGTCCCGGCTCGTTGAGGTGCACGTGCGTGTCGACCAGACCCGGCATCAGGACGGTGTCGTCGTCGAGGTCGACCACCTCGGCACCGGTGACGTCGGAGTCGAGGGGCTCCATCGACGCCACGCGTCCGTCGGCCACGACCACTGACGCCGGGACCTCACCGCGAGGCGTGACCACCCGACGTGCCCGGAACACGACGTCGACGTCCGGCACGGTCAGCGCCCCCGGGGCGCGCGCCGGGCGTCGCGCCGGGCCAGGTGCAGCAGCTGCTTGCGCTCGATGCCGGTGCGTTCGGTCACCTCGGCGAGGTCGACCGCACCGCAGTCGACCCCCCTCACGACGAAGTCGGCGAGCGCTCGCGCCGTCGCGGGTTCGTCGAGCACCGCGCCAGCGCGCTGCTCGACGTAGGAACGCAGACGGGCTGCGGCGTGGTCGAGTCCCTCCCGGTAGAACGCGTAGACGGCCGCGTAGCGGGTGGGCAGCTGAGCAGGGTGCAGGTCCCACCCCTGGTAGAACCCCCTCTCCAGCGACCGCCGTACGAGGCGGGCGTGCAACCGCCAGCCCGCGCGGACCGCCTCCCTGTCGCCCACCGGCAGCACGTTCGTCGAGCCGTCGCTGAGGCGGACGCCCGTCCCGGCCGCCGCCACCTGCATCACGGCCTTGGCGTGGTCGGCCACCGGGTGCTCCATGCTCTGGTAGCCGGCGGCGATACCGCAGGCGGCGGAGTAGTCGTAGGTGCCGTAGTGCAGTCCGGCGCACCGGCCGCCCGAGGAGTGCACCATCCGCGCCACGAGCGCGGTGCCGTCGGGGCCGAGCACGGCCTGCGGCGTCTCGACCTGGATCTCGAACCGCAGCACCGAGGCCTCCAGCCCGTAGGCCTCCTCGAGCCGGTCGCAGACGGTGGCCATCGCCTCCACCTGCTCGACGGACGTGACCTTCGGCAGCGTGACCACGAAGCCCTCCGGCAGGTCGCACTCGCCGAGCAGCGTGCCGAGGAAGAGGTCGAGTGTGCGCAGGCCGCGTCGGCGGGTCGGTGCCTCCAGGCTCTTGAACCTCAACCCGGTCGTCGGCGGCGAGTCACCTGCGTCGACCGAGACGGCGAGGGCGCGGGCCGCGGACCGCGCGTCACGGTCCTCGACCTCGTCACCGCGGTCGCCGTACCCGTCCTCGAAGTCGATCCGCAGGTCCTCCACCGGCTCGCGCGCCAGCTTGTCGCGTACCCGGCCCACCACGCTGGCGGCCAGGTCCGGCCCGAGGTCGAGGACCGAGGCGAGCTCGCCCGGGCTGCCTGCGTTCCGGTCCAGCGCCTCCAGCGCGAGGCGGCCCCACTCCGGGGCGAGGTCGGCGTCGTAGTCACCGGCGGGTACGTACACGGTGTGGACGGGCTGACGCAGGCCCCGGTCCCCGGGGTAGAGCGACGACAGCTGCTGGTCGGCGCCGGACAGGCGCGCGTCGAGCTCCTCGACCAGCCCGGCGAGGTCGAGCCCCGACCCGGTCATCGCCCCTCGGCCACGAGCAGGTCATAGGCCGGCAGCGTGAGGAAGTCGACGAAGTGGTCGTCGAGCGCGCTCTGCTCGAACACCCTGCGCGCGTCGGCCCAGTGCCCCGTGTCGACGTCGGCCCCGAGCTGCTCCCGCAGCGACGTGTACTCCTCGTCCACCAGGGACCTCACCAGCTCGGCGGTCACCAGGTCCCCCGAGTCGAGCCGAACGCCGTTGTGGGCCCACTGCCAGATCTGCGACCGCGAGATCTCGGCCGTCGCCGCGTCCTCCATGAGGTTGTCGATGGCGGCGGCGCCGTTGCCGCGCAGCCACGACTCGACGTAGCGCAGACCGACGCTGATGTTGCCCCGCAGGCCCTGCTCGGTGACCTCGCCGGGGGTCCTGTCGACGGCCAGCAGGTCGTCCGCGGTGACCTCCACCTCGTCCCGGAGGAGGTCGAGCTGGTGGGGCCGTCCCGCGAGCGCGTCGTCGAACACCTCCCGGCAGAGGGGAACCAGGTCGGGATGGGCCACCCACGACCCGTCGAAACCGGCTGCCGCCTCGCGGGTCTTGTCCTCGCGCACCTTGGCGAAGGCTCGTTCGTTCACCTCGGGGTCGCGCCGGCTCGGGATGAAGGCCGCCATCCCGCCCATCGCGTACGCACCACGGCGGTGGCAGGTGCGCACCAGCAGGTCGGCGTAGGCCTGCATCATCGGGGCCGCCATCGTCACCGCGTTGCGGTCGGGCAGCGTGAACCGCGGTCCGGCGTCGCGGAAGTTCTTGATGATCGAGAAGAGGTAGTCCCAGCGGCCGGCGTTCAGCCCGGAGGCGTGCTCCCGGAGCTCGTGGAGGATCTCGTCCATCTCGAAGGCGGCGGTGATCGTCTCGATCAGCACGGTCGCCCGCACGGTGCCGTGGGGGACACCGAGATGCTGCTGGGCCACCGTGAACACGTCGTTCCAGAGGCGGGCCTCGAGGTGCGACTCCAGCTTCGGCAGGTAGAAGTACGGCCCGCTCCCCCGCGCGAGCAGCTCGTGCGCGTTGTTGGCCATGTACAGGCCGAAGTCGACGAGGCCTCCAGCCACCGGTTCCCCGTCCACGAGCACGTGCCGCTCGTCGAGGTGCCAGCCGCGCGGACGCGGCACGATCGTCGGGGGGTCGCCCCCTGTGAGCGCGTACTCCTTGCCCTCCGGGGAGGTGTGGGCGATCGTGCGCCGCACCGCGTCGACGAGGTTGACCTGACCGGAGACCACGTTGTGCCAGTGCGGCGTGTTCGCGTCCTCCAGGTCGGCGAGCCAGACGCAGGCCCCCGAGTTGAGAGCGTTGATGGCCATCTTGCGCTCGGTAGGACCGGTGATCTCGACGCGTCTGTCGGTCAGGTCGGGCGGCGCCGGCGCGACGGTCCAGGAGCCCTCCCGCACCCCCTCGGTCCCGGGCAGGAAGTCGAGGCGCCCCGACCGCGAGATCTCCTCGCGCCGCGCGCGCCGCGCGCCCAACAGCTCGTCCCGCCGCGCGCCGAAGCGCTCGTGGAGCAGGGCGACGAGTCCCAGCGCCTCGCGCGTCAGCACCTCGTCACTGCGGTGGACCGGTGGACCGGTCACCTGGATGTCGGCCACGGCTGCCTCCTCATGGGTCAGGTACCGGTGATGTGCTCGGGGCGGATGGGCACGCGGCGCAGGGCCACGCCCGACGCCTGCCGGATCGCCGCCGCGACGGCGGGTCCCGACGAGATCGTCGGCGGCTCCCCGACGCCACGGACGCCGTAGGGCGCGTGCGGGTCCGCGTACTCCAGCACCTCCACACGCATCGGAGGCATGTCGAGGATGGTGGGGATCAGGTAGTCCGTGAAGGACGGGTTCCTCACCCTGCCGTCGACGACCACGACCTCCTCCATCAGGGCGAGCCCCATCCCCTGCGCCGAGCCCCCGTGGATCTGTCCGACGACGGCGTCGGGGTTGATGGCCTTCCCGACGTCCTGGGCCGTGTCGAGCGCCACGACCTTGACCAGCCCCAGCTCGACGTCGACGTCGACCACGGCGCGGTGGGCCGAGAAGACGTACTGCACGTGGGCGTCGCCCTGGCCCGTCTCGGGGTCGACCCCCGTGGTCGGACGATGCCGCCACTCGACCGTCTCCTCGACGGCCTCGTCGCCCAGCAGCTCCGCCAGGCCGGTCACGACCTCCCCGGTCGCGGTCACGACGTCGCCGTGCAGCAGGGCGAGATCGTCCACGGCTCGACCGGTCCGCGTCGCCGCGCGACCCAGCACCCGGGCACGGACCGCCTCGCACGCCGCCTTCACCGCGCCCCCGGTCACGTAGGTCTGGCGTGACGCCGACGTGGAGCCGCCGCTGCCGACCCCGGTGTCCTTGGGATGCACGACGACCCGCTCGACGCCCAGCTCGGTGCGGCAGATCTGCTGCTCGACCGTGATCAGGCCCTGCCCGACCTCGGCGGCGGCGGTGTGGACGGATGCGACCGGCTCCCCGGCGACGACCTCGATTCGTACGCGGGCGGTGGAGTAGTCGTCGAAACCCTCGCTGAACCCCACGTTCTTCAGGCTGACCCCGTAGCCGACCCCACGGCGCACCCCCTCGCCGTGCGTCGTGTTCGAGACGCCGCCGGGCAGTGACCTGAGGTCGGGGTCCTCGGCGGCGGAGGCCGCAGGAGGCAGCGGCAGGTCACGCACGATCCGCAGCAGCTCGGCTACCGGAGCCGCGGAGTCGACGACCTGGCCGGTGATGTTCGCGTCCCCCTCCTCGAGTGCGTTCAGCAGGCGCAGGTCGAGCGGGTCCATCCCCAGCTCGGCGGCCAAGGCGTCCATCACCGCCTCGTGGGCGAAGGCCGCTTGCACACAACCGAATCCACGCATCGCACCGCACGGTGGGTTGTTCGTGTAGACCCCGTAGGCATCGACGTGCACGTTCGGCACCCGGTACGGACCGACGGCCATCGTGCCGCCGTTGCCCACCACCGCGCTGGTGGACGACGCGTAGGCCCCGCCGTCGAAGAGCAGCTCGCAGCGTGCGTACGCCAGGCGCCCGTCGCGCTCGGCCCCGAACTCGTAGCGGAGCGTCGCCGGGTGCCGGTGGACGTGCCCGAAGAACGACTCCTCGCGCCCGTAGGACATCTTCACCGGCTTGCCCGTGTGCAGCGCCAGCAGGCAGGCGTGCACGTGCATCGACAGGTCCTCGCGTCCGCCGAACGCGCCTCCCACGCCCGACAGGGTCAGCCGCACCTTCTCGGCCGGCAGTCCCAGCGCCTGCTGGACCTGTCCTTGGTCGACGTGGAGCCACTGGGTCGCGACGTACAGGTCGACGCCGCCGTCGTCGGCCGGCACCGCGAGACCCGACTCGGGTCCGAGGAACGCCTGGTCCTGCATGCCGACCTCGATCTCGACCGAGGCGACCACCGGTGCGGTGGCGGCCGGCTCGCCACGGCGGATCTTGAGGTGCCGCACCAGGTTGTCGTGGTGGTCGTGCACCCAGGGTGAGGAGGCCTCGAGTGCCGCGCGCGGATCGGTGACCGGAGCCAGCTCCTCGTAGGACACCACGATCCGCCCGGCGGCGCGGCGGGCGATCTCGGGGTGCTCGGCGGCCACGAGAGCCACCGGCTCACCCTGGTAGCGCACGACCCCGTCCGCGAGCACCGGCTGGTCCTGGTGCTCCAGGCCCACTGCGTTGAGGCCGGGCACGTCGCCGGCCGTCAGCACCGCGTAGACCCCGGGGGTGGCCAGGGCCGGCCCGATGTCGACGGAGACGATCCGCGCGCTGGGGTGAGGGCTGCGCAGGGTCGCGCCCCAGAGCATGTCGTCCATCCAGAGGTCGGACGCGAACGCGAAGGCGCCGGTGACCTTGAGGGTGCCGTCCGGCCGCTGAGGGCTGTCGCCGACGCGTCCGTCCCCGGTCGAGTCGGTGCGGGCGGGCGCGCCGGTGGGACGCCGGGTGCGGGTTCCGCTCATGCCGACGCCTCGGCCCTCGCCAGCAGGCGACGGTGTGCGGCGGCCGTCTCGGTGGCGAGGGACGCCTCGTCGACGGTACGCAGCCGGCCGTGCGCGACCACCGACCGGCCGTTGACCATCAGGAGCTCCAGCGGGGGTGGCGAACCCAGCACGAGCGCCGCGACCGGGTCGACCACGTCGACATGGGCGAGCGTGTCGATCCGCCAGAGGGCGAGGTCGGCGAGCTTGCCCGGCTCGATCGAGCCGATGTCCGCGCTGCGCCCCAGCACCGCCGCCCCACCGATCGTGGCCAGCTCGAGCGCCTCGCGGACCGCCAGGGCCTGCGGGCCGCCCCGTGCCCGTGCGAAGAGCAGCGCGTGGCGCACCTCCTCGAGCAGGCTGGACGCCTCGTTGCTGGCCGCGCCGTCGACTCCCAGGCCGACCCGGGCTCCCGCGGACCGCAGGTCGCGTGCTCGTGCGATGCCGGCGCCGAGCCGGGCGTTGGACGAGGGGCAGTGCGCGACACCCGTTGCGGTGGAGCCCATCCGCTTCACGGCGGCGTCGTCGAGGTGCACCGCGTGGGCGAACCAGACGTCGTCGCCCAGCCAACCGAGGCTCTCGACGTAGTCGAGGGGCGTGCACCCGAAACGCTCGCGGCAGAAGTCGTCCTCGTCCGTCGTCTCGGCGAGGTGGGTGTGCAGCATGACCCCCTTCCGCCGCGCCAGCTCCGCCGACTCCCGCATCAGGTCGGCGGTGACCGAGAACGGCGAGCAGGGGGCGAGCGCGACGCGCAGCATCGAGTCGGGGGTGGGGTCGTGCCAGCGGTCGACGGCCTCCTCGCTGGCCACGAGCACGGCCTCGCGGTCCTCGACCACGTCATCGGGTGGCAGACCACCGGAGCTCTGCCCCAGGTCCATCGACCCCCGGCACGGGTGGAACCGCAGACCGACCGCAGCCGCCGCCTCGACGGTGGCCGCGAGCACGTCGCCGCCCTCGCGCGGGAACACGTAGTGGTGGTCGGTGCTGGTCGTGCATCCGCTGAGAGCGAGGCGGGCGAGGGCTCCGCGCGCAGCCACGTTCACCGTGTCGGCGTCGATGGCGGCCCACACCGGGTACAGCCGGCGCAGCCAGCCGAAGAGAGGCTCGTCCACCGCCATGCCGCGGGTGACCCACTGGTAGAGGTGGTGGTGGGTGTTCACCAGTCCCGGCGTCAGCAGGCAGCCGCTCCCGTCGACGACCGTCGCACCCTGTCGCAGTGGCGCCGGGCCGTTCCCCACCTCCAGGACGCGGTTGCCCTGCACCACGACGTGCCCACGGTCGTGCTCCGAGCGTCCGGCGTCCATGGTGACGACGGTGCAGCCGTCGATGACGGTGACGTCGCCGGCGTGGTCGCTCATCGGCGGTCCTCGTCACCGGGGTCCGGTGCACTCTCCACGGTGGACCCCGCTAGCCGGTCCGCGGCCAGCCGGACGGCGTCGAGGATCTTCTCGTAACCCGTGCAGCGACAGAGGTTCCCGGCGAGAGCCTCACGGATCTCGGGATCCGTAGGCTGCGGCGTCCGCGAGATCAGGTCGTGGGTGGCGACCAGCAGGCCGGGTGTGCAGAACCCGCACTGCACCGCTCCTGCCTCGACGAAGGCCTGCTGCACCGGATGCAGCTCGTCGGGACCGGCGAGCCCCTCGACCGTGACCACCTCCCGGCCCTCGGCCTGCCCGGCGGCGACGAGGCAGGAGCAGACCGGGGTGCCGTCGAGGTAGACGGTGCACGAGCCGCACTCCCCCTGCTCGCAGGCGTTCTTGGAGCCCGGGAGGCCCATGCGCTCGCGCAGCACGTACATCAGGCTCTCGCCCTCCCAGACGTCGTCCACCTGGCGCCGGCTGCCGTTGACGTCGGCTGTCAGTCTCATGGTCAGGCGGCCCTCCGGTAGTCGTTCCAGGCCCAGGTGAGCGACCGCCGGGCCATCACGGTCAGGCTGTGCCGACGGTAGGCGGCGGTGCCGCGCACGTCGTCGATCGGGGACGCGGCAGCGGCCACCCGCTCCCCGAACTCCTGCGCGAGCGGCCTCGGGAGCTCACCCCGCGACTCCCACAGCCCCGCCGACTCCAGCTCGCCGGCCACGAAGGTCTCCGCCTCCGCCGCGCGGCGCGGTGTAGGGGCCGCGGAGCCGATCCCGGTGCCGACCGCCTTGCGGTCGGGGTGCAGGGCCAGCCCGAACGCCGACACGGAGATGACCATCGCGTTGCGGGTGCCGATCTTGCTGAACTGCTGCGGCCCGGACGGCGGCCTCACCAGCACCGCTGACACGAGCTCGCCGGCCTCGAGCGCGTTGCGCTTCACACCGGTGAAGAAGTCGTCCACGGCGACCTCACGCCTGCCACGGACGGACTCCACCACCACCACGGCGTCGGCCGCCAGGAGCGGGGGGTGGGCGTCCCCGGCCGGCGAGGCGGAGCCGAGGTTGCCACCGACGGTTCCCCGGTTGCGGATCTGGGGCGAGCCGACGGTCCTCGAGGCCATCGCCAGCCCGGGCAGCCGTGGTCCGAGCTCTCGGATGATCCGCGCGTAGGTGACCCCGGCCCCCAGGCGGATCCGCCCGTCCTCCTCGGCCCACTCGACGAGATCGGCGACCCGTGTGAGGTCCATCAGGAAGGCGGGACGGCGGGAGTCGAAGTTCAGCTCCACCATGACGTCGGTCCCGCCGCAGATGGGCAGCGCGTCGGGGTGCTCGGCCACCATCTGGAGCGCGTCGGCCCAGGTGGTCGGCTGCAGGAACTCCATCTGCCCCCCTCGTCGCGGTGCGTCAGCCCATCACACCCTGCGCCCGACCGCCGCGCCAGGCCATCCGCACCAATCGTCCGGCCGATTCACGTACCCGCAGCGGTTCCTCCGTCCGAACGGACCGGACCGGCACCATCCCGCGTCACCGTGCACTCGATCAGTCCGTAGGGCCGGTCGTCCGCGTGGAAGACCTCGCCGGGGTTGGCCAGGCCGAAGGGGGACAGGTCCACCAGGTGGTGGTGCCGGTTCGGCGCGCTGAAGGTGATCTCAGCCACCTCAGGATGCGCCTCCAGCACCGTGCGCCCCATCGCCCAGAGGGTCTGCTGCAGCGCCAGGCTGCGGACCCGCGCGAACTGCTCGACCACGAGGCGGCGGATGTCCGCGTACGCCACGTCCCAGTCGACGTCCGTTCCGACGTACTGCCACGCAGCCCGCAGGGAGGTCGCCAGGACGCGGTCGTCCGTCTCCTGGAGCGTCGTGTACCCGTCGGTCATGAACCCCTGGAACGCGGAGCCCGTCGACTTGAGCAGCACGAGGTCCTTCAGCCCGGAGACCACGGTGGACACCTGACCCGGACCTGCCCCCTCGACCGTGACCGTGGTGGTCCGCACCTCCTGCTGGTTGCGGACCCAGGTGTGGTCGTGCGGCGAGCCGTCGACCACGACCCGCTCCCAGGAGTACTCCTCGACGTCGACGACCGCGCCATCGACCGGGGCCACGTCGTCGACGAAGTGCCGCGCGAGGTCGAGCGCGAACGTCTCGATCTCCCGGAGGCCCTTCTCCTTGGCGTAGGCGAAGCACGTGTTCTTCTGCGTGTCCGTGGGCAGGACGCTCGACTGGTCACCCTCCACGTGTGCTGCCGTGAAGTCGCCTCGGAGCGCGGTGGACACGTTGATGTCACGGATCTCGTGCCGAGCCGTGTCGCGGTAGACGCGCACGACCCGGTTCTCGGCCTTCCCGTACTGGTTCTGCCCCAGGACGATGCCCATGTCCTCACGTCCCCCGGTAGGTCGAGTAGGAGAACGGCGCCAGGAGGAGCGGCAGGTGGTAGTGCTGGCCCGGCTGCGTGAGCGTGGCCGTCACCACGACCTCGGGGTACAGGCTGTCCCTGCCGTCCGCCGCGAAGTACGTGGACGTGTCGAAGGTCAGCCGGTACGTCCCGGCCTCGAGCGTGTCCGGTCCGAGGGTGGTGACCCTGCCATCGCTGTCCGTGACCCCCTCGGCCACCAGCACCGCGTCGCTGCTCTCACTGGAGCACCGCTCGAGGCGGACCGGAACGCCCTGGGCTGCAAGGCCTCTCGCGGTGTCGAGGACGTGGGTCGTGATGGCACTGGTCATGGGGCCCCGACCTCCAGCAGCCGGGTCAGGCGGATGCGGTTGATCGCGGCCAGCTCCTGGCGGACGATGCGGCGCTCGGTGGCAGGGTCGTTGTCGAGCCTGCCGCGCAAGATCTCGAGCAGCTCGTCGGCGCTGCGACCGGTGGCGCGGACGAGGTACACGTGACCGAACCGGTTCTCGTAGGCACGGTTCCCTTCCGCGATCGCCTCCAGGGTCCGCACCTGCGCACCCTCGACACCGCTCTGCTCCCGGCGCGACTGACGGCCGCCGGGCCCCGGCTCCCGCTCGCCGATGCGGGGATGACCGGCCAGTGCCTCGTCGACGTCGTCCTCCCCGAGCGCCTCCAGCGCGGCGTCAGCAGCTGCGAACAGGGCGGCTGCGTCGGCGAAGGGCCTGCGCCCGGCGACCGCGGTCGCCCATGCCGGGGACGAGCAGCACGCCAGCAGCGCCGCCTCGGCGTCCGCGCGGTCAAGCGCGTTGAGCCGTTCCAGCCCGTCGCCCTCCATCGTTCCCGCCATCTCGTCGTCCGCGGTCGTCACAAGGGCACACCCTGCCCGCCCGAGCCGAGGATGTCTCGGGTTCCGCCCCGGCGGCGCGGCGCGACCACGACCGGAACCGGTGAGTACCGCACGATGCGCGCGGCGGTGGACCCGAGGAAGACCCGGGCCACGGCGCCCTCGGCGCTGGACCCGACCACCAGGACGTCCCCCGGGCGCCAGCCGGCCGACGCGATCGCCTCCGCCCAGCCGGGGCCCTCGACGACGAGCCTCTCGTCGGGCGGGGTCAGCCCTCCGTCCGCCAGGGCGCGCACCACGACCTCCTGCGCCGCCTCTGCCTGCTCGCGCCAGGCGGCGACGACGTCGTCCTCCACGTGCAGCCCCAGCTCGGGCGGGAACATGGTCCGGCCGCGCACGGCGAAGGTGAGGAACCGGAGACCGGCCCCGACCGAGGTGGCTGCGGTGGCGGCATCCCGTGCGAGCGCGACGCTCTCAGGCGTCCCGTCCAGCCCCACGCTCACGCGCTGCACACGGTGCCCGGCAGCCGATCTGAAGCCACGCGGAGCGATGGCGAGAGGCAGGTCGGCGCTGTGCATCAGTCGTGCGGTGACGCTTCCGAGGGCGACGTGGCCCCAGGCGCCGTTCCTCGACGACCCGAGCACCAGCATCGCCGCGGAGCGTGCTCTCGCCTCGTCGAGGAGCGTGCGGGGGACCGAGCGCCCGGTCCGCACCACGTACTCGACGCCGGGCTCGGTGCCGTCCTGCTCGGCCAGCACCTCCCGCGCCGTGTGCAGGGCACCGGCGGCGAGCCCACGCAGGTGGGCGGCGTACGCGGCGTCGGGCGTCGGCACCTGCCAGCGGTCGGGGACGACGCAGCAGACCACCAGGGGGAGGCCGGCCGAGTGCGCCATCTGGCGGGCGAGCTCCAGCCCGCCGCGACCGCGGGCCTCCGGTCCGAACCCGACGACGACGCTCACCGCTGGCTCCTCACCGGTCCACCCGGTCCGACTCGGGCTCCCGCGTCCCCGTCTCGAGGCGCGAGTGCCGGATGCCGTAGGCGAAGTAGAAGCCGATCACCACGGCGAGCCAGGCGGCGAAGACGAAGTAGGTCGAGACGGGCAGCCCGAGGATCACGTAGACGCACGCCACGATCGAGAGCGCGGGGACGACGGGGTACCCCGGCACCGTGAACCCCCGGGGCAGGTCCGGTGCGGTGCGCCGCAGGATGATCACCGCCATCGAGACGACCGTGAAGGCCACGAGGGTGCCGATGCTGGTGAGGTCGGCGAGCTTGCTGAGGGGCACCACGCCGGCCATCAGCCCCACCGCCGACGCGACGATCACCGTGTTGGGCACCGGGGTCAGCGTGCGGGGGCTGACGCGCCGGAACAGGGACGGCAGCATGCCGTCCCGCGACATGGTGAAGAGGATGCGGGTCTGGCCGTACAGCGTGACCAGGGTGACGCTGAAGATCGAGATCACGGCTCCCGCGGCGACCACGGTGCCGGGCCACGTCGACCCGGTCACGTCCTGCAGGATCTGCGCCAGACCGGCCTCCTGACCCTCGAACCTCTGCCAGGGCTGGGCCGCCACGGCGACCATGGCCACCGCGATGTAGATGACCGACACGATCAGCAGGGCGCTGAGTATCGCCAGCGGCATGCTGCGCCGTGGGTTCTTGACCTCCTCCCCCGCTGTCGACACGGCGTCCAGGCCGATGAACGAGAAGAAGATCCCCGCCGCCGCGGCCTGGACCCCGACGATGCCGAAGGGCGCGAAGTCCGCCAGGTTGTCGCTGTTCCAGCCCGTGAGCCCGACCGCGACGAACAGCAGGAGCACGGCGATCTTGACCATCACCATGACCGTGTTCGCCCGCGCGGACTCGCTGGTGCCGCGGATCAGCAGCAGCATGCAGAGGAACACGAGGACCATCGCGGGGAGGTTGACGACCCCCCCGGCGTCGGGAGCCGCCGACAGCGCCTGGGGGACCTGGAACCCCAGCAGGTTGTCCAGCAGCTGGTTCACGTACTGGGACCACCCGACGGCGACGGCCGCCGAGGACACCCCGTACTCGAGCAGCAGGCAGGCGGCGACGCCCATTGCGAAGACCTCGCCGAGGGTGGCGTAGGCGTAGGAGTAGGACGAGCCCGACACCGGGATCGAGCTGGCCAGCTCGGCGTAGCAGAGGGCCGTGAGGCCTGCGACGACCGCGGCGAGGACGAACGAGAACACCACCGCAGGGCCGACCTCCGGCACCTCGGTGCCGAGGACGAAGAAGATGCCGGTGCCGATGGTCGCGCCGACGCCGAACATGGTCAGCTGGAACGGGCCGATGGTCCGCTGGAGACCCCCCTCCGCGCCACCCCTGTCGGAGTCCTCGGACTCCCGGTCCACCGGCTGCTTCCTCGTCAGTCGCTGACCGAGACTCGGGCTCACAGGTCCTCCTGCCGGTCGTGTCCGGTCGTGTCCGGTCGTGCCTGCGGCACGGCGCATCGAGCGTCGCCAGACCGTCCCCCACGCACGACCGGCAGTCAAGCCCCGACGGTCGCGAGTTCGTGGCAGTGGAACAATGCCGCCATGAGCATCCCCCAGGACCCGAACAAGGCCTTCGCCGCCTACGCGCACCCCGAGCGCCTGGTGGGCACCGAGTGGCTCGCCGAGCACCTCGGCGAGCCAGGGCTGGTGGTCGTCGAGAGCGACGAGGACGTGCTGCTGTACGAGACGGGCCACATCCCCGGGTCGGTGAAGGTCGACTGGCACCTCGACCTCAACGACCCCGTCACGCGCGACTACGTGGACGGCCCGGCCTTCGCGGACCTCATGTCGCGCAAGGGCATCGACCGCGACAGCACGGTCGTCATCTACGGGGACAAGAACAACTGGTGGGCCGCCTACGCACTCTGGGTGTTCACCCTCTTCGGTCACGACGACGTGCGGCTCCTCGACGGCGGCCGTACCAAGTGGGTCGCCGAGGGCCGTGAGATGACGACCGACGTGCCCGACCCGGCCGCCACGGAGTACCCCGTGGTCGAGCGCACGGACGCTCCCATCCGCGCCTTCATCGACGACGTCAAGGCACACCTCGGCAAGCCGATGGTCGACGTCCGCTCGCCGCAGGAGTACTCGGGCGAGCGGACCCACATGCCCGACTACCCGGAGGAGGGTGCCCTGCGGGGCGGTCACATCCCTGGCGCGCAGTCGGTGCCGTGGGCACGTGCCGCGGCCGACGACGGCACCTTCCGGTCGCGCGAGGAGCTCGAGGCGATCTACCAGGAGGAGAAGGGGCTGTCGCCGGACGACGACGTCATCGCCTACTGCCGCATCGGGGAGCGCTCGAGCCACACGTGGTTCGTGCTCACCCACCTGCTCGGCTTCAGCACCGTCCGCAACTACGACGGGTCGTGGACGGAGTGGGGCAACGTCGTGCGCGTGCCCATCGTGAAGGGCGAGGAGCCCGGCGAGGTGCCCGGCACGGGGGCGCGTTCGTGAGCGGATCGACGACGCAGCTCCCGACGGTGCTGGGCGGGATCGCCGAGGACTTCGCCGCGCTGACGGCACCGGACCGCCTGCAGCTGCTGCTCGACTTCAGCCGCGGCCTGCCCGAGCTGCCGGCGAGGTACGCGGACCACCCCGAGCTGCTCGAGCCCGTGCCCGAGTGCCAGTCCCCGATCTTCGTCGTCACCGAGGTCGAGGGCTCCGGGCCGACGGCCGCTGTCTCCGTCTTCTTCTCCGCCCCGGCCGAGGCGCCCACCACCCGAGGCTTCGCGGGCATCCTCGCCGAGGGGCTCGAGGGCATGACCGCCGTGGAGGTGCTCGGGGTGCCGGACGACCTCTCGCACCGGCTGTCCCTGGGTGAGGCCGTGAGCCCGCTGCGGCTCCGGGGCATGGCGGGGATGCTCGGTCGCATCAAGCGACAGGTGCGCGAGAAGTCCGGCATCGGAGCATGAGGCTCCTGATCGGCGACCCGAGCGCCCTCGGCGGCGACGGGGCGGGCGACGGCGACCCGGGGAACCTGGACGGAGCGGCCCTGCGGAGGCTGTACGCGTACCCCGACCCCGTCCCGCCGCGCGGCTTCGTCCGCGGCAACATGGTCACCTCCGTCGACGGCTCGGTGACCGGGCCGGACGGACGCTCGGAGTCGGTCAGCTCGCCGGCGGACCGCGAGGTCTTCTCCGTGCTGCGCGGCCTGTGCGACGTCGTGCTCGTGGGCGCGGGCACGGTCCGGTCCGAGGGCTACCGGATGCCCGCTGCGAAGTACGAGTTCGCCGATGTGCGGGCCGCGCGCGGGCAGGCCTCGGCTCCGTGCCTGGCCGTGGTGACGCGCAGTGGTGACGTCCCCGAGAACCTTCTCGCGTCGTCCCGCCGCGTCGACGGGTCGTGGGGCGTGGTCGTCGTCGTCCCGGAGTCGATCGACGGGCAGAAGCTCTCGGCCCTGATGGCCGCGCTCGGCCACGAGGCGGTCATCGTGGCCGGGGAGACGGACGTGGACCCCGACATCGCCGTGGACGCCCTCGTGCGGCTCGGCATGCCACGCGTGCTCTGCGAGGGCGGCCCGTCGCTGCTCGGCCGGATGGTCGCCACCGGTCGGCTCGACGAGCTGTGCCACACGACGTCGCCGCTGCTCGCGGGTGGCGAGGGCCGACGCATGCTGTCCGGGCCGGAGCTGTCGATGGAGCGCTCGGGCATGCGGCTGTGGCAGCTGATCGAGGAGGACGGGACGCTGCTCGCGCGGTGGCAGCTCAGCTGACGAGAACGGCCACCAGCACGTTCGCGATCGCCAGGCCGCCGGCCAGGTGCGTCAGCGTCGAGACGTCGCGCGTCGCGCGCCTGGCCATGGCGGTCTCGGTCAGCCCGGCGACCGCCAGGGCGACCACGAGCTTGATGCCGATCTTCACGTAGCTGGGCTGGTCGTCGTCCCAGACCCCGGCGCCCTCACCCAGTCCGACGAGGGCGAGCCCGGTGATGATCTGGGCGCGCGCTCCCCACAGCATCACCCCGTTCGGGGCCACCGTGCCTCGGGCGGCGACGAGGTAGCCACCGACGACGGCGGCCATGCCGAGGAGGTGGGTGACGACGACGAGCTCGTAGATGACGTCCATGCCGCAGACCCTAGAGGTGTCCGGCGCGTCGGCTCACAGGTGCTGCAGCAGGAACCGTGCGACCTCGCGCTCCCAGCGGTCGGGGTCGACGTTCCACTCCTTGCAGTGCCGGGCGTGTGGGAACGCCACGAAGGTGACCAGGTCGGGCCGGGCCTGCGCCAGCCGAGCGCGACGGCCCGACGGGCACGAACTCGTCGTCGTCGCTGTGCACGCAGCAGCACCGGCAGCTTGCAGCTCGGACGCCCGCGTCACCCAGTCCATCCGGCGCAGGTCGACCGGGGCGTCGGTGCCGACCACACGCCGCGCGGCCTTGTCGGCCAGCATCGTCAGCCCCAGCCGGCTGATCGGGCGCGGCAGCCGGTTGAGCCGGGCGTGGTGGTCGAGCACGTCGAGCCAGTCGATCACCGGCGAGTCGAGCACCAGCGCCCGGACGCGGTCCGCCGTCCACGAGCGGGAGACGTGCTGCAGGACGATCGCCCCGCCCATCGACCAGCCGAACAGGACGACCTCGGTGGCCCCTGCGTCGAGGGCGTGCAGCACGGCGGCCTCGACGTCCTGCCACTCGGCGTCGCCGAGGCTGAGCCGGCCCGCCGTGGGTCGCCGGGACCCTCGGGGTCGTTGCGGTACGTGGGCACGAGCACCGGCAGCCCGAGACGGTGCAGCAGCGGGACCGCCCGCAGGCACTCCTCGCGGGTGGCGCCCACGGCCGTGCACGAGCAGCGCCCACACGTCGCGTCGGGCGACGTCCTCGGACGGCGGCACGTACCACGTCGGCAGCTCGCCCGGCGTCCGAGGTGACCGTCACGTCCTCGTACGGAAGGCCGAGCGCGCTGGAGGGCGTGCCCGGAGAAGTAGTACTGGTTCCAGCGTGCCGGGCCCGCTGCCAGGCGGCCGGCGTCGACCCGTTCGAGACGCCGCGTCACCGTGCCGGCCGCGCAGGTCCTTCTCGAGCACCTCGCCGACCCGGGCGTGCCCGGACCCCTTGGCCAGCCAGAGGCCGTAGCGGCCGGGGGCGACGGTCTCCGGGGTCACGCGCCATCGTCAGCGTGCCCGGCCCCGACCGTGAGCACCTCGACGTCATCGGGCTTGACGCGGTCGGGCGTGACCACCCGGCGGGCGAAGTACGCGGCCGCGGCCGACACCGCGGCGCCCGGCGAGCACGGCCGCGCCTCCGCCGACGGCTGCCCCGATGACGGCCGCCTTCGCCACGGGGTGGCGGGGGTTGCCCGCCGGGTCTCCCTGTTCATCGGGCCCTCCCTGCTCCGCCGGCTGCCTGCCTGGCGACCGCGACCGCCCACCACACCAGGGGCAGCTGCAGCGGCAGGCGCGCCACGTCAGCGCCCTGTCCGTCGTCGACGCGCGCGGCGAGCCTGACCGCTCGCGTCGCCATCGTGACGTTGCCCGGGAAGACTCGCCACGAACAGGGCGGCCGCGGCCCACCCACCCAGGGAGCGCGTCCGGGGGTGGAGCAACGAGGCGGCCACGGCGAGCTCGGCGAGTCCGGAGCCGTGCACCCACGGCCGCGGGGCTCCCAGCGCGCGGGGGACGAGCCGGTCGTACGGCTCGGGACGGGCGAAGTGCGTCGCCCCGGCCACCGCGAGCACGGCCGAGAGGACCTTCCAACCGGGGCGAGGCGTCGTCACGCCGCTGATTCTGCCCTCCCGGCCCGCCGTCGGCCTCCTGGCCTGCTCAGGATCCCGTCAGGACGTCGTCGAGGTCGAACCGGACCGGCCGCTCCAGCTGCTCGTACGTGCACGAGCGGGGCTCGCGGTCGGGACGCCAGCGGACGAACTGCGCCGTGTGCCGGAAACGCACCCCCTCCATGTAGTCGTACCTCACCTCGACCACGCGTTCGGGACGCAGAGGGGTGAACGAGAGGTCCTTGCCCGCGTTCCACCTGCTCGTCTCGGACTTGCGCGGCGTGCGGTGCCCCTCCTCCTGCCGGGCCCACGCCCAGGGGTGGTCGTCGAAGTCGGTGACGAGCGGTTGCAGCTCGGTGAAGAGCTCACGCCGCCGCGCCATCGGGAACGCCCCGACGACCCCCACGGAGACGAGGTCGCCGCCCTCGCCGTAGAGGCCGAGCAGAAGCGAGCCGATCGCGTCCTCGCCGGACTTGTGCACCCGGTACCCCGCCACGACGCAGTCGGCGGTGCGCTCGTGCTTGATCTTGGTCATCACCCTCTTGTCGGGCTGGTACCGCTGGTCGAGCTTCTTGGCGATCAGTCCGTCCAGCCCCGCGCCCTCGAACTGCTCGAACCACTCGCGCGCGGTGTCCAGGTCGCGCGTGGCCGGGGTGACGTGCACCGGCGGCTTCGCAGCGGCGAACGCCTTCTCCAGCAACGCACGCCGCTCCTCCATCGGACGGCCCGTGAGGTCCTCGTCCCCGAGAGCGAGCAGGTCGAAGGCCACGAAGCTCGCGGGGGTCTGCTGCGCGAGCATGTCGACCCGACTCGACGCCGGGTGGATGCGCTGCTGGAGGGCCTCGAAGTCGAGGACGTTGCGCCCGGTGTCGACCAGCACGATCTCGCCGTCGACGACCGCCCGTTCCGGGAAGCTGTCGAGCACGGCCTGCACCACCTCGGGGAAGTAGCGGGTCATCGGCTTGCCGTTGCGGCTGCCGATCTCGACCTCGTCGCCGTCCCTGAACACGATGGACCTGAAGCCGTCCCACTTGGGCTCGTAGAGCTGGCCGGGCGGGATCTCACCGGCCGGCTTCGCGAGCATCGGCTTGACGGGCGGCATCACGGGAAGTCGCACGCCGCCACGGTAGCGTCGCCCTGTGGACGACGTGGCAGGCGTCGAGAAGGTGCGCAGACCCGGATCCGTCGCCGCGCGCGTCGCGGAGGAGCTCCGACGGGTTTCCGACCCGCGCACGGTCCCCGAGAAGACGCGCTACTTCAAGGCCTTGCCGGGCGGCTACGCCGAAGGGGACCGCTTCCTCGGCAGCACGGTGCCCCAGGGGCAGGCGGTGGCCCGGCGGCACTGGCGCGAGGCCACCGACGCCGACCTGGTGAGCCTGCTCGAGAGCCCCTGGCACGAGGAGCGGCACGCCGCGCTGCGGCTGGTCGGCGAGATCGTGCGGCACGCCGACGCCAGTCGTCAGGCGGAGGTGGTCCATCTCGTCCTCGCGCACCGGGGCCGCATCGACAACTGGGACCTGGTGGACTCGTGGGCGCCGCAGGTGCTGGGCACCTGGCTGCTCGCGCCGCAGCAGGCGGCCGTGCGCCGCGACATGCTCGACGACCTGGCGGCCGGCGAGAGCGTCTGGGACCGGCGCACAGCGGTGACCAGCACGTTCGCCGCCATCCGCGCCGGCGACTACGCCGACACCCTGCACCTGGCCGAGCAGCTGCTGGACGACCCACACCACCTCGTCCACAAGGCGGTGGGATGGATGCTCCGTGAGGTCGGCAACCGCGACGTGGCCACGCTGGAGCGGTTCCTCGACGCTCACGCCCCGGCGATGCCACGCGTGATGCTGCGGTCCGCCGTCGAGAGGCTGGAGCCAGGACGACGCGCGCACTACCTCCGCGGCCCGCGCCGCTAGCCTGACGGCGTGAGCGAGACCACCCCCACCCCGACCGACGTCCCCTCCGACGACCGCGAGCTGGTCGTCCTCCTCACCGAGGAGGCTCTCGGCGAGGACGACGCGACCCGGATCGCGGAGCTCCACGCCGGTGAGTCCCTGACGTACCAGGTGCTGGTCCCGGCCGACACGCACCGGAACCTGCTGGTCGACGTGCTCGACCACCTCAGCCTGTTCGAGCTGCGCAAGGCCCTCCAGGAGATGCGCCGCGAGCCCGACCAGACGTCGGCACGGGCGACCGCCACCGAGGCGCTGGAGACGTCGCTGGCGGCTCTGCGGGCACGAGGCATGTCGGCCGTCGGCGAGGTGACCGAGGACGACCCGCTACCTGCGCTGAAGGCCGCGGTCGGGCGTCACCACGCCCGCGAGGTGATCGTCGTGACGCGGCCCCACGCCGTCGAGGACACGTTCCACCGCGACTGGGCGTCGCGCGCCCGGGAGGTCGTCGGCGTCCCGGTGCTGCACGTCTACGCCGGGACGACCTTCCTGGGCTGACGGCTCAGCCGATGGTCACCGGCGCCGCCTCCGCCGACCACGGCCCGTCGCCATCCGGCGTGGTGGGCGTGACGGCGACCGTGACCACGTGCCGGCCCCCCGGCCACGTCCCGGCCGGCGGGGAGACGGTGACGAGCACCTGGTCGCCGTCGGCCCCCTCCTCGGCGACCGAGGTCAGCAGCTCGCCGTCGAGCAGAGCGGTGACCGTCCCACCGGCGGGCAGGTAGACCCGCACGTCCCCGGCCGGGTCGAGGTCGGTCGAACCCGGCGGCGGCGAGTCGACCGACGGCCCGATGATGGCGAACGCGTCGAGCACGTCCAGCTCCCCCGCGGGGTGGACGATCACGGCGACCGCGGCGAACTCGGTCTGCCCCTCGCGCTGCACGTCACCGGAGTACGTGACCACGTGGGCGCCCGGCTGGCCGGGCACCTCCAGGCTGGTGCGGTCGGTGGCGCCGGCGAAGGCGGCCATCCCCTCCTGCAGCCCTGGCATCAGCCCCTCCATGCCGTCCATCGTCCCGACGGCCTGCCGGGAGAACGGGCCGAGCATGTCGTATGCCGCGCCGGCGTCCCCGTCGGAGAGCGTCGAGAGCCACAGGTCGACGACAGCGAGCGCTGCCTGCTCACCGGCGGCGGTTTCGCTCGGCGTCGAGGTCGGCGTGGAGGTCGCCGAGGCAGCCGATGGGGTGGTGGTCCGTGCGGAGGTCGTCGCCGAGTCACCCTGCGCGCAGGCGCCCAACGCCGCCAGGCACAGGGCGGCGGCTGCCAGTTCGCGTCTCATGTCGTCTCCCCGACTCGGGGCTGCGGGCTCCGTGATCCCCGGCCCACCAGGTAGACGCGGAGCGGGGTCCGGAGGTTGCCGCCGGGTCAGGTCATCCGCTTGCGGCTCGGCTGCACCCGCGGCGGCTCACCCGGCATCTTCGGGTAGTCGGGCGGGAAGGCCAGCTCGCCCAGGCCACGCTCCTCGATGTCGGCCCGCCACAGCTCCATGGCCGGGCCGAGGTCCCCCGGGTCGCGGTCGATCCCCTCCCAGGCGTCACCCCGGTCGGCCACCAGCGCGGGCACGGTCCGCACGGTCAGATCGGCGGGGTCGATACCGTCCAGCTCGTCCCACGTGACGGGGGTGGAGACGGGTGCGTGCGGCAGGGGGCGCGGGCTGTACGCCGACGCCATCGTGCGGTCCCGGTTGGTCTGGTTGTAGTCGACGAAGACGCGCTCGCCCCGCTCCTCCTTCCACCACGCCATCGTGACCAGCTCGGGGGCACGACGCTCCAGCTCGCGTCCGATCCCGATCGCCGCGTGGCGCACGTCGAGGAACTCGTGCTCGGGCCGGATCGGCGCGAACACGTGCACCCCGCGGTTGCCCGACGTCTTCACCCAGGCGGTCAGCCCGAGCTCGCTCAACAGCTCCCTCAGCAGGTGCGCCGCCTCGACGGCGTCGGTGAACCCGCGGCCGGGCTGCGGGTCGAGGTCCAGTCGCAGCTCGTCCGGGTCGTCGGGAGCGCCGGTGCGGACCGGCCAGGGGTGGAAGGTGATCGTGTTCATCTGCACGGCCCACACCGCGCCGGCCGGCTCGTCCACCACCAGCTGCGTGTGGCGTCGACCGCTCGGGTAGGTCACCATCACCGTCCGCACCCACTCGGGGACGCCGCGGGGCGGGTTCTTGGAGTAGAAGGCCTCGCCGTCCACACCGTCGGGGAAGCGCTGGAGGGTGACCGGACGGTCCCTCAGTGCGCGCGTCAGCGCCGGGCCCACGGCGATGACGTACTCGGCGAGGTCACGCTTGGTCAGGCCACCGTCCGGCCACAGGACCCGGTCGGGGCTGGAGAGACGCACGCTGCGCGAGCCCCCCTCCGGCGCACCGGGGACGTCGAGCTCGACCGCTGGGCTGGCCACCAGGGGACGCTATCGGGAACGCCACGGCGGGCGCAGTGGTTGAGTGGTCGGGAGTGCCGACCAGGGCACCCGACCGACTGGACGAGGAGACCCCGATGGGCAAGCTGGACCCGACCGGACACGACTACGCCGTGGCGAAGTCCGACGAGCAGTGGCGGGCGGAGCTGTCCCCCGAGGAGTACCAGGTGCTGCGCCAGGCCGGGACCGAGCGACCCGGCAGCAGCCCGTTCGAGGACGACAGGACGGCGGCCGCGTACTCGTGCCGGGCCTGCGGCACCGAGCTGTTCCGCAGCGAGACCAAGTTCGACTCGCACTGCGGCTGGCCGTCGTTCTACACCCCGCTCGCCGAGGACCGCGTGGAGTACATCGAGGACCGCTCGATGGGCTCGGTGCGCACCGAGGTGCGGTGCGCCACCTGCGGCTCGCACCTCGGGCACGTGTTCGAGGGGGAGGGCTTCGGGACGCCGACCGACCAGCGCTTCTGCATCAACGGCATCGCGCTGACCCAGGTCCCCGACGAGTTCTGAGCCGGGCGTCGTGGACGACGTGGGGCAGGCCGACGTGCCGGTGAACCGGGCGGCTTGGCGCGACCTCGACCCGCAGACCCTGCACGACCTGGTGAGGCTGCGGCTCGACGTGTTCGTGGTCGAGCAGCAGTGCGCCTACCCGGAGCTGGACGGGCGCGACACCGAACCGGGGACCGAGCACTGGTGGACCGCCGACGAGTCGGGCCCGACGAGCTGCCTGCGGGTGCTCGTCGAGCCAGGCGGCGGGCGGCGGGTCGGACGGGTCGCCACCCGGGCCGCTGCACGCGGCCGCGGCCTGTCGAAGCGGCTGGTGCAGGGGGTGCTGCGGTCCCACGGGCACGAGCCGCTGGTGCTGGACGCGCAGACCTCCGTGCAGGGCATGTACGCGGCGATGGGCTTCGAGGTGTGCGGGCCGGAGTTCCTGGAAGACGGCATCCCCCACGTGCCGATGCGCCGGTTGGCGCCGGTGCCCCGAAGGGGCGAGGGTGGACGCATGAGCGACTACAGCGCCGAGCGGCCACTCGACATGCACCCGCTCCACGAGGAGCCGAACGAGGCCGACCCGGCCGGCGACCCGGCGGGCGACGACCCCGACGTCGCCACGGCCCAGCGCGAGCTGTCCGAGGTCGACGACCCCGACGCGCTGGCGACGGACGGGCTCGAGCGCGAGAGCGGCGACGACGGCTGGGAGCCCCCTCAGGACCAGCCCAACACCGAGGCGAACGAGACGCTGGACGAGCGCCTCGCCGAGGAGGAGCCCGAGCCCGACCCCCGCGCCGCCGGGCGGCGGGACGCGGACCGGGACCTCCTGGAGTCGTAGCCTCCGCAGGCAGGGGGCGGAACGACTCGGCCGTGCTCAGCCGCCGACGTAGGCCGCGAGGTGCTCGCCGGTGAGGGTGGACCGGTCGGCGACGAGGTCCGCGGGTGTGCCCTCGAAGACGACCCGGCCGCCGTCGTGACCGGCACCGGGGCCGAGGTCGATGATCCAGTCGGCGTGAGCCATCACCGCCTGGTGGTGCTCGATGACGATGACCGACTTGCCGGAGTCGACGAGCCGGTCGAGCAGGCCGAGGAGCTGCTCGACGTCGGCGAGATGGAGTCCGCTGGTCGGCTCGTCGAGGACGTACACGCCGCCCTTCTCCCCCAGGTGGGTGGCGAGCTTGAGCCGCTGACGCTCCCCGCCGGAGAGCGTCGTGAGTGGCTGGCCGAGGCTGACGTAGCCAAGCCCGACATCTGCCAGGTGGGTCAGGATCCTGTGGGCCGCAGGCGTCTTCGCCTCGCCTACGGCGAAGAGCTCCTGCGCCCGGTCGACGGACATCGCGAGCACCTCGCTGATGTCCTTGCCACCGAAGGTGTAGTCGAGCACGGCGGCCTGGAACCGCTTGCCCTCGCACTCCACGCACGTGGTGGCGACGCCGGCCATCATCCCCAGGTCGGTGTAGATGACCCCCGCGCCGTTGCAGGCGGGGCAGGCACCCTCGGAGTTGGCGCTGAAGAGCGAGGGCTTCACGCCGTTGGCCTTGGCGAACGCCTTGCGGATCGGGTCGAGCAGCCCGGTGTACGTCGCCGGGTTGCTGCGCCGGGAGCCGCGGATGGCCGTCTGGTCGACCGACACCACCCCGTCCAGCCCCGAGACCGAGCCGCGGATCAGTGAGCTCTTGCCCGAGCCCGCCACGCCGGTCACCACGACCAGCACACCGAGGGGGATGTCGACGTCGACGTCCTGCAGGTTGTGGGCGGCGGCGGCGCGGATCTCGATCGCGCCGGCCGGCGTCCGCACCGAGGACTTCAGGGACGCTCGGTCGTCCAGGTGCCGCCCGGTGAGGGAGCCGCTGGCCCGCAACCCGTCGAGCGTGCCCTCGAAGACCACCTCACCGCCCGCGGTGCCGGCGCCGGGGCCGAGGTCGACCACGTGGTCGCCGATCGCGATCGCCTCGGGCTTGTGCTCCACCACCAGCACCGTGTTGCCCTTGTCGCGCAGCTGGAGCAGCAGCACGTTCATCCGCTCGATGTCGTGGGGATGCAGCCCGATCGTCGGTTCGTCGAAGACGTAGGTCACGTCGGTGAGCGACGACCCCAGGTGGCGGATCATCTTCGTGCGCTGCGCCTCGCCGCCCGACAGCGTGCCGGACGGTCGGTCGAGACTGAGGTAGCCGAGCCCGATCTGGACGAACGAGTCGAGCGTGTGGCGCAGCGTGTCCAGGAGCGGCGCCACGGACGGCTCCTCCAGCTCCCTCACCCACGACGCGAGGTCGCTGATCTGCATGGCGCAGAGGTCGGCGATGTTCGCGCCGTTGATCCGCGACGACCGGGCCCCGCTGTTGAGGCGCGTCCCGTCGCACTCCGGGCAGGTCTGGAAGGTGACCGCACGCTCCACGAAGGCGCGGATGTGCGGCTGCATCGCGTCGACGTCCTTGGACAGCATCGACTTCTGGATCTTGGGGATCAGGCCCTCGTAGGTGAGGTTGATGCCGTCGACCTTGATCTTGGTCGGCTCCTTGTGGAGGAGATCGTGCAGCTCGCGCTTGGTGAACTTCTTGATCGGCTTGTCGGGGTCGAAGAAGCCACAGCCGCCGTAGATGCGGCCGTACCAGCCGTCCATGCTGTAGCCGGGGATGGTCAGCGCACCCCCGTTGAGCGACAGGCTGTCGTCGTACAGGGCCGTGAGGTCGATGTCGTTGACGGAGCCCCGGCCCTCGCAGCGCGGGCACATGCCGCCGGTGATGCTGAAGCTGCGGCGCTCCTTCACGCTCGCGCCGCCGCGCTCGATGGTGACCGCCCCCGCACCCGAGATGGAGGCGACGTTGAACGAGAACGCCTGGGGCGAACCGATGTGCGGCTCCCCCAGCCTGCTGAAGAGGATGCGCAGCATGGCGTTCGCGTCGGTGGCGGTGCCGACGGTGGATCGTGGGTCGGATCCGATCCGCTCCTGGTCGACGATGATCGCCGTCGTCAGCCCCTCGAGGACGTCGACGTCCGGCCGCGCCAGCGTCGGCATGAAGCCCTGCACGAAGGCGCTGTAGGTCTCGTTGATCATCCGCTGCGACTCCGCGGCGATCGTCCCGAACACCAGTGAGCTCTTCCCCGAGCCGGAGATGCCGGTGAAAACCGTCAGCCGGCGCTTCGGAATCTCGATGCTGACGTCCTTGAGGTTGTTCACGCGCGCGCCGTGCACCCTGATCAGGTCGTGGGTGTCCGCCACGTGCGTCGGGGACTGCACGTCGCTCCTCGTGGCCATCCTCGTCGACTCTCCCTCCGTGTCCGGCGTCGTTGCCGGTCCCGCGTGTGGCTCGCCGGGAGCCCCATCGTGCCCTCTGCGCCGGTCGGCATGTGGCCCGCGGCCCCGCATCCCCCTAGGTTCGGCCCATGCCTGCGGAACGGGCCGACGGTACTCCGGGCGCCTGGGCCTATCACCCCCGAGCCGAACGGCATCGGCAGAAGGGGCGAGGACGTCTGCGGGTGCGCGACGCCACCGCGATGGCTGTCGGCGGGATGATCGGCGGCGGGATCTTCTCGGTGCTGGGAGTCACCATCCAGCTCGCCGGCCACCTGGCCTTCCTGTGCTTCGTGCTCGCCGGGGCGGTCGCAGCGGTGACTGCCCGTTCCTACGCGGTCCTCGCGAGACGGACGCGGGGTTCGGGTGGGCCCGACACGTTCCTGCGGGCGCAGGGTCACCCCGAGCTGGCCGCGCTGGCGAGCTGGTTCCTCATCCTGGGCTACATCCTGGCGCTGGCCGTGTACGCGTTCACGTTCGGGCACTACCTGGAGTCCGTGACCGGCGGTGGCCCACTCGTCGCCCGGCTCGCAGCCGCCGCGATCCTCGCGCTGTTCCTCACGATCAACGCGAGGGGTGTGGACGCGTCCAGCCTGACCGAGGACGTCGTCGTGTTCGTGAAGCTGCTGATCCTCGCGGCGATCTCGGCAGTCGGGCTGGGGATGTGGGACTCGACGCGGCTCGACCCGCTGACGGATCTCGGGTGGGCCGGGGTGCTCGTGGGGGCCGGCTCGATCTTCGTCGCCTACGAGGGTTTCGAGCTGCTGGCCTACGACTACGACGACATCGAGGACCCGGACCGGAGCCTGCCGCGGGCGCTGTACCTGTCCGTCGCCCTGGTCGCGGCCGTCTACGCCATCGTCACGCTGGGGTCGCAGATGCTGGTCAGCGACGCGCTCATCGTGTCCCAGCGCGAGGTGGCTTTCGCCACGGTGGGGCAGGAGGCGCTCGGCGGCGTCGGTCGTGCGCTGGCCGTAGGCGGAGCGCTCCTGGCCACGTCCTCCGCGGTGAACGCGACGCTCTTCTCGACCTCGCGCCTGATCAGGGATCTCACGGCGGCGAAGGAGCTCCCGGCCCAGCTGGGACAGACCAGGAACGGGCTGCCGGTCCGGGCGATGGGGATGCTCGCCGTGATGGGTGCCTTGTTCGCGATGTCCCCCGGCATCAACGAGCTGCTGGCCTTCGGGTCGGTCACGTTCCTCGGCGTCTTCGGCCTGATCAACCACGCCGCCGCGCAGACCGCGACCACGTCCGGCGGGCGCGTGGTCGCCCGGGTCGGGTCGGTGGCGTGCGCCGTGGCCATCGGCGTCGTGTGCGTCGAGCTCGCCTCGACCGATCGGCTGGCCCTGGCCCTGATCGCCGTCAGTGCCGCACTCCTTCTCGTGCTCCGCGCCGCCTACGTCCGCTGGGGCCACGTGTGACCTTGTGCCCTAGGACGTGCCCACCGACCCGGCGCATGCTGCGTCGGTGCCCTCTCACATCCTCATCCTCGGAGGCGGTACCGGCGGGACGCTGTCCGCCAACCGCCTCCGCAAAGCACTCGGCCGCGACGTCGAGATCACGGTGGTCGACCAGGACCGTGACCACCTCTACCAACCCGGCCTGCTGTTCGTGCCGTTCGGACTGGCGCACGGCGAGGAGCTCGTCCGACCACGGGACCGTCAGCTCCACAAGGGCATCACCTTCATCGAGAGCGGTGTCGACCGGGTCGATGTGGGCGGCAGGCTCGTCACCCTCGCCGATGGATCCGTGCACCCCTACGACGTGCTGGTGCTCGCCAGCGGGTCACGGCTCGTGCCGGAGGAGACCGAGGGCCTGACCGGTCCGGGCTGGATGGAGAAGGTGTTCACCTTCTACGACCTCGCAGGTGCCACTGCACTCGAAAGCGCCCTCGACCGCTTCGACGGCGGCCGGCTCGTCGTCGGCGTCGTCGACATGCCGATCAAGTGCCCGGTGGCCCCGCTGGAGTTCTGCTTCCTCGCCGACTGGTACTTCCACGAGAGGGGAATCCGCGACCGGGTGCAGATCACCTACGTCACGCCCCTCGACGGCGCCTTCACCAAGCCCACGTCGTCCGAGCTGCTCGGCGGCTTGCTGAAGGAGAAGGGGATCGAGCTCGTCACCGAGTTCAACACCGGTGAGGTCGACGGCGACGCCGGGACCCTGACCGCGTACGACGGGCGCGAGATCGGCTTCGACCTCGCGGTCGTCGTGCCCGTCCACTCCGGCGCAGAGTACGTCGGGCGGTCGCCGGGACTGGGTGATGCCCTGGACTTCGTCGAGACCGACCCGCACACCCTCCAGTCGAAGGTGTCACCCGAGATCTTCGCGATCGGGGACGCAGCCAACCTCCCGGCCTCGAAGGCGGGCTCGGTCAGCCACTTCGAGGGCGAGGTCCTCGTCGAGAACGTCGTGCGGTTCCTTGCCGGCGAGCAGCCGGACGCGAGCTTCGACGGCCACGCGAACTGCTTCATCGAGACCGGCTTCGACAAGGCGCTGCTGATCGACTTCAACTACGACCAGGAGCCGGTGCCTGGCCACTACCCCACCGCCGTCGGGCTCCCTCTGCTGAAGGAGTCACGGCTCAACCACCTCGGGAAGCTGCTCTTCCAGTCCTTCTACTGGCACAGCCTCCTGCCGGGCCGGAACATCCCGGGAATCCATGCCGACATGCCCGTCTCGGGCAAGCGGATCGACTGAGAGAAGGACTCGACACATGCCCACTGCAACCATCGCCGACCACAGGATCGAGCTCGACGACGACGGCTTCTTCACCGATCCGGACCAGTGGACCGAGGACATGGCGCCGGCACTCGCGCACGAGGCCGGCATCGACGAGCTGACCGACCGGCACTGGACGGTCATCCGGTTCATGCGCGACGAGTACTTCACCAAGGGGACGGGTCCGTCCGTGCGGATGCTCGGCAAGACCTCGGGTGTCTCCGTCAAGGAGCTGTACCAGCTCTTCCCCAAGGGACCGGCGAAGACCGCGGCCCGGATCGCGGGCATCCCCAAGCCGCGCGGCTGCATCTGAACCCGACGACGAACGAGGCAGACGTGGATCTCAGCAACGAGAAGATCTCGCTCATCATCTCCAAGGGCGGGCTCGAGACCATCTACCCGGGCCTGATCATGGCCAACGGAGCCCGGGCCGAGGGGATGGAGGCGAACCTCTTCTTCACCTTCTTCGGGCTCGACGCCATCCACAAGAAGCGCCACGAGCACATCAAGATGGCGAGTGTCGGCAATCCCGGTCTGCACTTCGCCACCTTCGCCGGCGGCCTCCCCGGCGTCGCCGGCGTGATGACGCACATGATGGAGAAGAGGATGGAGAGCTTCGACTTCCCGTCCATCCCCGAGTTCATCGAGCAGATCGCGGACAGCGGCGCCGGCCTCTACGGCTGCCAGGCGTCGGTCGACCTGTTCGGTCTCGACAAGTCCGACTTCATCGACCAGCTGACGGGCGTCATCACGGTAGGCGAGTTCTACGAGATGGCCAGCGGCGGACACATCATCTTCACCTGACCCGCGGACGGGCCCGGACACGGCTCACGGGAGCCGGGCCACCAGCTCCCCCAGCGTCACGCGTGGGCCGGTGTAGAAGGGGACCTCCTCGCGCACGTGGCGCCGCGCCTCTGTCGCTCGAAGGTCGCGCATGAGATCGACGATGCGGTGCAGCAGGTCGGCCTCGAAGGCGAGGATCCACTCGTAGTCACCCAGCGCGAACGACGAGACGGTGTTGGCGCGCACGTCGGGGTAGCCGCGCGCGGCCTTGCCGTGCTCGACGAGCATGTCGCGACGCTCCTCGTCGGGCAGCAGGTACCAGTCGTACGAGCGGACGAACGGGTAGACGCACACGTAGTCGCGCGGCTCCTCGCCGGCCATGAACGCCGGCACGTGCCCCTTGTTGAACTCGGCCGGCCGGTGGATGGCGACCTGAGACCACACCGGTGCCAGGTGCCGTCCGAGCGCGGTGCGGCGTAGCGCCTGGTAGGCGTGCTGCAGCGCCTCGACGGTCGGCGCGTGCCACCACACCATGAGGTCGGCGTCCCCCCGCAGGCCGGCCACGTCGTACACACCGCGGACGACGACGTCGCCGTCCTCGGCCGCGTGCGCGAGCAGGGTCTCGACCTCGTCGACGAGCGCCGAGCGACCCACCTCCCCCAGCGGGGACGTGACCTGGAAGACGGACCACATCGTGTAGCGGATGGTCTCGTTGACCTCGCGGGCCTTGACCTTCGTGGACTCGGACGACTCGGCAGGCATGGACGCATCCTCTCCCATCGCCGCGACGCGGCTCAGCGCAGGTCGGCGAGAACCGCTGCAGCGGCGGCGCCGGCCGTCGCGATGCACGCCGGCACACCGACGCCGCCGAGGACTGACCCGGCCACGGCCAGGCCCGGCAGCCCGGCCACCTGCGAGAGGACGGTCTCGACCGTGTCCAGGTGGTCGACCTCGTACTGCGGCAGCGCCCCGCCCCACCGCGCGACCGAGACCGCCGAGGCGGGCAGCGGGCGACCGAGAAGGTCGCCGGCGTCGGCGAGCGCCGCGGCCGCCAGGTCCTCGTCCGACCGCTGCAGCGCTGCCACCTCTCCCGCGCGCCCCACCGACAGCCGCAGCACATCGCGTCCGGACGCGGCCTCGCGCACCCACTCCCACTTGCGGCTCGAGAACGTCATCGCCTTGACCAGCCGTCCCTCGACCGGCGGCACGAGCACACCCGAGATCTCACGGTCGGCCAGGTCGTCCAGCGATCGGTCGTCGAGAAGGGCTGACACCAGGGCCGTCGAGGCGACGGCCACCGCCGACAGCGCCTCGGCGGCGTCCGGCGCCACACCGCTCAGCAGACGTCCGGCTGCCGGCGCGGGCACCGCGAGGACGACGCCCGAGGCGTCGAGCACCGGTCCACGACCTGCCGGGCCGAGGTGCAGACGCCACCCGCCGCCGGTCGTCGCCTCCAGCCGCTGCACGCACGCGTCGGTGCGAACGTCGACCCCCGCATCCGCCAGCCGCTCACGCAGCACGGTGGCCAGGCGCCAGACGCCCCCGCGCAGCCCGGCGAAGACCGGCGCCGCCGGGCCGGCCGGTCTCGCGCCGACCTGGGCTGCCACCTCGTCGAGCAGCCCCCGACCCTCGCGCGCCGCGGGCCACAGGGACGGCATCGTGGCGCGCAGCGAGAGGCGGCACGCGTGGCCTGCGTACACGCCGCCGAGCAGGGGCTCGACGAGCCGGTCGACCACGGCCCTGCCGAGCCGCTCACCGACCCAGTGGCCGACCGAGACGTCCTGCACCACGGCCGGGAACGTGAGCCCCCGCTCGCTCGCTACGCGCGCCACCTCGTCCGCGGTCAGCAGCCCGCCCAACGACCGGGGGTCGCCGGGCACGCCCATCACGGTGCCGGAGGGAAGTGGGTGCAGACCCCCGCGGGAGGCGACCGCGGCCTGGGTGACCCGGGCGTGGACGACGTCGCCACCGAGGCCGAGCTCCTCGATCAGGTCGAGTGCCTCGGGCCGCCGCGCCAGCAGCGCCTCGGCGCCGAGGTCGACCACGAGGTCGCCGAGGGTTCCGCCCGCCAGCACCCCACCCGTGCGGGTCCGCTGCTCGAGGACGACCACCCGCCTGCCCCGGCATCCGGCCAGCGCCTGTGACAGCCGGAAGGCGGTGACGAGCCCGCTGATGCCGCCGCCCACCACCACCACGGGGGCGGACGCGTCCGTCACGGTCACCGTCCGCCTCTCAGCGGTCGCCGGCGACCACGTCGGTGGAGTGCACCAGGTCGACGACCCGCGCGAGGACGTCGGGATCGGTCTGGGGCATCACCCCGTGGCCGAGGTTGAACACGTGCCCACGGGCTGCCCGACCCGCGTCGAGCGCGGCCAGCGTGTGCGCGCGGACGGCCTCCCAGGGCGCGAAGAGGACGGCGGGGTCGAGGTTCCCCTGCAGCGAGTGGCCCGGCCCCACGCGACCGGCCGCGACGTCGAGCGGCACCCGGAAGTCGACCCCTACGACCTCGGCTCCCGCCGCGCCCATGGCAGCCAGCAGCTCGCCGGTGCCCACCCCGAAGTGGATGCGCGGCACACCCAGGTCGGCGACTCCGGCCAGGACCGCGGAGGAGTGCGGCATCACGTAGCGCCGGTAGTCGTGCTCGGGCAGCGCCCCCACCCACGAGTCGAAGAGCTGGACCGCGGCCGCCCCGGCCTCGATCTGCACCCGCAGGAAGGTCGTGGTGATCGCGGCGATGCGCCGCATCAGCTCGTCCCAGACGTCGGGCGCGCCGTACATCAAGGCCTTGGTGCGCTCGTGGTTCTTGCTCGGCCCACCCTCGACCAGGTAGCTGGCCAGGGTGAAGGGCGCTCCCGCGAAACCGATCAGCGGCGTGCCGCCGAGCTCGCCGACCAGCTGGCGCACGGAGGTGCCGATGTCGTCGACCTGCTCCGGCGCCAGGTCGGGCAGGTCCCGGACCGCCTCCGCCGTCCGCACCGGTTCCGCGATCACCGGCCCGGTCCCCGGGACGATGTCGAGGTCGATGCCCGCAGCGTGCAGCGGCACGACGATGTCGGAGTAGAGGATGGCGGCGTCGACGCCGTAGCGGCGCACCGGCTGCAGCGTGATCTCCGTGACCAGGTCGGGCGTGCGGCAGGCGTCCAGCATGGCGAAGCCCTCGCGGACGCGGCGGTACTCGGGCAGGGATCGTCCCGCCTGACGCATGAACCACACCGGGTGCCGGTCGGTCGGCAGTCCCCGGCAGGCGGCCAGGAAGGGACTGGTCGTCGCGTCGGCCGACGGCGGGGACGCTGGGGACGCGGGGCTCAGGCTCACCGGCTCATGGTCGCAGACGTGCCGGCGCCCGCTGGGCCGGAGCGTCAGCCGAGCGCGATGAGGGTGACCCCGACGAAGGCGGCGCCGATGCCGGCGACCTGCACCGGCAGCAGCCGCTCGTGGAGCACGAAGCGCGCGAGGAGCACGGTCATCACCGGGTAGAGGGAGCCCAGCACCGCGGTCAGGCTCAGCAGCCCCAGCGTGGTCGCGATCCCGAAGCACAGGTTGGCGCCGACGTCGGCCAGACCGATCGCCGCCAGGACGGGCACGTCACGCCGGCCCACCGACGCCAGGGACCGCGCGACCGCGCCACCGCGGTGGACCAGCAGGACCAGGAGCGCGGCTCCGAAGGCCGTCACGCTGACGGCCCGCATACCGACCAGCGTCATCACCGCGGAGGTCTCCGCGCCTCGGCCGATGGCGAGCAGGGCGACACCGAAGCCGATCGCGGCGGCCACGGCCAGCAGCACGGGCCTCCCCCCGGCGCGGGTGCCGTCCTCCAGGAGCGCGAGCTCAGGTCCGGACGCCAGCGCCGCCCCGGCCAGCGCGACGACCACGCCGACGACCTGAACGGTCGCTGGTCGCTCCCCCGCGATCACGCCGGCCAGGACTGGCACGACGGCCCCGAGCGCGGCGATCGGCGAGACCACGCCCATCGTCCCGGCGGCGAGCGCGGCGTAGAACGCCACCAGTCCGGCGGCCCCGGCGAACCCGGCCAGCACCGACCACGGCAGCCACGACAGGGGCACGTCCACGGCACCGAGCACGACCGCAGCCGTCGTGATGGCGACCAGTCCGGCCGCCTGCGACCAGGCGACGACGACGACGGACGGGATCCGCTTGGACGCGACACCACCGACGAAGTCGGCGGTGCCCCACAGGCCCGACGAGAGCAGGGCGAGGCCGGGACCGGCGACGGAGGAGGGCATGGCCGCAGGTTAGGGCCCAGGTCTGACGTGGAGCGGCCGTGGGCGCTCGGGGCCGGTGCGGCGCGACGCGCCGGGTCGGCGGCGGTGGCCGGGGCGAGGGCACGGGCGGACGTACTCTGCCGGTGTGGCAGCGCGCGACCTGCCCGCGGGAGTGCCCGCGGCCTTCGGCCAGGCGGTCGAGTCGCTGCGTGCTGCCCGTCTCCGGCCGCAGGTGCACCTGACCGAGGTGCCCGCGCCACAGCGGATCGCCCCCTACTCCCTGGCGCTGTCCGGCGAGGTGCTGGACGGCGAGGACGAGCTGGCGACGGGCCGCTTCGTGCTCCTGCACGACCCCGCGGGCCAGGAGGCGTGGCAGGGCACGATGCGCGCCGTCACGTACGTGCGGGCCGCCCTCGAGCCCGAGTTCGCGTCCGACCCCCTGCTCAGCGAGGTGGGCTGGTCCTGGCTCGTCGACAACCTGGCCGCCCAGGGGGCCGCCGTGGGCGAGATCGGGGGGACGGTGACTCGCGTGGTCTCGGACTCGCACGGTGCGCTGGCGGACCGCGGCCCGAGCGTCGAGATCGAGGTCCGTGCGTCGTGGACCGCTCTCGACCCCGACCTCGCACCGCACCTGCAGGGCTGGGCCGCACTCCTCTGCACGGTCGCCGGCCTGCCGCCCCTGCCGGACGGCGTCTCCTCCCTGCGGCGCGGCATCGGCTGACCGCCGCGACACCCCCCGCGGGGCCCTTGTGGCGCACGTGACGGTCGCGCCACCCCTACAGTCAGGGGAGCATTGAGCCGATAGGGGGAAGGACGGCCCACCGTGGGCCACCTACCGGGAGGCACGGGTGACATCAGTTGTGGAGCGCACCGCTGCTGCGATGCCGCCGCGCCAGGGTCGGTACACGGCACTGGTCACCGTCCAGCAGCCGGCCGCGCGCGACGCCGCGGTCCGCATCCTGCGTGCCCTCGGAGCCACGGACGTCCTCGCCGCATCGTCCATCGCCCAGGCCCGTCGGGCCATGGTCGGCCGGCCCGGCGAGATCTGCGTGGTCGAGGCGACCCTCGCCGACGGCTCGGGCGTGACCCTCGCCCGCGACCTGCGCGCCGCCGGGTGGCAGCGTGTCGTGGTCGTGGCGACCGCCGAGGCGGCCACCGTCGCCCGCGCCGCCCTCGCCGGCGGCCTGCGCTGCTTCCTCATCACCCGTCCCAGCCCCAACTCGTCGGGCCCGGGCACCGGGGGCAACCTCGCCGGCATGTCCCACCGCGAGCTCGAGGTCCTGCAGCTCGTCGCGGACGGCCACTCCAACCGCGACGTCGGAGAGCAGCTCGGACTCTCGGCGCTCACGGTCAAGAGCCACCTGGCGCGCATCGCCCGCAAGCTCGGCACCGGTGACCGGGCCGAGATGGTCGTCATGGCGCTGCGGGCCGGCGCCATCCGCTGACGGCACGGCCGGACCGCCTGCGACCGTCGATGGCCCTACGGTGGACGCCATGAACCCGCCCGAGCCGCGTCCCCTGACGCACCCGCGCGACGGCGTGCCCCCCCTGGTCGTCACCCGGGACCAGCTCACCCACACGGCCCAGGCCCTGTCCTCGGGCACCGGGCCCGTCGCCGTCGACGCCGAGCGCGCTTCCGGGTACCGCTACGGGCAGCGGGCCTTCCTCGTCCAGCTCCGCCGCGAGGGCGTCGGCACCGTGCTGGTCGATCCCGTCCCCCTTGACGACCTGTCCGAGCTGACCGACGCGCTCGGCGACACCGAGTGGGTCCTGCACGCGGCGAGCCAGGACCTGCCGTGCCTGGCCGAGGTCGGTCTCCGCCCCGGCGCCGAGCTGTTCGACACCGAGCTGGCGGCCCGCCTCGCCGGGCTGGAGAAGGTCGGGCTCGCCGCGGTGGTCGAGCACCTGCTGGGTTGGCAGCTGGCCAAGGAGCACTCCGCGGTCGACTGGTCCACCCGGCCCCTGCCGGAACCGTGGCTGCGGTACGCCGCCCTCGACGTCGAGGTCCTCGTCGAGGTCCGCGACGCCCTGGAGGCGCTCCTCGACGAGCAGGGGAAGCTGGCCTGGGCGCGTGAGGAGTTCGCCGCCGTCCGTGACGCACCGCCTCCGCCGCCGCGGCGGGACCCGTGGCGGCGCACGTCCGGCATGCACCAGATCAAGAACCGTCGTCAGCTCGCCGTGCTGCGCGAGCTCTGGACCGAACGTGAGCAGATGGCCCGGCGCCGCGACGTCGCCCCCGGGCGCGTGCTGCCCGACCGGGCCCTGGTCTCCGCCGCCTCGACGCTGCCCACCAGCACCGAGCAGCTGACCGCGCTGCCCGTCTTCTCGGGCCCGGCGAACCGCCGGATCGCCGACCGGTGGCTGCGGGCCGTCCAGCGCGGCCGCGACCTGCCCGAGGCGCAGCTCCCGGCCTCGACCCTGCGCGGGGACGGGCCACCTCCCCCGCGCGCGTGGCGCGAGCGGGACCCCCTGGCCGCGGAGCGGCTGACCCTGGCCCGGGCGATGGTCGCGGAACGCTCCGAGCAGCTGGCCGTGCCGGTCGAGAACCTGCTCACCCCGGACTGGCTCCGCCGGATCTGCTGGCGTCCGCCCAGCGACACCCGGCCCGAGGGTGTGGGTGACGCGCTGCGCGAGCTCGGGGCCAGGCGCTGGCAGGTGGAGCTGCTGTCCGGCGACCTCGCGGCCGCCTTCGCCGCTGCGGAGGCGTCCCTGCACGCTCCGGACGAGCCCGACGAGGTCCTCGCCGACCGCGGATGACAACCGGGCCTGAGGTTAGGCTAACCTGACTCCCATGTTCGCCAACCTCCTGATCGGACTGCGCGAGGGCCTCGAGGCCGCCCTCGTCGTCAGCATCCTGGTCGCGTACCTCGTCCGGGCCCAGCGCCGTGACCAGCTCCGGTGGGTCGCCATCGGCGTCGGTGTGGCCGTCGGTCTCAGCCTCGCGTTCGGGGCGATGCTCACCTTCACGTCGCGCAACATGACGTTCGAGCAGCAGGAGATCTTCGGGGGCACCCTGTCGATCATCGCCGTCGGCTTCGTGACGTGGATGGTCCTCTGGATGCGAAAGGCGGCCCGGTACCTGAAGGCCGAGCTCGACGGACGGATGCAGGCTGCCGTGGCCATGGGAGCCGGTGCCGTCACCCTGACCGCCTTCCTGGCCGTGGGCCGCGAGGGCCTCGAGACCGCCCTGTTCCTGTGGTCGGCCATCCAGGCGACCGGCAGCGGCTGGGCCCCCCTGACGGGTGCGGCGATCGGGCTCGCCATCGCGGTCGTGCTCGGCTACCTGATCTACCGCGGGGCGCTCCGGATCGACCTGCGCCGCTTCTTCACCTGGACCGGTGCGGGCCTCATCATCATCGCCGCGGGCGTGCTGGCCTACGGGGTCCACGACCTCCAGGAGGCGCGCGTGCTGCCCGGGCTGACCTCCCTGGCCTTCGACGTCAGCGCCCAGGTGCCGCCGTCCAGCTGGTACGGCACCCTGCTCAAGGGCACCGTGAACTTCTCCCCGGCCACCACGTGGCTCGAGGCCGTGACCTGGGTGGGGTACGTGGCGGTCATGATGACCGTCTTCCTGCGCCCCTCCCGTCCGCGTCCCGCCGCGTCGACGGCGCCTGCACAGACCCCCACCCCGGTGTCCAGCGGCTCCTGAGCCCCGGCCCACCCCTTCCCGTACTCGACCTGACCGGAGATCCCGTGCCCTTCGTGCTGTCCTCGTCCCTGCGCGCCCCGGCGGGCCGCCGCCTCGCCCTGGCCGCCCTGCCTCTGGTGCCGCTCGCCCTCCTCGGCGCCTGCGCCTCCGACCCCGAACCGGCCTCGGCACCCGGTGGGGGCCAGGGCAGCGACTCGGTGCAGGTGTCGGCCTCGGACGACGCGTGCGACCTGTCGTCGACCGAGCTGACCGCCGGGATCACGACCTTCGCGATCACCAACGACGGCAGCACTGTCACCGAGGTCTACGTGTATGAGGGCGACCGCATCGTGACCGAGAAGGAGAACATCGGACCGGGCACGAGCTACGACCTCGTCGTCGACCTGGCCGAGGGCGAGTACCAGGTCGCCTGCAAGCCGGGCATGGTCGGCGACGGGATCCGCACGGACATCACGGTGTCCGCGGCCGGCGCCGCGGGCCAGGACGACCCGCAGGCGACCGCGGCCGTCGCCGAGTACCGCGACTACGTCCAGGGTGAGGCCGACAAGATCCCGGGGCTGGTCCGGCAGCTGCTGTCGGCGATCGAGAGCGGCGACCGCGCAGCGGCGCAGGCCGCCTACGCGCCCTCGCGTGAGCCGTGGGAGGCCATCGAGCCGGTGGCCGAGAGCTTCGGCGACCTCGACCCGCGCATCGACATCCGCGAGGCCGACCTCGAGGCGGACCAGCACTTCACCGGGTGGCACCGCCTCGAGAAGGCGCTCTGGACGGGCGAGGACCTCGCACCGATGGTCCCTGTCGCCCAGCAGCTGCTGGCCGACGTCACCGAGCTCACCGAGCGCGTACCCCACGCCGCCATCACCGCCGTGTCGATCGGCAACGGGGCGAAGGAGCTCCTGGACGAGGTGGCGAGCGGCAAGATCACGGGCGAGGAGGAGGCCTTCTCGCACACCGACCTGGTCGACTTCGCGGCCAACGTCGCCGGCGCCGAGAAGGGCTTCGAGGTGCTTCGCCCCCTCGTCGAGAGGAACGACCCCGAGCTCGCGACCGTCCTCGACTCGAAGTTCGCTGCGGTCGACGCCGCGCTGGCCGAGCACGCCACCGCGGACGGGTTCGTCTCGTACGACACCGTCACCGAGAGCGAGCGGCAGGCCCTGGCCCGCGCCGTCGACGGGCTGGGTGAGCCCCTGTCGCACCTCGCGGCCGCTGCGAGCAACGCATGACGGCGGCGCACGCGGCCGGGCTGAGCCGGCGCGGACTGCTCGGCGTCCTCGGCGGTGGGGCGGCCGGGGTCGCCCTCGTCGGCGCCGGAGTGGCTGCCGCTCAAGGCGTCCCTGACTCGGGGACGGCCCGCGGTGGCGCCCGCGACCAGGTGGTCGACTTCCACGGCGTGCACCAGGCCGGTGTCGCCACCAGCGTGCAGGGCCACCTGCACTTCGCGGCCTACGACGTCACCACGACGGACCGGGCCGAGCTCCTCGCCCTGCTGCAGGACTGGACCGAGGCCGCGAGGGAACTGACCCGGGGCGCACCGATCGGGGAGGGCGGCGCGGTGGAGGGCAACCCGCTCGCGCCGCCGTCCGACACCGGCGAGGCGCAGGACGCGTCGGCGCACCGCCTGACGCTGACCGTCGGCTTCGGCCCCTCCCTGTTCGACGACCGCTTCGGCCTGGCCGGCCGCCGCCCCGAGGCGCTCGTCGACCTCCCCGCGTTCCCCGGCGACACGCTCGACCCCGCCCGGTGCGGGGGCGACCTGATGGTGCAGGCCTGCGCGGACGACCCCCAGGTCGCCGTTCACGCGATCCGCAACCTGTCCCGGATCGCCGCCGGTCGCGCCGCCGTGCGCTGGGCACAGCTCGGCTACGGCAAGGCAGCGTCCACGGACCCGGACCAGCCCACCCCGCGCAACCTGTTCGGCTTCAAGGACGGCACGAACAACGTCGCGGGCGACGACACCGACGAGCTCGGCAGCACGGTGTGGGTGGGCGACGGCGACACAGCGTCCGACGCCGAGCGCTGGATGGTCGGCGGCTCCTACCTGGTCGGCCGCCGCATCGAGATGCTGATCGAGATCTGGGACCGCACGTCCCTCACCGACCAGGAGCAGCTCGTCGGCCGCACGAAGGGCGCGGGGGCTCCGCTGGGTGCCACTGCCGAACGCGACCCGGTCGACCTCTCCGCGCAGCCCGCGTTCTCCCACGTCGCCGTCGCCCGGCGCGCCCGCGGGGACGGACCCGGCATGCTGCGCCGCGGCTACAACTTCACCGACGGCAGCGACGGGCTCGGGCACCTCGACGCCGGGCTCTTCTTCCTCGCCTACCAGAAGGACGTGCGCCGCTCGTTCATCCCGGTGCAGTCCGCGATGGCCCGCGACGACCGCATGATGGTGGAGTACGCCCGGCACACCGGCTCCGGCGTGTGGGCCGTCCCGCCCGGCGTGAGCGAGACGGGCCACTGGGGGGACACGCTCCTCCAGGCGTGACGGTCGCCACGTGCGGCCGGGGTCCCACCACTTGTTACCGCTGAGTAGCATGAGGGTGTCCACCCCGAACCGCACTGGGAGGCCACCGTGCCCCGCACCGCTCACGAGGTCGTCTTCGTCGACGGCGTCCGCACCCCCTTCGGCAAGGCCGGCGAGAAGGGCATGTACGCACAGACGCGGGCCGACGACCTGGTCGTCAACTGCGTGCGCGAGCTGATCCGCCGCAACCCCGGCCTGCCGCCCGAGCGGGTGGACGAGGTCGCGATCGCGGCGACGACCCAGATCGGCGACCAGGGCCTGACCCTCGGACGCCTGACCGCCCTGCTGTCGGGTCTCCCGAAGACGGTGCCGGGCTTCTCGATCGACCGGATGTGCGCGGGCGCCATGACCGCCGTGACGACGACGGCCTCGGGGATCGCCTTCGGCGCCTATGACGTCGCCATCGCGGGTGGCGTCGAGCACATGGGCCACCATCCGATGGGTGAGGGCGTCGACCCCAACCCGCGCATCGTGGCCGAGAAGCTGGTCGACCCGTCGGCGCTCGTGATGGGGTCCACCGCGGAGAACCTGCACGACCGCTTCCCCGAGATCACCAAGGAGCGCTGCGACGCGTTCGCGGTCGGCAGCCAGGAGAAGCTCGCGAACGCGTACGCCGACGACCGGATCCAGCCCGACCTCGTGGCGACGGCCACGCGCAGCGCCGAGAAGGGCTGGGGGCTGGCGACGGCCGACGAGCCGCCCCGCCCCGGGACCACGGTCGACGACCTCGCCGGCCTGAAGACGCCGTTCCGTCCGCACGGACGGGTGACGGCCGGCAACGCCGCCGGCCTGAACGACGGTGCGACCGCGTGCATCCTCGCCTCGCAGGAGGCAGCCGACGAGCTCGGCCTCAGCACGAGGATGCGCCTGGTGTCCTACTCGTTCGTCGGCGTCGACCCCGAGGTGATGGGTATCGGCCCGGTCCCTGCGACCGAGAAGGCGCTGCGGCAGGCCGGTCTCGGCATCGACGACATCGGCCTGTTCGAGCTGAACGAGGCCTTCGCCGTGCAGGTCCTCGCCTTCCTCGACCACTTCGGCATCGCGGATGACGACCCGCGGGTCAACCCCTGGGGAGGCGCCATCGCCACCGGGCACCCGCTGGCGTCGTCCGGTGTCCGGCTGATGACGCAGCTCGCACGGCACTTCGAGGAGAACCCGGACGTCCGCTACGGCCTCACCGCGATGTGCATCGGCATCGGGATGGGTGGAGCGGTGATCTGGGAGAACCCCCACCACGTCGACTACGGCACGGAGGCTGCAGCCTGATGAGCACCACGACGAACACCGACGTGACGGTCACCCCGGAGGACCTCGCCGCCGGGACGACCAGCGAGCGGGTCACCGCCTTCCACGTGCGCGATGTCACCCTCCCCGGCGGGGCGGGGACCATGGCGCTGATCACGATGGACAACGGCTTCGACCACACCAAGCCCACGACCTTCGGCCCGGGCGGCCTGCTGAACCTCAGGGCGGCGCTGGACGAGGTCGAGACCCGTGCTGCCGCAGGCGAGATCGCGGCCGTGGGGCTCACGGGCAAGCCCTTCGTGTTCGCTGTCGGGGCCGACCTCAAGGAGGTGGGCGTCGTCTCACGGCGTGAGCAGGCCCTGGCGCTGGCACGTCTCGGCCACGACCAGCTACGTCGCCTCGGTGAGCTGCCCGTGCCGTCCTTCGCGTTCGTCAACGGTGCGGCCATGGGTGGCGGGGTCGAGATCGCGCTGCACTGCACGTACCGCACGGTGGCCGCGACGGTTCCGGCCGTGGCGCTCCCCGAGTGCTTCCTCGGCCTCGTGCCGGGCTGGGGCGGCACCTACCTGCTGCCCCGACTGATCGGGCCGGCCAAGGCCCTCGAGGTGATCGTCACCAACGCACTGAACCAGAACACGATGCTGTCGGGCGCCAAGGCCTTCGAGCTGGGCATCGCCGACGCCCGGTTCGAGGCTGCCGACTTCATCGAGCAGTCGATCCGGTGGGCCGCCGCGGTGCTGACCGGCGAGACGACCGTCGAGCGCCTGGACCACACCGGTGACGAGTCGGCCTGGGCGAGGGCCGCCGCGGCCGCGAAGGGCTTCGCCGACCTCAAGACCGGACGCGCCGCCCCCGCCCCCTACCGCGCCATCGAGCTCGTCACCGCAGCGCGGACCGCCGACCGCGACGCCGGCTTCGCCGCCGAGGACGAGGCGCTTGCCGACCTCGTGATGAGCGAGGAGTTCCGGGCCGGCGTCTACGCGTTCGACCTCGTGCAGCGCAGGGCCAAGAAGCCCGCCGGGGCACCCGATGCGGGCCTCGCCCGCCCGGTGACGAAGGTCGGCATCGTCGGCGCCGGCCTGATGGCCAGCCAGCTCGCCCTGCTGTTCGCGCGGCGCATGGGTGTGCCGGTCGTGATGACCGACCTGGACCAGGCACGCGTCGACAAGGGCGTGGCCTACGTGCACGCCGAGGTCGACAAGCTCGCCGCCAAGAAGCGCGTCTCCCCCGACGCCGCCAACAGGCTCAGGGCGCTCGTCACCGGTTCCACCTCGAAGGACGGCTTCGCCGACGCGGAGTTCGTGATCGAGGCCGTGTTCGAGGAGATGGCGGTCAAGCAGCAGGTGTTCGCCGAGGTCGAGGCAGTCGTCTCGCCCGAGTGCGTGCTGGCCACCAACACCTCGTCGTTGTCGGTGACCGAGATGGCGTCGGACCTGCAGCATCCCGAACGCGTCGTGGGTTTCCACTTCTTCAACCCGGTGGCGGTCATGCCGCTGCTCGAGGTGGTCCGCGGCGAGCGGACGGACGACGCCACGCTCGCCACCGCGTTCGCCACCGGCAAGGCGCTGAAGAAGACCGCCATCGCGGCGAGCGACTCCCCGTCCTTCATCGTCAACAGGCTGCTCGGCCGGTTCATGGGCGAGATCGGACGGGTCGTCGAGGAGGGCACACCCATCGAGGTGGCCGACTCCTCGCTGGCCGGACTGGCACCGATGCCGCCCTTCGTGCTGATCGGCCTCGTCGGCCCCGCGATCGCCCTGCACAACAGCGAGACGCTGCACACGGCGTTCCCGGAGCGGTTCTTCGTCTCGCAGAACCTGCGACGCGTGGTCGAGGCCGGCAAGCCGGGCTTCTACCTCTGGCCCGAGGGCAGGCCCGTGCTCGACCCGGACGTGGAGGCGCTGTTCGAGAAGCCTTCGGAGCCGGTCGTTCTCGACCGTTCCGAGGTCCGCGAACGCGTGCTGCGGGCTCTGGCCGAGGAGGTTCGGCTGATGCTCGACGAGGGCGTGGTGGGCGCCCCGCAGGACATCGACCTTGCCATGATCACCGGTGCGGGCTTCTCCTTCTGGAACGGCGGCCTGACGCCTTTGCTGGACCGTTCGGGGGTGGCTGAGGCGGTCACCGGCCGGCGGTTCCTCGAGCCGGGGGTGGCGTCCGTCCCTGCCTGACCCCCCTACCTCCGTCGCGGATGGGCCCTCGCCCTTGACCGCGCTCGACGGCGGGGGGACCCTGCACCCACGGAGGGAGGGGTCATGCTCCACGGCGAGCACGTCACGCTGCGACCTGTGCGCGAGTCCGACCTCGACGCGCTCTACTCGGCCCACGTCGACATCCGCAACCGTGGCGCGTTCTTCCCCCTCGGGGTCTCGTCAGAACCCGCCTTCCGACGGCGGTTCGCGGAGACCGGCTTCTGGGAGAAGAAGGAGGGGACCCTGCTGATCGTGGACGGCGACGACGTCGCCGGCCACATCGAGTTCTTCACGCCGGTCAGCTACTGGGACGCGTTCGAGCTCTCCTACCAGCTCTATGACGAGCGTTTCGCGGGCCGCGGCGTCACCACCGAGGCGGTGCGTCTGCTCGTCGACCACCTCTTCGCCACGAAGAAGCAGCACCGCATCCACCTCGTCATCGTCCCGGAGAACGCCGCGTCGGTGCGGGTCGCAGAGAAGTGCGGCTTCGTGCTCGAGGGCCGTGTGCGGGGTGCGTTCTTCAACCAGGGGACCAACCAGGACGTGCTGCTCTACTCGCTCCTACGCGATGACCCGAGGCCGTGGCACTCGGAACAGCGCGCCTGACCGGGGTCACCGTGGCGGGTCGGCGCCCACCACGTCACCCGCGACGAGCAGGGCGCGGATCGCCGCGACCATCGCCGGATGTGGCTCGGTACGGGTCTCGAGCCACTCCAGGATCGCCTCTGCCGCAGCCGGGTTGGCGGCGTAGCCCGGGACACAGCGCGCGAGGTCGATGCTGCTGTCGATACGTCGCTCTGCACCCCGCTCGATCGCGAAGGGGTCCTGGCGGGAGCCCGGACCAGCCAGGAGGTCGGCGACGGACAGGAGCCTGTCGACGGCGTTCACCTGGATCAGACGCGCACCGCTGAGCTTCTCGCCGCGCGCGTCGCGGTGCAGCCCGACGAACACGTTCGTCAGGGCCTCGTTCACGTGGAAGTCCACGTCGGCGGGCGGGGTTCCCACCGGTCCGGGTGCGGTGGCCGGCCCAGCCGCGTCGTCCCGGCTCCACACCACCCGTGCCGACGGCGCCGGCACCGCGGCGAGCTCGGCGGGCTCGAACACGGCGTACTCCGCGTAGACGCCGTCCACGAACAGCACCTTCCGGCCGTCGGCCGTGTTCGGGAAGCTGAACGCGATCTCGCAGGCGTCGGTGAGCCAGCCCAGGTCGCCGAGGTAGCGCTCCTTGGCCCCCGGCTCCACGACCACGAAGAAGTCCAGGTCCGAGTGCTCGTCGAGGCGCGCCGTGTCCGTCCCGACCGAGCCGAGACCCAGCAACGCGAGCGTGTCGGGCCGCACGGCGAGGCACGCACCGATCGCGTCGAGCCGGGCGAGCAGCAGAGCAGGGACGCCGGGCACGTGAGGGAGCGTGGTCACCGTCGCATCGTAGGAGCCGGAGGGGGCCGCCAGGGCTGTCTCCGACCTCGTCGCACGTGGTGAGGTGGAGGGAGTGCGACACCCCACCCCGAGGAGACGGCCATGGGAGACAAGGGAACGACGAAGGGCGCTGCTGCGCGGGTGGCCGCGGCGTCGCTGCAGGAGGACCTCGAGCCGTGGGGCGACATCACGTCCAAGGGCATGTTCGGTGGGTACGGTCTCTTCAAGGACGGGGTCATGTTCGCGATCGTCGACCCCGGCGGGCAGTGCTTCCTGCGCGGCGACGACGCCAGTGCCGAGGAGTTCGAGTCCTCGGACTCCGAGAGGCACGGCCGCATGCCGTACTGGACCATCCCCGCATCCGTGCACGACGACGGCGCGAGACTGCTCGAGTGGGCCCGTGCGGCACACCACCGAGCCGTCGCAGCCAAGCGCTGATCTGATACATGGCGTCCTCACACATGCTTCGCGCGAAATTATGGATTCCCTCCACATCATGAGGGCGAACCAGCGGCCCTAGCGTCGGCGCCGTGAACGACATCCCGCTGCCGTCGACCGTCGGCCTCACCGCCGACGGGCCCGACCTGTCCGGCCGCACCGCCCTGGTGACCGGGGCGGCGAGCGGCATCGGCCTGGCCTGCGCCCGCCGGTTGGCGTTCCTCGGCGCCAAGGTGCACGCGGTCGACCTCGACGGCGACGGGCTGGACGCGCTCGCCGCGCAGGTCGACGGCATCAGCGCCATCCGCTGCGACCTGTCCGACCTCGACGCTGTCGACCGGCTGCCCGCCGACGTCGACGTGCTGGTCAACAACGCCGGCCTGCAGCACGTGGCGCCCGTCCACGAGTTCCCCGTCGACACGTTCTCGCTGATCCTGCGCGTGATGCTCGAGGCGCCCTTCCGGCTCGCCCGGCGCACGCTCCCCCAGATGTACGCGCAGGGGTGGGGTCGCGTCGTCAACGTGTCCAGCGTCCACGGTCTGCGGGCCAGCCCGTTCAAGTCCGCCTACGTGACGGCCAAGCACGGGCTCGAGGGTCTGTCGAAGGTCGTCGCGCTGGAGGCCGCCGAGCACGGCGTCACCAGCAACTGCGTCAACCCCGCCTACGTGCGCACCCCCCTGGTCGAGGGCCAGATCGACGACCAGGCGCGCGCACGAGGGATCGCCACCGACGAGGTGCTCGAGCAGGTCATGCTGGCCCCCGTCGCGGCCAAGCGCCTCGTCGAGCCCGACGAGGTCGCGGCCATGGTCGCGTTCCTGTGCGGCCCCGGCACCGACTCCATCACCGGTTCCGCCTTCACGATCGACGGCGGCTGGACCGCTCGCTAGTCCCCCGAGCCCACCTACCAACCCACCACCCCTACCAGGAGATCACCGTGTCAGAGCAGCCAGGCAGCGGAGCCGGCCAGACGGCCACCGCCCGCACGCCCATCCGCAAGGTGGTGGCCGCGAGCCTCGTCGGCACCACCGTCGAGTGGTACGACTTCTTCCTCTACGGCGTGGCCGCGGCGCTCGTGTTCCCGTCGGTGTTCTTCCCGGACGACGACCCGGCGGCGGGGACGCTCAAGGCCTTCGCCACGTTCGCGATCGGCTTCATCGCCCGCCCGATCGGCGGCATCGTCTTCGGCCACTTCGGTGACAAGCTCGGACGCAAGAAGCTCCTCGTCCTCAGCCTGATGATGATGGGGGTGTCGACGTTCCTCATCGGGGCGCTGCCCACGTTCGACCAGGTGGGCACCCTCGCCCCGGTCCTGCTGGTGCTGCTGCGCCTCGTCCAGGGCTTCGCCCTCGGCGGCGAGTGGGGCGGCGCGGTGCTGATCGTCTCCGAGCACGGTGACAAGGCACGCCGCGGGTTCTGGGCGAGCTGGCCGCAGGCCGGCGCTCCCGGTGGCCAGCTGCTCGCGAACGGGCTCCTCGCCATCCTGGCGGCGTTCCAGTCCGACGCGGCCTTCCTCGCCTGGGGCTGGCGCATCCCGTTCCTGCTCTCGGCCGTGCTGGTCATCATCGGCCTCTACGTGCGCCTCCAGGTCGAGGAGTCTCCCGTGTTCAAGGCGGCCCAGGCGAAGGCGGAGGCCCGGAAGCTGGACGCCGGGGGCGTCCGCGAGTCGATGCCGATCCTCCAGGTGCTGCGCACCTACCCCCGTGAGGTGCTCACCGCGATGGGCGCCCGCTTCGCCGAGAACGTCTCCTACTACATCTTCACCATCGTCATCACGAGCTACCTGGTGGCCCGCTACGACGAGAGCAAGTCGTTCGTGCTCAACGCCGTCCTCATCGGCGCCGTCGTGCACTTCGTCACCATCCCGATGTGGGGGGCCCTGTCCGACCGGCTCGGGCGCAAGCCCGTGTACCTGATCGGCGCTGCGGGAGTGGGGGTCTGGGCGTTCGTGTTCATCGCCCTGATCGACACGCGCAACTTCGCCCTCACCACCCTGGCGATCGTCGGCGGCCTCCTGTTCCACGGCGCCATGTACGGGCCGCAGGCCGCCTTCTTCTCGGAGCTGTTCGGCACCAAGGTCCGCTACTCCGGGGTGTCGATCGGCTACCAGCTCGCCTCGATCCTCGCGGGTGGCCTCGCGCCGCTCATCGCGACGCGACTGCTGGGCATCTCCGGCGACGGCTGGCTGATCGCGGGCTACGTGGCCGTGTGCGCCGTCGTGTCCATCATCGCCGTGGGCAGCTACCGCGAGACCAGCCGTCGCGACCTCGACGCCGACGACGCGGTCGAGAAGGTGCTGGTGCGAGGCTGACCGCCTCGCGCACCGACGACAGCGGGCGGTGGCAGGATCGGCACGTGCCCGATCCCGCCACCGTCCCGTCGTCCCGGGCAGCCCTCGACCTCCTGCGCCTGCTGGCGGAGGACGCGCCGGTCGGGGCCGTGGAGGCCACAGCCCGCCGGCTGGCGGGCGGGGACGCCGAGGCGGCCGAGCACGCGCGGGAGCTCGCGGTGCGGGTCAAGGACCTCCTCGACACGCGCAAGCGCCGCGAGGAGGGGCTCGGCGCCCTCGTCGAGACGGCACGCGACCTGGCCTCGCTGCGCGACCCCGGTGGCGTGCTGGAGGCGATCGTCCGCCGGGCCCGGAGCCTGCTGGGCACCGACGTCGCGTACTTGACGTTGTTCGACCCCGACCGCGGCGACACGATCATGCGTGCCACGGCAGGGTCGGTCTCGGCCGCGTTCCAGTCGGTCCGCCTGCCGCTCGGGGCCGGCCTCGGGGGCCTGGTCGCCCAGACGCGCAGGCCGTACTGGACCGCCGACTACCTCGACGACGAGCGCTTCCGTCACACCCGGGAGATCGACTCCGCCGTGGGCGAGGAGGGCCTCGTCGCCATCTGCGGCACGCCCCTTCTCGTCGAGGACGAGTTCGTCGGCGTGCTCTTCGCCAGCAACCGCGTACGCCGGCCCTTCAGCGTCGCCGAGGTGTCGTTGCTCGGCAGCCTCGCGGCCCTCGCGGCGGTGTCCCTCGTGCAGACGAGGACCCTGGCGGAGACCCGCGCCACGTCGGCCGCCGTGCAGCAGGCGGCCGAGGCCCACGACCGCTTCGCGTCCGTCGTGCTCGAGGGTGGCGGCGTCGGCGACGTCGCGTCGACGCTGCGTGACCTGCTGGGCGGCTGGGTCGTGGTGCTGGACCAGGACGGCCGGCGAACCGCAGAGCACGGGGAGGCACCGCCGGCAGCGGCGCGGACCACTGCCGAGGCCGACCCGCTCGCCGACCATCCCGCCCTGCTGGCCTCGGCGGGGACCGGACGGCTCGCGGCACAGGACGGTGTCACGGCCAGCGTGGCGACGGCGTCCGGTGAGCGTCTGGGCACGCTGGTCCTGGGGGGCCGAGGCGACCTCACCGCCGGGGAGCAGCGCATCGTCGAGCGCGCCGCCGTCGTCACCGCCCTCGTGCTGCTCTTCCGCCGCCAGGCCGCCGAGGCCGAGCAGCGGGTGCGCACCGACCTGCTGTCCGACCTGCTCGCCCACGACGGCCGGGACGGCCCCGAGCGCCTCGCCCTGGCAGAGCGGGCACGCCTGCTCACGATGAGCCTCGACGACGAGTACCTGGTCGCGGTCTGCCACCCCGACCCCCCGACGACGACGCGCTCGCTCGCCCTGTCGGCGTCGTCCCTCGTCCACGGTCACGGGCTTGTCGCCGAGCACCGTGGCGACGTCGTGCTGCTCGTGGGGGCGCACGCCCTCCTCGCGGAGAGCGGCCCGTCGACGACTGCCGCGACGCTCGCCCGCCGTCTCTCGGTGCGTGGCCAGGTCACCGTCGGGGTCGCCGGTCCGGTCGTCCCGCTGGAGGGTCTGGCCGCCGCCTGGACGGAGGCCCGCCGCACGGCCCAGGCGCTGCGCACCCTGGGCCGCGCCGGTGCGGGCGCCGCGGCCGCCGACCTGGGCTTCGCCGGCCTGGTCGTCGGGGAGCGACCGGACGTCGCCGGCTACGTCCGCGGCCAGCTGGGTCCGGTCCTCGACTACGACACCCAGCGCGGCACCGAGCTGGTCGCCACCCTCGACGCCTACTTCGGCAACGGCGGCTCACCGCGCCGCGCCGCAGCCGACCTCCACGTGCACGTCAACACCGTCACCCAGCGGCTCGACCGCGTCCGCGCGCTGCTCGGCCGTGACTGGGCGGACCCGACGCGCAGTCTCGAGCTGCAGCTCGCGCTCCGCCTCCGCCAGGTGCTGGGACCCGTAGCGACCGAGGGAGTCGTTCAACCGAACGGTTGACAACCAGGCCGAGCCCTACGCGGTGACCATCCAGGCCATCTCGAAGCACGTCAGGTGCTCGAGGAGGCCGGCTCGTCAGCCGCACCCGCGGGGCCCAGCGTCGACCCGTCCACCTCGAGACGGACGTGTTCGACCTGATGACCGCGTGGATCGAGCGGTACCGACGCGAGGCCGAGGAGCGCTACCAGCGCCTCGACGCCGTGCTGGCCGCGATGGACGACAGCACCGCACGACACGGCACAGCAGAGGGAAGCAGCATCATGACCACCACGACCCCCCCCCAGACGCAGGTGAACGCGGACCCCGACCTTCCCGCGATCGAGATCGTCCGCGACTTCAACGCCCCGGTGGCAGCCGTCTTCAGAGCGCACACCGAGGCCGACCTGGTGACCGGGTGGGACGCCAGGACGGCGCCTACCGGGTACGTACACACGGCCCCGGACGGGGACGAGTACCGCTTCTTCGGCGCGTTCCACGAAGTGCGCACCGACGAACGGATCGTGCAGACGTTCACCTACGAGGGCTTCCCGGACGGCGTCTCGCTCGAGACCGCCACCTTCGAGGACCTCGGCGACGGACGCACCCGCCTGACGGTCACGTCGGTGCTCGACTCGATGGAGGCCCGGGACGGCATGATCTCCAGCGGGATGGAGTCCGGGCTGGCCGAGAGCTACGAGCGCCTCGGCGACCTCCTGACAGCGGGCTCAGAGAACGCGGACAACACCGCGGCGGCCACCCGCTGCACCGCCGCCGGGTCGAGGACCACCGTGTAGTGGTTGCAGTCCGCGACCGGGACGACCTGGACGCCCTCGGGCAGATCGAGCGCCGCCAGCCGCGTGGTGTCGTACAGGCCCTGCGGCTCGTCCATCAACCCTCGGGCCGCCCACAGCAGGGTGACCGGGACTCCGGCGGCCACCGCGTCGCCGACAGCCGCGTGCGCCTGCGCGTCGAGCAGGACCTGGCCACCGTCCGTTCTCACAGCCTCGAGCACGCAGGACGAGCGCAGCGACCCGTCGTCCCCGGGGACGAGGTCGTGCAGGAGGTACGCGCGGACGTCGTCCCCCGTCGGCCCGGCCAGCGCCGGGCCGACCGCGGGGTGCCCGGACCAGAAGTCGAGGTAGTCCTGCGGCGTCTCGAAGGTCATCGAGAGCCGGGCCATGGCGGGTCCGATCACGGCCTGCAGCAAGGCATCCACGTCCGCGCTGTCGTGGCCGGCGGGCGGCGGGAAGGCGGCACCCCCGTCGACCAGCACGGCGGCCGCGACGCGGTCGGGGTGGCGGGCCGCGCACAGCGCCGCCACGAACGCCCCCATCGAGTGACCGACCACGACGGCACGCTCGACGCCGACGCGGTCGAGCACGGAGACGAGGTCGTCCGCGTGCACGCCGAGCCCGTACCCCCCTGCCACGGACCGTGAGTCGGCTCGCCCCCGCAGGTCGGGCGCCAGCACCCTGGCCCGCCCGGTCAGCTCGCGGGCCAGCACGCTCCACGACAAGGCGTTCGCGGTGATGCCGTGGGCGGCGAGCACCACCGGGAGCGAGCCCGTCTCGTCCGGCGGGGCGAGCTCGTGGACGACGACCTCGCTCACCGGATCCCCTCCGCCTCTGTCTCCGGGGCACGCCTCCGGCGCCCTCGCAGCACGCCGGTGAGGCCGCCGGGAGCGAAGAACACGACCGCCACGAAGACCGCGCCCAGCACGAACAGGGGCTGCGACGCGGGGACCCTCAGCACCGCGGGAAGCCCCTGCACGGCGTCCGACGACGCGAGGTCGAGCAACCGGTTGTCGAGGTAGGTGTACAGCACACCTCCGATCACCGGACCCCAGCGGCTGCCGGCCCCGCCGAGCACCACCATCACCAGGAGCGCGAGCGTGAGCTCGGAGGACGCCGTGTGCACGGTGACGCCGCCGGTGACGACGAGGTGAACGATCCCGCCGAGACAGCCGAGCAGGCAGCCGACGACGAACGCACCGAGCCGGGCGCGGTACGTCGACAGCCCCAGGACGGCGACCCGTTCGGGGTTCTCCCGCACCGCGGCCCACACGTGGCCGGCACGGCTGCGCGCCAGCCACGACACGAGGAGCCAGCAGAACGCGAGGTAGGCGAGCGCGAGCCAGTACCGGTAGGGCGCGTTGAGCACGCCCACGAGCACGTCGGGCACCCCGGACCGGTCGAGCGGCAACCCCTCCTCTCCCCCGGTCAGCCCACCGGGGTTGCGCTGCAACCCGATCGCGACGGCCTGCGCGAACGCCAGCGTCACCATGGCGAACGCGATGCCGCTGACGCGCAGGGCCACCGCGCCGACCACCAGGGCCAGGGCGAGCCCCAGCCCCAGGGCGACGACCGCGGCCTGGGCCAGGCCGAGCCCCCACTGCTCGATGGCGATCGCCGTCCCGTACGCGCCGGCCGCCACGAAGAGCGCGTGCCCGAAGGACAGCAGCCCGGTCCGGCCGAAGAGCAGGTCGTACGAGAGTGCGATGCCGCCGAAGACCAGGCAGAGCGCGAGCAGCTGCATCGACCCCGGGCCGTTCACGCGGTCCGGGAGCAGGCCCGGCACGTCGAGCGGCACGTAGGGCAGGTAGACGAGCAGCGCGAGCGCCCCGACGGGGACGGCCACGGGCAGGAGCCGCCGCACGGAGGCGGTGAGCCGGCCCCCGCCGCCGTCCGGAGGGCGTGCCCCCTCCGCCGTGACCACCTGGCGGTCGGTGTCTGTGCTCATGCTGTGGCCACCCGTCCGGTCAGGCCCTGGGGTCTCACGAGCAGGACGAGCGCCAGCAGCAGCACCACCGAGAAGTCACCGACACCGGAGGCCGCGTAGAAGTTGGCGAGCTGCTGCACGATGCCGACGACGACCGACGCGATCGCCGTCCCGGTGAGCGAACCCAGACCGCCGATGACGACGACGATGAACGCGAAGATCAGCAGCGACGTCCCCTGACCGGGCGACACGGTGCCCAGGTAGACCGATCCGAGCACGCCGCCGAGCGCCGCAGCCCCGCCACCGATCGCGAAGACCAGCGTGAAGACCCGCCGCACGTCGATGCCGAGCGCCTCGACCATGGAGCGGTTCTCGACCCCGGCCCTGATCACCAGCCCGATCCTCGTGAAGCGCAGCAGGCCCACCAGTGCGAGGAGGACGACGACGGCCGCACCGACGAGCACGAACCGGTCGTTGGGCACCGAGGCGCCGCCGACGTCGGTCGTCCCCGCCGACCAGCCCGGCCGAGGGAACGGGCGCGGGTCCGATCCCCAGATGCCCTGCAGCAGAGCGACACCCGCGAGACCGAGGCCCACTGTGACGAGTACCTGCTCGATGTGGCGGCGGTAGAGCGGGCGGATCAGGACCAGCTCGACCACTGCGCCGAGCAAGGCACCCACCGCGACCCCGAAGCCTGTCGCCACGACGAACCCGAACCCTGAGACTGACGCCCCGGGCAGGTGCGTCGTCGCCCACCAGGCCGCGTACGCCCCGGCGGTCAGGAACGCGCCGTGCGCGAAGTTGAGCACGCCCATCAGCCCGTAGATCAGGCTGAGCCCCGACGCGACCAGGAAGTAGAGGGCCCCGAGGCCGAGCCCCGTGGCGAGCAGCAGCACCAGGGTGCTCATGAGGGCACCCCCTCGGTCTCGGCGGCGCGCGGCGAGGGACGCCCGGCGACCCCCAGGAGGCGCTTCGTGCGCTCGGGGTCCCCCAGCAGCTCGTCCGCCGGGCCGCAGTGCACGACGTGGCCCGCGTCCAGCACCACGACGTCCCGCGCGAGACGTCGCACGACGGAGAGGTTCTGCTCGACCAGGAGGACCGTCGTGTGCTCGGCCACCCGCTCCAGCGCGGCGGCCACCTCCCCCACCAGCCGAGGCGACAGCCCCTTGGTCGGCTCGTCCACGAGGAGCAGCTCGTTGCGCCCGAGCAGGACGCGGCCGAGGGCGACCATCTGCTGCTGCCCGCCCGAGAGCGTCCCCGCCCGCTGGCGGCGACGCTCACCCAGCTCGGGGAACAGGCCGTGCACGAGGTCGTAGGCGGGCTCGGTGCCGGGCTGCTCGGCGAGGCGCAGGTTCTCCTCGACGGTCAGCGACGCGAACACCTCCCGGTCCTCCGGGACGTACCCGATGCCGCCACGGACGATGGCGGGGGTCGGCGTGCGGCTGATGTCCGTGCCGCCGAAGCGGACGACCCCGCGCCGCGGGACGAGTCCCAGCACGCCCTTCACCGTGGTCGTCTTGCCGACGCCGTTGCGCCCGAGCAGCGCCGTCACACCACCGCGTCGCACGTCGAAGGTGACGCCCTGCAGCACGTGTGACCGGCCGAGGTGGACGCTGAGGTCGACCACGTCGAGGACGGGCGGGGCGTCCTCGCTTGAAGGGAGCGCGCTCACAGCTCCTCCCCCAGGTACGCCTGCTGCACCACCGGGTCGGCGGTGACCTCGGCGGGTGACCCGACCGACAACAGCGCGCCGTGGTGCAGCACGGCCACGCGGTCGGCGAGGCCGAGCACGACGTCCATGTGGTGCTCGACCATCACGATGCTGACCCCGTCGGCGCGCAGGCCGTCGACGAGGTCGACCAGCCCGGGCACGTCCTCGACCGACACACCCGCCATCGGCTCGTCCAGCAGCAGCACCTCCGGACGACGTGCGAGGGCGACCGCCAGCTCGAGCTTGCGGCGGTCGCCGTGGGACAGCTCGCCCGCGATGCGGGAGGCGCGGTGCCCCATCCGGACCCGGTCGAGCAGCTCGCCGACCGCCCGGCGCTGCGCGGCGCTCCGCGCCGGCCGGAGCACCGAGAGCGCGCCCGGTGTCGCGCTCTGCACCGACAGCCTGACGTTCTCCGCGGCGCTGAGACCGTCGAAGAGGCTCGACGTCTGGAACGTCCGTCCCAGACCCCGGCGCGCCCGGGCCTCGACCCCGAGTCCGGTCACGTCCACGCCACCGAGCACGACGCGTCCGCGGGTGGCACGACGGACGCCGCTGAGCAGGTGCAGCAGCGTCGACTTCCCGGCCCCGTTCGGGCCGATCACCGCGAGCAGCTCACGCGCACCCAGGTCGAGCGTGACCGCGTCCACGATGACGGCCCCTCCCACGGTCCAGCCGAGCTCCTCCGCGCCGAGGACGATCTCGCCCTCGGACCCCCCCGAGGGGGCGCGGGGGCCCGTGGCCCGCGCCTCCCTCACGAAGTCGCAACCGGCGGCGCCACGGCATCGGGCTCGAGGGTGTCGACCAGCTCAGGGCGCCAGCCGTCCCCGTCGGCCACCAGGCGCGCCTGGAACATCGGCTGCAGGACGGCGTGGTCCTCCGCGCGGATCGTGAGCTGCCCCTTCGGCCCCTCGAACGTCCAGCCCTCCAGTGCGTCGACCATGCCGTCGACCTCGTCGGGCGACTCGCTGAGCGCGTGCACGACCATCTGCGCTGCCACGAAGCCGTCGTTGGTGAACAGGTCCACCTGCTCGCCGGCGGAGTCCAGGCTGTCCGCGAGGGCGCTGTACGCCTCGTTGTCCCCGGCGCCGTCGAAGAAGTGCGACAGGAAGCTGATCTGCGAAGCGGACTCGCCGAAGGCCGGGTAGGAGGCCTTGATGTCCAGCCCGGTGACGACCGTCGTCGCCTCGAAGGCCCCCTGCTGCTCCAGCGACTGCCACATCTGGCTGGCGTTGGCCCCTGCCCACGCGACGAACAGCAGGTCGGGTGCGCTGTCGACGGCCTGGCGCGCGAACGGGGTCAGGTCCGTGGCCGTGGCGTTCACGGGCAGGGCCGTGACCGTCGCACCCTGCGCGCCGAGGACTGCCTCGACGGCCGCGACGTTGGCCTGACCGAACGCGTTGTCCTGGGCGAAGACGGTCACCTTCTTGCCCTTCACGTCGCCGAGGAACGTCGCCGCCGTGAGGATGTCCTGGTAGGTCTGCCGTCCGGAGCGGAAGGTGTGGTCGTTCACCCCGGTCAGGCCGTCGGTCGCTGCGGGACCCGAGATGAACAGCACCCCGTTCTCCTCCGCCAGCGGCGCGACCTGCAGGGCGACGCCCGACGACGTCGAGCCCGCGAGGACCTGCGTCCCCTGGCCGATCAGGTCGGTCGCGGCGGCGACCGCCTTGGCGGGGTCGCCGGCGTCGTCGACCTCGGAGACTTCGATGTCACGCCCGTCCACCTGGCCGGTGCCGTCCGTGGCGTAGTCCAGTCCGGCGTAGAACCCCTCGAGGTACTGCTGCCCGTAGGTGGCCAGCGGCCCGGTCTTGGAGTAGACGAGGCCGACCGGGATCGGCTCCCCTCCCTGGCCCTCGCCGGCACCGTCGGCAGGTGACTCAGCCGAGGATCCTGGTGAACCCGGTGAGCCGCAGGCGGCGAGAGCGAGTGCGAGCCCTGCAGCGGCCAGGGCCACCAGGGGACCACGGCGCACCCCCCGGACCGTGGACGGGTTCTGGCGGGTCGGCTCTGGCCGGGTCAGGCGCATCTGCTCTCCTTCTGGCGGGGCGGAGGGTCCTCGTCGATCGGACGCTAACGTCAAGCGGGTCACGTGCCCTATGTGGTGACGACCCACAAGGCGGCGCCCGCAGGTGTGAGGACGAGACGGCTACTCCGGTCGGGGACCTCGACGTCGTCGCGGTACGTCCGTCCGGGTGTCGGGACGGTCGCGGCCTCGGCGCGGGCGGCCCCGACGGCTACCGTGATCGCGTGTCGCACGAGCAGCTCCCGGAGGTGGCGCTGCGTCGCGCCGTGCTAGCGGTGAGCGTGCTGGACGACATCGACCTGACGCCTCGCAGGCAGGGGGTTGTGCTCGACGGTCGCGACCGGTCTGTTCCGGTGCGCCTGTCGTGGCGGGTGCTCGCAGCCGCCCACGGGCCAGGCCCGGTCGGGTCGCCGGTGGCCCACCGCCGGCTCTCCCTGTGCCTGCAGATGCACCGCGTCGTGGCAGACCTCGGCCCGGAGGCGGCGAAGGTCCTTCGTCGGGCGACCCGCGCGTTGGCCCTGCCCCCCGACCACGCGATCCACCCTGGCCCGGGCTGGGTGCGGGAGCACCAGATGGGCGGGGCCCTGGACCTGGGCACCGGGGTCGTCGGCCTGCTGTCCACCAGCGCCGAGGTGGTCCCCCTGCCCCCGTCGGTCGCCTGGGCGGCCGGGCTCGACCTGGGGACCTGGTGGCCGCAGATGGTCGCCCACGCCGAGGGCATGGGACACCTCGCGGTCAGCCGCCTGCGCCGCGACCACCACCCCCGCGGCGCCCGGGGTGCGGCCGCCACCGACGACCAGGCCGTGCTGCGGCCCGTGGGAGGCGTCGACGTGCCGACCCTGCTGACCACCCGCTCGGTACGTCGGTACCTCGCCTCGTCGGACGGTTCCGGCATGCGGGCCATGGCTGCGCCGATGCGCAGCCGCGGCTGGTACGACCTGGCCCGGGTCGACCCGGCTTTCGTGTCCGCCGCCTGGGCCGCGACGGACGAGTGGGAACGGGGACTGCGCCGGCCCCTGCTGGTCACGGCCGACGAGGTGGTGCTCGCGCCCGCGGGTGGCAACACCCTGCACGCCGTGCTGTCCGATCCGGTGCGGGTGACGCCGCCGGTGGCCCGCGACGTCCGCTACCGCTGAACGGGGCCGGAAGGCGGGCGCGCCCGGGTCACTGCTGGCCGAGCGGTGACTCCTGCTGCGCGTCGTCGTCCAGGCCGGCCATCCGGCCGGCCACGTCACGGGCCACGTCCTGCGCGGTCAGCCCCACCTCGGCGAGCACCTCGGCGCGGCTGCCGTGGTCGAGGAACCGGCACGGGATGCCAACCTCGTGCACGGGGGTGACGATGCCGGTGTCGAGCATCGCCTGGCGCAGCCGCGTGCCCACGCCACCCACGCGCACGCCATCCTCGAGCGTGACGACGAACCGGTGCGTCCGAGCCATCTCGAGCAGCACCGGGTTCACGGGCAGCACCCACCGAGGGTCGACCACCGTCGCGCCGATGCCCTGCGCCGCAAGTCGTTCCGCCACGTCGAGAGCGGTGACGGCGAGCGAGCCGACGCTCACGACCAGGACATCCGTCGCGGCGCCCCGGTACAGGACGTCGAGGCCGCCCACGCGCTCCAGCGCGTCGATGTCGGCCGGTACGGCGTCCCGCGCGATGCGCAGCACGGTCGGGGCGTCGTCCACCTCGACGGCCTCGTGCAGCTCCTCGACGAGCCGGGCGCGGTCACGGGGTGCGGCGATGCGGATGCCGGGAACCACCTGCAGGATCGACAGGTCCCACATGCCGTGGTGGGAGGCGCCGTCCGGGCCGGTGACCCCCGCGCGGTCGAGGACGAACGTCACGCCCGCCTTGTGCAGCGCCACGTCCATCAGCACCTGGTCGAAGGCGCGGTTGAGGAAGGTCGCGTAGATGGCCACCACCGGGTGCAGCCCGGCGAAGGCCATGCCGGCGGCGCTCGTGACCGCGTGCTGCTCCGCGATGCCGACGTCGAAGACGCGCTCGGGGTACTCCGCGGCGAACTTGTGGAGCCCCACCGGGATCAGCATCGCCGCGGTGATGCCGACCACGTCGCTGTGCTCACGGCCCACGTTGACCATCTCGTCGGCGAAGGTGGCTGTCCACGAGGCGCCCGGGGCCGACACGGCACGGCCGGTCTCGGGGTCGATCACCCCGACCGCGTGGAACTGGTCCGCCTCGTCGTTCATCGCGGGCGGGTAGCCGTTGCCCTTGCGGGTCAGGACGTGCACGATCACCGGGCCGCCGAAGGCCTTCGCCCGCCGCAGCGCGTGCTCGACGACCTCCGTGTCGTGCCCGTCCACCGGGCCGATGTACTTGAGCCCCAGGTCCTCGAAGAGACCCTGCGGGGCGACGATGTCCTTGAGTCCCTTCTTCATGCCGTGCAGGGCCTCGTACGCCAACCGCCCGGGCGCTCCGCTGCGCTGGAGCGTGGTCTTGCCCCACTCGAGGAACCGCTCGTAGCCGCGCGTCGTGCGCAGCGTCGACAGGTGGTGGGCCATGCCGCCGATGGTCGGGGCGTAGGACCTCTCGTTGTCGTTGACGACGACGACGAGCTTGCGGTCCTGACCGGTGGCGATGTTGTTCAGCGCCTCCCAGGCCATCCCCCCGGTGAGGCCACCGTCACCGATCACGGCGACGGTGTACCTGTCGCTCTCGCCCTTTCAGGGTCCGTGCGCGCGCGATGCCGTCGGCCCACGACAGGGACGCGGAGGCGTGCGAGTTCTCGACCACGTCGTGCTCGGACTCGGCCCTCGACGGGTACCCCGACAGGCCACCCTTGGTGCGCAGACCGGAGAAGTCCTGCCGTCCCGTGAGCAGCTTGTGCACGTACGACTGGTGGCCGGTGTCGAAGACCACGGTGTCGCGAGGTGACTCGAAGGCCCGGTGGATGGCGATGGTCAGCTCGACGACGCCGAGGTTCGGTCCCAGGTGGCCCCCGGTGCGCGACACCTCGGCGATGAGGTGCGCCCGGATCTCGGCCGCGAGCTCGGGCACCTGCTCGGCCGGCAGCGCCCTGACGTCCTTGGGGGAACGGATCCCCGTCAGCAACGTCATCCCACGCTCCCTGGTCGTCGGGGCCACTGGTCGGGCGGCCGGGCTTCGAGTCTAAGTGCGGGGGCGGCTGGCGCACGCCGTGCCCCACCTCACAGCCTGGGGACGAAGTCCTGCCCGCGCAGGGCCCGCTCGACGAGCATCACCGCGTGGGCGGTGGACGCCAGGCGCGTGCGCTCCGTCTCCAGCACCTGGATGCCCTCGGTGACCACCGGACCCGGGACGAACCCCGCCAGATCACCCCGGAGCTGGGCCACCGCGGTGGCGACGCCGGCCTGCTGGGCCGCGACGTGGCGAGCGGCAAGGCGCACCATCAGCAGCGGGTGCCGCTGCAGCAGCGGGTAGCCGCGGTACTCGTGCGGGCAGAGGTCGAGCAACCAGGCCACGGCCCGCTGCTCCCAGCCCCGGACGGCCGGTGGCGGGACCTGGGCGGGCCACCCGGGGGGCAGGTACGCACTCACGGGACCAGCATGACGGGCGACCCGGCCCGACCCGCACAGCACCGTGCCCCGGGCGCCGCGCGTGGCGGACACCCGGGGCACGGATCAGGCTCTCGCTGGGCTCAGGCGATACCCGCCCGCGCACGTCCACGCCGCGACAGCGCGTCGACGATGACGGCGACCAGCAGCACGCCGCCGGTCACCATGAAGCGGATCGACGAGTCGAGGTTGAGCAGCGTGAGGCCGTTCGAGATCGACTGGATCACGAGGATCCCGAGCAGCGCCGAGTACGCGCTCCCGCGTCCGCCGAAGAGGCTCGTGCCGCCGATCACGGCGGCAGCGATGGCGTTCAGGTTGGTGTCGGCGCCGCCGCTGGCCTGGTTCGACGCCGCGAGGCGACCCGCCGCCAGCACGCCACCGAGCGCCGCGAAGGTCGAGGTCAGGATGAAGACCTGCAGGTAGACGCGCCGCACCTTGATGCCCGCGCGTCGCGCCGCCTCCACATTCCCGCCGACGGCGAAGATGTCCCGCCCCCACTGCGTCTTGCGCAGCATCAGGTCCATGAACACGACGAGGAGGACGAAGAGCACGAACGACAGCCCGACCCCGCGGTCCTGGTTGAGCACGAACGCCCCGACGAGCAGCACGGCGCCGATCGCTGCCGCCCGCAGCACGATCACGGTGATCGGGGTCACCGAGAGCCCGGCCGCGGCACGTCGTCGTGCCGCGAACACGTGGGTGGCGACGTTGACCAGGACGGCGACCAGCACGAGGGCGTAGGCGGTCCCGGGGGTGAGGAACATGCTCTGGCTGAAGCGGACGATGCCGGAGTCGAACGGCAGGTTGACCGTGCCGGTGTCGCCCAGCACGAACAGCTGCAGCCCGAGTACGGCCAGCAACCCGGCCAGTGTCACGACGAAGCTCGGTACACCGAACGACGTGTAGAGCATCCCGTAGACGGCACCGATCGCCATCCCCGCGGCCAACGCCGCGATGATCGCGATGATCAGCGGGAGGTCCTGCTGCACGAAGAGCACCGCCAGCACCGCCGCGGACAGGCCGCTCACCGACCCGACCGAGAGGTCGATCTCACCCAGCAGCAGCACGAGCACCACGCCGATGGCGATGGTGCCGACCGCCGCCGACTGCAGGGTGAGGTTCACGAGGTTGCGGCTGGAGAGGAAGTTGGGGTTGAGCAGCGCGAAGGCCGCCCAGATCACCACCAGCCCGACGACGACCGGCAGGGACCCGAGGTCACCGGACCTGACGCGCGTCAGGAAGGCACTGGCCTGGCCACTCACGCCGCGCTGGGCGATCAGGCGCTCGTCGAGCTGGTCGAGCGGGACGGCGTCCGCCGCGTGTTCGCTCTCGATCGGTGTGCTCACGACTCCTCCTCCGTCCGGCCGGCCGCCGCACGACGGGTCACGGCGTTGTCACTGGCTCCGGTGATCGCCGCGATGATCTCCTCGTAGGAGACGTCGGCGACGCGGAAGACGCCGTTGTTGCGGCCCAGCCGCAGCACCGCCACCCGGTCGGCCACCGCCTGCACGTCGGCCATGTTGTGGCTGATGATCACGACCGCGAGACCGCCCGCGCGCAGACGCTCCACGAGGTTCAGCACCTCGGCCGTCTGCGCGACGCCGAGTGCCGCGGTCGGCTCGTCGAGCATCACCAGGCGAGGCTCTCCGAGCAGGGACCTGGCGATGGCCACGGTCTGCCGCTGACCCCCCGACAGCGAGGCGACGGGGATGCGGACGGACGGGATCTTGGCGGAGAGCTGGCGCAGGAGCTCCCACGACCGCTTCTCCATCCCGACCTCGTCGAGCAGTCCGCGGTGCCGCTCCTCGCGTCCGAGGAAGAGGTTGGCGACGACGTCGAGGTTGTCGCACAGGGACAGGTCCTGGAAGACGGTGGCGATGCCGAGCTTGCGCGCTGCGGCGGGTGAGGGGATGTTCACCTTCCGCCCCTGCACCGTCACGTCGCCTGCGTCGGGGGTGTAGACGCCGGCCATCACCTTGACCAGCGTCGACTTGCCGGCACCGTTGTCGCCGACGAGCGCCATCACCTCGCCGGCCTTCACCTCCAGGTCGACACCGCTCAGGGCCTGGACGGCTCCGAACCGCTTGCCCACGCCTCTCAGCTCGAGCACAGGGGTCTGGTCACCGGCATCGGGTGGGGGGACGTTCTCGGTCAGGGTCGTGCTCATGTCAGGGGCTCCTCACTGCCTCGGGTGACGAGGGTGCCCCGGTCGGCCGTCCTTCTCGGACGGCCGACCAGGGCGCGTCGTTCAGACGCGTTGTCTCGCTGGACGTGTCAGCTGATGCCGGCCTCGGCGCATGCGGCCGCGGCCTCACCGCCGCAGATCTCCTCGACCGTGTAGAACTCGTCCTTCACGATCGTGTCGGCGATGTTGTCCTTGGTCACGGCGACGGGCTCGAGGAGCACGGACGGGATGCCGTTGACCTCGGAGTCGGTCTTCGGCGTCTCGCCACGGAGCAGCTGCACCGCCATGTCGGCGGCCGCCTCTGCCTCGGGCTTGATCGCCTTGTAGACGGTCATGTACTGGTCGCCGGTCAGGATCCGCTGGATGGCGGCGAGCTCGGCGTCCTGGCCGGTGACCAGGGGCAGGGTGGTGAGGCCAGAGGCGCGCATGGCGGCGATGGCGCCACCGGCCGTGCCGTCGTTGGCGGCGTAGACGGCCGCCAGCGAGTTCGGGGGCAGGGACGCGAGCTGGCCGTCCATCCAGTTCTGCGCCTCGTCGGGGCTCCAGTCCGGGGTGTCGAACTCGGCCACGATGCTGTAGCCGGACGAGTCGAGGACCGAGTGCGCGCCCTTCTTGAACAGGGTGGCGTTGTTGTCGGTCGGGGACCCGTTGATCATCACGATGTCGCCGGAGTCCTTGCCCTCGGCCTTGAGGCCCTCGACCAGCGTCGTCCCCTGCAGCTCGCCCACCTTCTCGTTGTCGAACGAGATGTAGTAGTCGATCGGTGAGTCGGTGACGAACCGGTCGTAGCTGATCACGGGGATGTTGGCGTTCTTGGCGCTGTTGACGATCGTCGCGGCGCTCGCCGAGTCGACCGGGTCGAGCACCATGACGTCGACGCCCTCGGTGATCGCCGACTCAGCCTGCTGCTGCTGCTTGGCGGCATCCTGGTCGGCGTTGGAGTAGAGCACCTTGCAGTCCGGGCAGAGCTCGGTGACCTTCGCCTCGAAGAAGGGTCGGTCGAACGCCTCGTAGCGGGTGGTCTTCGACTCCGGCAGGAGCAGGGCGATCGTGCCCGAGTCCTTGCCCCCGCTGCTGGTCGAGGTGCCTTCGCCGGTACCCGACGACGACGTGTCCTGGACGCAGCCGGCGGCGACCGTTGCGGTCACGGCGAGCACTCCGATGAGTACCGCCCGATGACGGGTGAAACGCATGATGTCTCCCAGATGTGTTGTGACTGTTGACTTATCGCATGAACAACGGATCGTGCTGTCGTGGTCAGCCGACGGTTGCACCGACCTTGGAGGGGAGCGCCGAGGCGAGCACGAGAGCGACCGCCCCGAGCGTCTCGGCTCGGCGACCCAGCATCCCGGGGACGATCTCGACCTGCCCCACGGTGCTGGGCGTGCCCATCCGCTCGACGGCCTGGCGCACCGGGCCGAGCAGGATCTCGCCGGCTTCGGCGAGCTGACCTCCGACGACGACCGTCTCGGGGTTGAGCACGTTGCAGAGCTGGCCCACGGCCAGGCCGATGGCGTGGCCGGCGTCGCCCAGCACACGCATGCAGCCGGCGTCACCCGCCCTCGCCCGGGAGATCATCGTGTCCACGTCGAGCTCGCCCTGCGTGGGCGCCAGCAGGCGCAGGAGGTGACCGCTGCCGGCGATCGTCTCGAGGCAGCCCCGGTTGCCGCATCGGCAGACACTCCCCGACTCGTCGATGGTGACGTGGCCGATCTCGCCGGCGCCCCCGTGCGCGCCGCGGTAGAGGCGGCCGTCGAGGACGAGCCCGGCCCCCACACCGGAGGCCACCTTGAGGTAGATCGCGTGGCGGCGCCCACGGGCAGCCCCCCACGTGGTCTCCCCCAGCGCACCGAGGTTCGCGTCGTTCTCGACCATGACGGGGACGCCCCAGGCCCGCTCGAACTGCGCCTGGGCGTCGACGCCCACCCAGCCGGGGAGGATGGCCGGTGTACCTACCGTGCGGGTGCGGTCGTCGATCGGCCCCGGCACCGCCACACCGACACCGAGGACGTCCTCGTGTACCGCGCCGTGCTCGGCCAGCAGCTGGTCGCCGAGGCTCAGGCTGGCCACGATGACGGCGTCCACGGAGCTGTCCACGTCGACGTCGACGGTGCGCTCGCCGAGGACGCGATGAGTGAGGTCGGCGACCGCGACCCGTACGTGGGTGTGACCCACGCCGGTGCCGATCACCAGTCCGTTCTCCCGGGCCAGGCCCAGCACGCGGCCTCGGCGCCCGGCGCCGTCCGCGAGGACGACGAGGCGACCCTCCTCGGTGAGCTCGCGCGCCAGCGTGGACACGGTCGCCGCCGACAGCCCGGTCTCACGGGCGACCTCGGCCTGGGTCAGCTGGCCGTGGAGACGCAGGATCGACAGCACGCGCTCGCGATTGGCAACTCGAAGCGATGACGTAGACCCGGGCGCCTTTGCCTTCACGAGTTGAATGTAAACGCCCCGCCCTGTCGTCCGTCAAGCACAGGCCTTGACTCGTTTAGGCAACGATCAAGGGGTCTCCCAGCGCAGGTTCCCGCCTTCTGCCCGCACAACGCGGCCGCTTGCGTCCAGTTCGATGACAACGGGTTCGCCCGCAACGACCAGACCATCCACAACGAGGCGACCGACAGGACTCGGACACATCGGGCGGAGCCGCGCGACCCCTCGCGGCACGTCCACCTCGAGCCCGAGCACGACCTGCAGCACGGCCACGGCCGACGTCACCGACCACGCCTGGGGCCGGCACGCCGCGGGGTACGGGACCGGGTTGCCGACATCGGGGGCCGCGTCACCCGACCACAGCTCCGGAAGGCGGTCGTCGAAGGCCGCCGCCGCGCAGAGGAGCCCCTCGACCAGATCGCGGCCGTGCTCGGCCAGGCCGGCGCGGGAGAGGGCCTGCAGGACGACGGCCGTGTCGTGCGGCCAGACCGACCCGCAGTGGTAGCTCAGCGACGAGAAGGCGGCAGCGTCCGTCGACATCGTCCGCAGCCCGAAGCCCGAGCTCATCGTGGGGTCCGCCATCCACCGGGCGACCGCCGCCTCACCGTCCTCGTCGAGAAGGCCGGTGCCCGGCAGGTGCCCCATGTTGCTGGCGACGGCGTCGACCCTGCGCTTGGCGCCGTCCAGCGCGAGCGCCGGGTACCGACCGCGCCCGTCGTCGACCCAGAACCGACGAGCGAAGACCGCCCTCATCCCATCGGCGCGCCGGCGGTAGGTGTCGGTGTCCGCGTGCCCGAACGCCTCCAGCACGTCGCTGCCGCGCACGAGGGCCTCGTGGGCGTAGCCCTGCACCTCGGCCAGGGCGATCGGGGCCTCGGCCATCGAGCCGTCGGCGAAGCGCACCGAGTCACCACTGTCCTTCCACCCCTGGTTCGACAGCCCGGTCCCCGTGGAGTCGACGTACTCGAGCAGCAGGTCGCCGTCCGGGTCGGCCCACTCGACCAGCCAGTCCAGCGCGGCGCGCGCCGCGGGAAGCAGGGCCTGGACCTGGTCGGACGGCAGGCCCCAGCGCCACGCGTCGTGCAGCAGGCACAGCCACAGCGGCGTCGCGTCGACCGTGCCGTAGTACGTCGGGGGAAGCGCGGTCCCGTGGTCGTCCAGCACCATCACCGACCGACGCAGCTCGTGCAGGATCTTCCCCGGCTGCTCCTGGCTCGCGGGGTCGTGCACCGTCCCCTGCCGGGCAGCAAGGGTGCGCAGCGTCCCTCCGGCCAGGTCCGTGCCGAGGGGTAGCGCCATCCGCGCCGCCCAGAGGCTGTCGCGGCCGAAGAGCGTGAAGTACCAGGGGGCGCCGGCCGCCACGAAGACGTCGTCCGGGGAGTCGACGGTGGTCATCCGCAGCGATGACAGGTCCTCGAGGGACGCGCTGAGCCACCTGGCCAGTCGGCGGTCGTCCGCCCGCACCTCGGGAACAGCCCAGGTGCTGTGGCTCCGTGCGGGCCCCACCGCGGCCCGCGGGTCCGAGACCTCCACCCCCCAACCGAACCGGGTCTGCGTGCGGGGCTCCAGCACCGTGCGCCACGTCCACGTCCCGCCTTCCCCCGTCTCCGTCACGGTCGAGCCGTGCGCGGACGAGAAGACGAGCCGGCTGGCGGTCCCCTTGATCTCCCAGACCAACGTGGAGTCACCCTCACGCCGCGGCGCGAGCACCTGACCCCGTCGCCCGGACTTCACGACGTCGACCTCCGCGAAGTCGGCGGCAACGTCGACCTCGATCTCGACCGTGACGGGCTCCGACGCGGTGGACGAGAGCATCAGCTCCTCGTCGCACCGACCGGCCGACACCGTTCGCAGGCGGTCGAGCCGCACGGTCGGATCGGGGTGGGCATCCCCGAGTGCCCGAAGCAGGCCCGTGAAGCGGTAGCCCGCAGCCCCCACGCGGGAGCTCGAGACAGCCTCGGGTTCAGCACCGTTCACCGTGACTACCGCTCGAGAGAGCACGCGCACGTCTCCGTGCATCATCCCCTCGGCGCCACGGTCGCGGACCTGCCCGTCCGCGGACGAGGCGACCAGCGTCGGCGCCTGGAGGCACATGGCCAGCTGATGCAGTGCCGGCTGCAGCGCTCGTGTCATGCCCACACGATCCTCCCGATGGGTGGCGCTCATCGACCATCCTCCCTCGACCCCTGCGAGCCGCAGGTCGCCTCGTCGTCCCCGAGCGGCTCTTGACAGGAGCCGCCGTCTGGAGCACTGTGCTCGACAAGATTTGAACGATCCAATCACAGTGCTCCAGTGGGGTCCAGCCACCGGGAGCACCAATCGCGACGACGCGGTGGAGGTGTGGGATGGCGGTCAGGGCAACGCTCGACAGCGTCGCCGCCCGTGCCCGGGTCAGCCGCCAGACGGTCTCCAACGTCCTCAACTCCCCGCACCTGGTGAAGGCTGATACGGCCCGCCGCGTGCGGGACGCCATCGACGAGCTCGGATACACACCCTCCCGGGCCGCGCGCCAGCTGCGGACCCAGCGCTCGATGCTGCTCGGCCTGCGGCTCGAACCCGACCACGGCGGCATCAACGGTGCACTGCTCGACCGCTTCCTCCACGCCGTCGTCCAGGCAGCCCAGCGCGAGTCCTACCGCATCGTCCTGTTCACCGCCGAGGACGACGAGGCCGAGATCCACTCGTACGTCGACCTCCTCGGGGCCAGCGAGCTCGACGGCTTCCTGCTCACCAGCACCCACCACGGTGACCCCCGCACCTCGTGGCTGGCGGACCGCAACATCCCCTTCTCGACCTTCGGACGCCCTTGGGGCGAGGTCGACCAGCGGCACTCCTGGGTGGACGTCGACGGCGCCGCGGGGACGGGGGCCGCGGTCGAGCACCTCGTGGGACTCGGTCACGCGCGCATCGGCTTCATCGGCTGGCCGCCCGGGTCGGGTGTCGGCGACGACCGGCGGTCCGGCTGGGAGTCCGCCTGTCGGACACGCGGGCTCCCTGTGAACCGCACCCTGCAGGCCTTCGTCGAGGACGGTGTCCGCGCCGGCCGTGGGGCCGCAGAGAGCCTGCTCGCACACGCCAGCCCGCCGACCGCGCTCGTGTGCGCCAGCGACTCACTGGCCCTCGGCGCCCTCGCGGTGGACCCGGCCGTCTCCGTCGTCGGCTTCGACGACACCCCGGTGGCGCGCGCGGTCGGGCTGACCAGCGTGGCCCAGCCGGTGGTGCCCGCCGCGGAGGCCTGTCTCGACCAGGTCCTCGCCGTCATCTCCGGTGTCGGTGGTCCACCGCGACGCGTCCTGCTGCCCCCCACACTCACCGTCCGATCGTCCACCCACACCTCGACGCCGAGCCCCGGCTGAACCCCCAGGAGTGCCACCATGTCCCCCACGCATCGAGCAACCGCCGCGACGAGCGTCGCCGTCGCCCTCTGCCTCGCCCTGTCCGCATGCGGTGGCAGCGGCTTCTCCGAGAGCGCACCGTCCGAGGAACAGCCGACCGGCCCCGCGGACCTGTCGGTCCTGATCGGGTCGAGCGGCCCGGCCGAGACCGACGCCGTCACCGCCGCCGCCAAGGCGTGGGCCGACGAGTCCGGCAACAACGCCGAGGTGATCGCTGCACAGGACCTCAACCAGCAGCTGAGCCAGGGCTTCGCCGCCGGCTCGCCCCCTGACGTCTTCTACGTCAGCTCCGACCTCGTGGCCTCCTATGCGTCCAACGGCTCCCTCGAGCCGTACGCGGCAGACATGGAGAACGCCGACGACTTCTACCCGAACCTCCGTGAGGCCTTCACCGTCGACGGCGAGTACTACTGCGCACCCAAGGACTTCTCCACGCTCGCCCTGGTCATCAACAACGCGTCCTGGACGGCCGCCGGACTGACCGACGACGACGTCCCGACCACATGGGACGAGCTGCGGGGCGTGGCGAAGAAGCTCACCACCGACAGCCAGGTCGGTCTGACGACGAGCACCGAGTACCAGCGCCTGGGAGCCTTCATGACGCAGGCCGGCGGGGGCCTCGTCACCGACGGGAACGCCTCCGCGGCGAGCGACGAGAACGTCGAGGCGTTGAAGTACGTGCAGTCGATGGTGGCGGACGGCTCGATGAAGTTCGCCCAGGACCTCGACGCGGGCTGGGCCGGAGAGGCCTTCGGCACGGGCAAGGCGGCCATGACCATCGAGGGCAACTGGGTGCTGGGTGCCCTCGCCTCCGACTACCCGGACATCGACTACCGGATCGCCGAGCTGCCGGAAGGCCCGGCCGGACCCGGCACGCTGACCTTCACCAACTGCTGGGGCATCGCGGCGGACAGCCCGAACAAGGCGGCCGCCAGGGACATGGTCGAGTTCCTGACCTCGAGCGAGCAGCAGCTGGCGTTCGCGACGGCCTTCGGCGTGATGCCCTCCGTCCAGTCCGCCGCCGACCAGTGGCGTGACGACAACCCGGAGGCGGCAGCGTTCCTCGACGAGGCCGACTACGCGGTCGCCCTTCCCAACAACGAGGGTGTCTCCGACGTCATCGCCGACCTCAACTCGCAGCTCGAGAGCCTCGCCTCGGGCGACCCGAAGGCCATTCTCGAGTCGGCCCAGGCGAACCTCGAGGCCGTGCTGGGGGGGTCGTGACCCGACGAACCTCCCAGGGCTCGGGTCTGAGGGGGCACGAGACACCCGCCGGCTGGCTGCTCACGGCACCCGCGCTGGTCATCCTGGGCCTGTTCCTCGTCGTGCCGGTGCTGATGGCCGCCTGGGTCAGCGTGAGCGACTGGGGCGGCCGCGGGAGCCCGTTCGCGTCGACCGTGGGCTTCGTCGGCGCGGACAACTACCGCCAGGTGCTCACGAGTGAGGGTGGTCTCCAGGCACGCGACTTCGGGACGGCCCTGCGCAACAACCTCTGGTACGTCGTGCTCGTCGTGCCGCTGCAGACGGTCGCTGCGCTCACGCTCGCCGTGCTGGTCAACCGCAGGATGCTCCGCGGCCGCGGGGTCTTCCGGACGGCCTTCTACTTCCCCTCGGTCACGAGCTCCGTGGCGATCGTGCTGGTCTTCCTCTTCCTCTTCAGCGGCAGCGGCGCGGTGAACAGGGTGCTGTCGTGGCTGGGGGTCAACGGCCCCAACTGGTTCGCCGACCCCCGGGGAGTCCTGCACGTGCTGCTGGAGGCCCTGGGGGTGGACCAGGGGCCGGCGCCGCTCGTGGAGCACGGCTTCCTCCTGGTGTCCTGGTGGGACTGGCTCGCGGGCCCGAGTGTTGCCATGAGCGCGCTGGTCATGCTCGCGGTCTTCACGACCTCGGGCACATTCATGCTGCTGTTCATCGCCGCGCTGCAGAACATCTCGGGCGAGGTGGAGGAGGCGGCGATGGTGGACGGGGCGACATCCTGGCAGCGGTTCCGCCACATCACACTGCCCATGCTGCGCCCGACGCTGTTCACCGTGCTCACCCTGGGACTGATCGGCACGTGGCAGGTCTTCGACCAGATCTATGTGGGCACGCAGGGTGGACCGGGCAAGACCACGATCACCCCCGCCTACCTGTCGTACACGTCCTCCTTCCAGCAGCAGCACTGGGGTCAGGGCGCCGCGATCGCGTTCATCCTGTTCTTCATCATCGTCACGCTCGCCCTGGCCCAGCGCTGGGTACTGCGGGAGAGGACGACCGTCCCCCGGCGCAAGCGTTTCGTGCAGACGACGTCCGGAGGTGCGGCGTGACCGCGACGGCGCTGGAACCGACGACGAGAGAACCGGACCCGGTGCCCCGCGAGTCGCCCCCACCGAGCCGGCGCAGCCGCCGGAGCCTCATCGGCTCGTCGCTCACCTACGGCCTGCTGGTCGCGATCGCCGTCCTCTACGTCTTCCCGTTCCTCATCCAGATCGCCACGTCGTTCAAGACCGATGCCGATGCGACGCAGAACCCGCTGTCGCTGGTTCCCGAGACGTGGACCTCTGCGACGTACGAGGCCCTCTTCACCAGCGACCTGCCCTTCCTCACGTGGACGGCGAACAGCGTGATCGTCACCGTCTGCGTCACGGTCGGCCGCGTCCTGTTCGCCTCGATGGCGGGGTACGCGCTGGCGCGGCTGCACTTCCGCGGTCGAGGGCTCGTCTTCGCCGGCCTCGTCGCGGTGATGGCAGTGCCCGGCGTGGTGCTGCTGATCCCCAAGTTCCTCGTGGTGAACCAGCTCGGCATCTACGACAGCTACGCCGGCATGATCATCCCGCTGCTCGCCGACGCGGCCGGCGTCTTCATCATGAAGAACTTCTTCGAGTCGATCCCCGTGAGCGTCGAGGAGGCTGCGCGCATCGACGGCGCTGGCGTCTTCAGGACCTACTGGTCGGTGGTCCTGCCGATGGCACGGCCCGCCCTCATCACCATCGTCATCCTGTCGTTCCAGGGGTCCTGGAACGAGCTGTCCCACTTCGTCGTGTCGGCCCAGAGCCCCGAGCTCTACACCCTCACCAAGGGTGTGGCGACCCTCGCGTCCGGAGGACAGGGCCAGGCCCAGCAGTTCCCGCTGAAGCTGGGAGCCGCGGCGCTGATGACGATCCCCGTGGCGGTGATGTTCTTCGTCTTCCAGCGGCAGATCATGAGCACCGCCCAAGGCGCCGAGAAGGGCTGACTCCCAGACGGTCCCGATCGGAGAGACGACGAGGCCCCGCTCCCGGGTCGTCCGGGGCGGGGCCTCGTCGTGTCTTCGGGCCGTCAGTCGACGAGCGACCTCAGCACGTACTGCAGGATGCCGCCGTTGCGGTAGTAGTCGGCCTCGCCCGGGGTGTCGATGCGCAGCGGGGCGTCGAACTCCACCGGCTCGCTGCCCTCGCGGGTGGCGACGACCTTGACTGTCGACGGCGTCGAGCCCTCGTTGAGCCCGGTGACGCCCGTGATGTCGAACGCCTCTGTCCCGTCGAGCCCGAGGGACTCGGCGGTCTCCCCCTGCGGGAACTGCAGGGGCAGCACGCCCATGCCGATCAGGTTGGACCGGTGGATCCGCTCGTACGACTCCGCGATCACGGCCTTGACGCCGAGCAGAGCGGTGCCCTTGGCGGCCCAGTCGCGGCTCGAGCCCGAGCCGTACTCCTTGCCCGCCAGCACCACCAGCGGGGTGTCGGCCTCCGCGTAGTGCTGCGCCGCCTCGTAGATGCTGGTCTGCTCCCCACCCGCGGTGAAGTCGCGGGTGAAGCCACCCCGCACCCCGTCCAGCAGCAGGTTGCTCAGACGGATGTTCGCGAAGGTGCCGCGGATCATCACCTCGTGGTTGCCGCGCCGCGATCCGTAGGAGTTGAAGTCCTTGCGCTCCACACCGTGCTCGGAGAGGTAGACCCCCGCCGGGCTGTCGGCCTTGATGGCACCGGCAGGGCTGATGTGGTCGGTCGTGACCGAGTCGCCGAGCAAGGCGAGCACCCGCGCGCCGGAGATGTCGGCGACGGGCTCCGGCTCGGCCTGCATCCCGTCGAAGTACGGGGGCTTGCGCACGTACGTCGACTCGGGGTCCCACGCGAACGTCTTGCCCTCGGGCGTCGGCAGCGAGCGCCAGCGCTCGTCCCCGGCGAACACGTCCGCGTAGTCGGTGGTGAACATCTCCTGCGTGATCGACGCCTCGACCACGCGAGCCACGTCGGCGGCCTCGGGCCAGATGTCGCGCAGGAAGACCTCGGAGTCGTCCTCGGCGATACCGATCGGGTCCGAGTCCGGGTCCCAGTCCATCGTGCCGGCGAGTGCGTACGCGATCACCAGCGGCGGCGAGGCCAGGTAGTTCATCTTGATGTCGGGGTTGATGCGTCCCTCGAAGTTGCGGTTGCCGGAGAGCACCGAGACCACCGACAGGTCGTGCTCGTTGACGACCGCCGACACCTCCTCGGGCAGCGGCCCTGAGTTGCCGATGCAGGTGGTGCAGCCGTACCCGACGAGGTGGAAGCCCAGCTTCTCCAGGTACGGCACCAGGCCGGCCTTCTCGTAGTAGTCCATGACCACCTTGGAGCCCGGGGCGAGCGAGGTCTTGACCCACGGCTTCACGTTCAGGCCACGCTCGACGGCGTTCTTCGCCAGCAGCGCGGCGGCCACCATCACCGAGGGGTTGGAGGTGTTGGTGCACGAGGTGATCGATGCGATCGCGACGTGGCCGTGGTCCAGCTCGGTCTCGGTGCCGTCCGCGGTCGTGAAGGGCACGGGCTGGCTCACGCGCCCGTCGGGCGACGGGACCGCGTGGCTGTCACGGGGCGCGTCGGCGAAGACCTGCTCCTCCGTCTGCCCGTTCACGGCGGGCGCGTCGCTGGCCGGGAAGGACTCCTTGCCCGCCTCGTCCACGACACCGTTGGTGGCGTCGCTGACGTAGTCGGTCAAGGCCGCGCGGAAGGCGTTCTTCGCGTCCGTCATCGCGATGCGGTCCTGAGGGCGCTTCGGGCCGGCGATGCTCGGCACCACGGTCGACAGGTCGAGCTCGAGGTACTCGGAGAACGTGATCTCGACCGACGGGTCGTGCCAGAGGCCCTGCTCCTTGGCGTAGGCCTCGACGAGGGCGACCTGCTCGTCGCTGCGACCGGTGAGCCGCAGGTAGCCCAGCGTCACGTCGTCCACCGGGAAGATCGCTGCGGTGGAACCGAACTCGGGGCTCATGTTGCCGATGGTGGCGCGGTTGGCGAGTGGGACGGCTGCCACTCCCTCGCCGTAGAACTCGACGAACTTGCCGACCACGCCGTGCTTGCGCAGCATCTCGGTGATCGTCAGCACGACGTCGGTCGCCGTGGCGCCAGCGGGGATCTCGCCGCTGAGCTTGAAGCCGACCACGCGCGGGATGAGCATCGACACGGGCTGGCCGAGCATCGCCGCCTCGGCCTCGATGCCGCCGACGCCCCAGCCCAGCACGCCGAGGCCGTTGACCATGGTGGTGTGCGAGTCGGTACCCACGCAGGTGTCCGGGTACGCGACACCGTCACGCTCGTAGACGACCTTCGCCAGGTGCTCGATGTTGACCTGGTGGACGATGCCGGTGCCCGGGGGAACGACCTTGAAGTCGTCGAACGCGGTCTGGCCCCAGCGCAGGAACTGGTACCGCTCGCCGTTGCGCTGGTACTCGAGGTCGACGTTGCGCTCGAAGGCGTCGGGCCGGGCGAACACGTCGGTGATCACCGAGTGGTCGATGACGAGCTCCGCCGGAGCCAGCGGGTTGATCTTGGAGGGGTCGCCGCCCAGGTCGGCCACCGCCTCGCGCATGGTCGCGAGGTCGACGATGCAGGGCACCCCGGTGAAGTCCTGCATGATCACGCGCGCCGGAGTGAACTGGATCTCGGTGTCGGGCTCGGCGTCGGGCTTCCAGCCGGCGAGCGCCAGGACGTGGTCGGACGTGATGTTCGCGCCGTCCTCGGTCCGCAGCAGGTTCTCCAGCAGCACCTTGAGGCTGAACGGCAGCCGCTCGGACCCGTCCACCACCCCCAGCCGGTAGAACTCGTAGGCCTTGTCGCCCACGTGCAGGGTGTCCCGTGCGCCGAAGCTGTCGATGCTGCTCACGCTGGCTCTCCTCCTGACGAAAGTATCTTGATGTCAAGATACTAGTGTCTTGCGGCGGACCTGTCACGCCATCCTCGCGCTGTGGCCGCGCGACACGCCACCCGGGCACGACCCCCACCTCACCCCCGCCGCCGGGTGGTCGTATCTGGCGCGACACGCGGGGCGTGTCGCGCCAGATGCGACCACTCGGCGGGGTGAGGGTCACATGGCGGGCACCAGGCGCGCCACGCACTCGACGTGGTGCGTCATCGGGAACAGGTCGAACGCGCGCACTTCGTCGAGGCGGTAGCCGTGGGTGGCGAACGTGGCGACGTCACGCGCCAGCGCCGCGGGGTCGCAGGCCACGTAGACGACGACCTCCGGCCGCAGGGCCGCGACCTGGCGGACGACGGACGCGCCGGCTCCCACCCGGGGCGGGTCGAGCACCACGGCTCGCGCCCGGACGACCGGTGCTGTCTCCAGGGCGTACCCGACGTCCCCCTCGGCCAGCTCGACCTGCTCCAGGTCGTGGGCGTTGCGACGCGCGTCGGTCGCGGCGCGGCGGTCGCCCTCGACCGCGAGCACGCGCCCGCGCGGTCCCACCCGGTCGGCCAGCAGGGGCGTGAACAGCCCCGCGCCCGCGTAGAGGTCGAAGACCGAGGCATTCCCCAGGTCCGTCTCCCCCAGCGCCTGCGACACGGCGTCGAGGAGCAGGGCCGGGGCCTCGCGGTGGACCTGCCAGAACCCCGACGCCGCGACGCGGTACCGCCGTTCCACGCCGTCCGACGCGGCGACGACCTCACGCACCGAGGTCCGGGCGGTGCGGCGCGTGTCGGCGTGGCCGTCGACCCAGGGCACGCCGTCGACCGTCACGAGGGGACGGTCGCCGCCGGCGGGCGCCGCGACCTCGACGCGGCTGCCTGCGGGCCACTGCTGGGAGAACAGGTCGAGAGCCGCCACGTGTTCGGTGGCCAGGGGCATGGCGTCCAACGCCACGACGTCGTGCGACCTGTGGCGGCGCATGCCTGCCCGGCCTTCCGCGTCGGCCACCAGCGCCAGGCGAGTGCGCCAGGCCAGTCCCCCTCGCTGGTCGTCCCCAGGTGCTGCCTCGACCACGACGGAGCGATCGTCCTTCGCCAGTCGGGACAGCTGCTCGGCGACGACGGACGCCTTCCACCGCCGCTGCGCCGGCAGCGCGACGTGGGCCAGCTCTCCGCCGCCGACGCCACCAGGGCCGGCCTCCGGCCACACCGACGGCACCCGGTCGGGCGAGGGGGCCAGGACCTCGACGGCGTCGCCGCGCCAGAAGCGCTGTCCGGCAGCGGCGTCGGTGAGACGCACGCGGACACGCTCACCGGGCAGCGTGTGCCGCACGAAGACGACGCGGCCCTCGTGCCGCGCCACGCAGTGCCCGCCGTGGGCCACGCGCTCGACGTCGACCTCCACCTCGAGCGGCGGGACCGGATCCTCGTCGGCTCCCACTACGACTCGACCGGGCCGTCGGCGCCCGCGTCCGTGGGCTGCGGCCTCGGGCGCTGGGCCTCGGGCGGGCGTGTGCCCCGGCGCACGTCTCCCGGCGCCTCACCGTCGAGCCGATCCTCCATCCCCTCGGAGGAGTGCAGCTGCCAGGGCACGCTCGCGACCACCACCCCGGGCGTGTAGTGCAGCCTCGACTTGAGACGCAGGGCGCTCTGGTTGTGCAGCAGCTGCTCCCACCAGTGACCGACCACGTACTCCGGCACGTAGACCACGACGAGGTCGCGCGGACTGACGCGACGGATCTTCTTGACGTAGCGGACGATGGGCCGGGTGATCTCGCGGTAGGGCGAGTGCAACGCCTTGAGCGGCACCGGGATCGACCGCTCGTCCCACTCCCGGCGCAGGGCCTCGGTGGCGTCGGGGTCGACGTCGACGGTGATGGCCTCCAAGGTCGACGGCCGGGAGGCGCGCGCGTACGCCAGCGCCCGCAGCGTCGGCAGGTGCAGCTTCGAGACGAGCACGATGGCGTGCACACGTGACGGCAGCGACCGCACGTTCGCGTCCACCGCCTCGCTCGACTGCAGCTCACGCGCGACGTGGTCGTAGTGGGTGCGGATGCCGCGCATCACCATGAACAGCACGACCATGGCGAGGATCGCGATCCAGGCGCCGAGCAGGAACTTCGTGATGAGGACGACGACGAGCACGACGCCGGTCATCGCCAGGCCGACCGTGTTGATCGCCCGCGAACGCCGCATCCGCGCGCGCTCCGACGGCGAGGTCTCCAGGCGCAGGTGCCGCGTCCAGTGCCGCACCATTCCCAGCTGGCTCATCGTGAACGACACGAAGACACCGATGATGTACAGCTGGATCAGCTGGGTGACCTGGGCGTTGAAGGCGATGATCAGAAGGACGGCTGCGCCGGCGAGCATCACGATGCCGTTGCTGAACGCGAGCCGGTCGCCGCGGGTGTGCAGCTGGCGCGGCAGGTAGCCGTCCTTGGCCAGGATGGAACCCAGGACGGGGAAGCCGTTGAAGGCGGTGTTGGCGGCCAGGACGAGGATCAGGCCGGTCGCTGCCGTGACCAGCCAGAACGCCGGGTCGAAGCCCGAGAAGATCCCGTCCGCGAGCTGGCCGATGATGGGCAGCTGGTGGTACTCGGTTCCGTCGGCGAAGACGACGGAGTCACCCGGCCCCGGGACGCCCAGCTGCCCGTCCTTGAGCAGCTCGTCCCACGGCTTGGTCTCGTCGACGTAGACCACGCCCATCTCGCGCGCCAGCAGCACCATGGACATCGTCATCGTGATGGCGAGACCGCCCAGCATCGCGAGGGTCGCGGCCGCGTTGGCGCTCTTGGGCTTGCGGAAGGCCGGCACGCCGTTGCTGATCGCCTCGACGCCGGTCAGCGCCGCGCACCCCGAGGAGAAGGCCCTCAGGAGCAGGAAGACGCCGACGGCGGTGCCCAGTCCCTCGGCGTACTGGGGCTGCACCTCGGTGGCGTACTGGGCGCTCTCCGCCAGGGGCAGCGACCCGGTGACCCAGCGGAACGCGCCGACGAGCGCCATCCCGAGGATCGAGACCATGAAGATGTACGTGGGGATGGCGAAGAGGGTCCCCGACTCGCGCACGCCGCGGAGGTTCATGGCCGTCAGCAGCGCCACCGCCGCGACGGCCACCAGCGCCTGGTGGTCGCGGATCTGCGGGATCGCCGACGCCGCGTACTGGGCCGCCGACGAGATCGACACCGCGACCGTCAGCACGTAGTCGACCATCAGGGCGCTGGCGACGGCGACGCCCGCGTTCCGTCCCAGGTTCACGGTCGCGACCTCGTAGTCGCCCCCGCCCGACGGGTACGCGTGCACGTTCTGGCGGTACGACGCCACCACCACGAGCAGCACCAGCGCGACGACGATCCCGATCTGCCACGAGAACGCGTAGGCACTCACCCCGGCGACGGCCAGGGTCAGGAAGATCTCGTTGGGGGCGTACGCCACCGACGAGAGGGCGTCGGACGCGAAGACCGGCAGGGCGATGCGCTTCGACAGGAGCGTCTCGGACAGCCTGTCGCTGCGGAAGGGTCGTCCCAGCAGGATCCGCTTGGCGCCGTCGGTGATGCTCACGAGCGACCATGCTAGGCACACCCCCCGGACGTGTAGCGTTCCGGCCGTGCACTTCGTGATCATGGGCTGCGGCCGCGTCGGGGCCTCGCTGGCCCGAAGCCTCCAGAAGCGCGGCCACTCGGTCGCCGTCATCGACCAGGCCGCCGAGTCGTTCCGGCGTCTCGGCGCGGGCTACGAGGGGACGACGGTCACCGGCGTCGGCTTCGACCGTGACACCCTCGTCGAGGCGGGTATCGAGGAGGCGTACGCCTTCGCGGCCGTCTCGAGCGGGGACAACTCGAACATCCTCGCGGCGCGGGTCGCGCGCGAGACGTTCGGCGTCTCGAACGTGGTGGCCCGCATCTACGACCCGGGACGCGCCGAGGTCTACCAGCGGCTGGGCATCCCCACGGTCGCGACCGTGAGCTGGACGTCGGACCAGATGCTGAGGCGGCTCCTGCCCCACGGCGCGGCCCCGGCCTACGCCGACCCGAGCGGCCACCTGCAGCTCGCCGAGATCAGCGTCCACCCCGGCTGGGTCGGACGGCTGCTGTCGGACCTGGAGAGGGCCTCGCACGCGCGGGTGGCCTTCCTGACCCGGTTGGGCAAGGGCGTGCTCCCGACCCCGGAGACCGTGTACCAGGAGGGTGACCTGGTGCACCTGATGATCGGCGTGGACGACCTGCCCACCGTGGAGCGGCAGCTGTCGAAGCCGCCTGCCACCGACTGACCCTCCACCCTCAGATCAGGAGACTCGATGCGTGTCGTCATCGCCGGTGCCGGGAGCGTCGGTCGGTCCATCGCCCGTGAGCTGCTGGCCAACGGCCACCAGATCCTGCTGGTCGACAAGGCGCCCGACGCCATGAAGCACGCCTCCGTCCCGGAGGCGGACTGGCTGCTCGCGGACGCCTGCGAGATCGCCTCCCTCACCGAGGCCGGCCTCGAGTCCGCCGACGTCGTCGTCGCCGCCACCGGCGACGACAAGGCGAACCTGGTGATCTCGCTGCTGGCCAAGACGGAGTACGGGGTGCCGCGCACCGTCGGCCGCGTGAACAACCCCAAGAACGAGTGGATGTTCGGCGAGGCGTGGGGCGTCGACGTCGCCGTCTCCACGCCGCGGCTGATGACCGCGCTCGTCGAGGAGGCGGTGTCGATCGGCGACCTCGTGCGGATCTTCACGTTCCAGCAGGGTCAGCGCCAACATGGCCGAGTTCACGCTGCCGGACGACTCCCCGCTCGTCGGCACGCGCGTCGGCACCGTGGAGTGGCCGGTGGACACCGTGCTGGTCGCGATCATGCGCGAGGAGCGGCCGATCCCACCCAGCGGCGACGACGTGCTCGAGGCACACGACGAGCTGCTGTTCCTCACCGTCCCCGAGGTCGAGGACGAGCTCAGGACGCTGCTGTCCCCCGACCGGGGCTGATGTCGGCGGACGTCGCCGGCTCGGCGCCAGCGTCGTCGCGCTCCGCCTCGTCCGCAGGGTCGACGACCGGCTCGTCGTGGGGCAGGGGTGGGGGCGCGGCCTTGAGGATGACCCAGCTGAGCCACACGGTGAGCGCGAAGAACGGCACACCCATCACCAGGCGCGCGACGCCGAGTGCGGCGACCTGGTCGGTGAAGTAGAGCGGCAGCTGCACCAGCAGCCGCAGCCCGAACATGGCAGCCCAGAGCCACGTGACCCGCTGGTAGGCCTTCAGTCGCGCGGGGTGGTTCCTCCAGCGCAGCCCCTCGCCGGTGAGCAGCCCGATCACGAGGCCGAGGACGGGGTAGGGCCCGGGCCCCACGCGCCTGGACGTGCCGGGGAGGACGAAGCTCCGGAACGGGATCGTCGACAGCAGGTAGGCCAGGCCGTAGCCGACGTTCGTGAGCAGCCCGGGCACGTAGAAGTTGCGGGCGTCGCCCGTCCGGTCGGCGAAGAACGGCGCACACCGCGACGCCGATGGCGCCGGCGAGCGCCTGGGACGGCGAGGACCGGGTCACCACGCGCAGCAGGAGGGCGAGCAGCGCGGCTCCGACGGAGACGACGAGCGCCGGGGTCAGGTCACGGGTCGCGGTGTAGACGATCACGTAGAGCAGGCCGGGCACGAGCGCCTCGATCGACCCCGCGGGGCCCACCGACGGCGCGCTGCAGGGAGAAGTCGGCTCGCGCCGGCCTGGGCGAGCCCACCGGTACGTCGCGCCTGCGCTGCCTCGCGCAGCTGTCGCCTGGTGGGCGACGACTCGCTCACGTCGTGGGACCGGTCAGCAGCTCGTACTGGGGGTTGTACATCACCTTGCGGCCTTCGGAGCAGGCGCACCAGGCCTTCGACCCGCATCCACCGACCTGTCTCGACACCGGTGATCTCACGGCGTCCCAGCCACACGAGGGCCACCGACCCGGTGCCGTCGGAGAGCTCCGCCTCGAGCGCCGGGACCCCGGCGCGGGGACGCAGGGTCACCGCCTGCAGACGCCCCCACCAGCTGCACGCGGCGACGGCCCGACAGCTGGCCGCAGGGGGTCCCGCCGAGGGCCCGCGAACGGTCGCTCTCCTCGCCCGCCTGCACGCTCGACTGCGAACGCGTCCACCGGGTCAGCACCGACTTCAGCGGAGATCTGGTCGCCACGTCTTCGTCCACGGCCCAGGGTACGACGCGGCCGGGCCGGTGGTCCGACGAACCGGGGACCACGCTCAACGCCGCTCGGTGATCTCCGGGCCACGTTCGAACGGCTTGAGGTCGTCGACCGCGCTGTCCCGCCGGTACGGTCTGCCGCGCCCTCGCCCTCGGGCGGGGCACGGCCGCTGCCCCGGCGGGGGCGTGGCGCTGGCGGGCAGGCGCAGCGGCAGCAGGTCGCGCGGTGGCATCGCCTCGCTGCCGCGCACCACCACCGCCGACCGCAGGACCTCCTCCAAGCGGGGCGGACGCGGCCTGGTCGTGCGCGGCGGGGCCGCCGAAGACGCCGCGGAGGAACCAGCGCGGACCGTCGACGCCGACGAAACGGCTGGGCCGGTGCCCGCTCCGTCCGTCGGGCGTGCGCACCGGGATGCGCGCGATCAGCTCCCGGCCGAAGGGACCGGGGACCTCGTCGGCCGTTCCGCCCTGGCGGGTGACCTGGCGCCGCGATCTCGCCGCGGACGTCGTCCCAGACACCGAGGGTGCGGGGGGCGGCGAAGGCCTGCATCTGCAGGCTGGAGCCTCGGCCATGCGCGACCGTCACGGCGATGACGCGCTTGGTGCTCTCCTCCACCTCGAGCCGCAGCTCCATGCCCTGCCGGCCGGGCAGCTGGAGCGCCCCGAGGTCGATCCGCTGCTCGTCCGCGTCCGCCTCGGAGACGTCCAGCGGACCCTGCGCGAAGCGCCGTGCCTCGGCCTCCGAGGTGTCCCGGTCACCCAGGGTCCCGGTCTCGGTCTGCTCCGACCCCGTCCCGGACTCCTCCTCCTCGGTCGCCTCCGTCGCCACCGCGTCGTCCGGCTGACCGGCCTCCGCGTCGTCCGCCTTGCCCTTGCGTCGGAACAAGCTCATGACTGCTCCCCTCCTGCGACCGTCGGCCGCTCTGCGCTGTGCTCCGGGCCCGAGGGTCCCTGCGTCCGGGAGGGGCCTGCGAACCCGCCGGTCGAGCCGTGCCCGCCGTCGCCCCGCTGGGATCCGGGGAGCCGCGCGACCTCCACGAACGCCGCCCGCTCCACCCGCTGGACGACCAGCTGGGCGATCCGGTCACCGCGGCTGACGACGAACTCGTCCTCCGGATCGGTGTTGAGCAGCGTCACGCGGATCTCGCCGCGGTAGCCGGCGTCGACCGTGCCGGGGGCGTTGACGACGGTCACGCCGTGACGGGCGGCCAGTCCCGACCGGGGGTGGACGAACGCCGCGTAACCATCCGGCAGCGCGATCGCGGTGCCCGTGCCGACCGTCGCCCGCCCGCCGGGGGGCAGCACGACGTCGGCAGACGGCCACGAGGTCGGCGCCGGCGTCACCGGGGTGGGCGTAGCCGGGGACGGGCAGGTCGGGGTCGAGCCGCTGCAGCAGCACCTGGACGTCCAGGTCGGGATGGCTCACGGGCCAGAACTCTAGTCGCCCGCGGGCGCGTCGCACGGGGCCGGGCCGGGTCGCGTCGCTCCCCGTGACACCCTGGGCCTGTGACGACTCCCGCCGCACAGGGACCGGACCGTGCAGACCGGGACGACGCGCCTTCGGCGCAGACCCCGGCGCAGACCCCGGCGCCGCTCTACTCCGAGCGGCTCTGGCCGTCGTTGGGCTTCTGGCTGGTGGTGCCGCTGGCCGGTGCGGGCGTCGCCCTGTCGCTGTGGCCCGTCGGCGCGGCCGTCGCGCTCTCGGTCGCGGTCGTCGCGCTGGTGCTGTGCGTGGCCGGTCTGCTCCAGGCCTCTCCGCGGGTGACGGTCTCGGACGGTGAGCTGCGGGCGGGGCGTGCCCACATCCCGGTCTCCCTGCTCGGCCCGGTCGCGGGCTTCACCGGCGAGGAGGCGCGCCAGGAGCGTGGACCGCGACTCGATGCCCGCGCCTTCTTGCTGATCCGCGGATGGGTCGACCCGGTGGTGCGGGTCGAGGTGCTGGACCCGCAGGACCCCACCCCCTACTGGCTCGTGTCCACCCGCCACCCTGACCGCCTGGCCCAGGTCCTGCACGACGAAGGGACCGCCGCTCCCGGGTGAAGGGGAAGGGCGGTCCCTCGTGTCAGGGCTCCTGTGGGGAGGCAGCCTCGGTCAGGCGGCGCACTCCTTGCAGATCGGCTGGCCGTTCTTGGTGCTGGCGAGCTGGCTGCGGTGGTGCACCAGGAAACAGCTGGTGCAGGTGAACTCGTCCTCCTGCCGGGGCAGGACCCGCACCGACAGCTCCTCGTTGGAGAGGTCGGCACCGGGCAGCTCGAAGCCTTCAGCGGCCTCGGTCTCGTCCTCGTCGACCTTGCCCGAGTTCTTGTCGGCGCGGCGTGCCTTGAGCTCCTCGATCGAGTCCTCGTTGAGCTCGTCGTCGGTCTTGCGCGGCGCGTCGTAGTCGGTCGCCATGGGGGTGGTCACGCTCCGGGTCTCGCGGGTGAACTGGTGGGTCGGGTGCGGCTGGTCGTTGGGTGGCGCGACTGGACAACGTCGCAGCACGCGGTTTTGTGCCCGCTGCCGGGGGATTGTGCACCACTGCGGGCACCGGCGCGTCATCGGCTCGCCACCTGGTCCTCCTGGTCCGCCCAGGGCGTCCGCTCTGCCTGGTTCGACCGTGTCCGATCTCACGTCCGCCGGCGGGGGACCCGAGGCGTCGTCGCAGGTCAGGGGCGCGACGGGGCGTGACGAGCCACCCCTTTCGGCCCAATCACGCACTCCCGCCGCACCCGCGACCTGGGAGTTCACGGAGGGCCGCGTTAGGGTCCTGGGTGTCGACGGTCAGCCCCCGGGCTGATGGCACGCCCACACGGGGACCGCGGTGCTCGCCGCCGCCAGACGGAGGTGACCCTCATGAACGAGTTCGCGAACGAGATGACCGAACGGGTGGCACAGGCCAGCACGTCGCTCGCCGAGGCACAGCGCACGGGAGACGACTACCTGGTCGAGGTGCGGCTCGGCGAGCTCGAGTCCCTCGCACGGGTGGCTCAGGACCACGGGCTGGAGCTCCCCACGGTGATCGAGACCCTCCAGCGGTACGGCCGGATCGAGGACCACGAGCTTCCCGCCGCGGCAGCGGCCACCGGCCCGATCCAGATCGACCTCACCGAGGACCAGCAGACGCGCCGCCACTGACCGCGCGAGATCCTGGGGCCCGGGCGGTGCCCGGGCCCTCGCCGTGCCCGCCGGTCAGGTGGCGTGGATGGGCCCGTGGCTCGTCAGGCGTCGTCGTCGCGCGCGGCGCCCAGCACCGAGAGCTCCTCCACGAGGCGGGCGTGCAGGCCGGGACGGGCTGCGACGACGAGCTCCTCGCTCGGAGCCACCCCGCCGGGTCCCGTCACCCGCGCTCCGGACTCCGAGGCGATGAGGGCACCGGCCGCGTGGTCCCACGGCTGGAGGCCCCGCTCGTAGTAGCCGTCGAGCCGACCGGTGGCCAGGGCACAGAGGTCCAGGGCCGCCGAGCCGATCCTGCGGATGTCACGGACCTTGGGCAGCAGGGACGCGAGGACGCGTGACTGCGATCGGCGTCGGGGCACGGTGTAGCCGAAACCCGTTCCGAGCAGGGCCCTCTCGAGCGGTACGTCCGCCGGTCCAGGCAGCGTCACCCCGTCGAGGTGGGCGCCGCCCCCGAGCGTGGCCGTCCACATCTCACCGGTGGCCGGGTTGAAGACGCACCCCGCCAGGACGGTCCACGACCGCGGGCTGGGCTGCCCCTCCACCACGGCGACGCTGACCGCGTAGGCGGGGATGTCGTACAGGTAGTTCACGGTCCCGTCGATCGGGTCGACCACCCACGTCAGGCCACTGGTCCCGGACCTCAGGCCGCCCTCCTCCCCCAGCATGCCGTCGTCGGGGCGGGCCTCCAGCAACCGCTCCAGCAGCAGCGCCTCCGCGGCGGTGTCCATGGCCGTGACGACGTCGACCGGACTCGTCTTGGTCGCGGTGACCCGCAGGTCGTCGGGTCGCTCGTCGTGGATGAGCCGCCCCGCGGCCCGGGCCGCGCCCTCGGCCACCTCCAGCAGCGCCGCCAGGTCGTGCTTCGCCGGGACGGGGTCGTTCACGACGTCACCGTCAGGACGGGCGGGCTCCAGTCCGCGCCGCACGCCGCCGGTCGACCGGCCTGCCGCCCAGGGCAGCAGCCGACGGCGCAGATCTCGTGTCCGGCCTCCAGCGATCCGACGGTGGCGCGGTCGGGACCGCCGTCCGGGAACGCCTCCCCGCCGACGCGTGCGGTGCCCCGCCGGGCGACGTCGGCCCGCTCCAGCACGAGGTCGACCAGCTGCGTCACGAACGAGGCCGCGGTCCCGGCGGTGGGAACACGCTCGAAGGCCAGCCCCAGCCGTTCGGCGGTCGCCGCGGCCTCGGTGTCGAGGTCGTACACCACCTCCATGTGGTCGCTGACGAAACCGATCGGGGCCAGCACCACGGACTGCACCCCCCGCTGGGAGAGCTGCTCGAGGTGGTCGTTCACGTCCGGCTCGGTCCATGGCTGGGACGGAGGACCCGAGCGGGAGCAGAAGACCAGGTCCCAGGGCAGCGGTTCCGTGCCAAGAGCCTGCGCGACCCCGGCGGCGACGGTCGCCGCCACATCCCGGTGCTGCGTGACGTAGGCGTCGCCCCGCGGACCCGACCCCCGTGTCATCGACTCGGGGATCGAGTGGGTGACGAACACCAGGCGCGGCTCGGCGTGACCCGACCCACGCAGTCGCCGGACGCCCGCGGCCACGGCGTCGACGTTGGCCTGCACGAAGCCCGGGGCGTTGAAGTAGCGACGCACCTGGTCGACCTCGAGGTGGCGTCCCTCACCGGCGAGCGTCACCAGGGCCTCCCCCAGGTCCTCCCGGTACTGGCGGCAGCCGGAGTAGGACGAGTACGCGCTGGTCGTCAGGGACAGCACCCGCCGGTGACCTCGGTCGTGTGCCTCCCGCAGGACGTCGGCGAGGTAGGGGTCCCAGTTGCGGTTGCCCCACAGGACCGGCAGGTCCAGGCCGCGCCGGCGCAGCTCGTCCTCGAGGGCCTGCCGGAGCGCACGGTTCTGGTCGTTGATCGGGCTGCGTCCCCCGAACAGCTCGTAGTGGGCTCCGACCTCGACCAGCCGCTCGTCGGGGATCCCTCGTCCGCGGGTCACGTTCTGGAGGAAGGGCAGGACGTCGTCAGGTCCCTCCGGGCCGCCGAAGGACAGCAGCAGGAGGGCGTCGTAGGGTGCGCTGGTGGGGGTCGACGCGAGGGTCATGCGCCCATCGTCCCAAGGTGCGTCCGACCCCGCAGCATCGGGAGGCTGACCGGGATGACCCGACGCCGGCGGTGGCGCAGCTGGGCCGGCACGGTGGACGCCTCCCCCCAGCACCTCCTGGCTCCCGGCCGCGTCGAGGACGTCCAGCGCGCCGTGGCCGCGGCGGCGGCCCGCGGCGGGACCGTGCGAGCGGCCGGGTCCGGGCACTCCTTCAGCCCCCTCGTCGGCTGCGACGACGTGATCGTGCTGCCCGGGGGTCCGGACGAGGACATCGAGGTCGACCCCGCGACGGGTGTCGTGTCCGTCTCCGCTGGCACCGGGCTGCGCCGCCTCGGCACCGAGCTGCTGGGCCGGGGCCGGGCGCTGCCCGTGGTGGGCGACATCGACGCGCAGACCGTCGCCGGTGCCACCCAGACGGGGACGCACGGCACGGCGCGCGACGTCCCGGCTGCGATGACGTCCTCGGTGGTGGGCCTCGAGCTGGTGCTGGCGGACGGGAGCCTGGCACGCGTCGACGCCGACGACGACCCGGACCTCCTTGCGGCGGCCCGGCTCGGCCTCGGCGCCTTCGGCGTCGTGACCCGCGTCCGGCTGTCGACCGTCCCCGCGTTCCAGCTGGTCACCCAGGACCGTCCGGGCCGCCTCGAGGCGACGCTGGAGGGGTTGGACGCGTTCGCCGCGAGCAGCGACCACCCGGAGCTCTTCTGGTTCCCCGGCACCGACGGGGTGCAGCTCAAGACCCGGGACCGCACGCAGGCACCGGTACCGGCCCGGTGGAGGCACGCGATGGCCCGGACGAGACGGGACGTGGTCGAGAACGGCGGCCTCGCCCTGGTCGGTGCGGCGCAGCGAGCGGCTCCGAGGAGCCGCCGTGCGAGCAACGGCCTGGCCGTGCGGCTGAGCGGCAGCAGCCCGCGTGTCGACCACTCGCACAGTGCGTTCACGGCGCACCGACGTGTGCGCTTCGTCGAGATGGAGTTCGCGATGCCCCGCAGCACGGCCGCCGCGGTGCTGCGCGAGCTGCGGCGGCTGGCGACCCGCCACGAGGTCGGCTTCCCCGTCGAGGTGCGGTTCGGTCCCGCCGACGGCGTCTGGCTCTCCCCCGCGGGCGACCGTGACAGCGTCTACGTCAGCGTGCACAGCTTCCTGCGCGTCGAGTACGAGCGGTGGTTCGCCGACTGCGAGGACCTGTTCGTGGCCTACGACGGCCGTCCCCACTGGGGGAAGCTCCACTCACGGACCGCCGCCGACCTGTCGACCGGCCTACGTCACTGGGACGACGTCCGCGCCGTGAGGGACCGCGTCGACCCTGACCGCCTCTTCAGCACGCCGTACCTGCGCGGTCTGCTCGGCGACTGACCCGGGCGGCACGCGGCACGGCTCCCGGGGATACGGCGCCCCCCGGCCTACAGTGACGGTGCACGGATCGGTGCAGGGATCGGGAGTGCCAGACGAGGGAGACCGTGGTGATGCAGGACCTGGAGCTGGTAGGGGTTCACGACGACGGTGAGCACGTGCTGCTCACCGATCCTGACGGGTCGCGCTACCTCCTGCGGATCGACGAGCCGCTGCGGGCCGCAGTGCGTCGCGACCGCGCCCGGCTCGGGCAGCTGCAGATCGCGATCGACGGGAGCCTCCGCCCCCGCGACATCCAGACCCGGATCCGTGCCGGGCAGAGCGCCGACGAGCTGGCCGAGCTCTCCGGCCTGCCGCTGGAGCACATCCGGCGGTACGAGGGGCCCGTCCTCGCCGAGCGCGAGGAGATCGCCCGGCGGGCCCGCAACACCGTCGCCCTCCGGGGACCCGGCGGTGACCAGATCCTCGACGACCTCGTGGCCCAGCGGATGGCGGTGCGGGGCGTCGGCGGCCAGCGTGCCTGGGACGCGTGGCGTGACGAGTCGGGCGCGTGGCTCGTGCAGGTGTCGTTCACGGCCGCCACGAAGCCGAAGGTCGCCCAGTGGCACTTCGATCCGTCGGCGCGGACGCTCGAGCCCCTCGACGACGAGGCCCGCTGGCTCTCGGGTCGGGCGTCCTCGGACGCCGGGCCGCTGGGGGCCAGGAGGCTGAGCGCCGTGCGGGGCTCCGACAACGGTCCCGCGTCAGAGGTGTCCGAGCGCGTCTACGACGTGGAGGCCGACGGGGGCGTGCGCGAGAACGCTGTCGACGAGCCGGTGGTCCCGCGGACCGTGGACATCCTCGACGCCCTGCGCGGACGGCGTGGCCGCCGCCAGCCGCTGGACGACGGCGGTCCGGTGGATGGCGTCGGCGCCCCGATGCAGACCGACCTGGTCGATGACCTGCTGGAGCGCGGGGACGCTCCGGGCGCACACCCCCCGGCGTCGCGCCCCGACGAGGCGACGGACGCGGAGATCCTCGCGCTCCCCGAGCCGAAGGCGTCGGTGGCTGCCCCTGCCCCTGCCCCGGACGGCGGCGAGTCGGGCGCTGACGCGGACCGGGCCTCCGACGCCGCGCCCGGCCACGCCGTCCAGCGCCGCGCCAGCCGGTCGAAGCGCGCCACGGTCCCGAGCTGGGACGACATCGTGTTCGGGTCGAAGAAGGACTGAGTCGGCCGGTCAGCCGGTCGGCGGTACCGCACAGACCTCGAGGTCGAACGGCAGCACGTCGGGCGACATCGCGGCCGCACGGGCGGCGTGGGCGGTCATCCGGCGCATGTGGTGGCGACGGCACAGGGTCTCGTACCCGACCTCCCCGGTGGTGTTGTCGACGTCGCCGACCACCACCTGCGCCCCCTCGACGACCATCACGCCGTCGAGGGTGCGGGCGTTGTGGGTGGCGCGTGAGCCGCACCAGCACAGGGCCTCGACCTGCAGGAGCTGCACGCGGTCGGCCAGCTCGACCAGCCGCGCCGAGCCCGGGAACAGGCGGGTGCGGAAGTCGGCCGTGATGCCGAAGGCGAAGACGTCGACCCCCAGGTCGTCCACGATCCGCGCGAGCTGCTCGACCTGCGTGGGCGAGTAGAACTGCGCCTCGTCGCAGACGAGGTAGTCGACCCGGTGACCGGCCATCCGGCGGCGCGTCACCTCGTCCCAGAAGTCGGTGCTGTCGGTGACCTCGAGCGCGTCGGTGCTCAGCCCGAGGCGGCTGGAGAGCACGGACTCCCCCGCGCGGTCGTACCGGGTGAAGATCAGGCCACCGCGTCCACGCACCGAGTGGTTGTGGTCCATCTGCAGCGCCAACGTCGACTTGCCGCAGTCCATCGTGCCCGAGAAGAAGACCAGTTCCGCCACGGGCGACCATCCTGCCCTAGCGGCCCGCTCAGCCGGAGCCGGGTGGGCGGACGAGCAGGGGGACGAGGACCTCGTGGTCCGTGCGCGCCCCGTGCAGGCCGATCAGTGTCCGCCCCTCGATGCGCTGCACGCGCGAGTCGTGCACGGCGCGGAGGGCGGTCATCGAGCACAGGACGTCCCCGATCCGGGGCTGGGCGAGGTCGCTGACCGGCCCGAACCAGCCGGCCGCGATGGCCTCGTCGCGGGTCCTCACGTCGGCGTCGGCGCCCAGCACGTGGCGCCACCGTCTCGCGACGGCCTCGGCCTGGCCCGGTTCGCAGTAGAGCATCGGCGCCCTCGGCTCACCGCCGGTCAGCGCGACGCCCCGAGCCAGCTCACGGGCCACCGGGTCGGTGTCCGCGTCGGCCAGGTCGACCCGTGCCTCCATCGGCACGTCGACCATGCCGTGGTCGGCCGTGACCACCATCAGGGTGTCGGACGGGAGACGCGCGGCCAGGGTGCGCAACCCCAGGTCGACCGAGGCCAGCTCGTCGCACCAGTCCCACGACCCGCAGCCGCGGGCGTGACCGGTCTTGTCGACGTCGCCCCAGTACAGGTAGACGAGGCTGCGCGGGGCGCTGCGGACCGCCTGGGCCGCCGCGTCGACGCGGCGGTCGAGGCTCGACGCCCCCACGAACCGGGCACCCCTCAACGCCGCCTCGGTGAGCCCCGAGCCGCCGAAGAAGGAGGGGCCGATGAGCACCACGTCGACGCCGTCGGCGGCGACCTGCTCGAACACCGGCGGTCGCGGCTGCCACGCGCGGGGGTCCGGGCCGTTCTCCCAGGACAGCTCGTTGAGCAGGTCGCCGGTGGCGGGGTCACGCACCTGGTAGCCGACCATGCCGTGGGTTCCGGACGACAGACCGGTGCCGAAGGAGCCCATCGAGGTGGCGGTCGTGGACGGGAAGCCGGAGCGCAGCACCCGCGCGCCACCGTCGGCGCGGAGCCCGGTGAGGAACGGGGCGTACGACGCGCGGTCGGCGAGCAGCAGGTCACCCAGGCCGTCGACCAGGACGACCACCACGCGCGGGTGGGCCGGCAGGGTCCACCCGGGTCGCACGACGTCGGGATGCAGGCATGTCACGCCGAGGGCGCCCGCCACCGCGGGCAGGACCTCGCAGAGCTCGCCGGTGGGTGCCGGCCTCACGGAGCGGTCACTGGGCCGCGGTCGCCGGCGTGGCGGCCGCACCCGGCAGGCGTCCCCCGGTGGCCGCGGACAGGGCACGGGCGAACGCGAGCGCGTCGGCGACGGCGTCCCCGCCCTCGGCCGCAGACGCCACCCGCACGACGATGTCGTCGCCGGCGATGCTGCCGGTGTAGCCGTGGTCGGCCTCGCAGCTGGGGTCCGCGCACGCGGCGGGCTCGAGGTCCACCCGGTGGACCGAGCCCCATCCGATGGTCAGGCTCAGCTCGTGCGGCAGCGCGCCCGGCGTGTGCTGGGCCGGCTCCGGGACCAGGTGCTGCAGCACGACGGTGCGCACCTGGTGCAGCGGCACGGCCTCCGTCGACGCCGAGGCGTACGTGGTGGGGCTGCCCTCATCCGGGCCGTGGTCGTCCGCGTGGGCCACGACCAGCCGGCTGCTCGTGACCACGAGCACGGTGATGTGGCGCCGCACCTCCTCGGAGTCGAAGGTCGTCTCCTGGTGCACGAGGTGGGCGTGCACGGCCTCGCCCGCGACCGCCGTGTCGACCACCTGGGCGACGAGGGCGGGGTAGTACCCGGCGCGGTCGATGTCGTCCGTGAGCGTGGGCGGCAGGGTGGGTTGTGCGGCGGCCGGACGGCGGGTCATACGTCCATCCTGGCACCCCGGGGCGCTGCGGGGTTCACGTCCCTCCCAGCGCGCGACGGGTTCCGCGGTCGGTGCGTCCCGGGGGCGGCGCCAACCGCGCCGAGGCCGCGAGCACGCTCACGCCCACCTGGCCGACGAGGACGGGGAACAGCTCGAGCTCGGCAACCTCGGGCAGGTCGTCCGCCAGGCGCGAGACCCTGCCGAGCAGGTCCTCCAGCGCGGGCACGTCCAGAGCCGGGGTGCCTCGGTAGCCGAACAGCCGGGGTGCGGCCCGCACCGAGCGCACGAGGTCGGAGACGTCGACGTCGGTCAGCGGCGGGATGCGGTGCGACATGTCACCGAGCAGCTCGCTGGCGTCGCCGGCCAGGCCGAAGGAGATCACCGGACCGAACAGCGGGTCCTCCATCGCGTGCACCGTCACCGGCACGCCCGGCCTGGCCATGGGCTGCACCACGAAGCCGCGGGAGACCGCCGGGTCGCCCACGGCGGACAGCATCTCCTCGACGTCGGCGCGCAGCTCCCGTGCCGACCCGACGTGCAGCCGCACCCCCTCGACGTCACGCCGTTCCCGCAGGGTCCGGTCGGCGTACTTCAGTGCGACCGGCCACCCGAGGCGCTCCGCGGCGGCGACGGCCTCGTCCGCGTCCGTGGCCCGCAGCGCCGGCCAGACGGTGATGCCGTAGCAGGCCAGCAGCTCCGCGACGCGGTCCTCGCCGAGCGCCACCCCGCTGCTCGGGTGGCCTCCGTGGAGGGCGCCGCGGCCGGCGAGCTCACGGTCGACGAGGGCGCGTGCCGCGGACGGGTCGCAGCCGCTGGGCTCGACCGGCACGCCGGGGTCGCGTCGACGCCACTGCGCGTACCGCGTGACCGAGGCGAGGGCGCGGGCAGCGTCCTCGGGGGTGGGGAAGGCGGGGACGGTCTCGGTGCCGAGCATGCCCTCGTGGGTGACCTCACGGAGGCCGACGAAACAGGCCGCGCAGGTCTTCTCCGACCCGGCGGACGCCTCGGCCAGCGCGGACACCACGTCCTGCCCGAAGGCCCCGAGGGGCGGGATGAAGCTGGCGACCACGGAGTCCACCTCGGGATCGCCGAACACCTGTCCCAGGGCGACCCTGAAGGCCTCCGCGTCGGCCTGCGGCGCCACCGTGACGGGCGGCGCGACGTCGAGCCCCCAGCTGGTGGCGGCCTCCGCGGCCAGGGCCGCGAGCGCGTCGGAGTTGGCCACGACCGCCACCCGCTGCCCCGCCGGCAGGGGCTGGTGCACCAGCAGCTGCGCGACGTCGAAGAGCTGGTGGATGTTCTCGGTCCGGATCACGCCGGCCTGACGGAGCATCGCCCCGAACGCCTCCCGCGGGGCCTGCGAGTGACGCACCTCGTGGCCGGGCGGGACCCCGAACCCGCTGATCCCCGACTTCACCACCACCACCGGCTTGCGGCGTGCCAGTCGTCGGGCCACACGGGAGAACTTGCGCGGGTTGCCGACGCTCTCCAGGTACAGGCCGACCGCGACGGTGCGCGGGTCCTCCTCCCAGAACTGCATGAGGTCGTTGCCCGAGACGTCGGCACGGTTGCCCGCCGAGACGAAGCTGGAGACGCCCAGGCCCCGCCGGGCGGCAGAGGTCAGGACCGCCACGCCCAGCGCTCCCGACTGGCTGAACAGGCCGAGCCCGCCCGGCTGCGGCAGCTCGGGGGCCAGGGACGCGTTGAGCCGCACCCCGGGGTCGGTGTTCATCATCCCGAACGAGTTGGGGCCGACCACGCGCATACCCTGCGCTCGGGCAGTGCGGACCAGCTCGCGCTGCAGGGCCAAGCCCTCGTCACCGGTCTCCGCGAAACCGCTCGAGACCACGACGAGGCCCTTGACGCCTGCGGTGGCGCAGTCGGCGACCACCTGCGGCACGGCGTCGGGAGGGACGGCGACGACCGCCAGGTCGACCGGCTCGCCGATGTCGGCCACCGAGGCGTACGCCGGGAGTCCCGCGAGCACGTCCGCGCCGGGGTTGACGGGGTACACCGAGCCCGTGAAGCCCCCGCCCAGCAGGTTGTCCAGCAGGGTCGCCCCCACGGACGGCTCGGTCGCGCTGGCCCCCACCAGGGCCACGGACCGCGGGTTCAGCAGCGCCGCAGGCTGGCGGCCTCGGCCCGGTGCTCCCGCGCCGCCATCACCGCGATCGACCGCTCCGTCGGGTCGATGTCGAAGTGCAGGGAGATGACCCCGTCGTCGTACGCGTGCGTGACCTCGTAGCCCGCATCGCGGAAGACCTGCACCATCTTCCGGTTCTGGGGCAGCACCTCGGCCACGAAGCGGTGGATCCCCCGCTCCCGCGCGGCCGCCGCGAGATGCTCCAGCAGCACCGAGCCGAGCCCGCGTCCCTGCTGCGAGTCGGAGACGTTGAAGGCCACCTCGGCCTCGCCCGGCGCCGTCCGGTCGAACCGTCCCACGGCGATCAGGCGGTCACCCACCTCGGCCACGAGCGCGACGCGGTCGTGGTGGTCGACCCGGGTGAAGCGTTCGAGGTCGCGGTCGGAGATCCGCGGCATCGGCGCGAAGAAGCGCAGGTAGGTCGACTCGGGTGACTGCGCCAGGTGGAAGCGCTGCAGCTCGTCGGCGTCCCCCGGGGTGATCGGGCCGCAGGTGCGCGGTGCCGCCGTCCCGCAGCACCACGTCCGCGGCCCAGTGCCCGGGGAATCCCGGTCCACCGGGGGCGTCGGCCATGGACCCAGGTTAGGGCCGCGGATGGGACGCTGCCGTGATGGAGCTGAGCGACGTGATCCGCAGACGACGGATGGTGAGGGCCTACGACCCGGACCGGCCGGTGCCGGCGGCGCTCGTGCGGCGGATGCTCGAGCACGCGGTGAGAGCCCCGTCGGCGGGTTTCAGCCAGGGGTGGGACTTCCTCGTCCTGGCCGACGCCGGCCGACCGCGAGCGCTACTGGGCGAGCACCGCGACCGGGAAGGGTGGGCCGGACGACTGGCTGAGGGGCATGATGACGGCGCCGCTGCTGGTGGTCTGCCTCAGCCACAAGGACGCGTACCTCGACCGCTACGCCGAGCCGGACAAGGGCTGGACGGACCGCGACGAGGCGCACTGGCCCGTTCCGTACTGGGACGTCGACACCGGCATGGCAGCCCTGCTCATGCTGCTGACGGCCGTCGACGAGGGTCTGGGCGGCTGCTTCTTCGGGGTGCCGGCGGAGGGCGTCGGCGCGTTGCGCGACGCCTTCGACGTCCCTGCGACGCGACGTCCGGTCGGCGTGGTCAGCGTCGGCTACCCGGCCCCCGACCGCCGCAGCCCGAGCCTGCGTCGGGGACGGCGGGGTCCCGAGCAGGTGGCCCACTCCGGGCGGTTCGGCGTGGCGTGGGAGCCGCCCGGCCACGAGGACTAGAGCGAAGCGGCCGCTCGCCGCGCGCCGCCGACGCGGCGTCGGGAGCGTGCGCGAGAATCGCCTCATGGCCCGACGAACTCCGAGCGCACCTCCCCCGCCACCCGTCGAGGAGACGATCGTCGACATCGACGTCTCCACCGAGATGGAGGGGTCGTTCCTCGAGTACGCCTACTCGGTCATCTACTCGCGGGCCCTGCCCGACGCCCGTGACGGGCTGAAACCGGTGCAGCGCCGCATCCTGTACTCGATGGCGGACATGGGCCTGCGCCCGGACCGGGGTCACGTGAAGTGCTCCCGGGTCGTGGGCGAGGTGATGGGCAAGCTGCACCCGCACGGCGACGCCGCCATCTACGACGCCCTCGTGCGGATGGCCCAACCCTTCTCGCTGCGCCTCCCACTGGTCGACGGCCACGGCAACTTCGGCTCGCCGGACGACGGCCCGGCCGCCCCCCGGTACACCGAGGCTCGCCTGGCCCCCGCGGCCCTGGAGATGACCGGCGGCCTCGACGAGGACGTCGTCGACTTCGTCCCCAACTACGACAACCAGCTCACCCAGCCCGAGGTGCTCCCCGCGGCGTTCCCCAACCTGCTGGTCAACGGGGCGAGCGGCATCGCGGTCGGGATGGCCACCAACATGCCGCCGCACAACCTCGTCGAGGTCGTCAGCGCGGCACGCCACCTGATCAGGCATCCGGACGCGACGCTCGCAGACCTGATGCGCTTCGTCCCCGGCCCCGATCTGCCCACCGGGGGCAAGATCGTCGGGCTGGACGGGGTCCGCGACGCCTACGCCACGGGCCGAGGCACGTTCCGTACACGCGCCACGACGCGCATCGAGAACGTGACCGCCCGCCGCAAGGGCATCGTGGTGACCGAGCTGCCGTACACGGTGGGACCCGAGAAGGTGATCGAGAAGATCAAGGACGCCGTCCAGGCCAAGAAGCTGCAGGGCATCTCGGCGGTCACCGACCTCACCGACCGCGCCCACGGGCTGCGGCTGGTGATCGAGGTGAAGACGGGTTTCAACCCCGACGCGGTGCTCGAGCAGCTGTACCGGCTGACGCCGATGGAGGACTCCTTCGGCATCAACAACGTCTGCCTGGTCGAGGGTCAGCCCCGCACCCTCGGCCTGCGGGAGCTGCTCACCGTCTACGTCGAGCACCGCCTCTCCGTGGTGCGCCGGCGCAGCGAGTACCGCCTGCGCAAGCGTCGTGAGCGCCTGCACCTGGTCGAGGGCCTGCTCATCGCGATCCTCGACATCGACGAGGTCATCCAGGTCATCCGCGCCAGCGACGACGCGGAGGCCGCCCGCGCCCGGCTGATGAGCGTCTTCGACCTCAGCACGGCGCAGGCCGACTACATCCTCGAGCTGAGGTTGCGGCGCCTGACGAAGTTCTCCCGGATCGAGCTGGAGGCCGAGAAGGAGCAGCTGCTCGCCGAGATCGAGGCGCTGGTCGAGATGCTCGGCGACGAGGCGCTGCTCCGGGGGGCGGTCAGCGACGAGCTGGCCGAGGTGGCGAAGACGTACGGCACGCCGCGCCGCACGGTGCTGCTGGAGGGTTCCGGGGCCACGACCAAGGCCACGGCGGCTCCCCTGGAGGTCACCGACGACCCGTGCTGGCTGCTCATGTCGGGCACCGGGCTGCTGGCACGTACCGGCGGGGAGGAGCCGCCGCAGTCCTTCGCCGACGGCGGCCAGCGGCGCGCGCACGACGTGGTCGTCGCCGCGGTCGCCACGACCGCCCGCGGCGAGGTGGGTGCAGTGACCACCCGGGGCCGGATGGTGCGGCTGGGCGTGGTCGACACCCCCGCGCTGCCCCCGACGGCCGGGCCGCCGAGCCTGTCCGGCGGGGCACCGGTGTCGGAGTTCCTCACCCTCGAGACCGGGGAGCGGGTCGTCACCCTCTGCTCGCTCGACGAGGGCTCGCCGGGCCTCGCGCTGGGCACGGCCCAGGGCGTGGTCAAGCGGGTGGCGACCGACTACCCGGCCCGCGCCGAGTGGGAGGTGATCTCGCTCAAGGACGGCGACGAGGTGGTCGGGGCCGTCGAGCTGCGCTCTGACGACGCCGAGCTCGTCTTCGTCACGAGCGACGCCCAGCTGCTGCACTTCGACGCCGGCAAGGTCCGGCCGCAGGGCAGGGCCGCCGGCGGGATGGCCGGCGTGAAGCTGGCCCGAGGTGCCCGCGTGGTCTTCTTCGGCGCGGTGGTGCCAGGGGCGCTGGGCGAGGCCGTGGCCGTGACGATCAGCGGCTCCTCGTCGGCGCTGCCCGGCACCGAGGCCGGGTCGGTGAAGGTCACCCCGCTCGCCGAGTACCCCGGAAAGGGCCGCTCGACCGGCGGCGTCCGGTGCCACCGGTTCCTGCGCGGGGAGGACGAGCTGATCGCCGCCTGGGTGGGTGCGGCCCCGGCGATGGCCACGGCCGCCAGCGGCGCGGCGGTGGAGCTACCCGAGGCCACCGGCCGCCGTGACGGCTCGGGGGCCCCTCTCCCCCAGCCCGTCTCGGCGCTGGGTGGTCCGATCAGCCTCGACTGACCCGGGTCACATCGGCCCACCGCGTCGGGGCTCTCCAGCGCCCACGCGACCGTGGTGTGCTCCACGCGGAAGCCCATGCCCGTGTAGAGGTCCAACGCACCACTGGCGTTGCCGGTATCGACGTCCAGGCCGGCGGTGTCCATGTCGGACGCGCCGAAGGCGCGCATGGCCGAGGCGAGCAGCGCGGGCGCCAGGCCCATGCCGCGGCGGTCGTGCCTGACCCCCAGGAGCCCGATCCAGCCCTGGGTGTAGCCCTGCGCCTCCCAGTCCTGCGTGTACGCGTGGCAGGCGATGTACGCCACGACGTCCGGTGGGCCTCCGGCGCCCGGGCCACGGTCGAGCACGACCCGCGACCACTCCCGCCGGAACGTGCGGTGTCCGGTCGTCCGGATCCGCCACATCTCCGCGTCGCGTGGCTGCGACCCCCAGTGCCCCGCGAACGCGTCGTTGTGGGCCAGCCGCGCCGCCTCGTCCAGGTCCTCCGTCCAGGGGACGACGTCGAAGCCGTCGGGCACCCCGAGGTCGGGGACGGGCTCCGCCTTCTCGCCCAGCGGCCTGACCATGTCGTGGAACCACCGGATCGGCGTCAGACCCGCCGCCCTGCTCAGGGCGTTCCGGTCGGAGAGTCGCTCCTGGTGGTTGACGACGATGCGCCACGGCAGGCCACCGTCCGGCGAGCCGTCCGGGGCGCCGCCCTGCTCGGCCAGCACCTGCTGCGCCCGAGCTACCTGCCAGGCCAGCAGAGCCCGTCCGATCCCCCGTCGGCGCCAGTGCGGGTGCACCCCGCCCCAGAGGTAGACACGGCGCAGCGACGTCCCGGGGAGCGCCTCGACGTGCCCGAACGCGCGTGCCATCCCGTCACCGTCGATGCCGATCAGCGAGTCCCGGTCCGGTTCCTTGTGCGAGCCGTCGGTGAGCTCCTCGACGAGGTCGTCCCGGTCGTACCGCTCGCTGAGGTCGTCGTGCTTCTCGATCTCGGCCTCCAGCGCGAGCCACAGGTCGATGTCGTCGAGGGTGATCGGGCGCCAGTGCAGACCCAGGTCGTCCGGCGGCAGCTGCGGTGTGGTGCTCACGGGTGGTCAGCGTAGGTGCCGGCCCTCACGGTGTCGCGGGTGTTTTCGAGGGTCAGCCGCTGAGGTGGTCGGGGTCCCGCAGGAACGTCCGGCGCCCGTAGCGGCCGCGGTTGTACAGCCAGGTCGCGCCCCAGAGCACCACGCCGATGACGAGCAGGACCCCGGCGACGCGGTACTGGACCGGGTCGCGTCCGGTCCACGGCCCCACGAGGTAGGCGCAGAAGACGGCGCCCAGGACGGGCACCGCCGTCGGAGCCCGGAAGTGCTCGTGCTCGACGGGGTCACGGCGGAGGATGAGCACCGCCACGTTCACGACCGTGAAGACCGCCAGCAGCAGGAGCGCCGTGGTGCCGCCGAGGGCTGCCACGTTGCCGAAGAACGTGATGAGGAAGACCGCCAGCAGGGTCGTGAAGACGATCGCCACCCACGGCGTCCGTCGCACCGGGTGCACCCGGGCGAGCACGGGCGGAACCACGAGCTCCTTCGCCATCCCGTAGAGGAGCCTGCTGGCCATCAGCATGTTGATGAGGGCCGAGTTCGCGACCGCGAACATCGAGATGAACGGGAACAGCTGCTCGGTCGGGAAGCCGGGCGCTCCCGCCTTGACGACGTCGAGCAGCGGTGTCGCGTTGTCGGGGGCGGCGAGAACGCCGATCGGCACCAGCGCCACGGCGGTCATCGAGACCAGGACGTACACGAGACCCGTGATGGCGAGCCCGGAGAGCATCACCTTGGGGAAGATGCGCGAGGGGTCCTTGGTCTCCTCGGCCATGTTGACGGAGTCCTCGAACCCGACCATCGCGAAGAACGCCAACGAGGTCGCCGTCGTGACCGCCAGGAAGGCGTTCTTGTCGCCCGGGGACTCGAACACCGTGATCTGCGAGAAGTCGGCCCGCCCCTGCGTGATCGCGTAGAGCCCCACGAGGATCACGAGCACGAGACCCGACAGCTCCACCAGGGTGAGGACGACGTTGAGCTTCACGCTCTCGCCGACGCCACGGAAGTTGATGGCCGCCACCGCGACCATGAACCCGATCGCCGCCAGCGTCACGGCGCCGCCCTCCCACCCGAGGCCGAAGCCCTTCGACAGGTTGCTGGCGAAGGCCTTCGACGCGGTGGACGCCGACGTGACGCCCGACGACATGACGATGAAGGCGACGAGGAACGTGACGAAGTGGATGCCGAACGCCTTGTGCGCGTAGAGGGCTGCTCCGGCCGCCTGCGGGTACTTGGTCACCAGCTCGAGGTAGCTGAACGCGGTCACCAACGCGACGACGAAGGCCACGAGGAAGGGCACCCACACGATGCCCCCGACGGCCCCGGCCACCTGCCCGGTGAGCGCGTAGATGCCGGTGCCGAGGATGTCGCCGACGATGAACAGCAGGAGCAGGCGCGGCCCCATCACGCGCTTGAGCTCGGGCTGGTCGGGCTCGGCGGCCACAGCCCGCCCGTCGGGTCCGTCGTCCTTGCGCAGCTCGGTCATGGCCTCACTCCCTCGTGTGAGGGCTCACTGTCCTACGCCGTGCCATGTCCGGACAACAGACGCGCTGGAGGGAAATGACCGATGCTCGACTCAGGCGTCGATCCGCTCCCGGTCGAGCGCGTTCGCGCCCTCGACGATGAAGTCCTTGCGGGGCGCCACGTCGTTGCCCATCAACAGCTCGAAGGTGCGCTCGGCCGCCTCGGCGTCCGAGATGCGCACGCGCCGCAGTGTGCGGTGGCGAGGGTCCATCGTGGTCTCGGCCAGCTGGTCGGCATCCATCTCGCCGAGGCCCTTGTACCGCTGGATCGGCTCCTTGAAGCGCTTGCCGCCCTTCTCGAGCTTCTTCAGCAGCGTGTGCAGCTCGGCCTCGGAGTACGTGTAGATGAGCTCGTTCTTCGCTCGGCCGGCGCCGATGATCTCGACCCGGTGCAGCGGCGGGACGGCCGCGAACACACGGCCCTCGTCCACCAGCGGGCGCATGTACCTGAACATCAGGGTGAGCAGCAGCGTGCGGATGTGCGCCCCGTCGACGTCCGCGTCCGTCATCAGCACGACCTTGCCGTAGCGGGCCGAGCCGAGGTCGAAGGTGCGACCCGACCCGGCCCCGATCACCTGGATGATCGCCGCGCACTCGGCGTTCTTCAGCATGTCGGTGACGGACGCCTTCTGGACGTTGAGGATCTTGCCCCGGATCGGCAGCAGGGCCTGGAAGTCCGACGAGCGGGCCAGCTTCGCGGTGCCGAGCGCGCTGTCCCCCTCCACGATGAACAGCTCCGAGCGCTCGACGTCGTCGCTGCGGCAGTCGGCCAGCTTCGCGGGGAGCGAGGACGTCTCCAGCGCGTTCTTGCGGCGCTGGGTCTCCTTGTGCAGCCGCGCGCTGATGCGCGACTTCATCTCCGAGACGACCTTCTCCAGCAGGAGCGCCGCCTGCTGCTTCTCCCCCCGCTTGGTCGAGGTCAGCAGGCCGCCCAGCTCGCGCTCGACGACCTTGGCCACGATGCCGCGCACCGCCGACGTGCCCAGCACCTCCTTGGTCTGCCCCTCGAACTGCGGCTCGGGCAGCCGGACGGTGAGCACGGCCGTCAGGCCGGCGAGAACGTCGTCCTTCTCCAGCTTGTCGTTGCCGACCTTGAGCCGGCGGGCGTTCGACTCGACCACCTTGCGGAAGGTCTTGAGCAGTGACGTCTCGAAGCCGGCGAGGTGGGTGCCGCCCTTCGGGGTCGCGATGATGTTGACGAAGGTGCGCACGTCGGTGTCGTAGCCGACGCCCCAGCGCAGCGCGACGTCGACCACGCACTCGCGCTCGACCTCGGTCGGCTCGAGGTGGCCCATCGCGTCCAGGACAGGGACCGTCTCGTGGAACGTCCCGGAGCCGTGGACGCGCCAGACCTCGGTCACCGGCGGGTCGACGGCGAGGTGCTCGACGAACTCGCTGATGCCGCCCTCGTGGAGGAAGTCCTCCTCGTGCGGGCCGTCGGCGCCGGGCGTGCCGGGTAGGCGACGCTCGTCACGGACCTTCAGCCGCAGGCCGGGGACGAGGAAGGACGTCTGCCGGGTCCGGGTGATGAGCTCGTCGTACGCGAACTGGGCGTCGCGGGTGAACACCTGCGGGTCAGCCCAGTAGCGGATGCGCGTGCCCGTGACGCCGCGCTTGGCCTTGCCGGCCACGCGCAGCTCGGATCCCTCGGTGAAGGCGCGGAACGGCGCGTCGGGACTGGGGCCGGACGCCGGATCGTCGAAGACGCCGGGCTCCCCGCGCCGGAAGCTCATCGCGTAGGTCTTGCCACCCCGGTCGACCGCGACGTCCAGACGGGCCGACAGCGCGTTGACGACGCTGGCGCCCACGCCGTGCAGGCCCCCCGACGCCGCGTAGGAGCCGCCGCCGAACTTGCCGCCGGCGTGCAGCTTCGTGAAGACGACCTCGACGCCGCTCAGGCCCGTCTTGGGCTCCGCGTCGACCGGGATGCCGCGTCCGTCGTCGTGGACCTCCACCGAGCCGTCCGGGTGCAGGAGCACCGAGATCGCCGACGCGTGGTGGTCGAGGGCCTCGTCGACCGCGTTGTCGATGATCTCCCAGAGGCAGTGCATGAGCCCGCGGGAGTCGGTGGAGCCGATGTACATGCCCGGGCGCTTCCGGACGGCCTCGAGCCCCTCGAGCACCGACAGGTGCCGGGCCGTGTAGGCCTGGGGATCGGCGGCGGTCCGCCCGTTGGCGGGGCGGGCGGGCGTCGGGGCGGTCTTGCTGGCGGGCACCCACCGAGACTAGCCGCGGCCACCGACGCATCCGTGTCGGCACGCTGGTCCGTTCGTGACCTGGATGCGACCTCCGACGTGGCGCAGGTCACGCTGACGGGCGCATCCGGCGACGGCTTCCACAACGAATCGGATACGCGTAGAGCGAACCGGGTGCAACTTACCGATCGGGAACGTCCTGGTGTGGTGTCATGGTTGAACCCGGTGACAGACACGACAGCTCGATGGAAGGGACCCCGTGACCGCCACCCTCGCGACACCCAGTCTCACCGCCCTCGACCGTTGCGACCGGTGCGGCGCGCAGGCTTACGTCCGCGTGATGCTCGTATCGGGCGGTGAGCTGCTCTTCTGCGCTCACCACGGTCGCGAGCACGACGTCAAGCTCCGGCAGGTCGCTGCTGCGATCACCGACGAGACCGACCGCCTCAACCCGGCGACCTCCCGGCTGCAGTCGGCCGGCACGGAGTGACGCGGGCGTCACAGACGCACCCACCACGGGCCAGGACCGGCGACGGTCCTGGCCCGCGGTGCGTCCGGCGGCCCGTCCGCGAGGCGTCCGGGTCCGGGTAGGGTCCGCGGGTGGCCGGGCTGCGGGACGACATCACCCTGATCTGCGGCTTCGCGATCCTCGTCGGAGTGGTCGGGACCCTGCTGCCCGTGCTGCCGGGCGGCGTCCTGATCGCCGCCGCCGTGCTCGTGTGGGCGATCGTCGTGCAGACGGTGACCGCCTGGCTGGTGCTGCTGCTGGTGGTGGTCCTGATCGTGGCCGGCGCCGTGCTCAAGTACCTGACCGCCGGCCGAAAGATGGTCACGTCGGGAGTCCCGAACCGCTCGCTGGTGGTCGGCGGACTGGCCGGCATCGTCGGCTTCTTCGTGATCCCGCTGGTCGGCCTGGTCGTGGGCTTCATCGGCGGGCTGGCCGCCGCGGAGTACCACCGGCTACGGGACTGGGGTGCGGCCCGGCGCTCGTCGGTGACGGCGCTGGGCGCGGTGGGGCTGGGGATCCTCGTCGAGCTGGGGGCCGCCCTGCTGGCGGCGAGCGCCTGGCTGGTCGCCGTGCTCTTCCTGAACGCCGCCGGCTGACCCCGGACGGCACGAAGCCCCCGCGGCCGGGCCGTGGGGGCTTCGTCGTGCCGTGGATCAGTCCAGGTAGTCGCGCAGCACCTGGGACCGCGACGGGTGCCGCAGCTTCGACATCGTCTTCGACTCGATCTGGCGGATCCGCTCGCGCGTGACGCCGTACACCTTGCCGATCTCGTCCAGCGTCTTGGGCTGCCCGTCGGTCAGGCCGAAGCGCATGGAGACCACGCCGGCCTCGCGCTCGGACAGGGTGTCGAGCACCGAGTGCAGCTGCTCCTGGAGCAGGGTGAACGACACGGCGTCGGCCGGGACGACCGCTTCGGAGTCCTCGATGAGGTCACCGAACTCGCTGTCGCCGTCCTCGCCGAGGGGGGTGTGCAGGGAGATGGGCTCGCGGCCGTACTTCTGCACCTCGACGACCTTCTCCGGGGTCATGTCGAGCTCCTTGGCGAGCTCCTCCGGAGTGGGCTCGCGCCCGAGGTCCTGCAGCATCTGGCGCTGGACACGGGCGAGCTTGTTGATGACCTCGACCATGTGGACCGGGATGCGGATCGTGCGGGCCTGGTCGGCCATGGCGCGCGTGATCGCCTGCCGGATCCACCACGTCGCGTACGTCGAGAACTTGAAGCCCTTGGTGTAGTCGAACTTCTCGACCGCACGGATCAGGCCGAGGTTCCCCTCCTGGATCAGGTCGAGGAACTGCATGCCGCGGCCTGTGTAGCGCTTGGCGAGCGACACGACCAGGCGCAGGTTCGCCTCGAGCAGGTGGTTCTTCGCACGGCGTCCGTCGTGGGCGATCCACTGCAGCTCGCGCTTGGCGGTGGCGCTCATCTTGGCGCCGGAGTTCAGCTTCTCCTCGGCGAACAGGCCCGCCTCGATGCGCTTGGCGAGCTCGACCTCCTCGCCGGCGTTGAGCAGGGCGACCTTGCCGATCTGCTTGAGGTAGTCCTTCACCGGGTCGGCGGTGGCGCCGGCGGTGGCGACCTGGACGGCGGGTGCGTCCTCCTCGTCGTCGTCGGCGAGCGTGAAGGACTCGTCCTTCTTCGTCGGGCCGACGGTGGTCTCGGCGCCGGCGGCCACGATCTCCTCGGGCGTCTGCGGACCGACGGTGTCCGCGGCCTCCTCGGCGACCTCGGCCTCGTCGGACGTCGTGGCCGCCGCGGCCTTCTTCGCGGCAGCCTTCTTCGCCGGGGCCTTCTTGGCAGCAGCCTTCTTCGCCGGGGCCTTCTTCGCGGCGGCCTTCCTGGCGGGCACCTCGGCGTCGTCCTCGGCTCGGCGCGGAGGCGGTCTTCTTCGAGGCCGCCTTCTTGGCGGGGGCCTTCTTCGCCGCAGCCTTGGTGGCCACGGTGGTGCGCGACGACGTGCTCGTGGCCGCGGCGACACGGCCGGTCGGGGTGGCCTCGACGACGACGGTGATGGCCGCGTCCTCGAGGGCTCGAAGCACACCCCGCATGCGCGCCATCGGGATCTGCGCGGACTCGCAGGCGTCGCGGAGCTCGGAGGCCACCACGGCACCCCTGGTGCGGCCGACCTCGAAGAGGCGCTGCATCTCCGGGTGGGAGAACTCGCGCGGGAGCGGGCGGGAAGACGGAACCGACGACACAGATTGCCTTTCGTCCTACGGGGGGCTGGGGCAACAACCCTTTGGCCAGGTTCGGTGAGGAACCCCACCGGCACGGGTCACGACCGGGGTCGCGCCACCGTGAGCGGCACTGTCACAACGCTCGGCGGCCCCGAACCATGCCCACGTCGTCCTGTGTGCGGGCATGCGGCGGCAGGGGTCTCGTCAAGCACTCCATTGTGACACGTGCCCACCGGGGGACGAGACCAAACCCCCTCCAGGGACCTGAGCGGGCAGGTCGCGGCGCCGAGCGCTGCGGCCGGTGACCGGAGGAACGGCTACTCGGAGGCCTTGACCGCGAGGACGGGGCAGGGTGCGTCGAGCAGGATGCGCTGGGCGTTGGATCCGAGGATCAGCTTGCCGACGGGCGTGCGGCGGCGCAGGCCGATGACGATCAGCTCGGCGTCGATCTCCTCCGCCACCTTCACCAGGTCCTCGGCCGGCTCGACCCCGCGGACGAGCTGCCTGACCTCGTGCTCGATCCCGGCCTCGTCGAGCCTGGCCTTGACCTCGCCGAGCTCGGCCTCGTAGCGGTTGGCCTCCTCGCGATCGAGGTCCTTGCCGCCGCGGTTGCTGTTGATCACCACCAGCCGCGCGTTGCGCAGGCGTGACTCGCGGGACGCCGCGTCCAGGGCCGCACGGCCTTCCTTCGTGGCTACGTACCCGACCACGATCGCCATCGTCGGCCTCCTCGGTGTCACGGTGTGGAGTGCACACCGGGGAACGGACCACTCCTCGGCGACACGGTGCGAGCCGACGCTACCGGACCGCAGCGCCCCGCGTGGTGCGGCACTCCAACCCGCGGGCGGGGGTGCGGGGACCGGTCCCGCGAGCGCGACTGCGTAGCGTGGTCCCATGGGCACCGCCGACGGCAACGGCTGGGTGGCCTGTCGCTGCGGGCGCAGGCACTGGGGCCTGCACGGCGCCGCGGGACTGCTCGTGCACCGCCACGGCCCGATGCGGACGACGGGGGCCGTCGGGCACGGCGAGGTGCTGCTCCAGCTGCGTGCGCCGTGGGTGCACCAGGGAGGCACCTGGGCCGCCCCCGGCGGGGCGATCGACAGCCACGAGACCCCGGTCCAGGCCGCGCTGCGCGAGGCGGAGGAGGAGGCCGGTGTCGTCGCCGAGCAGGTCCGCGTGCATGACGTGCTCGTGAGCGCGGACCACCAGGACTGGCGGTACCACCTGGTGCTGGCCTCCGCGGTGGGGGCCGTGCAGGCGTTCACCGCGAACGCCGAGACGAGCACCATGCGGTGGGTGCCTGTCGAGCAGGTCACCGAGCTCGGGCTGCACCCCGGCTTCGCGGCCTCGTGGCCACTGGTGCTCACGGCCGTGCAGCGGCTCGCCGTCCCGTGAGACCCACGCCGCCGGCGTGGGCGCAGGTCAGCCCGCCGGCTGCTGGCAGCGGCTGAGCAGCGTGGTCACGAGCCGGCCGACGGCGTCGGACTCGATCAGGAACGCGTCGTGCCCGTAGGGCGACTGGATCACCGATACCTCGCCGGCACCCGGGATCCCGGCGGCGAGCTCGGCCGACTGGTGCACCGGGTAGAGGCGGTCCGAGTCGATCGCGGCGACCAGCGTGCTCGCCGTGACCCGCGACAGGGCCGACGAGACGCCCCCGCGTCCGCGGCCCACGTCGTGCGAGCTCATCGCCTCGGTCAGGGTCACGTAGGAGCCGGCGTCGAACCGGCCCGCGAGCTTGCCGCCGTGGTGCTGGAGGTACGACTCGACCGCGTAGCGCCCGCCGCCCCCGAGGGGCTGCTCCCCCGGCTGCGCCTCCCGGCCGAAGCGGAGGTCGAGCTCGCTGGCGCTGCGGTACGTGGCGTGGGCGATCTGCCGGGCGACGTTGATCCCGTGGACCGGGCCGAGCCCGTCCTCGACGTCGTAGTAGTCGCCGCCGCGGTAGGCGGGGTCGGTGCGGATCGCGTGCAGCTGGGGGGAGCACCACCCGATCTGGTCGGCGCTCGCCGCCGCGGTGGCCGCCAGCACGAGCAGCCGGGCGACCCGCTGCGGGTGGGTCACGCCCCACTCGAGCGCGCGCATGCCTCCCAGCGACCCACCGAGCACGAGGCCCCACGTCTCGATCCCGAGGTGGTCGGCGAGCTCGGCCTCGACCGCGACCTGGTCCCGCACAGTCAGGAACGGGAAGCGGCTCCCCCAGGCCCGGCCGTCCGGTCCGGGGGACGAGGGGCCGGTCGTCCCCTGGCATCCGCCGAGCACGTTGGGAGCCACCACGAACCAGCGGTCCGTGTCGATCGGGCGGCCGGGGCCGACGAGGGCCCCCCACCAGCCGGGTGTGGGGTGTCCCGGTTCGACAGGTCCGCTGACGTGGCTGTCGCCGGTGAGTGCGTGCAGGACCAGCACGGCGTTGTCGCGCGCCGGCGAGAGGTCCCCCCACGTCTCGTAGGCCACCTGCACGGACGGCAGCTCCCCGCCGGCCTCCAGCCGCTGGGGCCCCAGGTGGAGGAACTGCCGCCGTCCCGGCGGCTCACCCTCGCGCCAGGCAGCGGTCACTCGACCGCCTTGGCCGCCGTGAACCCGCTCTCGAGGTCGGCGAGGATGTCGTCGATGTGCTCCAGGCCCACCGAGAGCCGGACCAGGCCGGGTGTGACGCCGGTCGTCAGCTGCTCCTCGTCGCTCAGCTGGCTGTGCGTCGTCGAGGCCGGGTGGATGACCAGGCTGCGCACGTCACCGATGTTGGCGACGTGGCTGTGCAGGGTCAGTCCGTCCACGAAGCGACGGCCCGCCTCGAGACCACCGGCGAGCTCGAAAGCCAGGACACCGCCGGCGCCGCGCGGCGCGTACTTGCGCGCCTGGGCCGCCCACGGGCTCGACGGAAGGCCCGCGTAGTGGACCGCGGTGACCTCGTCGCGTCCCTCGAGCCACGTCGCCACCGCCGTCGCGTTCTGCACGTGCCGCTCGACCCTGAGGCTGAGGGTCTCGATGCCCTGGGCGATGAGGAAGGCGTTGAACGGCGAGGCGGCGGCTCCCAGGTCGCGCAGCAGCTGGACGCGGGCCTTGAGGATGTACGACAGGTTCGCGCCCAGCGCGCTCCCGACGCCGAGGTCCTTGGCGTAGGTCAGGCCGTTGTAGCTGGGGTCCGGGGTGTTGAAGCCGGGGAAGCGCTCGGGGTGGGCGGCGTAGTCGAACGTGCCGCCGTCGACGATGGCGCCCGCGATGGCGGTGCCGTGCCCGCCCAGGTACTTGGTGGCCGAGTGGACCACCACGTCGGCACCCCACTCCAGCGGGCGGACCAGGTACGGCGTGGGCACGGTGTTGTCGATGATCAGCGGGACGCCGACCTCGTGGGCGACGGCGGCCACCGCCTCGATGTCGAGCACGTCCTGCTTCGGGTTCGAGATGCTCTCGCCGAAGAAGGCCTTCGTGTTCTCGCGGACGGCCGCCCGCCACGACCGCGGGTCGTCCGGGTCGTCGACGAAGGACACCTCGATGCCGAGCTTGGGCAGCGTGTAGTGCAGCAGGTTGTAGGTGCCGCCGTAGAGGCTGGGGCTCGCGACCAGGTGGTCGCCCGCCTCGGCCACGTTGAGGAGGGCGATCGTCTCGGCCGACTGGCCCGAGGCGACGAGCAGGGCCCCCACTCCCCCCTCCAGGCTGGCGATGCGCTGCTCGACCGCGTCCGTGGTCGGGTTCATCAGCCGCGTGTAGATGTTGCCGAACTCGCCCAGGGCGAAGAGGTTCGCGGCGTGGTCGGTGTCGCGGAACACGTACGAGGTGGTCTGGTAGATCGGCAGTGCCCGCGCGCCGGTGGCGGAGTCGGGCTGCTGGCCCGCGTGGATCTGTCGGGTCTCGAAGGACCAACCGTCGGTCATGTCGTCTCCTAGGTGCCTCGAAAGGGCCCGTGGAGGGGCCCGCGCTTGCCGAGCGACGGATCGCGCTCGACCGGGTCATCACCCGGGGCACCCCACCGCGGAGGAGGGTTGCCGGCCAGCAAGCCGGGGCTGAACGCTGGCACTCATGACCTGGCTACGAGGTTAGGCGTGCTCCGGGGCCGCGCCAATGCCACGCACGGAAGTCTCATTTAATGAGACCGAACGACGACAGGTGAGATGAGGACTCCGTTGCGGATCAACCCGTCCGGTCCGCCCCGGCGAGGTCCGCCTCGCGGTCGAGGACGACCCAGGCCGGGGCCGTCCCCGACCGCACCGCGCGGTCCACGAGGTGGGCGAGGCGGTTCCCGGGGGCGGCGGCCAGGGCGAGGTCGGCCAGCTCTCCCGCACGGGCTCCGTCCCCCTCCCACCACGCCGCCCAGGCCATCGCCGCGAGCGGCGCGGCACGGTGGTCGCCGGGCGAGTGACGTACCAGCTCGACGAGGGCTGCTCGAGCCGACGTCAGCAGCTCCGGATCAGGCACCGACGCCTCGCCGGGTCCGAAGACGCCGTCGAGCAGCCGGTGCGTGCGCCCGTCCGGTCCGCCGGCCGCGAGGGACTCCGGTGCGTCGCCGGCGCCAGGGACCGCCGTCAGCAGCACGGCGTCGCGGACCCAGGGGTCGGCCAGTCGTGCGAGGACGTCGCCGACCAGCTGGCGGCGGCGCCGCGTCTCGAGGGGGCCCGTGGGCGTCGTCGGCGGCCCGTCCAGGAAGGACCCGAGGATCGTCCGCCACGCGCGGAGACCCTCCAGCCGCCAGTCGGCGTCGCCGTCCCGGTCCGGTACCGCCGCCGCGATCGCCTGGGCGACCGCTGCCAGGGCGTCCGGCAGGACCGGCCCGAGGTCGGGCAGCAGGTGCTCGCGTCCCGGCGCCACGCCCATGCCGAGGCCCACCATCTCGGCGCTGACGCGGCTGCCCTGCAGCTCGGAGACCGGCCAGCCCGCCGGCGGGCAGCACCGGGCGTCGGCGCAGGTCAAGGAGCGGAAGCGGTGCGGCCCTACGTGCCACCCGTCCATCAGCTCGACGCTCCGGTCGTCCAGGCACGAGCGCAGGGTGTCGACCAGCTCGTCGAAGGGGCCCGGCCCCTCGTCGTAGACGACGGCCACGGCACGGTCGGCACCGTCCTGGCGGAGGTAGCCGACGACCTGCTCGCACAGGACCCTGGCGTCGCCGCGGCCGGGGAGGTCGACACGGAGCACGAGGCCGACGCGCGCCCGCGGCCCGCGCAGGCTCAACAGGGCCAGTGACCGGCGGGGCACGAAACCCAGCCGGTAGGGCACCAGGGCGACGAGGTCACGAGGCTCGCGGACCTTCAGGACGGGAGACGGAGGCGGGGCGCTGGGCATGCCCCGACCTTCGGATCCCGAGCACGTCGACACCAGCACCGCGGGCCGCCTGTGGACGACGACCGGGGATCCCGTCCGCTGTGGACGGAGGGGTCAGATCACCTCGCCGGGGATCGTGCGACCCCGGTTCCCCGTGCTCGGGCCGCCACCGCTGACCCGCGCGCCGTCGGCCTCCCACGCCAGGAAGGCGTCGGTCTCGGAGAGCACCGCCCCGACCAGCCAGCTGAGCACCAGCGCGTCGTCGCCGAGCCCGGCCACGAGCAGCATGGCCTCCGGCATCAGGTCGATCGGGGAGACCACGTAGACCAGCGCCAGGCCCATCATCAGGAGCCGTCCGCGGTCGAGGCCGGGATACTGACCGCGCAGCGTCATCGCCACCATCCGGGGCAGCGCCCGCAGCTGGTCGGACACGGGGGGCGAGCCAGGTCGCCGCTGCCCACGCAGCGTCCTCCAGAGGGTCGCGAAGGCGGACATCCGTCGCATCGTTCCTCCCGGGTGCACCCCCGGCGGGTGCGTCGTCATCTCGAACGCCCGTCGAGCGCCGGACGTTCCCCTCAGTGTCGGTGCACGAACTCCTTGCGCGCCGAGTCGGCGATCTTCCGCAGCAGCCAGAGGTCCAGCCCGGCTCCGATCGCGCCGCCCGCCAGCGGGACCGCACGCCCCAGCCTGGACAGGCTCTTCTTCCCGATCTGCGCCAGCAACCGGAACCCGATCCCCTTGTTCAGCACCATCAGCGCCGGGCCGGGCAGCCGCTGGAGCGCGAGGTCGGCGATCCTGCCCGACGGGTTCATCCCTGCCTTGTGCAGGAGGCTCTTGGCGTCCGCGCCGACGAGGGTGAGCAGCACCGCCGTCCGGACCTCCGGACGGGTCACGTCGTAGCCGCGAAGGTGGGCGATCCCCGCGACCATGCGCGTCGCGATGCCGTAGAAGCCGGCGACGTTGGCGGGCAGCGCGACCGGCAGTGTGAAGAAGCCACCGATCCCGGTGACGAACCCACCGGCGGCGGCCAGCCGGCCGTGCGAGGAGACCAGGTCGTCGACGGCCGCGTCCACGCCCGGGGACCGGGTCCGTGCGGCGTCGGCGACCGCGGCAGCGGGGTCCAGCGGGCCGACCCCGTCGATGCCGGCGTCGACGAGCCGGGTCACCAGCACGGTGGCCGCGCGTTCCAGGCGGCTCCCGTCCTGGCCGTCGGGCCGCGTGGACTTCTCCAGGTCCCTCGCCATGTGGACGTCCTCCCCATCTCGGTGCCGCCCGATGGCGGCTTGCGTCGACGCGATTGTGCCCGCTGACCGCGATGTCCGCTCACCGTGGCAGGGTGACCGCGTGACCGATCCCGCGACCCTCGCCTCCCTCACACGCGACGTCACGACCTGGCTCGACCTGCGGACGTGGCGGGCCTTCGACGTCGACGACAGCGGGAGGGTGCTCGCCGGTCACGACGACAGCGGGTCGGTGCAGCTGGTGGAGATCGACCGCGCCACCGGCCGCAGGACACCTCTGACCGCGACGCCGGGCGCGGTGACGGGGCGCTACCTGCCCGGGGAGCGGTGCGTCGTCGTCGTCCACGACGAGGGTGGCGACGAGAACGCCCAGCTGTCGCTGCTGCGGCTCGACAGCGAGGACGCGCCCGCGCTGCCCGCCGACCTGGGCGCCCTCGAGCCGCTCGTGCACGAACCGGGTGTGATGCACCGCCTCCTCGACGTCCGGCCGGGCCTGGTGCTGTACGCCAGCAACTCCCGCAACCGGGTCGACTTCGACGTGCGCCTGCTCGACGTAGCCTCCTGCACCTCGCGAGCGGTCTTCGAGCGCGGTGGGTCCGTCACGTCCGCCTCGGTGTCCCCCGACGGCCTTCGGGTGGTCCTCGTCCTGTCCTCCCCGACCCTGCCGATGAGCGCCCACCTCGTGCTCGTCGACCTGACCGACCCCGACGCGGAGCCCGTCGCGCTGACCGACCCCGACGAGGCCGGCCGCCACGAGGGGGCGACCTGGTGGCCGGACGGTGGGGCGCTCCTGTACGCGACCGACGCCGACTTCGACACGACGCTGGTCGGCCGCCACGACCTCCAGAGCGGACTGTTCTCGCCCGTCGTCGCCCACGACCGGTGGGACGTGCAGGGCTGGCTGTCCCCGGACGGCTCGGCCCTGCTCGCCGAGACCCTGGTCGACGGGGAGTCGCGCCTCGGCCTGTACGACCCGTCGACCGGTCGGCTGCGCCACGAGGTGGATCTCCCCGGCGGCGGCACGTCGGAGGCCGGGCACATCGGCTACACGCTCCCGGAGCCGGTGTGGTCCCCCGACTCCCGCACGGTCGTCCTCTCGTTCTGCGCTCCCGGCGTGCCCGGCGACGTCCTGCTCCTGGACGCCTCCGACGGGCGCGTCGAGGCGCTCACGGACTCGGCCGGACCGGTCCCCGACGTGGGGCTGCCGTCGTCGCACCTCGTCCCCACCCCGGACGGCGAGCAGGTTCCGTGCTTCGTCTACCCCCCCACCGTCGACACCGACCCGGACCGCGCGGGCACGGCCGTGCTCGTCGTGCACGGCGGGCCGGAGGGCCAGTCGCTGCGCACCTTCGCCCCGGTGACGCAGGCGCTCGCGGCCGCCGGGCACACGGTGCTGGTGCCGAACGTGCGCGGGTCTACGGGCTACGGCCGCCGCTGGTACTCGCTGGACGACGGTCCCCGCCGGCTCGACTCGGTGGCCGACCTCGCCGCCCTGCACGCGTGGCTCCCGTCCCTCGGCCTCGACCCCGGCAGGGCAGCGCTCTGGGGTGGCTCCTACGGCGGCTACATGGTGCTGGCGGGCATGACGTTCCAGCCCGAGCTGTGGGCGGCCGGCGTCGACATCGTGGGCATCTCGTCCCTGGTCACGTTCCTGGAGAACACGTCCCCCTACCGGCGCGCCTACCGCGAGCGCGAGTACGGACGGCTGGACACCGACCGGCAGATGCTCGAGGACGCCTCACCGCTGGGACGCATCGACCAGGTCAAGGCCCCGCTGTTCGTCATCCACGGGGCCAACGACCCCCGGGTGCCGCTGTCCGAGGCGGAGCAGCTCGTCGAGGCAGTGCGCTCGCGGGGCATCGAGTGCGAGCTGCGGGTGTACTCGGACGAAGGGCACGGCCTGGCCAAGCGCGCGAACCGGCTGGACGCCTACCCGGCTGCCATCGCCGCGCTCACGCGGTGGCTGGAGAGCTGACCTGGACGCCGCTGCGCTCGACGGGCCGGCCACGTCGGCCCCGGCCGGCCTCGAGCTCGGCGCCCCCTTGGCGCTGGTCGTCGCGCGCGACGTGGCGGTCCTCACCGCCGATGGTGGCCCGCACTGGTCGGTGCCCCTGACCGACGTAGCCGACCACTGCGCGCGCATCGATGCCGAGGTCGGGCCCCGGTGGGTGTGGTGGTCCGCCCGCTCCGCCGCGGCGCCGTTGCTGGGACACCGCCCCGACCTGCGCCTGCGCCGGTGCTGGGACCTGGCGGCGGTGCACCGGCTCCAGCACGGCGGGTGGCGGGACGACCCCGCCCGGCTGTGGGCGACGCTGCGCGGTCTCGACGAGGCCGACATCCCCCGCGACGGCCAGCTCGACCTGTTCGGCGCCGGCGGCGCGCCGGCGTCGGCGGCCGGGGACGACGGTGACCCGGAGCTACCCGTCCGGCCGGACGGGTACCTGCGCCCGGACTGGGCCTGCGGCGGCTGGGCGGCCTCTCCCGAGCGGGCCCTGACCTGGGCCCGGTTGGCGCTGGAGGTCGCGTCCGCGCAGCGGGCCGCGGTCGAAGCGGTGGACGCCCGGGGGCCCGTCCTGCACACGGCCTGGTCGGAGTCGGCGGCCGAGCTGCTGTGTGCGGAGCTGGAGCGCGACGGCCTCCCGGTCGACCGGGACGCCGCGGAGGCCGTGATCGAGGCGGTAGCGGGCCGGCGGCCCCGTGACGAGGCGGACGCCGCGGCCCTGCGCGCCGAGCGGGACGCCGCCGTGCTGGCCACCGCCCCGCGGGCGGGCAACGTCGACCTGAGAAGCCCCGCCCAGGTGAAGCTGCTGCTGGCCCGGCACGGCTTCGACCTGCCCGACACCCGCTCCTGGCGCCTGGAGCAGCACGCGGGTGCCCACCCGCTCGTCGACGCCTTGATCGAGTGGCGAAAGGCCGAGCGCCTCTGCACGACCTACGGGTACCGCTGGCTCGACCAGCACCTGGGCGCGGACGGCCGGTTCCGTGGCGCGTGGTCCGGCAGTGACGGCGGAGCGGGCCGGATGACGGCGCAGGCCGGCCTGCACTCGATACCCCGGGAGCTGCGCGTGGCAGTGGTCGCCGAGCCTGGCCACCGCCTCGTCCGCGCCGACCTCGGGCAGGTCGAGCCGCGCGTGCTGGCCGCTGTGTCAGGAGACCCGGGGCTCGCGCGCGCGGCGCGTGCCGACGACCTCTACGCCGACGTCGCCGCGGCCCTGAGGTGCGAGCGGCCGGTGGCCAAGATCGCCGTGCTGGCCGCGATGTACGGGCAGACCTCGGGCACCGCCGGAATGGCGCTCAAGGACATGGAACGGGCGTACCCGGTCGCGATGGCCTACCTGCAGGCCGCCTACGAGGACGGGCGTGCGGGCCGCGCCGTCCTCACGTTCGGGGGACGACGCGTCCGGATGTTCGACGTCGACCCCGTCCCGGAGGACGCCGGCGAGGAGCTCCTGCGCCCGTACCGTGCGGTCGTGGCGGGACGGGGGCGCTTCGCCCGCAACGCCGTCGTGCAGGGGTCGGCCGCCGAGCTCTTCAAGGCGTGGACGGCGACGGTGCGGGCCCGGCTCGCCCGCGAGGGCAGCGGGACCGTCGTCCTGTGCCTGCACGACGAGCTGCTGCTGCACGTCCGTGAGGACGCTGCGGACCAGGTGGCCCGCGACATCGTGACCGACCTCGAGGGGACCGCTGCCCGATGGTGCGGCCCGGCGGTGCGGTTCGTGGCCGACGTCAGCGTCGTCGACCGCTGGTCGGACGCCAAGGGCTGAGCGACGGACGCGTCAGCGGAACGCCTTGTGCTCCGGCCACGGTGCGTCAGCCGGACGCAGCGACGCCCAGCCCTGCTCGCGCGACGCGCACGCGGCCAGCACGCCGGCCACGGTGGTCGGGTTGTGCAGCCGCCCGGACAGCACAGCGTCCCGGGCCTCGTCCAGCGGCACCCACTCGGCGACCATGTCGCGCTCCTCGTGCAGGCGCTCGTGCCGGTCGTCCTCGGGCACGGACGACAGGTCCCGCGCGAGGTACACCCTGATCGCCTCGTCCATGCCGCCGGGCGAGTTGAACCAGTCGATCAGCACGTCCCACCGCGTCGCGGTGAGGTCGGCCTCCTCGGCCAGCTCGCGCCGGGCCGCATCCAGGGGCAGCTCGCCCCGCACGTCCAGCAGCCCGGCAGGCAGCTCCCACAGGTCGTGGCGCACCGGATGGCGGTACTGGTAGACGAACAGCGCTCTGTCCTGGTCGTCGAGCGCCATCACGCCGACCGCTCCGGGGTGCGAGACGTACTCCCGCCGAACGGTGCCCGACTCACCGAGGTCGACGGTCTCGCGCACGACCTCCCAGATCAGCCCGGAGTGCACGACCTCCGAGTCGGTGACCTGTCGCGGGGCGTAGGTGTCGCCAGCCGCGAAACGTGGTGCAGGAGAATGCATCCGAGTTCAGACCACTGCCGCGGACGACAGAGGCTCCGCGGACGACAGAGGCTCCGCGGACGGAGACGTCTCCACCTCGATCAGGCGCTCGTCGCGCTGGCGCTGCAGCGCGGCGGCGACGAGGCCAGAGAACAGCGGGTGCGCGCGGTGCGGACGCGACCGGAACTCCGGGTGGGCCTGCGTGGCGACGTAGTAGGGGTGCACGTCGGCGGGGAGCTCGACGAACTCCACCAGCGCGTGGTTCGGCGACTCGCCGCTGACCACGAGACCGGCCTCCTCGAGCCGGGTCCGGTAGAGGTTGTTCACCTCGTACCGGTGCCGGTGGCGCTCCTCGACCCGGTTGCTGCCGTAGACGCCGGCGACGACCGAGCCCGGCTTCAGGTCCGCCGGGTACAGGCCGAGCCGCATGGTGCCGCCCAGGTCCCCGTCACCGGAGACGATCGCCTTCTGCTCGTCCATCGTCGCGATCACGGGGTGCTCGCTGTCGGGGTCGAACTCGGACGAGGAGGCGTCCGCCAGACCCAGGACGTTGCGGGCGTACTCGATCACCATGCACTGCAGACCGAGGCAGAGGCCCAGCGTGGGCACCAAGTTCTCCCGCGCCCAGCGCAGCGCCCCGAGCTTGCCCTCGATGCCCCGCACTCCGAACCCACCCGGCACGCAGATCGCGTCGACGCCGTGCAGCTGCTTGTGAGCGCCCTCGGGCGTGTCGCAGGCGTCCGAGGCGACCCAGCGCAGCCGCACCCGCGCGTCCTCGGCGAAACCACCGGCCCGCAGCGCCTCGGTCACCGACAGGTACGCGTCCGGTAGGTCGATGTACTTGCCGACGAGGGCCACCTCTACCTCGTGCGCCGGACGGTGGACGCGCCGCAGCAGGTCGTCCCACTCGGTCCAGTCGACGTCCCGGAACGGCAGGTCGAGACGACGGACCAGGTAGGCGTCCAGGCCCTCCGCGTGCAGCACCTTCGGGATGTCGTAGATCGACGCCGCGTCCTTGGCCGTGGCCACGGCGTCGAAGTCGACGTCGCACATCAGCGCGATCTTGCGCTTGACGGACTCTGGCACGTCCCGGTCGCATCGCAGCACGATCGCGTCCGGGGAGATGCCGATGGAGCGCAGCGCGGCGACGGAGTGCTGGGTCGGCTTGGTCTTCAGCTCACCGCTCGGGCCGATGAACGGCACCAGCGACACGTGCACGAAGAAGGCGTTGTCGCGTCCGATGTCCTGGCGGACCTGACGAGCCGCCTCGAGGAACGGCAGGGACTCGATGTCGCCGACGGTGCCGCCCACCTCGGTGATGATCACGTCCGGCACCCCGCCGTCCGTCCCTGGCTGGGCCTGGGCCCGCATGCGGGCCTTGATCTCGTTCGTGATGTGCGGGATCACCTGGACGGTGTCGCCGAGGTACTCCCCGCGGCGCTCCTTGGCGATGACGTTGGAGTAGATCTGGCCCGTGGTGACGTTGGCCGCCGCATCGAGGTCCTCGTCGAGGAACCGCTCGTAGTGGCCGATGTCCAGGTCGGTCTCGGCGCCGTCGTCGGTGACGAAGACCTCACCGTGCTGGAACGGGTTCATGGTGCCGGGGTCGACGTTGAGGTACGGGTCGAGCTTCTGCATCGACACCCTCAGTCCCCTGCCCCGCAGGAGGTGGCCGAGGCTCGACGCCGTCAGGCCCTTCCCGAGTGAGGACGCCACACCACCGGTGACGAAGATGTGTCGGGTCGCAGCGGACCCGCCTTGCCTGGCTTGATCTCGGTATCCGAGTGTCCGGTCTGCCACGGGCTTCGACGATAGCAGCGACCGGAGGCCCCGGTGCGCGACGGGCCGTGAGTGGGCCGTTCGTGGACGCGTTCTGCTCAGGCCAGTGAGCGGTAGAGCCGGTCGAGCTGGTCGACCGCGTCGGCGTCGGTCGGAAGCTGGGCCGCCTGTTCCAGACCGGCTTCGTGACGCCTGGTGCGCTCGTCGGGGTCGTCGAGCAGCGTGGCCACGGCGGTCGCCAGGGCACCCGCGTCGCCGTACGGCACCAGCAGGGCCGCGTCCCCGGCCACCTCGCCGGTCCCGCCGACGTCGGTGGCGACCAGCGGCGCGCCGCGGCGCAGCGCCTCCTGCACGACGAGGGGCTGTCCTTCCCAGACGCTGGGGCAGACCGCCACGTCGGCCGCCACGAACAGGTCTGCCACGTCCGCGCGTCGGCCCAGCAGCCTCAGGGGCAGCGAGTCCGTGGCCGCGCGCCGCTCGAGCGCGTCGCGCAGCGGCCCGTCCCCGGCGACGACCGACAGCAGGTCGAGGTCGGGACGGGAGCGACCCAGCTCCGCCAGGGCGTCGCACCACAGCGGCAGGCCCTTCTGCGGAGCGAGACGAGCGACGGTCACCAGCAGCGCGGTCGCCGTCCCGTCCAGGCCGAGCTCCTCGCGCACCCATCGGCGCACCTCGTCGGCCGGGCCGCTCGGCGGCGGTCCCGGAGGTGCGGGGACGAGGGCCCGCTCGGCCCGCGGCGCGCCACGGTCGAGCATGCGCTGCACCAGGTCGCCGGAGACACCCAGCACGGCGGCCGACCGCCGCGCCACCAGGCGCTCGAGGACGGCGCTGACCGCCTGGACCCGTCCGCCGCCCACGGGGAGGTTGTGCAGGGTCACTACGAGAGGGGGACGCTCACGTCGCGGCGCCCGGGCCAGCCCCAGCGCAGCCAGCCCTCCTGCGCGCAGCCCGTGGGCGTGCACCACGTCGGCGGCAGCCCCGAGCCGCCGCAGCGAGCCGACCGCAGCCGCGTCGCGGCGGGGGGATGGCCGGTCACCGATCTCCACCGGCGCGAACACGGCGCCCGTCGACGCGAGGCCGAAGTCGTCCAGGGCCTCCGTCGGGCCCGCGACCACGACGTCGTGCCCCGCCTCGACGAGGCCCGTCGCCACGGCGGCGACGTGACGGCCCACCCCACCGGCCGACGACCCCTGCACCAGAAGCACCCTCATCGTTGGATCCCTTGCTCGGTCGTGATGTCGGAAGGCGGGTCGCCCGTCCGACCGCCACGCAGCTGGCGAGCGGCCGCCACCGTCGGGCGGTCGAGGACGGCGACTCCCCCGGCCAGGACGACCAGGGTCGCGGACGCCGCGACGACACCCGCCGCCACCGTGCCGAGAGCGGCTGAGCCCCAGGCGTCGGTCAGAGCCTTCCCGACCCACCACCCGGCGCCCGCGGCCACGAGGCTGGCGGTACCCGACCCCAGGGCCGTGCGGCCGAGGCCGCGTAGCGCCACGGGTCCGGTCACCCGGCGCAGGGCGACGAGGAGGGCCACCCCGGCGACCCCCATCCCCACGCTGCTGCCCGCCGCCAGGGCGACGGCCTGGTGCGGCGGCGCGGCCGCGAGCGCCAGCACGGTCATCGCGACGACGACCGCGACCCAGCCGCCGGCCGTGGCCACCGCCGCGAGGCGTCCGCGCTCCAAGGCGTAGAGGGCGCGCCCGACGTGGGCGATCAGCGCGAAGCCGACGAGCCCGGGCGCCATCGCGACGACGGCCGCCCCCATCGCGCTCACGTCACCCGAGTCGAGGTGGGCGAAGAACCCGCCTACCGGCGTCGCGACGGCGACCAGCAGGGCGGCCCCGCCGGCAGCGACCAGGACCACCGCACGGGTCGTCCGGGCCGCCGTGGCCGCGAACCCCTGGGTGTCGCCCGTGGCCGCGCTGGTCGCGAGCCGGGGGAAGGCGCTGGTGGCCAGCGGGACGACCAGCACGGCGTACGGCAGCAGGTACACGGCCTGGGTGTACTGGTACACCGTCAGCGTCGAGGTGACCCCCCTCCCCGAGAGGTAGACCACCGCCACCACGGACGCCTGCTGCGCCAGCAGGGTGACCACCCCGGCGCCGGCCAGCCCGGCCGCCCGGGCTGCCACCCCGGGCGGGAAGCGCAGGGTGGGGCGCAGGCGGGTTCCCGTCCGCCACACCGGCAGCAGCAGCGGGACGGTCATCGCGACGACACCCGCGGTGGTCCCCCACGCCAGCCACGCCTGCGCGGACGCTGGCAGAGCCTCTGCGTCGTCCCGGTAGGGCCCGACCGTGGCCGAGAACGCCAGGTAGGCCCCGATCACGACGAGCGTCGACAGCAGGGGCCCCAGGGCGGGCCAGGCGAACCGGTGGTGTGCCTGCAGCACTCCGACGAGCACGATCCCGAGGCCGTAGAGCACGACCTGTGGCGCGAACACCACGAGCATCTGCGCGGCCAGCCGCTCCCCGCCGGCGCAGGTCCCGGTGTTCACCAGGAGCCCCGTGATCGGGCCGGCCAGCAGGGCCAGCAGCACCGCGAGCGGAGTGAGCACCATCAGGGTCCAGGTCAGCAGGGCCGACGCGGTACGGTCCGCCACGGCCCGGTCGTCGCGTGCCAGCGGTCCGGCCAGGAGCGGGACCACGGCCCCGGCGAGTGCCCCGCCGGCGACCACCTCGAACAGCACGTTCGGCAGCTGGTTGGCCACGAGGTAGGCGTTGCCGACGCACTGGGCGCCGACGGAGTCGGAGTACACGAGCCAGCGACCGAAGCCGGCGACGCGCGACACCAGGGTGATCGCGGCGATCACCCCCGCGCCGGCGGCGATGCCGGTGCCGAGGCGTCGGGCGGCGGGGGTCACGGCGGGCTCACGCGCGGGGCGGGGCCGGGCGACGGCCCAGCGCGTCCAGCTCACGCAGGCCGGGGGTCGCCTCGATCACGCGCGTGAAGCTCACCTTCTCGCTGGCGAGGGTGGCCGCCACGAGGGCACCGAGCGCCAGCACCCGGGCGATGCGTCCGCTCCGCCCGGTGGCCGCGACCAGGTGGGCCCCCAGGGCGGCCCCCGCCGCGTTGGCGCCGCAGTCGCCGAGCATGGCCTCCTCGCCCAGGTCGGGGGCCAGCAGCGGCAGGGCTGCCCCGACCGCGGCACCGGCCAACGGGGCGGCGTGACCTCCCGAGAGGGCCGCCGGTGTGTGCGCCAGGACGATCTTCAGCACTCGGCCGGGCCGAAGATCGAGCAGGTTGAACAGGTTCGCCGCTCCCGCCACGACGCCCCCGGCGACGACCACGTCGGCGAGGTGAGCGAGCGGTCCCGTGTCCTCGTCACGCTCCAGCATCAGCGCGGCCGAGGCCAGGCCGGCGGCGCCGATCCCGAGGATCTTCAGGCCACCCGTGGTCAGCTCGCGGTGGCGCAGGGCGCCCAGGTGGCCGCGCAGCCCCTTGGCGGACCCCGTCTCGGTCAGGTCGTCGACCGCGCCGAACAGGGCGGCGCCTGCGGTGGCGACCACGGCACCGGCGCGCACGCGACCCGTGAGTCCGGGGGTCAGCGCCATCGCGGCGGCGGCCCCCGCGGCCCAGGCCGGTCCCTCGGCGAGCGTGACCGCGTCACCGCGGTGGTTGGTGCGCTCCCAGGCCCCGGCTCCGCCGGGGACCCTGCGGCGGGCGGCCCAGGTGGCCGCCGCACCGACCGCGGCCAGGACGACCGGGGCCAGCACCGCGCCTGGCCGGGACGGCGTGGACCCGGTCACCCGTCGGTTCCGCTGGGCGCCGGTGTGACGGCCGCGCCCTCGAGCGTGCGGGCCGGCAGAGGCGGCAGCACGCTACTGGCGTCGGGTCCCACTCCGTAGTGGCCGACACCGCCCTGGGTCTGCTCCAGCAGGGCCAGCACGCCGTCGAGGCGGCCGAGCGGCTTCTCGAGCAGGTCGACGCTCGACACCGTGCCGGCGGCGTCGGCGTCGGCGCGCAGGGCGGCGATCGGGCCCCCGTCCCCGGCGTCAGCCTGCGTCGGGCCCATCAGCACGGCACCGGCCGAGGCCTGGTCGGCGGCGACCGCGAGCGCGAGCGTGGACTCGACGTCGGCGGCGGCCCAGTCCGTGTCACCGGCGCCGGCGGCATCGGACGGAGCGCCCGTGACCACCACGGCCAGGTCCGCGCGCCGGGGCTCGTTCTCGGTGACCGTGACCAGCTCGGCCGAGACGAGCGTATCCAGCACGGTGCTGCCGTCGTTGTCACGCTCGCCGCCGTTGGCGGAGAGGACCCCGCGCGTGAGCAGCGCCGCCATCTGCTCGGCCGGCGTCCCGTCGGCCAGCTGCCCCGGGAGCAGGTACTGGAGCAGCCCGTCGGAGACGTCCGTTCGCGTCGACTCCTGCGCCGGGTCGGTCCAGCTCGGTTGCACGGCGACCGTCGACGTCACCGTGGCCCCGGCGTCGGCCAGCTCGGACGTCAGCTCGTCCACGTCGGCCCCGACCGCCCCTGGCATGGTGATGACCGCGACCGAGCGGTCCGCGAGCGTCCCGGGGACGACCGCCGCCGACAGGGCGGTGATCGCCTCCTCGCGCTTGTCCAGCGCCGCGTCGCGGTTCTGGACCGCCTGCTGCAGCGCCTCCTTGTCGTCGCGTAGCGCCTGCACCTGGCTGGTGAGGGTGTCGCCGATGGACTCCTTGAGTGGGCCGGCGCCCAGGACGACGCCGATGGCGAGCGCCATGAACACCGACACCAGGGAGACCAGGTGGTAGCGGAAGTCGATCACCGTGAGGCCGTCCTCTTCAGGGGGGTCAGGTCGTGCGGGCGGGGGCAGCTCGGGCGGCGTCGGGCCATCATCAGCCGCCGCCGAGGTCGCGGAACCAGTCCACGATGACCGTGACGAGGTCGTCCGCCCACCCCGCTGCGATCGCGAAGAACGCCTGGCCGCCGCTGGTCGACGCGAGCGCGATCCCCAGCGCGGCCAGACCCGCGATCACGAGTACGGCGAGCTGCAGGTTCGAGATGCGCTGCCGGTACAGACGCGAGACGCCCTTGGCGTCGACCAGCTTGCCACCGACGCGCAGCCGGGTGAGGAAGGTGCTGGCCATGCCGGCGCGGCCCTTGTCGAGGAACTCCACGAGCGTGACGTGGGTGCCGACCGCCACGATCAGCTCCGCACCCTTGTCGTCGGAGAGGAGCATCGCGATGTCCTCGCTGGTGCCGGCCGCCGGGAACACGACCGGGTCGACGCCGAGCGCCACGACGCGGTCCAAGCCGGGAGCGGTGCCGTCCCGGTAGGCGTGGACGACGATCTCGGCGCCGCTCCTCAGCGTCGCGTCCGAGACCGAGTCCATGTCACCGACGACGATGTCCGGCTTGTACCCGGCCTCGAGGATGGCGTCGGCGCCCCCGTCCACCCCGATCATCACCGGGCGGTACTCCCGGATGTACGGCCGCAGCGTCGCCAGGTCCTCCTTGTAGTGGTAGCCCCGGACCACGATGAGGGCCTGGCGGCCCTCCATGTCGGTGGTGATGTCGGGCACCCCGACGCCGTCGAGCAGCAGGTCGCGCTCCTTGCGCAGGTACTCCATCGTGTTCGCCGCGAACGCCTCCAGCTGGACGGCGAGCCCGGCCCGGGCCTCCTGCTGCGACGCCTCCACCGTCTCCTCGGTCTGCAGGATGCCCTCGGCGAGCAGGCGGTCGCTGTGGTGGACGTCGAGCACCCGGTGGCCGTCGACGCGGACGCTCTGGCCGTCGTGGACGGTGGTCATCACGTCTTTGCCGACGCCGTCGACGAGGGGGATGCCGGCCTCGAGGATGATCTGCGGGCCCATGTTCGGGTAGCGACCGGACGTGCTGGCCGAGGCATTGACGATGGCGGCGGGACGGCAGGCGACGAGCGCCTCGGCGGCGATGCGGTCGATGTCCTTGTGGTCGATGACGGCGATGTCACCCGGCTTCAGCCGCTTCGTGAGGTCCTTCGTGCGTTTGTCCACACGCGCGGTGCCGGCGGTACCGGGCAGGGTGAGCGCAGTCTTGCGACGCAGCTGGAGTCTTCTCATGACGCCCACATGCTCCCACGTTGCCGCCCGCGCTCGCGGAGCAGGCACGCCCGGAAAGGGCTAGACGCGCTGCGCCTGCACCAGCAGCTCCGCCGCGTGGGCGCGGGCCGTGTCGGAGTCCTCCTGGCCCGCGAGCATGCGGGCCAGCTCGCGCACCCGGTCCTCGCCCTCGACCGTCGTCACGTCGCTCTGCGTGACCCGCCCGTCGTCGGACTTGACCACGACCAGGTGCCGGTCGGCGAAGGCGGCGACCTGGGCGAGGTGGGTGACCACCACGACCTGGGCCGACTCCGCGAGGGTGGAGAGGCGTCGGCCGATCTCGACCGCGGCCTTGCCGCCGACCCCCGCGTCGACCTCGTCGAACACGAAGGTCGGGACGGGGTCCAGCCCGGCGAGCGCCACCTCCAGGGCGAGCATCACCCGTGACAGCTCCCCGCCCGAGGCACCGCGCGAGAGCGGACGGTCCGGCGCGCCCGAGTGGGGCGCGAGGAGCAGGGTGACGTCATCGGCGCCGTGCGGACCCCGCTCACGGGGCCGGACGTCGACCGTGAGCCGGGCGCCACCCATCGCCAGGTGCTCCAGCTCGTCGGCCACGGCGGACGACAGGCGACCCCCAGCAGCCGTCCGCGCCGCCGTGAGCTCGCCCGCCAGCCGGGTCAGCTCCACGTCGAGCCGCGCGTGCTCGGCACGCAGCTCGTCCACCCTGACGTCGTCCCTGTCCAGCTCGTGCAGGCGCACAGCGGCGTCCTGAGCCCAGGTCAGCACCGCGTCGACGTCCTCCCCGTACCGGCGTGTGAGCGTGGTGAGCTCGGCACGCCGCTCGTGCACCGTGGACAGCCCCGCCGGGTCGGCGTCGACGGTGCCCAGGTAGGTCGCCAGCTCGGCTGCGACATCCCCCGCCATGTACCCGATCTCGGCCAGGCGAGCAGCCAGCGTGCTCAGCTTCTCGTCGAAGGCCGCCGCGCCCTCCACCTCGCGGCGCGCGGCCTCGACGAGCTCGAGGACGTCGGGCACGGGCTGGGTCGCGTCCTCCTCGCCGACCAGGTGCGCATGCGCCGACGTGGTCGACCGGCGCAGCTCCTCGGCGTGCTCCAGTCGCTGTGACAGGGCCTTCAGCTCCACGTCCTCGCCCGGTTGGGGGGCGACCGCCTCGATCTCCTCGAGACCGGCTCGCAGCAGCTCGGCCTGCTGACGGCGAGCCGTGGCCTGCTCGGTGATCTCGGTGAGCTCGGCATCCACGGCGCTGAACCGCTGCCAGGCGCTGCGGTACGCGGTCAGCGGCCCGTCGACCGCGTCGCCGCCGAAACGGTCGACGAGCTGCCGCTGCCGTTCGGGCGAGCGCAGGAGGATCTGCTCCGACTGACCGTGCACCGCGACGAGGTCGTCGGCGAGGTCGGCCAGCGTGGCGACCGGCACGGCACGCCCGCCGAGGTGGGCCCGGCCGCGACCGTTGGCACCGACCGTGCGGCTGACGATCAGCTCCCGGAGCCCGTCCGGCAGAGGGTCCATGTCCGCCCCGGCCCCCTCGGCGCGCGTCGCCACCGGCCCGTCGCCCGCCACGATGAAGTGCCCCTCGACGCCGGCGGACGACTCACCCGCCCGCACCGCCCCGGCGTCCGCCCGGCCACCCAGCAGCAGGCCGAGGCCTGTCACGACCATCGTCTTGCCGGCTCCGGTCTCGCCCGTCACCACGGTCAGGCCGGGACTGAACTCGAGCACCGCCTCGCTGATCACCCCCAGGCCGCGCAGGCGCACCTCCTCGATCACTGCACGCTCACCGCTCGGCCGGTCCGCGCCAACCGGTCACCGGCAGCCGGAACTTGGCCACCAGGCGGTCCGTGAACGGTCCGGTGGCCAGGCGTGCGAGCCGCACCGGCTCCTCCGACCGCCGCACCTCGATGCGCGCGCCCGGGGGCAGCTCGACGGTGCGGCGGCCGTCGCACCACAGGACCCCGGACGAGGCGCGGTCGAGGACCTCGACGGCCAGGACCGACGTGGGCGCCACGACCAGCGGGCGCGCGAACAGCGCATGCGCGGAGATCGGCACCATCAGCAGGGCCTCGACCTCCGGCCAGACCACGGGGCCACCGGCGGAGAAGGCGTACGCCGTCGAGCCCGTGGGGGTGGCCATCACGACACCGTCGCAGCCCACGGTCGACACGGGGCGGCCGTCGACCTCCGTGACGACCTCGAGCATGCGCTCGCGGCTCGACTTCTCGACGCTGGCCTCGTTGACGGCCCAGGTGCGGGCGACCTCCTCGCCCTGGACGGTGACCCGCACGTCGATCGTCATACGCTCCTCGACGACGTAGTCGCGCGCGGCCAGGCGGTGGACGGCCTCGGCCAGGTCCTCGCGCTCGCTCTCGGCCAGGAAGCCGACGTGCCCGAGGTTGACGCCCAGCAGCGGAGCCGGGTGCCCGCGCACCAGCTCGGCCGCCCTCAGGATGGTCCCGTCGCCACCGAGCACGATCACCAGCTCGGCGTCACGGACGGCCCGGGTCGGGTCGTCCACGGCACGCGTCGAGTCGGGGGCGTCGGGGATGGCGTCAGCCTCGTCGGCCAGCATCGCGGGCGAGAAGCCGACCTCGACGAGGCGGTGCAGCAGCTCGGTGGTGGCGTGGACGGCCTCCGCGCGGCCGGTGTGCGTCAGCACGAGGACGCTGCGCTCGGTCCGGGGCCCACCGCGTCCGTGCTGCCTGCGTTCGGGGTCGATGTCACCCGAGACGACCCGGATCACTTGACGGCCCCCTGCGGTCCGTCCTGCACGGCTGCGGTGACGCGCTGGACGAGCTCGTCCGGACCGTACCCCCGGTCCTCTGCCGTGTCCCGTCGCAGCCACAGGAAGTACTCGACGTTGCCGCTGGGGCCGGGCAGCGGGCTGGCCTGCACGCCCCGCACGCCGAGACCGACGGCACGGGCGGCCTCCCCCACCGCGACGACCGCTTCTCGCCGGTGGGTGGGGTCACGGACGACGCCGCCCGAGCCCAGCCGCTCCCGACCCACTTCGAACTGCGGCTTCACCATCAGGACGAGGTCGGCGTCGGGTGCGCTGCAGGCCGCCAGCGGACCGAGCAGGAGGGTCAGTGAGATGAACGACAGGTCCCCGACCACGAGGTCGGGTGCGGGGGCGACGTCCTCGGGCTGCAGGGTGCGCACGTTCGTGCGGTCGAGGACGGTGACGCGCGGGTCGCTGCGCAGCGACCAGGCGAGCTGCCCGTACCCGACGTCCACCGCCACGACGTGCTCGGCACCTCGCCGCAGCAGGACGTCGGTGAACCCTCCGGTGGAGGCACCCGCGTCGAGGCACCGACGACCCTCGACCATCACGTCCTCGAAGGCGTCGAGCGCCCCCGACGAGCTTGTGCGCCCCCCGGCTGACGTAGTCGGGTCCCTCGGCAGCCTCCGCGACCACGATCGGCGCGGAGGTCTCCACCTGGGTGGCCGACTTCACCGCCGTGCTGCCGCTCACGCTGACGCGTCCGCCGTCGACCAGCTCGGAGGCGTGCTGGCGCGAACGAGCCAGCCCGCGGCGGACCAGCTCAGCGTCGAGGCGCACGCGGCGGGGCACACCGTCAGCCCTCGGTGGACGACAGGCGCTCCTGCAGCGCCTGGTGGATCTCGGCCAGCACGGGCAGCTGGGCGGCCGGGTCGAGATCGGGATGCATCCCCGTGAGCCGGGCGAGGACGGCGTCGACGCCCGCGTCGCCCGTCAGGTCGACCTCGTCCTCGCGGGCATGCCCCGTGCCGGAACGCACGCCCTGCGGCTCGCGCTGCGGAAGCTCCCGTGGACGCTCTGTCATCTCGTTCACGGCTGCACTGCCTTCGTGGCGGTCGACTTCTTCGCTGCGGACTTCTTCGTGGCGGTCGACTTGTTCGTCGCGGTCTTCTTCGCTGCGGTCTTCGCAGCCGGCTTCTTCGCGCCGGCTTCTTCGCAGCCGGCTTCTTCGCAGCCGGCTTCTTCGCCGCTGTCCTCTTCGCGCTCGGCCGCACGACCGTCGCGGTCGTCGCGGTCGTGCTTCTCGGCGGCGCATCGGCCGGGGCAGGGACGTCGGCCAGTGCGGCCTCGATGTCCGCGAGGCGACGCCGGAGCACCTCCAGCTCGGCAGCGGTCACCACGCCGACCGACGCGACGCCACGCTCGACCTCGGTCCGGACGATGTCGACGAGCACGCCTCGGTTGCTGCGCGCGGTCTCGATCAGGTCCTCCGCGAGGCCCGCGATCTGGACAGCCATCGTCGAGGCGTTCGCGGGGATGCCGCTGACACCGCCCTGGGCGACGAGTGCCTGGGCGACCTCACGCGCCTTCGCCGCCGTCGCCTCGGTCAACCCACTCGCCAGCTGGACGTACCCACGCAGACCTTCGAGCATCCTTGCCTCCTTCGACGGGGCCACGCTACCGCCCGGACCGGCCGGGCACTGACCCGAGCCGAACGTCGGTGAGCAGGGCGTCGGGGGTGGTGACCTCACGCCCGGCGTCGCGGGCCGCCCACAGCAGTGCGAGTGCTGCACGGGCCGTGTCGAGGGGATCCGGGGCCTGCCTGCGGACACGGATCTCGGAGCCGTCCAGCTCGAGCTCGGCATCGCCGCACACCGCGCGGCCGCCGGTGACCTCCGCCAGGTGGACGGCGCCGGCGAGGTCGGCCAGCGTTCTCACCACGTACGTCGGACGCTGGTGCGGGGGCGCCTCCGCGGCGTCGGCCAGCCCGTGGACGCCCGTGAGCACGAGGACCGTGTCCATGCCGGCAGCCCGTCCGCCCTCGATGTCGGTGTCGAGCCGGTCACCGAGGACGAGGGGATGCCGGGCACCCAGCCGTTCCGCGGCATACCGGACTGCCTCGGCCCGGGGTTTCCCCGCGACGAGGGGGTCCACGCCCACCGCGGCCCGCACGGCAGCCACGAGAGTCCCGTTGCCCGGGGCGATGCCACGGGGGGTGGGGATCGTCAGGTCGGTGTTGGTGGCGACCCACAGTGCCCCGGCGTTCACGGCGAAGGCCGCCTCCGCCAGGTCGGCCCAGCCGACGGCCGCGCCGTAGCCCTGCACGACCGCCTCCGGCTCGTCCGTGGCGGACAGGACCGGCACGAGACCCGTGGCACTCAGTGACGCCGCCACACCTGGTCCGCCGACTGCCAGCACCCGCGTCCCCGCGCCCAGCCGGTCGACCACCATCTGGGCCGCGACCTGCGCCGAGGTCACTACCGTGTCGTCGGCCAGCTCCAGGCCCAGCCGGCGCAGGTGCGCCGCCACGTCAGCGGCGGGCCGACCTGCGTTGTTGGTCAGGTAGGCCACCTGAAGCCCGGCGCCCCGCGCTCCTGTCAGGGCCTCGATCGCGTCCGGGACGGGATCGGGCCCCACGTAGACCACGCCGTCCAGGTCGGCGAGGAACGCGTCGTAGGCGTCACGCAGCCGCGGCTCCGGCTCGCTCACGATCGTCAGCCTCGTCGGTGCGTCGCGCGGGGGCTCGGAGGAGCCGTCCGTCCCGCCGGCGCTGGAGGCCCGACCGTATCGGCGGTGCCACCGGTACCGCCGGCCTCCTCGTCGGAGTCGTCGTCGGAGTCGTCGTCATCCTCGAGCAGGTCGACGATCTCGCCCGGTTCGAGACCACCCCACCCGAGCCGCTCGGCGGCACCGGTGATGCCGTCGACGTCGGCGGCAGCGGCCCGTTCGAGCCACTCACGGGCGCTGTCAGGACGACCCGCGGCCTCGAGGGCGTCCGAGTACGCAGACATCAGCCGGGCGCGCGCAGCACGTGCCGGACCGGATCCCGCCGTCGGCGGGACCTCGAGCTCGGCCACCTGCAGCATGACCACGGCCGCGTCGTGCTGGCCGAGGTCCTGTCGCGCACCGGCGGCCACCATCAGCATCTCGAGCTGGCCCGCCCGGTCAAGGTCTTGGCCTCGTCGGACGCGGCCAGGTCCAGGGCGCGCTCCGGGCGTCCGAGGCCGCGCTCGCAGTCGGCCATCACGGCGAGGTGCTCGGACGAGCCGGTCAGGCGGCGGGCGGTGCGCAGCTCGCGCAGCGCCTCCTCGTAGTGTCCGACCTGGTAGGCGGCGATCCCCAGGGCCTCCCGCACGAGCCCGACCCTGCCCGCGCGCCGCTGTGCGGCCTGCGCGTGGGCGTACGCCAGCTCCGGGTCCTCGTCGAGCAGCTGTGCCGCCATCACCAGGTGGCGTGCCACGGAGGTGGCGTTGTCACGAGACAGTGTCCCGAGCTCGCCACGTACGTGGCGGTCGAGCTCGTCGCCCGTGATCTCGGGCGGCAGCGCCGGCTCCTGCTCCCTGACGGACCGGTCCGCACCGGCGTCGCGAGCCGGGCGAGCGCCACTCCCGCGACCGCCGTCGCGGTCGGGACGGCCAGACCCGCGAACGGTCGGGACGGCCAGGCCGATCGGGACGGCCCGAGGATCCCGCCGCGCCTGTACGGGCCGACGGACCCGACCGGTCACCCGACCTCGAGTCGGCTCCTCGTGACCGACCGCCACGGGCCTCCCCGCCCGCGGGGGGACGCCCTGCACCCCTGGACCCATCCCTCGACCACGGGGAGCGCTGGGAGCGGGAGCTGCCAGCGGCACTGTCCCGCGGACTTGGGGTGCCGCCACCGCGCACCACCAGTGCCCCGCGCTGCTCCGGACCCGCGCGGCGAGTCACCGCTGCGTCCAGCTCCGGACCCCTGAGGTCCACGACGCGTCGCACCACCGGCTCCGCCGCTGCTTCGTCCGGCACCGGAACCTCCACCACCCGTCGGACGACCACCAGCGGCTGGACCGCCCCGTCCGCCGGTGCCGCGGCTCGGGCCACCACTGCGACCGGCCCCGGGCGCGCGGCCACCGCCGGCGCCCCGGGCTCCTCCACCCGAGCCGCCACCAGTTCGTCCGTCGCGGTCCCCGCGCCCGCGCCCTCTGTCGCTCCCCGCTCCTTGTGCCACGTTCGGCTCCTTCGCTAGCGGTGGTGTGGGCGGCGCCCTGCGTCATCCCGGCGCCACCATGTCACAACGCAGAAATGCCGATGACGGCCACCCCCGAAGGGGTGGCCGTCATCGAAAGTATGTCCGGCGGCGTCCTACTCTCCCACGAGGTCCCCCTCGCAGTACCATCGGCGCAGTTGGGCTTAGCTTCCGGGTTCGGAATGGAGCCGGGCGTTTCCCCAACGCTATGACCGCCGAAACTCTATGGAGATGTCAGGGTCGAAGATCGACCGCACCTCGGGAACCGCACAGTGGACGCAAGCAAGAAAATGTAGTCAAGTTATCGGCTTATTAGTACCGGTCAGCTTCACGAGTCTTTAGTCCTCGCTTCCACATCCGGCCTATCAACCCAGTAGTCTAGCTGGGAGCCTCTCGGGGCAAGCCCCATGGAAACCTCATCTTGAAGCAGGCTTCCCGCTTAGATGCTTTCAGCGGTTATCCCTTCCGAACGTAGCTAACCAGCCGTGCTCCTGGCGGAACAACTGGCACACCAGAGGTTCGTCCGTCCCGGTCCTCTCGTACTAAGGACAGCCCTTCTCAAGTTTCCTGCGCGCGCAGCGGATAGGGACCGAACTGTCTCACGACGTTCTAAACCCAGCTCGCGTACCGCTTTAATGGGCGAACAGCCCAACCCTTGGGACCGACTCCAGCCCCAGGATGCGACGAGCCGACATCGAGGTGCCAAACCATGCCGTCGATATGGACTCTTGGGCAAGATCAGCCTGTTATCCCCGGGGTACCTTTTATCCGTTGAGCGACCGCGTTTCCACAAACCACGGCCGGGTCACTAGTTCCGACTTTCGTCCCTGCTCGACTTGTCAGTCTCACAGTCAAGCTCCCTTGTGCACTTACACTCGACACCTGATTGCCAACCAGGCTGAGGGAACCTTTGAGCGCCTCCGTTACTCTTTAGGAGGCAACCGCCCCAGTTAAACTACCCATCAGGCACTGTCCCTGATCCGGATCACGGACCGAGGTTAGATATCCAGAACGACCAGAGTGGTATTTCAACGTTGACTCCACCGACACTGGCGTGCCGGCTTCACAGTCTCCCACCTATCCTACACAAGCCGTACCGAACACCAATACCAAACTATAGTAAAGGTCCCGGGGTCTTTCCGTCCTGCTGCGCGTAACGAGCATCTTTACTCGTAGTGCAATTTCGCCGAGTTCGCGGTTGAGACAGCGGAGAAGTCGTTACGCCATTCGTGCAGGTCGGAACTTACCCGACAAGGAATTTCGCTACCTTAGGATGGTTATAGTTACCACCGCCGTTTACTGGCGCTTAAGTTCTGAGCTTCGCCTTGCGGCTAACCCGTCCCCTTAACGTTCCAGCACCGGGCAGGCGTCAGTCCGTATACATCGTCTTGCGACTTCGCACGGACCTGTGTTTTTAGTAAACAGTCGCTTCTCCCTGGTCTCTGCGGCCTTCAAGGGCTCGGGCAGCAAGTGCCGTCACCCCTCAGGCCCCCCTTCTCCCGAAGTTACGGGGGCATTTTGCCGAGTTCCTTAACCACGATTCACTCGATCGCCTTAGTATTCTCTACCTGACCACCTGAGTCGGTTTAGGGTACGGGCGGCTAGAACCTCGCGCCGAGGCTTTTCTTGGCAGCATAGGATCATCCAATTCGTGCATTCGCACTATCTGTCAGGTCTCAGGCTCATGAGAGGCGGATTTGCCTACCTCTCGCCCTACACCCTTGGACGTGGTCTACCATCGCCACGCTGGACTACCTTCCTGCGTCACCCCTGTTAATACGCTTGCCTACTACCGGTTCGGGTCGCGCGCTCCACTGGATCGTCCCGAAGGACTCACCAGCTTCAGGCGCTTAGCATCACCGGGTTCGGCATGGGCGGTTCTTCGCCGGTACGGGAATATCAACCCGTTGTCCATCGACTACGCCTGTCGGCCTCGCCTTAGGTCCCGACTTACCCAGGGCGGATTAGCCTGGCCCTGGAACCCTTGGTCATTCGGCGGACGGGTTTCTCACCCGTCTTTCGCTACTCATGCCTGCATTCTCACTCGTGTGGCGTCCACGGCTGGGTTACCCCGCCGCTTCACTCGCCACACGACGCTCCCCTACCCATCCACACGCCTGGATCGCTAGGCGACCTGGCTCTTGTGTGAATGACACAGCTTCGGCGGTGTGCTTGAGCCCCGCTACATTGTCGGCGCGGAATCACTTGACCAGTGAGCTATTACGCACTCTTTCAAGGGTGGCTGCTTCTAAGCCAACCTCCTGGTTGTCTGTGCAACTCCACATCCTTTCCCACTTAGCACACGCTTGGGGGCCTTAGCTGGTGTTCTGGGCTGTTTCCCTCTCGACTACGGAGCTTATCCCCCGCAGTCTCACTGCCACGCTCTCACTTACCGGCATTCGGAGTTTGGCTGACGTCAGTAACCTTGTAGGGCCCATCAGCCATCCAGTAGCTCTACCTCCGGCAAGAAACACGTGACGCTGCACCTAAATGCATTTCGGGGAGAACCAGCTATCACGGAGTTTGATTGGCCTTTCACCCCTACCCACAGCTCATCCCCCAGGTTTTCAACCCTGGTGGGTTCGGTCCTCCACGCGGTCTTACCCGCGCTTCAACCTGGCCATGGGTAGATCACTCCGCTTCGGGTCTAGAGTCACGCGACTGATTCGCCCTATTCGGACTCGCTTTCGCTACGGCTTCCCCACACGGGTTAACCTCGCCACGTACCACTAACTCGCAGGCTCATTCTTCAAAAGGCACGCTGTCACTTCGCACAAGGCTCAGGCTCCAACGGCTTGTAGGCACACGGTTTCAGGTACTATTTCACTCCCCTCCCGGGGTACTTTTCACCTTTCCCTCACGGTACTTGTCCGCTATCGGTCACCAGGGAGTATTTAGGCTTAGGGGGTGGTCCCCCCAGATTCGTACGGGATTTCTCGGGCCCCGTACTACTTGGGATCCCCCTCGGAAGTGCGCGCCATTTCGTCTACGGGGGTAGCACCCTCTATGCCGGGCCTTTCAATGCCCTTCGACTATGACGCGCATTTTTGACTCCCTGCCTGATTAGTAGATCAGACTGACGGGTCCCACAACCCCGTACACGCAACGCCTACTAGCTATCACACGTGTACGGTTTGGCCTCTTCCGCTTTCGCTCGCCACTACTCACGGAATCGCTGTTGCTTTCTCTTCCTGAGGGTACTGAGATGTTTCACTTCCCCACGTTCCCTCCGCACGCCCTATGTGTTCAGGCGTGGGTGACTGGAGATGAATCCAGCCGGGTTTCCCCATTCGGAAATCCTCGGATCACAGTTCGGTTGCCAACTCCCCGAGGCTTATCGCAGGCTCCTACGTCCTTCATCGGCTCCTGGTGCCAAGGCATCCACCGTATGCCCTTAAAAACTTGGCTACAGATATCAAAGATGCTCGCGTCCACTGTGCAGTTCTCAAGCTACGGGCGGTCCCCACCCCATTCTCGGCGCCTGGCCACGATCGTGGCCGGTTCGTCCGAGGGGTTGGTCCGTTGCGTAGAGGGGGGCAGTGCCCGTTCCCTCAGGACCCAACAGCGCGCCGAGGCCGTCTCCACCGCTCTGCTCCAGGTTCCGTCCGGCAAGCCGGTCGTACTGAGGAACGTCGCTGTGGCGACGGCCAACTGGTCAATGTTCCACCCTTGAGCTCCACCCCGAGTACATACGACTCGGGCGTGGGCCTGGACGCCGGCGAAACCGGCGCCAGATGCTCCTTAGAAAGGAGGTGATCCAGCCGCACCTTCCGGTACGGCTACCTTGTTACGACTTCGTCCTAATCGCCAGTCCCACCTTCGACAGCTCCCTCCCACAAGGGGTTGGGCCACTGGCTTCGGGTGTTACCGACTTTCATGACGTGACGGGCGGTGTGTACAAGCCCCGGGAACGTATTCACCGCAGCGTTGCTGATCTGCGATTACTAGCGACTCCGACTTCATGGGGTCGAGTTGCAGACCCCAATCCGAACTGAGACTGGCTTTTTGGGATTCGCTCCACCTTGCGGTCTCGCAGCCCTTTGTACCAGCCATTGTAGCATGCGTGAAGCCCAAGACATAAGGGGCATGATGATTTGACGTCATCCCCACCTTCCTCCGAGTTGACCCCGGCAGTCTCTTATGAGTCCCCGGCATTATCCGCTGGCAACATAAGACGAGGGTTGCGCTCGTTGCGGGACTTAACCCAACATCTCACGACACGAGCTGACGACAACCATGCACCACCTGCGCAGGACCCTTGCGGACCTCACATCTCTGTGAGATTTCCCTGCATGTCAAGCCTTGGTAAGGTTCTTCGCGTTGCATCGAATTAATCCGCATGCTCCGCCGCTTGTGCGGGGCCCCGTCAATTCCTTTGAGTTTTAGCCTTGCGGCCGTACTCCCCAGGCGGGGCGCTTAATGCGTTTGCTGCGGCACGGAACTCGTGGAATGAGCCCCACACCTAGCGCCCAACGTTTACGGCATGGACTACCAGGGTATCTAATCCTGTTCGCTACCCATGCTTTCGCTCCTCAGCGTCAGTTACGGCCCAGAGACCCGCCTTCGCCACCGGTGTTCCTCCTGATATCTGCGCATTTCACCGCTACACCAGGAATTCCAGTCTCCCCTACCGCACTCTAGTCTGCCCGTACCCACTGCAGGCCCGGGGTTAAGCCCCGAGTTTTCACAGCAGACGCGACAGACCGCCTACGAGCTCTTTACGCCCAATAATTCCGGACAACGCTTGCACCCTACGTATTACCGCGGCTGCTGGCACGTAGTTAGCCGGTGCTTCTTCTGCAGGTACCGTCACTTTCGCTTCTTCCCTGCTGAAAGAGGTTTACAACCCGAAGGCCTTCATCCCTCACGCGGCGTCGCTGCATCAGGCTTTCGCCCATTGTGCAATATTCCCCACTGCTGCCTCCCGTAGGAGTCTGGGCCGTGTCTCAGTCCCAGTGTGGCCGGTCGCCCTCTCAGGCCGGCTACCCGTCGTCGCCTTGGTGGGCCGTTACCCCACCAACAAGCTGATAGGCCGCGAGTCCATCCCTGACCGATAAATCTTTCCAACCTCTCAGATGCCTGAGCGGTTCGTATCCGGTATTAGCTCCGGTTTCCCGGGGTTATCCCAGAGTCAGGGGCAGGTTACTCACGTGTTACTCACCCGTTCGCCACTGATCCGCCAGTGCAAGCACTGACTTCACCGTTCGACTTGCATGTGTTAAGCACGCCGCCAGCGTTCGTCCTGAGCCAGGATCAAACTCTCCGTTGATGTCTTAAGGTGACCACGGCGAACCGTGGCACCGACACATAGAGATGGCACCCACCGAGGTAGGTGCCGTTTTAGATCTGGCTGAGCAGATTCTCGCTAGCTATGTAGTGTTACATAACTGATCATCTGTCATACCAAAGGAATTCCGCGTAGGAAGCTCGCTCGCCGACGATGTCGGTCGCGCTGCCACCCACTACGGGGTTTTGGCATTGACTTTTGGCACGCTGTTGAGTTCTCAAGGAGCGGACGCGCACCGATCGAGACCCTTTCGGGTCCGGCTCTCGGGGCAACCCTTCTAACTTACCCGTCTGTCTCCGCTCAGTCAAACCCGCCTCGTTCGTACCGGCGGACCTGACCTCGTGGCTCAGATCGGCCCTCTACGTTAGCACCCGGACGTGGTCTGACCGACCGTCCGTCCCGGCCCTTGCGAAGAGGGGGTCTGCCCTGCGGGACCGGCCACCTCGCGGTGTCCGTGCCTCCCTGTCGGGCTGACGTCGAGAACATTAGGCGGCTTCCGCGACTCGCGTCAAATCGGGTGGTCCAGGGCGACCTCTCCGACGGGTGGGGCGGCCGGATCCCTTGCACCACAACGCATCTGGCCGACGGAAGCGCTCAGGGACGCACCTCGACCGCGGCGAGGGTCTTCCGTCCACGCCGGAGGACCGCGTAGCGCCCGTGCAGGAGGTCGTCCGTCGACAGGGTGGCTGCCGGGTCGGTCACCTTCACGTTGTTCACGTAGGCACCCCCTTCGTCGACCGTCCGGCGTGCGGCGGCCCTGCTCGCCGCCAGGCCGGTGGCCACGAACAGGTCCACCACGGCCAGGTCGTTCGGTGCCACCCGAGCCGTCTCCAGCTCACGGGTGGCGTCCCGCAGGGTCCCCTCGTCCAGCGCCGTCAGCTCGCCCTTGCCGAAGAGCGCGGCCGACGCGGACTCCACCGCCCGCGTGGACTGCTCCCCGTGCACGAGCGTGGTCACGTCCTGGGCCAGGGCTCGTTGGGCCTCCCGGGCGAAGGGGCGCTCGTCGACGCACTCCTCGAAGTGCGCGACCTCCCCCCTCGTCCGGTCGGTGAAGACCTTCAGCAGGGCGACCACGGAGGCGTCCTCGACGTTGAGCCAGAACTGGTAGAAGGCGTACGGACTGGTCATGTCCGCGCTCAGCCACACCGCGTTCCCCTCGGACTTGCCGAACTTCTGCCCCGAGGCGTCGGTGATCAGCGGGGTGGTCAGCAGGTGCGCGGTGGCGCCCTCGACGCGGTGGATCAGGTCGACGCCGGCGGTGAGGTTCCCCCACTGGTCGTTGCCCCCGGTCTGCAGGGTGCAGCCGTACGAGCGGAAGAGCTCGAGGAAGTCGAGCCCCTGCAGCAGCTGGTAGCTGAACTCGGTGTAGCTGATGCCCTCGCTGCTCTCCAGGCGCGCCGCCACGGCGTCCTTCCGGATCATGGCGTTCACGCGGAAGTGCTTCCCCACGTCCCGCAGGAAGTCCAGAGCGGACAAGGGCGCGGTCCAGTCGAGGTTGTTCACCAGCGTCGCCGCGTGGGGGCCGTCGAAGTCGAGGAAGGGTCTGACCTGCTCCGCGATGCGGGCCACCCACTGCGCCACGGTCTCCTTGCTGTTGAGGGTCCGCTCGGCTGTGGCCTTGGGGTCGCCGATCAACCCGGTCGACCCGCCCACCAGGCACAGCGGCCGGTGACCGGCCCGCTGCAGGTGACGCATCACGATGAGCTGCACCAGGTTGCCCATGTGCAGGCTGGGCGCCGTCGGGTCGAAGCCGCAGTAGAAGGTGACCGGTCCCGCGGCGAGGGCGGAGCGCAGCGCGGCCTCGTCGGTGGTCTGCGCCACCAGTCCGCGCCACTGCAGCTCGTCGAGGATGTCGGTCACGTGGGTCTCCTTGCTCGGGGGCGGTCCCTGCGTTCGCGGGACACGGCCACAGCCTGCCCGATCGTGCTCACGGGCGACGAACGGGTTCGGTGCCGGACGGTCGCGTGGCGCCCGGCCGGTAGGCGGACACGGAGGGGTCGCCGGTCAGCCAGAACCGCCACGGGAACGCGGTTCCGTCACCGCCGGCGCCGGACACGCCGACCCGCGGGCCGGCCGAGATCGACGTACGGGGGTGGGAGCGCCCTCGCGGCCGCAGCTGCAGCGACGGCCCGGCGAGGGAGGCGCCGTCGTGGGAGCCGTCGATCCCCAGCGCGGACGTCAGCCGCGCCGGCCCGCGGGCCAGGTCGCGGTCGGAGCGAGCGGAGGGGCGACGGGCGCGCGCCAGGTCCAGACCGGCGACCACCTCGCCCGCGCGGAGAAGGACGGCGCTCGCGCGGCCCTCAGGGCCGCACACGACGTTCGCGCACCAGTGCATGCCGTAGCTGAAGTACACGTAGAGCACCCCGTGGGGGCCGAACATCACAGCGTTGCGAGGCGTGCGCCCGCGGAAGGCGTGGGACCCCGGGTCGTCGCCCCCGTCGTACGCCTCCACCTCCGTGAGTCGCACGGTCACCGACCCCTCGGGGGACGAGTGGGTCAACAGCGCGCCCAGGAGCCGGGGGGCGACGACGAGCCCGGGCCGCTCCAGGAGCGTCAGGTGCGACGACGGATCTTGGAGCCCAGCCACACCAGCGGATCGTACTTGCGGTCGACCGCGCGCTCCTTGAGGGGGATCAGCGCGTTGTCGGTGATCTTGATGTTCTCCGGACAGACCTCGGTGCAGCACTTGGTGATGTTGCACATGCCCAGGCCGTGCTGCTCCTGCGCCTCCGCGGCGCGGGTGCCGTGCGCGTCGAGCGGGTGCATGTCGAGCTCGGCCATCCGCATCAGGAACCGAGGGCCCGCGAAGGCCTCCTTGTTGTCCTCGTGGTCGCGCACCACGTGGCAGACGTCCTGGCACAGGAAGCACTCGATGCACTTGCGGAACTCCTGGGGGCGCTCGACGTCCACCTGCGCCATCCGGTAGTCGCCGGGCTCGACCCCCTCAGGGGGGACGAACGCCGGGATCTCACGGGCCTTCGCGTAGTTGAAGGAGACGTCGGTGACAAGGTCCTTCAGCACGGGGAAGGCCCGGAGCGGGGTCACGGTGACGACCTCGTCCTCGGCGAAGAGGTTCATCCGCGTCATGCACAGCAGCCGGGGACGGCCGTTGACCTCGGCGCTGCACGACCCGCACTTGCCGGCCTTGCAGTTCCACCGCACGGCCAGGTCGGGGGTCTGGGTGCCCTGCAGTCGGTGGATGACGTCGAGGACCACCTCGCCCTCGTTCACCTCGACGGTGAAGTCGTGCAGCGCGCCGTCGTCACTGTCGCCACGCCAGACCCGGAAGGACGCCTGGTAGCTCACGCCCGCCTCCCCGCCGTCTGCTCCACCGTGCTCCGCTGCGTCATGACGCCTCCGTGGGTCGGCCGTTGCGGGCGGGCAGCTCGTCGGTGGACAGGTACTTGGACAGCTCCACGTCCTCGAAGAGCTCGAGCAGGTCCTGGCGGATCGAGGGCACGGGCTGACGGCGGAGCGCGACCGCCCCGGTCTCGTCGAGCCCGCAGACGAGGTTCACGCCGCGCCACTGGGCGTCCATCGCCGGATGGTCCTCACGCGTGTGACCGCCGCGGCTCTCCGTGCGTTCCAGCGCCGCGAGGGCGATGCACCGCGAGACCAGGATCATGTTCTGCAGGTCGAGAGCGAGGTGCCAGCCCGGGTTGAACTGCCGGTGCCCCTCGACCACGACCCGGTCGGCGCGGCGCTCGAGCTGGTCGAGGCGCACGAGCGCCTCACGCACCTCGTCCTCGCGCCGGATGATGCCCACCAGGTCGTTCATCGTCTGCTGGAGCTCGGTGTGCACCGTGTACGGGTTCTCCGGCACCGCGTCCGCCGGCGCTCCGTCCCGCGGGTCGAACGACGCGACGGCTCGGCGGCAGGCCTCGTCGACATCACCGTCCCCCACCGACGGACGCTTCTCGCCCAGGTCGCGGAGGTAGGCGGCGGCGCCGGCGCCCGCGCGACGACCGAACACGAGCAGGTCCGACAGCGAGTTGCCGCCGAGGCGGTTCGACCCGTGCATACCGCCGGCCACCTCACCGGCCGCGAACAACCCCGGCACGGTCGACGCGGCGGTGTCGGCCTCGACTTCGACGCCACCCATCACGTAGTGGCAGGTGGGCCCGACCTCCATCGGCTCGGCCGTGATGTCGACGTCGGCCAGCTCCTTGAACTGGTGGTGCATCGACGGCAGGCGGCGGACGATCTCCTCGGCCGGGAGCCGGGTGGAGACGTCGAGGAAGACGCCGCCGTGGGGGGACCCCCGTCCCTCCTTGACCTCGGTGTTGATCGCACGCGCGACCTCGTCGCGAGGCAGCAGCTCGGGCGGCCGCTTGTTGTTCTCGGGGTCGGAGTACCAACGGTCCGCCTCCTCCTCGGAGTCGGCGTACTGGCCCCGGAACACGTCGGGGACGTGGTCGAACATGAAGCGCTTGCCCTCGGAGTTGCGCAGCACTCCCCCGTCGCCGCGGACGGACTCCGTCACGAGGATCCCCTTGACGGAGGGGGGCCACACCATGCCGGTCGGGTGGAACTGGACGAACTCCATGTTGAGCAGCGTCGCCCCGGCGCGCAGAGCCAGGGCGTGGCCGTCGCCGGTGTACTCCCAGGAGTTAGAGGTCACCTTGAACGACTTGCCGATCCCTCCGGTGGCCAGGATCACGGCCGGCGCGTCGAAGACCACGAAGCGTCCCGACTCGCGCCAGTACCCGACGGCCCCGGCCACCGCGTCCCCGTCCTTGACGAGGTCGGTGATCGTGAGCTCGGCGAAGACCCGGATCCGCGCGTCGAGGTCGCCGTGCTCGCGCAGGTCCTCCTGCTGCAGGGAGACGATCTTCTGCTGGAGTGTGCGGATCAGCTCGAGACCGGTGCGGTCGCCGACGTGGGCGAGCCGCGGGTACTCGTGCCCGCCGAAGTTCCGCTGGCTGATGCGTCCGTCGGCCGTGCGGTCGAAGAGCGCGCCGTACGTCTCCAGCTCCCAGACCCGCTGGGGGGCCTCCTGCGCGTGCAGCTCGGCCATCCTCGGGTTGTTGAGGAACTTGCCGCCGCGCATGGTGTCGCGGAAGTGGACCTGCCAGCCGTCCTTGGAGTTGGCGTTGCCCATCGACGCCGCGATGCCGCCCTCGGCCATGACGGTGTGGGCCTTGCCGAACAGGGACTTGCAGATGATGGCCGTGCGGAGCCCCTGCTCACGTGCCTCGATCGCTGCCCGCAGGCCGGCGCCACCGGCACCGATGACCAGGACGTCGTACGAATGGCGTTCGGTCTCGGTCACCCGATGAACCTCAGATCTGTGATGACGCCGGCGGCGACGAGCCCGATGTAGGCGTCGGTGACGATCAGGCTGCCGATGGTGATCCAGGCCAGCTGCATGTGCCGGCCGTTCAGCCAGCTCACCCGCTGCCAGGCCCGGTAGCGGACCGGGTGCTTGGAGAAGCTGTTGATCTTGCCCGCCACGATGTGACGGCACGAGTGGCACGAGAGCGTGTAGGCCCAGAGCAGGACGACGTTGGCCACCAGGACGAGGTTGCCGAGCCCGAACCCGAACCCGGACGGTGAGTGGAACGCGAGGATCGCGTCGTAGGTGTTGATCACCGAGATGATCAGCGCCGCGTAGAAGGTGTAGCGGTGCAGGTTCTGGCCGATCAGGGGGAAGCGGGTCTCCCCCGAGTACGAGGAGTGCGGCTCGGCGACGGCGCACGCGGGTGGCGAGAGCCAGAACGACCGGTAGTAGGCCTTGCGGTAGTAGTAGCAGGTCAGCCGGAACAGCAGCAGGAACGGCAGCGTCAGGATCGCCAGTGGGATGAAGGGCGGGAAGGCCGGCAGGAACTCGCCGAAGTGGGCCGAGCCCGGGGCGCACGAGACACTCACGCACGGCGACACGAACGGCGTCAGGTAGTGGTAGTCGTCGACCCAGTAGTGGCGCTGGCTGGCGGTCCGCACCGTCGCGTAGACGACGAAGAACACCAGACCGGCGACGGTCAGGGCCGGTTCCACCCACCAGCGGTCGGTGCGGAGCGTGCGACGGTCGATCCGGGCCCGACCGGGCGCACCCACCCCCTCGGGGCCGAGGCGCGCGCGGTCGGTTGAAGACGTCGTCATCGGTAGGGCGCTCCCGTCAGCGGGGACCGGAGGCGCCGAGGCCCTCGTCGTCCGAGTCGGCCCAGAAGTCGGACGAGTAGTCGTCATCGGGGATGTACACGACCTCGGCATCACCGGCAGCGCCCTGTCGCGGGGCTGTCTGGGCGAGGAGGTTGAGGTCGGCCGCGAGCCGCGCGACGTCGTCCTTGAGCCGGTGGATGTCGACCGTGTCCCCGTAGTCCGCGCTCAACGACAGGAGGGTCCGACGCAGGTCGGACACCAGGGACCGTGCGTGCGTGATGTCGCTCTGTGCCGTCATGGGCCCAGCACCGTCGTGGGTTGCATCAGTCGGACCGACCCTCCCGGCCCGCGACGTCGCGGACCCGCTCACCCGCAGTCTGCCGAGACCCGCGAGCCAGGACAAGCCTGGGCCAACGCGTGTCGGCGCCGTCGACGGGCATCGGCGTGCTCAGGACGAGGAGTCCGGACGTAGCCACTCCCGCGCGGCGGACACCGCCGCGCGGGCCTGGACCAGCTGCTCGGCGACGCGTGCCGGAGCCGTGCCACCGACGGCGTCCCGGCTCGCCAGCGAGCCCTCGACGGTGAGCACCTCGCGCACCGCGGGCGTCAGGGCCGGGTCGACTGCGGCGAGGTCGTCGTCCGACAGGTCCCACAGCTCGACGCCGCGCGCCTCGCAGACCCGCACGCAGGCGCCCGCGACCTCGTGGGCCACACGGAACGGAGTGCCCCGCCGCACGAGCCACTCGGCGACGTCGGTGGCGAGCGCGAAGCCCTGCGGCGCCAGCTCGGCCATCCGGCCGGTGTGGAAGGTGAGGGTGGCGACCATGCCGGCCACGGCAGGCAGCAGGACCTCGAGGGTGTCGACCGCGTCGAACACCGGCTCCTTGTCCTCCTGGAGGTCCCGGTTGTAGGCGAGGGGCAGCCCCTTGAGCGTGGCGAGCAGCCCGGTGAGGTCACCGATGAGACGGCCGGCCTTCCCGCGCGCGAGCTCCGCCACGTCGGGGTTCTTCTTCTGCGGCATGATCGACGACCCGGTCGAGAAGGCGTCGTCGAGCGTGACGAACGAGAACTCCTTGGTGGCCCAGACGATCACCTCCTCGCTGATCCGCGACAGGTCGACCCCGACCATCGCCGCGACGAAGCTGAACTCGGCCACCACGTCTCGCGCCGCGGTGCCGTCGATCGAGTTCTGCACCGGCCCGTCGAAGCCGAGATCGGCCGCGACGGCCGCGGGGTCGAGCCCCAGCGACGTGCCGGCCAACGCTCCGGACCCGTACGGCGACAGCGCGGCACGCGCGTCCCAGTCGCGCAGCCTGTCGACGTCACGCAGCAGCGGCCACGCGTGCGCGAGCAGGTGGTGGGCGAGGAGGACGGGCTGGGCGTGCTGCAGGTGGGTGCGGCCCGGCATGGGCGCGTTCGGGTGCGCGGCGGCCTGGTCGACCAGGGCCCGGACGACGTCCAGCAGTCCCCCGGCGACGCGACGTGCGCTCTCGCGCAGGTACATCCGCACGAGGGTTGCGATCTGGTCGTTGCGCGACCGCCCGGCCCGCAGCCGCCCGCCGAGGTCGGGGCCCGCCCGCTCGACGAGGCCGCGCTCCAGTGCGGAGTGCACGTCCTCGTCGCCCTCGGCGGGGACGAAGGCGCCGGAGGCCACGTCGGCGTCAAGGCGGTCGAGCGCGTCGAGCATCCCGGCGAGGGAGTCGTCGCCGAGCAGGCCTGCGCCGTGCAGCACCCGGGCGTGGGCGCGCGAGCCCTCGATGTCGTGGCGGGCGAGCCGCCAGTCGAAGTGGGTGCTCTTGGAGAGGGCCGCCAGCGCGTCGGCCGGACCGCCGCTGAAGCGGCCGCCCCACAGCGCGCCGGAGGCGGTCGCCCCTGCGGCCATCAGTCGGTCCCGACTTCCATCGCCGCGTGCTCGAGCGCCAGCTCCTCGTCACCGAGCACGGCCGGGTTGGCGGTGATGCGGTCGGCGCCGCCGGCGGGCAGGGCGCCGAAGAGCGTCCCGTTCTCGACCAGGACCTGGCCCTGGTCCAGCGGCTGCTCGGCGTAGAGCTCGAGCAGGGCGCGGGAGTCGGCGATGTCGAGGTTGCGCATGGTCAGCTGCCCGATCCGGTCGGTGGGCCCGAACGCGGCGTTCTCGGTGCGCTCCATCGACAGCTTGTCCGGGTGGTAGGAGAAGGCGGGACCGTCGGTACGCAGGACGGTGTAGTCCTCGCCGCGACGCAGCCGCAGGGTGACCTCTCCGGTCACTACCGAGGCGATCCACCGCTGGATCGACTCCTGCAGCATGAGCGCCTGCGGGTCGAGCCAGCGTCCCTCGTAGAGCATCCGGCCGAGGCGCCGTCCCTGCGCGTGGTAGTTCGCGATCGTGTCCTCGTTGTGCACAGCGTTGAGGAGCCGCTCGTAGCAGGCCCACAGCAGCGCCATCCCCGGGGCCTCGTAGACGCCGCGTGACTTCGCCTCGATGATCCGGTTCTCGATCTGGTCCGACATCCCCAGGCCATGACGGCCACCGATCGCGTTCGCCTCGTGCACGAGGGCGACGGCATCGGCGTAGGTCGTGCCGTTGATCGCGACCGGGCGGCCGCGCTCGAACCGGACCGTGACGTCCTCACTCGCGATCTCGACGGCGGGGTCCCAGAACCGGACGCCCATGATCGGGTCGACGACCTCCAGCGACACGTCGAGGTGCTCAAGCGTCTTCGCCTCGTGCGTCGCGCCCCAGATGTTCGCGTCGGTGGAGTACGCCTTCTCGGCGCTGTCGCGGTAGGGGAGGTCGCGCTGGGTCAGCCACTGGCTCATCTCGGCGCGGCCGCCGAGCTCCGCGACGAAGTCGCGGTCCAGCCACGGCTTGTAGATCCGCAGGGATGGGTTAGCGAGCAGTCCGTAGCGGTAGAAGCGCTCGATGTCGTTGCCCTTGAAGGTGGAACCGTCGCCCCAGATGTCCACGCCGTCCTCGTGCATGGCGCGCACCAGCAGCGTGCCGGTGACGGCGCGCCCCAGCGGCGTGGTGTTGAAGTACGCCCGGGTCCCCGACCGGATGTGGAAGGCGCCGCACGACATGGCGACCAGCCCGGCCTCGACGAGGGCGTGCCTGCAGTCCACGGCCCGGGCCACCTCGGCGCCGTACTGCATCGCCCGCCCGGGGATCGCGTCGACGTCCGGCTCGTCGTACTGGCCGATGTCGGCGGTGTACGCGCAGGGGACGGCACCCTTGGCACGCATCCACGCCACGGCGACAGAGGTGTCCAGTCCGCCGGAGAAGGCGATGCCGACCCGCTCGCCGACCGGCAGTGACGTCAGGACCTTGCTCACGGGTGCTCCTCCAGGTGCGTGGTGTTCGAGGGTTCGTCGCGCCGCCGCGCCGTCCCGTTCTCGTCCGCACGACCGGACGCGAAGGACAGGAAGCGGTCCGCGAGCGCGGGGCCGCCGAGCGGTTCTCGGGAGATCACCAGGACGGTGTCGTCACCGGCGATGGTGCCCAGCACGGACGGCAGGACCGCCTGGTCGACGGCCGAGGCCAGGAACTGGGCGGCGCCGGGAGGCGTGCGCAGGACGACCAGGTTCGCGCTGGCGTCGGCGCTGACCAGCAGCTCCTCGCACAGCCTGGAGAGGCGCGCGTCGAGCTGCTCGGCCCCGATCGCCGGGTGTGGGGTGCGGTCACCACCGAAGGACGGCACCGCGTACACCAGCCCGTGGGCACCCGACCGGACCTTGCTCGCCCCCAGCTCGTCGAGGTCACGGGACAGCGTGGCCTGGGTGACCTCGACACCCTCGCGGGCCAGGAGGTTCGCCAGCTCGGGCTGGGAGCGCACCGGGTGGTGGCCGAGCAGCTCGACGATGCGCGCGTGCCGTGCCGTCTTGGTGGCGGGGGCTGTCACGACGACCCTCGCGACCTGGCGAGGAGCCACGTCAGCAGGGCCTTCTGGGCGTGCAGGCGGTTCTCGGCCTCGTCCCAGACGACGGACGACGGCCCGTCGATCACCTCGGCGGAGATCTCGAGACCGCGGTAGGCAGGCAGGCAGTGCAGCACGATCGCGCCCGCCGCGGCCCTGCCCAGGGCCGCGGCGTCGATCGCGAAGGGCGCGAATGGGCTCTCTCCCCCTGCACGTGAGCCCTTCTCGCCCTCCTGACCCATCGAGACCCAGGTGTCGGTGGCCAGCACGTCAGCCCCTTCGGCCGCGGCCACGGGGTCGTGGGTGACCGTGACCGACCCGCCCGTCAGGGCCGCGACGCGCTCGGCGTCGGCGATGACGGCCGGGTCGGGCAGGTGGTGCGAGGGAGTTCCGATCCGCACGTGCAGACCGGCGGTGGCCCCGCCCAGCGCGTAGGAGTGGGCCATGTTGTTCGCCCCGTCACCCAGGTAGGCGAGCGTCAGGCCGGCCACCGAGCCGGTCTCGGGGTCGCCCTTGTGCTCGGCCACGGTCTGCAGGTCGGCGAGGATCTGGCAGGGGTGGAACAGGTCGGTGAGCGCGTTGATCACTGGAACCGTACTGACAGAAGCCATCTCGTCGATACGGTCCTGACCGAAGGTGCGCCACACGATCGCCTGCACCTGACGGTCGAGCACCCGCGCCGTGTCGGCCACCGGCTCGCCGCGCCCCAGCTGGCTGCTCTGCGCGTCGATCACCAGCGGGTAGCCGCCAAGCTCGGCGATGCCCACGCTGAACGAGACGCGCGTGCGCGTCGAGGGCTTGTCGAAGATGACCGCCACGGCCTGGGGCCCCTCCAGGGGGCGCAGCGACAACCGGTCCGCCTTGGCCTTCGCGGCCAGGGCCAGCACCTCGGCCTGCTCGCTGGGGCTCAGGTCGTCGTCGCGCAGGAAGTGGCGGGTCATCGCGGGTCTCCTTCGGTCGCAGGGGGCTGCGCCGCGTCGGCGGCAGCGGTCGCGGCCCGGCACAGGTCAGGCAGGGCCGAGGTGAACTCTGCCGCCTGCGCAGCGGAAAGGACGAGAGGTGGCGCCAGGCGCACCGTGTCGGGTGCGACCGCGTTGACGATGAACCCGCCCTCGAGGGCGGCGGCCGCCAGCTCGGCCGCGACGGGACGGTGCAGGACGACCCCGATCAGCAGGCCCTCGCCGCGCACCTCACGCACGAGCGGGTCCGCGGCAGCCAGGTCGGCGCGCCACGAGGCGCCGAGGCGCCGTGCGTGCTCGACCAGGCCCTCGCTCTCGATCACGTCCAACGTGGCCAGGGCCGCGGCGCAGGCGACCGGGTTGCCACCGAAGGTCGTACCGTGCTGCCCCGGCCCGAGGAGGGACCCGGCCACGGGCCCGAAGCCCGCTACCGCACCGATCGGGAAGCCACCGCCGAGTCCCTTCGCCATCGTGACGACGTCCGGCCGCAGGGCCTCTCCACCGATCTGCTGGAGCTGGTGCGCGAACCACGCCCCGGTGCGCCCGACACCCGACTGCACCTCGTCGAGGACGAGCAGAGCGCCTGCCGCCGTGGTGATCTCACGGGCCGCCGCCAGGTACCCCTCCGGGGCGGGAAGGACTCCCGCCTCGCCCTGGACCGGCTCGAGGACCACGGCGGCGACGTTCTCGTCGACGGCCGCGCGCAACGCGTCGACGTCGCCGAACGGGACGTGCTCCACACCGCCGGGAAGCGGCTCGAACGGCTCCCGGTAGGCCGGCTTGTGGGTCAGAGCCAGGGCACCCATCGTGCGCCCGTGGAACGCACCCACGGCTGCGAGGATCCGGGGACGTCCGGTGCGCCGAGCCATCTTCACCGCCGCCTCCACGGCCTCGGCACCCGAGTTGCACAGGTAGACGCGCGACCCCTCCGGTGCGTCGAGCAGGGCGAGCAGTCGCTCGGCCAGCGCGACCTGCGGCCCGGTGGCGAAGAAGTTGGAGACGTGGCCGAGCGTGGCCATCTGGCCGCTGACGGCCGCGACGAGGGCGGGGTGTGCGTGCCCCAGAGCGTTCACGGCGATGCCCGCCATCAGGTCGAGGTACCGCCTGCCCTGGGCGTCGTGGACCTCGCACCCGTCGCCCCGCACCAGGACGCGAGACGGCGTCCCGAACGTGTTCATCACCGACCCCGCGTACCGGGCCAGGACGTCCGGGGCCTGCTCTCCGCCCGGGTGGCTCACGGGACCACCATCGTCCCTGTGCCCTCGCTGGTGAGCATCTCGAGCAGCAGGGCGTGCGGCAGGCGACCGTCGACCACCGTCGCGCGACGTACCCCGCCGCGGACGGCACGAAGGCAGGCGTCCATCTTCGGCAGCATCCCCGAGTCGAGCTGTGGCAGGACCTGCTCCAGCTCGTCGGACCCGATCTTCTGCACCAGCGACGACCGGTCGGGCCACGCGCTGTACAGCCCCTCCACGTCCGTGAGGACGACGAGCTTGACCGCCCCGAGGGCGACGGCGAGCGCCGCGGCGGCCGTGTCCGCGTTGACGTTGAGCACCTGGCCGTCCGGGTCCGGGGCGACGGTGGAGACCACCGGGATGCGCCCGGCCGACACGAGGTCGAGCACGGCGGCTGGGTCCACCTGCACGACGTCCCCGACGAGGCCCACGTCCACCCGCCGGCCGTCCACGAGCGGGTAGGTCCGCTCGGCACGCAGCAGTCCGGCGTCCTCGCCGGAGAGCCCGACCGCGTGGGGACCGTGCTCGTTGATGAGGCCGACGAGCTCACGGCCGACCTGGCCGACCAGCACCATCCGGACGACGTCGATGGTCTCCGACGTGGTCACCCTCAGCCCTGCACGGAACTCGCTCTCGATGCCGAGCCGGCCCAGCATCGAGGTCACCTGCGGACCGCCGCCGTGGACGACGACCGGGCGGATGCCGACGTAGCGGAGCAGGACCATGTCCTCCGCGAACGCCCGCTTGAGACCCTCGTCGACCATGGCGTTGCCGCCGTACTTGATGACCACCGTCTGACCGTGGAACTCCTTGAGCCACGGGAGCGCGTCGGTGAGCACCGCCGCGCGCCGGGCGTCGCGGTCCGGGTCGTCGGGACGCATCGCGCGCGTCGTCCCCCACCGGGGGGTCTGCTGCTGGGTCATGTCGAGTACGCGCTGTTCTCGTGCACGTAGGCGTGGGTCAGGTCGTTGGTCCAGATCGTGGCACTGCGGTCGCCCGCCTTGAGGTCCACGGTGACGGTCACCTCGCGGTCCGACAGGTCCACGGCTGCCGGGTCCTCGGCCGGCGCCGATCCCCGGCACACCCACACGTCGTTGACGGCCACGTCGAGGTCGAGCGGGTCGAAGGCCGCCGCCGTGGTCCCGACCGCCGCGAGGATGCGGCCCCAGTTCGGGTCCCGTCCGAACACCGCCGTCTTGAACAGGTTGCTGCGGGCGACGGACCGCCCCACCGAGAGGGCGTCGCCCTCCGAGGCCGCACCACGCACCTCCACGGCGATCACGTGCTCGGCTCCCTCGGCGTCGGCGATCAGCTGCTGCGCGAGGTCGTGGCACACGGCGGTGAGCGCCCGGGTGAACGCCGCCGTGTCCGGAGCGGTCCCTGACGCTCCGCCGGCCAGAAGCAGCACGGTGTCGTTGGTGGACTGGCAACCGTCCGAGTCGAGCCGGTCGAACGTGAGCGCGGTCGCGGTGCGCAGCGCCTCGTCGCACGTGGCGGCGTCGACGTCGGCGTCGGTCGTGATCACCACGAGCATCGTGGCCAGGGCCGGCGCCAGCATGCCCGCGCCCTTGGCCATCCCGCCGACGACGAAGCCGTCCCCGACGACCACCGCCTGCTTCGGGACGGTGTCGGTCGTCATGATGGCCTCCGCCGCCGCAGCGCCACCGTGGGGGGACAGGGCCGCGTGGGCACGCCCGACCCCGGCCAGCAGCAGGTCGCGGGCCAACGTCACCCCGATCAGCCCGGTGGAGCAGACCACCACGTCGCCGGCACCGACGCCGGCGAGGTCACCGACGAGCTCCGCCGTGGCGTGCGTGGTCGAGAACCCGTCCGGCCCGGTGTAGCAGTTGGCACCGCCCGAGTTGAGCACGACGGCACGCACCGCGCCGTCGGCGCTGGCGCGCTCGCTCCACAGCACGGGGTTCGCCTTGCACCGGTTGGAGGTGTAGACCGCCGCCGCGGAGGCCCGCGGGCCGATGCCGACCACCAGGGCCACGTCGGGCCGCCCACTGGGCTTCAGGCCGGCGGTCACCCCGGACGCCACGAAACCCTGGGCCGCGGTGACGCTCACGACGACACCACCTCGTGGCCTGCGGCGGTCCAGAGCGCCGTCGCCTCCGGCTGCGACTGCGCAGGGACCAGGATCCAGTCGGTGTCGTAGGTCGAGAGCGTCAGGGCGGAGACGCCACCGTCCGCGAGCGGAGCCAGCAGGCCCCAGAGCACGCCGGTCAGCGAGAAGTCGAGCGGTCCGGCGACCTCGAAGGCGGAGAAGGGGCCCGTCACCGGGCCGGGCAGCGAGTCGGGCACCTGGCTGGTGGGGCAGATCACGCTCGTCTCGTCCGGTGTCCACGTCACCGACGCCAGGGGCGCACCGGCCGCCCACTCGGGTGCGGCGCTCCCCGCCCCCAGTCGCACGACGGACAGCGGCCCGGGGTGGGCGGTCAGGGTCCAGGTGTCGGTCATGGCGCCATCCCCGACGTCGTGAGGCCGGTGGTCTCGGGCAGGCCGAGAGCCAGGTTCATGCACTGGACCGCGGCACCCGCCGTCCCCTTGGTGAGGTTGTCGACCGCCGCGACGACGACCACGCGACGGCTGCGGGGGTCGAGTGCGACCTGGACGAGGACGGTGTTCGCCCCGAGGGTGTCGGCCGTGCGCGGCCACCGTCCCTCGGGGAGCAGGTGCACGAAGGGCTCGTCGGCGTAGGCGGTGGACCAGGCCTGCCTCACGGACGTCCCGGCTGCCGGGTCCGCGGGGTCCAGTCCGGGCGCGAGACGGGCGGTGCAGGTCGCGAGGATGCCCCGCGGCATCGGGGCGAGGGTCGGCGTGAAGGACACCGTGACGCGCGAGCCCGCGGCGGCGGAGAGGTTCTGCTCGATCTCGGGCGTGTGCCGGTGCACGCCGCCGACCCCGTAGGGCGACATCGAGCCCATCACCTCGGAGCCGGTGAGATGGGTCGCACCCGACCGGCCGGCCCCCGAGGTGCCGGAGGCCGCCACCACCACGACGTCGTCGGCCGACACGACCCCCGCGGCCAGGCCCGGAGCCAGCGCGAGGCTGACTGCAGTGGGGTAGCAGCCAGGCACCGCCACGCGCCGTGCACCGGTCAGCGCGTCGCGCTGCCGGCTGCCGTCGGCGTGGACCAGCTCGGGCAGTCCGTACGGCCAGCTGCCGAGGTGCTCACCGTCGTAGAACGTCGTCCAGGCACCTGGGTCGACCAGGCGGTGGTCGGCGGACGCGTCGATCACCAGCGTCTGCGGAGGCAGTGCGTCCGAGACGGCACCTCCGGTCGCGTGCGGCAGGGCCATCACCACGACGTCGTGCCCGGCGAGCCGGTCCACGTCCGTGGGCTCCAGCACCCGGTCCGACAGCTGCAGGATGTGGGGGTGGTGGTCGCCCAGGACGGACCCGGCCGACGAGCCGGCGGTCAGCGTGCCGACGTCGACGTGCTCGTGCGCCAGCAGCAGGCGGAGGATCTCGCCCCCCGCGTAGCCGCTCGCACCTGCGACCGCCACCGAAACCATGTGCATGATCATACACCTGACTGGATAGTCATGCGTCTGGGTCGTTCAGCCCAGGGGGTCGTCCGGACCGTACCCCACGAGCGAGAGCGTCCGCGCCTGCTCGGACAGCCCACGTTCTGCGACCGAGACGAGGGAGTCGACCGTGTCGACACCCGCTCTCACGAAGCGCCCCGACCACGCGTCCAGCCTGCCCTCCGCCGCCGCGACGACGAGCTCGACGACCGCCTCGACGGGCGTCCACTCGGTGCGGTCGGCGTGCGTGGCCATCGTGGCCGTCATCTCGGTGGCGACCACGCCGGGCGAGATCTCGAAGGCGCGCAGGCCGTGGTCGTACCCCGCGAGGTGGAGGTGGCCGCTGAGCCGGAAGAGGCCCGTCTTGGCCGCGCTGTAGGCGGTGTACTCGGGACGGGGTGCCAGCGCGGCGCCCGAGCTGATGTCGACCACCCGCCCGCGGCCGCGGGTCACCATGCCCGGGACGACCGCCCGGACGGCGAGCATCGGACCAAGGAGGTCGGCCCCGAGGACCGCCCGCCAGACGGAGGGGTCCTCCTCCCAGACGGGCTGCTCGGTCGGCTCGATCACCCCTGCGCAGTTCACCAGCAGGTCGATCGGTCCGAGCTCACGCTCCGCCGCCCGCGCCGCCTCCTGCACCTCGTCGGGCTCGGTGACGTCCGCCGTGACGGCGACGGCCCGGACCCCCGTGCCACGGAGCCTCCCGGCCACCTCCTCGAGGCGGGCGCCGGACCGACCGAGCACCGCGACGTCGAGCCCCGCGACGGCGAGACCGCTGGCGACGGCCTCGCCGATCCCCCGCGACCCGCCCGTGACGAGCGCGGTCCGTGCCGCGGCGACGGCGTGCACCTCGTCAGCCACCTCGCAGGACCGCCCCGAGCTCGTGGGCCGCGGCCTCGACGACCGCGTGACGGACGGCGGCGGACTCCTCCGCGTTGAGGGTCCTGTCGGGCGCCCGCATTCGCAGTGCGAAGGCCATGGACCGGTGTCCTTCCGGCACCTGCTCGCCGGTGTACACGTCGAAGAGGCGCACGTCCTCGAGCAGCTCGCCGCCGGCGGACCGCAGGACCTCCTCGACCACGCCGACCGGCACGGACGTCGGCACGATCAGGGCGACGTCCTCCTTCACCACCGGGTGGGTGCTGATCGTCTCGACCTGCCTCGGTCCCGTGGCGGCGGCCGCCACGAGCAGGACGCCCAGGTCGATCTCGAAGGCGATGGTCCGCGTCGGCAGGCCGGCCCGCTCGCACACCGCCGGGTGCAGCTCGCCGGCGTGGCCCACGAGGGTGCCGTCGACGAGCCGCAACGCCGCGCACCGACCCGGGTGCCAGGGCGCGTGGACGTCGGCCGAGACCAGCAGCCGGACACCGAGCTCGGCGGCGACGGTCCGCGCGGCCTGCACGGCGTCGCCGTGCTCCGCCGGACGGCCCTGCCCCCACCAACCGGCGGGCTCGAAACGCCCGGCGGCCATCCCCGCGACGCGCAGGGACTGCGGCGGGACGGCGGCCCGCTGGTGCGCCAGGGCGTCGTCGGACGGGCGCTCGGCGACGGTCAGACGCGGGGCCTCGCCCACCCGCGGCGGCCGGCTCGGCCTCGTGACCGAGCCCATCTCGTAGACGGCGACGTCGGTCGCACCACGGGAGACGTTGCGCCGCAGCACCTCCAGCAGCCCCTGCAGCAGCGACGAGCGCAGGTAGGGCGCCTCCTCCGACAACGGGTTCGCGAGCCGCGCCATGGTGCGGCCGGGGTCGTCGTCGACCAGGCCCAGGACGTCGTTGACCTCGCCGGCGACGAACGGTGACCCGAGGACCTCGACCCACCCGCTCTCGGCCAGAGCGCGCGCCACGCTGCGGCGTCGGCGCTGGTCGTCGGTGAAGCCGCGCCCTCCTGGCGCCCGGGGCAGCACCGACGGGATGGCGTCGTATCCCTCGAGCCGGGCCACCTCCTCGACCAGGTCGGCGCCGACACGGAGGTCGGGGCGCCAGGTCGGCGGCGTGACCGTGAGGACGCCGTCCTCCTCGAGCGGGTCGCGATGCTCCACGCGGCAGCCGATCTCACGTAGTCGCCCGACGACGGTCGTGGCGTCGTAGGGCACGCCCACCAGGCGAGCGGGAAGGTCGGCGGACATCTGGACCGGTGCCGGTGGACGTGTCTCGTCGAGGTCGGTGGCGCCGGGGTCGACGGTTGCCCCACCCAGCTCGACGAGGAGCCGGACCGCCCACTCGGCCGCTGCGTCCGCGACCCGCGGGTCGACCCCGCGCTCGAAGCGCTTCGAGGCCTCGCTGGGAAGGCGGTGCCTGCGTGCCGTGCGGGCCACCGAGATCGGGTCGAAGTGCGCCGCCTCGACGAGTACGTCGGACGTCGAGGGGCTCACCTCGGTCGCGGCACCGCCCATCACACCGGCCATGCCGATCACGCGCTCACCGGAGCCGCCGGTGGCGCCGTCGGTGATGAGCAGGTCCTCCGGGTGCAGCTCCCGCCGCACACCGTCCAAGGTCGTCAGGTGCTCCCCCGCAACGGCACGACGGACCGTGATCGCCTCACCCAGCGTGTCGAGGTCGTACGCGTGCAGGGGCTGACCGAGCCCCAGCATCACGTAGTTCGTGACGTCCACGGCCAGCGAGATCGGCCGCATCCCGGCCTGCTGCAGCCGGCGCTGCATCCAGAACGGGGTCGGGGCCGACGGGTCGAGCCCTCGCACGATGCGGGCGACGAACCGGTCGCAGCCGACGGCCCCGTCGATCGGGGCGCGGTCGTCGACGCGGACCGGGTACCCCGAGACCGTGGCCGTCGGCGTCGGACGGAACGCGTCGGCCGGGTCGCGGTACTGACCGGTCCGCCCCGTCGCGTGGGCGTGCTCACGGGCGATGCCGCGCAGGCTGAAGCAGTAGCCGCGGTCGGGGGTGACATTGACCTCGATCGTGGCGTCGCCCAGCCCGAGCAGACCGATGGCGTCGGTGCCTGGCTCGGCGTCCAGGCCGAGGCTCGACAGCACGATGATCCCGCTGTGGTCGTCGCCGAGACCCAGCTCGGCCGCCGAGCAGATCATGCCGTCCGACACGTGGCCGTAGGTCCGACGGGACGCAATCTCGAACCCCCCGGGCAGCACCGCCCCGGGTAGTGCCACCACGACGAGGTCGCCCTCGCCGAAGTTGTGGGCGCCGCAGACGATCCCGCGCGCACCGCCGCCCTCGGCGGCATGCGCCGGGCCCACGTCGACCGAGCACCACATGATCGTCTTGCCGTTCTTCTGCGGCTCGGACTCGACCGTCAGGACGCGCCCGACCACCAGCGGACCGGTCAGGTCGCCCGAGTCGAGCCCCTCCTCCTCGAGCCCGACGGAGACGAGGTCCGCCGCGACCTTCTCGGCGGTGCTGCCGTCCGGCAGGTCGGTCATCTCGGCGAGCCACCCCAGCGGGACGCGCATCAGGCCTCCATCCCCAGCTGTGCACTGAACCGCACGTCGCCCTCGACCATCTCGCGCATGTCCTCCACGCCGTTGCGGAACATGAGGGTGCGCTCGACCCCCATGCCGAACGCGAAGCCGGAGTACACCTCGGGGTCGACCCCGCACGCACGCAGCACGGCAGGGTTGACCATGCCGCACCCGCCCCACTCGATCCATCCCGTCCCACCGCACGTCCGGCACGCGGTGTCCTCACCGCGGCAGACGAAGCACCGCAGGTCCATCTCCGCGCTCGGCTCGGTGAACGGGAAGAACGACGGGCGCAGGCGGGTGGTGATGCCCTGCCCCAGCACCGCCTCGGCGAAGTGGTCGAGCGTGCCCTTGAGGTGGGCCATCGTCAGGCCCTTGTCGACCGCGAGCCCCTCGACCTGGTGGAACACCGGGGTGTGAGTCGCGTCGAGCTCGTCGGTGCGGAACGTCTTGCCCGGGCAGATCACGTACACCGGCAGGTCGCGCTCCAGCAGCGTGCGAGCCTGGACCGGCGACGTGTGCGTCCGGAGCACGAGGCCCGAGCCGACGGGATCGAGGAAGAAGGTGTCCTGCATCTGGCGGGCAGGGTGGTCGGGGGTGAAGTTGAGGGCGTCGAAGTTGAACCACTCGGTCTCGACCTCGGGCCCCTCGGCGATCTCCCACCCGATCGCGGTGAAGATCTCCCCGATCCGCTCCATCAGCACCGGCAGGGGGTGACGGGCACCACGGCTGTGCCGACCGGTCGGCAGGGTGACGTCCACCGTCTCCTCGACCAGCACGCGCGCGTCGCGCTCGGCCTCCAGCACCGCGAGGCGCTCCGCGATGGCCGTGCGCACCGCGGCCCGTGCCTGCCCGACCCGCTGGCCCGCCTCGGCCCGGGCGGCGGGTGGCAGCGCACCGATCTCCCGGTTGGCGAGCGCGAGCGGGCTGCGCTCCTCCACGTGGGCCAGGCGGGCGGCCTTCAGATCGTCGAGCGACCGCGCGGCCGTGACGGCCGCCAGCGCCTCCTCGACAGCCTTCGTCACCGCCTCGGGCGACAGCGCAGCGACCTCGACAGGGTCGTACTGGGAGTTCGGTGCGGACATGGGACCAGAGTCTAGGAGCCGGGCTCAGGCCAGGTGGTCGGGCGCCCCCGCGGGCAGCGTGAAGCGGAAGGCCGCGCCCCCGCGCTCGGAGCGGCCGACGCTCATCGTCCCGTGATGGGCCTCGACCAGCCCGCGGACCACGTACAGCCCCAGGCCCGTGCCACCGCGGCGGGAGCCCCGCCAGAACTTGGTGAAGACCAGCCCCAGGTGCTCGGCCGGGATGCCCTCCCCCTCGTCCTCGACCAGGACCTGCACGCCCGGCCGGCCGCCGTCAGGGTCGAGACCGACCGTCACGTGCACCCGCCCGTCGCCGTGCCGCAGGGCGTTCTCGACGAGGTTCGCGACGATCTGCTCGATGCGGTCGGGATCGGCCCAGATCTCCGGCAGGTCACCGTGCACGGCGACGTCGAACTTGGCCGCGTCCGTGCCGGAGGCGACCCGCCGCTGCACCTGGCCGCGCACGATGTCTCCGACGTCCACGACCTGGCGGCGCACCTGCAGCCTGCCGGCGTCGATCCGCGAGATGTCGAGCAGCTCGGTGATCAGGCGCGTGACGCGGTCGGCGTCCGCCTCGACCGTCGTCAGCATCAGCCGCTTCTGCTCGTCGCTGAAGCGGTCCCACCGACGCAGCAGCGTGGACGTGAAACCCTTCACCGAGGTCAGCGGCGAACGCAGCTCGTGGGCGACAGTCGAGATCAGCCCCGCGTGGTCGGTCTCGGCCCGTCGACGCGACTCGGTGTCACGTAGGGCCAGCACCACACGGATCACGGGGCCCAGCCGCCCGCTGCGCACGTACCTCGCCGTGACCAGCAGCTCGCGCCCACCGGGCAGGAGGAGGAGCCGCTCGCGGTGTCCCGTGCGCGTCGCCAGGCCCGTCCAGGGGTCGGCGAAGTCCCACCAGCGGCGACCGTTGGTGTCCTGCAGGGGCAGGGCCGTCCGGATGTCCTGGCCCACCAGGTCGGCCGCCGACAGGCCGATGCACCGCTCCGCGGCGCGGTTCACCGCCAGGATGACGCCGTCCCCGTCCGCGAGCACGAGACCGTCGGGTAGGTCATCGGGCCGCACACCGAGGGACGCCCGCTCGCCGTCCCCCGAGCTGTCCATTCCCGCAGGGTAGCCGCGCACGGACCGCACGGCCCGGTCTGCGGAACCGGTGGGCGCGGTCAGGGCGACGTGCGTCGCCGGGCGGCACGCGCCGCCGCGTACAGGCAGATGCCGGCAGCGCCGGCGAGGTTGAGGCTCTCGGCCCGTCCGTAGATGGGTACGCGGACGACGGCGTCGGCGAGCGCACGGTCCTCGGGCGCCAGGCCCCAGGCCTCGTTGCCGAACACCCAGGCCGTGGGCCCGGACAGGTGGCCGGTGCCCGCCTCCGACTCGTCGACGAGTGCGTCGAGGTCGACGTCACCGGCGCCGTCGGCGGCGAGCACGGTGGTGCCCGCGTCCTTCAGAGCCCGGATGGCGTCGGACAGGGTCACACCTGTCACGACGTCGACGTGGAAGAGGCTGCCGGCGGTGGCGCGGACGCACTTGGGGCCGTGGACGTCGACGCTCGCCTCCGTGAACACGACGGCGTCGGCGCCGGCTGCGTCAGCCGTGCGCAGGACCGTCCCCGCGTTGCCGGGGTCGCGCACGTGGGAAAGGACCGCCACCAGCCGCGGACGCCTCGCCAGCACCTCGTGCAGCGGCCGGTCGACCGCTCGGCAGACCGCGACCCATCCCTGCGGTGTGACGGTGTCGGCCATCGCAGCCAGCACCTCGTCGGTGCAGGTGCGCACCGGCAGGCCCCGCGTCTGCGCGGCGGCGACGATCTCGGGGTGCCGAGCGAGGGCCTCGGCGGTCGCGTAGAGATCGACCACGGCGCCGGACGGGACGGCCTCGCGCACCGCCTGCGGGCCTTCGACCAGGAACAGACCGGCCCGCTGACGCGCCGAGCGCCCGGAGAGGCGGGCGACCGTCCGTACCCGCTCGCTGCGGGGGTTGGACAGCACCTCGCTCATCCGGGCGCTCGGTGGTGCGTCGACCAGCGGTACCAAGGGTCCGCGGTCAGGCCGCGGAGCCCTCGGCCTTCGCCGGCAGGGCCGCCTGGGCCGTCTTCACCAGGACGGTGAACGCGGCGGCGTCGTTGACGGCGAGCTCGGCGAGCATGCGCCGGTCGACCTCGATGCCGGCCAGGCCCAGACCCTGGATGAAGCGGTTGTACGTCAGGCCGTTGGCGCGGGCCGCAGCGTTGATGCGCTGGATCCAGAGCCGACGGAAGTCCCCCTTGCGCGCCTTCCGGTCGCGGTAGGAGTAGACGAGGGAGTGGGTGACCTGCTCCTTCGCCTTGCGGTACAGGCGGGACCGCTGACCGCGGTAACCACTGGCGCGCTCGAGAGTCTCCCGGCGCTTCTTGTGGGCGTTGACCGCCCTCTTCACGCGTGCCACGTGCTGCTCCTCAGGTCGTGCTCGTCGGTGGTCGGTGCCGTCACCAGCCGGGGGCTGGCCCGGCCCAGACCGGGGTCAGTTCAGCTCACTTGCCGAGGAGCTTCTTCAGCTTCTTGACGTCGGCGGGGGCGACCGGCTGGTCCATGGACAGGCGGCGGGCGCGGCGGCTCGACTTGCCCTCCATCAGGTGGCGACCGAAGGCCTGCTCACGCATGAGCTTGCCGGCGCCGGTGAGCCGGACCCGCTTCTTGGTCCCGCTGTGCGTCTTCATCTTCGGCATGGCTGCCGCTCTCCTCGGTGTCGTCGGTCGTGCAGGATGCTGCCTCGCGTGCGCGGGGCCTCGTGCTGGTCAGCTCTCGACGGACTGCGTCTCGGACTGTGTGGCGTCGGCGGTGGCCTCCGCCGTGGGCTTGGCCTCCGCCGTGGGCTTGGCCTCCGCCGTGGGCTTGGCCTCCGCCGTGGGCTTGGCCTCCGCCGTGGGCTTGGCCTCCGCCGTGGGCTTGGCCTCCGCCGTGGGCTTGGTCTCTGCCTTGGTCTCTGCCTTCGACGCGCCCGCCGTCTCGCCCGACCCGCCGGCGGCCTCGTCGCGGTCGCGACGTCGTCCACCCTTGGCGGCGCGAGCCGCAGCGGCCTTGGCCTCGGCCTTCTTCTTGTGCGGGCCGATCACCATGACCATGTTGCGGCCGTCCTGGAGCGGCGAGCTCTCGACGAAGCCGAGGTCTCCCAGGTCGGCGGCGATCCGCTGCAGCAGCCGGTACCCCATCTCGGGGCGGGACTGCTCGCGGCCACGGAACATGATCATGACCTTGACCTTGTCGCCGGCGGTGAGGAACTTCTCCGCCTGACCTCGCTTGGTGGCGTAGTCGTGCGGGTCGATCTTCAACCGCAGACGGATCGTCTTGAGCACCGTGTTGGCCTGGTTCTTGCGGGCCTCACGGGCCTTCATGTCGGCCTCGTACTTGAACTTGCCGAAGTCCATGAGCTTGCAGACCGGCGGACGTTCGTTCGGGGCGACCTCGACCAGGTCGAGGTCGGCCTCCTGGGCCAGCCGGAGGGCGTCCTCGACCCGGACGATCCCGACCTGCTCGCCAGCTGGGCCTACCAGTCGGACCTCGGGGACCCTGATCCGGTCGTTGATGCGCGGCTCGCTGATGTGCTGCTCCTCGTGACGTCGTGATGTCCGCCGCGAACGGGAAAGGCCCCCGTCCACGGTCGCTGGACGGAGGCCACATCGGTCGCCCGGGCCACCTGTCGACGGTGTCGACGACGGTCGCCACGAGGGCTGCTCGGGTACGTGGAACCCCGAACCGAGACCCGGCCACCTGGGACTTCTCAACTGCAGGCGGTGGCGTCGGGTGGGAGTGTGATCTCCGCTTCGCGCACCGGACCTCGTCCTGCTGGCGTGCCGCAGGCCGTGGATGGTCCGGTCAGTCAGTCTGAGAGGCTACCAGCATGACCCCGGACGCACAGAATCCTGAGGACCGGACCGCCACCGCGATCCGGGACATCTCCGAGGTGGCAGCCGTCGAGGTGATCACGACCGCGGCCGTGCACCTGATGAGCGCCGCGGCGGTCAAGTGCGGGCTGGGCGAGCACGGGGACGGCGGCGCCGCCGCCGAGGCCGAGACCGACCTGGCGGAGGCCCGCGTCCTCATCGGGGCCCTCGCGGGGCTGGTCACCGCGGCCGCGCCCGACCTCGGCAACCAGCACGCCCGCGCCCTGCGGGACGGGTTGCGCACCCTCCAGCTGGCGTTCCGCGAAGCCTCCGTGGTGGCGGACCCACCCGGTCAGGGGCCGGGCGAGAAGCTCACCGGCTCGGTCGTCTGAGCGCCCGTCCGCTGCCGCGGACCCGTGGGGCGGGAGCGCCGGGTGCGCCGGGCCCGCAGGGCTACCAGACCGACGAGGCCGACCATGGCCCCGACGCCCCCGACGACGGCGAATCCGCCCCAGGGACCGACCCGGTCGATGGTCAGCCCGGCCAGCGGACCCCCGATCGCTCCGCCGACGGTGAGCGCCGAGCCGTGCCACCCCATCGCGGCACCCCGTGAGCGCTCGGGGACCATCCTGGCGACGGCCTCGGCGGTCGAGCTGATCACCGGCGCGCAGAGGGCACCCGCCAGCAGGATCAGGGCGCACAGCGCCCAGACGGAGTGGGCCAGCCCGAGCGGCACCGTGCTCGACGCCAGGCCCAGCAGGAGCCACAGCGGGTGCACGCCGCGTCGCAGCTGCCCGTAGACGAGGGCACCCGCGATCGAGCCGGCACCCCAGAAGAAGAACACGAGGCCGGTGAGCTGGATCGCGTCGATCTCGCGCAGGCGCGCGATCACGCCGACGTCGGTGCCGTAGAGCACGAGCGTGGCTCCCGCGCTGGCCCCGAGTACGGCGAGCAGGCCCGGGCTCACCCAGCCCGGCCAGCCGCGCACGGCGCCCTTCCCCTCGATGACACCGGCCGGGGCGCCGGCGCCCGACTCCACGGCCGCCGCGGTCGCCGCCGCCGGGGCCGACGACTCGGGCAGGGAGCCCGGCGTCCTCATCTGCTCGGAACGGGTGGGAGGGTCGAACAGCCAGAGCCCGACCCCGGCGACCGTGGCCGCGGCGGCGACCAGCAGGAGGGCGACCCGCGTGGACCAGGTGGTGGCGACCACGACGCCCAGCGCCGGGCCGGCCATGAACGACAGCTCGACCGCGATGGAGTCGACCGCGTACGCGGAGCGCCGCTGGTCGGTCGGCACCAGCACGCTGAGCGACTGCCGCATCACGGTGAAGATCGGGACCGCGAGCACGCCGCCCACCACCGAGACCACCACCAGCCACGGGTACGGAAGGAAGCCCGCGACACCGAAGACCACCAGCTCGCCGACGATCGAGGGGACGAGCGCCCGGCGCAGGCCGACGCGGTCGATCGCGCGTCCGCGCCACGGTGCCCCCAGTGCCACACCCACCGTGAAGGCGGCCGCCACCGTCCCCGCGGCGCCGTACCCGCGCCCCAGCGTCTGCACCACGTGCAGCGTGAGGATGAGGCCCGCAGCGGTGTGCGGGATGCGGGCGAAGACGCCGAACAGCAGCAGGGTGCGCACGTCGGCCCGCGAGAGCAGGCGACGGTAGGGAGCGAAGGACATGGGACGAATGCTCTCACCCGGCGCCGACACTCCGGAACGCCATTTCGGGCCGGCGCCGGTGGGCCCGTCAGCCCGTCTCGAGGCGCAGGGTGATCGAGTCGACCCGCTCGGCCACGGCCTCGTGCGCGGCGAGCGCGGCGCTGACGCGCTGCACGAGCGCGTCCACGCCCGGGCGGTCGAGGCCCGGCCGCACCGCGAGCACCACGACGAGCTCGGCCCCACCCCCGCCGGGGCGCGTGCCGGGCTCGGTGCGGGCGGACACGACGGCAGGCTCGCCGGCCACGGCCCCGTGGACGGCGGCGGCCACGTCGGGGTGCCGGGGCGACGCGAGCCACACCTCCCCCTGCGCCAGCGCCCACAACGCGGGGCGCGGCACGACGACAGCCGCGCCGGCCGGGTCGACGACGAGCAGCTGGCAGCCCTCCTCGACCGCGGACAGCGCCGCGCGCCGGGTGGCCACGGGCACGGGACGGGCCCGCGCGTCCCAGGCCGACAGGGCCTGCGTGCCGGAGAAGACGGGCAGCGCCTGCCTGCCGTCCGGGGCGGTCAGCGTCACCAGCGCCATGTCGGCGCTCTTGTCGGACGTCAGACCCGTCAGTGACGAGGTCTCGCTATCCCCCAGCACCGCGACGACCGGCACCAGAAGTCGGGCTTCGGCCATCGCGCGGACGACCTCCTCCAGCGCCGACATCCGCGCGACCGCGTCGGCCGCCGCGCACACCGTCGTCAGTGCCGCCGCGAGGCGCGGGTCCGCTCTCCCGTCGTCACCGGCGAACTCCGTAGGGGTGAGCAGGCCGCTCACGCCCGGATGCCGCCGGCCACCTCGAGGGCCTCCTCGAGGGTGAACGCCCTGGCGTACAGGGCCTTCCCGATGATCGCGCCCTCGACGCCCACGTCGACGAGTTCCCGCAGGGCCGCGACGTCCGCCAGGCTCGACACGCCGCCGGACGCCACGACGGCCGCCGACGTGTGGCCGCAGAGCTCGCGCAGGAGGTCCGTGTTCGGGCCGGTGAGCGTGCCGTCCTTGGTCACGTCGGTCAGGACGTAGCGGGGGCACCCGTCGCGGTCGAGGCGCTCCAGCGTGGACCACAGGTCACCGCCCTCCCTCGTCCAGCCGCGGGCGGCGAGCGTGGTGCCGCGCACGTCCAGACCCACCGCGATGCGGTCGCCGTGCTCGCCGATCACGCGGGCGGTCCACTCCGGGTCCTCCAGCGCCGCGGTGCCGAGGTTCACGCGACGGCAGCCGGTGGCCAGCGCCGCAGCGAGGGACTCGTCGTCGCGGATGCCGCCGCTCAGCTCCACGTCCACGTCGAGCCGCCCGACGACCTCGGCCAGCAGGTTCGCGTTCGAGCCGCGCCCGAACGCCGCGTCGAGGTCGACGAGGTGGACCCACTCGGCCCCGGCCGACTGCCAGGCGAGGGCCGCGTCGAGGGGCGCCCCGTAGTGGCTCTCGGTGCCGGCCTCGCCCTGGACCAGGCGGACGGCCTGGGCGTCGCTGACGTCGACTGCCGGCAGCAGCTGCAGCCGTCCGGGGGGGGTGGTGGCGGACGGGTTCACGAGGACCTCCGGTCGAAGACGAGGGTGACCAGCACGGGCCATGCGATCACGCTGAGGATGGCGGCCACGACTCGCAGGCCGGTGTCGGCCACCTGCGTCCACAGCAGCACGTTGAGGGCGAGCAGGACCGCTGCCAGTGCCAGGTTCTGCCTACGGCGACGTCGGGACGAGGACCGAGTCGGGACGGCGACGGCGTCGCGTGAGCATGCCGCCGAGGCGCCGGAACGGACCGGCCACGGGCCGGGCCGCGGCTCCCCGGCGGGCCGTACGGGCGGCCCTGCCGGCGCGACGCCGTGCCGCCGTGCGCTCCGCGGCCTCACGCTCCTCGCGGCGACGTCGGCGCTCCTTGCTCATCGGCGCGTCACCGCAGCGACCCCACCCACGTGCCCAGGAGGTGGGCGCCGGCGTCGCCGGACTTCTCGGGGTGGAACTGCGTGGCGCTCAGCGGTCCGTTCTCCACGGCGGCGACGAAGGGACGGCCGTGGTCCGCCCACGTCACGAGGGGCGCGGTCAGCCGGGGGGACCCCACCTCGAGCTCCCAGCGGCCGACCGCGTACGAGTGGACGAAGTAGAAGCGCTCGTCCTCGACGCCGGCGAAGAGGCGGGAGCCGGCGGGTGGTGTGACGGTGTTCCAGCCCATGTGGGGCACGACGCCGGCTTCCAGCCGCTCGACCGTGCCGGGCCACTGGCCCAGGCCCTCGGTCCGCGTCCCGTGCTCGACGCCGACGCCGAACATCACCTGCAGGCCGACGCAGATCCCGAGCACAGGACGTCCCCCGGCGAGCCTGCGGTCGACGATCTGGTCGCCGCGCACGGCGAGCAGCCCGCGCATGCACGCCGCGAAGGCACCGACGCCGGGTACAACCAGACCCGTCCGCGTTCTCGGCCGCCGCGCGGTCGGCGGTGAGCTCGGCCTCGGCTCCGGCCCGCTCGAGCGCACGGACGGCGGAGCGCACGTTGCCGAAGCCGTAGTCGAGCACGACCACGTGGGGGGTCCGGGGCACCGCGTCAGCCTACGAGGGCGGGGAGGGGCGGTCGTCCGCGGTGCCCCCGAGCCGGGCCGCGCGCAGCCCGACGCCGAGCGCCACGACGGCCGCGAGGGCCACGACGACCCACGAGCCGTCGGCCGTGGCCGCACGCAGCGCCTCGGTCAGCGCGAGCAGCGCCAGCACCGCGACGACGACCCAGGACGCCCACCGGTCGATCCGGCGACGCCAGGCCACACGGTCCGAGTCCAGGTAGGGCGCGCCGCCGGCCGACGTCCCCGGCCCGGACCGGGCACGGCCTCGGCCGGTCGCCACCGCGTCCGGGTGCGACGACGCGTCGACACCACCCACGAGGACGGACGTGACGAGGTCGGGCAGCCCCTGCACGAGCAGGCCGGCCGGCGGACGGTCGACCTCCTGGCCGCGCTCCCACCGGACGGCCTCCAGCCGTTCCTCGGTGCGGACGAGCACGATCACCGGGGCACGGCCGAGCACGCGCGAGAGCCGCCGAGCCGCCGTGCTGCTCGATGCGGGGTCGTCGAGCGCCACGACGCACGGGGAGCGCCCGGTGTCGTCGGTGGGCAGGACGTGCCCACGCACGCCCACGGCTGCGCAGGCAGCAGCGAGCGGGCCCGGCGCCGGGACCGGCACGAGCAGCAGGGCCGCGCGCGGTGGCTCGGAGGCTCGGCGTCGTCAGAGCGCGCCCTTGGTGCTGGGCACCCCGTCGACGCGCGGGTCCAGGGCGATCGCGGCGCGCAGGGCGCGGGCCACCGCCTTGAACTGGGTCTCGACGATGTGGTGGGGGTCGCGACCGGCCAGCACCCGGACGTGCAGCGCCAGTGCGGCGTGGTGCGCGAGGGTCTCGAAGACGTGCTGGGTGAGCGAACCGGCGTAGGGCGCTCCCCGCCGCCGCCGCCGATGAGCGCGTACTGCTGGCCTTCGGGCTCTCCGGTGTGCACGCAGTACGGGCGGCCGGAGACGTCGACGACGGCCTGCACCAGCGCCTCGTCCAGGGGCACGGTGGCGTCGCCGTAGCGGGCGATGCCCCGCTTGTCGCCGAGAGCCTCACGCAGCGCCTGCCCCAGAACGATCGCGACGTCCTCCACCGTGTGGTGACCGTCCACGTACGTGTCGCCCTGCGCCTCGACGACCAGGTCGACCAGCGAGTGCTTGGCGAAGGCCGTCGAGCATGTGGTCGTAGAAGCCCACGCCCGTGCCGATGCGTGAGGTGCCGGTGCCGTCGAGGTCGACCTCGACCAGCACAGCCGACTCCGTGGTGGTCCGCTCGATGCGGGCGGTGCGGCTCATCGGTTCTCCTGCATGGTCGGTGACGGGTCGGCCAGCGTCTGGCCCAGTGCGGTGAGGAAGGCGGTGGTCTCGTCGGGCGTGCCAGCGGTGACCCGGAGGTGGCCGGGGAGCCCGACGTCGCGGACCAGGACCCCGTGCGCGAGCAGACCCTTCCAGGCGGCCTTCTCGTCGGCCAGTCCGCCGAAGAGCACGAAGTTCGCGTCGCTGGCAACCGGTCGCAGCCCCAGGGCGCGGACCTCGTCGACGATCCGGTCGCGCTGCACCTTGATGGCCTCCACCGTGGCCAGGAGGGCGTCGGCGTGCGCGAGCGCTGCGCGCGCGACCGCCTGGGTCGGGCTCGACAGGTGGTACGGCAGCCGGACGAGGCGCAGGGCGTCGGACACGGCCGGGTCGGCGGCGAGGTAGCCGAGCCGCGCACCCGCGAGCGCGAAGGCCTTGCTCATCGTCCGCGTCACGACGAGACGGTTCCGTCCCGCGAGCAGACGCAGCGCCGAGGGCGTTCCGGGGCGCGCGAACTCGGCGTAGGCCTCGTCGACGACGACCATGCCCGAGCAGGCGTCGTAGGCCGCCTCCACCACCTCGAGGGGCAGCGCCGTGCCGGTCGGGTTGTTGGGCGAGCAGAGGAACACGACGTCGGGCCGCGTCGATGCGATGTGCGAGGCGACGGCGTCGGGGTCGAGCGAGAAGTCGCTCTCACGCGGACCGTCGACCCAGCGTGTGCCGACCCCCGCGCTGATCAGCGGGTGCATCGAGTACGCGGGGGTGAAACCGGTGGCGGTCCGGCCGGGGCCGGCGAAGGCGAGCACGATCTGCTGCAGCACCTCGTTCGACCCGTTGCCCGCCCAGACCTGCTCGGGGGCCACGTCGACGCCCGAGGTACGGGACAGGTACGCGGCCAGGTCCTCGCGCAGGACGGTGAACTCGCGGTCGGGGTAGCGGTTGAGGGAGCCCGCGACGGACGCGACGGCGTCCACCACCTCCTTCACCACCGCGTCGGGCACGGCGTAGGAGTTCTCGTTGGTGTTGAGCCGCACGGCGACGTCGAGCTGCGGCGCCCCGTAGGGGCTGGCACCCCGCAGGTCGCCGCGCAGCGGCAGGTCGTCGAGCGTCGTCACGCGGCGAGTCTAGGGAGGGCTCAGTCGCGGAACCGCGACGTGACGGCGTCGCCGTGGGCGGGAAGGTCCTCGGCGGCAGCCAGGACGACCACGTGGTCGGCCACCTCGGCGAGCGCGGCGCGGTCGTACTCGACCACGTGGATGCCGCGCAGGAAGGTCTGCACCGACAGCCCGCTCGAGTGGCTGGCGCACCCACCCGTGGGCAGCACGTGGTTCGACCCCGCGCAGTAGTCACCGAGGGAGACCGGCGACCAGGGGCCGACGAAGACCGCGCCGGCGTTGCGCACCCGGGCGGCCAGCGCGGCCGCGTCCGCGGTCTGGATCTCGAGGTGCTCGGCCGCGTACGCGTCGACGACGCGCAGGCCGGCCTCCATGTCGTCCACCAGCACCACGGCGGACTGGGGCCCGGACAGGGCCGTGCGCACCCGCTCGGTGTGCTTGGTGGCCGAGACCACGCGGGCCAGCTCGTCGGCCACCGCGTCGGCGAGCTCCGTCGAGTCGGTGACGAGCACAGAGGCCGCGTTCGGGTCGTGCTCGGCCTGGCTGACCAGGTCGAACGCCACGTGAACGGGGTCGGCGGTCGAGTCGGCGAGCACCGCGATCTCGGTGGTGCCGGCCTCGGCGTCGATGCCGATCAGGCCACGAAGCAGCCGCTTGGCCGCAGCCACGTAGACGTTCCCGGGACCGGTGACGAGATCGACCGGTTCACAGACGACCTCAGCGGTTCGCGGCCCCTCGGTCTCGACCGCGCCGTGCGCGAACATGGCGACCGCCTGGGCGCCGCCGACGGCGTACACCTCGTCGACGCCGAGCAGCGCGCAGGCCGCGAGGATCGTCGGGTGCGGCAGGCCGCCGTACTCCCGCTGGGGCGGGGACGCCACCGCGACGGACGGCACCCCGGCCACCTGCGCGGGGACCACGTTCATCACCACGCTGCTCGGGTAGACGGCCAGGCCGCCCGGCACGTAGAGGCCGACCCGGTCGACGGGTACCCAGCGCTCGGTGACCGTGCCGCCGTCGGCGACGACCGTCGTGGTCTGGGTCCGCCGCTGGTCCGCGTGCACGAGGCGGGCGCGCCGGACGGACTCCTCCAGCGCGGCCTTCACGGCCGGGTCGAGCGCCGCCAGCGCCTCGGCCAGGGCGGTGGCGTCGACCCGCAGGTCGTCGACCCGGACGCCGTCGAAACGCTCACCCAGGTCGCGCAGCGCTGACGCCCCCCGGGCGGCCACGTCGTCGATGATCGGACGGACCTGCGTCAGCGCGGCCTCGACGCCGAGCTCGGCACGTGGCATGCGCCCCCGCAGCTCGCGGGCGGACAGGCTGGAGCCCCGCAGGTCGATGTGGCGCATCACCACCCCAGGTTACGGCCGACCCTCAGCTGCCCAGCGCCTGGGCGACGGAGTGGGCCTCCGCCCACGGTGGGCGCGCACGCGCCTCCGCGAGGGCGACGAGCAGGTCCAGGTGGGCATGCCACCCGTCCAGGTACTCCTGGCCGCTCTCGAGACCTCCGTGCTCGAGCACCAGGCGGGTCCGCGCCCCCTCGTCCCGCAGGCCGATCTCCAGCCGGGACGCGACCTGGCCCGTGTGCGCCCAGTCGACGACCAGCCGGTGGGGCGGGTCCCACTCCCTGACACGCAGCTGCGCACGGGGTGCGGCCGGGTCGTCGGCTGCTCCGTCCATCAGCAGGTCGACCACGGCATCCGGACCCGTCAGACCCCCTGACAGCACGTCGCCGAGCCATGACCCCAGGCCTCGCCGGACGTCTGGAGATGCCAGACCGTCTCCACACCTGCATGGAGCCGTCGCTCGTGGCGGACCGCCGCGAGCCCGTGCCCCTGGTCCGCCACCGTCCCGCGGCGCACGTCGGCAAGGCGCTGCCCGAGCTCGTCGTAGTGGGGCTTGAGCGCCGTGTACAGGTCCACGCCTCGCGGCCGCCCGGACAGCTCGGCGTCCAGCCAGCCGAGGAAGCCTTCCCATCTGGCCCCGAAACCACTGGCGTGGACGAGCGGGGCGTCGACCGGTGCGAGAACGTGGCGGGGCACGAGGCGGCAGCGGCCGACACCGACCGCGCTGATCGCGACCGTCACCGTGCCTCCCGGGTCCGACGCGTCGTCGAAGGCGAGGACGAGGCGCCCCGGCCGGCCCTCACCCGGCGGAGAGGCCTTACGCACGGTGAAGACGGCCGGGTACTCGGCCTGTCGCTCGGCGCTGCCGAGCAGGTGGCCGGACGCCTCCGGCGCGCCGACCTCGTCGGCGTCATCGTCACGTCCGGCTCCGCGTCGCTGGGTCTCGGTGTCATCCATGCTTGCCTCCCTGGCGGTCCTGTCGTCGCTCCCGGCGGCTCCGCGCGATCTCCGTGTCGAGGGCGTCCAGCCGCTGGTCCCAGAACCGGCGGTACCGGGCCATCCACTGGTCGACCTCACGAAGGGGCTCGGCGCGGACGGCGTACAGCCGACGGGTGCCCTCGGCCCGCACCTCGGCGAACCCGTTCTCCCGCAACACGCGCAGGTGTCGCGAGACGGCGGGCTGCGAGATCGCGAACTCGGCCTGGACGGCCGCCGTCAGCTCACCGGCGCTGCTCTCCCCCTCGGCCAGTCGCTCGAGGATGAGACGCCTGACCGGGTCGCCGAGGATGTCGAACGCGTGCATCCCGCCTGTGTATCCACTCACCGTTATATACGTCAAGGCTTAATCGCTGGGGAGTACGTCCGACACGTCCGGCGCGTCGGCCCGACGCCACGGTGTCGCCCGCGCCTGCGGGTTACATTCGACAGGTGCAACGGCTGGCGCTGTTCCCGCTGGGCACCGTCCTGGTGCCGGGCCTCGTCCTGCCGCTGCGGATCTTCGAACCGCGCTACCGGAGCCTCGTCGAGGACCTGATGGAGCTGCCCGAACGTGAGCGCATCTTCGGCGTGGTGGCGATCAAGTCGGGGCACGAGGTCGGCGAGGGTGCGGCGACCGCGCTCCACGAGGTGGGCACCACGGCGGTGATCCGGCACGTCAGCGACAACGGCGACGGCACCTACGAGGTGGTCACGAGCGGCGCGGTGCGGTTCAGGCTCCACGGGCTCGACGAGGCGGCCGGAACCCCGTACCTGACGGGCATGGTGTCGGCGCTCGCGGACGCGGGCAGGGACGAGGACGACGAGGTGATGACGTTGGCCGACCGCGTCTCGGCCGCGTACAGCGCGTACCGCGACCTGCTCGGGCTGGAGCCGCCGGAGCTGCCGAGCTCGTCGCGGGTCCTGTCGTACCTGGTCGCCGCCGGGATGGTGCTCGAGCTCGGCGACCGGCAGTCGCTGCTGGAGCAGCCGGACACTGCCAGCCGGCTCGCCGCCGAGGTCAGGCTCCTCAAGCGCGAGCGGTACCTGGTCGAGCACCTGGGCGCGCTCCCGGTGACGGAGCCGTGGGCCCTCCCCACCCCCAACTAGACGTCCTGCCGTGTCGAGCACACCCGCCACACGCGTCCTGGCTCGCGAGAACGTCGAGCACACGCTCCACCCGTACCGGCACGACCCCTCGGCCGCCGAGGCGGCGGGCGGGTACGGGCTCGAGGCGGCGGTGGCTCTGGGTGTCGAACCCGCACGGGTCTACAAGACCCTGGTCGTGTCGGTCGGGGCCTCACTGGCGGTCGCGATCTGCCCGGTGACCGGGCGGCTCGACCTCAAGGCGGTCGCGCACGCGGTGGGCGGCAAGAAGGCCGAGATGGCCGACCCGCACCTCGTGGAGCGCGTGACCGGGTACGTGATGGGCGGCGTCAGCCCCTTCGGCCTCAAGCGGAGGCTCACGACCGTCCTCGACGAGTCCGCGGCGGCCTTCGACACCGTGCTGGTCAGCGCCGGCCGCCGGGGGCTCGACGTCGAGGTGTCCCCGACGGCCCTGCTGCGGCTCACCGACGGCCGACTCGCACGCATCGCGGCGCGCTGACCGTCCCAGGGGCCCCGCCGGCACGAGCCTCCGCAGGCGGTCCACCCCGACGCAGTGGGAGGGTGAGGTGGTGGAACCCGTCATCGTCGTCGGAGCCGGCATCTCCGGAATCGCCTGTGCGCGCACGCTCACAGCCGCCGGTGCTCCGGTACGGGTGGTCGACCGCGGACACCGTCCCGGCGGCCGCATGGCCTCGCGTCGCCACGACGGACGGCCGGTCGACATCGGGGCCTCCTACTTCACGGCCTCCGACCCACAGTTCGTACGCGTCGTGACCGATTGGCGCGCAAGGGGTCTCGCGTACCAGTGGACCGACACCTTGACCGTGCTGGACAAGGGCCACAACCCGCGCCGCACGACGGGTCCGATCCGGTGGGCAGCACGCTCGGGGCAGCGGGCGCTCGTCGAGGACCTCGCCTCAGGGCTCGCCGTCGAGCGCGGGACGGTGACCGTCGTCGACCACGACGGCAACCACCCCACCGTCGACGGCCGACGGGCCAGCGCCGTGGTGCTGGCCATGCCCGACCCTCAGGCCATCAGGCTCCTCGGCCCGCGGCGGCACGAGAAGGACTCTCTCACAGCCGTGTTCGAGCCTGTGCTTGCCCTGTCGGCGGGATGGCATCAACGCCGTTGGGACACCGACCTGGACGGCGCGTTCGTGAACGGGGACGACCACCTCGACTGGGTGGCAGACGACGGACGACGCCGGGGTGACGACGCCCCCGTCCTCGTGGCCCATTCCACGACGGGCTTCGCGGCACAGCACCTCGAGTCCCCCGAGGAGACGGCCCCGCTCCTGCTCTCCGCGCTGCGACGGATCCTGGCGATCGACATCGAACCGGCGTGGACGCGCGTGCACCGCTGGACCTTCGCCCGTCCAGCCGCACCGCGGGATGAGCCGTTCATGCTCAGCGAGCAGGCGATCGGCGCCTGCGGGGACGGGTGGGCCGCGAAGCCACGGGTCGAGGCCGCCTACCTGTCAGGGGTGCGGCTCGGGGAGGCGCTCGTCGAGCGGCTCGGTCTGCGCTCGTCCTGACCTGCGAGGCGCGCGGTCCGCTCGAGCCGAGCCGCACGTGCAACCAGGTAGTCCCGTTCGGCCATGCTGGTGGTACGCCCAGCAGCGAGGCGGTAGTGGGCCCCGGCGGCGCCGTGGTCACCGGCCATCTCGTGCAGGTGCGCCCGTACGGCGTCGATCCGGTGGTTGCCGGCCAGCCGGTCACCCAGGGAGGCGACCCTCGCGAGCCCGGCCGCCGGTCCCTCCACCATCGCGACGGCGACCGCGAGGTTGAGGGACACGAGCGGGTTCCCGGTCATGCGTTCCAGGACCGTGTAGAGGGCGCGGATCTGTGGCCAGTCCGTCTCCTCCGCCGTCGGGGCCTCGTCGTGCAACGCCGCGATCGCTGCCTGCAGCTGGTACTCCCCGACGGCACCTCTGGGCAGGGCTCCCGAGACCAGCGCCACCCCCTCCGCGACCAGCGCCCGGTCCCACAGCGACCGGTCCTGCTGGTCGAGGGGAACCAGCTCGCCGTGTGGCCCGGTGCGGGCCGGGCGGCGCGCCTCGTCGAGGAGCATCAGCGCCAGCAGGCCTGCCACCTCGGGGTGCTCGGGCAGCGCCGCGTGGACCATGCGCGTGAGGCGGATCGCCTCCGCGGAGAGCTCGGTCCTGGTCACCAGGAGGCCGGCGCTCGCGGAGTGTCCCTCGGTGAAGACCAGGTACAGGACCTTGAGCACCGAGCGCAGCCGCCCGTCCCACTCCTGCGCCGTCGGCGGGGCGAAGGGCTCGCCGGACTCCTTGATCCGGCGCTTGGCGCGGGAGATCCGCTGCGCCATCGTGGACTCCGGCACCAGGAAGGCGCGTGCGATCTCCGCTGTCGTGAGGCCGCCGACCGCGCGAAGCGTCAGCGGGATCGCCGACGCGGGTGTCAGGACCGGGTGGCAGCAGAGGAAGAACAGGTCGAGGGAGTCGTCGCGGTCGGGCACCGTGGGCCGGCCGGCGCCCTCACCGGCCACGGACGCGGCCTCCCGACGCCGTCGAGCCTCGTCCTGGCGGAGCCGGTCGGTCATCCGCCGTGTCGCCACGGTCACCAGCCACGCACGGGCGTTGTCGGGGACGCCGTCCCGCGGCCACCGGGTGGCGGCGGCGAGCAACGCCTCCTGCACCGCGTCCTCAGCCTCGTCGAAGGTCCGGAACCGCCGCGCCACGGCCCCGAGGGCCTGCGGCGCCAGCTCGCGCAGCAGGTCCTCGGCGCCGCGGGGCCCGGCCGAGGTCACCCCGCCATGTCTCGGGTCATCACCGGCCGGACCTGGATCTCCCGCGCGGCGGGCTTGCCGCCTGGCCCGGGTGCCGCGGACGTGCGAGCGGCGATCTCGACCGCCCTCTCCGGAGACTCGACGTCGATGAGCCAGTACCCGGCGAGCAGCTCCTTCGACTCCGGGAACGGCCCATCGGTCACCACGGGGTCGCCCACGCCGTCATGGGTGACGACCTTCGCGGCCTCCGGCCCCGTGAGCCCCTCGGCGCCCACGAGCTCCCCGCGTGAGGTCAGCTCCTCGTGGATGGCCCCCATCGCCGCCCCGCTCGCTGCTCTGTCCTCGGGCGACCACTCCTCCGGCGACGCCTGCGGCGTGTGGTTCATCAGCAGCATGTACTTCATCGGGCGTTCCTCTCGTCGGCGGGCACCGGGGCGGCGCCCTCACTGACAGGTCGAAGCGGGCGGCCTCGTCTCGACGTCAGGACCGGCGGGGCCCGGGCGCGACCGGTCGGCGGCGCGTGGCTTGGGGAGTCCGCGCCCCGCGCCGGGCGCCAAGGACGACAGCGGGGTCGTGGGGAGCAGGATCCACCCCTCTCGGGCCGCCTGGTCCCTCTCCCCGTCCGTGGCCGGACGCGTGACGAGCGCGAGGGCGGCCGCACGCGCGGTCAACGCCGCGACGACGGCGTCCAGGGCGTCGTCCGATGAGGCGCACAGGTCGGCGTACGAGCCCACCTGCAGCCAGGGAGCCGCAGCGAGCAGCCCTTCCACCAGGGCGACGCGAGCAGCCAGGTTCGCGTTGCCCTTGTACCCCCGGTACGCCAGCCCCCACAGCTTCAACGAGGCGGCCGGGTAGACCTCCATCACGACGCCCGTCCCGGCACGGTCGACGACCTGCCCAGTCGCGGCGAGGCGGGCGAGCAGGCCCGCGGCTCGCATCGCGGTCAGACCGATGCGGTCCGCGGCCACGCTGAGTGGCGTCAGCCCGGTGAGTGCACGGGTGGCACGGTCGGTGGCGCGGTACGCCAGGAGACGTCGCCAGTCCATCCCGGCGACGCCCTGCGGAGCCACGACGTGGCCGGTGTGGTGCTGCTGCACGAAGTCGAGGAAGCTGTCCGGCCAGCCCAGCGGGCAGTCGATGCCCAGGGCAGCCACGCTGAGCGCGACGTCGACGATCTGCTCGTCGTCCACCCCGAGCGACAGCGACGTCAGCGTCGCCCCGGACCCGGTCCACTCCAGGACCGCGAGCGCCGTGCGCTCAGGCTCCGTGGCGAGGTCGACGCCCGCCGTGATCACCTCACCGACGCTAGCGCCGGGGATCCGCACGAGAACGGCGAACCGGAGCGCTCGGGTCCGGGGTCCGCCCGCCTTCGTACGTCTCGACCGGGATGTCGCGCGGTCCGTCCCGGCTCACGCGTTCCGCCCCGGGCGCCGCGACGATCGGCCACACTGGCCAGCATCGACGAGGGAGGTGTCGCGGCATGCCGGACGTCGGGACCACGTTCGTGTCCGCCCTGGCGGCGAAGGACACCGAGGCGCTCCTCGCGCTCTTCGCCCACGAGGTCGACTTCCGCGCCCTGACCCCCACGCGGTTCTGGCGCGCGCGAACCCCGGACGAGGTGGTCAACGGCACCCTGTACCGGTGGTTCGACGCGGACGACGTCATCGAGGGTGTCCTGCACGTGGAGCCGGGCCGGGTGGCCGACCGACGACGGGTCGACTACCGCTTCCGGGTGCGCAACCCCGAGGGTCTCTTCGAGGTCGAGCAGCGCGCGTACTACGACACGGACCCGGCGGGCCGCGTGACGCAGCTGCACGTGATGTGCGCCGGCTTCCGACCGGTGGGGGAACCGCCCGCCTAGCACCTCACCGGTCGGATCGTGGACGGCCGGCGACCAGAGGGTGACGGCAGGTCAGGGGTCAGGCGGCGTCCACGCGCGGGTGCTCAGGCGGCCTGACGAGGAGCGAGACGACCAGGCCGGCGAAGATCGCGGCGGTGCAGCTCGCCGGCCACATCAGCAGCGGTGCGGGTGAGGAGAGCGCGACCGGGCTGGTCAGCGGGTCGAGCCCGGCGGCTTGCTGCTCCGCGAGCGGCGGGGGGCCGAGCCACACCCCGAGGCGCCACGCGCTGAGGACGGCGGCGATCCCCCCGAAGGCGACGACGGCGGCCCGCGCGACCGGGGAACGCCCGGGGCGCACGGCCACCGCCAGCCCGGTCACCAGGCCGGCTCCCGCCGCCAGGACCGCGAAGACCGCGTCGCCCACGGCGGAGACGTCGTCCATCCCCCGCCCCTCGGGCACACCGCCGACGACCGTGACGACGTCCCGTGGCGACCAGAACCACCACCCCACGCCGACGGCGATGGCCAGCAGCACCAGCGCGACCACGATGACGACCCACGGCAGTAGCCGGGCCGGCCCTCGGCCTCTCACACCAGACAGCTGGGACCCAGGAGCGCCTTGAGGTCTCCGAACAGCGCCGGGGAGGGCGTCACTCGCAGGGCGTCGTCGAGGCGCATCAGCGTGATCTTGTCGCTGCCGGCGCCCGTCAGCCTCAGGTGGACCTCGGTCACACCCGGGTGCGTGGCGAGCACGTCCTTCAGACGCCCGACCACCGGAGGGGTGCAGCGCATGGCGGGCAGCGCGATCGTCACCGGACCACGCGGTCCGTCGGACATGTCCGGCAGACTCATCTCCTGCGCGTGCAGGTTCGGCACCTCGTCCCGGCGGGAGAGCCGACCGCGGATGACGCACACGACGTCCTCGTGCAGCTCGTGCGAGACGGTCTGGTAGGTCTGCGGGAAGAACAGGACCTCGACCGCCCCGGCCAGGTCCTCGACCGCGGCGATCGCCCAGGGGTTGCCGTTCTTGGTCATCTTGCGGGTGACCGACGTGATCATGCCGGCGATGGTCACCATCGAGCCGTCGGGACGCGACTCGTCGGCCAGGAGCGCGGCGATGGAGGTGTCCGCAGCGTTCGCCAGCACGTGCTCGACCCCGAAGAGCGGGTGGTCGGACACGTAGAGACCGAGCATCTCCCGCTCGCTGGCCAGCTTGTCGCGCTTCTCCCACTCGTACTCCGGGATCGGCGGCAAGGCGGCCAGGACGGTGCCCGAGTCGTCGTCGAGGCCACCGAACAGCACCCGGGACACCCGCACGGTCCTCGGCCTGTGCCTTTCCGCCATCCACAGCGCTGCGGTGGAGGGCACCGAGCACGTCGGCGTTACCGTTCCGACCCCCTGCAGTCGAAAGGTAGGCCAGTGATCCGACGTCTTCTGGTGGCCAACCGTGGCGAGATCGCCCGCCGGGTCTTCGCCACCTGCCGCCTCGTCGGCATCGAGACGGTCGCCGTCTACTCCGACGCCGACTCCGACGCCCCGCACGTCACGGAGGCCGACTACGCGGTCCGCCTGCCGGGCAGCGCGCCGTCGGCGACGTACCTGCGCGGTGATCTGATCATCGCGGCGGCCAAGCGGGCCGGCGCGAACGCCATCCACCCGGGCTACGGCGTGCTGGCCGAGGATCCGGACTTCGCCGCGGCGGTCGCGGACGCCGGCATGATCTGGGTCGGCCCGCCGGCCAAGACCGTCGGCACTGCTCCGCTCGAGAAGATGGAGACGAAGGACACTGGTGGCCGAGGCCGGCGTGCCGGTGCTGCCGACGCTGGGCGGACCCGGAGACGGTGACCGACTTCCCGGTACTGATCAAACCGTCCGCGGGCAGTGGCGGGCAGGGCATGCGCGTGGTCCGGGACCCGGCGACCCTGGCCGAGGCGGTCGCATCCACCCGCGGGAGGCGGTCGGTCGGCGACGGCACGATCATCTGCGAGTGGTACGTCGAGAATGCCCGCCACATCGAGATACCGATCATCGCCGACGCACTCGGCGCAGTGGTCCCGTTCGGTGAGCGGGAGTGCTCGGTGCAGCGCCGCAACCAGGCGATCATCGAGGAGACGCCGTCCCCGGCGGTCGACCCGGCACTGCGTGAGGAGCTGTGCCGGGCGGCGATCCTCGCGGTCCGTGTGCTGGGCTTCGTGGGCGTGGGGACGCGTCGAGTTCCTGCTGGACCCGGCCGGCGACTTCTGGTTCGTGGAGATGACGCCCACGTTGCAGGTGGAGCACGCGGTCACCGAGTGCGTCTCCGGGTACGACCTGGTGCGGCTGCAACTGCTCGTGGCCGAGGGCGGCAGCTGCCGATGCCGGGGCCGCCGCCGATCCGCGGGCATGCCATCGAGGTGCAGCTCTACGCGGAGGACCCCGCGTACGCGTGGCTGCCGCCGCGGGCACCCTGCACCGGTTCGAGGTGCCCGACGTGGCGGGGGCGTTCCGCCCGCTGCCGCAGCCCGGGCTGCGCCTCGACGCGGGCGTACGGGACGGTTCGGTGATCGGGGTGCACTACGACCCGCTGCTCGCCAAGCTCGTCGCGTGGGCGCCGACCCGCCAGGAGGCCGCCCGGATGTTGGCCTCCGCCCTGACCCGTACCCGGTTGCACGGTGTGGTCACGAACCGGGACCTGCTGGTCCGGGTGCTGCGGCACCCGGCGTTCCGGTCCGGCGACGTCGACACGGGTTTCCTCGACCGGCACCCGGAGGTCTTCGCCCCGCTGCTGTCCTCGGTGGACGCCGTCCGCGTCTCCTGCCTCGCCGCCGCCCTCGCCGGCGCCGCCGCAAGGCGGGCGACCGCCCCGGTGCTCGGCCTGTCTGCCGTCCGGCTGGCGCAACGTCCCGTCCGGTTCCAAACTGCCGTGTACGACGGTCCCGCCGGTCCGGTCGAGGT
>CAWJMD010000009.1:0-18138 GCA_963843835.1 uncultured Actinomycetota bacterium
CCGCGCCCGGATGCGCTGCTCGAGGCGCAGCACGGTCTGGTGGACCGGCGCCGCGTCGAGGCGCTCGAACGTGGTCACGCGGGCCAGCGTAGGGCGCCCGGGCCCCGTGGAGCGGTTGCTCGGCGGGCTGCGCTGACGCGGGTGACGTGCCGACGTCGGTAACCTGAGCCCGATGAGCGACGAGCAGCCCGAGACCCCGGCCACCACCGACCGCGCGCGGTCGTTCGGTGCCGTGGCCGAGGCGTACGACCGGGGCCGGCCGTCCTACCCCGCCGAGGCGGCCGCGTGGCTGGTCGGCGGCGAGGCCAAGGTGGTCCTCGAGCTCGCCGCGGGCACCGGCAAGCTCACCCGCGGGCTGGTCGACCAGGGCCACGCGGTCTTCGCGACCGAGCCCGACGAGGACATGCTCGCGGTCCTGCGCGAGCGGGTGCCGGAGGTGAGCGCGAAGGCCGCGAGCGCCGAGGAGATCCCGGCCAACGACCGCTCGGTCGACGTCGTGGTCGTCGCGCAGGCCTTCCACTGGTTCGACCCCGAGCGCGCGCTCCCCGAGATCGCCCGCGTCCTCAAGCCCGGCGGTCACCTCGCCCTGGTGTGGAACAGCCGCGACGAGCGGATCCCGTGGGTGCGGCGGATGGGCGGTCTCCTGGGCCGCCAGGACCTCGACACGTCCTCGGCCGAGCACCTCGTGCACAGCGACCTCTTCGGCTTCGTCGAGGAGGCCTCCTTCAAGCACTGGCAGGAGATCGACCGCGAGTCGATCATCGACATGGCCCGGTCCCGCTCGAGCTTCGCGGTCATGGACGACGCCGCACGCGAGGACCACCTCGCGCAGGTGCTGGCCTTCTACGACGACTTCGGCCGCGGCATGGACGGCATGCGGGTCCCCTACGTCACGCGCTGCTACCGCGCCGTCGTCATCGACCGCGACGGCCCCGCGCCCTCGGAGGACGACCCGGACGGCCCCGTCGTCAGCGACGGCACCGACACCGACATCCTGCTGATCGACTTCCGCTGACGTCGGTCGCAACCAACGGGTCGTCGCGCGCATCACACCTGCGCACACACCGACCGTTCTCGGGGGAGACACCATGCGTCGTACGACGTCACTGACCGCTGCCGGCCTGCTCGGCCTGGCCCTGCTCACACCCCTCACCAGCGCCTCGGCGGCCGGAGAGACCTGCCGCGGCGAGGCCGCCACGATCGTCGGGCAGGGGAGCACGCCCCTCACCGGCACCGAGGGACGCGACGTGGTGGTGACGAACGGGAGCGGACGGGTCGACACGCTCGGTGGCGACGACCTGGTGTGCATCACGGGACGAGACGCCCGGGCGGGGCTCAACTACAGCGTCGACGTCGACACCGGTGCCGGCGACGACGTGGTCGACGGGACCGCCGCGAACTCGTGGGGCGCGCGCCTGGTCCTCGGGGCGGGCGCCGACAGGTTCGAGGGTGGAGCAGCCACCGACTACGTGCGGGCTGGGACAGTCGTGGTGGACGGGAACGTCGTCAGCTATCCCGACACGGACCCGGACGTGATCATCGGCGGAGGGGGCGCCGACTCCCTCAGCAGTGGGCAGGACGGCCTCCCCAACAGCGACGTGCTGCAGGGCGGGGACGGTGACGACGGGCTCGGGTTCCTCGGGACGATGGTCGACGGCGCAGTGATCGACGGCGGCACCGGGGTGGACCGGCTCGGTCTCGCCCTCCAGCCGGGAGAGCAGCTGCTCGACAACGTGGCCAGCGAGCTGCGCCACGACGGTGCCCTGGTGCGCCGGTGGAGCTCGGTCGAGTCGTTCTCCGTCGGTGCGGCGCAGGTGGCCGGCGTGACGCTCGACGTCCGTGGGAGTGCCGCCGCGGACGACCTCTGGCTGTTCGATGCCGTCCCCCTCACCGGCGACCTCGGAGCCGGTGACGACACCCTCTCCGTGCCGGCCCTCCTCCCCGCCGGCAGCAGCATCAGCGGTGGCGGGGGTCGCGACGGCTTCGACTTCGGGACCGAGGACGGGTCCGTCGTGTGGGACCTGCGCAGCGGCGCCGTGCGCGGCGACGCCGGCGCGTTCGTCGCCGCCGACTTCGAGGACGGGTTCGTCTCGGCGCCCCGAGCCCGGCTCACCGGCACCGACGGCCCGAACGACCTGTCCGTCAACGCCTGCGACGCCCGCATCGACGCGCGCAGCGGACGCGACTCCGTGTCGGTCCACTCGGACGGCACCTTCGAGGAGTTCGACACCTGCATCGGCTCGAGCCTGCTGCTCGGCGGCCCTGGCCGCGACCGCATCAGCAGCCGGGCGGGCTCGCAGGACCGGATGGTCGGCGGCGGTGGCAACGACGTGTTCGACGCGGTGGGCGGCAACGACACGGTCCTGGGCGGCTCCGGCGACGACAGGGCCGAGCTGGGCAACGGCGACGACGCCTTCCACGGCGGTCCGGGACACGACCGGGTCGACGGCGAACGGGGCCGCGACCTGTGCCGCGCCGAGCGCCGGACCGGCTGCGAGCGCTGAATCACTCACCCACCACCTCTCACACCACATCCACGGGGGACACGTGCGACGTACGACGACCATCACCGCAGCCGGCCTGCTCGGCCTGGCCCTGCTCACACCCCTCACCAGCGCCTCGGCGGCCGGTGAGACCTGCCGAGGCGAGGCCGCGACCATCATCGGCACCGGCCCGACGCTCACCGGCACCGAGGGTCGCGACGTCGTCGTGACCGGCAGCGCCACCACCGTCATCACCCTCGGCGGCGACGACCTCGTCTGCGTCGCTGGCGCCGGCCAGCAGCTGCCGCAGTCGGTGTCGATCGACACCGGGGCCGGCGCCGACGTCGTCGACGCCACCACCGCACCCGCGGGCTCCTTCGTCCGCACCGTCCTCGGCGACGGCGCCGACACCTACGACGGCGGCGAGGCCACCGACGTGGTCACCGCCACCGTCGACGTCGACCGCGCGCAGTACGACGACCCGTCGGTCGACACCGTGCGCACCGGCGCCGGCAGCGACACCGTCTTCCGGGCGGGCGGCGTGGACGTCGTCGACCTCGGCGCCGGAGACGACCGCCTCGAGGAGTTCGACTTCAACACCCGCCCCGGCAGCAGCCTCGTCGGCGGCGACGGCATCGACGTCCTCGCGACGTTCGTGGGCGCCAGCTACTTCTTCAACATGCTCCGCGGCTACTTCTCCACCACCAGCACGGGATACGACAGCCGGATGGAGTTCACCTCCTTCGAAGGCGTCGACGTGGACGCCGAGTACGCGCTCTTCTACTACTTGGGCACCGACGGGCCCGACCGGGTCACCATCGACGTCACGGGGCCGTACACCTCGGGCATCGACGTGGAGACGGGCGGTGGTGACGACGAGATCACCCTCGACCTCGATGGGCCCGTCGGGAGCGACGTGGGGGTCGATGCCGGCAGCGGCACGGACCACCTCGACGTCCGGTTCGAGGAGGGGCCGGTCGACCTCGACCTCGAGGGGGGTCGCCTCGCCGTGGGCCAGGACGACCTACCGCTCGCCGGGGTCGAGGACGCCTTCGTGTCAGCACACGACGTGTCGATGCGGGGCGACGCCGCGGACAACGACCTCCAGGCCAGCGCCTGCTCCGCAGTTCTGCTGGGGGGCTCCGGCGACGACCGGCTCAGCCACGTCGCGGGCGACACCCGCTTCGAGGACACCGACCTCGCCTGCGACGCGCCCCGCACCACGATCCTGAAGGGCGGACGCGGCGCCGACCGGCTGTACGCCGGTGGCGGCGACGCCGACGTCGACGGCGGCGCCGGACCCGACCGGATCCGTACCGGCGGCGGCGACGACCGCGTCAAGGGTGGCGCGGGCCGCGACCGCATCGACACCTACGGCGGACGCGACCACGTCCGCGGCGACGGCGGCGCCGACGTCATCCGCGGCGGCACCGGGCGCGACGTCCTGCGCGGCGGCCGCGGCAACGACACCGTCGACGGCGGCAAGGGCCGCGACCACTGCGACGCCGAGCGCGAGAAGGGCTGCGAGCTGTGATGCCACGTACGACGACCATCACCGCAGCCGGCCTGCTCGGCCTGGCCCTGCTCACACCACTCACCAGCGCCTCGGCCGCTGGCGAGACCTGCCGGGGCGAGGCCGCGACCATCGTGGGCACCCCGGACGTCTCCCTCAAGGGCACCGAGGGCCGTGACGTGATCGTCTCGGCGGGCGCCCACGCCGTGAACGCGCTCGGGGGCGACGACCTCGTCTGCGTCACCGGCGGGACCGAGACCTACCTGACGGGCGACGCGGGCAACGACGTGGTCGATGCGACGCAGCCCGGGCCGGCGAAGCTGGTGGCCAGCCTCGGGGACGGGGACGACACGTTCGTGGGCGCCGCGCCGACCCTCGAGGTCTGGGGCAGCAGCTTCTTCTACGCCGACGCCGGTGTGGACGACATGCACGTCACCGCGCTCCCCGGCGCGGTCGTCCGGGTGGAGAGCGGCGCCCCCCTCCAGCCCAACAGCGACCGGGTGCGGGTCGACGGCTCCGGCAACGTGCGGTGGCAGGGCCTGCCGACCACGAGCAGCGTGCTGGCCGGGGGCAGCCAGGACAGCCGCCTCGACGCGGCGCTGCCCGACGGTGCGCTGACCGCCGACCTGCGCGTGGGCAGCGTCGTGGCGCGCCAGGGCGGACCGAACGGCGAGCTGCGGTGGTCGGGCTTCGACTCCTTCCGGTTCCGCGCCGGCGAGTACACGCGGGACACGGTCACCTCGCTCGACCTGACCGGGACGCCCGGCGACGACCGCGTCGACCTCGACCTCGGCGACCGCGCGATCCGCGTCCGGGCGGGCATGGGCAGGGGCGACGACACGCTCCAGACCGGCATCGTCGGGGCGCCCGGCAGCTCCTACGCGGGTGGAGGGGGACGTGACCTCCTCGGGGTCGCCGAGTACGGCAACGTCGAGCTCGACCTCGCCGCCGGTCGCCTGTGGGCGCGCGTGTCTCGCACGGCCTACCGCGCGTCCATCCGGTCGTTCCAGGACGCGCACGTCTACTCCCGCACCGCCCACGTGGTCGGTGACGCCGACCCCAACGGCCTGACCATCGGCGGCTGCAAGGGTGCCGTGGCCGAGGGGCGGGCCGGGGCCGACACGATCACCTACGACCCCGCAGGTCTCTGGGACACGTTCAGGTGCTCGCGCCGCGACCCCCAGCGCTACCTCGGCGGCCGGGGCAACGACGTGCTGGTCGCCGGCGAGGGTGACGACGTGCTGGTGGGTGGCGTGGGACGCGACCGGGCGGACGGCGGCGACGGCACCGACCGCTGCAGGGCCGAGCAGGCTGAGCGCTGCGAGGCCTGAGCGGGGCTACCCTCCCGCCATGACGTGGAGGTGGCGGCGTACGTCGCTGGGTGGCGAGGCCGACCGCGCCGCCTTCCGTGCCCTGCACAACGCGTCGCTGGCGAGCCCCGCACTGCGCGAGGGGCTGACCAGCGCGAGCGCCGAGCGGTCCGTGCGCCACCTCCGCGCGCTGCTCGGCACCCCGGCGGCCGGTCTCGGCGACACCAGCGGGCTGCTCGCCTGGGACGGCCTCGGTGGCCACCACCGCAGCCAGCTCGCCGCGACGATCGAGCAGGTGGCGGAGACCGGTCGGACGATGATCCTCGACGAGCGGACGCTGGTCTGCGACGACGGCGGCTGCCAGGTGCGGCAGGCGATCGTGAGCCCGCTGGTCGTCGAGGACACGCTCGTCGGTGCCCTGGTCGTCGGGGCGCCGCACACCACCGGCGGCCTGGTGCGCGCCGCCGACGAGGTCGCCTCGTGGGTCAGCGGACAGCTCGAGCTCGCCGAGCTCGACGCGTCGCGCACCCGGCTGATGGAGGCCGAGGTGCGGGCGCTGCGGGCGCAGATCAGCCCGCACTTCATCTACAACTCGCTCGGTGCGATCGCCAGCTTCGTGCGTACCGATCCCGACCGGGCGCGCGAGCTGCTGCTGGAGTTCGCCGACTTCACCCGCTACTCATTCCGCCGCCACGGCGACTACACGACGCTCGCGGAGGAGCTGCGCTCGGTGGAGCGCTACCTGCTCCTCGAGCAGGCGCGCTTCGGCGAGCGGCTCCAGGTGACCCTGCAGGTGGCGCCCGAGGTGCTGCCGGTCGCGGTGCCGTTCCTGTGCATCCAGCCGCTGGTCGAGAACGCCGTGCGCCACGGGCTGGAGGCCAGCGCCGAGAAGGACGACGGCACCGGCCGGCTCTCCATCACGGCCCGCGACGTCGGCCAGGAGTGCGTGATCGAGGTCGAGGACGACGGCACCGGCGAGGACCCCGAGCGGGTGCGACGGGCGCTGGCGGGTGACGCGTCGATGGACTCGGTCGGCCTGGGCAACGTCGATGCGAGGCTGCGCAACGCCTACGGCGACGACTACGGTCTGGTCGTCGAGACCGCACCCGGCGCCGGCACCAGGGTCGTCGTCCGGGTGCCGAAGTTCGCCCCCGGAGTCCAGGTATGAGTGCAGGCACGACCCAGTTTCCCCAGCTGAGGGTCCTCGTCATCGACGACGAGCGCCCGGCGCTCGACGAGCTCACCTTCCTGCTCGGGCGCGACCCCCGCATCGGGAAGGTGCGCGGCACCGACTCCGCGACCGAGGCGCTGCGCGTGCTCCAGGCCGAGGAGGTCGACGCGGTCTTCCTCGACATCCAGATGCCCGGGCTCACCGGGCTCGACCTCGCCCAGGTCCTCTCGCGCTTCCGCACCCCGCCGCCGATCGTCTTCGTCACCGCCCACGAGGAGCACGCGGTCGCCGCCTTCGAGCTGCGCGCGGTCGACTACGTCCTCAAGCCGGTCCGCGAGGAGCGCCTCGCCGAGGCCGTGCGCCGCGTGGTCGAGGCGGGAGGCCCCGCGCCGTCGAGCGACGTGCAGATCCCCGTCGAGCGCGGCGGCGTGACGCGCTTCGTCAACCGCTCCGACATCACCCACGTCGAGGCCCAGGGCGACTACGCCCGGCTGCACACCGCGGAGGGCTCGCACCTCGTGCGGACCCCGCTGACCTCGCTCGCCGAGCAGTGGGCCGACGCCGGCTTCGTCCGGATCCACCGCTCGGTGCTGGTCGCGCTCCCCCACGTCGAGGAGGTGCGCAGCGAGGCCGGACGGGTCAGCGTCGTCGTCGCCGGCGTCGAGCTGCTGGTGAGCCGGCGCCACACCCGCGACCTCCGCGCGGTGCTCACCCGGCGGGACCGGTGAGCGAGCCGCCCCCGCCCCGGGTGCGGGTCACGGGGCCGCCGCGGCGTCGCGCCCACGTCGTACGCAGCGGGCGGGCCTCGGAGATCGACGCGGAGACCGAGCTGGGCGAGGTGTTCATGCGCTCGCTGCTGCGTGAGCAGCTCGTGCTGGCCCTGCAGGTGCTCCTGGCGCTGGCCCTCACGCTGGGCTCGCTGCCGCTGCTGTTCCACCTGGTCCCCGCGCTCGACGAGGCGCGGGTCGGCCAGATGCCGCTGGCCTGGGTGCTGCTGGGGGTCCTGGCCTACCCGTGGCTGGTGGTGCTGGGCTGGTGGTACGTCCGGCGCTCGGAGTCCAACGAGCGCGACTTCGCCGAGCTGGTGGGCTCGGTCCAGACCGACGAGGACGAGGCGTGAGCACCGACGTCCTGCCCGGCGTCGTCGCCGTCGTGCTGGTCTCGCTCGCGACGCTGGCGATCGGCACGTGGGGGCTGCGGATCTCGCGGACCACCAGCGACTTCTTCGTGGCCTCGCGCACGGTCCGCCCGCGACTCAACGCCAGCGCCATCGGCGGGGAGTACCTCTCCGCCGCCTCCTTCCTGGGCGTCGCGGGCCTGCTGCTCACCTTCGGTGCGGAGATGCTCTGGTACCCCATCGGCTGGACCGCCGGCTACCTCGTGCTGCTCGTGCTGGTCGCCGCGCCCCTGCGCCGCTCGGGCGCCTACACGCTGCCCGACTTCGCCGAGGCGCGGCTGGGCTCGCGGACGGTCCGCACGCTCTGCTCCGTGCTGGTCGTCGGCATCGGCTGGCTCTACCTCCTCCCCCAGTTCCAGGGCGCCGGCGTCACGCTGCGCGCCACGATCGGCGCCCCGCCGTGGGTCGGGTCGCTGGTGGTCGCCCTCGTCGTCCTCGCGTCGGTCAGCCCGGGCGGGATGCGCTCGATCACCTTCGTGCAGGCCTTCCAGTTCTGGCTCAAGCTGACCGCCCTGCTCGTGCCGCTGTTCGTGCTGCTCGCGGTGTGGGCGGCCGACGGGGCCGCCGACCCGACCGCCGCCGCACCGACGTCGTGGTCGGTCCCGCTGGCCTCACCCGGGGGCGGCATCGGGCTGTACACGACGTACTCGCTCATCGTGGCGACCTTCCTCGGCACGATGGGCCTGCCCCACGTGGTCGTGCGGTTCTACACCAACCCCGACGGCCGGGCCGCGCGCCGCACGACGCTGGCGGTCCTCGGGCTGCTCGGGATCTTCTACGTCCTGCCGCCGGTGTACGCCGCCCTCGGCCGCGTCTACGCCCCCGACCTGGTGGCGGGGCGCTCCGACGTCCTCGTGCTCGAGCTCCCGGACCTGATGGTGCGCGGCGCGCTCGGCGCGGTGCTGACCGGCCTGGTGACGGCGGGGGCGTTCGCGGCGTTCCTCTCGACCAGCTCGGGCCTGACGATCGCGGTCGCGGGCGTGCTGTCCCAGGACGTGACCGGCCGCCGGTGGGGGTCGTTCCGCCTCGGCGGGGTCGCGGCCTTCCGCGTGGGCGCCGCGCTCGCCGTCGTCGTCCCGCTGGCGGTGTCGCTGCCCGCGCAGGACGTCGCGGTGGCGCGGACCGTCGGCCTCGCCTTCGCCGTCACCGCCTCCACCTTCGCCCCGCTGCTGATGCTCGGCATCTGGTGGCGCGGGCTCACGCCCACCGGTGCCGTGGCCGGCCTGCTGGTCGGCGGCATCGGCTCGGGGACCGCCGTCGCGTGGACCCTCGCCGCGCCGCCGTCGGACACCTGGCTCGCGGCCCTCCTCGGCCAGCCCGCCGCCTGGTCGGTGCCGGCGTCGTTCCTCGCGATGGTCGTCGTCTCCCGGGCCACCCGCAGCACCGTCCCCGCCCACGCCGGGCGGTTCATGGTGCGCCTCCACACCCCCGAGGCCGTCGACCTTGACCGGGGACCAAGTCGATAGGAAACGACGCGCCAAATACTTGGTTCCCGAGGGGGAACCACCACCCGGAGAAGCGGAGACGTGTCTCGTTCACGGTCGCACCCTTCTCACTCACTCGCTCACGCTCAGGTCGCCTTGAGACTGATCGTTCCAGTCCCTGCGCCCGCCGGGTCGACAACGAACCTGAAAGTCCCGGTGGACGGCAGGGTCAGCACACCCGTGTTCGTAGGGGTCCCGGATCCGGTAAGGAGCGTGCTGCCGTCGGGGCGCAGAAGTCGCCACGACACGTTCGTCAAGGTGCCGGCAATCGTCGCGAAAGTTACCTTCTGGCCGATGGTTCCAGCAAAGGTGAAGTAGCCGTTCTGGCCGGCGGTGGAGACCGTCAGCTTGACGGCCGCTCCTCCCTTGGTGACGGCGCCGGCATTGACATCGGCCGGCACGGTCCAGGCCTTCACGGACAGCCGACCGGTCGCGGTACCGCGTGGATTGATGACGAACTTGTAGGTCCCCGCAGCCGGCAGGACCACGACGTCCTGGAACGTGTTGCCCGATCCGGCCGCGACCTGTGTGCCCGTCGGGGTCAGCAGTTTCCAGTCCACGTTCGCGAAGGTGCTGGCGGTGGTCTCCATGGCCAGCCTCTGATTCGCGGTTCCCGAGATGCTCACGTAGGCGTCCTGCGCGACGTTCGAGATGGTCACTGTCTTGGCGGTTCCTAGCGTCAGGGCACCGCCGTTGACGTCCGTCGGCACGGTCCACGCCGTCATCGAGACGCTCCCGGTCGACGGACCGGTGGGGTCGACCAAGACCGTGTAGGTCCCAGCCTTCGCCAACGTCAGGACGTCTTGGAAGGCGTTGTCCCGGCCCGTGGCGACGACCGTGCCGGTGGGATCCAGCAGGACCCAGGTCATGCCCGTGTAGGTGCTAGACGCGGACTGAAGTGCGATCCGCTGCCCCACCGTTCCTGTGAGCGTGAGGCGACCGTTCTGACCTGGCGTGGCGACAGCAACGGTCTTGGCCGTACCGGAGGCCAGCGACCCGGCGGCGACATCGACGGACACCGACCATCCCTGAAGGACTAGGGTTCCTGTCGCGCGTGCAGTGGGGTCGACGACGACTCGGTAGGTGCCGGCCACGGCCACGAAGGGCTCCACAAAGGCGTCCCCCGAACCACTCGTCGCCACAGCACCGGAAGGGTCAAGCACCTTCCAGCCGACTCCGGAGTAGGTGCTGCCGCTCAGTCGCAAGGACACCCGCTGGCCACCCGACGCGACGAATCGGGCTTCCGCGGCACGACCGGGGATGTCGACGGTCGCAGACACCTGGGTCCCGTTGAGCGCCACCACGCCGGCGTCGACGTCTGCGCCGATGGTCCAGCCGCGGACGTCGATCGAGCCGGACTGAGCGCTGCTGGGCTCGACGACCAGCCGGTACGTGCCGGTGCTCGGCAGCGTGACCGCGTCGGTCCAGCCGTTGCCGCTGCCCGCGCTCAGCACGACGGAAGTGGGATCAACAAGCTTCCAGCCCACGAAGCCGAAGGTCGAGCCGCTGGTCTCGAGGGCGATCCGCTGCCCAGCCTGGCCAGCGAGAGTCCATACGCCCTTCTGCCCTTGCTGAAGGCTCCCCGTGACGGCCGGGTTGTCGAGTGTCAGCCCCCCGAGGTCAGCTGGCATCGTCCAGGCGCGGAACTTCACCGACCCCGTGGCCGTGCCCTGCGGATCGACCGTCACCGTGTACGTCCCGTCCGCGGGCAGCACCCACACGTCCTGGAACTCGTTCGCACCATGACCAGACATCGACTGCGGCCACGGCAGCGAGTTGCTCCCGTCCGGTGCCACGACCTGCCACCGCATCCCACCCTCGGTGTACGACGCATCCGTGGTCTGCATCTGGATCCGCTGACCACGCGAACCCTGGAACGTCAGCACCGCGTCCTCGCCACGCAACGGCGTGGTGATCGTTCGGGTCCCCGCGTCGAGCACGTAGCTGCCGGCGTCCTGTGGGGCCGGCACCCTGTACGCGGTCAGGGACGTGTCGGTGGCGGTGCCGTCACCCATCACCTCCAGTGCGTAGCGTGCGGGGTCCACGTTGCGGAACAGGACGGAGTCGCAACTCGCCTGCGCTACCGGAACCCGCGCGCCCGTGTCGAGGTTGCGCAGGAAGATCCTCGACTTCTCGCTGCATGATCGCACCACCTGGAGGCGATCGGTGTACCCCGAACCCGGTAGGACGTCAAAGACGTAGTCGTCCTCGGCCCCCCCCGACTCGAGCCTCCCGGAGCCAACACCCAGCGAACCCGGCGACAGCACGAGCGGGAGGCTGGTGTCGAAACCACTTGCGCCCGGAGCCGCCAGAGCGATGGACACCTTGTTGACGCCCATGGACGTGTTGAGCAGCGACTTGAAGTGCTGGGGCGCCAGGGCCACGCGCAGCGCCGTGCCGTAGTGGGTGATCGGGAGCACGACGCGGTACACGCTGTAGGCACGACCATCAGCGGCTGTCACGCCAGACGAGAGGCGAGTGATGGATCCACCGGGAGTGGCGGGGCCACTGAGCACCGGCGCGTTCCCCTCCAACACTGCGTGGACCGGAGCAGCATCGTCGATCGAGATGTCGACCGCCTGCTCCTGCTGGTCGCCATCGACAGGCCCGTAGGCAACGAGGTCCATGCTCAGTGTGGCGACCTCGTGACGAGGCACGTCGAGCGCGTAGAAGCGGTACGGGGCCGCGTCGAAGAAGGGGCCGGCCACCCGGGAGGTCACCGCGTCCGTGAGGTATCGGGTCGCCGCGAAGTTCGTCGCGACTGGAGCCGTGAAGTCTTCAGTCAGCACACCGTCGGCGCCGAACGACGCGGCAAACGGGTCGACGACCTCGCCTGTGATCGCGGCCGCTGCGGTGGCGTAGGCCTCGTCACCGGTCACGAGCACGTCGTACACGCAGTCCTCGAACGTCGGGCCGCCGGCCACACCCTTGACGCGGCAGGTGGTCGAAGCAGCCTCGATCTCGTCGTCCGTGAAGTCACCGATGCTGATGACGTTCGTCGGGAACGTCCGGTCGGTGAAGGTCGCGGTGCCCTGTCCGGAAGCGTAGGTGAAGGACGACTCGGCGTCCGTAATCCGCCACGCGTCGGCGAACGGGCCATGGATCTTCGCGGTGGGCGAGATCGCCGAGAGAACGGTGCCGTCCTCGAGCTGAAGATCGTTCATCGGGTCGCCGTCGTGGTCGCCGAGCAACCCCTCGGCGCCGACACCGTCCGGGACGAAGAACGACGCGCTGGTGCCGTTGACGAACGCCACCATCCGGCCGTCAGGCCCACCCCCAGGGACGATCGCGTACTGCCCGTTGTGCTTGGCCACGATCGCCCCGTCCGCGAACTCGAGCAACCCGTCCTCGGGCAGGGCGCGGGCGGCGCCGTCGACGTACAGGTCCGCGCCTCGAATCTCGACGCGGTTCTCGCCGAGCTCGACGGCGATGGCTCGCATCACTGATGTGCCTGACCCCCACGGCTCGAAGCGGGCCTGGACATCTATCTCGTACTCGGGGACGGTCAGCAGGTGGAACTCGCCGGCACTCTGGATGTCGTACGAGAGCCCGTCGAGGGTTCGCAGGTGCGGGTCACCCGACACTCCTGCCGCTGCCGCGGGAGCGGCGCTGAGGAACAACGCCGCGATCAGGGCAGCCGCGGTGACCCCCACTGCTGAGGCGGCCGCGGGTATGGAACACGCCGGCACGGCCAAGCACACGACCACGCCGACTGCGATCACAGTGGCAATGACGCCCGCCGCCACGACACCGTCCGGCGGCCAGTAGTTCGGCGGCGTCGGAGGCAACGGCGGCAGTGGCGGAGGCGGGTTGAAGCCTCCGCCTGGGTTCCAGTCCGGCGTGTGGTCGTCCAGGAACTTCTTGATCTCGCTAGCGACCTTCTCCGTCGCCAGCGCCAGCAGCGCGGCCAGAGTGGCGGCCGCGAAGTCGAAGTCGCACGGAACCGGGATGGGAGCCGACGCCAGCGGAGACGTGAGTACAACACCGTCAGCGACTCGGAGGCTCCCGTACATCGTGACCGAGGCGGTCAGCCGGCCATTGCCGCACGGCTTGAAGACACCGAACGTGTCCACGTAGTCGCCGGTCCACAAGCGGGCATCGCGGCCCTCCTTGTTGTGGCGTTCGAGGGCGTCCGCGTAGCGCTGGGCCTGTCTACCAATGTTGATGATCGTGGCACCACCGCGGACCTTGTTCTCGATGACGTCGATAGGGCCGGGGTTCTCGCGGTCGTAGATCAGGATGTCCGGGTACTGCACCCCCGTGCCCGCCAGCGTGGGAAGGCTCACCTCCCACTGGATGTCCGGGGTGATCTGCGGGTTCGCATCGGTATTGGTCGACGGGCTGTAGATCTCCCGTGCATCGAGTTGAGCGATCATTCGCGCTTGGGCGATCGACTCGATCTGCTTGTTCGCGCCCTGCTTGCAGCCGCGCTCGAGGTAGATACCGAAAGTGCTACCCACTGCCTGGCTCGGCTTGAAGCAGTTGGGATCGGTGATGCGCTGCCGCGTCTGCAGGAGTGTGCCAGCGATGCAGCCCTGGTGGGGCTCCACCGAGCTCGCGCCGGGACCCTCGGTGCACTCCGAAGCTGTTACCGAGGCCGAGACCGTAGTCGCGCCCGCCGGCGGCTGACGGAGACCCTGTCCAACGATGGAGAGTGCGAGACACATGCAGACAAGAGCCATGAACCGGAGTGACGTCCAGCAGAGTGGTGTACGGCTCCCGGTGAGCGTGTCGCTGTAGAAGCAGTGACGGCCACCGCGTGATCCTTCGAGTGATCTCCTACAACCGACTCGAAGAAGGACACGACGATGACCGTCACCCCCAGTATCGACCCTGCCCGGCTGCTCGAGGAACAGCTCGCCCAGGCGAGCCCTGATCTGTTGCGCGAGCTCCTCGGCACGTTCATCAACACGCTGCTGTCCGCTGAGGCCGACGCGGTCTGCGGCGCCGAGTACGGCACGAGCACCCCCGAGCGGGTCAACCGTCGTAACGGCTACCGGCACCGCGACTTCGACACCCGTGCCGGCACTCTGGACGTCGCGATCCCGAAGCTTCGGCAGGGGTCGTACTTCCCCGAGTGGCTCCTCGAGCGTAGGAAGCGCGCCGAACGGGCGCTGACCAGCGTGGTAGCGACCTGCTACCTGCTGGGGGTCTCGACGCGTCGGATGGACAAGCTCGTGGCCTCACTCGGCATCACCAGCCTGTCGAAGTCCCAGGTCTCAGAGATGGCCAAGGAGCTCGACGGCCACGTCGAGGAGTTCCGCACCCGCTCCCTGAGTGAGGCCGGACCGTTCACGTTCGTGGCTGCCGACGCGCTCGTGCTCAAGGTCCGCGAGGGTGGCCGGGTCGTGCCGGTCCACGCACTCGTCGCGACCGGCGTCAACGCCGACGGGCACCGCGAGATCCTCGGCGTCCAGGTCACCACCAGCGAAGACGGCGCCGGCTGGCTGGCGTTCTTCCGCGACCTCACCGCCCGCGGTCTGTGCGGGGTCAGGCTCGTCACCAGCGACGCCCACCGCGGACTGACAGCGGCGATCGCCGCCACGATGGCCGGTGCCGCGTGGCAGCGATGCCGGACCCACTACGCAGCGAACCTGATGTCCGCGACCCCGAAGTCCAGCTGGGGGTGGGTCAAGGCGCTGTTGCACTCGATCTACGACCAGCCCGACTCCGATGCGGTCCACGCCCAGTTCGACCGCGTCGTCGACGCGCTGAGCGAGAAGCTCCCCGCTGTGGCTGACCACCTCGACGGCGCCCGCGACGACATCCTCGCCTTCACCGCGTTCCCGAAGGAGATCTGGCGTCAGATCTGGTCGAACAACCCCAACGAGCGCCTCAACCGCGAGATCCGCCGACGCACCGACGTCGTCGGCATCTTCCCCGACCGCGCTTCGGTTATCCGGCTCGTGGGCGCCGTCCTGGCCGAGCAGCACGACGAATGGGCCGAAGGGCGCCGCTACCTCGGACTCGACGTCCTCGCCCGATCGCAGGCCGTCGACACCACCACCGACGAGGAGGTGAACGAACCAGCTCTTCAGGCCATCACGGCCTGACTCACCCACGACGAGGGATCACCCGTCGTACACCACGTCGCCGGACTTGACCTGAACCGGCCCGGGATCCCCGTGAACATGACGCATGTCTAGCGGGACGCGGACCCACCGGATAGGGGCCAGGTTCGTCGGTCTAGTTGTACCCGGCCATCAGGTTGGTGGCAGTCGGCTGGTCGGGGGCTTGCCGTCGAGTGCGCTGTGGCGGCGTTCAGTGTTGTAGTGCTCGAGCCATGGGGCAAGGGCGGCGGTTCGTTCGTCGTTGCTGGTGAAGGCCTGCCGGTAGGCCCACTCGGTGGCCAAGGTGCGGTTGAGGCGTTCGACCTTGCCGTTCTGCCACGGGCAGTGGGGTCGGATGAACTTCTGCTTCGCGCCCAGCTCGGCGCAGACGCGTTTGATGTCACCTGAGTGCCGGTAGGCGAAGGCGTTGTCAGTCATGACGCGTTCGATGCTGGTGATGCCCTTGCTGGCGAAGTACGCAGCGGCACGTTCGAGGAACGCCGCGCAGGTGGAGCCCTTTTCGTCGGGCAGGATCTCGGAGTACGCCAGTCGGGTGTGGTCGTCGACGAGTGAGTGGACGTAGTCGTAGCCGATCGGCTTCTTGTTGATGCGCGCCTGGTGGTTGGTGCGGGTCTCGCCCCGGGCTCGCCAGCCGCCGCCGTCAGGGATCTTGCCGAGCTTCTTGACGTCCATGTGGACCAGTTCGCCGGGCCGGTCGCGTTCGTAGCGGACTGCGGTGGCCTTCGAAGACCGGATCACCTCGCCGGTCATGGGGTCGCACTCGCGTAGGTACGGAACATGGTGGCGGCGCAGGATCCGCGAGATCGTCCGGGCCGGCACCCCGACCTTGGGAGCCAAGATGTCGGGGCCGTCACGGTGCTCAGCGCGTGCTGCGAGGACCTTCTGCTCAACCTCGGGTGCGGTCTTGGTCGGCATCGAGTGCGGACGCGACGACCGGGTTTCCAGACCCGCCTCACCCTCGGCTTCGTAGCGGTCGAGCCAGTACTTCACGCACTTGCGTGAGACCCCCATCGCTGCCGCGATGTGGGCTTGCTTCCACCCGTCCTGGTGGCGTTGGACGATCAGCAGGCGGCCGTGGACGGTCAGGCGGGCATTACGGTGAGACACGAGAACCTCCGGGTTGGAGTGGGCCTTAGACAAGCCACATCCCATTCGGAGGTTCTCGCTCGTTCAACCAGGCTCGCCGCTACCAACGTCCTGGCCGGGTACATCTAGTCCGCGCAGATCTCGGCGAGATCGCCCCACTAGAGTGCGGCGGCATGACCGCCCCTGACGGACCTGGAGACCAGCGCCCGGGTGTCGAAGGAGGCGTTCCCGACCTCGACTCGTTGGTGACGCTCCCACCGTCGGTGACCGCGTTCGTGACCTTCGTCGCCGACGTGGACGGCCGGTTCCGGTCGACTCCGCGACGGACGGTGGACGCCGCTGCTGACGCGCTCGCCGCATGGACGCAGCACCTCCCGGGCATGACCCTCGTATGGCGCGGCACGGACTACTTCATCGCTGCACCGGCCGATGCCGCGCACGAACTGCGGGCCAGCGCCGCACTGGACGAGCAGTACGCGCTGTGGCAGCTCGCCAAGGACCCGCGACGGGCTCGCCTGGTCGATTTCGGGTTCAGGGCCAAGGGCTTCTTGCAGGTCATCGACGAGCATCGGTCAGCTGAAGAATGCCTGCCTGACCTGCTGGCCGGCCTCCGCGTCCTGGCGCCGTTCGTGGAGTTGGCCTGGGTACGCCGGGCCACCACCGGCATGCCCCACGAGCGCGATGCAAAGGATGCCCTCGGGCGTCCGGTGACCGACGTCGAGGACCGGGCGGCCGGTCTCGGCGCGCGAGGCCTGCTGCACGACCATGTCGTAGACGCCTTCGTAGCGCAGGTCCTCACGTCCGCCCACCTGGCTCGCGTGCGGACCTTGGACGACTTCGTGGTCGAGGACCTCGGCCACGCCCGCCACCTAGTGGTCGCCAAGGACCCCGAGCCCTGGCTTGCTGCACTCACCCCAGACGACGAGGTGCTCGCGCGGGCGCGCCGAGGGTTCGGCGGCGCACTGCTGACCCCAGACGTCATCGCGGCGGACGAGGGGTCGCGTTGAGGACGACGACCACGGTCGTCGACGTGACGGAGACCGAGCACCGCGATCCCCTGCTCCCGACGCTGGTGGCTGGGATGGAGGCGCTCGGCTTCCGCGTGCTGGGCCGCGTCGCCGTGCGCAGGAGCGCGAGCCGCAACGACTACCTCTACGACGCCGCCGAACGGCGCCGGTTGGCCACCTGGCGGGCGCGTCCGGCCGCCACCCTGATGGCGGCGGACGACGGGACGTCGTTCGCGATCGTGGACACCTACGGCGAGGCGCCGCTCCTGCAGCTGCGGACCACGCTCCTCGACGGGTCGCTCGTGGAGACCCTCGGCATCGCACCCACCGGAGCACCCGTCCCGCGGCGTCCGATCGACCCACTGGGAGGTTTCACGCTCGCCGAGGCTCCGCACCGGTCGATACGGGTCACGGAGCTGGGTGCGCCGGCGGAGCTCGTGGAGGCCCACGCGCACCATGTCGCCGAGCGCACCGCGGCGATCGGCGTCGGACCTGCAGACCACGTCGACCGCGCCGATGCCGTGCGCCTGACGGAGACGGCCGCGGCGCACACCGACGCCTGCGCCGACTGGCTCTCAGCCCGGAGCGCCCGCCGACAGTGGGCACTGTCCGCGACCTACGTCGTGGCGGTCCTGGCCATCTGGTTCCCCCTCCTTCTCGTGTGGCACGTCCGGTCGGCGCTGGTGTCCGTCGTCATCGCCCTCGCGGTGGTGCTGGCGCTCTCTCCGATCGTCCGCGTCGCGAGCGCGGCCGTCGAGCGGCGGGCCCGCGCCGACCTACGGGAACGGCCGGCCTACCCGCTCGACCGTCAGCGCTAGACGAGCCCCTGGTCAGGC